>NZ_PPHF01000037.1 GCF_002904335.1 Amycolatopsis sp. CA-126428 | reverse complement strand
ACGCACGACAGCTCTCCTTCCGGTTCAGTCGGCCGGGTGGGCATCGATTCAGGACTCGCGGTTACGCACGACGGCTCTCCTTTCCAGCGGAACGGACGGGTGCACAGCGGGGGTCAGGACTCGCGGTTGCGCACGACAGACCTCCTCTCGGCACGTGGTGGCGGACAGCACGGGCTCACGACTCGCGATTACGCACGTCAGCACTCCTTTCGGCACGGTAAACAGAGGTCACCACAGCTCAGGACTCGCGATTACGCACAACAGCCTCCCTCCGGCGGTTCGCGCGGGCTTCGGGACGTGGAGGCTCAGGACTCGCGGTTGCGCATGACGGCGCCTCCCTTCACTGCTCCGAACGTGTGGCAATCATCGATCGGGGCGGCCCGGTGTGGTGGGGTGGATACGGATCGTCGGATCACCCAGGGGAGTTGCACCGCCTTGAGTATGGACGGCGCCCGTCCGGCCCAACCCCGCGCGGGACGGATCCGTGGGGCGCTGAACCCTGCTCATTGGACCCTCTGGCAGCAGCGCGGGTCGCTGATCTTCTACTGCTTCCTCGTCGAGCCCGTGGCGCTCGCCGCCACTGTCCTGGCCGCCGTTGCCGTTCCCGTGCGCGGGTGGGACCTCGCCGTCTTCGGGGTTCTCGCCTGCCTGGGTGTTCTGCAGGCCGAGCTGGGGCGGAAGATCGAACGCGTCCGGCGGCTGGTGTCCGACACCCCGCACATCAACCTGACGTCGGTCTGGACGTTCGCCGGGGTGCTGCTGCTGCCGCCCGCGCTCGTCACCGCGCTGATCGCCGTCCTCTACCTGCACCTCGCCACCCGCAGCCTCGCGCGGATGAAGCGCGTGCCGCCGTTCCGGATGACGCTGAACGCGACGCTGGTCGTCATCACCTGCTTCTCCGCCGAACTCGTCCTGGGCCGCCTCGGCGTCCCGGACATGTACGCCGCGCTGACGGCGGGCTGGCGTGGCGTCACGGCCATCACGCTGGCCGCGGTCACCTACTTCCTGGTCTCGGCGATCACCATCGTCCCGGCCCTGACGATCACCAAACGCACGATCAAGGCGTTCTTCGGCGGCCTCGGCGACAACCTCCTCGAGGTCGCGACGCTCTGCCTCGGCCTGCTCACGGCGTTGACGCTGGCGACGCTGCCCGCGCTCGCCGTCGCGATCGTGCCACCGCTGCTGGTGCTGCACCGGGCCGTGCTGATCAAGCAGCTGGAGATCGCCGCCACGACCGACGAGAAGACCGGCCTGTTCAACACGACCGGGTGGCACCTGCTCGCTTCGCGCGAACTGGCCCGGGCCCAGCGCAGCAAGCGCAGCACGTTCGGCGTGCTGATGATCGACCTGGACTACTTCAAGCTCATCAACGACGAGCACGGCCACCTCGCGGGCGACACCGTGCTGCGCGCGGTCGCGGCGACGATCAAGAGCGCCGTCCGCGACTACGACTCGGTGGGCCGCTTCGGCGGCGAGGAGTTCGTCGTCCTGCTACCCGACATCGGGCCGGCGGCCGTGCTCGCGGTGGCCGAGCGCATCCGCTCGGCGATCGAGTCCCTGCGGGTCGACTACGAGGACGGCAGCCGCATCCGCTCGATCGGCGGCCTGTCCGCCTCCATCGGCGTCGCCACCTACCCGGACGGCGGCACCGCCGTCGACCGGCTGCTGCAGGCGGCCGACAAGGCCCTGTACCGGGCCAAGGACGCGGGCCGCAACCAGGTCGTCGCGGGCACCGCGTCCGCCTGAGCTCCCCGAGAACCCTTCTCTGACCAGGTGACTTGCCGGATTTGCTCGACTGAGCTAAATTTTGCTCATGCGAGCAAGAACGTTCACCGAGTCCGGCAGGCGCGCCCAGATCGTGCGGGCGGCGATCGCCGTGATCGCCGAAGCCGGCTACCTCAAAGCGTCGTTCAGCCGGATCGCGAAGCACGCCGGCCTGTCGAGCACGGGGATGATCAGCTACCACTTCGCCGGCAAGGACGACCTGCTCGCAGCGTGCGTGACCGAAATCGAAGAAATCACCGGGGCGTACATGCAGCCGCGCATCGACGCCGCCGTCGGGCACGTCGCCCAGCTGCGTGCCTACGTCGAGGCGAACGTCGACCTCGTCGGCGAGCACCCCACCGAGGTCCGGGCGCTGATCGACCTCGTCAAGAACGCCGGCTCGCGCAGCGACGCCGTCAACGGGCGGCTCGCGTTGTTCGAAGAACACTTCCGCACCGGGCAGGCGGCCGGCGCGTTCGGCACCTTCGACGCCCGGACCGCGGCACTGTCCTTCACTTCCGGGCTCGACGCGGTCGTCGCCACCGCGGCGGCCGACGTGCCCGAACCCGCCGAGCTCGCGCGCATCGGGCGTGAGCTCGCCGACCTTTACGTGCGGGCGACCGCACCCGAATCCACTGGGGAACCCGGATGATGATCGAGCAGAAGACCGAACCCGACGCCGGCCTGCGCCGGGTCGTGCGCGCCAACGTGCGGAACGTCGTGTTCGAAGTGATCGTGCCGATGGCGCTGTTCTACGGCCTGCGCGCCGCGGGGGTGAGCCAGTGGTGGGCGCTGATGGCGGGCGTCCTCGTGGCCGCGCCGTACGTGCTGTGGACCATCGCCCGCAACCGCAAGGTCGACCTCGTCGCCCTCGTCACGCTCAGCGTCCTGGTGCTCTCGGTCGTGCTCGGCCTGCTCTCGGACGACCCGCGCACGCTGGTGATCCGCGAAGGCTGGACGGCGGCGCTGGGCGGCCTGTTCGGCGCGTGGATGCTGGTGACCGTCTTCGTCGGCCGCCCGGCGCAGCTGACGCTCGGCCGCACGATCGCCGAGATCAAGCGCGGCGCCGAGGGCGCGGACGCGTGGGCGGGCCGCTGGGACACCGATGCCCGGTTCCGGCGCGGCCTGCGGATCAACACGGCCGCCTGGGGCGCGGTGCTGCTGGGCAGCGCGGTGGTGCACATCGTGCTCGTCTACACGCTGCCGATCGACCTGATCGCGCTGGTCACCAACGTGGCGTGGTTCGGCGCGCTGGCCCTGCTGATCGCCTGGCACGTCTGGTACCTCCGCAAGGAGAACCTCGATGCCTGACGTCCTGGTCGCGGGCGCGGGCCCGACCGGCCTGCTGACCGCGTTCGAGCTGGAACGCGCCGGCGTCGACGTCCTGGTCCTCGAGCGCCACGCCGGACCCGCCACGCAGTCGAAAGCGCTCGGCCTGCAGCCCCGGTCGGTCGAGGTGCTGGCCGACCGCGGCCTGCTCGCCGCGATCGAGCCTCATATCCAGGCGAAGCTGCCCGCCGGGCACTTCTCCGGCGTGCCGATCGACTACACCGACCTGCCGACGTCCTTCCCGTACCAGCTCGGCGTGGAACAGGCCCACGTCGCGGCGGCGATCGAGGCGCGGCTGCGCACGCCGGTGCGGCGCGACGCGGCCGTCACCGCCGTGGCGCAGGACGACGAGGGCGTCACGGTCACCGCGGGCGGGCGCGAGCACCGGGCCGGCTGGCTGGTCGCCGCCGACGGCGGGCACAGCACGGTCCGGACGCTGCTGGGTGCCGCGTTCCCCGGCCGTCCGGCGCGGATCTCGCTGGTCGTCGCGGACATCACCCTCGCCGCCAAGCCCGCCGGGCTCGCGGAGGACTGGCAGCTGCCGTCCTCGGGGTCGGGGTACCTGCTGCCGCTGTCCGAGGGGCGCTATCGCACGATCGTCTTCGGCGAGGAGCAGCAGCGGCTCGGCCGCGACGCACCGGTCACCGCCGGCGAAGTGCAGCGGGCGCTGACCGCCGCGCACGGGCCGGAGCTCCAGGTGGGCGACGTGCTGTGGGCGTCGCGGTTCGGCGACGCGTCCCGGCAGCTGGAGCGCTACCGCCACGGCCGGGTGCTGTTCGCGGGCGACGCGGCGCACATCCACCTCCCGGTGGGTGGCCAGGGCCTCAACCTGGGCCTGCAGGACGCGGTGAACCTGGGCTGGAAGCTGGCCGCGACGGTCCACGGCACGGCACCGGCCGGGCTGCTCGACAGCTACCACGACGAACGCCACCCGATCGCGGCGCGCGTGCTGGTCAGCACCCGGGCCCAGGCGATCCTCGGCGTACCCGACCCGGACGCGGTGGCGGTCCGGACGGTGGTCATGGAGCTGCTCGCCGTGCCCGAGGCGCGGCGGGCGGTCGCCGCGGAGCTGTCGGGCATCGGGGTGACGTACCCGGGGATCACCGGGCGCGCGACCGACGTCCCGGCCAGCGTGGACGGCCGCGCGGTCCTGGTCGGCACCACCGTGCCGGCCGGGTGGGCCGGGCGGGTCGAGGGCCGCGAGGGGGCGGCACCTCGGCTCGTCCGGCCCGACGGGTACGTCGCGTGGGACGGCGGGCCGGGGTTGGACGAGGCCCTCCGCCGGTGGCTCGGAACACCCGCCTGAAGCCGCGCCGGGGCGGGTCGCGAGGGTTCCGCCCGCCCCCGGTGCCGGCTCCCCCGCGGCCGCTAAGAAGCCGCGGCCAGGACCGCCTGTTCCACTTCGCGCCGCCAGCCCGGCTCGATGCGGCCGCTGCGGGGCGTCACCGCGAAGGAGTCCACCACCGCGCCGCCCAGTGTCGATGCCTTCGCCCAGCGGACCTCCGCGTCGCACCGGCGCAAGGCGCCCGCCACCCGGAACAGCAGGCCGATCCGGTCGGCCGCGCGCAGCTCCAGGACCACCGTGTCCGGGCCCGTCGTCTCGTCGTCGAACCAGAGCACCTTCGGGGCGACCGGTGGCGGGGGGCCGTAGTCGCGCTCCTTCGCCGCCAGCCGCTGGGTCAGCGGCAACGTGCCCGCCACCGCGCGGGCGAACTGCTCCCGCAGCAGCGTCGCGTCCGGCAAGGACCCGAACTTCGGGGACGCCGTGAACACGCCCGCGCGGCCGCCGTCGTGGCCGCGCAGGACCGCCGAGTGGACCTCCAGGGAGTTCAGCGCCAGCACGCCCGCCGCCGGGGCCAGGAGTTCCGCCCGGGCCGGGACCGCCAGCAGGACCGTGACCACCTTGCCGTGCGAGCTGATCCGGATCTCGCCCGTCCCCGACGCCACGGCCGCCGCGACGAGCTCGCGCTGTTCGTCGTTCATCGGTTCCGGGGCGGTGAACCCCTTGCCGTGCAGCACTTCTTCGCAGCCGGCCGCCAGCTCCGCCAGCAGGCGCGCCTTCCAATCGGTCCAGACGCCCGGACCGGTGGCCAGCGAGTCGGCCTGGGTCAGCGCGTGCAGCAGCTCGACCAGGACGAGGTCGCTGCCCAGGGTCTTCACCACCCGCGCCACGGTGGCCGGTTCGCTGATGTCGCGCCGCGTCGCCGTGTGCGGCAGCAGGAGGTGGTGGCGGACCATCGCCGACACCGTGGCCGTGTCGGCCGGGGTGAGCCCCAGCCGGGCCGCGACCTGGGCGGAGATCTTGGCGCCCAGCTCCGAGTGGTCGGCGTCGCGGCCCTTGCCGATGTCGTGCAGCAGCGCGCCGATCAGCAGCAGGTCGGGGCGTGAAACCGTGGTGGTCAGCTTGGCCGCCTCGACGCAGGTGCGCACCAGGTGCCGGTCGACCGTCCACTGGTGCACCGGCGAGCGCGGTGGCAGGTCGCGGACCGCGCCCCACTCCGGGAACAGCCGGGACCACAGTCCGGTGCGGTCGAGCGATTCGACCGCGTCGACCAAGCCCTCGCCGGCGCCCAGCAGCTCGACCAGCGCGTTCAGCGCCTCGGCCGGCCACGGGGCACGCAGCTCCGGGGCCGACTCGGCCAGCGCCTTGAGCGTGCCGAGCGCGATCGGCTTGCCCGTGCGCGCCGACGCCGCCGCGACCCGCAGCAGCAGCGCCGGGTCCTTCGCCGGGACGGCGTCGCGGGCCAGCGCGACCTCGTTCCCGTGCAGCACCACGTTTTCCGCGAGCGGCGTCCGCGACGGACGGCGCCCGAACCGCGTCTTCGGCGGCTCCACAGTGGACCGCAGCGCCACGTCGAGCGCGTACGCGATCGTGCGGCCCGCCCCGGAAAGCTTGCGGGCCAGCGTGAACCGGTCGCCGAAGCCGAGTTCGGCGGCGACCAGTTCGGCCTCCGGCGCGGACAGGACGTCCCGTTCGCGCCGGATCTCGCGCCGCAGCTCGGTGCGGACGTCGAGCAGGAGCCCCTTCGCGTCCAGGAGTTCCTCGCCCGGACGCGCGGTGAGCTGCGCCGCGGCGAGCGCTTCCAGGACGGCGAAGTCCCGCAGCCCGCCCCGGCCGTGCTTGAGGTCCGGTTCGGCGGACTGCGCGATTTCGCCGCTGCGGGCCCAGCGCTGCCGGACCGACGCCGTCATGTCCGGGAGCTGCTTGCGCGCCGTGCGGCGCCACTGGTCCCGCGCCGCGGACACCAGCCGGCCGCTCAGCTCGGCGTCCCCGGCGAGGTGCCGGGCGTCGAGCAGGCCCATGGCCACGCGCAGGTCCTCCGAAGCGACCTTCAGCGCCTCACCGGGCGTGCGGACCGAGTGGTCCAGCCCGATCTTGGCGTCCCACAAGGGATACCAGAGCGCGTCCGCGATCTCGCCGACGCCGCTGTTGCCGTTGTGCACGAGCAGCAGGTCGAGATCGGAGAACGGCACCAGCTCCCGGCGGCCGAGCCCGCCCACGGCGACCAGCGCGACACCCGGTTCCGCGGTGTCGACGCCGGCCGCCGAGGCTCCCCTGCCCAGCCAGAACTCGTAGAGGTCGACCAGGGCCGCCCGCAGTGCGGACGCCCCCAGCCTCCCGTGCCTGCCCTCGAGCAAACGCTCGGTGGCCTTGACCAGTTCGCCCCCGTCGGCCATCCCAGACGCCTTATAGAGCGTCCGTGCCGCGCTCGCCGGTCCGTACCCGGATGACCGTCTCCACGGGCGTCACCCACACCTTGCCGTCACCGATCTTGCCGGTGTGCGCGGCCGTGGTGATGGCCTCCAGGACCTTCTCCACGTTGGTGTCGTCCGTGACGACCTCGACCTTCAGCTTGGCCACGAAGTCCACCGAGTACTCCGCGCCGCGGTAGACCTCGGTGTGGCCCTTCTGCCGCCCGTAGCCCTGCACCTCGCTGACCGTCATGCCCAGCACGCCCAGCTGTTCCAGCGCGGAGCGGACGTCGTCGAGCGTGAACGGCTTCACAATCGCCGTGATGAGCTTCATGCCTTGCTCTCCTCGAGTTTCGCGGCCGGGGTGGACTTGACCGGGATGGTGTTCGGGTGGCCGAGGCCACCGCCCGTCCCGGTGAAGTCGTAGGCACTCTCCGCGTGCTGGGCTTCGTCGATGCCGCTGACCTCGTCCTCGGTGCTGACGCGGAAGCCGCCGGCCTTCTTGATCACGAAGCCGATGATGAAGGACAGCACGAAGGAGTACGCGAGCACCGCACCGGCGGCCGCGGCCTGGCGACCCAGCTGGGTGAACCCGCCGCCGTAGAACAGGCCGTCCGCACCGAGCGCGTTGACGCTGGTGGTGCCGAAGAAGCCGATCAGCAGCGTGCCGACGATGCCGCCGACCAGGTGGACGCCCACGACGTCGAGCGAGTCGTCGAAGCCGAACTTGAACTTGAGCGAGATGGCCAGCGCACAGAGGACACCGGCGATCAGGCCGATCGCGATGGCGCCGAGCGGGCTCACGAAACCACACGCCGGGGTGATGGCGACCAGGCCGGCGACCGCACCGGAAGCCGCGCCGAGGGTGGTCGGCTTGCCGAACTTGAGCTGCTCCACGATCAGCCAGCCGAGCACGGCGGCGGCGGTGGCGACGGTGGTGTTGGTGAACGCGACCGCGGCGAGGTCGTTGGCGGCCAGCGCCGAACCGGCGTTGAAGCCGTACCAGCCGAACCACAGCAGCGAGGCGCCGAGGAGCACGAACGGCACGTTGTGCGGGCGGCCGGTGTCCTTCGGCCAGCCCTTGCGCTTGCCGAGCACGATGGCCAGCGCCAGGCCCGCGGCACCGGCGTTGATGTGGACCGCGGTACCACCGGCGAAGTCGAGTGCCTTGAGGTTGTTGGCGATCCAGCCGCCGACGGCGTTCTCGCCGACGAAGCCGTTGAACGAGAACACCCAGTGCGCGACCGGGAAGTACACGACCGTGACCCAGACGACGACGAACAGCGTCCAGCCCCAGAACTTCGCGCGGTCGGCGATGGCGCCGGAGATCAGCGCGGGCGTGATGATCGCGAACATCAGCTGGAACATCACGAAGGCGAGGACGGGCAGGCCGTCCGAGCCGGGCCAGGCGACCGCCGGCGAGGTGTCGGTGGCCGCGACCGCGAAGCCGGCCACCTTCCCGAAGGTGTTTTCGAGGCCGGCAAAGTGGAAGTTACCGAGGAAACCTCCGAAAGCGTCGTCTCCGAAGGACATCGAGAAGCCGTACAGGGCCCACAGCACCCCCACGACGGCCAGCGCGATGAAGTTCATCATCAGCATGTTCAGGACGCTCTTCGCGCGGACCATGCCGCCATAGAAGAACGCCAGTCCTGGGGTCATGAGCATGACCAGCGCGGCGCTGGCCAATACCCATGCGGTGTCTCCTGCGTTCAGCACATCGTCCTCCCGTGCCCTGGGTTGGTGCGATGGCAGTTTTGGCTCGCGGTGTTTCACGGGGCGGCGCGCGAGGTTTCACCCGCGTGAACTGTCCGCGCCCGGTTGTTACGGCCAGGTTTCCCAGGACCCCTCCTCGGGTGTCCGGTTGCGAAACGTCGTGGTCGAATATCCCCATGACACCGGCCGACCACGGGAATGACCCACTGCCACCCCCGGTCGTCGCGGCACTGCGGTGTTCGGTGTGCGGTGACCCGATCGGCCCAGCGGGTCGCACACTGCGTTGCGGTAACCGCCACTCTTTCGATCTAGCCCGCCAGGGTTACGTGAACCTGTTGCACGCGCGAATCCCGGCCGGCACGGCGGACACCGCGCCGATGGTCGCGGCGCGCGCGGACTTCCTGGCGTCGGGCGCTTACGCGCCGCTGGCGGACGAGCTGGCCCGCGTCTGCGCCGGCGCCGGCGGCCTGGTCGTCGACGCCGGTGCGGGCACGGGCTACTACCTCGCGCGCGTGCTGGAGGCGTCGAAGGCGTTCGGTCTCGCGCTGGACGTCTCGGCGGTCGCGCTGCGACGGGCGGCGCGGGCCCACCCGCGGCTGGGCGCGGCGGTGTGGAACCTGTGGCAGCCGTGGCCGGTGGGCGACGGGGTGGCGTCGGTCGTGCTGAACGTCTTCGCGCCGCGCAACGGGCCGGAGTTCCACCGCGTGCTGCGGCCCGACGGTCGGCTGGTCGTCGCGGCGCCGGCCCCGGACCACCTCCGCGAGCTGGGCGACCTGGTGCTGGCCGTCGACGAGCGCAAGGAGGAACGCATCGAGGGCACCCTCGGCGAGTACTTCACGCGCACGGACCGCACGGAGGTCCGGCGTGAGGTGGAGCTGACGCCGCGGCAGGTCCGGCAGGCGGTCGAGATGGGGCCCGCCGCGTTCCACCTGGACCGCGACGGGCGCCGGGAGCGGCTCGACGCGCTGCACGAGCCGCAGCACGTCACGGTGTCGTTCACGGTCTCGGCGTACCGGCGGCGGTGAGTCTGGAAGGGTGAAGGGGTGAAGCCCGACTGGACCGCGTCCGCGACCCGGCTCGCGGACGCCGAGTGGGTGCGGGCCCGCATCGGCGGCGCGGCGAAGCTGTACGGCTGCGCGCGGCCGGAGGTGCTGGGGACGATCTGGTGGTACTCGCTGTCGTCGGTGCTGGCCGGGCCGGCGGTGGAGGGCCTGGTGGCCGGGACGCCGGTCGATCCGTCCCTGGACGCCATGGAGCTCGACCTCGTCGCCGACGGGCGGTTCCTCGGCGCCCGGTCCACCCGACCGCTCGACGGCGGCCTCCCCGAGCTGGGCGCCGCCTTCACCGGCGCCCTCGGCACCGCGATCACCACCATCGCCGCCGTCAGCGGGGCGCGGGAGCGTGCGCTCGGCGCGATCGCCACCGACTCGATCGGCAACCGGCTGCTGTGGACGTCCGATCCGGAGCGCGCGATGGCCCTCGCCGGGCCGCTGGTCGAAGCGATCGACCTGGGCCTGCCGAAGCCGCGGTTCGTCCGCGTGGGCCGCACACCCGCCGTCCGGCGTGCTTCGTGCTGCCTGATCTACGAAGTCGGCAACCCGAAGTGCGTGAGCTGCCCGCGTCAGACGCCCGAAGAGCGCGAAGCACGCCTTCGCGCCGCCTTGGGTTAGAGCACCGCCAGCTCCAGCGCGGCGAGCCGCTCCGGGTCGGCGATGACGTCGATGCCCGTGATGCGGTCGTCGTCGACGCGGAACGCCAGCACCACGGCCGGCCGCCCTTCGCGCACCATGAGCAGCCCCGGGGCGCCGTCGACCAGGGCGAGTTCGCTGGCGCGAGCCCGCTCGGACGCCAGGATCGCGCCGCGGCGCACGCTTTCGACGCCGCGCAGCACGATCGGCGCCGGGCTCGGGCCGGCGAACCGGTCGGCGTGCAGCACCACGTCCGGGTCGAGCAACGCCAGGAGGGCTTCGAAGTCGCCGCCGCGGGAGGCCGCCAGGAAGGCTTCGACAACCTTGCGCCGCCGGGGCAGGTCCGCGTCCGTCGTGGTCCCGCCCTTGACCCGGCGCCGGGCGCGGCTCGCGAGCTGCCGGGCGGCGGCCGGGGTCTTGCCGATCACCGGCGCGATCTCGTCGAAGGGCACCGCGAACATGTCGTGCAGCACGAACGCGACGCGCTCGGCCGGGCCCAGCGCGTCGAGGACCACCAGCAGCGCGAGCCCGACCGTGTCGGCCAGCTCCGCCTCCTGCCCGGGGTCGCGGCGGTCGTCGTCCGGTTCGGGCTGCCCGTCGAGGGGCTCCTCGCGGTGGTTGCGGCGCGTGCGCAGCAGCGACAGGCAGACCCGGGCGACCACGGTGGTCAGCCACGCGGGGATGTTGTCGATCTCGCCGGCGCCGGCGCGGTGGAACCGCAGCCACGCCTCCTGGACGGCGTCGTCGGCTTCGGCCGCCGAACCCAGCATCCGGTAGGCGACCGCCCGCAGCCGCGGCCGCTCCTGCTCGAACCGCCCGGTCAGCGCGTCCACCGTGTCCACCTTGTGCCGTTCCTTCCGCTGTGCGTCGTAAGCAGTAGACCCCGCGGCGGGGACGGATGTGACCGGAACGGAAGTGATCTCGGTCATCCGGCGGCGGCTCGGCGCAGGACCTCGGCCAGCAGCGCCGCGGGTTCGGAGAGCGGACCCGGCAGCCGCGCCAGCACGACCCGCCGCCGCTCCGAGGGGCCGCCGCGCACCTCCAGCACCCGCACCCCGGGCGGCACCGCCCTGGCCAGCGACGCGGGCAGCGTCGTCAGCCCGCACCCCGCGGCGACCAGGCTCAGCTTGGCCAGCCAGTCGCGGGCGGTGTGGGCGATTTCGGGCCGCTCGTCCAGCCCCGGCCACACGCCCATCAGCGTCTCCTCCCCCGCCGACGGCCCGGCGATCCAGCGCTGCCCGCGCAGGTCCGCGACGTCGACCGGGCCGGCGCCGGCCAGCGGGTGGCCCGCCGGCACCGCGAGGCGGAGGCTGCGCTCGGCGAGGGTCTCCAGGCGCAACGCCGGCGTCTCGGCGTCCGGCGGGCGGAACGGCGGGACCGAGCCGAGCACGGCCAGGTCGACCGTGCCCGCACGCAGCGCCCGGACGAGGACCGGGGTGGTGCCTTCCCGGGTGTGCACGGTGACGGCCGGGTGCGTGCGCCGCAGTTCGGCGACGGCGCGCGGCACCAGCACCGCGCCCGCGCTGGGGAACCAGCCCAGGCGGACCGTGCCGGCGTCGGCGGGCAGCCCGGCCAGCTCGCGCCCGGCCGCGTCGATCTCGTCGAGCACCGCGATCGCCCGGCGCAACACCACGGTGCCGGCGGTGGTGAGGCGGACACCGCCGGGCCGCCGCTCCAGCACGGGCGTCCGCGCCACCCGTTCGAGTGAAGCGATTTGCCGCGACACCGCGGACTGCGTGTAGCCGAGCGCCGCCGCGGCCGCGGTGAGCGTGCCGCGCTCGGCGACCTCGCGGAACACGCGCAGGGCCACCAGGGAGACGTCACCGAAGTCCATGACGTTCACGCATACCAGGGTTGCCGAATTCTCGCTTTTCGCATGAGATCGGTCGCTTTAGCGTGGCGGTATGACACGCACCGCCGTGGTGACCGGGGCCAACCAGGGCCTCGGCTTCGCCCTCGTCCGCGGCCTCGTCGCCCGCCTCGCTCCCGAAGACCTCGTCCTGCTGACCGGCCGCGACGCCGGCCGGGTGGCGGCGGCCGCTGCTCGCGTCGCCGCCGATCCGGCGACGCGCAGCCGGGTCGAAGGGCGTGTCCTCGACGTCTCCGACGCGGACGCCGTCGCTCGCTTCGCCGAGCCGGTCGACATCGTGCTTTCGAACGCCGTCGGCCCGCTCGACCCGGACCGTCCGCAGGCCGAGCAGGCCGACGTGTTCCTGGATGTCGCGAACGGCGGCACCCACGCGGTGCTGCGGTCGTTCGCGCCGGTGCTGCGCCCGGGCGGGCGGCTGCTCGTCGTGGCCAGCTCACTGGGCACCCTGGGCCACCTGCCCGAGCCGCTGCGGCCGCGCTTCGACGACGTCTCGCTGGACGACGTCGAGAAGGCGGTCGAGGACTGGCGCACGGCGATCCACGACGGCACGGCCCGGGCGGCGGGCTGGCCGGACTGGATCAACGTGCCGTCGAAGGTCGCCCAGGTCGCGGCAGTGCGTGCGGTGGCGGCTCGGCGGAGGGACGCCGACCTCGCGAACGGCACCCTGGTGGCGGCGGTGTGTCCCGGCCTGGTGGACACGCGGGCGTCCCGGCCGTGGTTCAGCGACTTCAGCCGGGCGCAGACCCCGGACGAGGCGGCACGGGCGGTGCTGGACCTGGTGTTCGCCGACGTGGACCCGGCGAGTTACGGCGAGCTGATCCGGTTCGGGCAGGTGCTGCCGTGGCGCAGCTGACCCGGTTCACAGCACGCAGAACTCGTTGCCCTCCGGATCGGCCAGCACGAAATGATCGGGACGGCCGTCGAGCTTGTCCTCGCGCAGGACGGTCGCGCCGGCGGCGGTCAGCCGGGCGACCGCCTCGACGACCCGCTCCCAGCGCGTCTCCCACGGCACCTCGCGCCCGCCACCGGCCTGGACGTCCAGGTGGAGGCGGTTCTTCGCGGTCTTCGCTTCGGGCACCTTGAGGAAGCTCAGGCTCGGCAGGACGCCTTCGGGATCGGTCAGGTACGCGCCGTCGTCCCACTCCGCCTCGGGCACGCCGTGCTGGTCGAACCAGGCTTCCCAGCTCGCGAACCCCGGCGGGGGCGGCCGTTCGATGTAGCCGAGGGCCACCGACCAGAACCTCGCCAGCGCCCGGGGGTCCGCGCAGTCGATCGTCACGCTCCAGCGCACCGTCACGGGGTGGAGCGTAGCCGCGTCCACGCCCCGGGAGCGCGTGTCATCCGGGGGATGATGCGGTTACCGTGGGCTCCGATGAGTGAACGCAGCTGGGGCTTCCGCACCCGCGCCCTGCACGCGGGTGGCACGCCCGACCCCGCGACCGGGGCGCGGGCCGTGCCGATCTACCAGACCACGAGCTTCGTCTTCGAAGACGCCGCCGATGCCGCGAACCTGTTCGCGCTGCAGAAGTACGGCAACATCTACAGCCGGATCGGGAATCCGACCGTGGCCGCCTTCGAAGAGCGGGTCGCCAGCCTCGAAGGGGCCATCGGCGGCGTCGCCACCGCCAGCGGGCAGGCCGCCGAGTTCCTCACCTTCAGCGCGCTCACCGAGGCCGGCGACCACATCGTGTCCGCGAGCGGCCTGTACGGCGGGACCGTCACCCAGCTCACCGGCACGCTCCGGCGCTTCGGCGTCGAAACGACCTTCGTCAGCGGCGGCATCGACGACTACGCCGCCGCCATCGCCGACCGGACGCGGCTGCTCTACACCGAGGTGATCGGCAACCCCGGCGGCGGCATCGCCGACCTCGCCGCGCTGGCGGACCTCGCGCACGCCCACGACGTCCCGCTCGTCGTGGACGCGACGCTGGCGACGCCGTACCTGTGCCGCCCGATCGAGCACGGCGCCGACATCGTGCTGCACTCGGCGACGAAGTTCCTCGGCGGGCACGGGACCACCCTCGGCGGGATCGTCGTCGAATCCGGGAAGTTCGACTGGGGCAACGGGAAGTTCCCGCGGATGACCGAGACCGTCGACAGCTACGGCGGCCTAAAGTACTGGGAGAACTTCGGCGAGTACGCGTTCTGCACGCGCCTGCGCGCCGAGCAGCTGCGGGACATCGGCGCGGCCCTGTCGCCGCATTCGGCTTTCCTGCTGCTGCAAGGGGTCGAGACGCTCCCGCAGCGGATGGACGCGCACGTGGCGAACGCCCGCGCGGTCGCCGAGTACCTCGAAGCCGACCCGCGGGTGGCCTGGGTGTCCTACGCCGGGCTGCCGTCGCACCCGCACCACGAGCTGGCTCGCCGGTACCTGCCGGCCGGGCCGGGCGCGGTGTTCTCCTTCGGCATCGACGGCGGCCGCGCGGCCGGCGAGAAGTTCGTCGAATCGGTGGAGCTGCTGTCCCACCTGGCGAACGTGGGCGACGCGCGGACGCTCGTCATCCACCCGGCGTCGACCACGCACGCGCAGCTGTCGGAGGAGCAGCTCGCGGCCGCGGGCGTCGGGCCCGACCTGATCCGGCTGTCGGTCGGCCTCGAAGACGTCGAGGACATCCTCTGGGACCTCGACCAGGCGCTGGGCAAGGCGGTGGCCGGATGACGCCCAGCGGCCACCAGGTCGGAGCCGTCGAGCGGCGCGCGATCCTCGACCGGACGAAGTCGGTGACGCTGGTCGGCGCGTCGGCCAACCCGGCGCGGCCCAGCTACTTCGTGGCGACGTACCTGCTCTCGTCGACGCGGTACGAGGTCAACTTCGTCAACCCGCGCGTGGACACGCTGTTCGGGAAGCCGGTGTACGCGTCGCTTAAAGACGTCCCGGGCGAACTCGACCTGGTCAGCGTGTTCCGCAAGCACGACGACCTGCCCCAGGTCGCCGAGGAAGTGATCGACGCCGGCGCGCGGACGCTGTGGCTGCAACTCGGGTTGTGGCACGAGCCGGTGGCCGAGCGGGCGCGCGAAGCCGGGCTGGACGTGGTGATGAACCGGTGCGTGAAGATCGAGCACGCGCGCTTCGCGGGCGGTCTGCACCTGGCCGGGTTCAACACGGGCGTGATCAGCTCGCGGCGGCCGTCGGCGCCGTAGCCGCCACGGGAAGAGAACGGGCGTTCCCGGGGTTGGCCCGGGTATGACCTTGGGGATCACGTTCTCCGGCGGCCCGACCGCCCTCCTGGAACTGGGCGGCGTCCGGCTGCTCACCGACCCGACCTTCGACGCGCCCGGCGACCACCCCGTCGGCGAGCGCGTGCTGGTCAAGACCGAGGACTCGGTGCTGTCCGAAGACGCGATCGGCGTGGTGGACGCCGTCCTGCTGTCCCACGACCAGCACCCCAACAACCTCGACGACCGCGGCCGCGCCTATCTCGCGACGGTGCCGCTGACGCTGATCACGCCCGCCGGCGCCGCCCGGCTCGGCGGGACGGCGAAGGGCCTGGCGCCGTGGGAAGAAACGCGTGTCGGGCCGTTGACCGTCACCGCCGTCCCGGCACTGCACGGCCCCGAAGGCGCTTCGCGGCTCACGGGCGACGTCACCGGCTTCGTCCTGACCGGCGACGGCCTCCCGACCGTGTACGTCAGCGGGGACAACGCCTCCGTCGACCTCGTGCGGGAGATCGCCGCGCGGTTCCGCGTCGACATCGCGGTGCTCTTCGCCGGCGCCGCCCGGACGAAGTTCTTCGACGGCGCTCCCCTGACGCTGACCAGCGCCGCCGCGGCCGAAGCGGCGAAGGTGCTCGACGCGGCGAAAGTCGTCCCGCTGCACTTCCGGGGTTGGCAGCACTTCAGCGAGGGCCCGGACGTGCTGCGGAAGGAGTTCGAGGCCGCGGGGCTGGCCGACCGGCTGGTGCTGCTGGAACCCGGAGAGCGCGCGGAGGTCTGACGCGCCGGGAACTTGGCCGCTCGCGCCTGGCGAGCACACCGAACCCCGAAGCGCAGCGGGTGCGCCCCGGGGAGCCGAGCCGCACGCACGCTGCCCTGCGCCGGGGAGCCAACAGCGGTCCGATTCCCGGCCGTGAGAGGCTGGCGGCATGGCCAAGCCGACCCCGCTGCAGTTCCGGAACATCCTCGTCGCCGTCCTCGCGGCGGCGGGCTTCGCCTGGAGCGTCGTGGTCGGCCTGCCGTGGTGGGTGAGCGCGATCGTCGGCTGCGCCTGCGTCCTGTCGCTCGCCTCCGCCTACCTCAACCGGCCCGGCGCGAACTAGCGCGTCTTCGCGTACCTCGCCTTGAGGTTCGTGCGGCCCGCTTCCGTGAGCCGGCCGAAGAGCCGCAAGCGGGCCAGGCCGCCGTCCGGGTAGATGTCCAACCGGGCCTCCGTCACCTCGGGGGCGTCCGGCAGCGCGAACCGGTGGCGGGTGTCCGGCTGCAAGCGCGTCTTCGGCAGCAACGGCACCCACTCGCCGTACGTGTCGCGGCCGCTGACCGAGGCCCAGCCCGGCGCGTTGCCCTTCAGGTTGCTCGTGTCCAGCTCCGCGAAGCGGACGATCCCGGCGCCGGCCAGCCGCAGCGTCACCCAGTCGTTGCCGGAGTCGCGGCGGCGGGCCGTCTCCCAGCCCTCCGCCTGGTGGGCCGCCAGGCCCGGCGAGAGGATGTTGTTCGGCGACGAATAGAACCGGTTGCTGCAGCCCGTGACGAGCGCGCCGTTCTCCAGCGCCGCCAGGTCGAGCGCGTCCAGGTCGAGCAGCGCCGGGTCCGGGATCGGCGCGCCGTGCACGCGCAGGCGCGCCACGCCGCCGTCCGGGTGCTGCGTCAGCCGCACGTGCGTGTAGCGCCGCGAACCGTTGACCGCGTAGAAGTTCTCCGTGTGCCCGGCCGCCGGGGCGTGGTCGACCAGCGGGTCCCAATCGGCCGTGGCCACCTCCGCCGCCGACGGGTAGCCCGGGAGCGACGTCGCCTCGACCGAGACGAACGGCGGGTAGTTGCCCTTGAAGAACGCCGTGTCGACGATGACGCCGGTGATCGTGCCGGCCGTGCCGAGCCGCACGATGGCCTGGTCGTCGCCCGGTTCGCGGTGGCGGCGGGTCTCCCAGCCGTCGTAGACCTGGCCCTTCGGCCCGAACGTCTCCGCGCGGTGCGCCGGCACCCACGGGTTGACGAGGTTCTCCTTCTCGGCGAACAGCTCGTCGGTCGCCCACATCACCGTCCCGCCGAAGCGGCGGGAGGCGAGGTCGGGCAGTTCTGTCCACTCCGGACGGTCGGACACCACGGCCTCCATTTCAGCAGTTCCCCCGGGTCAGCAGCGCACCGCGCGGCTCGTCACCGGTGATTTCGATGCCCCGCAGCCAGGTCGAGCGCACGACGCCGGCGAGCGGACGCCGGTCGTAGGCGCTGACCGGGTTGCGGTGCTTAAGTTTCGCGACGTCGACCACGAACGCCTCCTCCGGCGCGAACACGCAGAAGTCGGCGTCGTACCCCACCGCCAGGTGGCCCTTGCGGCGCATCCCGGCCTGCGCGGCCGGGCGTTCGGCCATCCATCCGGCGACGTCGGTGAGCGCGAACCCGCGCTGCCGCGCCTGGGTCCAGATCGCCGGGAGGCCCAGCTGCAGGCTGGAAATCCCGCCCCACGCCTGGCCGAAGTCGCCGCTGTCGAAGCGTTTCAGCTCCGGCGTGCACGGCGAGTGGTCGCTGACGATCGTGTCGATGACGCCGTCGGCGAGCCCCTGCCAGAGCAGCTCGCGGTTGGCCGCCTCCCGGATCGGCGGGCAGCACTTGAACTGCGTCGCGCCGTCACGGATCTCCTCGGCGACGAAGCTGAGGTAGTGCGGGCAGGTTTCCGCCGTCAGCGCCACGCCGTCGCGGCGCGCCGCGGCGATCAGCGGCAGCGCGTCCGAAGAGGACAGGTGGAGGATGTGCGCCCGCGCCGAGGTGCGCCGGGCCGCCTCGATGACGTGCGAAATCGCGAGGTTCTCCGCCTGCCGGGGCCGCGAGTGCAGGAAGTCGACATAGCGACCTCCGTGCGGCTCGGGGGCCTCGTCGATCTCGTGCGCGTCCTCGGCGTGGACGATCATGAGCGCGTCGAAGGAACTCAGCTCCCGCAACGCTTCGTCGAGCCCGGCCGGATCCAGCGGGGGGAACTCGTCGACGCCGGAGTGCAGCAGGAAGCACTTGAAGCCGAACACCCCGGCGTCGTGCAGGCCCCGCAACTCCCCCACGTTGCCCGGGATGGCCCCGCCCCAGAAGCCGACGTCGACGTGCACCCGGCCGGTCGCCGCCTTGCGCTTGACCTCCAGGGCCGCGACGTCGACGGTCGGCGGCAGGCTGTTCAGCGGCATGTCCACGATCGTGGTCACCCCGCCCGCCGCGGCCGCGCGGGTCGCCGTCTCGAAGCCCTCCCACTCGGCCCGGCCGGGGTCGTTGACGTGGACGTGGGTGTCGACCAGCCCCGGCAGCAGCACGACGTCGTCGCCGAGGTCGAGGACGCGGTCGCCGGACAGCGCCGTGCCGCCGGGTTCGACCGCGACGATCCGGCCGCCCTCGACACCGACGGTCGCCGGGACCTCGCCCTCGGCCGTCACGGCCCGGGCGGCGCGCACCACAAGATCCATCCGAAAGCCCTTCTGCGGGAGGATGACCACCGCCGATTTCACAGAACGGAAAGACGGTTTCGCACAACGACAGTAACCACGGCGCGCGCCGCTCGTCAACGACGGCGCTAGCGCGTTACGGTCATCCGCGTGAGGCTTGAGGCGGAGTTCACCAGCGAACCGTTCCACGGCGAGGGTTCGCCGCCCGAGCACGCCGTCGCCGCCCGCGACGCCGCCGCGGAAGCCGGGCTGGACACCGATTTCGGGCCGCTCGGCACGCTCGCCCGCGGCGAGGCGGAGGAGCTGCTCGAGGCCCTCCCGGCGATCGCGAAGGCCGCGCTGGAAGGCGGCGCGAATCGCGTCACGCTGCAGCTGCGCCGGGCCGACGACCCCGGCAGCACCCCGGTCGTCGAGCTGAACGACGCCCTGGCCCGGCTCATCGCCGACGTCGAGCGCGAACTGGGCGCCAAGCTGGGCGACCTCGACCGCGCGGGCAAGCAGCGCGCGGTGCGGCTGCTGCGCGAACGCGGCGCCTTCGGCCTGCGGAAATCCGTCTCGTCGGTGGCCGACGCGCTGGGGGTCACGCGGTTCACCGTCTACAACTACCTCAACCGGGAAACCGACTGACCAGCGCTTTCAACAAAATGTTGACGGAACCCGGGCACCGACGTACGGTCAGCCCGTGCTGCTCACCGAGTTCAACACCACCGACGTCCGCCCACTGCTGACGGAATGCCTCGCCGTGCCCCGGTGGGTCGACGCCGTGCTGGCCGGGCGGCCGTACGCCGATCTCGAGGCGCTGAAAGCCGCCGCCGACCTGCCGCTGAGCAGCGACGAGATCCGGCAGGCGATGGCCGCGCACCCCCGGATCGGCGAAAAGCCCGCGGAAGGCTGGGCGCGGTCCGAACAGTCCGGTGTGGACAATCCGGACGCGTTCGCCGCCGCGAACGCCGAGTACGAAGCCAAGTTCGGGCACGTCTACCTGGTCTGCGCCAGCGGCCGCAGTGGCGGCGAACTGCTGGCGGTCCTGCGTGACCGGCTGGGCAACGACCCGGCGACCGAGCTCGCGGTCGCCGGCCGCGAGCTGCTGAAGATCGCCGAACTCCGACTCGCGAAAGCGGTGACCGCGTGAGCCTCGTGACCACCCACGTCCTCGACACGGCCACCGGGCGCCCCGCCACCGGGATCGCCGTCCGGTTCGAGACCGCCGGCGGCGAGCCGATCGCCGAAGGCCGCACCGACGACGACGGCCGCATCCGCGACCTCGGCCCGGAAACCCTGGCGCCGGGCGGCTACCGGCTGGTCTTCGACACCGGCGCCTACCTGGGCCCGGACGCGTTCTTCCCGGAGGTCGCGCTGACCTTCCGGATTTCCGACGCGAGCGCGCACCACCACGTGCCGCTCCTGCTCAGCCCGTTCGCCTATTCGACCTACCGAGGGAGCTGACCGTGGCCATCACCCTGGGCCCCAACCAGTACGGCAAAGCGGAGGTCCGCCTGGTCACGGTGCGCCGCGACGGCCCGGTGCACCACCTGAAGGACCTGACGGTGTCGACGTCGCTGCGCGGCGAGCTGGCCGCGACGCACCTGACCGGCGACAACGCCGGGGTGCTGGCGACCGACACGCAGAAGAACACGGTGTACGCCTTCGCGAAGGAGGCGCCGGTCGGCGAGATCGAGGCCTTCGGCCTGCGGCTGGCCCGCCACTTCACCGGCACGCAGGAGAACATCACGGGCGCGCGCGTCAAGATCGACGAGCACGCCTGGGACCGCATCGCCGTCGGCGGCGAGCCGCACGACCACGCGTTCAGCCGCTCCGGCGACGAGCGCCGCACGACGGCGGTGACGGTGCAGGACGGCCGCGCGTGGGTCGTGTCCGGCATCGACGGCCTGACCCTGCTGAAGTCCACGGGCTCGGAGTTCCACGGATTTCCCCGCGACGAGTACACGACCCTGGCCGAGACCGGCGACCGGATCCTCGCCACCGCCGTCACGGCGAAGTGGCGCTACCAGGGCGAGGACCTCGACTGGGCTGCGAGTCACCGTGAGATCCGGCGGGTGCTGCTCGAGACGTTCGCGACGAAGCACAGCCTTTCGCTGCAGCAGACGCTGTACGCGATGGGTTCGGCGGTGCTGGAGGCGCGCCCGGAGGTGGCCGAGGTGCGGTTGTCGCTGCCGAACAAGCACCACTTCCTGGTGGACCTGAGCCCGTTCGGGCTGAAGAACGACAACGAGGTGTTCTACGCGGCGGACCGGCCGTACGGGCTGATCGAGGGCACGATCCTGCGCGACGACGCCGAGGACCCGGGGCCGGCCTGGGACCTCCACTGAGTTGATAGAACGCTCTATCATCGAGGGGTGGCAGGGACCAAGGAACGCATCATGGCCGCCGGCGCCGAGCTCTTCCGGCGCAACGGCTACGCCGGCACCGGGCTGAAGCAGATCGTCTCCGAAGCCAGTGCCCCGTTCGGGTCCCTCTACCACTTCTTCCCCGGCGGCAAGGAGCAGCTCGGCGAGGAGGTCATCCGCACCTCGGGCCTCGCCTACATCGCGCTCTTCGACCTCTTCATCGCGCCCGCCGCGGACCTCGTCAGCGGGATCGAAGCCTTCTTCGCCGCCGGGATCGCGACCCTCGAAACCACCGATTACGTCGAGGGCTGCCCGATCGCGACCGTCGCGCTCGAGGTCGCCGCCACCAACGAACCGCTGCGGAAAGCCACCGCCGACGTCTTCACCGCCTGGATCGACGCCGGGACCGAGAAGTTCGCGCGCTTCGGGCTCAGCCAAGAAGCCGCCCGGACGCTGACCATCACCGCCGTCAACAACCTCGAAGGCGCCTTCGTCCTCTGCCGCTCGCTGCGGGACACCGAAGCCATGGCCGTCGCCGGGGCCGCGACCGTCGACGTCGCCCGGCGACTCCTCCAGGAGCGCACACAACTTTAGTCGGTAATCCAACACAAATCACCAAAGTGGCGCTTGACCGCGCAGCAACCGACACGGAAGCTGCTCAGTGCTGGTCAAGAATGGTCTAGTCCTCCTGCCTCACACCGCCGTCCGGTTGGAGCCGCCATGCGCCGAATCCTCGCCGTCGCCGCCACCGTCACCGTCGCCGCCGCCGTCTCGATCACGAGCCCGGCCCAAGCCCTCGAAAACGGCCTCGCCCGCACCCCGCCGATGGGCTGGAACACCTGGAACACCTTCGAGTGCAACATCAACGAAACCCTCGTCAAGCAGACCACCGACCTCATGGTCAGCTCCGGCATGCGCGACCGCGGCTACACCTACGTCAACCTCGACGACTGCTGGATGACGAAGTCCCGCGACAGCGCCGGCAACCTGGTCGCCGATCCCGCGAAGTTCCCCAGTGGCCTCAAGGCGCTCGGCGACTACATCCACGCCCGCGGCATGAAGTTCGGCATCTACGAAAGCGCCGGCACCATGACGTGCCAGAGCTACCCCGGCAGCCTCGGCCACGAACAGGCCGACGCCACCCTCTTCGCGAGCTGGGGCGTCGACTACCTCAAGTACGACAACTGCTTCAACAACGGCAGCAACAGCCAGCAGGACTACATCCGGCGCTACTCGGCGATGCGCGACGCGCTGAAGGCCACCGGGCGCCCGATCGCCTACAGCATCTGCGAATGGGGTGACTTCGCCCCGGCGACCTGGGCCGCGGACGTCGGCAACCTGTGGCGCACCACCGGCGACATCACGAACAACTGGGGCAGCATCGACTCGATCTACCGCCAGAACGTCGGACTCGCCTCCGCCGCGAAGCCGGGCGCCTGGAACGACCCGGACATGCTCGAAGTCGGCGACGGCATGGACTTCCAGGAAGACCGCGCGCACTTCACGCTGTGGGCGGCGATGGCCGCGCCGCTGATCGCGGGGGCCGACCTGCGCAGCGCCAGTGTCGCCACCTTCTCGACGTACTTAAACTCCGACGTCATCGCCGTCGACCAGGACCCGCTCGGCAAGCAGGCGCGGCGCATCGCGACCGGGAACGGCCTCGACGTCCTCGCGAAGCCCCTCCAAAACGGCGACGTCGCCGTGGTGCTGTTCAACGAGAACGGCACCACGAAGACCGTCTCGACGACGGCCGCCGCGGCCGGGCTGCCCGCCGCGTCGAGCTACCGGCTGACCAACCTGTGGTCGAAGGAGCTGACCACCAGCAGCGGCGCGATCAGCGCGGACGTGCCGTCGCACAGCACGGTGATCTACCGCGTGAAGGCGAACGCGTCCGGCACCAGCGTGGGCACCACCCAGCCGATCCAGGGGGCGTCCTCGGCCCGCTGCATCGACATCAACGGCACCGCCCCCACGCCCGGTCCCCAGGTCGACGTCTGGGACTGCGACGGCGGCGGCAACCAGGCCTGGACGTTCACCAGTGCCGGCGAGCTCAAGGCGAACGGGCTCTGCCTGGACGCCAGTGGCGGCACCAGCGCGGCCGGGACGAAGCTCGTCGCCTGGACCTGTCACGGCGGCGCGAACCAGAAGTTCAAGCTCGCGGCCGACGGCTCGATCACCCAGGCCGGGCTGTGCATCGACGTCACCGGCGGCGACAAGCCCGCCGGCAACGTCAACGGCACGCAGCTCGAACTGTGGAACTGCAACGACGACGCCAACCAGAACTGGACCCTGAAGTAGCTCAGGTACCGGTGAGGTGCTCCGGCCGCACCGGGACGCGGGTGAGCGCGAGCCCGGTCGCGGCCCGGATCGCGGCCACGATCGCCGGGGTCGACGAGATCGTCGGCGGCTCGCCGACCCCGCGCAGGCCGTACGGCGCGTGCGGGTCCGGGCGCTCCAGGACGTCGATGCTCATCGGCGGCATGTCCAGCACCGTCGGGATGAGGTAGTCGGTGAACGAGGGGTTCCGGATCTTCCCGCCGGAGGTCTGGATCTCCTCCATCACCGCGAGCCCCAGCCCCTGCGCCGAACCGCCCTGGATCTGGCCCAGCACGGCCTGGGGGTTCAGCGCCTTGCCGACGTCCTGGGCGCAGTCCAGCGCGACCACCTTGACCAGCCCCAGTTCCGTGTCGACGTCGACGACCGCCCGGTGCGCGGCGAACGCGTACTGCACGTGGGCACTCCCCTGCCCGGTTTCCGGATCCAGCGCGGCCGTCGGCCGGTGCCGCCACTCCACGGTTTCGTCGTGGACGTCGTCGCCGAGGACGTCCACCAGATCGGCGAGCACCTGGCCGTCGGCCGCGACGACCTTGCCGCCGACGACGCGCACCCGCTGGTCGAACCGGGACAGCAGCCGCGCCCGCACCGCCGCGCAGGCGGCCTGCACGGCGCCGCCGGTGACGTAGGTCTGGCGCGACGCCGACGTCGAGCCGCCGTTGCCGATCGAGGTGTCCATCGGCAGGACCGTCACCTGGTCGACGCCGAGTTCGGTGCGCACGATCTGCTGCATGATCGTCACCAGGCCCTGGCCGACCTCGCAGGCCGCGGTGTGCACGGTCGCGGCCGGTTCGCCGCCGACCAGCTGCAGGCGCACGCGAGCCGTCGAGTAGTCGTCGAAGCCTTCGGAGAAGCAGACGTTCTTGATGCCGACGGCATACCCGACGCCGCGGACGACGCCTTCGCCGTGCGTCGTGTTCGACACCCCGCCCGGCATGTGCCGCAGGTCGAACGGCCGCTCCGGCGGCATCGGCATCTCCCGCACGCGGGACAGCAGCTCCGCGACCGGCGCTTCCGCGTCGACGACCTGGCCGGTCGGCATCAGATCGCCCTCGCTCATCGCGTTGCGGACGCGGATCTCCACCGGGTCGAGACCACAGGCGTCCGCGAGCTTGTCCATCTGGGACTCGTAGCCGAACGCCGCCTGCACCGCGCCGAAGCCGCGCATCGCGCCGCACGGCGGGTTGTTCGTGTACGTGCCCCAGCAGTCCACCGCCACGCTGTCCACTTTGTACGGCCCGACGCCGAGCGTGGCCGCGTTCGCGACCACCGCCCCCGTCGAGGACGCGTACGCGCCGCCGTCGAGGTACAGGCGCGTGCGCACGTACACGAGACGGCCGTCGCGGGTGGCGCCGTGCTCGTAGTACATCTTCGCGGGGTGCCGGTGCACGTGCCCGTAGAAGGACTCTTCGCGGTTGTAGACCATCTTCACCGGCTTGCCGGTGTGCAGGGCGAGCAGGCACGCGTGCACCTGCATCGACAGGTCTTCCCGGCCGCCGAACGCCCCGCCGACGCCGCCGAGCGTCAGCCGCACCTTCTCGATCGGCAGCCCCAGCGCGGCGACGATCTGCTGCTGGTCGACGTGCAGCCACTGCGTCGCGACATAAAGATCGACACCGCCTTCGGTGTCCGGCACGGCGAGCCCGGACTCCGGGCCGAGGAAGGCCTGGTCCTGCATGCCGACCTCGTAGACGCCGGAGACGACGACGTCGGCGGTGGGCTCCTGCGGCCCGCGGCGGATCTTGACGTGCCGGACGACGTTGCCGCCTTCGTGCAGCGAAGGCCCTTCGCCCGCCACAGCCGCTTCGGAGTCCGTCACCGGCTCGAGCTCTTCGTAGGTGACGACGATCCGCTTCATCGCGCGGCGCGCGGTCTCCGGGTGGTCGGCGGCGACCAGCGCCACCGGCTCGCCCTGGTACCGCACGACGTCGGACGCGAGCACCGGCTGGTCGGTGTGCTCGAGGCCGTAGCGGTTCACGCCGGGGACGTCCTCGTGCGTCAGCACCGCGTAGACGCCGGGCACGGCGAGGGCGGCCGCGATGTCGATGCCGGTGATGCGCGCGTACGGATGCGGGCTGCGCAGCGTCACGCCCCACACCATGTCCTCGTGCCAGAGGTCCGAGGAGTAGGCGAACTCGCCGCGGACCTTCACCGTGCCGTCGGGCCGCCGCGGCGACGTGCCGACGCCGTTCGCGGTCGTCGTCGTGACCGACGTGGTGCTGGTCATCTGCCCTCCCGCAACCGGGCGCTCGCGGCGGCCAGCTCGCGGGCGACGGCGGACTCGTCGGCTTCGCGCAGGGTGCCGTCCTCGACGACGGCCTTGCCGCCGACGAACAGCCGGCGCAGCGGCGGCGTGGTGCCGAGCACCAGCGCGGCGACCGGGTCGGTGATGCCGGCGTGGTTCAGCCCGGTCAGGTCCCAGACGGCCAGGTCGGCGAGCTTCCCGGGTTCCAGGGAGCCCAGGTCGTCCGCGCGGCCGAGGCAGCGGGCGCCGCCCATCGTGCCCATCCACAGCGCTTCGCGCGTGGTCAGCCCGCGCGGGCCGCCGCGC
The DNA here is from genome assembly GCF_002904335.1 of Amycolatopsis sp. CA-126428. Lineage (GTDB taxonomy): Bacteria > Actinomycetota > Actinomycetes > Mycobacteriales > Pseudonocardiaceae > Amycolatopsis. The sequence goes on along the minus strand of NZ_PPHF01000037.1, from coordinate 108,772 downwards.
TGGCGGGCCTGCAGCAGCGACTGGTGCAGCTCTTCGCCGAGACCGCCGGATTCGTTGGACGCGGCGCCGTCGGCCCCCAGGCCGACCGGCACCCCGGCGTCCAGCAGGTCCCGGACGGGCGCGATGCCGGCGCCGATGCGGCCGTTGGACGTCGGGCAGTGCGCCGACCCGGTGCCGGTGGCGCCGAAGCGGCGGATCGCCTCGGGCGCGAGGTGGATAGTGTGCGCGAGCCAGACGTCGTCGGCGAGCCAGCCGAGCTTGTCGGCGTACTCGGCGGGGGTGCAGCCGACTTCGGCGAGGCACTGCTTCTCCTCGTCGAGCGTCTCGGCCAGATGGGTGTGGAGCCGGACGCCCTTGCGGCGGGCCAGCTCGGCCGCGCCGGACATCAGCCGCTCGGTGACCGAGAACGGCGAACACGGGCCGGCGGCGATCTGCAGGTGGGCCCCCGCGGAGTCGTCGTGGAAGCGGTCGATCGCCGCTTCGGTCCCGGTCAGCGCGTCCTCGGTCGACTCGACCAGGTTGTCCGGCGGCAGGCCGCCGTCGGACTCGCCGCGGTCCATCGACCCGCGCACCACGTGCAGCCGGACGCCGATGCGCTGGCGGGCCGCGGCCAGCGCCGCGACCTGGTCACCGCCGTCGCGCGGGAAGACGTAGTGGTGGTCGGCGACGGTGGTGCAGCCGGTCAGCGCCAGCCGCGCCATCCCGGCGGTGCCCGCGGCGTGCGTGATCTCGGCGTCGAGACGGCTCCAGACCGGGTAGAGCGCGACCAGCCACTCGAAGAGCGTGTGGTCGGCGGCCATCCCGCGGGTCGCCCACTGGTAGAGGTGGTGGTGGGTGTTGATCAGCCCCGGCGTGATCAGGCAGCCTCCGGCCTCGACGCGTTCGTCGAACTCGCCGGTGTACACGCCTTCGCCGACCGCGGCGATCCGGTCGTTCTCGACGACGACGTGCCCGCTCGCGTACTCCTCGCCGGTGACGGTGGCGATGGCCGCGTTCGCGATGAGCGTCCTCACGCGACCCCCTCCTTCGCCGCCGCGCGCACCGCGTCGAGGATCTTCTCGTAGCCGGTGCAGCGGCAGAGGTTGCCCGCCAGGGCTTCGCGGATCTCCTCGTCGGACGGGTCGGGGACGCGGTTCAGCAGGTCGTGCGCCGCGACGACCAGCCCCGGCGTGCAGAACCCGCACTGGACCGCGCCGGCGTCCACAAAGGACTGCTGGACCGGGTCGAGGGTGTCGCCGTCGGCCAGTCCCTCCACCGTGCGCACCACGCGGCCCTCGGCCTGCCCGGCCGCGACCAGGCAGGCGCACACCGGGACGTCGTCGAGGTAGACCGTGCACGACCCGCATTCGCCCTGTTCGCAGGCGTTTTTCGAACCCGGCAGGCCGAGTCGTTCGCGCAGTACGTAGAGCAGGCTTTCGCCTTCCCAGACGTCGTCCGCCTGCCGCGGCTCGCCGTTGATCGTGACATTCAGGCGCATGCGCGCACTCCCGTCCGGTGTTCTTCCCAGGCCCAAGTCAACGTACGCCGCGCTAGTACCCCGAGCGCGTGCTTCCGATACGCGGCGCTGCCCCGGACGTCGTCGATCGGCTCGGCGGCCGCGGCGACCAGGTCGCCGAAGCGGCGTTTCAGGGAGTCCGGCAGCGGCTCGGACGACGTCCACGGCAGCTCGGCGGCCAGGAAATCCTCGGCGTCCCGGGCGTGGCGCGGGGTCGGCGCGGCCGAGCCGATGGCGGCGCCCACCTTGCCTTGCCGGAGCGAGATCGCGAACGAGCAGACCGCGATGACCATCGCGTTGCGCGTGCCGACCTTGGCGAACTGCTGCGGCCCGGCGTGCGCGGGCAGGTGGACGGCGGTGATCAGCTCGTCCGGAGCCAGTGCGTGCCGTTTCACGCCGACGTAGAACTCCGCCGCGTCCAGCAGGCGGCTCCCCCGCACCGAGGCCACCTCGACCCGCGCGTCCAGGGCGAGCAGCACCGGGTGGGTGTCCCCGGCGGGGGACGCGGCGCCGAGGTTGCCGCCGACCGTGCCGCGGTTGCGGATCTGCGGGGACCCGACCGTGCGCGAGGCCATGGCCAGGGCCGGCACGGATTCACCCAGTTCGGTGATGACCCGGGAGTACGGGACACCGGCGCCGAGCCGGACCGTGCCGTCCGAGTGGTCCACAGTGGACCACTCCGCCAGCTCGCCGACCCGGGTCAGGTCGAGCAGGGCCTCCGGGCGCCGGTGGTCGAAGTTCAGCTCGACCATGACGTCGGTGCCGCCGGCGATCGGCACGGCGTCCGGCCGCTCGGCCTTCACGGCGAGGGCCTCGGCGAGCGTCGTGGGACGCAGGAACTCCACTGGCTGCTCCTTCGTGAGGACGATAGACCAGTAGACGACGGATCACCGCCGGGCGGCAACGGCGCCACGCATGAAACGCGCAGCAGCGGACCGGGGTGCGTTTGTGCTTTCCTACAAGCCTCATGACGACCGTGAAAACACTGCTGGGCCTGCCCGGGCTGCGGCTGCGCCCCCGGGCCGGGACCGACCTGCTCGACCGGCCGGTGACGCGCATCTACGTCACGGAACTGTCCGACCCCGGACGGTACCTGTCGGCCGGTGAGCTGGTGCTTTCCGGCCTGCTGTGGTGGCACGCCCCGGGTGACGCCGAGCCGTTCGTGGCCGCGCTGGCCCGCGCGGGCGCGGCGGCGCTGGCGGCGTCCGGCGCCGACTCGGGCGGCATCCCGGACGACGTCGTCGACGCCTGCGTCCGGCACCGGATCCCGCTGCTGGAAGTGCCGCCCGACCTGTCGTTCTCGGTGATCACCGAGCAGGTCGTGCTGGCGCTGGCCGCCGCGTCCGACAGCGCGCGCAAACGTTTGCAGGCGGCCGCGGAGGCGCCGGTCGAGACGCTGCTGGACCGCGCGGCGGCGGAACTCGGGCTGCCCTGCTGGGTGCTGTCGGGCTTCGGCCGGCTGATCGCGGGGACGGCCGCGCTGCCGATGCCGCCCGAGGACGTCGTCCGCCGGTACGCGGCCCGCGAGCCGGGGCCGCTGACGCTGGTCCCGGTCGAGGGGCGGCACGCGGTGCCGTGGCTGATCGCCGTGGGCGGGCCGCTGAGCACCGCGCAGGCCGAGCTGGCCGAGGAGGTGGCGGGGCTCGTCGGGGTCACGCGGGCACGGGCGGTTCCTTCGGCCGCCGAGCTGCCCGGCGAGGTGTGCGTCGTCGGGTTGCGGACCGAAGGCAGCGACGAGAGCCGGGACGTCCTGGGCGAATGGCTGCCGGGCGCGCTGCTGCTCGAATCCGCCGGGGAAACGTCGTACGCGGCGACCGCGCTGCGGCCCGCACCGGCCGAGTTGTCCATTGTAGAACCATTGCTCCGGGCGAAGCGGATCGTCTGCGGCGTCAGCGATGCGGGCCCGCGCGACGAGGCGGCGGAGAGCGCGCGGTACGCGGTGGAGGTGGCGGCCCGGCGGCCGGGCCGGGTGGCGGTGATCCGGGCCGGTGAAGTGGATGCGCACGAGCTGCTGCTCGCCGGGGCGCCGGCGGGGGTGCGCGCGGCCCTGCGCCGCCGGGTGCTCGGGCCGTTGCTGGCTTACGACGCGGAGCAGCACACGGATCTCGTGCACACGGTCCGGGTGTTCCTGGAGTGCTCGGGCTCGCCGACCCGGGCGGCGAAGGCGTTGCACGTCCACGTCAACACGCTGCGGTACCGGATCGGGCGGGCCGGCGAGCTGCTGGGAACGGACCTGACGGAGTTCACCGATCAGCTCGACGTGTACCTCGCGTTGCGCGCCGGCGACTAGAGCTGCCGAACGCCCGCTCGCCCGCTCGGCGCAGGGGGCGTGCCTCGCACCCCATCGGCCGCCGTTGCGCGTTGCGTGGCCGGGGTCCGGGGGGAGGATGAGGGCGTGGACCCCGACATCGCTTCGGCCCGGCAGGCGGCGGACGACGTCCGCGTGCTGGCCTTCGGGTGGCTGCAGGGCGCGGCGCACCGGCTCGGGTACCTGCTCGGGCGGGCGCTGGAGCGCGAATGCGGGATCACGCACCTGATGTACGAGGTCCTGCTGCTCGTGGGCCGCACCGGTGAAGACGGGCTGACCATGCGCTCGATCGCACAGGAGCAGGTGCTCACCACCGGCGGGGCGACCCGGCTGGTCGACCGGATGGTCGCGATCGGGCTGGTGACCCGCACCGCTTCCCCGAGCGACCGGCGGGTCCAGCTCGTCCGGCTGACCGCGCTCGGCGAGGAGACGACCGTGCGGGCCAGCCGCGTGCACGTCGAGAACGTCGAGCAGTTCTTCTTCGGGCCGCTGCCCGAGGACCACCGGGAGCGGTTGGCCGCCGACCTGCGGACGTTGAGCCACTTCGCCCGGGACGCGCTCCCGCGGCTGCGCTAAGCCACTGCGTCAGACCGCTGCGTCAGACCACCGTCGCCACCGCGAGCCCGAGGAAGACCGCCGGCACCGCGCCGGTGGCGAACCGGCGGGCGCGGACGTGGGCGGCGATCGCCCCGAGGTAGTACAAGGTCAGGCCGATCGCCGCCGCCACGCCGAGGACCGGAACGCCGAGCAGGCCGAGGAGCAGCCCGGCCGCACCGGCGAGCTTCAGTGTGCCGAGAGCGGGAAGCCAGCTCGGCGGAACGTCGACGGCGGCCGAGGTGGCGAGGACGAACCGCGCCTTCAGCAGGTCCGCGAGGCCGATGCCCGCGTTGAGCGCGATCGTGACGAGAACCGTGGCAGGGTGCATGCCTTCCCGACGGGCCCGCCGCCCGGAAGGTGACGGTCAGGCCGCGACCGGCGTCGCTCCTTCGAGGGTCTCCCGCAGCTTGTCCCGGTCCAGCCGGCCCTCGGACTTGGCCACCACGAACGTCGCCACGCAGTTGCCGAGCAGGTTGACGAACACGCGCATCGAGTCCATCAGGCGGTCCGCGCCCAGCAGCAGGGCCACGCCCGCCACCGGGAACGCGCCGATCGCCGCGGCCGTCGCCGACAGGGCCAGGAAGCTGGAGCCGGGGACGCCCGCCATGCCCTTCGACGTCAGCATCAGGATCAGCACCGCCAGCAGCTGCTGGCCGAGCGTCATCTCCACGCCGAACGCCTGGGCCAGGAACACCGTGCTGATCGAGAGGTAGATGGTCGCGCCGTCGAGGTTGAACGAGTACCCGGTCGGCACCACCAGCCCGGTCGCCGCGCGTAGCGGAGGAACTTCCAGACCGAAACCCCGGCGTAAAACCGGGAAATGGCGGCGAGGACGAGCGTGAAGAGCACGGCCGCGCCGTAGCAGGCGGCGATCAGCTTCGCGTAGGTGCCCAATGTGGACAGACCGTACTGGCCGATGATGAACGCCATCGCGCCGAACGCGCCCAGCGGCGCGACCCGCATGATCCAGCCCATCACCTTGAAGACGATCTGCTGCACCTGGTCCACGAAGTCCAGCACCAGTGGCGCCCGCTCCCGCCCGATCGCGGCGAGCGCGACCCCGAAGAACACCGCGAACACGAGCACCTGCAGCAGCTGGTTCTGCGCGAACGCGTTCACCACGCTGTCGGGGATGGTGTGCAGCAGGAAATCCCCGGCCGACGGCAGCTGCCCGCCCTTGGTCTGGGCGGTGACGGCGTGCGGGTCGAGCGTCGCCGGGTTGATGTCCGGCCCGGCGCCGGGCCGGAAGACGTTCGCCACGACCAGGCCGAACAGCAACGCGAACGTCGTGACGACCTCGAAGTAGACGATGGCCTTGAGCCCGATTCGTCCGACCGCTTTGACGTCTCCGACGGCCGCGATCCCGGTCACCACGACACCGAAGATCAGCGGCGCGATGATCATCTTGATCAGCCGGATGAAGCCGTCGCCGACCGGCTTGAGCTGGGCGCCGAGCACCGGCCAGAAGTGCCCGACCAGCACGCCCGCGACCACCGCCACGAGCAGCTGCACGAACACCGACGTCCACCAGCGCTTCTTGTTCTCCGCCATGGCGGGACCCTGAGCGTCGGATGTTCCGGCGGTGTTAACGCTCGCAGTGACGTACCCGACGCCCCGGAAAGTCACTGCGGCAGACTGAGCCGCGTGGGCAAGCGCAAGCAGGTCCGCGTCGGCCCGCCGCCGGCGACGGCCGAGGAATTCGGCGACGCGCTGCTCGCCGCCGCACCGGGGGACGCCGACCTGCTGGCGCCGGGCTTCACCCTGCCCGCCGAACTCGCCGAGGCCGCGGACCGGACCGGGCAGCAGCTGATCGACCGGGCGTGCCGGGGTGGCTGGCTGCCCGAGGACCTCCACCAGGCGGCCCGGCGGCGCCTGGACGAATTCGCCGGCTCGTACCTGCTCGACACGCTCGCCGCCTACGCCGGGCAGTTCTCCGCCGTGCACCCGGCGTGGCGGGAGCAGCTCGAGGCGGCGGGCGCCGTCCGCTGGTGGACGGAGACCGAGCCGCACCTCCCGCAGTGGGCAGCGAAGCACATCCTGACGCCGTCCGAGGCGGTGGCGGCGGTCATCGAAGCCTTCGGCCTGCTGAAGACGCTGCCGGCGCTGACCGTCGTGCTGCCCGCGCCGGGGACCCCGCTGGAGCGTCCGGTCCGGCAGCACGTCGACGAGAAGAAGCTGAGCCGGGTCCGCGCGCTGCTCGCCAAGGCCGAGTCGAGCTCGTTCCCGGAGGAGGCGGAGGCGCTTTCGGCGAAGGCGCAGGAACTGATGACCCGCCACGCCCTCGACCGCGTGCTGGTCGAGAGCGCCGAGGCCGCACCCGATCGGCCGGCGGCCCGCCGGATCTGGCTCGACACGCCGTACACGGACGCGAAGTCGCTGCTGGTCCACGTGGTCGCGACGGCCAACCGCTGCCACGCGGTCTTCGACCCGCGCTGGGAGTTCGTCACCGTCATCGGCGACGAGGACGACCTCGACTCGGTCGCGCTGCTGACGACGTCCCTGCTGATCCAGGCGACCCGGGCGATGATCGCCGACCCCGCCGGCCGCTCGCGTCCGTTCCGCAAGTCGTTCCTCGTCTCCTACGCCACCCGGATCGGCGAGCGGCTCGAACGGGCGGCGGAAGCGACGATCGCCCAGGCGCCGGAGCTGCTGCCGGTGCTGGCTTCGCACGAGAGGAATGTGGCCGCGGCGTTCACGACGCTTTTTCCTGAAGTGGTGAACAAGTCAGTGACGGTGCGCAGCCACGAAGGCTGGGGCGCGGGCCGGGCCGCGGCCGACCGCGCCCGGCTCGGTGAGTAACTCCAGCAACGCCCGGTTGGAGAGCCGGACCGGGACGATACCCCGAGCCGGTTCGCGCACGTCCGGATCGAGACGTCGGAGGTCAAGGCGGAAATGGCGGTGCCATCGAGCCAGACCCGCCGGCTGCTCACGCGAGCCGCAGCGCGTACTTCTCCAGCTCCGGACGCCCGAACGGCAGCTCGCCCTCGTCCAGAGCCCCGCAGTCCAAACCTCGCAGCAGGTACACCGCCAGCGCCTGCGCGGTCGCCGGTTCGTCCAGCACGCCCCCCGACGTCTTCTCCGCGTACGCGCGCAACCGCTCCACCGCCTCCGGGAACTCCGCACGATAAAACGTGTACGTCGCCGCGAAGCGGGTCGGCAGCTGATGCGGGTGCAGGTCCCAGCCCTGGTAGAAGCCCCGCTCCAACGACCGGCGGACCAGCCGGAGGTGCTCCGCCCACGCCATCGGCAGCGCGTCGCCGATCGGGAGCTTGTTCGTCGAGCCGTCCGAGAGGCGAACGCCGGTTCCCGCCGCCGAAACCTGCATCAGGCCCTTGGCCAGGTCCGCCGCCGGGTGCTCCATGCTCTGGTACGCCGCCGCGATGCCGAGGCCCGCGCTGTAGTCGTACGTGCCGTAATGCAGTCCCGAACAGCGACCCGAAGCGGCGTGCACGATCCGCGCCACCGACAACGTCCCGTCGAGGTCCACAATGGACTGAGATGTCTCGATCTGCACCTCGAAGCGCAGGGTGTTCTCGGGTAGGTCGTACGCGGATTCCAACCGGGACAAGACTTCCGCAGCGACCGAGACCTGCTCCACGGCCGTCACCTTCGGCAGCGTGACGACGAACCCGGGCGGCAGCGGCCCGTTGTCCAGCAGCGAACCCAGGAACAGGTCCAAGGTGCGGATGCCGCGCCGGCGCGTCGCCGCCTCGAAGCTCTTGAAACGGATTCCGCAGAACGGCGTGCCGCCGGTGGTCGCCAGGGTCTGCCCGGCCGCCAGGGCGGCCGCGTCCTCGACGTCGTCGGCGACCCGGCCGTAGCCGTCCTCGAAGTCGATCCGCAGGTCCTCGATCGGCTCGGTCAGCAGCTTCGCGCGGACGCGTTCGTACACCTCCGCGTCGGCGCCGAGGAGGTCGCCGTGCTCGATGAAGACCCGCATCGCCTGCTTGCCCCAGTCGGCCACCAGGCGGGTCTTGTACCGCGACGCGGGGACGTAGACCGTGTGCACGGGCTGCCGTCCCGGTCGCTCCCCCGGGTACGACGCCGCGACGCGCGCGTCGGCCGCAGCCAGGCGCGCGTCGGCGGCGTCGTAGACGTCCTCGGGCAGCCGCACTACTTGATCCGCTCGTACGCGGGCAGCGTCAGGAAGTCCGGGAACTCGTCGGCCAGCGCGACCTGCTCGAACAGCTCCACCGCGGGCTCCAGCTGCTCGGGCTTGAGCTCGCCGGCCAGCTCGCCGCGGACGTCGGCCAGCACGCCGCGCACCAGCTCCGCCGTGACGACGTCGCCACTGTCCAAAGTGGTCCCGTTCTTGACCCACTGCCAGATCTGCGAGCGCGAGATCTCGGCGGTGGCGGCGTCCTCCATCAGGTTGTGGATGGCCGCCGCGCCGTTGCCGGCCAGCCAGGACGCGATGTAGCGGACACCGACGTCGACCGCGGCGCGCAGGCCGGCCGCCGTCGCCCCGCCCGGCGTCGAAGCGACGTCCAGCAGCTGGTCGGCGGTGACGCTCACCTCGTCACGGGTGCGCCCGAGCTGGTTCGGCTGGTCGCCGAGGACCTTGTCGAACTCCTCCTTGCAGAGCTCGACCATGCCCGGGTGCGCGACCCAGGAGCCGTCGAAGCCGTCGCCGGCCTCGCGCGACTTGTCCGCGTGAACCTTCTCGAAAGCACCCTTGTTGGTCTCGGGGTCCTTGCTCGGGATGAACGCGGCCATGCCGCCGATCGCGAAGGCGCCGCGCTTGTGGCAGGTGCGCACCAGCAGCTCGGTGTAGGCGCGCATGAACGGCGCGGTCATGGTGACCGAGTTGCGGTCCGGCAGCACGAACTTCTCGCCGGCGTCGCGGAAGTACTTGATGACGCTGAACAGGTAGTCCCAGCGGCCCGCGTTGAGGCCCGACGCGTGCTCGCGCAGCTCGTAGAGGATTTCCTCCATCTCGAACGCGGCCGGGATGGTCTCGATCAGCACGGTGGCGCGGACGGTGCCGTGCTCGATGCCGAGGGCCTTCTCGGCGTGGGTGAAGACGTCGTTCCAGAGCCGCGCTTCGAGATGGCTCTCCATCTTCGGCAGGTAGTAGTACGGGCCCTTGCCGCGCTTGAGCAGCTCGGCCGCGTTGTGGAAGAAGTGCAGGCCGAAGTCGACGAGCGCGCCGACACCCTCGCGGCCACCGAAGGTGAGGTGGCTCTCGGGCAGGTGCCAGCCGCGGGGCCGGACCACGATCGTGGCGTGCTCGACGTCGTCCTTCAGCGCGTAGCTCTTGCCGCCGCTCTCCAGGGTGATCGTCTCGCGGGTGGCGTCGTAGAGGTTGACCTGGCCGGAGACCACGTTCCGCCAGTGCGGCGTGTTGGCGTCTTCGAGATCGGCGAGCCACACCTTCGCGCCGGAGTTGAGCGCGTTGATGGTCATCTTGCGGTCGGTCGGCCCGGTGATCTCGACGCGGCGGTCCCGCAGCGCGGGCGGCGCGCCGGCGACCTGCCAGTCGCCTTCGCGGATCTCCTTGGTCTCCGGCAGGAAGTCGAGCCGGCCGGTGGTCCGGGCCTCTTCGCGGCGCTTGCCACGCGCCTTGAGCAGCTCGTCGCGGCGGCCGGCGAAGGCGTCGTGGAGGCCGGCGAGGAAGGCGAGCGCCTCCGGCGTGAGGATCTCGTCGCCGCGCTCGACCGGGTCGCCCAGCACCTGGACTTCAGAAGACATGGGGAAACACCTCGAGGGTTCGGATCTTTGGATAACGGCCCTACGGTTTTCTACCAGCCGGACTATAGTTTCTGCATAGCGGAAGCTCAACGCCGACGTAAGGAGGGCCACCGTGCCGGCGGAGAAGAACGGTCGCGACGGCGGCGTCCAGTCCCTGCAGCGTGCCTTCGAGCTGCTGGAACACCTCGCGGACACCGGCGGCGAGGCCAGCCTGTCCGAGCTGGCGACGCTGTCCGGGCTGCCGATGCCGACGATCCACCGGCTGATCCGCACCCTGGTCGACCTGGGGTACGTCCGCCAGAACACCAACCGCCGCTACGCGCTGGGCGCGCGGCTGATCCGGCTGGGCGAGAACGCGAGCATGCAGTTCGGCGCGTGGGCGCGTCCACTGCTGGCGGAGCTGGTGGAGGAGGTCGGCGAGACGGCGAACCTCGCCGTCTTGGAGCGTGACGAAGTCGTGTACGTGGCCCAGGTGCCTTCGAAGCACTCGATGCGGATGTTCACGGAGGTCGGGCGGCGGTTGCTGCCGCACGGGACGGGCGTGGGCAAGGCGATGCTGGCGCACCTGCCCGCTTCCGACGTGCGTTCGCTGCTGGAGCGGACCGGGATGCCCGCGTATACGGAGCACACGTTCACCGATCCGGACGCGCTGGCGGTGGAGCTGTCGCGGATTGCTTCGCAGGGTTATGCGCTGGACGAGGCGGAGCAGGAGCTGGGCGTCAGGTGTGTCGCGGTGGCGGTGCCGGGGGCGCCGGTCCCGGCGGCGGTGTCGGTGTCCGGGCCGTCCGGGCGGCTGACCGCCGAGGCGGTGGCGCACATCGCCCCGGCGGTGCAGCGGGTGGCGGACGCCCTGGGGGCCAGCCTTTCCCAGACCCCGCTATCAGTGTGACTTAAAGTGATAGTCGATGACTGAAAGTGACCCTGGTGCGGAGGACTCGGCGGCCGCCGGTAAAGTACGCGGCATGGCCAGCCTCGAAGATCTCGAAGCCCGCGTGACCGCGCTGGAGGAGCAGGTGCAGCACACCCGGCAGGACGCCGCGGCCGCCCGCGTGCTCGCCGGAACGGCCGACCGCGACGTCTCCGACTTCAAGCAGACCCTGAACGGGCACACCAGGGTGCTGAACGCCGTGCGCGAAACGCAAATCGAGCACGGTCAGCGGCTCGACAGGCTCGAGTCGAGGTTCGATCAGCTCGACGCCAAGGTCGACAGCGGGTTCACCAAGGTGAACATCGGCATGGAGCAGATGAGCCGACTGCTTCAGCAGGTCATCGACAAGAGCTGACCGCTCAAGTCAGCTCACCCGCCAGCAGGTCCATCAGCAACCCGTCGTGCCAGCTGCCGTCCGGGGCGCGTTCGTAGTTCCGCAACACTCCGACCGGGCGGAAGCCCACCTTCGTGTACACCCGGATCGCCGTCTCGTTCGACGCGGCCGGGTCGATCGTCAGCCGGTGGTGGCCCTGGGCGAACAGGTGCGCGGCCAGGGCGCGGATGGCGTCCGTACCGACGCCGCGGCCGTGGAAGCCCGGGTGCACCGAGATGTCGATGCCCGCGTGGTGGTACTGCGGGTCCAGCTCCTCGCAGCTCTGGATCAGGCCGACGACTTCACCGCCGAGTTCGATGACGTAGACGGTGTAGCCCTCTTCGACCTCGTACAGGCCTTCGGTCTCGCGATCGGGGTCGCCCCACCAACGGGCGACCTCCGGAGTGGCCAGGATTTCGCGCACCCGGGGGCGGTCCGCTGGGCCGATCGGGCGCAGCAGCACCCGATTGCCGTGAATGGCGGTCATGATGGGTCCTCTCTCGTAGCGAATGACGGCTTCGGGGCGTCTGTCACGAGGAGGGGCACGAGCGGAAGTGCGTCAACCGGGCATCCCCGGATTCTGCGCCGGCGCACGGCCGCCCGTCATCCGAATATCGCCGGAGGGCCGCATGGACCCGTACACCGGCGGCGCACTGAACTGGCTCGCTCAGGGCGCCGCTTCGAACCTGCTGGACCGGCTCGTGGACCGCGCGCTCGACGGCTCGCCGCAACCACCCACGTGGCCGCGGCCGGCGAAGACCGCGCCGGGAACGGTCGAAATCACGGTTCGCCACCACACCGCCGCGAAGGTGCGGACGCCGGTGATCCTGACGCTGCAGGAAGACGGCAGCCGGACGGGCACGGCGTTCTCGGTGGTGCTGGGCCACACGGCCCGCATCGCCGTCCCGAGCGGCCGCTACTTCGGCGCGGCGATGGTGGTGGACCCGGCCCGGCGCACGCTCCAGGGCATCGGCTGGTCCCGGCTCACGGTGGCGGCCCACGGCACATTCCCGTGCCTCATCCCGGCCGGACGGCCGTCGGCGCCGGTGATGCTGCAGCTGGGCCTGCGCCGGCCCGACGGGACGCCGCTGTTCCGGATCTAGCCGAGCAGGGCGTCCACGAACGCGCCGGGCTCGAACGGTGCCAGGTCGTCCGGGCCCTCGCCGAGGCCGACCAGCTTGACCGGGACGCCCAGCTCCTTCTGGACCTGGAACACGATGCCGCCCTTCGCCGTGCCGTCCAGCTTCGTCAGGACGATGCCCGTCACGTCGATGACCTCGGCGAACACCCGCGCCTGCATGAGCCCGTTCTGGCCCGTGGTCGCGTCGAGGACCAGCAGCACCTCGTCGACCTTCGCCTGCTTCTCCACGACGCGCTTGACCTTGCCCAGCTCGTCCATCAGGCCCGTCTTCGTGTGCAGGCGGCCCGCCGTGTCGACCAGGACCGCGTCCACGCCCGTGTCCACGCCGCGCTTGACCGCGTCGAACGCCACCGCCGCCGGGTCCGCGCCCTCCTTGCCGCGGACGACCTCCGCGCCCACGCGCTCGGCCCACGTCTGCAGCTGGTCGGCCGCCGCGGCGCGGAACGTGTCCGCCGCGCCCAGCAGCACCGTTCCGCCCTGGGCCACCAGGACGCGGGCGAGCTTGCCCGTGGTCGTCGTCTTGCCCGTGCCGTTGACCCCCGCGACCAGCACCACCGCGGGCTGCTTCTTGCCGTCGACGGTGTGCGGCAGCGCCCGGACCGCGCGGTGGCCGTCGGTGGACAGCTGCGCCGTCAGCACCTCGTGCAGCACTTCGCGCGCCTCGGCCGACGACCGCACCGCACGCCGGGAGAGCTCGTCACGCAGGCGCTCGACGATCTGGTTCGTGGTGGCCGCGCCCAGGTCGGCCATCAGCAGCGTGTCTTCGACGTCCTGCCAGGAGTCCTCGTCGAGGTCACCGGCGCCGAGCAGGCCCAGCAGGCTCGTGCCGAACATCGAGCGCGACTTCGTCAGGCGGCCGCGCAGCCGCTCCATGCGACCCGCCGCCGGCTCGATCTGCTCGGCGACCGGGGCCGGCTCGACGACCTCGGCGTCCGGCAGCTTGACGTCGCGGACCGTGCGCTGCGCCGAGTCGCGCGGCACCGCCGCGTCGTCGCCCACCGCGGGCTGGCCGTCGACCTCCGGCCGGTCCTCGACCGGGTGCTCGGCCGGGTGCTCGTCAGCGGGGGCTTCCACCGGGGCCGCCGTGCCGCCGGGCGCGAGGGCGATGCCCCCGCTCGCCGCGTACGAACCGCCCTTCGGTTTCTCCTCGACCTCGCGCTGGGCGTCCAGGCTGATCCGCCGCCTGCGCGCGATCAGCAGGCCGGTCACCAGCAGGGCGACCAGGACGACGACGGCGACGACTACGAACAGGAACCAGGTGCTCGACACGCACCCATCCTTTCATCCGCGCTCCCCGCGCGCCGGACCCCGCCCCGCACAGGCAATTCATCACCACCTCGGTCCCGATTGGGCCAAGACTTCACCACGTGGGTTGCGTCACACGGGAGGCTCCACTAAACCCCTCCGGATGGGGAAAAGCGCGAGCCACGGCTTCCGGGTGATTGGCCTGATTTCGGGCACGTCGATCGACGGGATCGACGTGGCCGCCGCCGACCTGCACGCCGAAGCCGGCACGGTCGTGCTGACGCCGCTGGGCGAGCTCGACGTCCCCTACCCCGAGCCGCTGCGCGAGGGCCTGCTCGCGGCGTTGCCGCCGAACCCGTGCACCGCCGGCGAGCTGACGCGGCTGGACACCGGCGTCGGCCAGGCGTTCGCCGACGCGGCCCGGCGCGGGGCCGCGGAGCTGGCCGATGGCCGCGCGGACCTGGTCGCCTCGCTGGGCCAGACGGTGTTCCACTGGGTCGAAGACGGCCACGTCCGCGGCACCCTCCAGCTCGGCCAGCCCGCCTGGATCGCCGAAGCCACCGGGCTGCCGGTGTGCGCCGACCTGCGCGCCCGCGACGTCGCCGCGGGCGGGCACGGCGCGCCCCTGGCGAGCACGCTCGACCAGCTGTGGCTGCGCGGCCTCGCCGAGGACACCGGCCGGCCGGTCGCCGCGCTGAACCTCGGCGGCATCGCGAACATCACCGTCGTCGCCGACGGCGAACCGGTGATCGCCTACGACACCGGGCCCGCCAACGCCCTGCTCGACCTCGCGGCCCACCGCGTCGCCGGGCAGCGCAGCGACGTCGGCGGCCGGCTCGCCCTCGGTGGGTCGGTGCGCGCCGACCTGCTCCTCCGGCTGCTCGCCGACCCGTACTTCGCCGCCGCGCCGCCGAAGTCCACCGGCAAGGAGCACTTCAACGCCGGCTACCTCGACACGGCCGCGGCCGGGCTGGACCCGGTCGCCCCCGGCGACCTGCTCGCGACGCTGACCGAGCTGACCGCCGTCACCGTGGCCGACCAGTGCCGCCGCCACGGCGTCACGACGGTCATCGCCTCCGGTGGCGGGGTGGCGAATCCGGCACTGATGGCGGCGCTGGCCCGCACTCTGTACTCGGCCGTGCTCAAGACCAGCGACGACCTCGGCCTGCCCGGCGCCGGCAAAGAGGCGTACCTCACCGCGTTGCTGGGCTGGCTCACCTGGTGCGGCGTGCCCGGTACGGTGCCGTCGGCGACCGGTGCCCGCGGCCCGCGCGTGCTGGGCGCGCTCGTTCCTGGCGCCGGCCCCTTGATCCTTCCCGCCCCGCTGGGGGGCACCGTGGCGCGGTTGCGAGTCGCGGAGAAGGCCGGATGACGGTAGGAGTGATCCATGCGCGGTGTTGACCTCGCCATCATCGTGATCTACCTGGCGGCGATGCCGCTGATCGGCGTGCTCGTCGGCCGGAAGCAACGGTCGGCGGCCGACTACTTCGTCGGCGAACGCAGTCTGCCGTGGGGAGCGGTGATGCTGTCCGTGGTGGCCACGGAGACCTCGACGCTCACCGTGATCAGCACGCCCGGGCTGGTCTTCGGCAACGCGTTCCTGTTCCTGCAGCTGGCCTTCGGCTACATCATCGGCCGGACGATCGCCGCGTTCGTGCTGCTGCCGCGGTACTTCCGGGGCAACCTCGTCAGCGCGTACGCGTTCCTCGGGAAGCGGTTCGGCTCCGGGCTGCAGGGCACCGCGTCGGTGACGTTCGTGGTCACCCGGCTGCTCGCCGAAGGCGTGCGCCTGTTCGCCGGCGCGATCCCGATCAAGGTGATCCTGGCGCACTACAACATCCACCTGGACTACTGGGTGATCGTCGTCATCCTCACCGCCCTGACGCTGGTGTACGCCTACATCGGCGGGATCAAGGCCGTCGTCTGGGTCGACGTCATCCAGCTGTCGCTGTACCTGGGCGGCGCCGCGGTGGCCGCGATCGTGCTGCTGAACAAGCTGCCGGCCGACTGGGTCTCGCAGGCGTCCGCGGACGGCAAGTTCGCGCTCGTCGACTTCACCAAGCACCTGCTGACCAGCCCGTACGCCTTCGTGACGGCGGTGCTCGGCGGCGCGGCGCTGTCGATGGCGTCGCACGGCGCCGACCAGCTGATCGCACAGCGGCTGCTGGCCACGCGCAGCCTCCGCGACGGCCAGAAGGCGCTCATCGGCAGCGGCATCATCGTCACGATCCAGTTCGCGCTGTTCCTGCTGGTCGGCGCGATGCTGTGGGTGTTCAACGGCCGGAAGTCGGTGGCGCAGCTGGGCCTGCAGAGCCCGGACGACGTGTTCTCGCGGTTCATCATCGACGACCTGCCGGTCGGCGTCTCGGGCCTGCTCATCGCCGGGGTGCTCGCCTCGACCATGGGTGCGTTGGCCTCGGCGCTCAACGCGCTGTCGACGTCCACCGTGTCCGACCTCTACCAGCGGTTCACCAAGCGCTCGCCGGAGGACTCGAAGCTGCTGCGGCACGGTCGCATGTGGACACTGATCTGGGCCGTCGTGTTCGCCGTGTTCGCTTCGCTGTTCTCCACCACGAAGAACTCGGTGATCGAGCTCGGCCTGGCCATCACCGGGTACACCTACGGCGCGCTGCTGGGCTCGTTCCTGCTGGGCCTGCTGATCAAGAAGGCGCGGCAGGTGGACGCGATCATCGCGTTCGTCGTCACGGTCGTGGTGATGGCGTTCGTCATCCTCGGGGTGAAGTTCAACGCGAAGACCGGCGGCCTGATCGGTGTCGACTTCGGCAAGGCGGGCGGGGACAAGGTGGCGCTCGCCTACCCGTGGTACACGCTGATGGGCGTGGTCATCACGCTGGTCGTGGGTGGTCTGCTGGCACTGCGCCACCGGACGCCGGACCCGAAGGCGGCCGAAGCCGAAGCCGCCGAGGAGACCGCGGAGGTCACCGCCGCCTGATTCTTCTGAACCGTTCCCGGCGGGCGCCCGTGTCGCATTGCGGGAGCCCGCCGAGAAGCGGCGGGAGGATTTCGAAGGTGGATTCCATGAAGCGGATGACGGTGGCGCTCGCGATCGGCGCCCTCCTGGTCGGCGGCGCGGCGACGGCTTCGGCCACCCCGGCGCACTCGACGGTGCCGGACGCGATCAAGGTCCCGGCGGGCAACCGGGCCCTGGCCAGCTACCCGGCCGAGGGCGTGCAGATCTACGGCTGCACGAACGGCGCGTGGGCCCTGATCCAGCCCGCGGCGGTCCTGTCGCGGCACGGGAAGCCGGTGGCGCTGCACAGCAAGGGCCCGGTGTGGACGTCCATAGTGGACGGCAGCACGGTCGGTGCGGCAGCCGCGGCGAACGCCCCGCGGGACGGCGCGATCCCGGAGCTGCTGCTCAAGGCGAACCTCAACACCGGCGACGGCATCTTCGGCAAGGTGACCTACATCCAGCGCCTGAACACCCGCGGCGGCGTGGCTCCGGCGGGGACGTGCACGGCGGGCGCGCAGACCGCGGTCCGGTACTCGGCGGACTACGCGTTCTGGGTCGCCGGCTGACAAGCGCCCAATGTGGCGATGAGTGGTCTGCCGCGGCTTGTCGTGAGTGGTAAGGCGGGTTAGAACCCGACTTACCACTCACGACGGCTCGGCGGACGGTGCGTCAAGCAGGTCAGCCGACCGGGACCGGTTCGTCGTCGGCCGTGCGCAGGCGCTGCGAGATCACCTTGGTGATGCCGTCGCCCTGCATGCTCACGCCGTAGAGCGCGTCGGCGATCTCCATGGTCGGCTTCTGGTGGGTGATGATGATCAGCTGCGACGAGTCGCGCAGCTGCTCCAGCAGCCCGATCAGCCGGCGCATGTTGGTGTCGTCGAGCGCCGCCTCGACCTCGTCCATGACGTAGAAGGGCGACGGCCGGGCACGGAAGATCGCGACCAGCATCCCCACCGCGACCAGCGACTTCTCGCCACCCGACAGCAGCGAAAGCCGCTTGACCTTCTTGCCCGGCGGGCGGGCTTCGACGTCGACGCCGGTGCTCAGCAGGTCGTCCGGCTCAGTGAGGACCATCCGGCCCTCGCCGCCGGGGAAGAGCACGCCGAACACCGTCTCGAACTCGCGGGCCACATCGGCGTAGGCGCCGGCGAAGACCTCGAGGATCTTCTCGTCGACCTGCTTGATGACGGCTTCGAGGTCCTTGCGGGTGTCCTTGAGGTCTTCCAGCTGCGTGGAGAGGAACTTGTACCGCTCCTCCAGCGCCGCGAACTCCTCCAGGGCCAGCGGGTTCACCTTGCCCAGCAACGACAGGTCCTTCTCGGCGCGCTTGGCGCGGCGGGCCTGGGTGTCGCGGTCGTAGGGCATCGGCGGCGGCGGGGTGACGTCTTCGCCGCGATCCTTGGCCGCCTCGTACTCGGCCATCTCGCCCGCGCTCGGCGGCACCGGGACGTCCGGGCCGTACTCGCGGACGAGGTCCTCGAGGCCCATGCCGAAGTCCTCGGCGATCTTCGCTTCCAGGGTCTCCAGCCGCAGCCGCTGCTCGGCGCGCAGCACCTCGTCGCGGTGGACGGCGTCGGTCAGCTTCTCCAGCTCGCCGGTGAGCTCGCGGACCTTGGCGCGGACGCCGGTCAGGGCCTGCTCGCGGCTCTGGCGGCGGGCCTGGACCTGGTCGCGTTCGGTGGCGGCGCGCTGGACCGAGTGCTCGATGCGTTCCAGCGCGAGCTCGCCGGCGTCGACGACGGCGTTGGCGATCCCGGCGCCGCGCTTGCGGGCCGCGGCGGCGCGCTCGGCGCGTTCGCGGGCCTGCTGCTCGGCGTGCGCGGCCCGGCGGAGGCCTTCGGCCTTGCCCGCGATGCTGCGGGCGCGCTCTTCGGAGGTGCGCTGCGCGAGCCGCGCTTCCATCTCCTCCTGCCGCACGACGGCCAGCTCTTCGACGGCCTGGTCGCGTTCGGCGGTGTCCGGGTCGTCTTCGACGGGCTGCTCCGCGACGGCGGCGAGCCGCTCTTCCAGCTCGGCGAGCTGGGCCAGCGCCTGGACGCGGCTCTGCTCGACTTTCGCGCGCTGCCCGGACAGCCGCTCGACCTCGGCTTGGGCCTGGCGGGCGGCCTGCTGCATCCGGTTGAGCCGCTCCGACGAGCGCGCCTTGCGGACCTTCGCCTCGCCGAGCGCGTCCTTGGCCTGCGAGACCTCTTCGCGACGCGCCTGCTGCTCGGCGCGGGCGCCTTCCAGCTCGGCCGCGTACCGCTCCAGCGAGCGCTCGGCCAGGCGGAGCCGCTCCCCGGCCTCGTCGACGGCGGCCTGGACCTCGATCACGCTCTCGCGCTTGCCGGAGCCGCCGATCGCCCAGCGGGCACCGAAGACGTCGCCCTCGGCGGTGACCGCCCGGACCTCCGGGTGCACCGCCACCAGGTGACGCGCCGCGTCGAGGTCGCGGACCAGGGCCAGCCTGTCTAGGGCCTGCTCGACGGCGGGCCGCAGCTGCGGCGGCGCGGTGACGACTTCGCGGGCCCAGCGCGCGCCTTCCGGCAGCGACGGCCACGCAGCCGTGTCCACAGTGGATTCGGGGCCGCCGAGCAGGATGCCCGCGCGGCCGGAGTCCGTTTCCTTCAGGTACTTCAGCGCCCGCAGGGCGTCTTCGCCGCCGGTCACGGCGACGGCGTCGGCCACCGGGCCGAGGGCCGCGGCCAGCGCGACTTCGTGGCCGGGCTCGACGGTGAGCAGCGCGGCGACCGAGCCGAGCAGGCCCGGCAGTTCGTAGGACGCGCCGAGCAGCGCGCCCGCGCCGTCCTTGCGCTTGAGCCCCATGGACAGCGCCTCGACGCGCGCCTTCTCCGACGCGATCTCGCGCTCGGCCGCGCGCTCGGCCTTGACCAGCTCTTCGACGCGTGCCTTGGCCGCGTTGTTGGCCTCGACCGCGCGGTCGTGGCGGTCCATCAGGCCGGCGTCGTCGGACTCCTCGACGCCACCCTCGGCCTTCGCCATCTCGAGTTCTTCGACCGCGATCTCGGCGCGCTCGGCGGCCTCTTCGAGGGAGACGCTGAGGCGGTCGATCTCGTCGGAGGTGGCGCCGTTCTTGCTGCGCAGCGCCTCGACCTGGCCGGTCAGCTTGGCCATGCCCTCGCGGCGGTCGGCGATCGCGCGGACGGCGGCCCAGTGCGCGCGCTCGGCGGCCTGGACGCGCTGTTCGAGGTCTTCGCGGCGCAGAATCGTCTGGGCGAGCAGCTCGCGGGCCTCCATGACGGCCTCGTTGAGCTCTTCTTCCTGCTCGGCGACGCGCTCGGCCTCTTCGAGGAGCTCTTCGGGGTCGCGGCCGCCGGTCGACGTCGACACGTCGGCCGACAGGTGCCGCTGGCGCTCGATCGCGAGGCGGACGGTGCCGCGCAGGCGTTCGGTCAGCGCGGACAGCTTGTACCAGGTCTCCTGGGCGGTCTGCAGCAGCGGCGCATCCTCGGCGAGCGAGGCTTCCAGCTCGGCTTCTTCGGCCGAGACGATCTCGAGGGTCTGTTCGACTTCGGCGCGGCGCGCGCGGGCCGTCTTCTCGTCGGCCTCTTCGCGGGCGAGGGCGTCGCGCTGGGTGACCAGGTCGTCGGCGAGCAGGCGCAGCCGGGAGTCGCGCAGCTCGGACTGCACCGACTGGGCCTTGCGGGCGATCTCGGCCTGCTTGCCCAGCGGCTTGAGCTGGCGGCGCAGCTCGGTCGTCAAGTCACCGAGGCGGTCGAGGTTGCCCTGCATGTTGGCCAGCTTGCGCAGGGTCTGTTCCTTGCGCTTGCGGTGCTTGAGGACGCCGGCGGCCTCTTCGATGAAGGCGCGGCGCTCTTCGGGCTTGGACTCGAGGATGGCCGAGAGCTGGCCCTGGCCGACGATGACGTGCATCTCGCGGCCGATGCCGGAGTCCGACAGCAGTTCCTGGACGTCCATCAGGCGGCAGCGGTCGCCGTTGATCTCGTACTCGCTCGCGCCGTCGCGGAACATCCGGCGGGTGATCGAGACCTCGGAGTACTCGATGGGGAGCGCGCCGTCGGCGTTGTCGATGGTGAGGGTGACCTCGGCGCGGCCGAGCGGGGCGCGGCCCGCGGTGCCGGCGAAGATGACGTCCTCCATCTTGCCGCCGCGCAGGTCCTTGGCGCCCTGGGTGCCCATGACCCAGCGCAGCGCGTCCAGCACGTTGGACTTGCCCGAGCCGTTCGGGCCGACCACGCAGGTGATGCCCGGTTCGAAGCGCAGCGTGGTGGCCGAGGCGAAGGACTTGAAGCCCTTGAGCGTCAGGCTTTTCAGGTGCACTGGGTGCTGACCCCTCTGGCTGCCGGTACTGGCGGTTCAATCGTCCCAGGCTACCCGGGGGCGTCCGGGGGGTGCCGGACGCGCCCCCTCCTCGGCGCGCCTAGCACATCCGCGCCGGCCTCAGCAACACCACGAGCCCCACCGCCCCCGGACGGACCAAGCCCGCGCTACCGCTCGACGAAGCCGCTGAGTCCCCCTTTCGGGTCGGACCAGCGCTCGGCGACGTGCTCCACACTTCCGGGTGATTCTCCCGACCGTAACGCCGCTAACAGCCGCTGACAGTGGTCTCGACTACCCTCCGCTATCACCTCGACACGGCCGTCGCCCAGATTGCTCGCGCTCCCGACCAGGCCGAGCTCCAGCGCACGGCTGCGCGTCCACCAGCGGAAACCGACACCCTGAACCCGGCCCCGCACCCACGCCGTCAGCCGGGTGTGGGTTTCTTCCTCACTCACGCCATTCCTCCCTTCCGCGTCAACCGACCGCGCACAGTAACGGATCAAGGCCACTACCTGGGCGAATACCCGCACGCCGGTGATAATCTCCCCGCCGAGGTCACTCCCCCGCCGTGGGCGCACTGCTCCATCAGCACCAGCGCTCCCGTTCACGACCTCGCCGTGTCATCGCTGTGCCGCCTAAAAGCTGTGCCATCTCAAGCTGTGCCGCCTCAAAGCTGTGCCGCCTCGAAGCTGTGCCGCCTCCCCTTCCCCAAGGAGCCCCGTATGCCCCGCCCCGCCGGGTCGGATTCGAGCTCTCGGATCACCAGGATCGACACCGCGCCGCCCAAGAGCAGCAAACCGAACCGCACCGGGTACGTCGTGCTCGGCGTGGCCGGGCTGGTCGTCGCGACCGCGTTCGCCGCCGTGGCCGAGCTCGCCGGGCCGATCCCCGCCACCACCGCGGGCGGCACGGGCGGCCCCGGCGGCCAGGGCACCGTCCCGGCCGGGGTGCGGACCCTGCCGGCCACGCCGTCGCCGAGCGACCCGGCGACCTCGTCCAGCGGAGCCCCGGCCACGTCGAACCCGACGTCGCCGAGCGCACCGACGACGGTCGTGTCCGTGAGCCCGGACGGCAAGACGACCACCACGGTCGTCACCCAGCCGTCGCCGCCCCCGCCGCCGCGCATCGACACCGGCGGCAACCCGCCCCCGGTCCCGCCGCCGCCGCCGGCGACGACGACCCCAACCCCGACGGACTCGGACCCGAAGCCACCGGCGACGACGCCGACCACCCCGACCACTCCGACCACGACGCCGTCGCCGAGCGGCGGCGGTTCCAGCTCGGCCGGTGCCCCCTCGTCGAGCACGACCGGCCCCCGCACCGCGGGGTAGGGATAACCACACCCTAGGCCTAAGTGCCCCAAGGCTGAGGCACTTAGGCCTAGGCCAGGACAGCCGCGACCACCGCGTCGCGCAGGAACTGCCCGTAGCGCTCCGGGGACCACTCGCGCTCGAGGCAGAGCAGTTCGTACTGCTCGGGGCCGTGGTAGGTCCACAGGATGTCGCGGACGTCGTCGGCGCTCAGGCCCGGCTTGACCTGCCCGGTGCCCAGCAGCTCGGCCGAGAAGTACGTCATCGCCGTCAACATCTCCCGGCGCATCTGCGCCCACACCTCGTCGGCCGCGGGGTCGGCGGCGGCCGCGTCCCGGGCCAGGAGCTGCACCGGGAAGACCTCGGGCGCGGTGCCCGCCAGGTGGCCGAAGTACAACTCGATCTTCCGCACCGCGTCCGGCTCGGCCCGGATCTCGGCGATGAAGTCACGGCCGGCGATGGGGATGTCTTCGTCGTCGCCGGCGACCGTGACGTCGAAGACGGCCTTGAGCAGCGTCGCCTTGTTGGCGAACGCCTT
Organism: Amycolatopsis sp. CA-126428; assembly: GCF_002904335.1. Lineage (GTDB taxonomy): Bacteria > Actinomycetota > Actinomycetes > Mycobacteriales > Pseudonocardiaceae > Amycolatopsis. The sequence goes on along the minus strand of NZ_PPHF01000037.1, from coordinate 85,891 downwards.
GTAGACGGTCTGCACGGCGACGCCGGCGGCCTTCGCCACCTCGGGCATCGAGGTCCCCGCGTACCCCTTCTCCCGGAAGAGCGCCGACGCCGCCGCCAGGATCCGGCGGCGGTTCTCGCGCGCCTGCTCCTGACGCCGCGACGTGTCGTAACGACGCTTGACAGGCCCGTCCATTTGAGTAGAGACTCCTCTATCTAATAGATGAACATCTATCATGACACCCTGAGGGGGCGCTGACCATGATGGAACAAGCCACCACCGACGCCGTGACCGCCGCGCGGGAGCTCGCGCCCGAGCTGAGCGCGCGGGCCGTCGAAGCCGAGCAGCTCCGGACCCTGCCTCGCGACCTCGTCGAGCGGGCCCGCGAAGCCGGGCTCTTCCGCCTGGCGACGCCGCGCGGCCTCGGCGGGCAGGAGCTGCCACCCGCCACGATCGTCGAGACGGTCGAGGAGCTTTCGCGCGCGGACGGCTCGGCGGGCTGGACGATCACCATCGGCAACGGCTCGGCGTTCCTCGCCTGGCTGGACCCGGCCGTCGCGGCGGACCTCGTGGCCGGCACCCTCGACCCGATCGGCGGCGGTGTGTTCGCGCCGATGGGCCGCCTCACCCCGGACGGCGCCGGCAAGTTCTCCCTCGCCGGCCGGTGGGGGTTCTGCAGCGGCAGCCCGCACACGGACCTGTTCTTCAACGGCGGCTTCGCCGGCAGCGACCCGCGGGACTGGCGGCTCGCCGCGGTGCCCGCCGCCGAGGTGCTGGTGGTCGAGAACTGGGACGTCAGCGGCCTGCGCGGCACCGGCAGCCACGACGTCGAGATCGACACGGTCGTGGCCGGGGAGCACACGATTTCGCCGTTCACGAACCCGGCGCGCCACGACGGGCCGCTGTGGCGGTTCCCGTTCTTCACGCTGATCGGCACGATGTTCGCGGGCGTGCCGCTCGGCATCGCCCGGCGCGCGCTGGACGAGTTCACCGCGTTCGCGCCGGCCAAGTTCCGCCCGCCGGGCCCGGGCCCGATCGCCGAGGACGGCGACGTCCAGCTCGTCCTGACCCGCGCGGAAGGGCGGCTGCGCTCGGCACGCGCGTTCGTCTTCGAGGCCCTCGGCGAGCTGTGGGACACCGCGTGCGCGGGTGACGTCCCGGACGTCCGGCAGCGCGGCCAGTTCCTGCTGGCGACCCAGCAGGCGATGCGGGCTTCGCTGAGCGCGGTGGACCTCGCATTCGGCTACGCGGGCGCGGGCGCGCTGCACGCGGACCAGCCGATGCAGCGCTGCTTCCGGGACCTCCACGCGGCGGCGCAGCACATCTACTTCTCGGCCGCGGCGTCCAAGCGGTACGCGAAGCTGCGGTTCGGGATCGAGCAGCCGACCTTCTGGTTCTAGAGCCGGGTTCTAGAACCGGCTGGATCTAGACGCGGCGCCGCAGCCGGTGGGCGACCAGCGCCCACAGGTAGACCGTCAGCAGGGCACCGGCGCCGGCCGCCGCGACGCGCAGCCACGTCGCCCAGCCGGCGCCGCCCTCGAAGGCGGTGAAGAGCCAGCCGAGCGCGCCGAAGGTCGCGCCCACCGCCAGCGTCAGCACGATCACCGGCGGGATGCGCTCACCGCCGAGCAGCCACGTTTTCGACCCGTCCATCTCCGGGAAGAACCCGGCCCGGGCACCGGCTAAACCTCGAAGCGGTACCCCATCCCCGGTTCGGTGAGCAGGTGCCGGGGCCGGGAGGGCTCCCGTTCGAGCTTGCGCCGCAGCTGGGCCAGGTACACCCGCAGGTAGTGCGACTCCGTCTCGTACGACGGGCCCCACACCTCGTGCAGGAGCTGCTTCTGCGCCACCAGCCGGCCGCGGTTGCGGACCAGCAGCTCCAGCACGCCCCACTCCGTCTTCGTCAGGTGGACCTCCACGCCGTCGTGGCGGCGGACCTTCTTCGCCGCCAGGTCCACGCTGAACGACGCCGTGTCCACCACCGCGTCCGCGCCGTCCGCGCCCGCCACCGCCGAGCGGCGGACCGCCGCGCGCAGCCGGGCCAGCAGCTCGTCCATGCCGAACGGCTTCGTCACGTAGTCGTCGGCGCCCGCGTCGAGGGCCTCGACCTTGTCCGCCGAGTCGCCGCGCGCCGAAAGGACGATGATCGGGACCGTCGTCCAGCCGCGCAGGCCCGCGATCACCTCGGTGCCGTCGAGGTCGGGCAGGCCGAGGTCCAGCACCACCACGTCGGGCTTGGTCTCCGCCACCGCTTTCAACGCAGCCGTCCCGTCGTGCGCGGTGATCACCTTGTAACCGCGGGCGGTCAGGTTGATCCGCAGGGCCCGCACGATCTGCGGCTCGTCGTCCACCACCAGCACGGTGGCACCCGGGTCGCTCATCGCACCCCCTTCTCTTCGAGCTCGACACTGAACGCGGGCAGGGAAACCACGACCGTGAGCCCGCCGCCCGGGGTGTCCTCGGCGCGGATCGTGCCGCCCATCGCCTCGGTGAACCCCCTCGCCACCGACAGCCCCAGCCCGACGCCCGGCGTCGTATCGCGGTCACCGCCGAGCCGTTGGAACGGCGCGAACGCCGAATCCGCGGCCCCCTTGCGCAGTCCCTTGCCGTGGTCGACGATCCGCAGCTCGACCTGGCCGGAGTGCGCACTGGCCCGGGCCGACACCGGTGCGCCACCGCTTTCGCCGGCACCGTGGCGCAGCGCGTTGTCCAGCACGTTCGCCACCACCCGTTCCAGCAGGCCGGGGTCGGCCAGCACCGAGGGGAGCTGGTCGTCGACCGCGACCACGACGTCGTCCGAGCCGTCCACAGTGGACAGCGCGTGCGCGACGACCTCGTCGTAGCCCACCGGCCGCAGGTGCGGGCGGACCGCCCCGGTGGCCAGCCGCGACGAGTCCAGGAGGTTGTCGATCAGCCCCGCCAGCCGGTCGGCCGACAGCTCGATGGCCTCCATGAGCTCCGCGGTGTCCTCTTCGGACAACTCCAGATCCTCGGCACGCAGGCTGCCGATCGAGGCCTTGATCGACGTCAGCGGCGTCCGCAGGTCGTGCCCGACCGCGGACAGCAGCGTCGTGCGCAGCTCGGTCGCCTCGGCCTTGCGTTCGGCGCGTGCCGCCGCGGCCGCCATCCGCTGCTGGCGCAGGGCCAGCAGCGCCTGGCCGGCCACGGCTTCCAGCACCCGCCGGTCGGCCGCCGGCAGCGCCCGCCCGCGCAGGGTCAGGTGGACGTCGGCGGTGACGGCGATGTCGACGTCGGCCTCGTCCGGGTCGGCGCAGGGGTGGTCCCCCACGGTCGCCACGCACTGCCACACGCCGTCCTGCTTCTCCAGCAGGGTCACCGACGTCAAGGCGAAGTTCTCGCGGACCTTCGCCAGCAGCCGCTCGATCGGGTTCGCGTGGGTGAGCACGGTCCGGGCGTAGGAGGCCAGCAGCGCGGCTTCGGTCCGGGCCCGCGCGGCCTGCGCGGCCCGGCGCGCGGCCTGGTCGACGACCAGCGCGACCAGCACCGCGACCACGACCATCGCGATCAGCGTCACCAGGTTCTGCGGGGTGTGCACGTTGAGCGTGTACAGCGGCGGCGTGAAGAAGAAGTTGAGCAGGCCCGCGCCGAGCACGGCCGCGACCAGCGCCGGGCCGAGGCCGCCGACCAGGGCGACGATGACCGTGACCAGGACGTAGGCGATGACGTCGGTGGCGAAGTCGAGCCCGCTCGGCACGAAGACGCCGACCAGGGTGACCAGCACCGGCAGCACGACGCCCAGCACCCAGCCCGTCACCAGCCGCGAGAACCCCAGCGGGCTCGCGATCAGCCCGGTCCGCAGGCGCCCGCCGGCCTCGGAGTGGGTGACCATGTGCACGTCGATCGGGCCCGACCGCCGGACCACGGAAGCGCCGATGCCCTCGTCGAACAGCCGCGCCACCCGGGACCGCCGCGAGGTCCCGATGATCAGCTGGGTCGCGTTGACGCCGCGGGCGAAATCCAGCAGGGCGCCCGGGACGTCGTCGCCGACCACGGTGTGGAACGTCGCCCCCACCTCCTCGGCGAGCTTGCGGCAGCGGGCCATCGCGACCGGGCTCGCTTTTTGGGGATACCGTCCGGCGAGGCCGTCGCCACTGAGAATGTGCACCACCTGCAGCTCGGCGCCGGCCCGGGTGGCGATCCGGCTGGCCCGGCGGATGAGCGTCTCGCTCTCCGGGCCGCCGGTGATCGAGGCGACGACGCGTTCGCGTGCCTCCCAGGTGTCGGTGATCCGCTGCTCGGCGCGGTAGCGCTGGAGGGCGACGTCGACCTGGTCGGCCACCCAGAGCAGCGCCAGTTCCCGGAGGGCGGTGAGGTTGCCGGGCCGGAAGTAGTTGCCGAGGGCGGCGTCGATCCGCTCGGCCGGGTAGACGTTGCCGTGCGCGAGCCGCCGCCGCAGCGCCTCGGGCGTGATGTCGACCAGCTCGAGCTGTTCGGCGCGGCGGACGACCTCGTCCGGGACGGTCTCCTGCTGGGTGACGCCGGTGATCCGCTCGACGACGTCGTTGAGGCTCTGCAGGTGCTGCACGTTGACCGTCGACAGCACGTCGATGCCCGCGGCCAGCAGCTCTTCGACGTCCTGCCAGCGCTTGGCGTTGCGGGAGCCCGGCACGTTGGTGTGCGCCAGTTCGTCGATGACGGCGACCTCGGGCGCGCGGGCCAGGACGGCGTCGACGTCCATTTCGTCGAACGCGCGGCCGCGGTGCTCGGCGTGCCGCCGCGGGACGATCTCGAGGCCGTCCAGGAGCACCGCGGTCTTCTCGCGGCCGTGCGTCTCCACCAGCCCGACGACGACGTCGGTCCCGCGGTCGAGCCGGCGGCGCGCTTCGCCGAGCATGGCGAAGGTCTTGCCGACGCCCGGAGCCGCGCCGAGGTAGATCCTCAGCTCTCCCCGGCGCGGCTTCGCGGGTACGTTCTCCGTGGTCACGCTGTCAGTGTGCCCCTCCGGCCGCGGCTTGCACGGCCAAGTTGAGCGGGAGCACATTCACGCCGGAGACGCCGATGCCTGGGCCCGAAGTGTTCTGCTCGATCAGCTGCTTCACCCGGTCGAGGGACAGCCCGGTGGTGCGCGCGACCCGCTGGGCCTGAAGATCGGCGTAGGCCACGCTGATCGCCGGGTCGAGGCCGGAGCCCGACGCCGTCACGGCGTCCGGCGGCACCTGATCGGGCGACACGCCTTCGCGCTTCGCGATGGCGTCCTTGCGCTCCCCGATGGTCTTCACGAGGTCCTCGTTGTCCGGGCCCTTGTTGGACGCGCCGGAGGGCAGATCGGGGCTCACGACCGAGGGCCGGGTGTGGAACCACGGGTCGCGCGCCGGGTCGGCGGGCACCGGGTCGACGCCGATCAGCGACGACCCGGCGGCTTGGCCGTTCCGCGTGACGATCGAGCCTTCGGCGTTGCCCTCCAGGCCGGGGATGCGGGCGACAGCCCACACCGCCAAGGGGTAGAGGATGCCGAGCAGGACGGTCAGCACGAGGAGGACCCGCAGCCCGGCCCAGGTCTGCTTGACGAGAGTGTTCACGGTTTCACCCGATTCCGGGAATGAGGCGCACGAGCAGGTCGATCAGCCAGATCCCGAGGAAGGGGCTGACGATCCCGCCGAGGCCGTAGACGAGCAGGTTGCGGCGCAGCAGGGCCGAGGCCGACGACGGCTTGTACCGCACGCCGCGCAGGGCCAGCGGGATGAGCACGACGATGATCAGCGCGTTGAAGATGACCGCCGACAGGATCGCCGACTTCGGCGTGGCCAGGTGCATGATGTTCAGCCCGCCCAGCTGGGCGTAGATGCCGGTGAACATCGCGGGCAGGATCGCGAAGTACTTGGCCAGGTCGTTGGCGACGCTGAAGGTGGTCAGCGCGCCGCGGGTGATCAGCAGCTGCTTGCCGATCTCGACGATCTCGATCAGCTTGGTCGGATCGCTGTCGAGGTCGACCATGTTCCCGGCCTCCTTGGCGGCCGAGGTGCCGGTGTTCATCGCGACGCCGACGTCGGCCTGCGCCAGGGCGGGGGCGTCGTTGGTGCCGTCGCCGGTCATCGCGACCAGCCGGCCGCCCTCCTGCTCCTGCTTGATCAGCGCCATCTTGTCTTCGGGCTTGGCCTCGGCGAGGTAGTCGTCGACGCCGGCGTCCGCGGCGATGGCCTTCGCGGTGAGCGGGTTGTCACCGGTGATCATCACCGTCTTGATGCCCATCGAGCGGAGTTCGGCGAAGCGTTCCTTCATGCCCGGCTTGACCACGTCGGACAACCGGATCACGCCACGCACCACCGTGTCTTCGGCGACCACCAGCGGCGTGCCACCCTGGGCGCTGATCGCGTCGACCACCCGCTCGGTCTCGTCGGGGAACTCGCCGCCGTTCTCGCGCACCCACGCGCGGACGGCGCTCGCCGCCCCCTTGCGGATCCGCCGGGTGCCGGTGTCGATCCCGCTCATCCGCGTCTGCGCGGTGAAGGGGACGAACTCGCCGTGCTCGTCCTGCCCCGCGTGCTCCGACGTCAGCTCGACGACGCTGCGGCCCTCGGGCGTCTCGTCGGCGAGGCTGGCGAGCCGGGCCGCGCGGGCCAATTCGTCCGGTGTGGACGATCCGACCGGGATCAGCTCGGTGGCGCGGCGGTTGCCGAAGGTGATCGTGCCGGTCTTGTCGAGCAGCAGCGTCGAGACGTCGCCCGCGGCCTCCACCGCGCGGCCGCTGGTCGCCAGGACGTTGCGCTGCACCAGGCGGTCCATGCCCGCGATGCCGATCGCGCTCAGCAGCGCCCCGATCGTCGTCGGGATGAGGCACACGAGCAGCGCGGTCAGCACGACCACGGACTGCTCGGACCCGGAGTAGCGGGCCATCGGCTGGAGCGCCACGACGGCGAGCAGGAAGATGATCGTGAGCGTCGAGAGCAGGATGGTCAGCGCGATCTCGTTCGGCGTCTTCTGTCGCGAAGCGCCTTCCACCAACGCGATCATGCGGTCCACGAAGGACTCACCCGGCTTGGTGGTGATCTTCACGACGATCCGGTCGCTCAGCACGGTCGTGCCGCCGGTGACGGCACTGCGGTCGCCGCCGGACTCGCGGATGACCGGGGCCGACTCGCCGGTGATGGCCGATTCGTCGACGGTCGCGATGCCCTCGACGACGTCGCCGTCACCCGGGATCACCTGACCCGCCTCGACGACGACCAGGTCGCCGATCTTCAGCTCGACACCGGGGACCTGCTCTTCTCCGGTTTCGGTGAGCCGGCGGGCGACGGTCTCCTTCTTCGACCGCCGCAGGCTCTCGGCTTGGGCCTTGCCGCGCCCTTCCGCGACGGCCTCGGCGAGGTTCGCGAACAGGACCGTGAACCACAGCCAGACGGCGATCAGGATGGTGAACACGCTCGGATCGGTGACCGCGAAGACCGTGGTGAGCGCGGAGCCCACCCACACCACGAACATCACCGGGTTGCCGAGCTGGTGCTTCGGGTTCAGCTTCCGGAACGCGTCCGGCAAGGACGTCCAGAGCCGGCGGGGGCTGAAGACGCCGGCGCCGACCCGGCTCGGGGGTTCGGCGGGAGCCACCCGGGGTCGTTCTTCGGTGACGGTCATGCGAGTGCCTCCGCGATGGGCCCGAGCGCGAGCGACGGGATGAACGTGAGGGCCGCGACGAGCACCACCGTGCCGGTGAGCAGGGTGGCGAACAGCGGCCCGGTGGTGGGCAGGGTGCCCGCGGTTTCGGGCACCTTGCGCTGGGCGGCCAGCGAACCGGCCAGGCAGAGCACGGCGAGGATCGGCACGAACCGGCCGAACGCCATGGCGACGGCGAACGACGACTGGAACCAGTCGCTCGTCGCGGTCAGGCCGCCGAACGCGCTGCCGTTGTTGTTGCCGGTGGACGCATAGCCGTAGAGGATCTCGGACAGCCCGTGCGCGCCGCCGTTGCCGAGCGCGCCCGCCGTGCCCGGCAGCAGCAGCGCGATCCCGGAGCCGAGGAGCACCACGGTCGGCATCGCCAGCATCGCGATCGCCGCGCAGGTGACCTCGCGCTTGCCGAGCTTCTTGCCCAGGTACTCCGGCGTGCGCCCGACCATCAGCCCGGCCAGGAACATCGCGATGATCGCCAGCACGAGGATGCCGTAGAGGCCGGTGCCGACGCCGCCGGGCGAGATCTCGCCGTAGAGCATGTTCAGCAGCGGGCCCCCGCCGCCGAGGCCGGACAGGCTGTCGTGGGCGCCGTTCACCGCGCCGGTCGACGTGCCGGTGGTCGTGTCGGCGAACAACGACGTCGACCCGATGCCGAAGCGCTGCTCCTTGCCTTCCATGCTCGCGCCCGCGGCCCGCGCCGCCGGGTTGTTCGCGTAGGCCTCGGAGAACCAGATCAGCGCCAGCGAGGCGGCCCACAGCAGGCCCATCACGCTCAGCAGGACGTACCCCTGCCGGCGGTTGCCGACCAGCGTGCCGAACGCGCGGGTCAGGCTGACCGGGATGACCAGGATCAGGAACAGCTGGACGAGATTGCTCCAGGCGTTCGGGTTCTCGAAGGGGTGCGCGGAGTTGGCGTTGAAGATGCCGCCGCCGTTGGTGCCCAGTTCCTTGATCGCCTCCTGGCTCGCGGCCGGGGCCAGGGCGATGGTGCTTCCACTGCCGTCGGGGTTCGTGACGGCGACCCCCGCCTTGAGGCTCTGCACGACACCGAGCGCGACCAGGACGAGCGCGAACACGAACGCCATCGGCAGCAGCACGCGGACCGTGCCGCGGGTGAGGTCCACCCAGAAGTTGCCGAGCCGGTCGGTCTTCGCGCGGACGAAGCCGCGCGTCACCGCGATCGCCACGGCCAGGCCGACGGCGGCCGAGAGGAAGTTCTGCACGGTCAGCCCGGCCATCTGCACGAAGTGGCCCATCGTCGTCTCGGGGACGTAGGACTGCCAGTTCGTGTTGGTGACGAACGAGATCGCCGTGTTGAACGCGACGCCGGGGCTGACCGAGCCGCGGCCCAGGTCCCACGGCAGGAGCGGCTGCAGGCGCTGCAGCAGGTAGAGCAGGACGACCGAGACGAACGAGAAGCCGAGCACGCCCGCGGCGTAGGTCGGCCAGCGCTGCTCGGAGTCGGGGTTGACCCGGAAGAGCCGGTAGAGGCTCTTCTCGAGCTTGAGGTGCTTCTCGCTGGAGAAGACGCGCGCCAGGTAGTCGCCGAGCGGTTTGTAGACCACGGCGAGGGCGGCGAGGAGCAGGCCGAGCTGGATGAGCCCGGCCACGGTGTCGGTCATCAGAACTTCTCCGGCCTGATCAAGGCGACGAACAGGTAGACGAGCAGGCCGAGCGCCAGCAGCCCGCCGACGACATCGGCCACGGTTCCGGCGCCGCTCACAGCTTCTCCAAGCCGCGCAGCACCAGCGCCAGCACCACGAAAACGCCGATCAGGAGAACGGCGTAGAGCAAGTCGGCCACAGGCACCTCTCAGGACGGGTCACCGGGTTCGGTGACCGGGGACGACGTCACTGTGCGGCTCCGGGAGGCCGCCACGAAGGCCGGCTGATGGCGCCTTGACGCCTTCCTGACGCGCCTTTACGCCGTCTTGATGGCCGGTGGCGGCGGTCACGCAAGCGTTTGCCCGGTTCTCACCGCAGGTAGTTGGTCAGTGACAAGCGACACAACGCGTGACCGAACAGGTGCGGAACGTGCAATTCGGGCAGACAAGATCTTCGGGTCGTGTTACACCTGTGTTACCAATAGTTGTATCCGCTAAGCAATCTCTGGGAGGGGCTTCGCTATGTGCGGTATCGCCGGCTGGGTTTCCTACGACGCCGACCTCACCCGCCGCCAAGACGTCGTCGACGCCATGACGGGCACGATGGCCTGCCGCGGACCGGACGACTCGGGGACCTGGGTGCGCCGGCACGTCGCGCTCGGCCACCGGCGGCTGGCCATCATCGACCTGCCCGGCGGCCGGCAGCCGATGACCGTCTCGACGCCGAACGGCGACATCGCAATGGTCTACAGCGGGGAGGCCTACAACTTCACCGAGCTGAAGGACGAGCTGACGAAGCTCGGGCACACCTGGGAAACCGACAGCGACACCGAAGTGGTGCTGCACGGCTACCTGCAGTGGGGCGACGCGGTCGTCGACCACCTCAACGGCATGTACGCCTTCGCGATCTGGGACGAGCGCGACGACCGGCTCGTGATGATCCGCGACCGGATGGGCATCAAGCCGTTCTACTACTACCCGACGCGCGACGGCGTGCTCTTCGGTTCGGAGCCGAAGGCCATCTTGGCGAACCCGCTGGCTGCGAAGGTCGTCGACACCGACGGGCTGCGCGAGCTGATGGCGTTCACCAAGCAGCCCGGCTGGTCGCTGTGGAAGGGCATGGAGGAGGTCCGGCCGGGCACGATCGTCACGGTGTCCCGCGAAGGCGTCCGGACCCGCACGTACTGGAAGCTGGACGCGAAGCAGCACACCGACGACCAGGAGACGACGGTCGCCCGCGTGCGCGAGCTGATGACCGACATCGTGAACCGGCAGCTGGTCGCCGACGTCCCCCGCTGCGTCCTGCTGTCGGGCGGCCTCGACTCGAGCGCCGTCACCGGCCTGGCCGCGGCCCGGCTCGCTTCGCAAGGTGAGCAGCTGCGGACGTTCTCCGTCGACTTCCTCGGCCAGGAAGAGAACTTCAAGCCGGACGAGATGCGCGACACCGCGGACTCGCCGTTCGTGCGTGACGTCGCCTCGCTGGTGGGGTCCGCGCACCAGGACGTCGTGCTGAACCCGGCCGAGCTGACCGACCCGGAGGTGCGGCGCGCCGTCCTGCGGGCCCGGGACATCCCGGCCGGCCTGGGCGACATGGACACGTCGCTGTACCTGCTGTTCAAGGCCATCCGCGGCGAGTCGACGGTGGCCCTGTCGGGCGAGTCGGCCGACGAGGTGTTCGGCGGCTACCGCTGGTTCTTCGACGAGGCTTCGGTCAACGCGAAGACGTTCCCGTGGATCGCCTTCCGCAGCGCGATGATGACCGACCGGACGTCCATCTACACGCCCGAGCTGATGGGCAAGATGGATCTGGAATCCTACCTGGGCGACCAGTACTCGTCCGCGGTTTCCGAGGTCGAGCACCTGGACGGCGAGTCCGAGGCCGAGGCCCGGATGCGCACGATCTGCCACCTGCACCTGACCCGGTTCGTGCGGATGCTGCTGGACCGCAAGGACCGCGCCTCGATGGCGGTGGGCCTGGAGGTCCGGGTCCCGTTCTGCGACCACCGGCTGGTGGAGTACGTCTACAACACGCCGTGGTCCCTGAAGACGTTCGACGGCAGGGAGAAGAGCCTCCTGCGGCACGCGACCAAGCACGTGCTGCCTTCGTCGGTCGCGCAGCGGGTGAAGAGCCCGTACCCGTCGACGCAGGACCCGGGCTACGCGGCGGCGCTGCAGCAGCAGGCCAAGGAGGTCCTGGCCGAGCCGGGCCACGCGGTGTTCGGCCTGGTCGACAAGTCCTGGACCCACCGGGTGTCCGAAGTGGACTCGGCAACCATGGCCCCGGCGGACCGGATCGGCCTGGACCGGCTGCTCGACCTGTACCACTGGATCGAGATGTACTCCCCGGAACTGCAGCTCGACTGAGGCTGCGGTCGGGCCCGGTCGGGCCCGGTCGGGCCCGGTCCGGCGCGGTTCGCCGCGCCGGACCGGTCAGCTCCTCCGGCCGAGCCGCCGGGCCGCGGTGACCTCGTGGCCTTCGGTGGTGAGTGCCGCGCCGCTCGCCCGGGCTTCGGCTGACAGCAATGCCGTCACCTGCCTGCCGACGGACGGCGACCAGGTCAGCCGGGCAGCGGGGCGCAAGCTCCTCAGCGCCTCACCTCCGCCAGCTTCACCGGCCGCCGTTCCCGCCTCGACACCTCGCAAGCCTCGGCGATGTAGAACGCCTCCAACGCGTCCGCCGCCCCGCAGGGCGAAGGGGCCCGGCCCGCGACGACGTCCAGGAACGCTCGCAGCTCCGTCGTGTACGCCGGGCGGAAGCGTTCCATGAAGCCCGGGTACGCCGGCCCGGGCAGCGGGGCCACGCCCGGCTCCACCGACCGCAGCGGGGCCCGGTCGTCCAAGCCGACCACCACGCCCGACACCGAACCCAGCACGTCGAGGCGCACGTCGTACCCGGCGCCGTTGTAGCGGGTCATCGACACCGTCGCCAGCGTGCCGTCGTCCAGGGTGAGTGTCGCCGCCGCCGTGTCGACGTCGCCCGCGTCGCGGAAGAACTGCTCTCCGCGGTTCGCGCCGATCGCGTACACCTCGTCGACCTCGCGGCCGCTCACCCAGCGGATGATGTCGAAGTCGTGCACGCCGCAGTCGCGGAACAACCCACCCGAATGGGCGACGTACTCCGCCGGCGGGGGCGCCGGGTCGAACGTCGTCGCGCGCAAGGTGTGCAGCCAGCCCAGTTCGCCGGACGCGACCGCCGCCCGGGCCGCCGCGTAGCCCGCGTCGAAGCGGCGCTGGAAGCCGATCTGGACGGGGACGTCCGAGGCGCCGATGCGGTCGATGACCGCCAGCGTGCCCGGGATGTCCGCGGCCACCGGCTTCTCGCAGAACACCGGGAGGCCCGCGTCGACCGCCGCGATGATCAGGCCGGGGTGCGCGTCCGTCGCCGCCGTGACGACCAGCCCGTCGAGCCCCGCGGCGAACAACTCGTCGAGGGACACCGATTCGACGCCGAGCTTCGCGGCGGCCGAGCCGGCTCGCGCGGGGTCGACGTCGGCCACGACGACCGATTCGACCTCCTCGAAGCCCTTCAGCGTCTCCGCGTGCGCGGTGCCGATCCGGCCGGTGCCCGCCAATCCCAACCTCATCGTGGTGTTCCTCCTGTCGCAACGAATTCGGCAGTGGTCGCGCGGACCACCAAGGACGGGTGCAGCAGGTGCCGGACCGGCTCCGTGCGCTCCCCGCGGACGCGCTCGATCAGCGCTTCGAAGGCCAGCCGCCCCATCTCGGTGCGCGGCTGGTCCACTGTGGTCAGTGAGAGGTGCCGCAGCGCGGCCAGGGACGTGTTGTCGTAACCCACGACCGACACGTCTTCCGGCACGCGCAGCCCGGCTTCCTCCAGGGCCGAGATCGCCCCGACGGCGTTGAAGTCGTTGCCCGCCACCAGGCCGGTCGGCAGGTCGAGCCGCGAGTACGTGGCCAGCAGTTCGCGCACCGCCTTCTCGCCGCCGGTGTCGGTGTGCTCGCTGCGGACGACGATCGGCTCCAGCCCGTGCCGCCGCATCGCCGACTGGAACCCGCGGCGCCGCTGGGCCGCCCCGGCCGCGCCCCCGCCGTCCAGGTGGGCGATGCGCCGGTGCCCGAGGCCGACGAGGTGGTCGACGGCCAGCGCGGACCCCGCCTCGCCGTCGTCGTTCACCGTGTCCACCGTGGACGAGCGGATCGTCCGCGAGACCAGCACGACCGGGCACTGCTTGGCCGCGAGCTGGATCGACGCCGCCGGAACGACGGGCGAAAGCAGGATGATCCCCGCCGGGCGGAAGGAAAGCAGGTTGTGCAGGGCGTTCCACTCGCGGGTGGGACTGCGGCCGCCCGTGTTGAGGATCAGGTCGAAGCCCGCCGCCTGGGCGGCCGCGTCGAGCCCCTCGACGACGTCGGCGAAGAAGGCGTTGCGCAGGTCGTTGACCATCACGCCGAGCACGGTGGACGTCCGGCTGGCCAGCGACCGCGCCATCACGTGCGGCTGGTAGCCGAGTTCCTCGGCCGCGCGCAGCACCGCCGCACGCCGCGCGTCGGACACCTTCGGCGAATTGTTCATCACCAGGGAGACCAGTGCGCGGGAAACTCCCGCCCGCCCGGCGACGTCCTCCATGGTCGGACGCACCATGCGCACCTCCCCTGATCTCGGAAAACTCAGCCTTGACTTGCTGTGACGGACGCTACAAGATTAGAGCGCTCTAATCAATAGAGCGCTCCAACGGACCAACGGAGGCCCCTTGTGACAGCGACGATCCGCGTGGCCGCCGCCCCGATCTCGTGGGGCGTCTGCGAAGTGCCGGGCTGGGGCCGGGTGCTGGACGCGGCGACCGTGCTCGGCGAGATGGCGGCGCTCGGCGTCCAGGCCACCGAGCTGGGGCCGCCCGGGTACCTCCCCCGCGAACCCGCCGCGCTGCGCGAGCTGCTGGCCGGCTACGACCTGACCCTCGTCGGCGGCTTCCTCGCCGTCGTCCTGCACGAAAACCAGCGGCAAGCACTGCGCGAAGCCGAAGAATCGGCCGCGCTCTTCGCCGCCTGCGGGGGTGACGTCCTCGTCCTCGCCGCCGCGACCGGCCTCGACGGCTACGACGACCGTCCGCGGCTCAGCGACGCCGAATGGGCGACGCTGGTCGAGACCGCCGGGAAGATCCGCCATGTTGCAGGTGCATTCGGCCTGCGCACGGTGCTGCACCCGCACGTCGGGACGCACGTGGAGCAGCAGGCCGAGGTCGAGCGCTTCCTCGCCGATTCCGATCTCGGGTTGTGCCTCGACACCGGGCACCTGATGATCGGCGGGACGGATCCGGTGGAGCTGGCGAAGCGGTATCCCGAACGGGTGGGGCACGTGCATCTCAAGGACGTCCGGGAAGACCTGGCGGCCGAGGTCCGCGCGGGCCGGCTCGCCTACACCGACGCGGTCGGGCGGGGCATGTACACCCCGCTCGGCGAGGGTGACGTGGACGTGGCGGCGATGGTGCGCTCCGTCCAGGCCGCCGGCTACGACGGCTGGTACGTCCTCGAACAGGACACCGCCCTCGGCGACGCGAGCCCCGACGACCTACCCCGGCGGGACACCGGGCGCAGCCTGGCCCACCTCGCGAAGATCACCGACTCCCTCTGAAACCTGGTCCCAAAGGAGTGACTGTGTTCACCTTCAAGAAGCTGGCCGGCGTGGCGGCGATCGCCGCCGCCGGGCTGATCCTCTCCGCCTGCAGCGGCCCCAGCGCCGACAACTCGAAGAGCAGCTCCAGCAGCAGCCCCTCGGCGGCGGCCCCCGGCTCGGGCGGCCCGCTGAAGGTCGCCGTGGTCACCCACGGCAGCGCCGGGGACGCCTTCTGGAACGTCGTGAAGAACGGCGCCGAGCAGGCGGGCAAGGACCTGAGCGTCGGCGTCGACTACTTCTCCGACGGCGACCCGGGCAACCAGGCCCGGCTGATCGACAACGCGGTCGCGCAGAAGGTCGGCGGCCTGGTCGTCTCGATGGCCAACCCGCAGGCGCTGCAGACGTCGATCCAGAACGCGGTGAAGGCCGGCATCCCGGTCGTCACCATCAACTCCGGCGAGGACTTCAGCGCCCAGTTCGGCGCGATCGCGCACGTCGGGCAGAGCGAAGGCCTCGCGGGCCAGGGCGCCGGCCAGCGGCTCAAGGCGGCCGGCAAGTCCAAGCTGCTGTGCGTCATCCACGAGGCCGGCAACATCGGCCAGAACCAGCGCTGCGACGGTGCGAAGCAGACCTTCGGCAACGTCACGACGCTGCAGGTCGACATCTCCAACCCGACCGACGCGCAGGCCCGCATCCGCGGCGCACTGCAGTCCGACCCGTCGATCGACGCCGTGCTGGCGCTGAACTCGCAGGTCGCGGCCCGCGCTGTCGCCGCGGCGAAGGAAGCGAGCTCCAAGGCGCAGGTGGCCACGTTCGACCTGAACGCCGACGTCGTCACGGCCATCAAGGACGGCAGCATCCTGTTCGCCGTCGACCAGCAGCAGTACGAGCAGGGTTACCTGCCGGTCGTGTTCCTGAAGCTGTACAAGGAGAACGGCAACACCATCGGCGGCGGCAAGCCGGTGCAGACCGGCCCGGGCTTCGTCGACAAGACCAACATCGACACCATCGCCCCGTACGCGCAGCGCGGCACGCGATGACCGCAGCCATCCAGGCCCAGCCCGACGAGCGCGTCGCGAAGAAGAGCCTGACCGACCGCCTGGTGGTGCGCCCCGAGATCGGCGCGCTCCTCGGCGCCGTGCTGGTGTTCGTCTTCTTCTCCGTCGTCACCGGCCAGTTCCTCAGCCCGCTGGGCGTGGCGACCTGGCTCGACGACTCCTCGACGCTGGGCATCATGGCCGTCGTGGTCGCGCTGCTCATGGTCGGCGGCGAGTTCGACCTGTCCGCGGGGGTGATGACGGCGTCGACGTCGCTGGTCACGGCGATCCTGGCGACGCAGGCGGGCTGGAACGTCTGGCTCGCGCTGGCCGCGTCACTGGTGTTCGCGCTCGGCGTCGGCGCGTTCAACGGCTGGCTGGTGATGAAGACCGGGCTGCCCAGCTTCATCGTCACGCTGGGGTCGTTCCTGGCCCTGCAGGGGCTCAACCTCGGCGTGACCCGGCTGGTCACCAACACCGTCCAGGTGTCGGGCATGCGCTCGACCAGCGGCTACGAGTCGGCCGGCGGGCTGTTCGCGTCCACCTTCGACGTCGGCGGCACGGAGTTCCAGTCCTCGATCGTCTGGTGGGTCGTCGTCACGGCGATCGCCGCGTGGCTGCTGGTGCGGACCCGGTTCGGCAACTGGATCTTCGCGGTCGGCGGGTCGCAGGTGTCGGCCCGCTCGGTCGGCGTGCCGGTGGTGCGCACGAAGATCCTGCTGTTCATGGGCACCGCGCTCGGCGCGTGGCTGGTCGGCTCGATCAACATCCTGCGGTTCGCCAGCGTGCAGGCGAACCAGGGCATCGGGCTGGAGTTCCAGTACATCATCGCCGCGGTGATCGGCGGCTGCCTGCTCACCGGCGGGTTCGGCTCGGCGGTGGGCGCGGCGATCGGCGCGCTGATCTTCGGCATGGCGCGCCAGGGCATCGTGTTCGCGCAGTGGAACAGCGACTGGTTCATGCTGTTCCTCGGCGTCATGCTGCTGGCCGCGGTCCTGGTCAACAACGCCTTCCGGCGCCGCGCGGAGAGGGTACGCCGATGAGCTTGCTGGAAGTAAAGGACATCGGGAAGACGTACGGCAGTGTCATCGCGCTGCGCGATGTGTCCACTGTGGTCAACGCGGGCGAGGTCACCTGCGTGCTCGGCGACAACGGCGCCGGGAAGTCGACGCTGATCAAGATCCTGGCCGGGGTGCACCAGCACGACCGGGGCGAGTTCCTCGTCGAGGGCGAGCCCGTGCGGTTCGCCTCGCCGCGCGAGGCCCTGGATCGCGGCATCGCGACCGTGTACCAGGACCTCGCGGTGGTGCCGCTGATGAGCGTCTGGCGCAACTTCTTCCTCGGCTCCGAGCCGACGACCGGGTTCGGCCCGTTCAAGATGCTCGACCGCAAGAAGGGCCGCGAGACGACGAAGAAGGCGTTGTCCGACATGGGCATCGACCTGCGGGACGTCGAGCAGCCGGTCGGGACGCTCTCCGGTGGTGAACGCCAGTGCGTCGCGATCGCGCGAGCGGTGTACTTCGGCGCGAAGGTGCTGATCCTGGACGAGCCGACTGCGGCTCTCGGCGTCAAGCAGGCCGGGGTCGTGCTGAAGTACGTCGCCCAGGCGCGGGATCGCGGCCTCGGCGTCGTGCTGATCACGCACAACCCGCACCACGCCTACCCCGTCGCCGACCGGTTCCTGCTGCTCAAGCGGGGTGCCGCGCTCGGGCACTACGAGAAGTCCGAGATCGACATCGGCGAGCTGACCCGGCAGATGGCGGGCGGTGCCGAACTGGAAGCCCTCGAACACGAGCTGCGGCAGGTGGAAAAGGCGTGAGTTCCGCCGACGCACTCTTTCCCGCGGAGGCGGCATGGCTATCGAAGCGCTGACGATCGGCCGGGTGGGGGTCGACCTCTACCCCGAGCAGAGCGGCGTCCCGCTGGCCGGCGTCAGCACGTTCGCCAAGTCGCTCGGCGGGACGGCGACCAACGTCGCGGTCGCCGCCGCGCGGCTCGGCCGGCGCACGGCCGTGCTCACCAAGGTCGGTCCGGACGGCTTCGGTGACTACGTGCGGCAGGCCCTCGACGGCTTCGGCGTCTCGCCGGACTTCGTGGGCACTTCCGAAGGTCTCCAGACGCCGGTGGTGTTCTGCGAACTGAATCCGCCCGCGGACCCGCCGCTGCTGTTCTACCGCTCCCCCATCGCGCCCGACCTGACGCTCACCGACGACGACGTGCCGTGGGACGTTGTCGAGTCGGTCCCGCTGCTGTGGGTCACCGGCACCGGTGTGTCCGTGGAACCGGCCCGGGCGACCCAGCGGAAGATCCTCGAAGCCCGGGGCCGCCGAGAGCACACCGTCCTGGACCTGGACTACCGGCCGATGTTCTGGCCATCGGTGGAGCAGGCCCGCGAGGAGATCGGCTGGATGCTCGACCACGTCACGGTCGCGGTCGGCAACCGCGCCGAGGTGGAGGTCGCCGTCGGCACCGCGGACCCGGACACGGCCGCGGACCGGATGCTTTCACGGGGTGTTCGGCTTGCGGTGATCAAGAAGGGCGCCGAAGGAGTCCTGGTGGCGACTCCGGACGGCCGCTGGACGGTGTCGCCGCAGCGTGTCGAGGTCGTCTGCGGGCTGGGTGCGGGCGACGGCTTCGGCGGGGCGCTCATCCACGGGCTCCTGTCGGGCTGGGACCCGGTGCGGATCGCCGAGTACGCGAACGCGGCGGGCGCGCTGGTGGCGTCCCGGCTGGCCTGCGCCGACGCCATGCCGACCGCGACCGAAATCGAGGAGCTGCTGTGAGCAAGCTGCACCGTCCACTCGGGACACTGTCCGACGACGCCGACCCGGTCCGGCTGACCCCGGACACCGCGGGGTGGCGGTACTCCGGGCTGCGGGTGCTCTCGCTGGCCCCCGGCGAAGTGCGCATCCTGCACACCGGCGAGTTCGAGGCCTTCGTCCTGCCCCTTTCCGGATCCGCGACCGTCCGCGTCGACGGGCAGGTCTTCGAACTCCGCGGCCGCGACTCGGTCTTCACGCGGGTGACGGACTTCGCCTACATCCCCCGGGACGCCGAAGTCGAGTTGTCGACAACGGACGGCCTCGAGGTCGCGCTGCCGATGGCGCGCTGCACCCGCCGTCTCACCCCGAAATACGGACCGGCCGAAGACGTGCCGGTGGAGGTCCGCGGCGCCGGGCAGGCGACGCGGCAGGTGACCAACTTCGGGGTGCCCGGGGTGTGGGACCACGCCGACAAGCTCAACGCGTGCGAGCTGATCACGCCGGACGGCAACTGGTCGTCGTACCCGCCGCACAAGCACGACGAAGCGACCGAGTGCGAGGTCGTCAACGAGGAGATCTACTACTTCCGGATCGCCGGCCGCGACGGCGTCACGCCATCCCGCGAGGGCTTCGGGCTGCACCGGACGTACACCGCCGACGGCGAGCTCGACGAGGACGTCGCCGTGCGCGACCACGACGTCTTCCTCATCCCGCGCGGCTTCCATGGCCCGTGCGTGGCCGCGCCGGGTTACCCGATGTACTACCTGAACGTCCTCGCCGGCCCGGCCGAAGAGCGGTCCATGGCGTTCTGCGACGACCCCGCGCACGGCTGGGTCCGCGACACGTGGGCGGCGCAGGACCTCGATCCGCGGTGCCCCGTCACGAGTCACGAAGGGCGTGTCCAGTGAAGCTGACGACGGCTCAAGCGCTGGTCCGGTGGATCCTCGCCCAGCGTTCGGAAACCCTCGACGGCGCGGAAGTCCCGCTGTTCCCGGGAGTGTTCGCGATCTTCGGGCACGGCAACGTCCTGGGCCTCGGCACCGCGCTGGAGGAACACCGCGGGGACATCCCGGTCTGGCGCGGGCACACCGAGCAGGGCATGGCGCTCGCCGCGGTCGGGTACGCGAAGGCCACGCACCGGCGGCAGGTCGGCGTCGTGACGTCGTCGATCGGGCCGGGCGCGCTGAACATGGTGACCGCGGCCGGCGTCGCCCACGCGAACCGGCTGCCGGTGCTGCTCCTGCCGGGCGACACGTTCACCAACCGGGCCCCGGACCCGGTGCTGCAGCAGATCGAGCCGTTCGGCGACGCGACCGCGACGGTGAACGACGCCTTCCGCGCGGTCTCGCGCTACTTCGACCGGATCAGCAGGCCCGAGCAGCTGATCTCGACGTTGCCGCAGGTCGCGCGGGTGCTCACGGACCCGGCCGACGCCGGGCCGGTGACCCTGGCGCTGCCGCAGGACGTCCAAGCCGAGACGTACGACTTCCCGGACGCGCTGTTCGAGCCGGTGACGCACCGGCCGCTCCGCCCGCGCCCGGACAGGCGTTCGGTGACCGAGGCCGCCGGGGTCCTGCGTGCCGCCCGCCGCCCGCTGATGGTGCTCGGCGGGGGCGTCCGGTACTCCGGGGCCGGGCAGCGCGCGCTCGACTTCGCCGAGCGGCACGGGATCCCGCTCGTGGAGACCACCGCGGGCCGGACGCTGGTGCCGCACGGGCATCCGCTGCACGCGGGCCCGCTGGGCATCACCGGCTCGACGTCGGCGAACGTCCTCGCGGCTTCGGCCGACGTCGTGCTGGCGGTGGGGACGCGGCTGCAGGACTTCACCACGGCGTCCTGGACGGTCTTCTCCCCCGACGTCCGGCTGGTGTCGCTCAACGCGGCCCGGTTCGACGCGGTCAAGCACGGCGCGCTGTCGGTCGTCGGGGACGCCGACGCGGGGCTGGCGGATCTCGCCGTCCAGCTGGAGAGCTGGCGCGTGGATCCGGAATGGACCTCCCGCGCGGCGGCCGAGCGGGGTTCGTGGGACGCGCACATCGACTCGCTGCGGTCTTCTCCGGCCGAGCTGCCGTCGTACGCGCAGGTCGTCGGCGTGGTCAACGACCTTGCGGCGGCCCAGGACTACGTCATGACGGCGTCGGGCGGGCTGCCGGGCGAGCTCATCGGCGGCTGGCGCGGGTCCGGCTCGGTCTCCATGGACGTCGAGTACGGGTTCTCCTGCATGGGCTACGAGCTGTCCGGCGCGTGGGGCGCCGCGATCGCCCATCCGGGCCTGGTGACGACCCTGCTGGGTGACGGCTCGTACCTGATGCTGAACTCGGAGCTGTTCTCGGCCGCGTTCGCCGGTCACCCGTTCGTCGCCGTCGTCTGCGACAACGACGGGTACGCGGTGATCGCGCGGCTGCAGGAGGGTCAGGGCGGGAAGCCGTTCAACAACTTCTACGCCGACTGCACGACTTCGCACGCTTCGCCGCCGCGAGTCGACTTCGCGCGCCATGCGGAGTCGCTGGGGTGCGTGGTGTTCACGGCGTCCACTGTGGACTCCCTTCGTGCGGCGTACGCCTCGGCCCGCGAAGCAGCCGTCTCGGAGCGGCGCCCGGCGGTGGTCGTGGTGAAGACGCAGCCGTCGGCCTGGACCGAAGCCGGGGCCTGGTGGGAGGTCGGCGTGCCCGAGCACCTGGCCGGGCGCGACGAGTACGAGCGCGGGAAGGGCGGGCAGGTGCGCTACCTCGGGTCCTGAGTGACGGCCGGCGACGCGGCCCCGCCCAGGAGGCGCCGCGGCGCGCCGGAGCCGTCCGCCGGGACCGCCCAGACGGCGTTGTCCAGCCCGTAGAGGATCGTGCGGTCGTCCTGCCAGAGGGCCTGGTCGTCGACGCTGCCGGCCTCGGCGAGCTCGGTCTCCCGCATGCTCGCGAGGTCCAGGACGGACAGCCGCCAGACGCCGTCGCCGACCTTCTTCTTGAACGCGATCCGCTTGCCGTCCGGGGACAGCGAGGGGCATTCGACGTTCTCGCGCAGGGTCTTCCCGCGGTAACGCCGGTAGTCGGCTTCGACGAGGTACGTCTTGCCCTTGCTGCCGAGGGTGGCGTAGAAGCGGTTGCCGTCGGCGGCGAAGGTGATGCCCCAGTAGTTGACGTCAGCGGCGAAGTAGCGGTCGTCGCCCTTGAAGACCGGCAGCTCCTCGATCGTCTTGACCAGCCGGCCGGTGTCGACCTCGTAGAGCCCGGCGCGGGTCGAGAAGCCGGTCTGCGCGTAGGAATCGCCGGTGACGAACAGGGTCCAGTCGACGCGCTTGCCGTCCGGGGAGACTTGCGCGCGGCTCGGCGTCCCGGGCACGGTTTCGGTGTGGCGGACGGCGAGGCGGTCGTCGAGGACGAGGACGTCCGTGATCGCCGGGAGCGTGCCGGGCCGGACGGCCAGGCACACCGCGGTCTGCTTCGCCACCGCGAACCGGTCGCACTTCAGGCCGCTGAGCTGCGGTTTCGCCGCGGTCTCGCCGAGCGGGACGGCGCCGACGCGGCCGGTGGCGGTGTCGCGGAACAGCAGCTGCCCGGGGGCCAGGGTCACCGCGGCGGCGGGTTCGGCGGAGGCGGTGTCCTGCCGCGCGCTGACCGTGTACGTGACGGCCGCAGCGATCAGGAGGGCCGTGCCGGCCAGGGCGAGAACGAGTTTCTTCACGGGCGCACCGGTTTCGCAAAGGCGGCGGCGATGGCGACGGCGGCCAGGCAGACCGCGGCGACGAGCACCGCGGGGCGCAGGTCCCACAGCGTCCACGCCAGTCCGAAGAGGACGGAGGAGAGCATCCGGGCCACGGCCTGGCCCGTCTGCACCACGGCCAGCCCGGTGGCGCGCAGGCCGGCCGGGATGAGCGGACCGGCCGCGGCCATCAGGACGCCGTCGGTGGCCGCGTAGAACACCCCGTGCAGGCCGAGCGCGACCACGGCGAGCCACAGCCCCGCCCGCGGGCCGCAGAGCAGGACCAGAGCCAGGCACAGGGCCGCGTGCCCGCCGAGGAACACCGGCCAGCGGCCGACGCGGTCGGCGAGCTTGCCGAGCGGCACGGCCAGCAGCAGGTAGACCCCGGCGGTGCCCAGCGGCAGCAGCGGGAAGTACGTCGCCGCGATCTCCCAGCGCCGCTGCAGGACGAGGTAGACGAACGAGTCGCCGACCGTCACCAGGCCCAGCAGCGCCGCCCAGAGCGTCACGCGCCGGAAGTCCTGCTGCTTGAGGAGGCCGAGCGCGGCGCGGGCGGACACCGCCGCGCGGTCGACGCCACCGGGCCGGTCGCGGACGAACAGGGCCAGCAGCAGCACGGCGATGGCCGCGATGCAGAAGCTGGTGACGAACACGCTCGGGTAGCTGCCGAGGCTCACGGCGAGCACCGCCATCGCCACCAGCGGGCCGAGGAACGCGCCGGCGGTGTCCATCGCCCGGTGCACCCCGAACGACCGGCCGAGGGCCGCCGGCTCGCTGCTGAGCGAGATCAGCGCGTCACGCGGGCCGGTGCGCAGTCCCTTGCCGGTGCGGTCGGCGGCGAGGACCAGGCCGATGGCCGCGACCGATGAACCGGCCGCGACCAGGCCGAGCTTGCACACCGCGGACAAGCCGTACCCGAACCCGGCGACGGCCTTCAGCCGCCGCCACCGGTCGGCGAGGTGCCCGCCGAGCACCCGCACGACCGCGGTGGCGCCCGCGTAGAGCCCGTCGAGCAGCCCGAACTGCAGCGGGTTCAGGCCGAGGCCGAGCACCAGGTAGAGCGGGAGGACGGCGGTGACCATCTCCGACGAGACGTCGGTGACCAGGCTGACCATCCCCAGCGCCACCACGTTGGCGGACACCCGCTTGAGCGCCGGTTTGCGGTCGGTCTCCGACGCCAGGTCCGAGGTACGGCTTGCCGCGATGTACATGTCCGCGCCTACTGGTGGCAGGGGTAGGTCGGGCTGCTGTCGAGGACCTTCCCGTCGACGCCGATGAGCTGCGTCTGGAACGAGGTGTCCGTCATCGACAGCTTCAGGACGCCGAAGGTCTTCAGCAGCTTGGCGGTCGTCGGGTGCGCCGGGCTCAGGTCGTAGAGGTTGGCGCCGCCACTGCCGCCGACGATCTCGACCGGGCCGTTCGCGTCGGCCTTGCCGTCGGCGTTCTGCGGCACGAACCGCTCGTAGTCGTGGTCGTGTCCGTTGAGGACCAGGTCGACCTTGTCGGCCACCATCAGGTTCCACAGCGCGATGCTGTCGATGTTGTCCCCGTGGTCACCGGAGCTCCACCGCGGGTGGTGGTAGTACGCGGCGACGCAGCCCTTCGTGTTGCTCGCCAGGTCCTGCTTCAGCCAGGTGATCTGGGGCGGCTCGGCG
Source organism: Amycolatopsis sp. CA-126428 (assembly GCF_002904335.1). Lineage (GTDB taxonomy): Bacteria > Actinomycetota > Actinomycetes > Mycobacteriales > Pseudonocardiaceae > Amycolatopsis. The sequence continues at coordinate 61,958 of NZ_PPHF01000037.1, read as the reverse complement.
AAGTCGTCGTGCGTGGTGAAGTCGTTGGAGTCGAGGGCGATGAAGTGCCAGTTGCCCATTTCCCAGCTGTAGTAGCGCTGGCCCTGCGGCTTGGCGATGGCACCGAAGTACTGGTCGTAGCCCGTGAACCCGCTGTAGGACTCGTGGTTGCCCGGGCTCGGGTGGGTGATGTTCTTGAACTTGCCCCAGCTCTTGTCGTAGTGGTTCTTGAAGTCCGACAGGGTGGGCTCGTCGTACTGGTTGTCGCCCATGGTGATCACGGCCGCGGGACCCATGTTCTCGACGAGTTTCGCGGTCTTGGGGTGGACGCAGCCGGAGCTGCTCGAGGTGCACTTTTCGGCGATGTCGCCGGCCGCGGCGAGGACGAATCCGGCGCTGCCGGCCGCGGTCTTGACCGTGATCGGCGTGCTCGCGGCTGAAGCGTTCCCGGCCGCGTCACGGGCGCGGACGGCGTAGGTGTAGCTCGTGGCCGGGCTGAGCCCGGTGTCGGTGTAGGACGTCGTCGCGCTGGTGGCGACCGCCGTGCCGTTGCGGAGGACGTCGTAGCCGGTGACGCCGACGTTGTCGGTGGCGGCACCCCAGGTCAGGGGGACGCTCGTGGCGGTCGCCGTGCCCGCGGCGAGGCCGGCCGGAGTGGTCGGGGCCTGCGTGTCGCCGGAGGAGTCCGTGGTGCCGAAGACCTGCATCTCCCAGAAGGAGTAGCCGTAGCTCGTGGCACGGGTGAGGCCGACGAAGCGCACGAAGCGGCCGCGGGCGGTCAGGCCGCCGAGGTCGTCGATCTTGCCGTCACCGGTGTCGACGGTGGCGGCCGTGGTGAACGACGTGCCGTCGTCGGAGACCTCGATCCGGTACTTCTTCGCGTAGGCGGCTTCCCAGTTGAGGACGACGCGGTGGATGCTCGCGGACTGGCCGAGGTCGATCCGCAGCCACTGCGGGTCGGCGCCTTCGGCGCTGGCCCAGCGGGTGGTGGTGCTGCCGTCGACGGCCTTGGCACCGGTGTACGACGAGCTTTCGGTCGTCGAGGTGACCACGGGCTTTCCCTGCGACAGCAGGACATCGGCGGCCTGGGTGGTGGCGGCCGCGGCGATCGCGGACGGCAACAGCACCACGGCGGCGAGCACCGGGGTGAGTCGGGCAAAGGGACGTAGTCGGGTGGACGGCACGTCGCGCTCCTTACGGGCCTGGCGGTGGCGGGCGGGCTGCGGCGTCGGGTTAACGGAAGCGAAACTGTTAGGAAAGTTTCCTAACTAAGCGGACGCCTCGGACTGTAACGAGGCGGCGTTCCGGCTGACAAGGCTTGTCTTGTCCTTGAATCGGTCAAGAGGGTGAGTTTTTCACGATTTCCGCAGCTCACGGCGTGTGCCGGTGAGCGGTCCACTGCTCCGTGTCCCGGGACGGGCTCCCCGGCTCAGCCGGACCAGGGCGGCGCCTGCAGGCCTTCGAAGACGGCCGCGATCAACCGTCGCCCCTGGGCCGCGCCGTCTTCGTTGTCCGCGACCCGCCACAGGAAGCTCATGAGCATGATGATGTCGGCGGGGTCATGCCCGGGCGCGATGGTGCCCTCGGCCACACAGGCGTCGACGAGCTTCTTGACCGCCGCGGTGGTCGGCGCCCACGAAGCGCTGACCAGCTCCTGAGCGGCCGCGCCGTGCAGCGCGTCCCCGAGCCCGTGCTTGATCCGGATGTAGGCCGACAGCGTCTCGAACCACTCGACGAAGGCGGCCTTCGCGGACGAATGCCGGGCCAGCACCTCGTCGGCGGTGGTCGTCAGGCGTTCGATGTCGTGCTGGTAGGCGCCGAGGATGAGGTCTTCGCGGGTCGGGAAGTGGCGGTAGAGGGTGCCGGCGCCGACGCCGGCGCGCTTCGCGACCTCGCTCAGCGGGACCAGCGGGTTCTGCGCGAACAGCTCGTGAGCGGCCTCGATGATCGCGATCCGGTTGCGCGCGGCGGCCTTGCGCTGGGTGCCGTACGTGCCGTCGGTCATGCCCCGATCATGCCTCATCTTTGACATGCGGAGAATCCTCCGCTAGTTTCGTCGTCAGATCCGGAGAATCCTCCGCGAGTTACCCGTCAGGAGAACCCCCATGCGTTACGTGAAGCTCGGCGCCACCGGCCTGGACGTCTCGCCCGTCGCGATCGGCGCGATGAGCTACGGCGAACCCGACCGCGGCCACCCCGTCTGGTCCCTCGGCGAGGAACAGGCCCGGCCGTTGATCAGGCACGCGCTCGAGGCGGGCATCAACTTCTTCGACACCGCGAACATGTACTCGAACGGGTCCAGCGAGGAGATCCTCGGCCGCGCGCTCAAGGACTTCGCCGACCGCGACGACGTCGTGATCGCCACCAAGCTGCGCCACCCCATGCGCCCCGGGCCGAACGGGAAAGGGTTGTCCCGCAAGGCGATCATGACCGAGATCGACCACAGCCTCCGGCGGCTCGGCACCGACTACGTCGACCTCTACCAGATCCACCGCAACGACCACGCGACACCGCTGGAGGAGACCCTCGAAGCCCTCAGCGACCTGGTGCGGGCCGGCAAGGTGCGGTACCTCGGTGCGTCTTCGATGTTCGCCTGGGAGTTCGCCAAGGCCCTGCACCTGCAGAAGCAGCACGGCTGGGCGCGGTTCGTGTCCATGCAGGACCACTACAACCTGCTGGCCCGCGAGGAAGAACGCGAGATGCTCCCGCTGTGCCTGGACGAGGGCGTCGGCACGATCGCCTGGAGCCCGCTGGCCCGCGGGCGGCTGGCCCGCACCTGGGACGACGCGAAGTCGACGGCGCGGTCCGGCACCGACGGGGCGTACGCGGACCTGCTGTACTCGCCCGCGGAAGAGGCGTCGAACCGCGCGATCGTCGAGGCGGTCGGGAAGGTGGCGGCGGCCCACGGCGTGAGCCGCGCGGCCATCGCCCTCGCTTGGCTGCACCGGCAGCCGGTCGTCACGGCTCCGCTGGTCGGCGCCGGTTCGATTCAGCAGATCGACGACGCGATCGCCTCGCTGGACGTCGAATTGACCGACGAGGACGTGCGCGCTCTTACGGCGCCGTACACGCCGCGGTACGACTGGCAGGGCGTTTCGGACGAGGCGACCATGGCGGCGATCCGGGCTCGGGTTCCGGGGATGGCGCTGGCGTGACACCGGCATCGTTCCGTTGTCCCACAACGGAAATGTTCCCTTCCGGAAGATCACCCGATTCAGCGATGGCATTCGAACGGATGTTCGGTAGCTTGGGTTTATGGCTCCTGCAACCCGCACCTTCGCCTCCCGCTCCCGGCGAAGACCCTCACCGCTCCAGCAGTTTCCGGATCTCCGTCACGGCGGCCCGGCCGGCCCGGTTGGCCCCGACTGTGCTCGCCGACGGCCCGTACCCCACCAGGTGCAGGCGGGGTTCCGGCACCACCCGCGTGCCGTCCATCCGGATGCCGCCGCCGGGTTCGCGGACGTGCAGTGGCGCGAGGTGGTCGATCGCCGCGCGGAAGCCGGTGGCCCAGAGGATCACGTCGGCGTCGAAGTGCGAGCCGTCCACCCAGGCGACACCCCCGGGCGTGATGCGCTCGAACATCGGCCGCCGGTCGAGGATTCCGGCGGCGCGGGCGGCCCGCACCTCCGGCGTCACGGCCAGGTCGGTCACGCTGACGACGCTTTCGGGCGGCAGGCCCGCGCGCACCCGCTCGTCGACCTTGGCGACGGCGTTGCGTCCCCAGTCCTCGCTGAAGGGCTCGTCCCGCCACACGGGCGGCCGGCGGGTGACCCACGCCGTGGCGCGGGCGAGCGGCGCGAACTCCATGAGCAGCTGGACGGCGGACGACCCCCCACCGACCACGACCACCCGCCGGCCCCGGAAGTCTTCGGGTCCGGTGTAGTCGGCGGTGTGCAGCTGCCGCCCGGCGAAGGTTTCCTGGCCGGGATAGCGCGGCCAGAAGGGACGGTCCCAGGTCCCGGTGGCACTGATGACGGCTCGCGCGGCCCAGGACTCGGCGGGGCTCGAGACGACCAGCCGCTCCCCTGCCCGCATCACGGACTGGACGTCGACAGGCCGGAGAACGGGGAGATCGTAAACGCTTTCGAAGCGCGCGAAGTATTCGGAGACGACCTCGGAGGCGGGCCGCGTCACGTCCGGAGTGCCGAAGGCCATGCCGGGAAGGTCGTGGATGCCGTGCACCTTCCCGAGGACGAGAGAAGGCCAACGGTACTGCCACGCACCCCCGGCGCGCTTCCCGTGATCGAGCACCACAAACCCGCTCCGGTTGGCGAACCCGGCCCGCCGCAGGTGATAGGCGGCGGACAACCCGGCTTGCCCGGCCCCGATGACCACCACGTCCGTCTCGTGATCCGCGCCGCTCATATGAGGTGCAACACCGCGCGCGAAGAGGTATTTCGCGTGCTGAATCACAGCGGCGGCACAGCTGGGAGGGTTCCTCTTCCCCACCGTCACGAGCCGCTCCTCGGCCGAGCCCACCCGAGCCACGCCTCAACCGAGCCGCACTCACCCCCGGGTGACACCGGGCCTCTGGCCCGCAAGCACCACGACCGCCAACCCCACCAACTGAATCACAGCAGCGGCACAGCTAGGACGGGTTTCTCGCCACTCCCGCCACGAGCCGCTCCTCAGCCGAGCCCACCCGAGCCACTCTTCAGCCGAGCCGCACTAACCCCGGGTGGCGCCAGCCCTCCACCCTGCCGCAGCACGACGCCCACCAACCCCACCAGCGGAAGCCGCCCTCCGGCCGAGCCCACCCGAGCCACGCCTCAACTGAGCCGCACTAACCCGAGCGGCGCCAGCCCTCCGCCCCGCAAAGCACCACGACCTCCAACCCACCAGCGGAAGCCGCCCTCCGGCGCTTCCCGGGCCGGGCACGCGTCAGACCGCAACCCGGTTCCGACCGGCCTCTTTGGCCCGATACAGCGCCGCATCAGCAGTGCGGAGCACGTCATCGAGAGTCGGTCCGGCGTCCGGGTGCCGCGCGACCCCGATCGACACCGAAAGGCCACTCACCCGGACCGTCCCGCTGCCCGTCGAGATCACCACGTTCAGCTCACCCACCGCCACCCGCACCCGCTCGGCGATCGCCAGCACGTCCGCGCGGCCGATGCCCGGCAGCAGCACCACGAACTCCTCACCACCGAACCGGCCCACCGTGTCGCCCTGGCGCACCGAACCGGAGATCGCCACCGCGACCGCCGCCAGCACGTCGTCGCCGGTCAGGTGGCCGTAGGTGTCGTTGATGCGCTTGAAGTGGTCGAGGTCGATCATCAGCACCGCGAAGCCCCCGACGGCGCCGCGGCGTTGCACACGGGCGTGCTCGCGCGTCGCGGATTCGTGCCAGCCCGCGGTGTTGAGCAGCCCGGTCTTCTCGTCCGTGACGGCCGCGACCTGCAGCTGTTGCTTCAACAGCAGATACCGGTGCAGCAGCAGCAACGGCGCCACGACGAACACCACCAGCACCGGCTGCTCGACCAGCGCGAGCGCGGCGAGCCCGCCGAGGCAGAGGGTCGCCAGCTCGAAGGCGTTGTCCTCCCACGTGCCGATCAGGTCGGCCGCCGAGCGCTGGCTGGTGTACAGGTAGATGCCGGCCGCCACCAGGCCGACGTTCACCAGCTCGAACACCGCGGCCGCCAAGCAGAGCGCGAACAACCCGCGCGGCGTCTGCAACGGCGTCCCGTGCAATCCCGACACGGCGAGAACGGAGGACGCAGCGAAACAGGAAAGCATCGCCCAAGCCGTGCTCGCCACGAAGCGGTGCGCGGGCCGCGTACGGACCTGTCGCCACACTCGCACCCACAGGTGCGTGTAGAGCACGACGGCCAGCAGCGCCACCCACGCCGGCGGCAGCAGGACGACACCGGCGAGGTACCAGACGGAGGTGACGTTGATGTGCATTTGCCCGCTCATCCACCGGCGCAACCGCTCGATGCGGCGTGACATCTCGGCCTGAGCAACGCCGAGGGCGACGAGCACGGCAAACCACCCCGGCCGTACGGCGCCGCCGAACCCGGTGGCCAGCGCCGTCCCGGTCGCACCGACGGCGAGCAGCTCACAGCCGAGGGCGTAGGCGATCCAGCGGGTCTTGGCACCACCCCACATCGCCCATCGCGCGGGCCAGCCCGGCCAGGTGGAAAGCGCTTCCCGGCGCCCGGCGGCCTGGGCTCTCAAGAGCCGAGGCCACAGACGCGACGAACCGGCATCGTGACGTACCCCTTGCGCGAAGTTCGGCCGACCAGGTAGCCCAGCGTAGCCGTTCCGGCGACGCGCGTCGCCAGTCCGGGGGAATTGCCGGCAACGCACTGGCGCTAAGGCCCGCCCAAAGTAGATCAACGCAGGTCAGCGCCTCGGCAACAGATCACCATCGGGGGCACCCGCCCCAGCCAGCTCATTCGCCCAGTGCGCCACCAGACGGACCGCCGCGGCACCGGCACCTCGGCAAATTGCGCCCCACGCCCAGCCCAACGACCGCGCGCGGAGCAAACCGGCACAGCTCGGTGGCTCGGCACCCCGCACCCACCAAGCCAGGCCAACTCACCTGCGGAGTGCGCGAAGCAGACCGGCACAACTCAGCGGCCGAGCACCCCGCACACACCCGCCAACGCGGGCCGGCTCACTTGCGAAGCGCGCGGACGATCGCCACCAAACCCACCACCGCGGCGACGGCGGCCAGCACCGGGGCCACTCGCTTGAGCACCGAAGCGCCCGCGTAGTCGAGCAGGTCGATCGCCTCGGTCTCCGGGGGTGCCGGGACGCTGTGCAGCGCCGGGCGGTCCGCCGGCTTGGGCTTCGGCTCCGTGTTGATCTCCGGGGTGGTCGGTGCCGGCTTGACCGCCGGCTGCGGCTTGGCCACCGGCTCGGACTTGGCCGCCGGGGTGTCCTGCTCCGGTACCGGCTTCACGGCCCGTTCGGCCACCGGCTGGGCGGCTGCCGCCGCGGTCGGAGCGGTCCCCTGTGCTGGGGCTTTTCCGGCCTGGGCACTCTGCGCCGGTGCATCCCCGGCCGCCGCAGAACCAGCCGCCGCAGAACCAGCCGCCGCCGGGGCCGCCGCCGCCGGGGCAGCTGCGGGCTTCTCGGCCGCTGCTTCCTTCGCCGGACCCAGCTTGCCCGACAGGCAGCCCGCGAACGTGTCGAGGATCTTGCCGCCGACCTCGCTGATCAACCCGCGGCCGAACTGGGCGGGCTTGCCCGTGATCGCCAGGTCGGTGGCCACCGTTCCGTGGGTTCCGCCGTCCGTCTCCGTCAACGTCAGCGTCACCGTTGCCGCCGCCGTGCCCGCTCCGCGGGAATCCTTGCCCGAGGCCTTGATCGTCACCTTGCGGGCGGCTTCGTCCTTCTCGAGGAACTCACCGTTCCCCTTGTACAGCAGAGAAATCGGTCCCAGCTTGACCTTCACCGTTCCGCTGAACTTGTCGCCCTCGACCTTGGTCAGCGTCGCGCCCGGCATGCACGGGGCGACGCGCTCGGGGTCGACGACCGCCTGCCAGACCTCGCCGATCGGAGCCGGGACGGTGAATTCGTGGTCGAGCCGCACGGGCCGACCTCCTTTCTGCCGAACCTGGGGTGTTCGCACCCCACCCTAGCCGCCCCGGGGGCCGCGGCTCGCCGGGCGAGCGGCGGCCCCCGGGGCGCGCGTCAGGCTCCGGCCGCCGCCGCGATCGCGCGGCCCGTCAGCACCTGCGCGAGGTGACGGCGGTATTCGACGTCGGCGTTGCTGTCGACCGGCGGATTCGTGCCCTCCGCCGCGTGCGATGCCGCCGCGGCGATCGAATCCGCCGAGGCCTGGACGCCGACCAGGGCCGCCTCGACTCCCGAGGCGCGGACCGGGGTCGAACCCATGTTCGTCAGCGCGACACGCGCCTCCTCGATGACGCCGGCCTCGGTGCGGACGGTGACCGCGACCGCGACCATCGACCACGCCTGGGCGACGCGGTTGAACTTCTCGTAGTGCGCCCGCCACCCCGTGTGCTGGGGGACGCGGATCTCGACCAGCAGCTCGTCCGGGGCCAGCGCGGTGGTGAACAGGTCGCGGAAGAAGTCCGCGGCCGGGACCGTCCGGCGCCCCGACGGCCCGGCCACCACCAGCGAAGCGTCCAGGGCGAGCACCGGCGCCAGCAGGTCGCCGGCCGGGTCGGCGTGGGCGATCGCGCCGCCGAGGGTGCCGCGGTGGCGGATCTGCGGGTCGGCCACCGTGTCCGTCGCCTCTTTGAGCAACGCCGCGTGCGAAGCCACCAACGCGTCCCGCTGGACGTCGTAGTGCGTGGTCATCGCGCCGATCACCAGGTCGGAGCCGTCCTCGCGGACGCCGCGCAGCTCGGCGACGCGCCCGAGGTCGATCAGCGTGGTCGGCGCGGCGAGCCGCATCCGCAGCACCGGCAGCAGGCTCTGCCCGCCGGCCAGCACCTTGGCGTCCTCGCCCGCCGACGCCAGGGCCTGCACCGCTTCGTCCACTGTGGACGGGCGGACGTAGTCGAAGGGAGCCGGGATCACTGCGCACCTCCGGTGGCGTCGATCGAACCGAGGCCGCCACCCGCTTCGCCGCGGCCGGGGCCGCCCGCGTCGGTGGTGCCGTGCTGGATGGCGTGCCAGACCCGCATCGGGGTCAACGGCATCTCGATGTCGTCGACGCCGAAGGGCCGGACGGCGTCGATCACCGCGTTGACCACCGCCGGGGTGGACGCGATGGTGCCCGCCTCGCCGACGCCCTTGGCGCCGAGCGGGTTCGTCGTCGACGGGGTTTCCGTGCGGTCGGTGGTGAACGACGGCAGGTCCGCCGCCGACGGCAGCAGGTAGTCGGCGAACGTGCCGGTGGTGAGGGTGCCGCTTTCGTCGTGCTCGGTGCCCTCGAACAGCGCCTGCGCGATGCCCTGCGCGAGCCCGCCGTGCACCTGGCCCTCGACGATCAGCGGGTTCACCGCGACGCCGACGTCGTCGACGCAGACGTACGAGCGCAGCTTGATCCGGCCCGTCTCGGTGTCCACTTCGGCGGCGCACAGGTGCGTGCCGTGCGGGAACGAGAAGTTCTCCGGGTCGAACGTCGCGTCCGAGTCGAGCGACGGCTCGACCCCGTCGGGCAGGTTGTGCGCCGCGAACACCGCGAGCGCGACATCACCCATGGTCGTGGCCGTGTCGGTGCCCCTGACGGTGAACTTGCCGCCGGCGAACTCGAGGTCGTCCTCGGCGCATTCGAGCAGGTGCGCCGCGATCGGCTTGGCCTTGGCGATCACCTTCTCCGCGGCCTTGATGACGGCGATCCCGCCGACGACCAGCGACCGCGAGCCGTAGGTGTCCATGCCCTTGTGCGACGACTGCGTGTCGCCGTGCAGGATTTCGACGTCCTCGAACGCGACACCCAGCTGGTCGGCGACGATCTGGCTCCACGCCGTCTCGTGGCCCTGGCCGTGCGCGGACGCGCCCGTCGTGACCTCGACCTTGCCGGTCGGCAGCATCCGGATGGACGCGTACTCCCAGCCGCCGGCGCCGTAGTCCAGCGAACCGAGCACCCGGGACGGCGCGAGCCCGCACATCTCGGTGAACGTCGAGATGCCGATGCCGAGCTGCACCTTGTCCTTCGCCGCCCGGCGTCGCTCCTGCTCCGCGCGCAGGCCGTCGTAGTCGAAGAGCTGCTTCGCCTTCTCGGTCGCGGCCTCGTAGTTGCCGGAGTCGTAGGTCAGCCCGCACACGGTCGTGAACGGGAACTCCTCGTGCTTGATCCAGTTCTTCTCGCGCAGTTCCAGCGGGTCCATGCCGAGCTCGACGGCGAGCTCGTCCATGATCCGCTCGATCGCGAACGTCGCCTCCGGGCGGCCGGCGCCGCGGTAGGCGTCGGTCAGCGTCGTCGTCGTGTACACGTTGGTGCACGCGAAGTGGTACGCCGGGATCTTGTAGATCGCGTTGAACATGAACGCGCCGAGGATCGGCACGCCCGGCCCGACCAGGCCGTTGTACGCGCCGAGGTTGGCGAGCAGCTCGACCTTGAGGCCGGTGACCTGACCGTCGCGGGTCGCCGAAATGGTGATGTCCTGGATCTGGTCGCGGCCGTGGTGCGCGGCGAGCATCGTCTCCGACCGCGTCTCGTTCCACTTGACCGGCTTGCCGAGCTTCTGCGCGACGAGCAGCGACATCATCTCTTCCGGCAGGACGCCGATCTTGCCGCCGAAGCCGCCGCCGACGTCCGGCGCGATCACGCGCAGCTTGTGCTCGGGGATGCCGAGCGTCAGCGCCGACATCACGCGCAGGATGTGCGGCACCTGCGTGGCCGACCACATGGTGATCTGCGTGCTGGTCGGGTCGACGACGCAGGCGCGTGGCTCCATGAACGCCGGGACCAGGCGCTGCTGGCGGAAGCGGCGCTTGAGCACGACCTCCGACGAGCTGATCGCGTCCTCGACGTTGCCGCCGGTGCCGGCCTCGGCGGAGTCGAACTTCCAGACCGCGCTCGTGTTGGTGCCGAGGTCCTCGTGGACCAGCGGGGCACCGTCGGCGATCGCGGCTTCCATGTCGAGGACGACCGGCAGCTCGTCGTATTCGACGTCGATCTCCTCGAGCGCGTCGTGCGCTTCGGCGGACGACCGGGCGACGACGACCGCGACGCCCTCACCGGCGAAGTTGACCGTGTCGGAGGCGAGCACCGGACGGCGCGGCGCCTTCATGTCCGGCGTGATCGGCCACGCGCACGGCATGCCGACGGAGCCGTCCGGGTCGAGGTCCTTCGCGGTGTAGACGGCGATGACGCCCGGGGCGCTCTTCGCCGCCGACGTGTCGATCGAGACAATCTTGGCGTGCGCGAACGGGCTGCGCAGGACCGCCATGTGCAGCAGGCCGGGCAGCGTGATGTTGTCGGTCCAGCGGGTGCGGCCGGTGATCAGCCGCTCGTCCTCCTTGCGGCGGCGGGACTTCCCGACCTCCGGTTCGATCGTGGCGGTCATCAGTCACCACCCACGCCGACGTGCTTGTTCTCGGCGATCCGCTCGGCTTCGGGCCCGGCGCCGGGGCTCATGTGCTGCGCGGCGTCACGGACCGCGCGGACGATGTTCTGGTAGCCGGTGCAGCGGCAGAGGTTGCCCTCGAGGCCCTCGCGGACGGCTTGCTCGTCCGGGTCGGGGTTGTCGGCCAGCAGGTCGATCGACTGCATGATCATCCCCGGCGTGCAGAACCCGCACTGCAGGGCGTGGTTGTCGTGAAAAGCCTGCTGCACCGGGTGCAGCCGGCCGTCGCGGGCGAGCCCTTCGACGGTGGTGACCTCGCAGCCGTCGGCCTGGACGGCCAGCACGGAGCAGGACTTCACGCTGTGCCCGTCGAGGTGGACGGTGCAGGCGCCGCAGTTGCTGGTGTCGCAGCCGACGACGGTGCCGACCTTGCCGAGCCGCTCTCGCAGGTGGTGCACGAGGAGGGTGCGGGGTTCGACTTCGTCGGTGTACTTCGTCCCGTCGACGGTGACGGTGATGCGCATCAGGCCTCCAAAAGCCGGTTCGGGAACGGCCCGCCCGAGGAGTGATCGGGCTCACAAACCCCGAGCGTGCTACGCGACCTTCGCGTCGACAAGCCCTGATGTCACACGTTCAACTACTTGTTCCGCAGATGCAGGCCGAAGGACGGCACGGCTCCGTATGTGCGGAAGTCCGGATGGGTGAACTTTATGCACCCGATCGGGGTACTCAGCCGTGAATGCGTCCCGAGAGCTCGGCGAGGCGTTTGCCGCCGCCGCCCCACCGCAGCGCGATGATCTCCGCCGCGATCGACACGGCCGTCTCCTCCGGCGTGCGCGCGCCCAGGTCGAGACCGATCGGCGACGACAGCCTCTCCAGCTCCGCCTCGGTGATCCCCGCTTCCCGCAGCCGCGCGAAGCGGTCGTCGTGGGTCTTGCGGGACCCCATCGCGCCGACGTACCCGACGTCCAGGCGCAGCGCGACCTCCAGCAGCGGCACGTCGAACTTCGGGTCGTGGGTCAGCACCGCGACCGCCGTGCGCCGGTCGATCCGGCCGGCGTCCGCCTCGGCCTGGAGGTAGCGGTGTGGCCAGTCGACGACGACGTCGTGCGCGTCCGGGAACCGGCTGGTGGTGGCGAACACCGGCCGCGCGTCGCACACCGTGACCTGGTAGCCGAGGTAGGCGCCCATGCGCGCCATCGCGGCGGCGAAGTCGATCGCGCCGAAGACCAGGAGCCGGGGCGGCGGCTCGAAGGAGTTGACGAACACTGCCATCCCCTCGCCGCGGCGCTGCCCGTCCGGGCCGTAGTGCAGGGTGCCGGTGCGGCCGCTGGCCAGCAGGCCGCGCGCGTCGTCGGCCACGGCGTCGTCCATCCGCGACGAGCCGAGCGAGCCCGCGGTGCGGTCCGGCCAGACGATCATGTGCTCGCCGACCAGGCCTTCGCGTTCGTGCTCGATGATCGTGACGACCGCGACCGGCTCGCCGCCGCGCACCGACGCGACGACGTCGCCGAGCTCCGGCATCGAGTCGCGGTCGACGTGCTCGACGTAGATGTCGATGATCCCGCCGCAGGTGAGGCCGACGGCGAACGCGTCGTCGTCGGTGACGCCGTAGCGCTGCAGCACCGGCTTGCGCTCGGCGACCACCTCCTGCGCGAGCTCGTAGACCGCGCCTTCGACGCAGCCGCCGGACACGCTGCCGGCGACCGTGCCGTCCGGCGCGACGACCATCGCGGCGCCCGGCGCGCGCGGAGCCGACGAGAAGGTGGCGACCACGGTGCCGAGCCCCACGGTCTCCCCCGCGGACCAGCGGCGGAACACGTCGTCCAGTACGTCACGCATCGGAAATCTCCCCGAGCAGTCGTTCCAAGGTGGCCAGGCTGTGCCCGGCCAGGAGCCGGTCGATGTGGGGCAGCGCGGCCACGATGCCCGACTGGACCGGAGCGTACCCCGCGCGGCCGGCGTGCGGATTCACCCAGAATACGGCGTGCGCGAGCCGGCGCAGCTGCGCGAGCTGCTCGCCGAGCAGGCCGGTGTCGCCGCGTTCCCAGCCGTCGGAGAACACCGTGACCACGGCGCGGCGCGCCACCCCGCGCCGGCCCCAGCGGTCGAGGAACGCCTGGAGCGTCTCGCCGAGCCGGGTCCCGCCGGCGAAGTCCGGCACGGCCGAGCCCGCCGCGAGCATCGCGCGTTCCGGATCGCGCTGCCGCAGCTGCCGCGACACCCGGGTCAGCCGCGTGCCGAGCGTGAACACCTCGACGGACGGCGGCGCGGCCCGCGTCAGGACGTGGGCGAACCGCAGCAGGGCGTCGGCGTACGGGCTCATCGAGCCGGAGACGTCGATGAGCAGCACCACCCGCCGCGGCCGGCTGCCGCGCCGGGCGTGCACGAGCTTGAGCGGTTCGCCGCCGCTGGCCAGCATGGCGCGCAGCGTGCGCGACGGGTCGAGGCGGCCACGCCGCGCCGGGGTCCGCCGGGCGGCCGGGCGCCGCGGGAGCGCCGGCTTCAGGGTGGCCAGCAGCTCGCGGAGGTGTTCGCGTTCGGCGGTCGTCAGCTCGGCGAGGTCGCGATGGCGCAGGACTTCCTGGGCGCTGGCGGCGACTTTCAGCTGGTCAGAGCCTTCGCCGCCCTGGGCGTCCGCGCCTTCGGCGGCCAGCGGGGCGATCCTGGCCTTCTTGGGCGCGGCCGACGCCGCACGCTTCGGAGTGTTGGTCTCGATGGAAAACCACTGGCTGAAGGCTTCTTCGTAGTACGGGAGGTCGTCGGGGCTGGAGCAGAGCGTCAGCCGCCCGGCCCAGTAGAGCTGGGTGGGCTCGGCGACGTCGATCTCGGCGACGGCGGTGAGGTAGGCCTGCACGCGGTGCGCGTCGCAGGCGACACCGGCTTCGCGCAACGCGGCGGCGAACCCGGCGTACCCGGCGACGGGATCGGCGGCAGTGGTCACACGTCCATTGTGCGCTCGATCGCGCCTTGTCGGTGTCCCGGCGAGGACTCGAACCTCGGACCTCGGCGTGCTCGTCTGGCTGGGGCCCAGCCCCAGACCCCGGCCAGGGGGCAAGCCCCCTGGACCCCCGTGGCAATGCCGCGCTCTGTCCTGCTGAGCTACCGGGACAAGGGCGGTCTGCGCACGCGCCCCTCCCCGGGCAGGCGCGCAGACCGCGCTCTTCGCCGCGGCCGACCCAAGGTAGCGGCGGGTGGGCGCGAAGAGCTCTTCGGAAAGAATCGGGAATTTCAGCGAACGACGCGGGAGATCGCGCCGCGGGAGTTCCGGTCTTGCCGTCGGGTCACGATCTCCTCCTCTCGGTGGGGCGTGCTGTGCTGGTGAAAAGAAGGATGCCCGAGTCCGCCGGGAGCGGCAACGCAATTAAGAACGCCCGCCTCGATGGTCCTTTGTGGACCATCGAGGCGGGCGCCCGGTACTGCGGTCAGGCGGCGGCCTTGAAGCCGGGCTGGATGTTCGCGCAGCCGCGCAGCCCCGCTCCCTTGTTCAGCTCCAGGAGCGGCGGCAACGTCTTTTGGGTGTAGGCCTTGAGTTCCGCCAGCTTCGCGTCGTCGACCAGGTCACGCCGGACGTGGTAGCTGACCCAGTTGCGCGAGTCGATGGTCAGGTTGCCGATCGGCGGGTTCACGAAGATCGTCGCGTATTCGCGCTCGAACCGCGGGTCCTGGTCGAAGCCCAGCGTGCTGATCCACGAACCGATGAACGTGACCAGCTCGGGCTTGGCCTGGCCGAACACGTAATTGCGGACGCCGGTCACATCGGACTCGTGGAGGTAGTCGGCGACCTGCTTGTCGCCGAGGCCGGCCAGGTCGAGCACCCGGAGGCGGCTGCCCAGCGACGTCCCGCCGAGGTCGATCAGGCCGACCTGGGCGGAGTCGGGCAGCTTGAGGATGTCCGCGAGGCCGTTGATGGTCCGGGCGTCGCGCTCGGCGACGATGCACATCGCCGTCTTGACGTTGGCGCGGTAGGAGATGCCCTGGTCGTAGAGCCCGCTCACCGAGCTGACCAGCGCCACCACCAGCAGGCAGGCGAGCACGATCCGGCCGCGCAGGCGGGCCGCCGCCAGCGCCTCGACGACCACGATCGCGCCGCCGAACGCGCCGAGCGTCCAGACCGGCGTGGCGAACCGCAGCTGCCCCATCCAGTCGAACTCGAGCACGATGTAGGCGGCCACGGTGAGCCCGAACGGCACCAGCAGGGCGACCAGCCCGGTGCGCAGCCGCGACGGCCGGACCATCAGCAGCACCAGGCACGCGACGGCGACCGCGACGATCAGCCAGCCCACGTACGAGACGATTTCGCCGGGGCGGGCGAGGTCCTCGACCGTCGGCGGCTCCTGGCCCTTCGCGACGGCGGTGTTCGGGACCAGGCGGCCGAACTCGAACCAGCGGAAGACCAGGTAGGCGCCGTACGGGACGGCGAAGCCGGCGACCGAGAGCACGACCGCGCGGACGCTGCGGCCGAGCAGTTCCCGCTTGAGGAACAGCAGGACGACGATCGGGTACGCGCCGGCGTAGATGATCCCGTCGGGCCGGGTCAGGGCGGCGAGCACGGCGATCAGCCCGGTGCCGACGGCGACCTGGGTGTCGAGGAGCCGGCCGCCGTGGACCGCGCGCAGGATCAGCACCGCGAGGGCGGCGACCGTGAGCGCGTAGAAGGAGTTCTCCAGCCCGGAGAAGCACCAGATGACGAACGACGGGATCGCGGCGAGCGCGGCCCCGGCGACGAAGGTGATCAGGGCCGGGCGGCGGCTGAGCACCTTCGCCCCGGCGTAGAACAGCACGAGGATGCCCGCGCAGCAGGCCAGCGCGAGCGCCTTCGGGAAGAGGATCTGGTCGGAGACGCCGAAGAGCGTGCCGTGGTCGAACAGGCCGGCGAGCTTGCCGAGGGCGAGCAGGACCATCCAGGTCGGGTTGGAGTACCCCTCGACCGGCGCGGCGCCGGGCCGGAGCACCGGCCCGAAGCCGTCGGCGACGTTGCGCGAGTAGGCGAACGTGATGGCCGAGTCGTCGATCAGCCAGTGACCGTAGAAGGAGGCGTGCACGGCGATCAGCGCGGTGCCGCCGAGGACCGCGGCCACCGCGGCGAGCTTGCCGCGCCGGCTCCGCCCGGTGATCGCCGGCCCCGGCCGCTCGGGCTCGGTTTCCGACGGCGGCCTGGTCTCCGTCGTCTCCGCCACGCTCATCCGCAGGTTCTCCCTCGCTTCGGCCACGCCCGGTCCCCGACCCGGGCGGTCAGGCGAACAAGGCGTCGAGTTTCGCCCGGACCCGGTCGAGGTCTTCGCTGTATTTCAAAACGGCTCCGAGCGTTCGCGCCGCCGTTGCCGCGTCCAACTCGTCACGCTGAAGAGTGAATAAAGCACGCGCCCAATCGAGTGACTCCGCCACTCCCGGTGGTTTCAGGAGATCCATTTCACGGAGCCGATGCACCGCTTCAGCGATTTGCCGAGCCAGAGCCTCACTTACCCGCGGAATTCTACGACGCAGGATTTCGACCTCCCGCACCAGGTCCGGGTGTTCCAGCCAGTGGTAGAGGCAGCGGCGTTTCAATGCGTCGTGCACCTCGCGGGTCCGGTTGGAGGTGAGGATCACCAGCGGCGGCTGCTCGGCACGGACTTCGCCGTATTCGGGAATGGTCACGGCGTGTTCGTCGAGCAGTTGCAGGAGAAAGGCTTCGAATTCGTCGTCGGCGCGGTCGATCTCGTCGATCAGCAGGACGCACGGGGTGGTGATCAGGGCCTGCAGCAGGGGCCGGGCCAGGAGGAACCGCTCGGTGTAGAGCGAGCGCTCCGCGGCCTCGACGTCGAGGTGCCCCTCCCCGGCCGCCTCGAGCGCGCGCAGGTGCAGGAGCTGGCGCGGGAAGTCCCATTCGTAGAGGGCTTGGGCGGCGTCGATGCCTTCGTGGCACTGGAGGCGGATGAGCGGCCGCTCCAGCGCGGTGGCCAGGGCGAGGGCCAGTGACGTCTTGCCGGTGCCGGGCTCGCCCTCGCAGAAGAGCGGGCGCCCCATCCGCAGGGCTAGGAAGCCGGCGGTCGCGAGCCCGTCATCGGCGAGGTAACCGGTCGCGTCGAGGGCGGCGGCGAGTTCTTCGGGCGAGTCCGTCACGCTGTCGATCGTAGGTCTTCACGCGGGCCCCGCCAGATCAGCGGGGCGATCGACGTCCCGGCCGCTGCCGAGGTCGCCGCACTCGATCAGGGTGAGGTCGGCGCGGGTGGCGAGCCAGTCCCGGGCCCCGCGATCCCCCCGGGCGGCGCCGGCGATCTCCCCCCACCAGCGGCGGCCGAGCAGCACGGGGTGGCCGGGCACGCCGTCGTAGGCCGCCCGGGCGACGGCTTCGGCGGAGACGTGGGCCGTGACGCGGGCGATGATGTCGGGGCCGACCCACGGGAGATCGACGAGGTGGACGAGCGCGGCGGCGGGTTGACCGGTGCCTTCGGTCCGTTCGAGGGAGGCCAGGCCCGCGCGCAGGGAAGCGCCCATGCCGGTCGCCCAGTCCTCGGCTTCGACGGCTTGGGCGGGATCGGGCAGCAGGGCCCGGACTTGCTCGGCGGAGGCCCCGACGACGACCCGCACCGGCGCACACCCGGCGGCGGTCAGCGTGCGAAGGGCACGGAGGACGAGGGGTTCGCCGTCCAGCTGGACGAGAGCTTTCGGACCACCGAAGCGACGACCGGCACCGGCGGCGAGCAGCAGCCCGGCAACCGGCTCAGCCACGGGCGTGGTCCGGGGCGCCGACCGCCAGGTCCGCTTCGATGGCCCGGGCCGTCTCCAGCAGGGGCGGGACCAAGTCCCTCTGCACCGACTCCGCCGTGGTGCGGCTCGCGTGGGTGGACAGGTTGACCGCGGCCACCACCCGGCCCGTGCGGCCGCGGATCGGGGCGGCCACCGACCGGAGGCCTTCCTCCAGCTCCTGGTCCACCATCGCCCAGCCCTGGCCGGCCACCTTGGCCAGCTCCGCACGCAGGTGGGCGGGGGCCGTCACCGTGTGGTCCGTCAGCCTGTCCAGGCTGGCCACCAGGAAGTACTCCGCCAGCTCCGCCTCGCTGAGCCCCGCCAGCAGGACGTGGCCCATCGAGGTCGCGTACGCCGGGAAGCGGGTGCCCACGTTGATGCTCACCGTCATGATCCGGGAGACCGCCACCCGCGCCACGTACACGATGTCGGTGCCTTCGAGCACCGAGACCGAGCTCGACTCGTGGACGCCCGCGGACAGGTGCTCCAGGTGGGGCTGGGCCACCTCCGGCAGCGTCATGCTCGACAAGTACGCGTAGCCCAGCTCCAGCACCCGGGCCGTCAGCGAGAAGTACTTGCCGTCGGTGCGGACGTAGCCCAGGTCGGCCAGGGTCAGGAGGAACCTCCTCGCCGCCGCGCGGGTGAGGCCCGTCGAGCGGGCCACGTCGCTCAACGTCAGCTCGGACGCGCCCGCGTGGAACGCCTTGATCACGGCCAGCCCGCGCTCCAGCGACTGCACGTGGTGGGCACCGCGGTGCGCCGGTTCGCTGTCCAGCCGGACGTTGAACGGCGGCCTCGTCACGTCCATGCCCGGCACCCTATCCGGCGTCCCTCGGCAGGGCGCTCGGCTCGCCGAGCTCGGCCAGGGTGCGCTGGGCGATGGCGAACGCCGCGTTCGCCGCCGGCGCTCCGGCGTAGACCGCCGTGTGCAGCAGGACCTCGCCGATCTCCGCCGCCGTCAGGCCGTTGCGGACCGCCGCCCGGACGTGCATCGCCAGCTCGTTGTGCGCCTGCAGCGCCGTCAGCGCCGCCAGCGTCACGCAGCTGCGCGTGCGGCGGTCCAGGCCGTCGCGGGCCCACACCGACCCCCACGCACCCTCGGTGATGTAGTCCTGGAACGGGCGGCTGAAGTCCGTGGTGCCCGCGACCGCGCGGTCGACGTGCTCGTCGCCGAGCACCTCGCGGCGCACCTTCATGCCCTGCTCGTGGCGGTCCGTCACGCTCGCTCCAAGTGGTCCAGGATGAGCCGGGTGAACTCCGCCGGCTGCTCGTAGTTTCCCAGGTGCGCGGCGCTCGCCACGACCTCCAGCCGCGCGCCCGGGATGCCCTCGGCGATCGGCCGCGCGTGCTCGTCCGGGGACGTGGCCGGGTCCTCCGCACCCGCGATCACCAACGTCGGCACGGAGATCTTCGGCAGGGAGCCGAGCTGGTCCATCCGCTCGATGGCGCCGCAGCAGGCCGCGTAGCCCTCGGCCGGGACCGCCGCGATCATCGCGCGGAGGAACTCCGCGCGGTCCGGGTGGCGCTCGACGTACCCCGGGGTCAGCCAGCGGCGCACGCCCGCCTCGGCCACCGCCGCGGTGCCCTCGGCGCGGACCGTGCGGGCCCGCTCCGCCCACATCGACGGCGGCCCGAGCTTCGCCGACGTGCAGCACAGCACCAGGCTCGCGACCCGGTCCGGCGCGTGGACGCCGAGCCACATCCCCGTCATGCCGCCGAGCGACAGGCCCACGTGGTGCGCCCGCTCGGCGCCGAGCTCGTCGAGGAGCGCCAGGACGTCGGCGCCCAGGTCTTCGATCTCGTAGGGACCCGGCGGCACCGGCGACCCGCCGTGCCCTCTCGCGTCGTAGCGGACCACCCGGAACCCGCGCTCCACCAGCGGCGCGACCTGGGGCTCCCACATCCGCACGTCGCTGCCGAGCGACCCGCCGAACACGACCACCGGCCCGTCCCCGGGGCCTTCCACGACCCGATGCAGCTTCACGGCGCTCACGGCCGTCACACCCGGAAGAAGACGGTCTCGCCGTCTCCCTGCAGCCGCACGTCGAAGCGGTAGCCGTCGTCGGTCTTCGCCGCGATCAACGTGCCGCGCCGCTCCTCCGGCACCGTCGCCAGCACCGGGTCGCCGGAGTTGTCCTGGTCTTCGAAGTAGATCCGCGTGACGACCCGGTGGAGCAGGCCGCGCGCGAACACCGAGACGTCGATGTGCCGGGCCTGCGTGGTGCCGCCCTCACCCGGCACGACACCCGGGAGCAGCGTGAAGATCCCGTAGGTGCCGTCGGTTTCCGTCGGGCAGCGGCCGAAGCCGCGGAACTCGCCGTTCGCCGCGCCGCGCGGGTCGTCCGGGTGGCGGAAGCCGCCGTCCGGGTCCGCTTGCCACGTCTCGATCATGGCGTCCGGGACCGGGTCACCGTGGCCGTCGCGGACGGTCCCGCGGATCCAGAACGCGCCCGGCGTGCCCTCGGGCACGACGTGCGGGCCGTCGGGCCAGGGCAGCCCGATCGACAGGTACGGGCCGACGGTCTGCGAAGGGGTGGGCAGCAGCCTGGTCATCAGTCTTCGTCCTCCTCTTCCTCTTCGAACACCGACGCGTCGCGCCCGCGCAGCACGATGTCGAACTGGAACCCGAGGGCCCACTCGGCTTGCGTGATGTCGTGGTCGTAGCGCGAGACCATCCGCTGCCGGGCTTTTTCGTCCGGGATCGAGTTGAAGATCGGGTCCTGCGAGAACAGCGGGTCGTCCGGGAAGTACATCTGGGTGACCAGCCGCTGGGTGAACGCCGAGCCGAACACCGAGAAGTGGATGTGCGCCGGGCGCCAGGCGTTGTCGTGGTTCTTCCACGGGTACGCGCCGGGCTTGATGGTGGTGAAGGTGTAGCGGCCGTCGCTGTCGGTCAGGGTGCGGCCGACGCCGTCGAAGTTCGGGTCCAGCGGGGAGGGCCAGCGGTCGCCGGTGTGCCGGTAGCGGCCGCCCGCGTTCGCCTGCCAGATCTCGACGAGCGAGTCGCGCACCGGGCGGCCTTCGCCGTCGAGGAGGCGCCCGGTGACGATGATGCGCTGGCCCTGCGGTTCGCCGTCGTGCTGCCGGGTCAGGTCGTTGTCGTGCTCGCCGAGCCGGCCGGGACCGAGCAGCGGGCCGGTGACCTCGGTCAGCATCTGCGGGAGCAGGACGAGGTCCTGCTTCGGGTACCGCAGCGCCGTGGAGCGGTAGCCGCTGGAGTCGAGGGGCGGGTGGGTGCCTTCGGGGTCTTCCCCGTAGCGCGGCAGCCTGAAATCGGTCGGAGTGGCCATTGCTGTTCTCCCTTACCGGCCTTCGAGGACGACGGCCAGCCCCTGGCCGACGCCGATGCAGATGGCGGCGAGGCCCCAGCCCCCGCCGCGGCGGTGCAGGTCGTGGGCCAGGGTGCCGAGGATCCGGCCGCCGGACGCGCCGAGCGGGTGCCCGATGGCGATCGCGCCGCCGTGGGTGTTCACGATCTCCGGGTCGAGGTCCTTCCAGTCGCGCAGGCAGGCCAGCGACTGCGCGGCGAACGCCTCGTTGAGTTCGACCGCGGCCAGGTCGTCCCAGCCGATGCCGGCGCGTTCGAGGGCGATCTCCGCCGCGCGCACCGGGCCGATGCCGAAGACGTCCGGGTCGACGCCCGCCGCGCCGCGGCCGGCGATCCGGGCGAGCGGGGCCTTGCCCAGCCGGCCGGCGGCGGCTTCGTCGCCGAGCAGGAGGGCCGAGGCGCCGTCGTTGAGAGGGGAAGCGTTGCCCGCCGTGACGGTGCCGTTCTCCTTGCGGAAGACGGGCTTCAGCTTGGCGAGCTTCTCGGGGCTGGAGTCCGGGCGGATGCCTTCGTCGCGGGCCAACTCGACGCCCTCGACCGGGACGACCAAGTCGTCGTAGAAGCCCTCGTCCCACGCCTTGGCCGCGTTGACGTGGCTGCGGGCGGCGAAGGCGTCCTGCTCGTCGCGGCCGATGCCGTAGCGCTCGGCGAGCTGTTCGGTGGACTCGCCGAGGGAGATCGTCCACTGCGCGGGCATCGCCGGGTTCACCATGCGCCAGCCGAGCGCGGTGTTGTAGAGGGTGTGGTTGCCCGTCGGGAAGGCCTTTTCCGGCTTCGGCATGACCAACGGCGAACGGGTCATGGACTCGACGCCGCCGGCGACGACGAGGGAGGCGTCACCGACCTGGATCGCGCGGCTGGCCTGGATGGCCGCGTCGAGTCCGGAGCCGCAGAGGCGGTTGACCGTGCTGCCCGGGACGGTGGTGGGCCAGCCGGCGAGGAGGGCGGCCATGCGGGCGACGTTGCGGTTGTCCTCGCCCGCGCCGTTCGCGTCGCCGAGGGTGACCTCGTCCACTGTGGACGGATCGAGATCGTTCCGCCGCTGCAGAGCACGCAGGACCCCGGCGGCGAGGTCGTCCGGGCGGACGCCGGCCAGCGCGCCGCCGTAGCGGCCGAACGGGGTGCGGATCGCGTCGAGGATGTAGACGTCGGTCATGCGCTTGCCTTCTCCAGGTCTCGCAGGAGGGTCAGCTCCTGCTCCGTGGGGGCCGGGGTGGTCTCGAGGTCGTCGGACACCTTCAGTTTCCACCCCGTGGCCGCGATGGCGCTGTCGAGGTCCACGCCGGGGTGGAGCTGCGTCAGCGTCAGCTCCGCCGTCTCCGGGTCGGGACGCAGGAGGCCCAGGTCCGTCACCACCAGGGTCGGGCCTTGGCCGGGCAGGCCCAGCTTTTCGCGGTCGCCCTTGCCGGTTCCGTGGCCGAACGACGTCACGAAGTCGACCTTCTCCACGAAGGCACGCGGGTTCTGGCGCAGGACGATGAACACCTCGCCGCACGACGCCGCGATCTCCGGGGCGCCGCCCGCTCCCGGCAACCGGACCTTCGGGTCGTGGTAGTCCGAGCCGATCACCGTCGTGTTGATGTTGCCGAACTTGTCCAGCTGGGCCGCGCCCAGGAAGCCCACGTCGATGCGGCCGGGCTGGAGCCAGTAGTTGAACACCTCCGGCACGCTGATCACCGCGTCCGCCGTGTCGGCCAGCTCGCCGTCGCCGATGGACAGCGGCAGCCGGGACGGCTTGGCGCCCAGGCACCCGGATTCGTAGATCAGCGTCAGGTTCGGCGCGTGCGCGCGGCGGGCGAGGTTCGCCGCCTTGCTCGGCAGGCCGATCCCGACGAAGCAGGACATGCCGTCGCCGAGGGCGCGGGCGGCCGCGACGCTCATCATCTCGTCGGCGGAGTACCCGGCGCTCATGCCTTCACCCCGGTCAGCTCGTTCAGCCACTTCGTGAACTCCTCGCGGTCACGCCCGATCTTGTCCCACGCCTGGTACGCCGCGTTGTCCCGCTCGTAGTACCCCGCCGCGTACGACGGCTTCGCGCCGCCCGGGACCTCGGCCACCGCGGTGACCACCCACGCCGGGAGCACGACCGCGCCCGGGCGGGGTTCCAGCTCGTCGACGATCTCCTCGACCGTCACCAGGGACCGCTTCGCCGCCAGTACCGCCTCCTTCTGGACACCGGTGATGCCCCACATCTGGACGTTGCCGGCGCGGTCGGCGCGCTGGGCGTGGACGATCGAGACGTCGGGGTTCAGCGCCGGGACCGCCGTCAGCTTCTCGCCGGTGAACGGGCACGTGATCGGCTTGATCGTGGCCGTCTGCGCCGGGAGGTCGGTGCCCGTGTAGCCGCGCAGCACCGCGAACGGCAGGCCGGACGCGCCGGCGACGTACCGGTTCGCCATGCCCGCGTGGCTGTGTTCCTCGATCTCCAGCGGGACCGGCCACTCGTGCTGGACGGCGTCGCGGAAGCGGTGCAGCGAGCCGACGCCCGGGTTGCCGCCCCACGAGAAGATCAGCTTGCGCGCGCAGCCCGCGCCGATGAGCTGGTCGTACACGATGTCGGGGGTCATCCGCACCAGCGTGAGATCCCGGCGGCGCTGCCGGATGATCTCCTGCCCGGCCGCGACCGGGATGAGGTGCGTGAACCCTTCGAGCGCGACGGTGTCGCCGTCGTGCACCAGCCGGGCCACGGCCTCCTCCAGCGACAGCAGCTCCGCCATCACACCCTCCACACCGTCCGGAGTGTTCGCATCACGCACACTCGTTCTGCCACCGAACTTAGCACGGCGACCGGTGGCCCGACCAGACGTCTTCCACCCAATGGATGACGCACGTACGGAGAAGGAGAAAGCTGTCAGCCGATCCGGACCAGGCGCGAGCCGTGCGGCGGCACCGAAGAAGCCGTCCACGAGCCGCGGAACCGGCCGAGGTCCCGGCGCGCGACGAGGTCACGCACCGGCCGCGCCCCGTCGAAGTCCACCGTGATGTCCGCGGGCGCGGAGCCCAGGTTGTAGACCGCGGCGTACGTCCGGCCGTCCGGCGCGCGCTTCGTCCACACCTGATGGTCGCCGCCGGTCACCCGAGTCGGGTAGGTGCCGGCCTGGTCGACCCGGATGACCTCGGGATTCGTCAGGATCGACACGGCGGACGCGTCGAGGAAGTAGATGTCTCCCCGGCGTACAGCGGCGAGGACGCCATCGACCAGAACGTCATGACGCTTTGCCGCTCGACGTCGGAGATCCCGTCCTGGATGCCGCTGCCCGTGTTGTTGCTGATCGGCATCGAGTCCAGGTCCGGCCGGTACTGCGGCCCGAACACGCCCAGCCAGCCCGGCAGGTCCGCCCACCGCGCCTTCACCGAGCTGTCCCAGGTGGACACCGTCTCGCAGTAGCACTCGACGTCGGTGTCGACGCGCACGCCGTTGGCGTGGGGAGCCAGCGCGGACCCGACGGACCGCGGTACCGGCCACGCGCTCGCGGTCAGCCACATCGGCCGCCGCGTGTGGTCGATCGCCGCTGACCAGGCCCGGATGTCGGCGACGTTGTCCGCGGTCGTCCCGTCGACCTTGACGAAGTCGACGCCCCAGGACGCGAAGCGGGCCACGATGGAGTCGTAGTACTTCTGCGCGCACGGGTTCGTGAAGTCGACCTTCCAGTTGCCGCCCCAGCCGTTCGACGGCGTCAGCGGCCGGTACGCGATGTCCCGCGCGTGGCACGACGTGCCGAGGATCGGCGCGTTCTTGTCGTAGACCTCCTTCTCGAGGCCGGTCACCGCGTACAGGCCCAGCTTCAACCCGAGCGAGTGCACAGACGAAGCCAGCGCCGGAATGCCGGCTGGGAACCGTGCCGGATCGGGGTCAGGGATGCCGTTGACGTCGGTGTGGAAGACCCAGGACAGCGAGGCGTTCCAGCCCGAGTCGATGTTGACGTAGGTGTAGCCCGCGGCCTTGAGCTTGCCCGCGAGAGCGGCCGCCGCGTCGCGGACGTGCGACTCGTTCAGCCACGAAGTGCCGTAACCCGCGCGGGTCGACGACTCGAGGCTCCAGCTGCTCCAGCCCATGAACGGCGTGACGAACGGCGTCCGCGCATCAGCCGGCGGCACCAGGAAGGCCGAAACACCCAGTACGGCGAGGAAAACGGAAAGGAGGCGCTTCATCGGACACTCCTCGATTGGGGGGACCTACTCCTTGAGCCCGCTCGCCGCGATTCCGCGGACGATGAACCGCTGGGCGACCAGGAACATCGCGACCAGCGGCGCGATGGTGACGAGCGCGCCGGCGAACAGCGCCGGCAGGTTGACCGATTGCGCGGTCAGGAACGTCGAAAGCGCGATCTGCGCGGTCCACGACGACGGGTCCTGCCCGATGACGAGGGGCCACAGGAACGCGTTCCAGCTTTCGATGAACATCAGCGCGCCGAGGGACGCGAGCATGCTCCCCGAGTTCGGCAGGACCAGGCGCCGGTAGACGCCGAGGTGGCCGAGCCCGTCGAGCCGTCCGGCCTCCTCGAGCTCGGCGGGGAACCGCAGGTAGAAGTTGCGGAAGAGGATCACCGTGAACGCGCTGAACAGGTTCGGCGCGATGATGCCCCACTCGGTGTTGACCCCGCCCATCGAGCCGACGACGACGAACGTCGGCACGAACGTCACCGACTGCGGGATCATCAGTGTGACCAGCACGTAGGTGAACACGGCACGACGCCCCGGCACGGTGATCCTGGCCAGCGCGTACCCGGCCATCGACCCGAAGAGCGTGCCGACGGGTGCGGTCACCACGGCGATCAGGAACGAGTTCCCCAACGAGTGCGCCATGGGCACCGAGGTGTCGGCGAACAGGTCGCCGAAGCCGGCCCACGACAGCGGGTCCGGCAGCCACGACCAGTCCGGCGAGCCGACCTGCTGCCGCGTCATCAGCGCGTTGCGCAGCATGACAAAGAACGGCAGCAGGAAGATCACCGAAAGCACCGACGCGAAAACGTACTTCGGCGCCTTCCGGTAAACCGGGAGGACGGCCATCAATCCTTCTTCCCGAAGCCGGCGAACCGGCCCTGCAGCAGGGTGATCACAATGATGAGCACGGTGAGCAGGAACGCCCCCGCCGAGCCGACGCCGTAGTTCTGGTCACCGAGGGCGGAGTCGTAGAGGTAGACCAACGGCGGCTTCACCGGCGCGGTCGCCGTGCCGGAAAGCCCGGTGCCGAACAGGTTGTAGAACTCGTCGAACGCCTGGAACGCCGCGATCAGGATCAGCAGCAGCACCGCCACGGACGTGTTCCGCAGCTGCGGCAGCGTGATGTACCGGAACGCCTGCCACTTCGTCGTGCCGTCCAGCTCACCGGCTTCGTACAGCGACGGCGGGATCGCCTGCAGCCCGGCCATGAAGAGGATCATGTACAGCCCGACCTGCAGCCACAGCCGCAGCGTCACGACCGCGACCCAGTACACCGGCGGGCTCGTCGTCGACAGCCACGGCACGGGATCGGCGCCGAACAGGCCGCCGACGACGTTCGCGACGCCGGACGGCAGCCCGTTGAACAGCGCCATCTTCCAGACCAGCGCCGCGACGACGTAGGACACCGCCGCCGGGATGAGGAACACCGTCCGGAAGAACGCCCTGCCGCGGCGGATGCTGTTGATCAGCACCGCGAGACCGAGCGACGCGACGAAGGTGATCGGCACGATGAAGACGGTGAAGATCGCGATCGTCGACAGCGACGTCAGGAAGGCGTCGTCGCCGAGCAGGAACGCGTAGTTGCCGAAGCCGATCCAGTGCCCGAGCGTGATGGTGCCGCGGGCGTCGTTGAAGCTGAGCAGGAAGCTCCAGCCGATGGCGACGTACTTGAACAGCCCCAGCCCGAGCACGACCGGGCCGGTGAGCACCGCGAACGCGCCGATCGCGCGCCAGTCGCGGCGGGGGCGCCGCTTCTTCGCCGGCGTCACCGGGGCCGCCGGCGCCTCCACCACGGCCGTCATGCCAGCTGCTTGTCGACTTCGGCCTGCGCCTTCTTCGCCGCGTCACCGAGCTCGGCGGCCGGGTCGGCCTGCCCGTTCGCGATCTTCGTCGCGGCCTGCAGGAACAGCGTCGCCGACGCCTTGTTCCACAGGCCCGAATAGGACTTGCCGAACTGCTGCGAGATCGTCACGGCGTCCTTCGCGGAGCCGCCGGAGAACTCGGTCGTCCGCGCCGCGACCTCCTTGCGGGCCGGGATGTGGAAGCCGTACTTGACGCACCAGTCCTTCTGCAGATCGGCGTTCTTGATCCACAGCCAGTCGATGTACTTCTTGACGGCGTCCAAGTTGGGCGACTTCGCGTTCGCCAGCTGGTACCAGCCGCCGACCCGCGCGACCTGCTTGCCGGTGTCCCCGAACTTCGGCCACGCGACGACGCCGAAGTCGTCACCCAGCGCCTTCTTGATGTCCGGCAGTGACCACAGGCCGCCCCACTGCATGGCGGTGGCCCCTCCGGTGAACGCGCCCGGGTCGGACCAGTCGGTCGGGTAGCCCTGGAGCAGGCCGCCGGTGTCGTGCAGCTGCTTGAGGCCGCCGATCGCGGCGATCGCCTCGGGCGAGGCGAACGCGACCTTCTTGCCGCTCGAGTCGAAGAAGTCGCCGCCGGACGACCAGAGCAGGAGCGTCGCCGCTTCGCCGACGCCGTCGGTGCCGACGTACAGGCCCTTCTGCTTGCCGGTGGTCAGCTTCCGCGTCGCTTCGAGGAGCTCGGCGAACGTCTGCGGCGGCTGGATTCCCGCCGCCTGCAGGGCGCTCTTGCGGTAGTACAGCATCATGACGTCGTCGATCATCTTGACGCCGTAGACCTTGCCCTCGACGGTCGCGGTGTCCAGCGCGGCCGGGCTGAAGTCGCCTTTCACCGGGCCGACAACGTCGTCGAGCGGCGCGAGCAGGCCGTTCTTGACGTTCTGGTAGCGGAAGTCCCCCAGCTCGAACAGGTCCGGCGCCTGCGCGGTGAGCATCGCCGAGTTCAGCTTGGTCTCGTAGTCGCCGGCGATCCAGCTGACGCTGACCGCGATGTCCGGGTTGGCCTTGGTGAACTCCTGGGCGTACCGCTGGACCGCTTGCTGCGTCCCGGATTCGCCGTACGCGTGGTACCACTGCTGCAGCGTGGTCTTCGCCCCCGGTGCGGCGTTCTTGTTCAACGGGTCGCTCGTGCAGCCCGCGAGGGCGGCGCCACCGGCGAAGAGGACGGAACCGACCAGGAAGCTTCGACGATTCAGCCTGAATGTCTCAGGGCTCACGGGTGTCTCCTTTAGACAGCGCTGTCGGACACGAAAAGGCTCTGGACGGCGACGGCGGCGGCGCCCCGGGCCCACTCCTCGAACGGCAGCGGCCGGATGACCAGGCCACACCGGGCGGCACTGCCGAACGCCTGGACCGCGAAGGTCCGGCGGATCTGTTCCTCGAACAGGTCGTAGGTGGCGACGCCTTCCCCGGAGACGACGACCCGTTCCGGGCCGAACAGGTTGACCAGCGCGGCCAGGCCGAGCCCGATCGCGTGCCCGGCCCCGGCGAACACCTCGCGCAGCGGCTCGTCGCCGCCGCGAGCGCGCGCCACGGCGTCTTCCATGGTCAGGGCGGGTTCTCCGGAGACGTCGCGGGCGCGCGTCAGGATCGCTTCGGTGGACGCGATCGCCTCGACGCAGCCCCGCCCGCCGCAGTGGCAGGACGGGCCGCCGTCGGCGACCGGGACGTGCCCGATCTCCCCGGCGACGCCGTGCGCCCCGCGGACCAGGTCACCGTTCACCACGAGCGCGCTGCCGATGCCGGCGCCCACGGTGACCAGCGCGAACGACGACGTCCCGACCCCTTCCCCGAACCACTGCTCGGCGACGGCGAGGGCCTTGACGTCGTTTTCGAGGGTCACGGTCAGCCCGGTCGCGTCCTCGAGGAGTCCGGCCAGGGGGACGTCCCGCCAGCCGAGGAACGGGGAGTACCGGACGACGCCGGACGCTCGGTCGACGTCGCCGGACACCGCGACGCCCAGGCAGTAGGCGCGCTCGCGGAGGTCGCCGGACAGCAGCTCCCCGACGAGATCGGCCAGAGCGCGGACGACGTGATCGACGTCCTGGCCGCTCAGCGCGTGGTGGGCGCTGGCCCGGACGTCGGCGCGCAGGTCGGTGACCACGCCGATGAGGTCGTCACCGGTGATCTTGACGCCGACGAAGTACTCGCGGTCCGGGCGGATGGCGAGGGGATTCGCGGGGCGGCCGGCCCCGGGGGCGGTGCGGCCTCCGGAGGCGAGTTCTTCGAGGTAGCCGGCTTCGATGAAGGGCCGGGCGGCCTTGGTGACCGCGGCGGAGGAGAGCCCGGTGCGGCGGGCGACGTCGACGCGCGAAACCGGCCCCTCGGTCAGGACCGTGGTGAACACGGTCGCGGCCGCGGGACTGGTGATCGGCGCCCTTGCCGGTGCACTGCGAGGCATGGCCGGAAGGGTAGAGAGATTTAATTAACTTCGTCAAGAATTTATTTCTGCGCTGGTCAGCTCTACGCTGTCGGGCATGTCGCTCGTCGAACACGACCCCGCCCACCGGCTCTGGCTGCTGCGCACCCCCGAGAGCTCGTACGCCTTCCGGCTGGACGCCGACGACCGCCCGCGGCACGTCCACTGGGGCCCGCCGCTGACGCTGGCCCAGGCCACGCAGGTCGCCGCGCGCCGCAACCCGGCCGACAGCAGCTTCGACGAGCCCGGCGACGAGCGGCAGGAGCTCCCGGCCGAGGGCGGCGCGTTCTTCGGCGTCGCGGCGTTGGCCGTCCGGTACGCCGACGGCACGTCGGCGCTCGAGTGGCGCTACGACGGCTTCGCGCTCGAAGACGACACGCTCGTCGTGCGGCTCACCGACCGGCACTACCCGCTGGAGCTCTCCCTGCACTACCGCCTCCGCGGCGATGTCGTCGAGCGCTGGACGTCGCTGCGGCACACCGGTTCGGCAGAACCGATCACGTTGCTGCGCACGGATTCCGCGTCGTGGACCCTCCCCCGGCGCGACGGCGTGCGGCTGAGCCGGACCTCCGGCGCGTGGAGCGCCGAGTACGGCCTGCTGCGGGAACCCCTGCCGGTCGGCGAGACCACGCTCACCAGCCGGCGCGGCGCCTCCAGCCACCAGGTCAACCCGTGGGTGATGCTCGACGCGGGCGACGCGACGGAGACCGCCGGCGAGGTGTGGAGCAGTGCGCTGGCGTGGAGCGGGAGCTGGCGGATCACCGTGGAGCGCACGCACACCGGCCGCGTCACGTGGACCGGCGGGTTCGGGCACGAGCACGTCAGCTGGCGGCTGCGGCCGGGCGAAACGTGGGAGACGCCGGTGTTCGCCGGGCTCTACGCGGCCGACGGCTTCGGCGGGACCAGCCGGCGGTGGCACGCCTACGTCCGCGAGTTCGTCCAGCCGCACCCCGGCGAGCTGCGGCCGGTCGTCTACAACTCCTGGGAGGCCACCGGCTGGGACGTCGACGAGCGAACCGAAACCGAGCTGGCGGCCGCGGCGGCTCGCGTCGGAGCCGAGCTGTTCGTCATGGACGACGGCTGGTTCGGCGCCCGCACCGGCGACTCGGCCGGGCTCGGCGACTGGATCGCCAACGAACAACGCTTCCCGGACGGACTGGGGCCGCTGGTCGAGGCGGTCCACGCGCACGGCATGCGGTTCGGGCTGTGGGTCGAGCCGGAGATGGTCAACCCGGACAGCGACCTCTACCGCGCGCACCCGGACTGGGTGCTGCACATGGCCCACCGCGAGCGCACGACGTTGCGCAACCAGCTCGTGCTGAACTTCGCGCGGCCGGACGTCGCGGACTGGGCCCACAAGTGGCTCGACCGCCTGGTCGGCGAGCACGGCATCGACTACCTCAAGTGGGACATGAACCGCGCGTTCACCGAGGCGGGCTGGCCGGAGGCGGGTCCGGACGCGCAGCGGCTGTGGGTCGGCCACGTGCGGGCGGTGTACACCATCCTCGACCGGCTGCGCGCCGACCACCCGGACCTGCGGATCCAGGGCTGCGCGGGCGGCGGCGGCCGCACCGACCTGGGGATCCTCGCACGCACCGACGAGATCTGGGCGTCGGACAACACCGACGCCGCCGACCGGATCACCATCCAGCACGGCTACGGCCAGATCTACCCCGCGGGCACGATGTCGGCCTGGGTGACCGACAGCCCGAACCCGGCCACGAAGCGGGAAGCGCCGCTGAGCTTCCGGTTCCACGTGGCGATGGCGGGCGTGCTCGGCCTGGGCGGCGACCTGCCGCGCTGGACGCCGGACGAACTCGCCGAAGCGGCGTCCCTCGTGGCGCTGTACAAGGAGATCCGGCCCGTCGTGCAGCACGGCGCGTTGTACCGGCTGGCGGATCCGGCGGTCTCGGCGCTGACGGCGGTGCAGTACGTGCTCGGCAACGACGTGGTCGTCTTCTCCTGGCGGCGGCCGGCGGAGTTCGCGCGGCCGTTCACCCCGCCGCGGCTCGCGGGGCTGGAGCCGGCCGGGTTGTACCGCGATCAGGACGGCGCCGTGCACCACGGCGCGGTGTTGCTGAGCCACGGCTTGGACGTCGATCTTCCCGGCAGCGGATACGCGAGCGCGGTGGTGCGGCTGACGCGCGTCGCCTGAATTGTCGGTGCCGTGACCTAGGCTGTCGGAGTGGCCAAGATCGCGGTGACCCGATGGATTCCCGACGACGCGGTGAAGCTCCTCGCCGAGGCAGGCGAGGTGGAAGTCTCCCCCGCCGATCGTCCACTGACGCCTGCCGAGCTGCACGAGTTCGCCGGCGGCGCGTCGGCCGTGGTCGGGATGCTGCACGACCGGCTCGACGGCGCGCTGGCCGACGCCGCCGGTCCCGGGCTGAAGGTGGTCGCGAACGTCGCCGTCGGGTACGACAACGTCGACGTCCCGGCGCTGGCTTCCCGTGGGGTCGTCGTCACCAACACGCCGGGCGTGCTCACCGACGCCACCGCCGACCTCGCCTTCGGGCTGCTGCTCGCCGTCACGCGGCGCCTCGGCGAAGGCGAACGGCTGCTGCGCTCCCGCACGCCGTGGTCGTTCCACCTCGGCTTCCTGCTCGGCTCCGGGCTGCAGGGCAAGACGCTCGGCATCGTCGGGTTCGGGCAGATCGGGCGGGCGATGGCGAACCGGGCGTCGGCGTTCGGGATGTCCGTCGTCTACTCCGGACGGTCCAAAAAGGACACCGATGCCGAATTCGTGTCGTTCGGGGAGCTGCTGGCGCGCTCGGACGTCGTTTCACTGCACTGCCCGCTGACGCCCGGGACGCGGCACCTCATCGACGCCGCCGCGTTGCGGGCCATGAAACCCGGCGCGTACCTGGTGAACACGACCCGCGGCCCGGTCGTCGACGAAGCCGCGCTGGCCGACGCGCTGGAGGCCGGGGAGATCGCCGGCGCCGCGCTCGACGTGTTCGAAAAGGAACCCGAGGTCGAACCGCGGCTGCTCGGCCGCGACGACGTCGTGCTCAGCCCGCACCTGGGCTCGGCGACGGTCGAGACCCGCACCGCGATGGCCGTGCTGGCCGCGCGCAACGTCGCGGCGGTGCTCGCCGGGCGTCCCCCGCTGACGGAGGTGAAGCCGTGACCCGTGTCGTCATCGCGCCCGACAAGTTCAAGGGCAGTCTCACCGCGGTCGAGGCCGCGGAGGCGATCGCGCTCGGCGTGCGCGATGCCTTGCCGGACGCGGAAATCGTCACCTGCCCGGTCGCCGACGGCGGCGAAGGCACCCTGGACGTCCTGGAAGCCGCGGGCGCGCGGATCGTGCGGATGGCGGTCCGCGGGCCGCTCGAGGAGCCGGTGCGGGCGCGGTACGCGGTGCTGGACGGCACGGCGTACATCGAATCCGCGCGCGCGTGCGGCATCGAATTCGTCGAACCCTCGCCGGCGACGGCCCTGGCCGCGCACACCTGGGGCGTCGGCGAGCTGCTGGCGGACGCGCTGATCCACGGCGCGCGGCGGCTCGTGCTCACGGTCGGCGGCACGGCCAGCACCGACGGCGGCGCCGGGATGCTGGGAGCGCTGGGCGCCGGCGTGCTCGACGCGTTCGGTGCGCCGGTCGGCCTGGGCGGCGGGACGCTGACGCGAGTGGCGTCGACGGAGCTGACGCCGGTGCGGGGGCGGCTGGCGGGCGTGCGCGTGGCGGTCGCGACCGACGTGACGAACCCGCTGCTGGGCCCGGACGGCGCGGCGGCGGTGTTCGGGCCGCAGAAGGGCGCCGGACCTTCGGAGGTGGCGCTGCTCGACGAGGGGCTGGGCCGGTGGGCCCACGCGCTGCAGGTGGGCGGCGCGCCGGACGTCTCGCGGGTGCCGGGCTCGGGCGCCGGGGGCGGAGTGGCGGCGGCGGCGATCGCGCTCGGGGCGAGTGCCGAGTCCGGGTTCGCTCTCATCGCCGGGCTGACCGGGGTCGACCAGGCGCTGGACGGCGCGGACCTCGTGATCACCGGCGAGGGCTCGCTGGACGAGCAGAGCTTGAACGGCAAGGCCCCGGCGGGCATCGCCGACCGGGCGCGGCCGCGCGGGGTGCCGCTGCTGGCGCTGGCGGGCCGGATCCAGCTCGACGCGGCGGGACTGGCGCGGCTGGGTGTGGTGGGGAGCAGCGCGTTGATCGATCACGCGCCTTCGCTGGACCACGCTCGCCGTCATGCGGCGGAACTGCTGCGGGTCCGGGCGGCGGAGCTGGTTCGCGCTTGGCGAGCCCGGTAGGAAACGCGCGCGCGGACGGACCTCCCGCACCCGAGGAGCGGAAGGCCCGTCCGCCGCGGTCAGCTCGTGTGCTGGGGCAGCACGGCGAACGCCACGCCGCCCGCTTCGTCCTCTTGGACGTCGAGCACCTTGTCGTCCAGCAGCGCGGCCGCCTGGGGCTCCAGGAACACCTTCGGTCCCTGGTCCTCCCCCAGCACGCTGTCGCCTTCTGCCGGCTCGGGGGCCACCGACAGCGCCAGCTGGGCGCTTTCGCCGTCGGCGTTCTGGACCGCCAGGCGGAGCCCGGCGTCACCCTCCCCCTGGCTCGTCAGGGCGGTGATCGCCT
Organism: Amycolatopsis sp. CA-126428; assembly: GCF_002904335.1. Lineage (GTDB taxonomy): Bacteria > Actinomycetota > Actinomycetes > Mycobacteriales > Pseudonocardiaceae > Amycolatopsis. Next base: position 27,967 of record NZ_PPHF01000037.1, on the reverse strand, counting down.
CGGCGGCGGCTTCGGTCACGGTCAGCATCTTCGGCCTTCCCTTCGTCGCGGTCCGATGCACTGGTGCCCCACGCTAGGGGCGCCCGAACGGACGTGCAGTCTGAGCGGATCAGCCCTGGCGGGCGGCGCGAATGGCGTCCGCCACCGACTCGCCGGCGTAATCCGGCCGGGCGTCGACCCCCGGGCTGGAATGGCGGCGCGCCACGGTTTCTTCCGGGGCCACCGGCTCGAAGTCCGGCGGCGCGTCCTCGATCGTCTCGTCGAGTTCCGCCGCCGGCGTCGCCGCCAGCGGGCGCTCCGGGACCGGCTCCGGCTCGGCGTCCGGCACCTCTTCGGCCAGGCGCTGGTCCATCGGCTCGCCTTCGCGCATCTCCCGGGGCGTGGTGCCGTAGCGGTTCGCGGCACTCCAGTGCTCGGGCGGCTCGATGCCCTCTTCGAGCGAGTCGACGCGCAGTTCGTCCTCGTCCAGCGCCTCGCTGGGGCTCAAGCTCTGCGGTTCGGCCGAGTCACGGTCACTCACTGGCCCTCCTGGCGCGTCGGAAATTTCCCGTCGCCGGGTGACCTACCCCGGCCGGCGGGGCGGCGAAACCCCGCGGTGTCGCCGGGATCACATTTCTTCAACCGGTTTAACACATTCACAAGTTTGTGAACGCCGGGTAGGTTGGGATCATGGCCACCACCAGGTGCGCACCGGAGCACCGGCTGCTCGCCACCGATCCGGACCGCCACCACGAGCTCGGCACGCACGCGGCGTGGTACGTCGTGGCCGGCGTGGTGACCACCGGCCTGCAGGCCGCCCTGTTCCTCCTGCTGCGCGACGAGCTCGGCTCCCAGGTGGCGAACCTGGTCGCGATCGCGCTCACCACGGTCGGGAACACCGAGTTCCACCGCCGCGTCACCTTCGCCGGCCGCCCCAGCAACGCCGGGAAGCGGCACCTGCAGGACGTGCTCACCTTCGCCTTCTACGCCCTGTACGGCTCGGCCGTGCTGGCCCTCCTCGACGCCTTCGTCGACCGGCCGACGTCGTGGGAGGAAACCGGCACCCTGCTGCTGGCCAGCCTGGTCGGCGGCTTCGTGCGGTTCGCCGTGCTGCGCTGGTGGGTCTTCGCGCACCGCACCGGACCGGCCGCGGCGGCCCACACCGGCTAGCGTCTGCGGGCGTGGCGTCGGACGACATCAAGCCCCACTCGGGCGGCACCGAACCGGATTACCGCTTCACGCTGGCCAACGAACGCACCTTCCTCGCCTGGCTCCGCACGGCCCTGGGCCTGCTCGCGGGCGGGGTGGCCGTGCACCAGCTGGTGCCGTCGCCGGCCGCGGCGAGCGCGGTGCTCGCCGGGCTGTGCGTCGTGCTGGCCGCCGTCCTCGCCGCGACTGCGTACCCGCGGTGGCGGCGGGTGCAGATCGCGATGCGGGCCAGGGAGCCGCTGCCGCCCAGCCGGATGATCCTGGGGCTGACGGGCGGCCTGCTGGCCCTCATCGCCGCCGCGGCCGTGCTGCTGGTGGTCTCGTGAGTGACACGGAAAGCTGCGGACGGTGACGGCCCCGAAAACCGGTCCGGCCACCCGGTCTTCCCGCCGAGCCGGGTGCCCCGGCCCGGACGAAGGGCCTCGACGGAAGCGAATACCGCCGGTTCGCGATTATCGTGACGTCAGAAATGCCGACAAGCGGCTCGAGGGCCGGCCGTGACCACCCCGGCCGGCGCCCAGGCCGAGCGCACCGGGCTCGCCTGGCGGCGGACCGCACTCTCGTCCGCCGCCTGCACGGTACTGCTCCTGCACGCCGCCGCCCAGCACCATTGGGGTGGCTCCCTGGTCCCCGCGTTGCTGGCTGCCGGGACATCCGCCCTGCTCGCGGCCGTCGGGATGCACCGCGAACGAGCTTTGCGCTCCGCCGAACCGGGGCCGCCGAGCCGCCTGCTGCCCGCGATCGCGTCGCTGGCCGTGACCGTCACCGCCGCTTCCGTGGTCGTCTTCCACTGACGAGTGAACTCGGCACATCCTGAAACCGATTAATCGCAATGTGCGCGACAGGGTCGCGGGAACATCACGGTCGATACTGCTAACGGGGTATTGGTCGTTGAAATCTGGACTGACCCGCCTGGAGGTGCTTACGATTACCCTGCGTCGCACGGACCGCAGATGGGCCTCGATCATCCGGAGCATCTGCGATGGATCAGTTACGGAGTGTTGAACCCCCGGCAGCGACGGTCGAGGGTCGGCCGGGGAGACGACCATGACAGCACCGCCGAGGACCACCGAACAATCCGCTTCGAGCCTTCGCGATTATCGCAACCCGGAGACTTTGCCCCGCCCGGGCGGACGGCTCACCAAGGAAGACCTCGACCCCCTCGTCAAGGACGCGGGCGAGGGCAACCCGGCCGCGATCCACTCGCTGCTGCAGATGATCGAGCCGGTGGTGGTCCGCTACTGCCGCGCGCGCATGGGCGGCCGCGACCTCTCCTACCTGTCGGCCGACGACGTCGCCCAGGAGGTCTGCCTCGCCGTGCTCAAGGCCCTGCCCGACTACCAGGACCGCGGCGGCTCCTTCCTCTACCTGGTCCACGCGATCGCGGCCAACAAGGTCGCCGACGCCTACCGTGCCGTCGCCCGGGACCGCTCCGAGCCCGTCCCCGAACTCCCGGAGCGCCCGCTGGTCGCCGGCAACGAGCCCGAGAGCCACGCGCTGCACCTCGACCTGGGCGCCCGCCTCGGCCGGCTGCTCGCCTCCCTGCCCCGCGTGCAGCAGGAGATCCTGACCCTGCGCATCGCCGTCGGTTTCTCGGCGACCGAAACCGCCGAAGCCCTCGGGATCTCCGCGGGCAACGTCCGCGTGACGCAGCACCGGGCCCTGACCCGGCTGCGCGGCATGATCCGCGACGAAGAGTTCTGACAAGCCCGCTTTCCCGCGGCGGGCGGGGAGACTTCGGTTACCCCCTGGAGGAGGTTTCCCCGCCCGCATCCAGCCCGTACGCCGTGCGGGCGTTGTGCTCGAACACGGCCAGGCGCTCGGCGTCCGACAGCGAGCCCGTCAGGGCGATCGCCGCGTCGAGGACCAGCTCGTAGGACGCCGCCAGTTCGCACACCGGCCAGTCCGAGCCGAACAGCAGGCGCTCCGGGCCGAACACGTCGAGGACGTGGTCGACGTACCGGCGCAGGTGCCCGACCTCCCAGCCGGACCAGTCGGCCTCGGTGACCAGGCCGGACAGCTTGCACACGACGTTCTCGCGCGCCGCCAGCGCGGCCACGCCGGACGCCCACGGCTCCCAGTCGCCCGCCGCGATCGGGGGCTTCGCCGCGTGGTCGAGGACCAAGCGAAGCTGGGGCAGGCGCAACGCCACCTCGGCCGCCGCCGGCAGTTGCGTGGGGCGCACCAGCAGGTCGAACGCCAGCCCCGCCGCCGCCACGGTGCTCAGCCCGGCGACCACCTCCGGCCGCAGCAGCCAGTCGTCGTCCGGCTCACCCTCGACCTGGTGCCGGATCCCGGCCAGCGGGCCGTCGAAGGCGGCCAGCCGGTCGGCGACGTCCGGAGCCGTGAGGTCCACCCAGCCGACCACGCCCGCGATCACCGGCTCCGCCGCCGCGGTCGCGAGGAACTCCGCCGTCTCCTCTTCCGACGGCACCGTCTGGACCAGGACGGTCGCGTGCACGCCCGCGGCCTTCGTCACCGCGCGCAGGTCTTCGGCCGTGTACGGGCGGCGGATCGGGTCCATGGCCTCCCCCGCCATCCACGGGTACTCGCGCCGCGAGGGGTCCCACAGGTGGTGGTGCGCGTCGATCATGAGACTCCTTCGGCGATGACGACGTCGGCGCGCAGCAGTCCCGCGTCGGCCAGCTCGGTCCACAGGGCCGGCGGCACGACCGCCCGCGCCCGCCGCGCGTTGACACTGACCTGCTCCGGATCATGCGCGCCGACGACCACCGACGCCACCACCGGATGCGCCATCGGCAGCGCCAGCGCCGCTTCCGGCAGCTCGACGCCGTGCCGCGCGCAGATCTCCGCGATCCGCCCGGCCCGCTCGACCAGCTCAGCCGGCGCCTCGGCGTAGTCGTAGACCCGGCCCGGTTCGGCGGTCGCCAGGATGCCGCCGTTGAAGGCGCCCCCGACCACCACGCGGACGTCCCGGTCCGCGCACAGCGGGAACAGCTCGTCCAGCGCGGGCTGGTCGAGCAGCGTGTAGCGGCCGGCCACCAGCAGGACGTCCAGGTCGGTGCGGCGGACGAACTCGGCCAGCATCGGCGCCTGGTTCATCCCGGCCCCGAACGCCCCGATCACGCCCTGCTCCCGCAGGGCCCGCAGCGCGGGGAAGGCACCGCGCAGGGCGTCCTCGAAGTGGTCGTCGGGGTCGTGGACGTAGACGATGTCGACGCGGTCCAGCCCCAGCCGGGTCAGGCTGTCGTCGATCGAGCGCAGGACGCCGTCGCGGCTGAAGTCCCACCGGCGCCGGTACGCCGCCGGCACGGCGAAGCCCTGGTCGTCCTGGGTGCCGGCGCCGCCGGGGTTCGGCTCCAGCACGCGGCCGACCTTCGTCGAGAGCACGTACTCGTCCCGCGGGTACGAGCTCAGCGCGGCGCCCAGCCGGGCCTCCGACAGGCCGAGTCCGTAGTGCGGCGCGGTGTCGAAGTAGCGGACACCCTCGTCCCACGCGCGCCGGACGGTCGCGGCCGCCGTCTCGTCGCTGATCGCGTGGTACAGGTTGCCCAGCTGCGCGCAGCCGAGCCCCAGCGGGGACAGGGAGAGTTCCAACGCGGTCACTCCTTCACCGGCGGTTTCCGGACCGGTCCGAGGCCGGCGTCGTCGCCGGAGCAGTCGTCTTCGAGGACGTGGAACAGGTCGAGTCCGTTACGCCGGGTCCGCCGGGAGGGGATACCGGCTTGGCGCGGAGCCACCCGTTGTGGTGTGCGCTGGTGGGTCATCGCCCCTTCCCCGGCCGGGACATGGCACGCTGGGGAGCACCACCGAAACATCCGAGGTCTGTTGCAGGGAGGGCGGACGCGATGCCCGTCACCGATGTCGCGATCGACAAGATCAAGGACATGATCATCACCGGCGAGCTGGCGCCGGGCGACCGGCTGCCGAAGGAGGCCGAACTGGCCCAGCGGCTCGGGCTGTCGCGCAGCTCCCTGCGGGAGGCCGTGAAGGCGTTGTGCCTGATCAGGGTGCTCGACGTTCGCCAGGGTGACGGCACTTACGTCACCAGCCTCGAGCCCAACCTGCTGCTCGACGCCATGACGTTCGTGGTCGACTTCCACCGCGACGACACCGTGCTCGACTTCCTGGCCGTGCGCCGGATCCTGGAGCCCGCCGCGACCGCGCTGGCCGCGCTGCACATGAGCGACGCCGACATCGCGGAGCTGGGCACCCTGCTCAGCGAGCTGGAGGACTCGCCGACCGTGGAAGCGCTGGTCGCCAACGACCTGCAGTTCCACCGCAAGATCGCCGACGGCTCCGGCAACCCCGTGCTCTGCTCGCTCCTCGACAGCCTCTCCGGGCCGACCGCCCGGGCCCGGATCTGGCGCGGCCTCACCCAGGAGGGCGCGGTCGCGAAGACCCGCGAGCAGCACACGGCGATCTACGAGGCCATCGCCGCGCGCGAGCCGGAACTGGCCCGCTCGTGGGCGACCGTGCACGTCGCGGGCGTCGAGCAGTGGCTGCGCAACGCCCTGGGCACCGCGGACGACCCGACGGCGCCCGACGAACCCGCCGCCGAAGCTTCCTAGCCGCACACTCACCTCCCCGCCCGTCGTGAGTGGTAAGGCGGGTTCTAACCCGCCTTACCACTCACGACAAGCTGCGGCAGACTCGGAACACGTCGGACCTTCACCCGGTGAGCGTCAGGTCTGTGGCTTCCCACCGGCGTACCGGGCGATGATCAGCGCGACCAGGATGATGGCGCCGTAGATCGCCCCCTGCCACTCCGCCGTGACGTGCGCGTAGTTGAGCAGGCTCGACACCGACGACAGCAGCAGGACGCCGGTGAGGGCACCGACCAGGGTGCCCTTGCCGCCGTCGAGGGAGACGCCGCCGATCACCGCCGCCGCGAACACCTGCAGGATCATGCCGGATCCCTGGTTCGCGCCCAAGGCCCCGACGTAACCGGTGTAGGCGAGGCCGCCGATCGCGGCGAGGATCCCGGCGACGACGAACACCGCCCACGCGATCCGGTCGACGCGCACGCCCGCCGCCCGCGCGGCTTCGCGGTTGCCGCCGATCGCGTACAGCGCGCGGCCGACGCGGTGGTAGCGCAGCACCCAGCCGGCGACCGCGAAGAGCAGCGCCGCCAGCCACACCGACATCGGCAGCCCGAGGAACGTCGTCGTCGCCAGGTCGGTGAACGAGTCCGGCAGGTTGAACAGCGTCTTGCCCTTGGTCGAGCCGACCTGCACACCGCGCAACACGGTGAGCATGGCCAGCGTGACGATGAAGGCGTTCAGCTTCAGCTTCACGATCAGGAAGCCGTTGACGAACCCGACCAGCGCCCCGCACAGCGGGATCACCAACAGCCCGATCGCGGCCGGCAGTTCGACGCCGAAGCCCGCCGACGCCGCCGGGATCACGACCATCGCGCCCAGCGCGGGCGCCAGGCCCATCGTGGATTCCAGCGACAGGTCGAACTTCCCGGTGATCAGCACCAGCGACTCGCCCAGCACGACCAGCGACAGCGCGGCCGACGCGGTCAGGATGCTGACGATGTTGCTCCAGCCGACGAAGGTGTCGTCGACCAGGCCGCCGATGACGAACACCACGACCAGGGCGGGCAAGAGCGCGAGTTCGCGCAGCCAGACGGCTTTGCGCCGCCGTGGGGGCGCCGGCAGCGAAGTCTGCGGAGAGGTCATCACGTCGGTCACGAAAGCTCGACTCCTTCGATGTCGGCCACGAGGTCGCCGTCGGACCACCCGGCCTGGTGTTCGGCGACCACGGCCCCGGCGCGCAGCACCAAAACCCGGTCGCTCAGGCGCAGGTCGTCGAGCTCGTCGCTGACGATCAGCACCGCCTTGCCCTCGGCGCGCACCCGGTCGACGACCGCGAGCAGCGCCTCTTTCGACTTCACGTCCACCCCGGCGGTCGGGTTGATCAGCACGACCACCCGCGGGTCGCTCAGCAACGCCCGCGCCAGCACGACCTTCTGCTGGTTGCCGCCGGACAGGTCGGAGACCGGCTGTTCGGCACCCGCGGCGACGATGTCGTAGTCCTTCAAGGCCTGCGACGCCTTCGCGTGCCGCGTGGCCGGGGACGCGATCCCGCCGCGGCCCAGCTTGTCGAGGATGGACATGGTGGCGTTGTCGGCGATCGAGTGCGTCAGCACCAGGCCTTCGTGGTGCCGGTCGCGCGGCACGCACCCGATCCCGGCCCGCAGCGCCGCCGGGATGTCGCCCGGCCGCAGCGGCGAGCCGTCGACGCGGATCGTGCCCGCGGACGGCGTCCGCAGGCCGTAGACCGTCTCGGCGACCTGGTGCTTCCCGCTGGCGTTGCTGCCCGCGAGCCCGACGACCTCGCCGCGGCGCAGCCGGAACGAGACGTCCCGGAAGCCGTCGCCGGAGAGCCCGTCGACGCTCAGGATCTCCGCGGCGTCCGCTTCCAGCGACTCCCGGGAAGCCGCGTCCCGCACCGACAGGCCGCCCGGCTCGCCGGTCATCGCGTCGACCAGCTCGGCCTTGCCGACCTCGGCCACCGGGGCGGTGAGGACGTGCTTCGCGTCGCGCAGCACGGTCACCGCCTGGCAGACCTCGTAGACCTCGTGCAGGTGGTGCGAGATGAACAGGAACGTCACCCCGCCGGCCTGCATCTGGCGCATCCGCTCGAAGAGCCGCTCGATGGCCTGGCTGTCCAGCTGCGCGGTCGGCTCGTCGAGGACGATGAACCGGGCGCCGTAGGACAGCGCGCGGGCGATCTCGACGAACTGCCGGTCCTCGACCGAGAGGTCCCCGGCCGGGGTGTCGACGTCGACGTGCACGTCCCACGAGTCGAGCAGCTCGCGGGCCTTGCGCCGCAACGACTTCCAGCCGATCGAGAACCCGCCGCCCGCCTGCCGGTTGAGGAACAGGTTTTCGGCGACGGTGAGCTGCGGGACGACCATCGCGTGCTGGTACACGCAGGCCACGCGGGCTTTCCAGTCGTCCTGCCTGGTCAGGGGCGGGGCCGGCGCGCCGCCGAACTCGACGTGCCCGGTGTCCGTGGCGGACAGCCCGGTGAGGATGGTGACGAGCGTCGACTTGCCGGCCCCGTTGCGCCCGACGAGCGCGTGCGACTCGCCGGGGTGCACGGTGAGACTGACGTCGTGCAGCGCCACGGTCGGGCCGTAGCGCTTTCCGACTCCTACGGCGCTGACCACCGGGACGGCGGATTCGCCGGCGGGCAGCGCGGTCACAGGTTGTTCCCCCAGAGGGCCTTGTCGTCCACGTTGGCCTTGGTGATGACGGGCGCGGGCAGCTGGTCCTCGAGGATGCCGGGGCTGATCTCGACGATGGTGCTGTCGTGGTCGGTCGGGCCCGGCTTGAACGTCTCGCCCGCCATGGCCTTCTTCAGCCAGTACAGGCCGTACTTCGCGTAGGCGTCGGCCGGCTGGGACACGGTCGCGTCCAGCTCGCCGGCGCGGATCGCGGCCAGCTCCTGCGGGATGCCGTCGTTGGACACGAGCACGATGTGCTTCGGGTCGCCGACCGGGAAGTACAGGTTCTTGCGCTTGAGCGCCTGCTCGGTCGGGGCCAGGTAGACGCCGCCGGCCTGCATGTAGACGCCCTTGATGTCCGGGTTCGCGGTCAGCAGGCTGTCCAGGCCGGAGGACGCCTTGTCGGCCTTCCACTCGGCCGGGATTTCGAGCACCTGGATGCCGGGGTACTTGGCCTTCATGCAGTCGCGGAAGGCTTCCGAGCGGTCGCGGCCGTTGACCGACGCGAGGTCGCCCATGATCTGCACGACCTTGCCGGACTTGACCTTCTCGCCGATCGCTTCGCAGGCCTTGGTGCCGTAGGCCTTGTTGTCGGCCCGCACCACCATGGCGACCTTGCCGCTCTCGGGGGCGACGTCGACCGCGACGACCGGCACGCCCTTGTTCTCCGCCTGCTTGAGCCCGGCGACGATGGCGGCCGAGTCCAGCGGCGTCACGACCAGGCCCTTGACGCCCTGGTTGAGGAAGGTGCCGATGTCGGTGATCAGCTTCGCGGGGTCGCTGTCGGCGTTGACCGTCGGGAGGACGTCGACGCCCTCTTCCTTGGCCATCTTGGGCACGTAGTTGTTGTAGGCCTGCCAGAACGGCGAGGTCAGCAGGGGCAGCGTGGCCCCGACCTTGCCGCCGGCGCCGCCGCCCGGGGCGGGCGCCGCGGCATTGTCCTTCGTGGACCCGCAAGCGGCCAGAACCAGGCCGCAGACGGCGGCCGTGGCGGCCACTTGGATCACCCTGTTGTGAAAGAGCACAGCGCGCACCGCATCCTCCTTGATGACAGCGGAAATCAAGTCTTGTTAGTCGTGGTGAACGGGACCGCGAGGACGCAGGCCGTACATGCCGCCGTCGACCGCGAGCGCGGTGCCGGTGGTCGAGGCGGAGAGGGGACTGGCGAGGTAGACGACGGCGTTCGCGACCTCGTCGGCGGTGACCAGCCGGCCCATCGGCTGGCGGGCCGCGAGGGCCGCGCGCTCGGCCGCCGGGTCGTCGGCGGCGTCGAGCAGCCGGCCCACCCAGGGGGTGTCCGCCGTCCCGGGGCACACGCAGTTGACGCGGATCCGGTCGGGCAGGTGGTCGGTCGCCATGGCCAGGGTCAGCGAGAGCACCGCGCCCTTGCTGGCCGAGTAGAGCGCGCGGTTGGGCAGGCCGGCCCAGGCCGCGATGGAGCAGGTGTTGACGATCGCCGCGGACGGCGAGTTCTTGAGGTGCGGCAGCGCGGCCCGGGCGAGCCGGACCATGCCGACGACGTTGACGTCGAACACGCGGTGCCACTCGTCGTCGTCGTTGGCGGTGACGTCGCCCTGCGCGCCGATGCCCGCGTTGTTGACGAGGATGTCGAGGCGCCCGAAGCGTTCCACGACGGCGTCGATCGCCGAGCGGACTTCGTCATCGGAGGAGACGTCGCAGCGGATGCCGTCGTCGCCCGGTTTGAGGTCGAGGGCCGCCACCTGAGCACCGCGGTCGGCCAGCAAGGTCGCGACCGCCTTGCCGATGCCCGAGGCGCCTCCGGTGACGGCGGCCACCAGGCCCTCGAATTCACTCACTTGCGGTCTCCGTCCACTCGGGACCGTCCGGGAAGCGGAACCGGCGCAGCGTGGCGTCGTGCATGCGCGCGGAAAACCCGGGGGCGGTCGGGGCGAGGTAGTGGCCGCGCTCGACGACGGCCGGGTCGGTGAAGTGCTCGTGCAGGTGGTCGACCCACTCGATGGAGCGGTCCGCGTCGGTGCCGGACACCGCCACGAAGTCGAACATCGACAGGTGCCGCACGAGCTCGCAGAGCCCGACGCCACCGGCGTGCGGGCACACCGGGACGCCGAACTTGGCGGCCAGCAGCAGGATCGCGAGGTTTTCGTTGAAGCCGCCGACGCGGGCGGCGTCCAGCTGCAGCACCGAAATGGCGTCCGCCTGCAGCAGCTGCTTGAACACCACGCGGTTCTGGACGTGCTCGCCGGTGGCGACCTTGATCGGCGCGAGGGCCTTCGCGATCGCCGCGTGCCCGAGGACGTCGTCGGGCGAGGTCGGCTCCTCGATCCAGTACGGGTCGAACGGCGCCAGCGCGGTCATCCAGGTGACCGCGGCGGAGACGTCCCAGCGCTGGTTGGCGTCGACGGCGATCCGGATGCCGTCGCCGACCGTCTCGCGCGCCAGCTTCATCCGGCGGACGTCGTCCTCGAGGTTGCCGCCGACCTTCAGCTTGATCATCTCGAAACCGTCGGCGACGGCCTGCTCGGCCAGCCGCACGAGCTTGGCGTCGGCGTACCCGAGCCAGCCGGGGGACGTGCTGTAGGCGCGGTAGCCCCTGGTCTCCAGTTGCTTCGTGCGGTCGGCGCGGCCGGGTTCGGCCGCGCGCAGGATGTCCAGGGCCTCGGCTTCGGTGAGCGCGTCGGTGAGGTACCGGAAGTCCACCAGGGACACGAGTTCTTCGGCGGTCATCCGTGCGGCGAACTGCCAGACCGGCAAGCCGGCGCGGCGCGCGGCGAGGTCCCAGGCGGCGTTGACCACCGCCCCGACGGCCATGTGCGCGACCCCCTTTTCCGGCCCCAGCCAGCGGAACTGCGAGTCGCCGACGAGCGTGCGGGACAGGTCGCCGAGCGCGGCCGCGTCCTCCGGGACGTCCCGGCCGACGACGTGCGGGGCGAGCGCGCGGATCGCGGCGGCCTGGACGTCGTTGCCGCGGCCGATGGTGAACGCGAGGCCGTAGCCGTCCGGGCCGCCGTCGGCGTGCAGCACGACGTACGCGGCGGAGTAGTCCGGGTCGGGGTTCATCGCATCCGAGCCGTCGAGCTCCTTCGACGTCGGGAACCGGACGTCGAGGACCTCCATGCCGATGATCTTCGCCATGGTCAGGCCTGCCTCGCGGTCTGGCGCTGCCGCCCGAGACCGTCGATCTCGAGTTCGACGACGTCGCCGTCGCGCAGGTACGGCTTCGGGTCGGGCTGCCCGAGCGCGACGCCCTCCGGGGTGCCGGTGTTGATCAGGTCGCCCGGCCGCAGCACCATCACCTGGCTCAGGTGGTGGACGATCTCGGCCACGCTGAAGATCATGTCCTTGGTGGACGAGTCCTGCTTCTTCTCGCCGTTGACCCACAGCCGCAGGCCGAGGTCCTGCGGGTCGGGCACCTCGCTCGCGGGGACCAGCGCCGGGCCGAGCGGGTTGAAGTTCTCGCAGGACTTGCCCTTGTCCCACTGGGCGGTGCGGAACTGCAGCGCGCGCTCGGAGACGTCGTTCGAGACGACATAACCGGCGACGTGCTCGAGGGCTTCGTCGACGCTCTCGAGGTAGCGCGCGGTCTTGCCGATGACGACGCCGAGCTCGACCTCCCAGTCGGTGCTGACCGACCCGCGCGGGATGAGGACGTCGTCGCCGGGGCCGACCACGACGTCCGGCGCCTTCATGAAGACGACCGGCTCGGTGGGCGGCGTCGCGCCGGTTTCCTCGGCGTGGCGGCGGTAGTTCATGCCGATGCAGACGACCTTGCCGGGCTGGGCGATCGGCGAGCCGACGCGCAGCCCGGTCTCCGAAGCGGCCGGCAGCTCTCCCGCGGCGAGCGCGGCGGCGGCGCGCGCGATCCCGTCCGCGGCGAGGAAGCCGCCGTCGATGTCGGCGGTGAGGCCGCCCAGTTCGTAGGTCGTGCCGTCGCCGGCGCGCACGAACGGACGCTCACTCCCCGGCTCCCCGAGACGCAGCAGCTGCACGGATGTTTCCCTTCACCCACACCGACCAGACATCCGATGTATATCGCAGTCGAGACCGTCAATCCAGAGCCGTCGCCGAATCGGTCGCAAAATTGATCGGATCAGTGTCGGGGCATGGTCGGGTGAGCACGGGGTGTCACCGGTCACAGCCGGAATAGCACCGGCGCGCTCCCCGCTGGTCCCGGAGAGGGAACGAAGGGACGTGCATGGCCACCACGGCGGAACGTACCGCGCCGAGCCGGCGGGCGCAGCTGAAGTTCGTCCTCGTGCTGGGTGGCCTCACCGCGTTCGGGCCCCTGTCGATCGACATGTACCTGCCCGCGCTGCCCCGGATGGCGGCCGACCTGCACGCGACGGACAGCACGGTGCAGCTGACGCTCAGCGCGTTCATCGTCGGGCTCGCCCTGGGCCAGCTGGTGCTCGGCCCGCTGTCGGACGCGCTGGGCCGCCGCCGCCCCCTGCTCGCGGGGCTGGCGCTGTACGTCGTGGGCTCGGTGCTGTGCGCGGTGAGCCCGGACGCCTGGCTGCTGGTCGCGGCGCGGTTCGTGCAGTCCCTCGGCGCCGCGGCGGGCATCGTGATCGCCCGCGCCACCGTGCGGGACCTCTTCGAAGGCACCGCGATGACGAAGTTCTTCTCGACGTTGATGCTGGTCAGCGGCCTGGCCCCGATCTTGGCGCCGCTGATCGGCGGCCAGCTGCTGAACTGGACGTCGTGGCGCGGGGTGTTCGTCGTGCTGACCGCGTTCGGCGCGCTGCTGCTGGCCGTGGTGGTGTTCTTCCTGCCGGAGCCGTCGGCCGCGCGGTCCCCGCTCCGGCTCGGCCCGGTGCTGCGGACGTACGGGCGGCTGGCGCTGGACCGGTCGTTCGCCGGGTACGCGCTGGCGTCGGGACTGCTGTTCGCGTCGATGTTCGCCTACATCTCGGGCTCGTCGTTCGCGCTGCAGGGCGTGTACGGGCTCAGCCCGCAGGCGTACAGCGTGGTGTTCGGGGCGAACGGCGTCGGGATCGTGCTGGCGGGTCAGCTCAACGGCCGCCTGGTCGGCCGGATCCGGGAGCGGGCGCTGCTGCGGTCCGGCCTGCTGCTCGGCGTGACCGGCGGCGCTCTGGTGCTGGCTTCGGTCCTCTTCCGGGCGCCGCTGGCGCTGCTCCTGGTGTCGCTGTTCCTGCTGGTGTCGAGCATCGGCCTGGTGATGCCGAACGCGAGTTCGCTGGCCCTGGCTTCGCACGCACGCACGGCCGGGGCGGCTTCGGCGCTGCTGGGCGTCCTGCAGTTCGTGGTGGGCGCGGTGGCGACGCCGCTGGTCGGCCTGGGCGGGCCGGGCACGGCGGTGCCGATGGCCGCGACCATGGCCGGGTTCGCGGTGCTGGCCCTGGTGGCCTACCTGGCCTTGACGCGCCCGGCTCCAGTGCTCGTGAGTGGTAAGGCGGGTTAGAACCCGCCTTACCACTCACGAGGGGGTGGACAGGAGGCGTTCGAGCTCGTCGCCCGCCGGTTCGTGGCCGGCGTCGGCGATCCGCTGCAGCTGCAAGAGGTCTTTCGCGGCGACCGCCCGGCGGGTGAGCAGCTCGCCGGCGTGTTCGCAGCCTTCGTCCAGCAGCTCGCTCAGCTCCTCGACGTCGCCGCGGGCGTCGGCGAGGCCGGCCAGCCGGTCGAGCGCGGTCTCGTTGCCCTCGTCGGCCAGCGCGCGCAGGGTTTCGTGATCGGTCATGCGGCCAGCATGCAACCTTGCCCCTGGGGCAAGGTCAAGTGCGAGGATGGCCGGGTGCTCACGATCGGACAGCTCGCCGGGTACGTCGGGGTGACGGCCAAGACGATCCGCGTCTACCACGCGAAGGGCCTGCTCCCGGAGCCGGAGCGCGACAGTTCCGGGTACCGCCGGTACCGCGCGTCCGACGCGGTCGAGCTGATCAAGGTCCGCACGCTCGCCGAGGCCGGCGTCCCGCTGGCCCGCATCCGCGAACTCCGCGCCGGCGACGGGCTCGCCGCGGCGCTCCGGCAGATCGACGACGACCTGGCCGCCCGCATCGAGGCCTTGCAGGCCACCCGCTCCCGCCTGCGGCGCCTGGCCGGCGGCGACCTTTCGCCCTTGCCGGACGAGGTGGTGGCCTACCTCGGGCGGCTGCCGGGCCTCGGGTTCAGCGAGCGCTGGGTGACCCTGCAGAACGACTTGTGGCTGCTGGTCTTCGCCACCCACCCGGAGACGGCCCGCACGAACTTCCGCGACCAGTCGGCGATGCTGGGCGACCCGGTGTTGCTTTCCCTGGTCCTCGAGTACGACCGGATCCACGACCTCGACCCGCACGACCCGCGCGTCGAGGCGCTGGCTTCACGGCTCGTCGCCGCGACCCGGGCCCGGTACGGCGTGGAACTGCCTGCGTACGAGCGGGGTTCCGCGATCCCGGCGCTGGTGCAGGGTGCGGTCAACGCGTCGTCACCCGCTTGGCGACGGCTCGATGCGCTGCTGCGGGAACGTCTCAGGTCAGCGACGCCAGATCCGCCGTCTTGAGCTGTTCCGCCGTCACCTTCGTGTGGCCGTCGACCAATGCACCCAAGGCATCCCCGTCGTCCCACATGTTCACGTTCATCGCCGCCGCCACTTCGCCCTCGCGCAGCCAGAACGCGGTGAACTCGCGGGACGGCAGGTCGCCGCGGACCACCAGTTCGTCCGAGGCCGGGTCCGCCAGGCCGCGGTACTCGCAGCCCAGGTCGTACTGGTCGGTGAAGAAGTACGGCGAGGCCAGGAACGGCTCGTTCTCGCCCAGCAGGTTCCGCGCCACGTGCGTGCCCTGGTCCTTCGCGTTCGCCCAGTGCTCCACGCGGACGCGCCGCCCGTACCGCGGGTGGAAGTGGGCCGCGATGTCGCCCACCGCGTAGACGTCCGGTGCCGACGTGCGCAGGCCCGCGTCCACCGCCACCCCGCCGTCGTCCGCCAGCTCCAAGCCCGCCGCGTGGGCCAGCTCCACCCTCGGGGCCGCGCCGACCGCGATCAGGACCACGTCCGCCGTCAGCTCTTCGCCGCCGCTCAAGCGCACGCCGCGGACGCCGTCCGGGCCGCCCGTGATCTCCGCGACCTGCTCACCCAAGCGGTAGTGCACGCCGTTCGAGACGTGCAGGTCGCGGAACACCCCGCCGACCGTCTCGCCGACCACGTTCGCCAGGGGCACCGGCGCCGGGTCGACGACCGTCACCTCCGCGTTGTGCTTCCGGGCCGCCGCGGCCGCTTCGGAGCCGATCCAGCCGGCGCCGACGATCACCACGCGCTCGGCCGCGGCGAACGCCGAACGCAGCTCGAGCGCGTCGTCGAGGGTGCGCAGCGTGGACAGCCCGGGCAGGTCGCCGCCGGGCACCGGCAGCGGGCGCGGCCGGGAGCCGGTCGCCAGCACCAGCCGGTCGTAGCGGTGTTCGCCGCCCGCGTCGTCGAGCACCAGCCGGGCGCCGAGCTCGAGCCGGGTCGCCGTGACGCCGGCGCTGAAGCGGATGTCCTTCTCGGCGTAGAACTTCTCTTCGTGCACCCAGTCGGGCTCGTCGGCGTTGCCCAGCAGCACGCCCTTCGACAGCGGCGGCAGCTCGTACGGGCGGTGCGGATCCGAGCCCATCAGCAGGATTTCGCCGGTGTACCCGCGTTCGCGCACCGCGGCCGCCGCGGACGCCCCACCCAGGCCCGCACCGACGATGACGATCTTCCGCGGTTCCGACATCCAGACCTCCCGGGGACGGCTCGTGCCCCGGGACGCTACTCCCGAACCGGCCGCGCCACGACCGGAGCTACGCCGAAAACCCGCGAAGCGCAAGACAAAACCCGCGAGTAGGCAGATCGGGTGAACCCGCGTCATAGCTCCGCCGGCGGCCGCTCCCACCCTCGCACGAAGCACGACCACGACAAGGGAAGCGGAGGGCGGCGACCATGAGTCGGGGCGAGTGGTCGATCGGCTGCCGGGATCTGGCCGGCCGGCGCAGGGATGTGACGGTGTTCGTCAGCAACGACAAGGTGGTGCTGGTCGCGCCGCCGGGCGAAGCGGCGGTGCTCGGGCCGCTCGACGTCGGACGGCTGCGGGCCGCCCTGCGGGACGCCGTCGTCGCGACGGCAGACGAAGAAGAAAGCTAGCCGGGGTTCGACCCGGCAATACTGACAACTACCGTTCCTACTTTGCAGTAGGTTAGAGTCCGTCCCGACTGAAGGGACCGGCCATGACGACCTACTTCGTGACGGGCGCGACGGGCTTCATCGGAAAACGCCTGGTCGCGCGGCTGCTGAAGCGGCCGGAGACGTCCGCGGTGTACGCGCTGGTGCGGGAGACCTCCCGCGAGCGCCTGGCCACCTTGGCACGCGACTGGCCGGGCGCGGACAAGCTGCACCCGGTGCTCGGCGACCTCGCCGAACCCCGGCTCGGTGCCGACCCCGCCGAGCTGCCCCACCTCGACCACGTCGTCCACCTCGGCGCGATCTACGACCTCACCGCCGGCGAGGACGCCAACCGGCGCGCCAACGTCGAAGGCACCCGCCACCTGCTCGCCTTCGCCGCCGCGGCGCGGGACGGGCTGGTGCACCACGTGTCGTCGATCGCCGTCGCCGGCGACCACGCCGGGCGGTTCACCGAAACCGACTTCGACCTCGGCCAGCGCTTCGGCTCCCCGTACCACGCGACGAAGTTCCAGGCCGAAAAGCTCGTCCGCGAGCAGTCGCTGCCCTTCCGCGTCTACCGGCCCTCGGCCGTCGTCGGGGACTCGCGCACCGGCGAGATGGACAAGGTCGACGGGCCCTACTACTTCCTCCCGGCGATTTCGCGGCTGGCCGCCCTGCCCCGGCGGCTCCCGCTGGCCGCCCCCGACCTGGGCGCGACGAACCTGGTGCCGGTCGACTACGTCGTCGAGGCGATGGACTTCCTGATGCACCGGGACGCCCCCTCGGGGACGACCTACCACCTCGCCGCCGCGCGCCCGCAGCCGCTCAACTCCGTCTACAACGCCTTCGCGCGCGCCGCGGGCGGCCCGGTGATCCGGGCCGTGCTGCCCGCCGGGCCCTCGGGCGCGCTGCGGCGCGCGGGCGGCCGCCTGGCGCACGCGGCCGCGGCCGGGCTCGACCGCGTGCCCGGCGGCCGGGGCGCCCGCGCGGCCGTCCTCGAAGAGCTCGGCGTCCCCCTGGCCGTGCTGCCGCACCTGACCATGGACGTCGTCTTCGACACCGCGCGTACCACGACGGCGCTGTTCGGCAGCGGCCTCGAGCTCCCCGAGCTGCGGGACTACGCGGCGCCGCTCTACCGGTACTGGCAGGCCCACCTCGACCCCGACCGCGCGCGCCGCACCCCCGGACTGGCCGGGCGGACGGTGCTGATCACCGGCGCGTCGTCCGGGATCGGTCGGGCGTCCGCGCTCGCCGTGGCCCGCAAGGGCGCGAAGGTGATCCTCGTGGCGCGCCGCGCTTCGGAGCTCGAAGAGGTGCGCGCGGAAATCCTCGCGGCCGGCGGCACGGCCGCGGCGTACCCGTGCGACCTCACCGACGGCGACGCCGTCGACGCGCTGGTCAAGGACGTGCTCGGCGACCACGGCGCGGTGGACGTGCTGGTGAACAACGCCGGCCGGTCGATCCGGCGCTCGGTCGCGCTGTCCACGCAGCGGTTCCACGACTTCGAGCGCACGATGGCGATCAACTACTTCGGCCCGGTCCGGCTGATCCTCGGCTTCCTGCCGTCGATGGCCGAGCGCCGGTTCGGCCACGTCGTCAACGTCACGACCCAGGGCCTGCAGACCGACACCCCGCGCTTTTCGGCCTACCTGGCGTCGAAGGCGGCCCTGGAGGAGTTCGGCCTGACGGCCGGGCGCGAGACGCTCTCGGACGGCGTCACGTTCACGTCGGTGCGGATGCCGCTGGTCCGGACGCCGATGATCGCCCCGACCGGCTACCGCGGAATCCCGTCCAGCAGCCCCGAACGCGCCGCGGCGCTGGTGGTGCGGGCGTGCGAGGAGCGGCCGGAGATCCTCAGCCTCCCCGAAGGCCGCGCCGCCGAACTGGCGACGCTCGCCGCGCCGAAGCTCGCCCGGTTCGCCGCGCACCTGGCCTACCGGGCGATGCCGGAGTCCGCGCCCGAGACACGCGACCTCCCCCGGCGGTCCGCACCCGCGTCGGTCGCCGCCGCGGTGACCCGGCTCATCTGGCGCCGCCGTGCCTGATTCCCGCGAATTCCGGCGAAACGGTGGCACGCGACCGACGGTACTTCTACCCTCGCGCGAGTCCCGTGCACCCGTGCGGGCTTCAACTGGGGAGTTCGAAATGCCGGTATTCAGCGTAGACAGCTCAGGGCAACGCAGCGCCGCGACCGACAAGACGGCCGTGATCGGCACCGCGCGGCGCACCCTCGGGTGAGTCCGGCCGGGGCCGGGCGCGTGCCCGGCCCCGGTTCGGGGCCTTCGCGGGCGGTTTCCGCCGCACGCGAAGGCCCCGAATGAGTCATTCGCGGCCTTCCGGCGGGCATCCGGGTGCGGTCCGCCGGGTGCGGTGGACCGGCCGCTACCATCGCTTCCCGGGTGTGATCGGGAGCGGAAGGCGGGCGGGGCGTGGCCGTGGCGAGTCCTGCGCACATCGCCACGACGCCGGCGCCCGGCAGGCAGCGCCGAACGCTGGTGCGCTGGAGCGTCCACGCCGGCTGGGTGGTGCTGCTCGCGCTGGCCACCGAACTCCGCGTCGGCCGCTTCGGTTTCCACCCCTCCGACCAGGGCTTCATCCTCGCCCAGGCGTGGCGCGTGCTGCACGGCGAAGTCCCGCACGCCGACATCATCTCCGCCCGCCCGCTGGGGTCCGCGGTGCTGCACGTCGCCGATTTCGCGCTGCCGATGCCGCTGTTCTTCGGCTCCAGCTTCCTTTCGATGATCGAGATCATCGTGGCCACGATCGCGTTCGCCACGCTGGTCACGCGGCGCCGGGTGCTCGACTGGGGCCCGGGGATGACCGCGCTGGTCGCGGCCGCGTCGCTGATCAACCTCAACGCGTTCCCGCTGATGGCGTGGCACACCGTGGACGGCATCGCGCTCACCGCGTGCGGCGCCTGGGCCCTGGACGCGGGACTGACCAGCGGCCGCGCGCTCGCCCGCCGCGGCGGGCTGGTGCTGCTCGGCTGCGCGGTGTTCGTCAAGCAGAGCTTCGCGCTGGCCGCCGTGATCGGCGTGCTGTGGCTGCTGCTCCACCCGGCCACGCGGGCGGGCGCGCTGCGCACGGCGAGCTGGTGGCGCCGGCTGGTCCTCGACCTCCTCGCGCTCGGCGCGCCCGGGCTGGCGTACGTGGCGTGGGTGAGCCTCGGCGGCGGCTTCGCGGAGATGGTCGAGCAGCTCACCGGCGGCGTGCCCGCCTACGGCGAGCGGCTGCTCGGGCTGTGGCTCGACGACCCGGAGGTGCTGACCAGGGCACCCGTGCGGGAGCTGACCTTCTTCGCCGCGATCGCCGTCGTGCTCCTGGCCGTCCGGCTGCCGGGTGACCGGCTGGGCGTGGCCGGGCGGATCGCGTCCTGGGTGCTGGTGCTCGCGGGCGCCGCGGCGGTGGTCTGGACCGTCGTCGACGGCCGGTTCACCGGTTCCTCGCGCTGGGCGGACGTCCTGTGGTGGATCGTCGCGGTCAGCGTGCCGGTGAACGCGGCCGTGCGGCGGAAGGTGCCCTGGGCCGGCCTGCTCGTGCTCGCCACCGGGTTCATGACCAGCCTGTCCTGGGGCAACGACACCCCGACGCTGCTCACCGGCACCCTGGCCCTGACGGCGTTGCTGCTGCTGGGCCACCTGGTCCCGCCGCGCCCGCGGCCGGGCTGGACCCGGGCGGTGACGGCGACCGCCGGGTGTGTGGCGGTGGCGGTCTGCGGGTGGGTCGTCGTCGCCCGCCACGACCAGGCCGCCTACCTCGACCTCGGGCACGACCGGCTGACCGAAGACCTCGGGGCGGTCACCCCGGCCATGGCCGGCATCCGCACCAACCCCTCGACGTTCACCTTCGTCCGGCAGATCCGCGGCTGCCTGGACCGCTTCCCGGCCGCGCGGACGGCGATCCTGCCGGACAGCCCGTTCGCCTACCCCGCGTTCGGCCTGCGCAACCCGTTCCCCCTCGAATGGCCGCTGCCGCTGGAGGTCGTCGGCACCGCGCCCGAGCGCATGCTCGCGAAGGCGGACGAGCTGAACCGCGAAGGCGGCTACCTGGTCCTGTTCGAGACGGACTCGATCCGGATGCTCGCGACGGGCGGCCCGGTGCCGGAGTCGATCCCGCCCGACACGCCGGTGTTCGACTACCTCGGCCTGGAAAAGGCGATCCAGGCCCGGCTCACCGGCCGGGCCGTGACCTGCGGCAGCTTCGTCGGCAAGTACGCCCCCTGACTCAGGAAGCCCGCTCGCGGCCCCGCAGCAGGTCGAACACCGCCCGGGGCATCTCGCCATCCCCGAACGCCGCGATCCGCGCGGCGGCCGCGGCGGGGTCGGTGAAGTCGATGGCGGCAAACCAGTCCAGCGGCCGGATGAGCGACCACGCGCCCTCCGCACCCACCAGCAGGCTCGTCACGGCGGTGCGGCCGCCGGCGAAGGTCACCTCGTGGCGGCCGTCGCCGAGGGCGCGGGTCGAGCAGCATCCGCCGCAGGTGTCGTGACGTGCATGGGTGCTCCTTCGGGGTTGGTGCGACCCCCGCCGGCAGGCGCTGTCAGTCGGCCAGCAGGTCGTCCGGGCCGGCACTCGCCAGTTCCGCCAGGACGTCGAGTGCCGAGGCGAGCGTCGCCACCGGCGGGGCCGACACCGCGAGCCGGACCGCGTTCGGCGCGTGGCCCGGCAGGACCGCGAACGCCGCCGCCGGGGACAGGGCGATCCCCCGGCGGGCCGCCGCCGCGGCGAACGTCTCCGCCCGCCAGCGGTCCGGCAGCTCCCACCAGCGGTGGTACGACGCCGGATCGCCGCGCAAGCCCGGCAGCTTCTCCGCCACCACGGACGCGCGCGCGGCCGCGTCACGGCGTTTCGCCGCCTCGATCTCCGCGAGGGTGCCGGTCACGATCCACTGCGTCGCCGCCTCGACGGCGAAGCGCGAAGCGGCCCAGGCCCCCGAGCGCACCGACGACGCCAGCCGGGCCGCCCAGGCCGGGGGCGGCACCAGGAACCCCGCCGTCAGGCCCGGCGCGACCCGCTTGGACAGGCTGTCGACGAACACCGTGCGCTCCGGCGCGTACGCGGCGAACGGGCGCACCTCGTTGCGCAGGAACGTGTAGATGCCGTCCTCGATCACCGGCAGGTCCAGGCGGCCCACGACGTCGGCAAGCTCGGCGCGGCGCTGCGGCGGCATCGTCGTGCCGAGCGGGTTGTGCAGTGTCGGCTGGACGTAGAGCGCGCGCACCGGCCCGGCCGCGGCGAGTGCCGCCGGCACCAGCCCGGACTCGTCGCTTTCGATCGGCACGAGCTCCACGCCGAGGCGCGACGCGAGAGCCTTCACCACCGGGTACGTCAGCGACTCCACGGCGAGCCGCTCCCCCACCGGCACGAACCCGGCGATCGAGGCCGCCAGGGCCTGCCTGCCGTTGCCGGTGAACAGGATCGTCGCCGGGTCCGGGCGCCAGTCGCCGCGCGCGAGGAGCCTCGCTGCCGCCTCGCGGGCCGGCGGCGTGCCGGCCGCGCCGATCGGGTGCAGGGCCGCGGTCAGGACGTCGGCGCGCAGCAACGGTTCCAGTGCGCGGGCCAGCCTCGCCGACTCCTCCGGCAGGACGGCGAAGTTGAGTTCGAGGTCGACGCGGGCGCCGCCGGGCTCGGCGAGCGCGGGTTCGGGCGGCGGTTTCGCCGCGCGGACGAACGTGCCGCGGCCGACCTCGCCGATGGCCAGGCCGCGCCGGACGAGCTCGCCGTAGACGCGCGCGGCGGTCGAGCCGGCGATGCCCCGCTGCCGCGCGAAGCGGCGCTGGGGCGGGAGCCGGTCGCCGGGCCGGAGGCGGCCGGCCTCGATGTCGGCGGCGATGGCGTCGGCGACGACGCGGTAGTCGTCCATGGTCACCTTCCCGCCCGAAATCCGTCGGCGAGCATGATCCCACCCGGGCTAGATTGGCCGTGGAGGTGCCATGACCGACCAGATCTGGACCGAAGTCGACGACTACCTCGCCGGCGCGCTGCTCGCCCCCGACCCGGTGCTCGACGCCGCTTCGGCCGACGCCGACGCCGCCGGGCTGCCGCACATCGCCGTCGCGCCCAACCAAGGAAAGCTGCTCCACCTGCTGGCCCGGCTCGCCGGGGCGCGCACGATCCTGGAGATCGGCACGCTCGGCGGGTACAGCACCGTCTGGCTCGCCCGCGCGCTGCCGGCCGGCGGCAAGCTCGTGACCTGCGAGTACGAGCCGAAGCACGCCGAGGTCGCGCGGGCCAACCTGGCGCGGGCGGGCTTCGGCGAGGACGTCGTGGACATCCGCGTCGGCGCCGCGCTCGACACGCTGCCGACGCTGACCGGGCCGTTCGACTTCGTGTTCATCGACGCCGACAAGGTCAACCTCGCCAACTACGTGCGCGCCTCGCTGGCGCTGGCGCGGCCGGGCACCGCGATCGTCGTCGACAACGTCGTCCGGCAGGGCCGGGTGGCCGACGCGAGCAGCGACGACCCGAACGTCCGCGGCGCGCGCGAGATGTTCGACCTGCTGGCCACCGAGGACCGGATCGACGCGACCGCGGTCCAGACCGTCGGCGGCAAGGGGTACGACGGGTTCGTGCTCGCCCTGGTCCGCTGATTCACCGCGGCGGCCCCGCGGCCGCCGCGGTGAACGCGCGCCAGACGTCGGCCGGGACGACGTCGCCGGTCAGTTTCCGGCCGCTCGCGTCCTTGAGCCGCCGTTCGTCGTCGGAGCCGATCCAGACCGCCGTGGCCAGCTGCGGGGTGTAGCCGACGGCCCAGGCGTCCTGGTAATCGGCGCTGGTGCCGTGCTCGGCTTCGCCGGTGTACAGCGCCGGGCCGCCGTCGGCGCGCAGGGTCGCGGTGACCTCCGCGGCGACGTGGCGGCTGGTGTCGTCGTCGCCGAACGCCGGGCTCGAGGTGTCCTGGTGTTCCCAGACGACCGCGCCGCTTTCGTCGCGGACCTTCGCCACCAGGTGCGGGGTGCTGCGCCGGCCTTCGGCGGCGAAGGTGGCGTAGGCGCCGGCCACGTCCAGCGGCCGCAGCGGGTACCGGCCGATGGCGATGCCCGCCCCGATCAGGTAGCCGTCCTTCTCGCGCAGCGTCGGGACACCGTCGACGGCGTCCGGGACGCCGGCCTCCCGGGCGGCTTCGCTCACCGCCTCCGGGCCGAGTTTCTTGGCCAGCGCGACGACGGTGCCGTGGGCGTGCGTTTCCACCGCCCGGCGCGGGGTGCACTTCTTGCCGCAGACTTCCGGGTACTGGAAGTTCTCGCCGAGGAATTCGACCTTCGAAAACGCCGGGATCGGCTGGTCCGGGCCGAAGCCGTGGAGCATCGCCGCGGTGAAGGTGAACGGGTGGAACGCCGTGCCGAGCGCGTGCGGGCTGCCCGCGTAGTCGCGGACACCCTGGTCGCCGCCGTAGTAGGCGCGCACGGCCCCGTTCGCCGGGTCGATCGCGACGACGGCCCCGCGGAACTCCTTCGGCTCGCCGTCCAGCCGCTCCCGCAGGGCTTTCTTCGCCGCGTCCTGCCGGCTGCGGTCCAGCGTCGTCTCGACGGTCATGTTCCCCTGCTGGAGCCGGCCGAGCGGGAAGCCGTCCCGCTCCAGCTCGGCGAGGACCTGCTGCTTGACGTGGAACTCGTCGTAGGTGACGCGGCCGGCGCGGGTCTCCGACGGCGGCTGGATCTCGCCGCCGGGGTAGGCCATCGGTTCGTCGTCCTTGACGTACCCCCGGCTCACGAGCTTGTCGCGCACGTACTGCCAGCGCCGGGCGGCGTGGAGGTCGCCCGAGGCGGCGGGGTCGTGGACCGACGGCGACTGGATCATCCCGGCGAGGAAGGCGGCTTCGCTCCAGGTGATCGAGCCGTCGAGCTTCTTGCCGAAGTAGGCGTTCATCGCCGCCGCGGGCCCGAACGTGCCGCGGCCGAAGGAGATGATGTTGACGTAGCTCTCGAAGATCTGTTCCTTGCCCTGCTCCTGGGTGATCTTCGTGGCCAGCACGAGCTCGGCGAACTTGCGCCCGAGCGTCGCGTCGTCTTCGCCGGTGGACTTCTTGATGTACTGCTGGGTGATCCCGGAACCGCCGCCGACGCCGGTGAGGAACGCGCGGCCGATGCCGGTCGGGTCGAACCCCTGGTTGTCCCAGAAGGTCGGGTCCTCGGTGGCGATGATGGCGTCGCGCAGCTTCGCGGGCACCTGCGTGTAGGGAACGAAACTCCGGTCGCCGTCGGCCGGGATCACCTTGAGCAGCTCGGACCCGTCCGCGTACTTCAGGACGACGGTCTTGCCGAGCCCGGCCAGGACGTCCTGGGGGCTGCGGACGTCGAGCACGAGGTAGACGACCCAGAAGGCGATCAGCGGGCCGCCGACGAGGACGCCGAACGTCCAGCCGGCGATCCGCCGGGCGCGGCGCCACTTTCGGCCGGCCGGCTTCGCGGGGGTTGCGTCATCTTCTTCGTCCGTCGACAAGGTCACGAACGGATGACGGCCGGACGGGTGACAAAGTTCGGGGACAACCCGGCCAAGGTTGTTCGAATCCTGTGAAGCTCAGGAAAGGAAGGCGCGCAGCAGCGAGGCCGTGCCTTCGATGTGCTCCGCCATCGCCCGGCGCGCGGCGGGCGCGTCGCCGGCCAGGATCGCGTCCACGATCGCTTCGTGCTGGGCGTTCGAGTGCTCGAGGTTGGGCGGGAGCAGCGGAATCCGGTCGAGCAGCTGGTTGACACGGGTCCGGGCGTCGGCCATCGCCGTGGTCAGCGAGCCGGACGCGGTCACCTCGGCGATGGCCAGGTGCAGCCGGGAGTCCTTGCGGCGGTAGTCGCCGAGCTCCGCGCCGGCGGCCTCGGCGAGGGTGCCGGTGAGGTGCTGCCGGTCGGCCGGGCTCAGCGACCGCGCGGCGGCCATCTCGGCGGCGCCGGTCTCGAGGACGTAGCGGAGGCTCAGCGCGTCTTCCAGTGCGACGGCCTCGACCTTGCCGCCGGGCTCGGGCGGGGCGGGCAGCGTGTCGTGCACGAACGTGCCTCCGTAGCGGCCCCGCCGTGACTCCACGTAACCGGCGTCGGAGAGCGCCCGGATGGCCTCGCGCAACGTGACGCGGCTGACGCCGAGCCGTTCGGCGAGTTCGCGTTCGGACGGGAGCCGCTCCCCCGCGCCGACCACGCCCAGCCGGATCGCCTGCAGCAGCCGCTCGACGGTCTCCTCGAAAGCGTTGCCGGTGCGGACCGGCCGGAACAGCGCTTCGCCGGCATTCACCACCGAGGTCGACTCCATCCCGCGAGTCTAGGCGCCGTGCGGAAGCGGCGGTCACACTGTGTTCTTGCCGGCTGTTCTCACCGGTGTTCGCCGGGCGGAAAACCGGTGGATCCGGGCGGCCACGGTGAGCGACGATGGAGCGACCGACACCGAACATCGACGCAGGGGGCGATCCGGTGCACTTTCTGATGGCCGAGGACCTGGTCCACGAACGGGAGAACGAGTTGCGCCACGGTGCGCGCAACCGCCCACCCGGCCGTGCGACGCCGAGACGCCGCACGGGCACGAGGAGACAGCAGTTCGGCTGGACGCTCGTGGAGGTCGGGCTGAAGCTGGCGGTGGAGCCGGAGGACCGGCCGGAGTGAGGGCCCGCCGGCCGCCGCGAGCGGTCAGCACTCGATGACGTTCACCGCCAGGCCGCCGCGGGCCGTCTCCTTGTACTTCACGCTCATGTCCGCGCCGGTCTCGCGCATGGTCTTGATCGCCTTGTCCAGCGTCACCACGTGACTGCCGTCGCCGCGCATGGCCATGCGGGCCGCGTGGATCGCCTTCGAGGCGCCCACCGCGTTGCGCTCGATGCACGGGATCTGGACCAGGCCGCCCACCGGGTCGCAGGTCAGGCCGAGGTGGTGCTCCACGCCGATCTCGGCCGCGTTTTCCACCTGGGCCGGGCTTCCGCCCAGCACCTCCGTGAGACCCGCCGCCGCCATCGCCGAGGCCGAACCGACTTCGCCCTGGCAGCCGACCTCGGCGCCGGAGATCGAGCCCGTCTGCTTGAGGATCGAGCCGATCGCGCCCGCGGTGAGCATGAACTTGACGATGCCGTCGTCGGTCGAGTGCCGGATGAAGCGCTGGTAGTAGTGCAGCACGGCCGGGATGATCCCGGCGGCGCCGTTGGTCGGCGCGGTGACCACGCGGCCGCCCGCGGCGTTCTCTTCGTTGACCGCGAGGGCGTAGAGGCTGACCCAGTCCATCGCGTACAGCGGGTCGTCCAAGCCGTCCTCGGCCAGCAGCTTTTCGTGCAGCGCCTTCGCGCGGCGCGGCACCTTCAAGCCGCCCGGCAGGACGCCTTCGTGCGTGCAGCCGTTGCGGACGCACTCCGCCATGACCGCCCAGATCGCCAGCAGCCCGTCCCGCACCTTCTCGCGCGTGCGCCAGGACAGTTCGTTCGCCAGCATGATCTCGCTGATCGGCAGGCCGGTCGACGCGCAGTGCCCGAGCAGGTCCGCGCCCGTGCGGAACGGGTACGGCACCGGTGTCGAGTCCTCGACGAACACCGCGTCCGTCTCGTAGGACTCGTCGCGGACGAACCCGCCGCCGACCGAGTAGTACGTCCGCTCGCGCAGCAGCTCGCCGGCCGCGTCGAACGCGCGGAAGACCATGCCGTTCGGGTGCGCCGGCAACGACTTGCGCCGGTGCATCGTGAGGTCGGTGTCCTCGTCGAACGCGATCTCGTGCGTCCCGGCCAAAAGCAGCCGGCCGGACTCGCGGATCTCCGTGACGCGCACCGGCACGGTGTCGGTGTCGATCTCTTCGGGCCGCTCGCCCGAGAGCCCGAGCAGGACGGCTTTGTCACTGCCGTGGCCGAAGCCGGTCGCGCCGAGCGAGCCGAACAGCTCGACTTGGACGCGCGCCGTGCGGTCCAGGTCGGCGCCGAGTCCGTCCACAAAGGTCAGTGCCGCCCGCATCGGCCCGACGGTGTGCGAGCTCGACGGGCCGATGCCGATGGAAAACAGGTCGAAGACGCTGATCGCCATTGATCCGCCCCTTCCTATCGGGCCAGCAGGGAGCTGGCTTCTTGCGCGGCCGGGCCCTGGTCGGCGAGGTGCCGCAGGTTCTCCGGCAGCTCCTCCCCACGGTAGCCCTTGGTCTGCGCGTAGAGCCGTCCCGAGCGGTAGGACGACCGCACCAGCGGCCCCGCCATCACCCCGGCGAAGCCCATCGCCTCGGCGGCCTTCGAGTGCTCGACGAACTCCTCCGGCTTGACCCACCGGTCCACCGGGTGGTGCCGGGCCGAGGGACGCAGGTACTGCGTGATCGTCAGGATCTCGCAGCCCGCGTCGACCAGGTCCTGCATCGCGGGCGCGACCTCGTCCGGCGTCTCGCCCATGCCCAGGATCAGATTGGACTTCGTCACCAGGCCGAACTCACGTGCCTTGGTGATGACCTCCAGGGAACGCGCGTACCGGAACCCGGGACGGATGCGCTTGAAGATCCGCGGCACGGTCTCCACGTTGTGCGCCAGCACCTCCGGCCGCGACCCG
>NZ_PPHF01000036.1 GCF_002904335.1 Amycolatopsis sp. CA-126428 | reverse complement strand
CCGGACGTCGTCGGCGGGCAGGGGGACGGACATCATGCCGCCGGTGCCGGCGATGGTGGTGATGGCTTGGGACCGGAGGGCGACGATGCGGGCGGAGTCTTCGAGGGTGAGGGCTCCGGCGATGTGGGCGGCGGCGATTTCGCCCTGCGAGTGCCCGATGACGGCGGTGGGTTTCACCCCGTAGTGCTGCCACAGCTTGGCGAGGGAAACCATGACGGCCCAGAGGGCGGGTTGGATGACGTCGACGCGGTCCATACCTGACCCGTGGAGGGCGTCGATGAGCGACCAGTCGACGTGGGGACGGAGTGCTTCGGCGCAGGCGTCGAGGTGCTGGGCGAAGACGGGTGATTCGCGGTAGAGGTCGACGGCCATGCCGTCCCACTGGGAACCCTGGCCGGGGAACACGAACACCGGCCGGACGTCGTCGCTCGTGACCTGCCGCACCGGGCTGTCCCCGGCCGCGAGCGCGGCCAGCTGGTCCCGCAGCGTGCCCAGGTCCGGCCCGACGACCGCGGCGCGCCAAGGGAACGCCGTGCGCCGCGCGAGGGTGAAGCCGGCGTCGGCCGGGTGGACGTCCTCTGTGGACAGCAGCAGCCGCGCCTGGTCGCGCACGGCCTGCTCGCTGAGCCCGGAGAGCACCCAGGGCACCGGTCCCGGCGTGCTCTCGCGCTCGGCCGGCTCGGCGGCGGGCGGCTCCTCGAGCACGATGTGCGCGTTGGTGCCGCTGATGCCGAACGACGACACGCCGGCGCGGCGCGGGCGTTCGCCGCGTTCCCAGGGCACGGCTTCGGTGAGCAGGGAAACGGTGCCGCCGGACCAGTCGACGTGCGGGGTGGGCTGGTCGACGTGGAGCGTCTTCGGCAGCCGGTCGTGCCGCATGGCCATGATCATCTTGATCACGCCGGCGACCCCGGCCGCGGCCTGGGTGTGACCGATGTTCGACTTCAGCGACCCCAGCCACAGCGGGCGGTCCCGGTCCCGGCCGTAGGTGGCCAGCAGCGCGTCGGCCTCGATGGGGTCGCCGAGGGTGGTCCCGGTCCCGTGCGCCTCGACGGCGTCGACGTCCGAAAGGGACAGACCGGCATCGGCGACCGCCTGCCGGATCAGGCGTTCCTGCGACGGGCCGTTGGGGGCGGTCAAGCCGTTGGACGCGCCGTCGGAGTTGACCGCGGTGCCGCGGACGACCGCCAGCACCGGGTGCCCGCGGCGCCGCGCCTCGGACAGCCGCTCGAGCACGAGCACCCCGGCGCCTTCGCCCCAGGCGGTGCCGTCGGCCGAGGCGGCGAAGGCCTTGCAGCGGCCGTCGGGGGACAGCCCCCGCTGGCGGCTGAACTCGACGAACATCCCCGGGGTCGCCAGCACCGCGGCCCCGCCGCCGAGGGCGAGCGTGCAGTCGCCCCGACGCAGCGCCTGGACCGCCAGGTGCAGCGCCACCGCCGAAGACGAGCACGCGGTGTCCACGGTGACCGCGGGTCCCTCCAGCCCCAGCGCGTAGGCGATCCGGCCGGAGGCGACGCTGATCGTGCTGCCGGTCAGCAGGTAGCCGCCGTAGCCGTCCGCCTTGTCCTGCAGCCGCGGGCCGTAGTCCTGGGCCATCGCGCCGACGAACACCCCGACCCGCTCGCCGCGCAGCCCCGCCGGGTCGATGCCCGCGGTCTCGAGTGCCTCCCAGGAGGTCTCCAGCAGCAACCGCTGCTGCGGGTCCATCGCCGCCGCCTCGCGCGGGCTGATCCGGAAGAAGCCGGCGTCGAACTGGTCGGCGTCGTGCAGGAACCCGCCGTGCCCGGTGACGGAGGCGGTGTCGCCCTGCCGCAGTGCTTCGAGGTCCCAGCCGCGGTTGCCCGGGAACTCCGTGACGGCGTCGGTGCCCTCGGCCACCAGCCGCCACAGGTCTTCGGGTCCGGTGACACCGCCGGGGAAGCGGCAGCCGATGCCGACGACGGCGATCGGCTCGTCCGGCGCCGCGACCGGGGTCCCGGTCTCCCGGTCCGCCGTGCCGAGCAGGACGCCGGCGAGGTGGGCGGCGAGCCCGGCCGGCGTGGTGTGGTTGTAGAGCAGCCCGGCGGGCAGCCGGGAGCCGACGGCCGCGCCGAGCCGGTCGCGGAACTCGACCGAGGTGAGTGAGTCGAAGCCGAGGTCACGGAACGACGAGTGCCCGTCGATGTCCTGTCCCGCGTGGCCGAGCACCGCGCCGACCTGGGCGCGGACCAGGTCCAGCAGGAACCGGGCCCGGTCCGGCTCGCTCAGCGCGGCGAGCCGGCCGGCCACGGAAGTCTCCGGTTCGTCCGGGGTGTCCACTTCGGTCGCGGCCGAGGACCCCGGCTGCCGCTCGCCGATCCAGAACCGCTTGCGCTGGAAGGCGTAGACCGGCAGGTCGACCGGCTCGGCCGGGCCGAAGAACGCCGCCCAGTCCACCGCCGAGCCGTGCGTGTGCAGGTCCGCCAGCGCGGTGACGACGGCCTCGGGTTCGCCTTCGCCGCGCAGCGCGGGCACGAACACCGCGTCCGGGTCGCTGTCCCGGCCCATCGAGCACAGCACCCCGCCGGGCCCCAGCTCCAGGTGCGTGGTCACGCCGGACTCGCCGAGCCGGCGCACGGCGTCGGCGAACCGGACGGTCCGGCGCACGTGATCGGTCCAGTACGCCGGTGAAGTGAGGTCCTCGTCCGGCCGGCCGGTCACGGTGGAGACGATCGGGATCGACGGCGGGTGGAACGTCAGCCCCTCGGCGATCGCGCGGAATTCGGCCAGCACCGGCTCCACCAGCCGGGAGTGGAAGGCGTGGCTGACGGTGAGCCGCTTGGTCTTGCGGCCCCGCGCGGTGAACCCGGCGGCGACCCGGTCCACCTCGGCCGCGTCCCCGGAGATCACCACGGACCCCGGCCCGTTCACCGCCGCGACGTCGACCTCCGGCGGCAGCTCGTCTTCGCCGGCTTCCAGGGACACCATGGCCCCGCCCGCGGGCAGGGCCTGCATGAGCCGGCCGCGGGCGGCGACCAGCGTGGCCGCGTCCTCGAGCGACAGCACGCCCGCGACGTGCGCGGCGGCCAGCTCGCCGATGGAGTGCCCCGCCAGGAAGTCCGGGCGCACTCCCCAGGATTCGACGAGGCGGTACAGCGCGACTTCGAGGGCGAACAAGGCGGGCTGGGTGTACCCGGTCTCGTGCAGCCGGCCGGCGTGGGGCGCGTCGTCCCCGGCCCACATCACCTCCCGCAGCGGCACCGCCAGGTGGACGTCGACGGCCGCGCAGGCGGCGTCCAGGGCGGCGGCGAACACCGGGAAGGCCGCGTGCAGCTCCCGGCCCATCCCGGGCCGCTGGCTGCCCTGCCCGGTGAACAGGAAGGCGAGCCGCCCTCCGGCGGCGGTCCCGCGGAGCACGCCGGCGGCGGGTGCGCCCTCGGCCAGTACGCGCAGGCCGTCGGCCAGCCGCGCCGGGTCCGCGGCGACGACCGCGGCCCGGTGCTCGAACGCCTCGCGGGTGGTGGCCAGCGAGAACCCCACCCGGGCGGGGTCCGCGTCCGCCACCACCGGCAGCAGGCGGGCGGCTTGCGCCCGCACCGCCGCTTCGGTCCGGCCCGACACGAGCAGCGGCACCACCGGCGGCGCGGTGGCGGGCGGCACGGGCGCGGTGGCCGGCGCTTCGGCCAGCACGAGGTGGCAGTTGGTGCCGCCCATCCCGAACGAGCTGACCCCCGCCCAGAGCCGGCGGCCGGGATCGGGCCAGCCTGTCCGGTCCGCCTGCACCCGCAGGCCCAGCTCGGCCAGCGGGATGTCCGGGTGGGGCGTCGCGAAGTTCAGGCTGGGCGGCAGTTCCCGGTGCCGGATGCTCAGCACGGCCTTGAGCAGCCCGACGATCCCGGCGGCGCCCTCGAGGTGCCCGACGTTGGTCTTCGCGGAGCCGACCCGCAACGGCGTGGTCCGGCCG
Source organism: Amycolatopsis sp. CA-126428 (assembly GCF_002904335.1). GTDB lineage: Bacteria > Actinomycetota > Actinomycetes > Mycobacteriales > Pseudonocardiaceae > Amycolatopsis. The sequence goes on along the minus strand of NZ_PPHF01000036.1, from coordinate 15,948 downwards.
GCCCCCGCGACGGCGCCCAGCGCCGCGGCCTCGATCGGGTCGCCGACCTTGGTGCCGGTGCCGTGCAGTTCGACGTACTGCGTCTCGGCGGGCTCGATGCCCGCCTGCCGGTAGGCCGCGCGCAGCACGGCTTCCTGCGCCCGCCCGCCCGGCACGGTGAGCCCTTCGGTGGCGCCGTCGTTGTTCACCGCGCCACCGGCGATGACGCAGTGGACCCGGTCGCCGTCGGCCAGCGCGTCGGCGAGCGGCTTGAGCACGACCAAGCCGCCGCCTTCGCCGCGCACGTAACCGTTCGCCCGCGCGTCGAACGTGTAGCAGCGGCCGTCCGGGGACAGCCCGCCGAACCGCGCGGCGGTCATGGTGGCCTCGTCGAGGATGTTGAGGTTCACCCCGCCCGCGATGGCCATCGTGGACTCCCCGCGCCGCAGGCTTTCGCACGCGAGGTGGACCGAGACCAGCGACGAGGACTGGCCGGAGTCGACGGTCAGGCTGGGGCCGTGCAGGTCCAGGCCGTAGGAGACGCGGTTGGCGAGCAGGCTGCGGTGCACCCCGGTGATCGTGTGCGAGCCGATCGCGGCCAGGCCCTGCTGGTAGGTCAGCGACGTGTAGTCGTCCCAGATCGCGCCGACGAACACGCCGACGGCGCTGTCGCGCAGCGCCGAAGGCACCACCCGCGCGTCTTCCAGCGCCTCCCAGCTCAGCTCCAGCACGAGCCGCTGCTGCGGGTCCATGGCGGCCGCCTCGCGCGGCGAGACGCCGAAGAACCGGGCGTCGAACTCGTCGATCCGGTCCAGGAACCCGCCGCGCCGGTGCGGCAGCGCGGGGTCGGTCCAGCGGCCCTCCGGCGCCTCGCCGATCGCGTCGCGGCCCTCGCGCAGCAGACGCCAGAATTCCGCCACGCCGTCGGCCCCGGGCAGCCGGCAGGACATCCCGACGACCGCGATCGGCTCGGCCTCCCGCTGTGCCGTGGAGCTCATCCGTCCGGGATCGACCTTTGCCACGTCTCACCGCCTGTGTGCTCGACCGGCGTGGTCCTGGCCGTTTTCGGCGCAGGGGGCACCGGGCCCGACTTCCGGCAGCCCATGCTCTGGCGCCCGGCTTAAGGTCGGCTTTCCAGTCCCTAAAGCCTTCGCGCCGCAAGGAGTCCTTTAGAACGCCGCCCTAGCCTCGCGTTGTCGGTCCAGGACCCGGAGGGAGCCGCGGATGTCGTTGCGGGCACGTTCGTTCGCCTTGGCGCTGGCGGCCGTCGCCGTCGCGGCGTCCGGGTGCGAGAGCCCGGGCCCGGCGGCGGCCGAGCCGTCCCCGGGCTGCGCGGTGTGGCAGGGCCTCACCGAAAAGGTCCTCGGCACGACGGTGAACGAACTCGGCGGGCCGTACCCGAGCCAGGGCAACAGCAGCGCGTACGTCGCCGAGCTGTCCGGGTCGGACGGCGCGAAGGTCGGCTCGATCACGGGCCGGACGGACATCAGCCGGCGGCTGCTCGACGGCCGCCTGCAGGAACACGCCGTCGAGACCATCGAGCTGCCCGGTGGGGTGCTCACGGCGCAGGGCGTCTACGACGCCGCCGCGAAACTCGCCGGCGACCGGGTGCGCACCGGCCTCGTCGGCACCGCCGGTGGCTACCTCGGCCACCTCGGCGACCGCTACTCGCGGGCCACCGCGGGCGGTGAGAGCCGGGTCGACCTCGAGCTGTGCCCGCCCGGCATGCTCCGGGCCGGCCGGTGACGCCGCGCGGAACGGAGGCGAAGGTGGCCCGGACGGGCTGGGTGATCATCGCGTCGTCGGTACCGATGTTCCTCGTGTCGCTGAACAACCTCGTCGTGACGAACGCGTTGCCCGCGATCGGGACCAGCCTCGGCATCTCCCGGGTCACGGACCTGCAGTGGGTGGTCAACGGCTACATCCTCGCCTTCGCCGGGCTGCTGCTCACCGGCGCCGCGCTGGGGGACCGGTACGGCCGGCGCGCGGTGTTCGCCGGCGCGCTCGTGGTGTTCGCCGTCGGCTCGGCCGGCTGCGCGCTCGCGCCGGACGCGGGCCTGCTGGTGGCGGCCCGCGCCGTGCAGGGCATGGGTGCCGCGGCCGTGCAGCCGCTCTCGCTGACCCTGGTCGCGGGCGCGGTCCCGGCCGCCAAGCGCAGTGTCGCGATCGGGTTGTGGGGCGGGGTCAACGGCCTCGGCGTCGCGCTCGGCCCGCTGGTCGGCGGCGCGATCACCGAGGGGCTGGCCTGGCAGTGGGTCTTCTGGATCAACGTGCCGATCGCGCTGGCCGCGATCCCGCTGGTGCGGGCGGTGCTCCCGGAGAGCAGGGGCCGCGACCGCGGCCTCGACCTGCCCGGGATGCTGCTGGCGACGGCGGCGGTGACCGCGGCCGTGGTCGGCATCGTGCGCGCGTCGGCGAACGGCTGGAGTTCCCCGTTCATCCTCGGCTGCTTCGCCGCCGCGGTGGTGCTGGGCGTGGTGTTCATCCGGTGGGAGCGCCGCGCGCCGGCGCCGTTGCTGCCCCTGCGGTTCTACCGCGTGCGGGCCTTCGTGCTCAGCAACGTCGTTTCGCTGGCGATGTTCTTCGGCGTGTTCGGCTCGATCTTCCTGCTGGTGCAGTACTACCAGGGCCCGCTCGGCTACTCGCCGCTCGCTTCGGGCTTGCGCACCCTGCCGTGGACGGCGATGCCGATGCTGGTGGCACCGATCGCGGGCGCGATCGTGGAACGGGTGGGCGGCAGCAGGCTGATGGCGCTGGGCCTGCTGATGCAGGGCGCGGCGCTGGTGTGGATCGCCGCGATCGCCCGGATCGACCTGCCCTACGGTGAGCTCGTCCCGCCGCTGGTGATCGCCGGCGTCGGCATGGGACTGGTGTTCGCGCCGACGATGACCGTGGTGCTCTCGTCGGTGCGCGAAGAGGAGTACGGCAAGGCGTCCGGGGCCAACAACACGATCCGTGAAGTCGGCGGCGCGCTGGGCGTCGCGGTGCTGTCGACGGTGCTGAGCGGCGTCCTCGGCCGGTCGAAGATCCTTTCGCCGGTGGACCTGGCGCGTGCGTTCACCGGCGGGATGAGCACCGCGATGTGGATCGGCTCGGCCGTGGTGATCGCCGGTGGGCTGCTGGCGCTGGCCATCCCGCGGCACCCGCGGCCGGCGCCGGCGGCGGAGCCCGTGCCGGCGGACGCCGAGCCGGCGGACGCCGATCCCGTCCAAGCCTGACCGCCGTCCAGTGCCGTCCACTGCCGTCCCGAGAGGAAACGCGACCATGCTCGTTCGCCGGATCGTCCCGCCGGTTCTCCTGTCGGCCGCCCTGACGCTGGCCGCGGCGTCCGGCGTGCCGGGCTCCGCGGCCCCGCAGGTATCGGAAGGCTGCGTGGTCATCGACAACCTGTCCGAAACCATCGTCGACGGCACCGAGAACGAACTCGGCGGCCCGTTCCCGAGCGTCGGCGACAGCGGCACCTACCTCGATCGCCTCTACGACCCGGCGGGCAAACCGGCCGGCACGGTGTACGGCTTGATCAACGTGCCGTTCGCCCTCCCCGGCGGCGACCTGATCGAGCACTCCGACGAGCGGATCGAGCTGCCCGAAGGCACGATCGAGGCGGCGGGGCTGTTCAACGTGACGCAGGCCGAGCGCAAGGTGTGGCAGTTCCTCCCCCTGGTCGGCACCGGCGGCCGCTACCAGGGCATGGTGGGCAAGCGGCACTTCCAGATCCTGGAGTTCCGCCACTCGCTCAACGCCCGCATCGAGATGTGCCCGGCAGGCAAGGCACCCTGAGCGGGCGTTCCGCGGAAGGACCGGAAAAGCCGGCCCGCTCTCGGCGGGCCGGCTTTCGCTGTCTCCGGCGGTTCGGTGGTCTGCCGCGGCTGTCGTGAGTGGTAAGGCGGGTTCTAACCCGCCTTACCACTCACGACAGCGCGCTAGGCGGCCGTCACCAGGTGGTGGGCCAGGGCGGCCGGGGTCGGGTGGTCGAACACCGCCGCCGGCGGCAGGTGCCGGCCCGTGTGGTCCCGCAGCAGGTTCGCCAGCTCCAGCACGGTCATCGACGTGAACCCCAGCTCCAGCAGGTTGCTGTCCGGGGTCACCGTGCCCGGTGCGCTGCCGAGCAGGGCCTCGGCCCGCCCGGTCAGCAGGTCCACCAGCAGCTTCTCCCGCTCCGGTGCCGGACGGCCGTCGAACTCCCGGCGGAACTCCTCCGCCCGCGCCGCCGGCCGTCCGGCGACCGCGGGCCCGGCCGGGAACTCGTCCGCGGGGACGTCGGCGACCACCAAGGCCGGGTGCTCGCCGCCGGACCACGGCAGGCGGTCGAAGACCAGTTCGGGCCGGACCGTCCCGGGGGCGGCCTCGGCCGACCACGGTCCCCAGGCGACCGACACCGCGGGCAAGCCGCGCGCCAGCCGGTGCCGGACGAGCGCCTCCGCTTCGGCATCCCGCAGCGTCGCGGCCTCCTCCCGGCCGAGCACCCCGTCCAGGCCGGTGAAGACCACGACCGTGGCGGGCAGCGTGGCGAGCTCCCCGACGTCGCCGGACACCGACACGACAGTCCTCAAGGGACACTCAGCGGGCAGGGAAGCCACGGCGGCGGCCAGATCCGGGTGCACCGGCCGGCCCGCGACCGGTTCGCCGACGACGGCGACGTGCCGTGCGCCGTGCGCGGCCAGCCAGCGGGCCGCGTGGCCGCCGAGACCGGCGGGATCGCCGATGACCACGGCGGCGTCCGCGACCGCCGGAGCCGGTCCCGGCGCGCCGAGCGGCTCGACGCGGCGGGCCGCGACGCCCGGAAGCCGGACGGCCACGTCCCGTTCGCCGGTCACCCCGGACAGCACCCGCGCCAGCCGGCCCTGCGCGGGGCCGTCCAGGACGTCGGGGAGCTCGACCACGCCGGCCCAGCCGGACCCGCGGACCCGGGCCCGGCCGCGGGCGGCCGCGTCCGCCGGGACCGAAGCCCGGGTGAGCAGCCACCGCGGCGCCGTGCTCCCCGCGGCGTCGAGCGCGGCGGGCACGCCGGGTGGGCCGGCCAGGCACACGACACCATTGACGTCACCCACGGCACCGAGTTCGGCGGCGGTGGTCTCGACCAGGCGTGCCCCGTGCCGGGTGAGGGCGTCGGTGAGGGTGGCGACGAGCTTCTCGTCCGCCTGGCCCGCGTCGTGGACCAGCAGCCAGGTGCCGGTGAGCGCGGCGTCGGGACCGTCCGGCACGGGCCGCCACACCACCTGGTGCCAGCAGCGTTGGTGACGCCGCCAGGCCGCCAGCGCCGGCAGCAGCTCGCCGGGCCCGGCCGGGTCGGCGTGCAGCGCGGCGGCGATCGCCTGCCGGTCACCGGCTTCGACGGCGTCCCAGAACCAGTCGTCGGCGGAGGAGCGTCCGGCGGGAGCGGTGGTCGCGTCGAGCCGGTAGCGCTCGCGCTGGAAGGGGTAGGTGGGCAGGTCGACGCGGCGGGCGCCGGGCGGGAAGGCGGCGGCGACGTCGACCCGGTGGCCGTCGACGTGCAGCCGGCCCAGTGCGGCGCTCGCGGCCGTCCGCTCGGGCCGGTCCCGCTTGAGCAGCGGGACGACCACCGCGCCGCGGTCGTGGGCGAGGCTTTCGTGGGCCATCGGCGCCAGCACGGCGTCGGGGCCCAGTTCGACGAACGTCCGGACGCCGGCGGCGTGCAGTGCCGAGACGCCCGCGGCGAAGCGGACGGTCCCGGCGGCCTGTGCGCACCAGTAGTCCGGACCGGCGAGCTCGGTCGCGAGCTCGCCGGTGACGGTGGAGACGATCGGGATCCGCGGGGGGTGGAACGCCAGCCCGCGCGTCACCTCCGCGAGCTCGGCCAGCGCCGGGCGCATCAGCGGCGAGTGGAACGCGTGGCTGACCGTGAGCCGCCGCGTCTTCCGCCCCTGGCCGGTCAGGATCCGGTCGAGTTCGGCGATGGCCGGGCCGGTGCCGGACAGCACGACCGACGCGGGCCCGTTGACCGCGGCCAGCCCGGCGTCGTCCCGGCCGGCCAGCAGCGGGAGGATCGCTTCCTCGGCGGCCCGTACCGAAAGCATCGCCCCGCCGGCGGGCAGCGCCTGCATCACCCGCCCGCGCGCGGCGACGAGGGCGGCCGCGTCGGCGGCCGACAGCACGCCCGCGACGTGCGCCGCGACGAGCTCGCCGACCGAGTGCCCGATCAGGAAGTCCGGCCGCAGCCCCCAGGACTCGGTCAGCCGGTACAGCGCGGTCTCGAGCGCGAACAGCGCGGGCTGCGTGTAGCCGGTCCGGTCGAGCGCGTCGCCGCCGGACCACATCACGTCCCGGATCGGCCGGTCGAGGTGGCCGTCCAGCAGCGCGCAGACCTCGGCCAAGGCGTCGGCGAACACCGGGAACGCCTCGGCGAGCTCCCGGCCCATGCCGGCCCGCTGCGAGCCCTGGCCGGTGAACATCACCGCGGTGCGCCCGGTGGCCGCCGCGGTGCCGCGCAGCACGGCACCCGACGATTCGCCGGCGGCCAGCGCTTCGAGCGCGCGGACGAACTCGTCGTGGTGCTCGGCGACGATCGCCGCGCGGTGCCGGAACACCGACCGGGTCGTCGCCAGCGCGTAGCCGACGTCGGCCGGGCGGCGGTCCGGGTGCGCGTGCAGGGCCGCCAGCAGCTGGCTCGCCCGCGCCGCCAGCGCCGGTTCCGTCTTGGCCGAGATGATCCACGGGCCGCTGCCGGACACCGGCCGCGGCTCGTCCGAGCGCGGCTCCGGCGGTGCCTCCTCGACGATGACGTGGGCGTTGGTGCCGCTGATGCCGAAGGACGAGATCCCCGCGCGCCGCGGGTGGCCCTCCGGCTGCCACGACGTCGGCGCGGTCAGCAGGCGGACCGCGCCCGCGGTCCAGTCGACGTGCGGCGACGGCTCGTCGACGTGGAGGGTGCGGGGCAGCATGCCGTGGCGCATGGCCATGACCATCTTGATGATCCCGGCGACGCCCGCGGCCGCCTGCGTGTGGCCGATGTTGGACTTGACCGAGCCCAGCCACAGCGGCCGGTCGCGGTCGCGCCCGTAGGTGGCGAGCAGGGCCTGTGCCTCGATCGGGTCGCCGAGCGTGGTGCCGGTGCCGTGCGCTTCGACGGCGTCGACCTGGTCCGCCCCGATCCGCGCGGCGGCCAGCGCCTGCCGGATGACGCGTTCCTGCGACGGCCCGTTCGGCGCGGTCAGGCCGTTCGACGCGCCGTCCTGGTTGACCGCGCTGCCGCTGAGCACGGCCAGCACGCGGTGCCCGTTGCGCCGGGCGTCGGACAGCCGTTCCAGCAGCAGCAGCCCGGCGCCCTCGGCCCAGCCGGTGCCGTCGGCCGCCGCGGCGAACGACTTGCACCGGCCGTCGGGGGAGAGCCCGCGCTGGCGGCTGAACTCCACGAACACGTACGGCGAAGCCATCACCGTGACCCCGCCCGCGATCGCCAGGGTGCATTCGCCCGAGCGCAGCGCCTGCGCGGCGAGGTGCACCGCGACCAGGGACGACGAGCACGCGGTGTCGATGGTCACCGCGGGGCCTTCCAAGCCGAAGGTGTAGGCGACGCGGCCGGTGGCGATCGACCCGGCGCTGCCGGTGCCGAGCGAGCCTTCGTGCTCCGGCGGGAGGTGGTTCAGGCGGGTCGCGTAGTCGCCGTACATCACGCCGGCGAACACACCGGTCCGGCTGCCCCGCACCGAAACCGGGTCGATGCCGGCCCGTTCGAAGACCTCCCACGTGGTTTCCAGCAGCAGCCGCTGCTGGGGATCGATGGTGACCGCGTCGCGCGGGCCGATGCCGAAGAACGCCGGGTCGAAGTGGTCCGCGTCGTAGAGGAACCCGCCGTGGCGGGTGTAGCACGTGCCCGGCCGGGCGGGATCGGGGTCGTAGAGCGCCCCGACGTCCCACCCGCGGTCGTGCGGGAACTCGCCGATGGCGTCGGTGCCCTCCGCGACCAGCCGCCAGAGGTCCTCCGGGCCGCGCACGCCACCGGGGTAGCGGCAGGCCATCCCGACGATCGCGACGGGTTCCCCGGCGCCTTCGGCCCGCTCGCGGTGCTGCCGGCGGAGCCGCTCGTTTTCCTTGAGCGAGGCACGCAGCGCCGAGACCAGCTTCTCCTGCTCCGGAGTCGTTCCGGGGGCCGTCGTCATGTCAGGCTCCGTCCTTGAGGGATGCTTCGTCCGGGTCGAGGGCCAGCGCCACGAGCGCCTCGACGTCCATCAGGTCGATGTCGTCGTCCGGGTCGGCGGCGGCCGGGGCCCCGGCCCCGGCGCCGGCACCGTCCCCGGCTTCGGCCAGCCGCAGCAGATCGCCGAGCAGGCCCGAGTCGCGCAGGCGGGCCAGCGGGATCGAGGCCAGTGCCCGCCGGACCGCGTCGTCGGCGGAATCGTCGCCGGCCGCCGGCGCGAGTTCGCCGCGCAGGTGGGTGGCGAGCGCTTCCGGGGTCGGGTGGTCGAAGACCACCGTCGCGGGCAGTGCCAGCCCCGTCCGGGCCTCGAGCCGGTTGCGGAGCTCGACCGCCGTCATCGAATCGAACCCCAGCTCGCCGAACGGCCGGCCGGGTTCGACGTCCTGGGCGCCGGCGTGCCCCAGGACGGCGGCGACCTGGCCCGCCACGAAGTCCACGAGCCGGGCGTGCTGCTCGGCTTCCGGCAGCCCGGCCAGCCGCGCCGGCAGGTCGGCGGGTTCGGCCGGGCGGCGCGCGGAGGGCCGGACGAGCCCGCGGAGCACGGCGGGCAGCGCGCCGGTGTCGGCGTGCCTGCGCAGCTTCGCCGGGTCGATGGCGGTGAGCACCGGCACCGGCTCGGGATCCGCGATCGCCCCGTCCAGCAGGGCGAGGGCCTGGGTCTCGGACAGGGCGGCGAACCCGTCGCGGGCCAGCCGGTCGCCGGCCGCGCCGGCCATGCCGGTGGCCCAGGCACCCCAAGCCAGCGAGGTCGCCGCCAGGCCGGCCGACCGGCGGTGCCGGGCGAGGGCGTCGAGGAACGCGTTGGCGGCGGCGTAGTTGGCCTGCCCGGGGTTGCCGAGGGTCGCGGTCGCCGACGAATAGAGCACGAACGCGCGGAGATCGAGGTGCCGGGTGAGGTCGTGCAGGTGCCAGGCGGCGTCGACCTTGGGCCGCAGCACCGTCTCGAGCTGCTCGTCGGTCAGCGTCTCCAGCAGGCCGTCGTCGAGCACGCCCGCGGTGTGGAACACGGCCGACAACGGGCGGTCCGCGGGGACGGCGTCGAGCAGCCGGCCCAGCGCGGCGCGGTCCGCGGTGTCGCAGGCGACGACCGTGACGTCGGCGCCGTGCGCGGTCAGCTCGGCCTGCAGCGCGAGTGCGCCGGGCGCGTCCGGGCCCCGCCTGCTGGCCAGCACCAGGTCGCGCACGCCGTGTTCGGCGACGAGGTGGCGCGCCAGCAGCGCGCCCAGGGTGCCGGTGGCGCCGGTGATCAGCGCGGTGCCGTCGAAGGACGGCGGCGTGCCCGGCGCGCCGGGCGCCCGGACGAGCCTCGGCGCGCGTGCCGTTTCCCCGCGCAGCAGCAGCTGGGGCTCGTCGCTCGCGGCGGCCCGCGCCAGCGCCGGGTTGGCCGGGTCGTCGATGTCCACCACGGCGAACCGGCCGGGGTGCTCGGTCTGCGCCGCCCGGACCAGGCCCCAGACCGGCGCCGCCACCAGGTCCGGGCCGTCGCCGGTCGCCGCGCCGGTGGTCACCACGACCAGCTTGCGGCCGGCGAACCGCGGCTCCGCCGGCCAGGTGCGCAGGGTGCCGAGCACCCGGCGCGCCAGCTCCCGCGCGGCCGCCGCCGGGTCGCCCGCGGGCACGGGGCAGGGCAGGAGCACGACGTCCGGCACCGGCGTTTCGTCCGTGAGGTCCGGGTACCGGGCGCACGCCGCCGCCTGCGACGGCAGGGTGACGTCGATCCAGTCGAGCCGGTAGCGCGCCTGCCCGGCGTCGGCGGCCCGCAGCCGGGCCGGGTCGAGCGGGCGCAGCACGAGCTCGTCGATCGTGAGCACCGGCGCGCCCGTGGGGTCGGTCGCGGTGACCGTCACGGCGGTCTCGCCGGTCCACGCCAGCCGCACGTGCAGTTCGGTGGCGCCGCTGGTGTGCAGCGTGACGCCGTGCCAGCCGAAGGGCACGAGGAGCCGGCCGGGCCCGTCGCCGTCCGCGCCGAGGATCAGCGCGTGCAGGGCCGCGTCGAGGACCGCCGGGTGGATGCCGTACCCGGTCGCGTCGCCGCCGTCGGGCAGGCGGACCTCGGCGTGGAGTTCGGCGCCGTGCCGCCAGGCCGCCCGCAACCCCTGGAACAGCGGGCCGTAGTGGTAGCCGGAGTCGGCCAGCCGGCCGTAGAGGTCGCCGACGGGGACGGGCGTGGCCTCCCGCGGCCGTCCGGCGGTCGTCGCGGCGGCGGGGACGTCGTCGTCGAGCACGCCGCTCGCGTGCCGCGTCCACGTGCCGTCCGTGTGCGAATGGACGTTCACCCGCCGCCGGCCCGCCTCGTCCCGGGCCGCCACCGTGACCTGCAGCGGGATGCCCGCCTGCTCCGGGACCACGAGCGGGGCTTCGAGGGTGAGCTCGGTGATCCGGCCGCCGCCGCCGAAGTGCGCGGCGTGCAGCACGCACTCCACGATCGCGGAGCCGGGCAGCAGGACGGTGTCGGACACCGCGTGCTCGGCCAGCCACGGCTGGGTGCGCGGGCCGATCCGGCCGGTGAACACCAGCTCGCCGGACTCCGCGAGCTCGACCGCGCCCGCGAGCAGCGGGTGCCCGGCGGCGGTGAGCCCGGCGTCGGTGACGTCCGCCGCGCCGGCCGGCGTGTCGAGCCAGAACCGCTGCCGCTGGAAGGCGTAGGTCGGCAGCGTCACCGTCCGGGTGTCCGGCGGGAACACGGCGGTCCAGTCCACTTCGGCGCCGCGCGCGTGGGCGTGGGCGAGCGCCGTGACGACGCCGGTGGGTTCGGGCCGGTGCCGGCGCAGGGCCGGGACGAACGCGGCGCCCTCGAGGCAGGCCGGGCCCAGCGCGCTGAGCACGGCGTCGGGGCCCAGCTCGACGAACGTGGTGACCTGCGCGGCACCGAGGGCCCGGACGGCGTCGAGGAACCGTACCGTCCCGGTGGCGTGCCGTACCCAGTAGTCCGGCGAGCACAGGACTTCCGGCTCGACGAGGTCACCATCCACAGTGGACACGATGGGGATGCCCGGCGGGGTGAACGTCAGCGACTCCAGCACTTCGCGGAACTGCGCGAGCATCGGGTCCATCAGCGGGGAGTGGAACGCGTGGCTGGTCGCCAGCCACTTGGTGCGCCTGCCGAGCGCGGCGACCTCGGCGGCGACGGCGGCCACCGCGGCCTCGGCACCCGAAACGACGACCGCGGCCGGGCCGTTCACCGCGGCGAGCGCGCAGCCCGCCACCAGCAGCGGCCGCACTTCGTCCGCGGAGACCTCGAGCGCCACCATGGCGCCGCCGCCGGGAAGCGCTTGCATCAGGCGCCCGCGCGCCGCGACGAGCGTCGCCGCGTCCGGCAGGGACCACACGCCGGCGACGTGCGCGGCGGCCAGTTCGCCGATCGAGTGGCCCGCCAGGTGGCTCGGCCGCAGGCCCCAGGAGGCGAGCAGGCGGAAGAGCGCCACCTGCAGCGCGAACAGCGCGGGCTGGGCGTACTCGGTGTGGTCGAGCACCGCCGGCTCCGGCTCGTCGAACAGCACCTCGAGCAGCGGGCGCGGCAGGTGCCGGTCGAACTGCCCGGCGACCTCGTCGAGGGCACGGGCGAACACGGGGTAGGCCGCGTACAGGGCCCGGCCCATCGCCGGGCGCTGGCTGCCCTGGCCGGTGAACAGGAACGCCGTCGTCCCCGTGACGGGCCGGTCCCGGACGACCCGGCTGTCCGGCTCGCCGCCGGCGAGCGTGCCGAGTGCCGAGAGCAGCCCGTCACGGTCCGGCGCGACGACGATGGCGCGCTGGTCGAACCGCGACCGTGCGGTCGCGAGCGTGTAGCCGGTGCCGGCCGCACCGGCGGGGTGCGCCCGCAGGTGGGCGAGCAACCGGGCGGCCTGGTCGCGCAGCGCCTCGCCGCTCTTGGCCGAGAGCACCCACGGCACCGCCGGCATCGCGGGGTCGGCGGGTTCGCCGGCGTCGGCCGGCTCCTCCAGGATCACGTGGGCGTTGGTGCCGCTGATGCCGAAGGACGAGACCCCCGCGCGCCGCGGCCGGCCGCCGCGCGGCCACGGCGCGGGCTCGGTGAGCAGCGACACGGCCCCGGCCGACCAGTCGACGTGCGGCGACGGCTCGTCGACGTGCAGGGTGCCGGGCAGGGTTTCGTGCCGCAGGGCCAGGACCATCTTGATGATCCCGGCGACCCCCGCGGCGGCCTGGGTGTGGCCGATGTTGGACTTGATCGAGCCGAGGCGCAGCGGCGTCTCGCGGTCGCGGCCGTAGGTGGCAAGCACGGCTTGCGCCTCGATCGGGTCGCCGAGCGTCGTGCCGGTGCCGTGCGCCTCGACCACGTCGACGTCCGATGTGGACAGTCGCGCGTCCGCGAGCGCCTGCTCGATCACGCGTTCCTGCGCCGGGCCGTTCGGCGCGGTGAGGCCGTTGGACGCGCCGTCGGAGTTGACCGCGGTGCCGCGGACGACGGCCAGGACCGGGTGGTGGTGCCGGCGGGCGTCGGAAAGCCGTTCCAGCACCAGCATCCCGGCGCCTTCGGCCCAGCCGGTGCCGTCGGCCGACGCGGCGAACGACCGGCAGCGCCCGTCGGGGGAAAGCCCGCGCTGGCGGCTGAACTCCACGAACAGCTGCGGCGTCGCCATCAGGGTGACCCCGCCCGCGAGCGCGAGGTCGCAATCGCCGTCGCGCAGGGCCCGGGCGGCCAGGTGCGTGGCGACGAGCGACGACGAGCAGGCGGTGTCGACGGTCAGCGCGGGCCCCTCGAAGCCGAACGTGTAGGCGATGCGCCCGGAAGCGACCGACGCGGCGCTGCCGGTGCCGATCATGCCTTCGTACTCGGCGGGGATCGGGTGGAACCGCGCGGCGTAGTCGTTGTACATGACTCCCGTGTAGACGCCGGTCCGGCTGCCGCGCACGGAAGACGGGGCGATTCCCGCGCGTTCGAGCGCTTCCCAGGCGGTTTCCAGGAGCAGCCGCTGCTGCGGGTCGGTGGCCATCGCTTCGCGGGGGCTCATCCCCCAGAAGGCGGCGTCGAACCGGTCCGCACCCTCGAGGAAAGCGCCTTCGCGGGTGTAGACGGTGCCGTGGTGGCCGGGGTCGGGGTTGTAGAGGGCGTCGAGGTCCCAGCCGCGGTCGGTGGGGAACCCGCCGACCGCGTCGACGCCGTCGGCCACCAGCCGCCAGAGGTCCTCCGGGGTCCGCACCCCGCCGGGGTAGCGGCAGGCCATGCCCACGACCGCGATCGGCTCGTCGGCGGGGCGGCCCGCCACGACCGCGGCCGGCCGCCGCGTGTCCCCGCGCGCTTCGGCGAGCACGTGGCCGGCCAGGGCTTCGGGGTTCGGGTGGTCGAACACGACGGTGGCGGCCAGGCGCAGGCCGGTGGCCGCGCCGAGCCGGTTGCGGAGCTCGACCGCGGTGAGGGAGTCGAACCCGAGTTCCTTGAACGCGCTCGCGGGTTCGACGGCGTCCGGATCGGGGTGCCCCAGCACCGCCGCCACCTGCGCGCGCACCAGGTCCAGCACCAGACGGCGCTGCTCGGGTTCCGGACGGCCGGCCAGCCGGCCGGCGAGGCCGGACACGGCGGGGGCCGACGCCGCCTGCCGCGGCGCGGCGGGCACGAGCCCGCGCAGCACCGGGGGCAGTGCCCCGGCCGCGGCCCGCCGCCGCAGCGCGGCGAGGTCGAGGTGGACCGGGACCGCGTGGGGCAGGCCGAGACTCGCGTCGAGCAGCCCCAGCGCGTCCTCGGTGGGCATCGCGGTGATCCCGCCGCGGGCGAGCCGGGCCTGGTCGGCGTTCCCGGTGAGCGCGCTGGTCGCCTGCCAGAGCCCCCAGGCGAGGGAGGTGGCGGGCAGCCCGCGGGCGTGCCGGTGCTGGGCGAGCGCGTCGAGGAACGTGTTGGCCGCGGCGTAGTTCGCCTGGCCGGGACTGCCGAGGGTGGCGGCGGCCGAGGAGTACAGCACGAACGCGGCCAGGCCGAGCCCGGCCGTGAGCTCGTGCAGGTGCCAGGCCGCGTCGGCCTTGGGCGCCAGCACGGCGTCGACCTGTGCCGGTTCGAGCGCGGTCACCAGGGCGTCGTCGAGGACGCCCGCGGTGTGGAAGACCGCCGTCAGCGGGTGTTCGGCGGGAACGGTGGCGAGCAGGGCGGCGAGGGCGCCGCGGTCGGCGGTGTCGCAGGCCGCGATGGTGACGTCGGCGTCGAGGTCTCGCAGCTCCTCGGCCCCGGGGGCCCCGGGACCTCGCCGGCTGACGAGCAGCAGGTGCCGGACCCCGTGCGCGGCGACCAGGTGCCGGGCCAGCAGGCCGCCGAGGACGCCGGTGCCCCCGGTGATCAGGACGGTCCCGCCGGGATCGAACGACGGCGGGGCGGCCGGCGGTGTCGCGTGCGTGAGCTCCGGGACGAACGCCCGGCCGCCGCGGACCGCGGCCTGGGGTTCGCCGAGGGCCAGCGCCCCGGCGACCGCCTCGGGCGTGTCGGCGTCCAGCAGCGCGAACCGGCCGGGGTGTTCCGCCTGCGCGGACCGCACGAGACCCCACACGGGCGCGGTGGCGAGGTCGACGTCTTCGCCGTCGTGCACGGCCACCGCGCCGCGGGTGACCACGACGAGCCGCGACCCGGCGAACCGCTCGTCGCCCAGCCACCGCTGGACCAGTGCGAGGGTCTCGCGGGTGATCCGGTGCGCCGCTTCGGGGACGTCGCCGCCGGGCGGGCCGACGTGGGCGACGACCACGGGCGGCACGGCCGCCGCCGGGTCGAGGGCGTCGAGCGGCACCGGCTCGGCTGCCGCGCCGGGCAACGCCCGCGCGGTCCAGGCCAGCCGCAGCGGAGGACGGCGGGTGGCGAGCTGTCCCGGGGTGAGCGCCCTGGTGTGCAGGGCGGCGACCGTGACCACGGGGGACCCCGCCGGGTCGAGGACGGTCACGGCCGTGCCGGAGCCGGTCACCGGCGTGAGGATCACCCGGGCGGCGGTGGCGCCGACCGCGTGCAGGCGGATCGTGTCGAGGCTGAACGGGAGGTGGGCCTCCGCCGTCTCGCGGACCAGCAGCAGCGGGTGCAGGGCGGCGTCCAGCAGCGCGGGGTGGACGGCGTGCCCCTCGGCCCCGAGGCCGTCGGGCAGCGCGATGTCCGCGTAGACGACCTCGCCGAGCCGCCAGGCGTTGCGCAGTCCCCGGAAAGCCGGACCGTACTCGTAGCCCCGCGCCGAAAGGCGCTCGTAGACGTCGGTCAGGTCGAGCGGCGCCGCACCCGGCGGCGGCCATTCGGTGCCGGGCACGTCCACGGAGGCCCCGGTGGTGGTGAGGGTCGCGCTCGCGTGGCGGGTCCACGGCCGGTCGTCGTCGCCGGCCGGTCGCGAGTGGACGGTCAGCGTGCGGTCCTCGCCGATGACGACCTGCAGCTGCACGGCCCGGGTGAGGACGAGCGGGGCGTGCAGGGTGAGTTCGTCGACGACCGGGTGGGCCGTGTGCTGGGTCGCGGCGTGCAGCGCGAGGTCGGCGAACGCCGTCGCGGGCAGCAGCGGCGTCCCGTCGACGGCGTGGTCGGCGAGCCACGGGTGGGTGCCGGGCGAGAGCTGTCCGGTGAGGACGGTCGTGGTGCCGTCGGCGAGGGTGATCGCCCCGGCCAGCAGCGGGTGCGGGCTGGCGCTGAGCCCGAGCCGGGCCGGGTCGGCCGTGCCCGCCGGGACGGTGAGCCAGTGGTCCTGGCGCTGGAACGGGTAGGTGGGCAGGTCGGTCGGCCGGGCGCCGGGGAAGACGGTGCTCCAGTCCGGTTCGGCGCCGTGGACGTGGGCCTGGGCGAGGGCCGTGACGAACCGGCCGAGGCCGCCGTGGTCGCGGCGCAGGGTGCCGAGGGCGGT
>NZ_PPHF01000035.1 GCF_002904335.1 Amycolatopsis sp. CA-126428 | reverse complement strand
AGTTGACGGCGCTGCCGCGCAGCACGGCGAGCACCGGGTGGCCGAGCCGCCGCGCGTCGGAAAGCCGTTCCACCACGAGCATGCCCGCGCCCTCGGCCCAGCCGGTGCCGTCGGCGTCGGCGGAGAAGGCCTTGCAGCGGCCGTCCGGGGCCAGCCCGCGCTGCCGGGAGAACTCGACGAACGTCGCCGGGCTGGCCATCACCGTCACGCCGCCGGCGAGCGCCAGCTCGCATTCGCCGCTCGACAGCGCCCGTGCGGCGAGGTGCAGCGCCACCAGCGACGACGAGCACGCGGTGTCGATCGTGACGGCGGGCCCCTCGAGCCCGAAGGTGTAGGCGATCCGGCCCGAGGCGACACTGCCGGCGCTGCCGCTGACCAGGTAGCCCTCGTGCTCCCCGGTGGCCGCACCGGCCTGGTGCAGGCGGGCCCCGTAGTCGCTGTACATCACGCCGGTGAACACCCCGACCGGTTCGCCGCGCAGCGTGGCCGGGTCGATGCCCGCGTGTTCGAGCGCTTCCCAGCCGGTCTCCAGCAGCAGCCGCTGCTGCGGATCGGTGGTGAGCGCCTCGCGCGGGCTCATCCCGAAGAACTCGGGATCGAAGTCGGCGGCGTCGTGGAGGAAGCCGCCCGCCCGGGTGACGGACTTGCCGGGCTCGTCCGGCGACGGCGAGTACAGGTCGGCCGGCCAGCCGCGGTCGGCCGGGAACGGCCCGACGGCGTCGGTGCCCGACAGCACCAGCTCCCAGAGCTGCTCCGGCGTGCGGACGCCACCGGGGTACCGGCAGGCCATGCCGACGATGGCGATCGGTTCGCCGGCGGTGGCGGCCGCGCGCGCGGCCGGCTCGGGCGCCTGCTCGCCGAGCACGTCACCGAGCACGAACCGCGCCAGCGCGGCCGGCGACGGCTGGTCGAACACGACGGTCGTCGGCAGCGCCACGCCCGTCTCGGCCATCAGCCGGTTGCGCAGCTCGACCGCGGTCAGCGAGTCGAAACCGAGATCGGTGAAGGCCCGCGCGGGATCGACGTCCGCCGCGGAACCGTGGCCGAGCACGGCGGCGACGTGGCCGCGGACCAGGTCGAGCGTGACGGTGGCCCGGTCTTCGGCGGGCACGGCGGCGAGCCGGCGGGCGAAGGGCACCGCGGCGGCCGGCCCCGCGGTGCGGCGGGCCGGTGCCGTCCGGTCCGCGGCGGTGAGCCGCGCCGCGACCAGGTCCGGCCGGCCGGTCGCGAGCGCCGCGTCGAACAACGCCAGCCCCTCGTCCACGGGCATCGGCGTGAGGCCCGTTCGAGCGAGCCGGGCGACGTCCGCGGCCGTCAGGTCACCGGCCAGGCCCGGCCCCTCCCAGAGGCCCCACGCCACCGACGTCGCGGGCAGGCCCTGGGCGTGGCGAAGGCGCGCGAGCCCGTCGAGGAAGGCGTTCGCGGCGGCGTAGCCGGCCTGGCCGGGATTGCCGAGGGTGCCGGCGACCGACGAGAACAGCACGAACGCCGCGAGCCCGCCGGTCAGCTCGTGCAGGTGCCACGCGGCCGCGGCCTTGGGGGCGAACACCGCGTCGCATTGCTCGCCGGTGAGCGCTTCGACGGTGCCGTCGTCGGTGATCCCGGCGGCGTGCACGACCACCCGCAGCTCGGCGACGGTGCCGAGCAGGGCCGCGAGGTCTTCGCGGTCGCCGGCGTCGCAGGCGGCGACCCGCACCCGGGCACCCAGCCCGGTCAGCTCGGCGACGAGCTCGGTGGCGCCCGGGGCGTCCGGGCCGCGACGGCTGGTCAGCACGAGGTCGCGGACCCCGTGGCGCCGCACCAGGTGCCGGGCGACGGCGCTGCCGAGGTGCCCGAGGCCGCCGGTGACGAGCGCCGTTCCGCCGCCCGGGAGCGTTCGGCCCGCCGGGGTGTCCAGGGCCGCCAGGTGGGGGGTGAAGATCTGGCCGCCGCGGATCGCGACCTGGGCTTCCCCGGTCCCGAGCGCGGCCGCGGTGACCGCCGGTGCCGCCGGGTCGGTGTCGAGCAGCACGAAGCGGCCGGGGTGTTCCAGCTCGGCCGTGCGGACCAGGCCCCACACCGCCGACGCCGCCGGGTCCGGGGTGCCGTCGTGGCCGGGAACGCCGGCCGCGCCGCGCGTGGCGAAGATCAGCCGGGCCGGCGGTTCGCGGGTCAGCCAGGCCTGGACGTGCGCGAGGGCTTGGTGGAGCAGCTCCGGCGCCGCACCCGCCGGCACGGGCAGCAGGACGTCTCCCGTGGTGTCCGGCAGCGGGGCGGACCAGCCGGCGGTCACCGGCTCCGGCGCGGGTTTTCCGGGCCCAGCCGGCCGCCACCGGAGTTCGTGCAGCCGGCCGGGCCCCCGCACGGCGAGCCGGCCGGCGGTGACCGGGCGCAGGCGCAGCGCCTCCGCCGAAAGGACCGGGGCACCGGCCGGATCGGTGACCAGCAGCGCGTAGTGGCCGGCGCCGGCCGGGGTCAACCGGACCCGGACGCCGTCCGCGCCCGTCGCGTGCAGCCGGACGTTCGACCACGCGTACGGCAGCCGGAGCTCGGGGAGGTCGAGGTTCGCCAGCGCCAGGACGTGCAGCGCGGCGTCGAGCACCGCGGGCCGCAGCGCGAACGCCTCGTCCGTGACGGGCGGAGCGGCCTCGGCGTAGAGGTCGTCGCCGTGCCGCCAGGCCGCGGTCAGGCCCCGGAACAGCGGCCCGTACTCGTAGCCGCGCCCGGCCAGCCGCACGTAGGCGTCGCCGACGTCGATCGCGGTGGCGCCGGCGGGTGGCCACGCCGTGAGATCGCCGGCCGGGGCGTCGCCGCCCGGGGACAGCACGCCGCCGGCGTACCGGGCCCACTCCGCGCCGCCGTCCGCCCGGGCGTGGATCTCGAAGGGGCGCCGGCCGCGCTCGTCCGGACCGTCGACGGTGACCTGCAGCGAGGTGCTCCCGTCGCCGGGGGCCAGCGGTGCCTCGATCGTCAGGTCCTCCACCAGCGCGCACCCGACGTGGTCGCCGGCCCGGAGGGCGAGCTCGACCCAGGTGGCGGCGGGCACCAGCGGGGTGCCCGCGACGGCGTGGTCGGCCAGCCACGGGTGGGCGTGCCGGGACAGCGTGCCGGACAACAGGGCCCCGCCGCGGCCCGCGAGGTCCACCGACGTGCTCAGCAGCGGGTGCCCGAGCCGGTCGCCGGCCGGCGCCGGGGGGTCGAGCCAGAACCGCTGCTCCTGGAACGGGTAGGTCGGCAGGTCGGTGGCCCGCGCGCCCGGCAGCCAGGCGGTCCAGTCCACCGCCGTCCCGCGGACGTGCGCGGTGGCGAACGCGGTGGCGACGGTGCGGGCCTCGGCCCGGCCCGGGCGCAGCAGCGGGACGGCGGTGAGCTCCGGGGCGCAGTCGGCCACGGCCGAGCTGAGCGTGCCGTCCGGGCCGAGCTCGAGGCAGGTCGTGACGCCGTGTTCGGCGAGGCAGCGCACACCGTCGGCGAAGCGCACCGCCCGCCGGATGTGCTCGGTCCAGTACTCGGGCGAGCCGAGTTCGGCGGCCGTCGCGACCCGGCCGGTCAGGTTCGACACCACGGGGATGGCCGGCTCGTGGAAGGTGAGGCCGGCGGCGACGCGGTGGAACCCGGCCAGCGCGGAATCCATGTGCGGGGAGTGGAAGGCGTGGCTGACCCGCAGGCGCTTGACCTTCCGGCCGGCGGCCCGCCACCGCTCGGCGAGGGCCACGGCGACGTCCTCGTCGCCGGAGACCACGACCGACGCCGGGCCGTTGACCGCGGCGATCGTCACGGCCTCGCCGTACCCGGCGAGCTCGGCGGCGATGTCGGCTTCGGCCGCCCGCACGGCGATCATCGCGCCGCCCCGCCGGGCGGCGTTCATCAGCCTGCCCCGTGCCGCGACCAGTTCGGCGGCGTCGGGCAGGGAGAGCACCCCGGCGACGTGCGCGGCCGCCAGTTCGCCGACGGAGTGCCCGAGCAGCAGGTCGGCGCGGACGCCGTGGTGCCCGGCGAGCCGGAAGAGCGCGACCTCCAGCGCGAACAGGGCGGGCTGGGCGAGCTCGGTGCCGGTCAGCGCGTCGGCGTCGTCGGCGAACATCGCGTCACGCACGGGCAGCGAGCCGAACGCCTCGCACACCTCGTCGAGGGCGCGGGCGAACACCGGGGAGTCCCGGTGGAGCTCCCGGCCCATTCCGGCGCGCTGGCTGCCCTGGCCGGTGAACAGGAACGCGGTGCGGCCGCCGTCCACGACGGAACCGGCCACCCAGCTCCGGCCCTCGAGCCCGGCGAGCAGTTCCGCCCGGTCCCGGCCGAGCACGACGGCCCGGTGCGGCAGCGCCGCGCGGCCCGCGGCCAGGGTGTGCCCGGCGCCGGCGGGGTCGGTGCCGGGTTCGCGCAGCCACGCGGCGAGCCGGTCCGCTTGCGCCGCCAGGGCTTCCGGGCTCTTGGCCGAAAGGGGGAGGACCAGTTCCGCCGGCGACGGCGCGGGTTCTTCCGGCGCGGCCGCGGCCGGTTCCGGCAGTTCGAGCACGGCGTGGGCGTTGGTCCCGCTGATGCCGAAGGACGACACGGCCGCGCGCCGCGGCCGGCCGCGGTCCGGCCAGCCGACCGGCTCGGTGAGCAGCCGGACGGCACCGGCGCTCCAGTCGACGTGCGGCGACGGCTCCTCGGCGTGCAGGGTGCGGGGCAGCCTGCCGTGGCGCATGGCCTGCACCATCTTGATCACGCCGCCCACGCCCGCGGCCGCCTGCGTGTGCCCGATGTTGGACTTCAGCGAACCGAGCCAGACCGGGTCGCCGCCGTCCCGGTCCTGCCCGTAGGTCGCGAGCAGGGCCTGCGCCTCGATCGGATCGCCGAGCGCGGTGCCGGTGCCGTGCGCCTCGACCGCGTCGATGTCCGAAGTGGACAGACCGGCGGCGGCGAGCGCCTGGCGGATCACGCGTTGCTGGGCGGGCCCGTTGGGGGCGGTCAGGCCGTTGGACGCGCCGTCGGAGTTGACCGCCGTGCCGCGCACCAGTGCGAGGATCGGGTGCCCGTTGCGCCGGGCGTCGGACTCGCGTTCCAGCAGCAGCAGGCCGGCGCCTTCGCCCCAGCCGGTGCCGTCCGCGCCGGCGCCGAACGACTTGCACCGGCCGTCCGCGGAAAGCCCGCCCTGGCGGCTGAACTCCAGGAAGATGTGCGGGCCGGCGATCACCGCGACGCCGCCGGCGAGCGCCAGCTCGCATTCGCCGTCGCGCAGGGCGCGGGCCGCGAGGTGCAGGGCCACCAGCGACGAGGAGCACGCCGTGTCGACGGTGATCGCGGGACCTTCGAAGCCGAAGGTGTAGGCGATGCGTCCCGAGGCGACGCTGGCCTGGTTGCCGGCGAGCAGGAATCCCTCGAACCCGTCCGGTGCCGGGGTCAGCCGGGCGCCGTAGCCGCTGTCCATCACGCCGGTGAACACCCCGGTGCGGCTGCCGTGCAGGGTCTGCGGATCGATGTTGGCGCGTTCGAACGCCTCCCAGGCCGTGCGGAGCAGCAGGCGTTGCTGCGGATCGGTGGCCGCCGCCTCGCGCGGGCTCATGCCGAAGAAGGCGGCGTCGAAGAGGCCGGCCCCGGGCAGGAACCCGCCGTGCCGGGTGGCGACCTTCCCGGCGCGGTGCGGATCGGGGTCGTAGAGCTCGTCCAGGCTCCACCCGCGCCCGGCCGGGAACCCGCCGATCGCGTCGGTGCCGGCGTCCACGAGCCGCCACAGGTCTTCGGGACCCTGCACGCCACCCGGGTAGTGGCAGCTCATCGCGATGATCGCGATCGGCTCGTCGGCCTGGACCGCCGTCGCCGGGCCGGTGACGGCGGTCGTGCCGAGGAGTTCCGCGCGCAGGTGCCCGGCGAGCTGCGCCGGGGTGGGGTGGTCGAAGATCAGCGTGGCGCTCAGGCGCAGGCCGGTGGTGGCGTTGAGCCGGTTGCGCAGCTCGACCGAGGTGAGCGAGTCGAAGCCGAGGTCCTTGAACGTCCGCTCGAGCTCGAGCGAAGCGGCGTCGGCGTGCCCGAGCACCGTCGCGGTCTGGGCTCGCAGCAGCTCGCGCAGCCGGCGGTCCTGTTCCGCGGCGGGCAGGCCGCGCAGGCGATCGGCCCAGGACGCGGGCGTGCTTTCGGCGGCGGCCCGGCGCAGCGGGGCCGGCACCAGGCCGGCGAAGATCGGCGGTGGCGCGGCCTGGGCCCGCAGGGCGGCGCGGTCGAGGCGGACCGGCAGCAGGTGCGGACGGCCGTCGGCCAGCGCGCGGTCGAGCAGGGCGAGCGCGGGCCCGGCGGCCAGTGGCCGGATCCCGGACCGGGCCATCCGGGCGACGTCGCCGCGGCCGAGGTGCGCGGTCATGCCGCCCTCGTCGGCCCACAGCCCCCAGCCGAGCGAGGTCGCGGGCCGCCCGGCGGCGGCGCGGTGCCGGGCGAGTGCGTCCAGGAAGGTGTTGGCGGCGGCGTAGTTCGCCTGGCCGGCGTTGCCGGCGACCGCCATCACCGACGAGTAGAGGACGAACGCGGTCAGGTTTCGGTCCGCGGTGAGTTCGTGCAGGTGCCAGGCGGTGTCGAGCTTCGGCCGCAGCACGGTTTCCAGCTGCTCGTCGGTGAGCGTGCCGACGGTGGCGTCGTCGAGCACGCCCGCGGTGTGGAACACCGCGGTCAGCGGCCGGCCGGCCGGGATCGCCTCGAGCAGACCGGCCAGGGCGGCCCGGTCGGCGGTGTCGCAGGCGGCGGTCACGACGTCCGCGCCGTGGGCGGTGAGCTCGGCTTCGAGTTCGGCGGCCCCCGGGGCGGCCGGCCCGCGCCGGCTCGCGAGGAGCAGGTGCCGGACGCCGTGCGTGCCGACGAGGTGCCGGGCCAGTAGCCCGGCGAGGGCACCGCTGCCCCCGGTGATCAGCACCGTCCCCGCCGGGTTCAGCGCGGTGCGGCCGGGACCGGCGGCGGCGCCGGTGTCCGGGACGAGCCGCGGGGTGAGCACCGCGCCCGCGCGCAGGGCGAGCTGGCCGGCATCGGTGCCGGCGACGGCTTCGAGCGCTCCGGCCGGTTCGGCGTCCGTGTCGGCGAGGACGAACCGGCCCGGGTGCTCCGACTGCGCGGAGCGGACGAGCCCCCAGACGGGGGCGGCCGCGAGGTCGTGGACGGTGTCGTCGGGGCCCGCGGCGATCGCGTGCCGGGTGAGCAGCACGAGTTTCGTGCCGGCGAGCCGCTCTTCGGCGAGCCAGCGGCGCAGCAGGCCGAGGGTGTCGCGGGTGAGGGCGTGGGCCGAGCCGGGCAGGGGACCGTCGCCGGTCAGGCACGTGACGACCACGGAGGGGAGCGGATCCGCCGCGAGCAGCTCCTCGACGTCCGCGACGACCGGGAGCCCGAGGCCGCCGGTCCCGAGCGCGACCCAGTCGCCGGCGATTTCCGCCGGGACCGGCGAGGTCTCCGTCCAGTCCACTGTGTACAGATCGGCGCCCTGGCCGGGGCCGGGGAGGCCGGCGGCCATCGGGCGCAGGACCAGGGACCCGGCGGTGAGCACGGGGGCGCCGTCGGCGTCCGCGAGCTCGAACGCCGCCCGGTCCGCGCCGGCCGGGCGCAGCCGCAGGCGCGCGACGGCCGCACCGGTGGCGTGCAGGGTGACGTCCGACCACGCGAACGGCAGCCGGGGCGGCCCGTCCTCGCCGGGTGCCGCGACCAGGAGGTGGAGTGCGGCGTCGAGCAGGGCCGGGTGGATCGCGTGCCCGGCGGGGGTGGTGTCGCCGGTGAGCGCGAGTTCGGCGTAAACGGTGTCGCCGGCGCGCCACGCGGCGCGCAGGCCGCGGAACACCGGCCCGTAGCCGTAGCCCCGCGCGGCGAGCTCGTCGTAGGTACCGGCCAGGTCGACCGGTTCGGCCCCGGGCGGCGGCCACTCGGTGAAGGCGGCCGGTTCGGCCGCGGCCGTGGCGAGGACACCGGTGGCGTGGCGGGTCCACGATTCCTCACCGGACTGTCGCGAGTGGACGGTCAGGGTGGTGTCGGAGACGGTCAGCTGCAGGTGGACCGCCGAGTCGCCGAGGGGCAGGGGCGCTTCCAGGGTGAGGTCCCGCACGCCGGGGTGACCGGTGTGGTGCGCGGCGTGCAGGGCGAGGTCGACGAAGGCGGCGCCGGGCAGCAGCGGCGTGCCCTCGACGGCGTGGTCGGCGAGCCACGGGTGCGTGGTCAGCGAGAACCGGCCGGTGAAGACGGTGCCGGTGCCGTCGGCGAGCGGGAGCGCGGCCGACAGCAGCGGGTGGTCGTCGGCGGTGAGCCCGAGCTTGGCCGGGTCGGCGGTGCCCGCCGGGGTGTCGAGCCAGTAGCGCTCGTGCTGGAACGGGTAGGTGGGCAGGCCGGTGTGCCGGGCGCCGGGGAAGACCGCGGTCCAGTCGGGGGTGGCGCCTTCGGTGTGGGCCTGGGCGAGGGCCGTGACGAACCGGCCGAGGCCGCCGTGGTCGCGGCGCAGGGTGCCGAGGGCGGT
>NZ_PPHF01000034.1 GCF_002904335.1 Amycolatopsis sp. CA-126428 | reverse complement strand
GTGGACTCACAAGCTCCGATGTCATCACTCACAGTGCCCATCCCGCCGGACCTCAGCCCGGCGTGTCGAGCCAGAAACACCGATCTTGGGACAGTCCCCAGCGGAGACACCAGGTTCGGCGGGGCGGAGTTCGGCGGGTACGCCCGGTTCGATGGGACGCGGTTCAGCGGAGAGGTTGGGTTCGAGGGGGCGAAGTTCGGCGAGGCCGCCCGGTTCGGCGGGGCGGAGTTCGGCTGGGGCGCCTGGTTCCTCGGGGTGAAGTTCGGCGGGTACGCCAATTTTGATGGGGCGGAGTTCGGCTGGTTCGCCGTGTTCGATGGGGCGGAGTTCGGCGGGTTCGCCGATTTTGACGGGGTGGAGTTCGGCGAGATAGCCATGTTCGTTGGGGCGGAGTTCGCCCAGAGGGTGCCAGCCGAAGTGGCTTCCTACCTAGCGTCCCGGAGCGAAGATGCACGATCTCCTACCACCAGCGACGACTGAAAGTGTTCGATACTTTCTCTCATGGAGGAGGGGTGACACCTGTGGGGTGTCGAGACTGTCACACCTGTCACTCTGTCACTTTG
Source organism: Amycolatopsis sp. CA-126428 (assembly GCF_002904335.1). GTDB lineage: Bacteria > Actinomycetota > Actinomycetes > Mycobacteriales > Pseudonocardiaceae > Amycolatopsis. Next base: position 159,218 of record NZ_PPHF01000034.1, on the reverse strand, counting down.
ACCCCTATGAACTGGGGTTTTAGGTGTGACAGGTGAGTGACACCTTCGGGGACAGCACTTTGCCCACTCTATTTCTATGTCTCTGTAGTCACAGGAAGGACGCTTGTGCCCCCGCGTGCCCCTCGTGTGCCCGTTGCTGGGGGAGTGCACGGGGAACTACGGGGAACCGCAGGCCGTAGAGAGCGTTGACCAGGAAAGGAAGGTTTCGCAGGTCAGCGGCGAGACGGGTTCGCACCTTTGCAACCTGACTTGGCTCAAATTAGTGCGCACCGCGGTCGTGGATGCGGGTGAGGGCATCGCGGAGGTCGTCGGGTAGCGGGTCGACGGCGGTGAGGGTGTGCTCGCCGGCCTGGATGTTGATGGTGCGGTAGCGGCGGGTGGTGCGCACGAACTTCTTGATCGACCAGTCGGTGGTCTGCTCGATCCACCTGCTGACGGCCAGGGCGGCGAACACGACCGTCAGGTGCGCGTCGATCGACTCGCGCTTGTGGTGGTAGATCGGCCGCGCACGTAGGTCGTGTTTAGACATTCGGAACGACTTCTCGATGTGGAACAGTCGGTGGTAGGCGTCGATCACGAACTCGGCGGTGACGTCCGGGAGGTTGGTGACGTAGCCTTTGAGGCCGGCAAGGGCGCGTGCCTTGGCTTCCAGGGTCCGGTTGACACTCTTGGTGGCGCCGGTGAGCTGGATGAACCAGTTGCGTTTGACCGCGGTCTTGCCGGCGACGGCCTGCTCGGCCTTGGCGACCTATTCGTCGATGCCGTGCAGGGTGCGCCGAGCCCGGTCCGCCCGGCACTGGTAGTAGATGATCTGGTCGCGGCGCTGGTCCTTGGGGCCGGCAGGCCAGGGCTGGGTGAAGATGTGCCCGTCGGGGATCTGCTCATCCGGGTGCTCGTGGCGCCACGCCTGGACCACGTACGGCACGTCGGGTATCCGCGCGCCGAGGATGAACGACAACCCCGCGGCCTCGATGGCCTGCTGGTTGGCCGCAGAGATCATGCCAGCGTCGGCCACGACCGTGACATCAGCCAGCTGGTAGGCATCCGTGAACGCACGGATGGTCGGCAGCATCGTAGTGGTCTCGCCCCGGTTGCCCTCGAACGCGTTAACCATCAACGGAACCCGCTTGCGTCGGTGAGCAGCCCGATCGTGATCTGCGGCTCCAGGCGGCGTTCTTGGGAGAACCCGTGCTCACGGGACCCGTCCCCGGCATCGGTCTCGAAGTACAAGGTGGACACATCGTAGAGAACCAGTGACGCCGGCCCCAGATCAGCGGTGCGGGCGCACGCCGCGGCCAGCTTCTGCCGCCAGGACTCTTTCGCGAACGCGGGCAGACGCCGCTTGAGGGTCGCGTACGCCGGCGGGTCGAAACCTGCCTCCTCGACCACCCGCAGACTGTCCAGCTTGCTGGTCGGCTCGACGATCCGTGCCAGCACCAGTAATCGGAACACCTCGTCACCACCAGCGGCCTCCTCCAACCCCAACAGCTGGTAGGCGTGGCCGAGCGCGTCCCACAGCTACCCCATCCGCGACGACGTGATCGCAAGCGGCCCACCACCAGCACCACTGCCGGCCGGCAACGCCGTGAAGTCCGGGCCAAAGTCGAGCTCGGGCTGCCCCGCAGCCAGATGCCGCCTCGCCACCGCCTTGAGCGCCTCCAACGCCGCATCGTCATGCGCCGAGCCGATGTGCTCGATGTCCCGCGACCCGCGACGCGAGGAGTGCACGATCTGCACCGCCCTGGCCTCCGACGCCGTCTTCACCGTGCGCACATACGCCACGAGAGACAGCCTGGAACTGACCCCTTAGTGCGCAGATTTTCGCCGTTCACACGACGAAACCGCAGCTCAACAGCCGGCACCCTACCCAAGATCAGGCGATCTTGAGCCAAAGTCAGGTAAGGTGACGGAATGGTCATGCGGGTGGCGGTTCCCGTGCTGCCGTGCCGAGATGTGCAGGCAGCGCGGTCGTACTTCACGGACGCGCTCGGATTCGACACCATATTCACCTGGGAGACCCCGCCTAGCTACGCGGCCGTGATCCGCGACACCGCCGAGTTCCACCTTTACGCCGAAAGCAGCGTCGGCCCGGCCAGGGTGACGGTTGTCGTCGACGACGTCGATTCCTGCCACGACGAGCTGCGCGCCCGCGGCGCCGACATCGTCGAGCCACTGGCTGACCGGCCCTACGGGATGCGCGACTTCAACGTACGGACACCCGATGGGCACTTGTTGATCTTTAGCCAGCCGCTTACCGAGTACGGGTGACCATCAGCGGACCGGCCGGAAGAATGACCGGACCTCGTCGGCGAACAACGCCGGCTGCTCGAACGCCGCGAAGTGGCCGCCCTTGCCGGGCTCGTTCCAGTACCGGATGTTCGGGAACCGGCGCTCCGCCCACCGCCGAGGCGGGCGCTGCAGCTCCTTGGGGAAGACCGAACAGCCGGTGGGTACGGTCACCGGCGCGCCGGCCGACCCGGAGATCCATTCGTTGACCTGCCGGAGGCTTTCCCAGTACAGCCGGGCGGATGAGGCACCGGTGCCGGGCAGCCAGTAGAGCATCAGGTTGTCGAGCAGCTCATCCCGGGTAATAACCCGATGCAGGTCGCCACCGGAGTCGGCCCACGACCAGAACTTCTCGACGATCCAGGCGCAGAGGGCGGCCGGCGAGTCGACCAGCCCGTAGCCGACCGTCTGCGGCCGGGTCGACTGCTGCGCCGAGTATCCGGAGCCCCATTCGTCCGCCTCCCGCAGTGTCGCGAGCGCCGCCCGCTCGGCACCGGTGAGGTCGTCCAACGTGGCCGGATCGGGCGGTGCGAGCGGCGGCATGAGATGGATGCCGGCGACCCGATCGGGTTGCCGTTGACCGATGCTGGTGCCCCAGTCGCTGCCCTGGGCGCCGAACCGCCGGTAGCCGAGCCGGGCCATCAGCTCGCACCACGCGTCGGATATCCGCTCGATCCCCCACCCCGGCGCGGCCGGCTTGTCGCTGAAGCCGTAACCGGGAAGCGACGGGCAGACCCCTAGAACCGGCCGCTTAGTGCGCAGATTTTCGCCGTTCACACGACGAAACCGCAGCTCAACAGCCAGCACCCTACCCAAGATCAGCGATCTTGAGCCAAGTCAGGTCAGCGGCGAGACGGGTTCGCACCTTTGCAAGGTGGTGGTCGACCGGCGGTCGAGTAGCCAGCCCGACGCCTGCCCACGGATGGCCCGGATGGCCGCACACGCTGCATACCGCCGCACATGGCTGCACACACGAAGAGGCCCCGTGCCCGACATACGTCGTGGTCACGGGGCTCCTCCGCTGGGTGGCGGGTGAGGGATTCGAACCCCCGTAGGCGTAAGCCAACTGGTTTACAGCCAGTCCCCTTTGGCCACTCGGGTAACCCGCCCAGGCCGGTCTCACCGGCCGGGGGAAAGCTTACCCAAGGGGTCGGAGCAGGGGTCAACCGGGATACCCCTCCCCCCGTGGGGGCTAGGCTGGGTGGTCCCTGACAAGCGAGTACGAGGTGTGAGGACACGTGGCGGATCCCTCTTTCGACGTCGTGAGCAAGGTCGACCGCCAGGAGGTGGACAACGCGCTCAACCAGGCGAGCAAGGAGCTGGGCACGCGGTTCGACTTCCGTGGCACCGGCACGACGATCAACTGGGCCGGCGAGGAGGCGCTCACGATCGAGTCCGAGACCGAGGAGCGCGCGCTGGCCGCGGTCGAGGTGTTCAAGGAGAAGCTGATCAAGCGCAGCATCTCCCTGAAGGCCTTCGAAGCCGGCGAGCCGGCGCTGTCGGGCAAGATCTACAAGATCTCCGGCAAGATCCTGCAGGGCATCGCCTCGGACAAGGCGAAGCAGATCGCCAAGTTCATCCGCGACGAAGGCCCCAAGGGCGTCCAGGCCCAGATCCAGGGCGACCAGCTGCGGGTGTCGGGCAAGAAGAAGGACCAGCTGCAGGATGTCATCGCCCTGCTGAAGGGCAAGGACTTCGAGATCGCGCTGCAGTTCACCAACTACCGGTGAGGCCGCCGCGGGCACCCGCACTCCGGGTGCCCGCTCAGGACGGTGTCAGCGTCCAGCTCGCCTCGTAGCCCTGCACCTGCAGGTACGCCGGCCCGTGGACGTCGCGCTCCACCTGCAGGTCGCCGATCTGGTTGAGGAGGAGGTCGCGGTCCTTCGGGGACATCAGCCACAGTCCGATGGCTCCGCGGGTCTTCGCCGTGAAGCGGATGCGGGCCACTCCCGCCGGCAGCCTCAGGACCGCGTCACCCTTGCCCGCCGCTTCCTTGCCGGCCTCCGTCGTCGGGATGCTTCGGTAATCCGAGATCGTGGCCGTCCAGGGGGCGTTCGCGTGGACCGTCACCCGCTTCACCGGGCGGTCCGGCTCCGTGTTCATCCACTTCGTGCCCTTGTACGCGCCGATCGCGTTGACCAGGCCGTGCTCGCCGCCGTCGGTGTCGACGATCACGTTGGACGTGCACTTCGGGCACTCGAACGTCAAGAAACCCAGCTGGTCCGCCGGCCACGACGTCTGGAACTCGCCGCTCTCCGCACCCGTGTGCGTCTCCGTCGGCACCTCGCGCGGTACCGGCGGTGCTGACGAAGTCGGCGTACGAGGAGGCAAAGCGGGCGCCGACTTCGTCACGATCTCGCCGTAGCCGGTCGCCGGCGCGCACGCCGACGCCAGGACCAAGAGCAGCAGCACGCCGCCCAGCCGGAGCTTCATCTTTCCCCCTCGGGGCCACCGCAGCCCCTCCCGTGATCTTTCGACACACAGAGCAAGAGCGTTACCCGAACGCGTGAATGCGGCCCGTGGCCGCCGCTCTCCCATGCTGTAATCGCGCCATCACCGTGTGGAGGGGGGCGAGTTGCATCGTTCGCTGGTCTTCGTGCTCACGCTCGCCGCCGTCGCCTCGCTGCTGACGCCCGCCGGTGCGGCCGAACGCAAGCTGCTCCTCCCCGGCTTCGGCGCCTACGCGCGCCTGATCCGCCTCGAACACTCCGCCGTCGGCCGCGGGCACATCGTCGCCACGCTGACCAGCGAAGACGCCGACGGCAAGTTCACGCCCGTGCTGGAAAGCACCGACGAAGGCGAGTCGTTCCACGAGATCGGCGCCATCCACGACCCCGACGGCCGGGCCGGTATGTGCTGCGGCACCGTCTACGAACTGCCGGAACGCGTCGGCAAGCTCCGCGCGGGCACCCTGCTGTGGGCCGCGTCCTACCGGCAGGACGCCGGGCCACAGCGCCGCATCGGGATCCGCGTCTGGGCCAGCGAGGACGGTGGCCGCTCCTGGAGCTTCCTGTCCGAGGCCGCGCGGTCGCACAACATCGACGGCATCTGGGAGCCGGAGTTCACCGTCGACGCCGGCGGCACGCTCTGGCTCCACTTCGCCGACGAGACGCAGGCGCCGAAGTACGCGCAGGTGCTCAACCGGGTCGCCTCGACCGACGGGGTGAGCTGGGGCACCAAGCAGCTCACCATGGCGATCCCGCCCGACCGCGTCCGGCCGGGCATGCCGATCATCCGGCGGCTGCCCGACGGCCGCTACTACTTCGCCTACGAGATCTGCAACTTCCGCGACCGCTACTGCGACCCGTACTTCAAGATCTCCGCCGACGGCGCCAACTGGGGCGACCCGGCCGACCCCGGCACCCGCGTCGAGACCGCCATCGGCAACTACTTCCAGCACGCGCAGACGATCGCGCTGTTCCCCGGCGGCCCGAACGGGGTGCGGATCGTCATGGTCGGGCAGATCTACACCGACGCGAAGGGCGTGCCGCAGCCGCAGAACGGCCAGGTGCTGCTCGCGAATGACGACTTCGGCAGCGGCCACTGGTACGAACTGCCCGCCCCGGTGCACATCACCGGCATCTCCAACAACTTCTGCCCCAACTACTCCTCGACCCTGCTGCCGGTCGACGAAGGCCGGAACGTGCTGGAAATCGCCACCGAGAACAACGCCGGCTGCAAGGCCTACTTCGGGAAAGGATCCGCCTTCTAGCGGCAGCCCGTAGGGTGGGGAAGTCTCAGCCACGGAAAAGGGAGGCCGTCCATGAAGGGCATCGTGCTGGCCGGAGGCAGCGGGACACGTCTGCACCCGATCACCCAGGCGGTGTCCAAGCAGCTGCTGCCGGTCTACGACAAACCGATGGTCTACTACCCGATCTCGGTGCTGATGCTCGCCGGGATCCGCGAGATCCTCGTCATCTCCACCCCCACCGACCTGCCGATGTTCCGCCGGCTGCTGGGCAACGGCGACCAGTTCGGCCTCTCGTTCTCCTACGCCGAGCAGGCGAGCCCGAACGGGCTGGCCGAGGCCTTCGTGATCGGCGCGGACTTCATCGGCGACGACGACGTGGCGCTGGTCCTCGGCGACAACATCTTCTACGGCCAAGGCTTCTCCAGCCGCCTGCAGCAGGCCGTGCGCGAGCTGGACGGCTGCGTCCTGTTCGGCTATCCGGTCAAGGACCCCGAGCGCTACGGCGTCGGCGAGGTCGACGAGACAGGCAAACTCCGCACCATCGAAGAAAAGCCGCTGAAGCCGCGCTCCAACAAGGCGATCACCGGCCTGTACTTCTACGACAACCACGTCGTCGACATCGCCCGCGCGCTGAAGCCGTCGCGGCGCGGCGAGCTCGAGATCACCGACGTCAACCTGACCTACCTGCGCCAGGACCGCGCCACGTTGATCGAGCTCAGCCGCGGCTTCGCCTGGCTCGACACCGGCACGCACGACTCGCTGCTCGAAGCCGGCCAGTTCGTGCAGGTGCTGGAGCACCGCACCGGCGTGCGCATCGCGTGTCTCGAGGAGATCGCGCTGCGCATGGGCTTCATCGACGCCGACGAGTGCTACGCGCTCGGCGAGAAGCTGGCGAAGTCCGGCTACGGCGACTACGTGAAGGCAGTCGCCGTAGCGGCGGGAGCTTCGGCCTAGAAGAGCTGCTCGCGCAGCGTCGGTCCAGCGTACTCGGTGCGAAAGACCCCACGTTCCTGCAGGTGGGGGACGACTTTGTCGACGAACTCGTCGAGCCCGCCCGGGGTCAGGTGCGGCACGAGCACGAACCCGTCGGCCGCGTCCGACTGGACGTATTCGTCGATCGCGCCGGCCACCGTCGACGGCGTGCCGACGAACTGCTGGCGCGCGGTGACCTCGATCACCAGCTCGCGGATCGAGAGCTTCTTCTCCTCCGCGACGGCCCGCCACCGGCGCGCCGTTTCCAGCGGGTCCTTCTCGTGGCGGACGCGGCCCCACGTCAGCGGCTCGGCGTCCGGGTCGGGGTCGACCTCGGGCAGCGGCCCGTCGACGTCGTACTCCGCCAGGTCGCGGCTCCACACCTGCTCGAGGAACTGGATCGCGGTGGCCGGGCGCACCTGCTGGAGCCGGATCTCGCGGGCGTTCTCCTCGGCTTCGGCGTCGGTGTCGCCGAGGACGAACGTCGCGGCCGGCATGATCAGCAGCTCGCCGTGCTCACGGCCGTACGCGGCCAGCCGGCGCTTGACGTCGTGGAAGAACGCCTGGCCGTCTTCGAGGGTGCCGTGCCTGCTGAAGATGACGTCCGCGGCCTTCGCGGCGAACTCGCGGCCTTCGTCGGAGTCGCCGGCCTGGATGACGATCGGCTGCCCCTGCGGCGTCCGCGGCACGGTGAACTCGCCGGCGATGTCGAACTGGGCTCCACTGTGGACGAACTTGCCCGGGTCGCGGGCGAAGACGCCGTTCTCCTTGTCCCCCACCAGGGTTCCGGGCGCCCAGCTGTCCCAAAGCTCGCGCACGGTGGCCAGGAACTCCTCGGCACGCGCGTACCGGTCCTCCCGCTTGAGGAAGCCGCCGCGCCGGAAGTTCTGCCCGGTGAAGGCGTCCGGCGACGTCACGACGTTCCACGCCGCGCGTCCGCCGGAGAGGTGGTCGATGCTCGCGACTTGCCGGGCCACCTCGTAGGGCTCGTTGAACGTCGACGACAGCGTCCCGACCAGGCCGAGGTGCGTCGTGACGGCGGACAGCGCGGCCAGCACGGTGGTCGTGTTGGGCCGGCCGACGACGTCGGAGTCGAGGATCTTTCCGGCGTGCTCGCGCAGCCGCAGGCCTTCGGCGAGGAAGAGGAAGTCGAACTTGCCGCGCTCGGCCGTGCGGGCCAGGTGCTCGAACGACGCGAAGTCGATCTGGCTGCCCGAGGCCGGGTCGCTCCACACCGTCGTGTTGTTGACGCCGGGGAAGTGCGCGGCGAGCTTGATCTGCTTGGTCATCTCACGCCCCCTGGTACTGGTTGACGGCGACGCCGAGGCCGACGTGCTCGCGCAGGGTGGTGCCCGCGTAGCCGCTCCGGAACGCGCCCGCGGCACGCAGGGCGGGCACGGCCTCGCCGGCGAGCAGGTCGAGGTCGTCGGGCAGGACGGCGGGCCGCAGGTGGAAACCGGCGACGCCGGTCTCGGCCGCCCAGCGCGGCAGTTCGGTGGCCAGCTGCGCGGGCGTGCCGGCGAACGACAGGCCCGCGGGTTCGAACGGGATCAGGGCGTCGAGCTCGCGCTGCCGGTCGCGGGCCCCCTGCTCGGTCTCGGCCAGCACGATCGACACCGTCGCCAGCACCTTCGCGCCCGGGAACCGGGCGGCCGTGGCGCGGACCGCGTCCAGGTGGTCCGCCCGGGTCACGACCACGTCGGCGGCGCTCGCGTGCGGCGAGTCGCCGTAGACCGCGGTCACCGGGTGGCCCTGCGGCGGGCGCGGCGTGATCGACGGTCCCTTCGCGCTGAAGAACCGGCCCTCGAAGTCGACGTAGTGCAGCTTGTCGCGGTCGATGAACCGGCCGGTCGCCGCGTCGCGGACGATCGCGTCGTCCTCCCAGCTGTCCCACAGCCGGGTGCTGACGTCGAGGACCTCGGCCGTCTCGGCGTCGCCGTCCGCCGGTGAAGGAGCCGGGCGGCGGCCGAAGTGCGCGGCTTCGGCGGCCGTCAGCGACGGCACGGCGAGGACGCCGGCGCGGCCCCGGCTCGCGTAGTCCAGCGTCGCGACCGACGTCGAGACGTGGAACGGCTCGGTGTGCGTGGTGGTGACGGTCGGGACCAGGCCGATCCGGCTGGTCACCGGCGCGATCGCGGACAGCGTGAGCAGCGCGTCGAGCCGGCCGCGCACGACCCCTTCACCGCCGGGCTGCAGCGCGAGCGAGTCGTCGAGGGTGACGAAGTCGAGCGAAGCGGCTTCGGCGAGCTTCGCGTACTTCAGGTAGTGGCCGGCGGTGAACAGGGCAGCGGGCTCGACCGCGGAGATCCGCCACGCGGCCGGGTGGTACCCGGCCCCGTCGATGGCGACGCCCAGGTGCAGCTGTGCGGAAACCATGCCTGCGCAACTCCGGCCGCGGACCCGGGATTCCCGCTCCCACCAGCTGGGATCAGAACGGGCGGCGGGCCAGCTCTTCGAGCCGGGCGATGCGGTCGGCGATCGGCGGGTGGGTCGAGAACAGCTTGCTCAGGCCCTCACCGGGGCGGAACGGGTTCGCGATCATCAGATGCGACTGCGACACCAGCTGCGGCTCGGCGACCAGTGGCCGCGCCCGCGTACCGGCGTCCAGCTTCCGCAACGCCGAGGCCAGGCCCAGCGGGTCACCGGTCAGCTCGGCCCCGGACGCGTCGGCCTGGTACTCCCGCGATCGGCTGACACCCATCCGGATGATGGCCGCGGCGATCGGCCCGACGAAGATCAGCAGCAGGCTGAGCAGGGGATTGCCGTCGCGGTTGTTGCTGCCGAAGAACAGCGCGATGTTCGCGAGCACGCTGATCACGCTGGCCAGCGCGCCGGCCACGCACGAGATCAGGATGTCCCGGTTGTAGACGTGCGAGAGCTCGTGGCCGAGCACGGCCCGCAGCTCGCGCTCGTCGAGCAGGTCGAGGATGCCGGTGGTGCAGCACACCGCCGCGTGCCGCGGGCTGCGGCCGGTCGCGAACGCGTTGGGCGCGACCGTCGGGCTGATGTACAGCTGCGGCATCGGCTGCCGGGCCACCTGCGCGAGCTCGCGCACGATCCGGTACATCGCGGGCTGCTCGACCTCCGACACCGGCCGCGCCCGCATCGCGCGCAGCGCCAGCTTGTCGGAGCTGAAGTAGGCGAACGCGTTCATCCCGAGGGCGATGACCAGCCCGATGAGCAGCGCACCCCAGCCGAAGAGCCCGCTGAGCGCGATGATGATCGCCGACAGCAGGCCGAGCAGCAATGCCGTCTTGAGTCCGTTCTGGTGCCCGTGCACGCGCGCTCGCCTCCGTCCGCTCTGGAAGTGGGTTACCCAGTGGAAACAACGCGATCGGGGGACGCGAAGTTCCTTCAGGTGGGGATGGCGCGGGTTACGCTCGGGCGGCGGGATGATCAGGAGCGGAGGCGCCGATGCGAGGTGGGCGGCTACCCCGGCGGACCCTGTTCGCCCTGGTCACGGCGGGTGCCGGTGCCGTCTTCCTGCCCGGGACGGCCCGCGCGGAGGACGTCCGGTCCCTCGACCTCGGCGGCGCCCCGGCCGCGGTCGCGGTGAACCCGGTCACCGGCCTCGGGTACGTCACCGACGCCCAGGCCGGGACGGTGTCCGTGGTGGATCCGCGCAGCGCGTCGGTCGTCGACGTGATCCACGTCGGCGGCGAGCCCGGCGACGTCGCGGCCGACCCGGAGGCCGGCCGGATCTACGTCGCGAACCCCCCGGCGGGCACCGTGGTGGTGCTCGACAGCCGGACCCACGACCTGGTGAGCGTGATCGGCGCGGGAGCCGGTGCCTCCGCGCTGGCGGTCGACGAGGAGGCCAACCGCGTCTACGCGGCCAGCGGCACCACCGGGACGCTCGCCGTGCTCGACGGCGTCAGCTGCACGCTGGCCGCGCTCGTGCCGGGCCCGCAGCAGGGGTTCGCCGGCATCGGCGTCGACCCCGGCCGCAAGCTGGCCTACTGCGCGAGCACCGCCACCGATTCGATCGAGGTGTTCTCGATCGACAGCGGGAAGTTCGTCGCTTCGGTGAAGGTCGGGCGCAACCCGACCGGGGTCGCGGTGCACCACGCGAGCGGCACGGTCTACGTCGCGAACTCCGGCATCCACCACATGTCCATTGTGGACGCCGTCACGCGCACCGAGCGCAAGACCGTGTTGCTGCGCAGCGAATCCTCCGCGCTGGCCGTGCACCAGGGCACGAACACGGTGTTCACCAACGGCGGCCAGAACGGGCTCACCCGCGTCGACGGCACGGCGGGCACGCTGAGCGGCGAGCTGTCGCTGGGCGTCAACCCCGGTGACGTCGCCGTCGACCAGCGGACGCGCACGGTGTGGGTCACCGACCCCCTGCACGGCCGGGTCTTCCTGGTCCGCGATTTCTGACCGGGGCTTCGACTCCGTCGAGAACGACATGCTCGAGGCGTACACAGCCCTCGGCTTCATCGCCGCGCGCCAAGCTGCTCTCCGGCGGCCGCGCCATCCTCGGCATCGGCGCGGGCTGGAACGCAGAGGAGTCCCGCGGACCTGGAGCGCAAGCTCGACGTCGGCGAGAACGGTGAGAAGTCCGACGAGCTGCCGGCCGAGCTGGAGCGGCTGAACGGGCTCGGCATCCAGGTCGCGCTCGGGGTGGTGCCGCACGTCCACCGCCCGGCGGTCCTCGAGAAGTTCGCCACCGACGTCGTCCCGGCCGCCGAAAAGCTCGCCTGAGCTGCTGCCGGAGCCCTCTCCGCCGAGCGGCGGGGAGGGCTCAGCCGTCTTTGGCGACCACCCGGGTCAGGGCCGCGACGCCGATCCCGGCCACCGCCACGACGATGCCCGCGACCAGCCAGCCGACCAGGGCGAGCACCACGCCGGTGACCGCGAAGAGGGCGAATTCCAGCAGGAAGCGGGCCGGTTCCGGGAGGCGGCGGCGCGCCCGCGGCGCGATGAACAGACCCCACAGCGCGGCCGCCGCCACCGGCAGCAGGACCGCGTCGACGATCGCCAGCGCGACACCGCTGCCGAGCTGGGTGCCCGCCAGGGCCAGGCCGCCCAGGAGGGCCAGCTCGGTCAGGAAGCGGACCGTCAGCACCACGCCCGCGAACCCGCTCAGGCGGGGAGTCGGCTGGGAAGTCATCCGGCCAGCCTAGAAGGAGGTCCACTGTGGACGTTACGGGTTCGAACGGGCACGGTTGGTGATTCCCGCCACAGTTAGGCCATTCAGGTTGCGGTTCCGAATCGGTCCACCGGCGGCTCCCGCGTCGCTGTAACGACCTTCCGGCGCCGGTCGACGTGTTAAACGCACATCGCGACCGCGAGCCAAGGAGCCTGGTAGATGACCACATGTCGACTCTGCGGTTCGACAAACACGGCCAGTGTCGTCGACCTCGGCGCGACTCCCCCGTGTGAGCGATTTTTGCCGGCGGAGCAGCTCGACGAGCCGGAAGCCACCTTCCCGCTCCACCTGAAGGTCTGCACCGACTGCTGGCTCGCGCAGATCCCGCCGCTGATCGACCCCGACGACACCTTCACCGAGTACGCGTACTTCTCGTCCTTCTCGACGTCGTGGGTCGAGCACGCGAAGCGGTTCGTCGACGGCGCGGTCGAGCGGCTCGGCCTCGGCGAGAAATCGTTCGTCGTCGAGGTGGCGAGCAACGACGGTTACCTGCTCAAGCACGTCGTCGGGCACGGGATCCGGTGTCTGGGCGTGGAACCTTCGGTGAACGTGGGGCAAGCGGCGCGGGACGCCGGGGTACCCACGCTGACCGCGTTCCTCTCCGAGGAAACCGGCCTGAAGGTGCGCGAGGAAAACGGGCCGGCCGATCTGGTGGCCGCGAACAACGTCTACGCGCACATCCCCGACGTCCTGGGCTTCACCAAGGGCCTGCGGGCGCTCGTCGCCGACGACGGCTGGGTCTCCATCGAGGTCCAGCACCTGCTCACGCTGATCGAGAAGAACCAGTACGACACGATCTACCACGAGCACTTCCAGTACTACACGGTCGAATCCGCGCGCCGGGCCCTCGCGACCGGCGGGCTGACCGTGGTCGACGTCGAACTGCTGCCGACGCACGGCGGGTCGATCCGGCTGTGGGCGCGGCCCGCCGAGGTGGCGGGCGAGCCCAGCGAGCGGATGACCGACGTGCTGGAGCGCGAAAAGGCCGCCGGGCTGCACGAGCTGTCCGGGTACACCGAGTTCGCCGAGCGCGTCACCCGCGTGCGGCTGGACCTGCTGAAGTTCCTCATCGAGGCGCGCAACGACGGGAAGACCGTCGTCGGCTACGGCGCCCCGGGCAAGGGCAACACCCTGCTGAACCACTGCGGCATCCGGACGGACCTGCTGCAGTACACGGTCGATCGCAATCCGTACAAGCACGGCCGGTTCACCCCCGGCACGCGCATCCCGGTGCTGCCGCCGGAACGGATCGAAGCGGACCGGCCCGACTACGTGCTCGTCCTCCCGTGGAACCTCCGGGAGGAACTGACCGGACAGCTCTCCCACATCGGGGCCTGGGGCGGAAAGCTCGTGTTCCCGATTCCCCACTTGGAAATCGTCGAGGTGCAGTGAAGTGAAGGTCGTCCTCTTCTGCGGTGGTTACGGGATGCGGATGCGCAACGGCGCGGCCGACGACGTCCCGAAGCCGATGGCGATGGTCGGTCCGAGACCGCTCATCTGGCACGTGATGCGCTACTACGCGCATTTCGGCCACACCGAATTCATCCTGTGCCTCGGCTACGGCGCGGCGCACATCAAGAACTTCTTCCTGAACTACCAGGAAACCATTTCCAACGACTTCGTCCTCCGCAACGGGCAGGCGGAACTGCTGTCGACCGACATCGCGGACTGGACGATCACCTTCGTGCAGACCGGCATCGAGTCGCCGATCGGCGAGCGGCTGCGCCGGGTGCGCCCGTACCTCGACGGCGACGAAATGTTCCTCGCGAACTACGCCGACGTCCTGTCCGACGTCCCGCTGCCCGACATGATCGAGCGGTTCTCGAACTCCGACTCGGGCGCCTCGATGATGGTCGTGCCGCCGCAGTCGTCCTTCCACTGCGTGGAAATGGACGAGGGTGGCAAGGTCGGCTCGATCACCGCGGTGAGCGAAATGCCGCTGTGGGAGAACGGCGGCTACTTCGTGTTGCGGCAGGAAGTGTTCGACCACATCCCGGAGAACGGCGACCTGGTCGCCGACGGCTGCGGCGAGCTCGCCAAGCGCGGCCGCCTGCTGGCCTACCCGTACCGCGGCTTCTGGAAGCCGACGGACACGGTCAAGGAGCGCGCGGCCCTCGACAACGCCTACACCCACGGTGAGCGGCCCTGGGCGCTTTGGGAGCGCACGGCCGCGAGCATCGCGTGATCGGGCTCCGGCCGGACCGGCTCACCGGCGTCGTCGCCCTCGGCGCGCACTGCGACGACATCGCGATCGGCGCCGGCGGCACGCTGCTGACGCTGTGCGCGTCGCGGCCGGGCCTGAAGGTCGACGTGCTGGTCCTCTCCGGCGGCGGCACGCCCCGCGAGGACGAGGAGCGGGCGGCGCTGGCGGCGTTCTGCCCGGGCGCGCAGGTCGACGTCACGGTGCTGAAGCTGCCGGACGGCCGCTTCCCGGCCCACTGGGAAGAGGCCAAGAACGCCCTGGAAGACCTGCGGCGCCGGACCGACCCGGACCTCATCCTGGCCCCGCGCACCGACGACGCGCACCAGGACCACCGCGGGCTGGCGAAGCTGGTGCCGACGGCGTTCCGCGACCACCTGGCGCTCGGCTACGAGATCGTCAAGTGGGACGGCGACCTCGGCAGCCCGTCGGTGTACCAGCCGCTGTCCGACGAGCTCGCGGAGGAGAAGGTCCGGCTGCTGCAGGAGCACTACGCCTCGCAGCGGCAGCGGCCCTGGTACGACCGCGAGGCCTTCCTCGGGCTGGCCCGGATCCGCGGCATCGAAGCCGCCGCGAAGTACGCCGAAGCGTTTTTCGTCAAGAAACTCACTCTCGATCTGAAGGGCTGAATCCGATGCGGGTGTTGCTGACGGGGCACAAGGGCTACCTGGGGACGGTGATGGCCCCGGTGCTCGCCGCCGCCGGCCACGAAGTCACCGGCCTGGACTCCGGGCTGTTCGAGGACTGCCTGCTCGGGCCCGCCCCCGCCGACCCGGCCGGGCACGCCGTCGACCTGCGGGACGTCACGCTTTCGCATGTCCAGGGCTTCGACGCGGTGATCCACCTGGCCGCGCTGTCGAACGACCCGCTGGGCTCGCTCGCGCCGGAGCTGACCTACGACATCAACCACCACGCGTCGGTGAAGCTCGCGAAGCTGGCGAAGGACGCCGGCGTGCAGCGGTACCTCTACGCGTCGACCTGCTCGGTGTACGGCGCCGGCGGCGACAACCTCGTCGACGAGGACGCGCCGCTGCGGCCGGTGACGCCGTACGCGGAGTCGAAGGTGCGCGTCGAAGCCGACGTCCACGAGCTCGCCGACGACGACTTCACGCCGGTCTACATGCGCAACGCGACCGCGTTCGGCTACTCGCCCCGCCTGCGCGGCGACATCGTGCTGAACAACCTGACCGCGCACGCCCACCTGTCCGGCGAGGTGCTGGTGCTCTCCGACGGCACGCCGTGGCGGCCGTTGGTGCACGCCCAGGACATCGCGCGCGCGTTCACGGCGGCCCTGACCGCGCCGAAGGAGGCCGTGCACAACAAGGCCTTCAACATCGGCACCGAGGAGAACAACGTCACCGTCGCCGAGATCGCGCAGGAGGTCGTCGAGGCCGTGCCGGGCTCGACGCTGAACATCACCGGCGAGGCGGGCGCCGACCCGCGCTCGTACCGGGTCGACTTCTCGCGCTTCCGCGCGGCGATCCCCGGCTTCGCCTGCGACTGGTCGGTCAAGGACGGCGCCGTCGAGCTCATCGAGGCCTACCGCAAGTTCGGGCTCACCCGGGAGTCGTTCCAGCAGCTGTTCACCCGGCTGGCCTGGTTGAAGAGCGAGGGCGAAGCCGGCCGCGTCGACTCCACCCTGCGGCGGAAGTAGTGGCGGGCCCGCAGCTGCGGACCGGGGCGGAGCTGCACGCCCTGGTCGAGCGGCTGTACCCGATCTGCCGCAGCATCACCGGCGACGGCGTGCGGCAGACCCTGGACATCATCGGCGAGCACATCTCTTTGGAACGCCATGAAGTCCCGACCGGCACCGCGGTGCTGGACTGGACGATCCCGCAGGAGTGGAACATCCGGGACGCGTACGTCGCTGCGCCGTCGGGTGAGCGCGTCATCGATTTCCAGGAGCTGAACCTGCACGTCGTCGGGTACAGCGTCCCGGTGTCACGGCGGATGCCGCTGAGCGAGCTGCGGGACCACCTGCACACGCTGCCCGAGCAGCCGTCGTGGGTGCCCTACCGGACCAGCTACTACGCCCCGGCCTGGGGATTCTGCCTCGCCCAGGACAAGCTCGACGCGCTGCCCGACGGCGACTACGACGTCGTCATCGACTCGACCCTGGCCGACGGCTCGCTGACCTACGGCGAGCACGTCGTCCCGGGCCGCGTCACCGACGAGGTCATCGTGTCCTGCCACGTCTGCCACCCGTCCCTGGCGAACGACAACCTCGCCGGCATCGCGGTGGCCATCTCGCTGGCCCAGCAGCTGGCTGCGGCCCAGCCGCACTACACGTACCGCTTCCTGTTCATGCCGGGCACGATCGGCTCGATCACCTGGCTGGCCCGCAACGCCTCCCGGATCGAGAAGGTCCGTCACGGGCTGGTGCTGGCGTGCGCGGGCGACCCGGGCTTGCTGACGTACAAGAAGTCCCGCCGCGACGACGCCGAGATCGACCGCGTCATGCAGCACGTGCTGCGCTCGCGCGAGCACCGCGTTGTCGACTTCTCGCCCTACGGCTACGACGAGCGCCAGTTCTGCTCGCCGGGCTTCAACCTCGGCGTCGGCTCGCTGACGCGCACGCCGTACGCGGGCTACCCCGAGTACCACACCTCCGCCGACAACCCGGATTTCGTGTCGCCCGCGGCCATGGAAGACACGCTCGGTGTCTTGAAGGACGCGTTCGGCGTCCTGGACCGCAACCGCCGGTACGTCAACCTCAGCCCGTACGGCGAGCCGCAGCTCGGCAAGCGCGGGCTGTACGACTCCCTCGGCGGCCGCAGCGACGCCAAGCAGGCCCAGATGGCGATGCTGTGGGTGCTCAACCTCTCCGACGGCGAGCACTCGCTCTTGGACATCGCCGAGCGCGCCGGGCTGCCCTTCGACATCGTCGACGTCGCGGCCCGTGCCCTGCACGACGCCGGTCTGGTCAAGGAGTGAGCGACGTGGCCAACCATCGCCGTGTGCCGCGCTCGATCTTCCGGTCGGGCGCGGCGCGCGCGATGGCCGGACGGTTGAGCTGGGGCCTCGGCGACCAGGCCGTGTCCAGCCTGACCAACTTTGCCGTCGGGCTGTACGTGGCCCGCTCGCTCGGCACGTTCGCGTTCGGCATCTTCAGCCTCGCCTGGGTCACCTACGGCGTGGTGCTCAACATCTCCCGCGGCCTCGCCACCGACCCGCTGATGGTGCGGTTCAGCGCCGTGCCGGAGGACCGGTGGCGGTCGGGCGTGGCGAGCGCGTCCGGCACCGCGATCGGCGTCGGCTGCGTGACCGGCGTGGTCAGTCTCGTGGCCGGCCTGGCCGCGGGCGGCCCGCTCGGCAACGCGTTCGTCGCGCTCGCCGTCGTCCTGCCGGGCCTGCTCCTCCAGGACGCCTGGCGCTTCGCGTTCTTCGCGCGCGGCGCGGGCAAGAAGGCGTTCATCAACGACTGCGTGTGGGGCGTGGCGCTGCTCCCGGCGCTCTACGTCGCCGCGCAGATCCACACGGTGGTCGCGTTCGTGCTGGCCTGGGGCCTTTCCGGCGCCGTCGCGGCCCTCTACGGCGGGTTCCAGACCGGGATCCTCCCGCACCCGCGGGAGATGGCGGGCTGGCTCCGGACGCAGCGCGACCTCAGCGTCCGGTACCTCGTCGAGAACGTCAGCAACAGCGGCGCGTCGCAGCTGCGCGCGTACGGCCTCGGCGCCATCGCCGGGATCACCGCCGTCGGCGCGGTCCGCGGGGCCGAGCAGCTCCTCGGCCCGTTCCTGGCCCTGCTCATGGGGCTGTCCCTGGTCACCGTCGCCGAGGGCGCGCGGGTGCTTCAGCGGGCGCCGCACCGGCTGAAGCACTTCTGCGTGATCCTCGGCGGCGGGCAGGCCGCCGCCGCGCTGTGCTGGGGCCTCGGCCTGCTGCTCCTCGTGCCCGACAGCGCCGGCCGCTGGGTGATGGGCTCGGTGTGGGATTCGTCGTCCCCGCTGATCCTCCCGGTCACCCTCGCCGTGGTCGGCGCGAGCTTCGCCACCGGCGCCGCGGCCGGGCTCCGGGCGTTGGGCGCCGCCAAGCGGAGCCTGCGGTCGCAGCTGATCGCCTCCCTGTTCTACGTCACGTTCGGCATCACCGGCGCCTTCCTCGGTGATGCGGCCGGGTCCGCGTGGGGCGTCGCGACCGCGACGCTCAGCGGATCCGTCGTCTGGTGGCTGCAACTGCGGATGGGGCTGCGCGACTACGTGCCGCCGGGGGCCGACGAGCCCACCGTGGTGTTCGAGCCGATCAAAGAGCCGATCAAGGAATGAGGACTCCATGACCACCGTCCCGCGGCTGAGCCTCGGCCTCCCGGTGTACAACGGCGAGGAGTACCTCGCCGAGTCACTGGACGCCCTGCTCGGCCAGACCTTCGAAGACTTCGAGCTGATCATCTCGGACAACGCCTCCACCGACGGCACCGACGAGATCTGCCGCCGCTACGCCGAGAAGGACTCGCGGATCCGCTACGTCCGCCAGCCGAAGAACATCGGCGCGACGCCGAACCACAACTTCGTGTTCGACGTGTCCCGCACCGAGCTGTTCAAGTGGGTCTCCCACGACGACCTGTACGCCCGCGACCTGCTCAAGCGGTGCGTCGAGGCCCTCGACGAGCGCCCGGACGTCATCCTCGCCCACTGCGACCAGGCGATCATCGACGGCGACGGCCGCATCGTCCAGCCGCTCGAGTACACCCTGGACACCGGCTCCCGGCACGCGCCGGACCGCTTCCGCAGCATCCTGTTCGAGCCGGGCGGCGACGACTTCTACGGCGTCATCCGCGCCGACGTCCTCCGCCGCGTCAAGCCGCTCGACAGCTACCACCACGCCGACCGCACGTACTCGGCGGAGATGGCCCTGCACGGCCCGTTCTACCAGGTGCCCGAGCTGCTCTACTTCCGCCGCGACCACCCCGGCCGCGCGGAACGGGCCAACCCGACCATCCGGAGCCGGTGCGCGAATCTGGACCCGCGGCGCGCGAACCGGCTCCGGAATCCCACCGTCCGCCTGCTCGGCGAGTACATCTTCGGGTTCGCCGACCTGATCCGCCGCGCGCCGATCTCGGCCGCCGACAAGCGCGAATGCTTCGGCCACCTCGGCGCCTGGCTGACCAACCGGGCCCGCTCCGGCCACGGCGAGCGCGTCGAGGACCGCGCGCCGACCGCCTCCGACGTCGCCACGGTCAACGAGATCGTGGCCGGCCGGGAAGGCAGGCTCGCGTGAAGCGTGCCCCGCGCGTCGGCGTGTTCGGCCTGCTCGGCTCGGGGAACCTCGGCAACGACGGTTCCCTCGAAGCCGTGCTCGGCTACCTGCGCACCGAGTACCCGGACGCCGTGCTGAGTGCCCTGGTCGGCGGCCCGGAGCTCGTCCGCGAGCGGTACGGCCTCGACGCGACGCCCCTGCACTGGAACCAGTCCGAGTACGAGACGGCGTCCGGCCTGCGCTCGGTCGCCCTCAAGGGCTTCGGCAAGCTGGTCGACATCGCGCGGACCGCGGCCTGGGTCCGGAAGCAGGACGTCGTCATCGTGCCCGGCATGGGCGTGCTCGAAGCGACGCTTCCGCTGCGTCCCTGGGGTTTCCCGTATTCGCTCTTCCTCCTCTCCGCCACCGGCCGCCTCTTCGGCACCAAGGTGGCGCTCGTCTGCGTGGGTGCGAACCACATCAGCGCCCGGGCGACGCGGACGCTGGTCCGCTGGGCCGGCCGGCTCGCCGCCTACCGCTCCTACCGCGACGACATCTCGCGCGACGCCATGCGCGCCATGGGCGTCGACACGAGTGCCGACCAGGTCTATCCCGACCTCGCGTTCTCCCTCCCCACCCCGGCCGCCGGCGGCGAGCCGGGGACCGTCGGTGTTGGCGTGATGGCCTACTACGGCGGCAACGACGACCGCGCCGAGGCCGACCGCATCTACCGCCACTACGTGGACACGATGAACCGTTTCGTCGCGTGGCTCGTTGACCAGGACAGACCCGTCCGGCTGTTCATCGGCGACCGGATCGACCGGCAGGTCGTCGACGAGATCATCGAGAAGACCGCTTCCCCGCTGGTGACGGCGGCTTCGGCGGAGACCCTGGACGAGCTGATGCACGAGATGGCCGCGGTGGACAGCGTGGTGGCCACGCGCTACCACAACGTGCTCTGCGCCCTTAAGGTCGCGAAGCCGACCGTGGCGATCGGCTACGCGCCGAAGAACGACGTCCTCATGGCGGAGATGGGCCTCGACGGCTTCACCCAGCGGGCGAAGACCGTCGGCTTCGACCGGCTCGTCGAACAATTCACCGAACTGGAGAACCGTTCGGCAGAACTTCGCCAAACGCTCCTGGAACGGAACGAGATGAACGCGCAACGGCTCAAGGACCAGTTCGCCGCTCTTTCGGCGGCCCTCTTCGGGGGTGGGCGATGAAGGCCATTCCGGTGCCCGAGATCGACGGCGCGTATCTGTTCGAACCCACACCGCACGCGGACCAGCGCGGCTTCTTCAGCCGGACGTTCGACCGCGACGTCGTCGCGTCGGTGGGCATCGACCCGGACGGTTTCGTCCAGGACAGCCTTTCCCGCTCCCGCAAGGGGGTCGTCCGCGGGATGCACCTGCGCGGCGGCGCCGGCGAGGCGAAGCTGGTGCGGTGTTCGCACGGCGCCATCTTCGACGTCGTGGTGGATCTCCGACCGGATTCGCCGACATTCCGGAATGTGAAAACCTTCGAACTGTCCGGTGAGACGCAGGTATCCGTGTACATCCCCGCGGGGTGCGCGCACGGATTCCAGTCACTCACGGATCCCTCCGATGTTTCGTACCGTATCGATCGGGCACACGATCCTGAAGAAGACATTACGATTTCGTACAAAGACCCTGAATTGGACATTTCGTGGCCACTGTCGGTCACAATGGTCAGTGACCGGGACGAACGGGCGCCGTCTCTCGGAGAGGCGTTGAAACCAACGAGGTGAACCACGACATGGGAACGAACCTGCCCCTCTCCACGAAGGCGGACGAGCGGCTGCACCGGGTCATCCCGGGTGGCGCGCACACCTACGCCAAGGGCTCGGACCAGTATCCCGAAGGGATGGCCCCGGTCATCTCCCACGGCCGCGGCGGGCACGTCTGGGACGTCGACGGCAACGAGTACGTCGAGTACGGCGCGGGGCTGAGAGCGGTCAGCCTCGGCCACGCCCACCCTCGGGTCGTCGAAGCGGTGCGCGGCGAGCTGGAGAAGGGCAGCAACTTCATCCGGCCGTCGATCATCGAAGCCGAGGCCGCCGAGCGGTTCCTCGAGAACGTGCCGACGGCCGACATGGTGAAGTTCACCAAGAACGGCTCGGACGCGACGACCGCCGCGGTCCGGCTGGCCCGCGCCGCCACCGGCCGTAGGCTCGTCGCCAAGTGCGCCGACCACGCCTTCTTCTCGACCGACGACTGGTTCATCGGCACGACGCCGATGAACGCGGGCATCCCGGAGGAGACGACCGAAGCGGTCGTGTCCTTCCCGTACGGCGACCTGCAGGCCGCGGAGCAGCTGCTGCAGCGCCACGAGGGCGAGATCGCGTGCATGATCCTGGAGGCGGCCGCGGCGGTGGAACCGCCGCCGGGGTACCTGCAGGGCCTGCGCGAGCTCACCACCCGCCACGGCGTCGTCCTGATCTTCGACGAGATGATCACCGGCTTCCGGTGGTCCGCCCACGGCGCGCAGGGCCTCTACGGCGTCACGCCCGACCTCTCGACGTTCGGCAAGGCGCTCGGCAACGGCTTCGCGGTGTCGGCGCTGGCGGGCAAGCGGGAGCTGATGGAGATCGGCGGCCTGCGCACCGGCCGCGAGCGGGTGTTCCTGCTCTCGACCACGCACGGCGCGGAAACCCACTCGCTGGCCGCCGCGATGGCGGTCATGGACGTCTACCGGGACGAAGACGTCATCGGCCGCATGCACGCCCTCGGCGACCGGCTCGCCGCCGGCGTCCGCGAGGTGGCGGCCGGGATCGGCGTCGAGGACCACGTCGTCGTCCGCGGCCGGGCCAGCAACCTCGTCTTCGGCACGCTCGACGAGCAGGGCAACCCCTCGCAGCCGTACCGGACGCTGTTCCTGCGCGAGCTGATCAGCGGCGGGGTGCTCGGACCGTCCTTCGTGGTCAGTGCCGCGCTCACCGAGGCGGACATCGACAAGACCGTCGACGTCGTCGCCCAGGCCTGCACGGTGTACCGCAAGGCCCTCGACGCCAACGACCCGGCGCCGTGGATGGGCGGGCGCCCGGTGCAGCCCGTGTTCCGCAAATACGCCTGATCCCCGCACGGGCGGGCCGGATTCACCCATTGGGTCCGATGAGGACACTTGAGGGTGACTGTTTTCCGGCCCGTTCGTGCGTAACTTCCTGCCATGGGCAGATCTCGTGCGGTACTCGTCGCTGCTTGCTCGCTCCTGATCGCCGTGGCTTGCCCGGCGGTCGCGGGCGCCGCCGACGGGCCCGGTCCGGTGTGCGGGCACCAACCCGCCGGATACGGGCAACCACCGTCCGGAGCCGTCACCGTCGAGCCGTCCGTCGACGGTGACCTCGCGGCCAAGACAGCGGCGAACCCGGCAGGCACGACCTTCTGGCTCCGGCCCGGCACCCACACACTCGGCAAGGACGAGTTCGGCCAGGTCGTCCCCAAGGACGGCGACGTCTACCTCGGCGCGCCGGGCTCGGTCGTCGACGGCGGCGGCGTCAACCGGGCGGCCTTCACCCAGCGGGCCCGCAACGTGGAGATCCGCGGCCTGACCATCCGCGGGTTCGCCGCCCTGCAGGACCAGGGCGTGGTCAACCACGACTCCGGCGACGGCTGGCTCATCGAGAATACCACCATCGAGGACAACGCGGGCGCGGCGCTGATGGCCGGCGCCGGCCAGGTCGTGCGGCACAGCTGCCTGCGCGACAACGGCCAGTACGGGCTCAACGCCTACCAGGAGGGCGACGGCATCACCGGGCTGGTGCTGGAGGGTAACGAGATCACCGGCAACAACACCGGCGACTGGGAGGCCAAGGTGCCGGGCTGCGGGTGCAGCGGCGGCGCCAAGTTCTGGGCCGTGAACGGGGCCGACATCCGCGGCAACTGGGTCCACGGCAACCACGGCGCCGGGCTGTGGGCCGACACGAACAACAACGACTTCCTGGTCGAGGACAACCTGTTCGAGGCCAACGACGCCGAGGCGCTGTTCTACGAAACCAGCTACAACCTGGTGCTGCGCGGCAACACCTTCCGCGGCAACACCCTGGTCCAGGGCCGCGCGTTCGCGTCGCGCGGCGACAACTTCCCGGTGGCGACGGTGTACCTGTCGGAATCGGGTGGCGATCCGCGCGTGCGGGCCCGGACGTCGGCCGTCGACATCAGCGGGAACACGTTCGAGGACAACTGGGCCGGGATCACGTTGTGGGAGAACGCCGACCGCTTCTGCAACAGCCCGGCGAACACCTCGACGGGCTACTGCACCAAGGCGGCGGCAAAGTCTTCGTGCGCCGCGGGCACGATCGAGCAGGCCCCGGCGTACGACGACTGCCGCTGGAAGACGCAGCGGGTGGAGGTCCACGGGAACACCTTCCGCTTCGACGCCGGCCGCCTCGGCTGCACGAGCCTGTGCGGGCGGATGGCCCTGCTGTCGAACTTCGGTACGTTCCCGGATTGGTCGCCCTACAAGGGAACGGTGATCGAAGAGGCCATCACCTTCCGCCAGGCCAACCGGTGGCACGACAACTCCTACTCCGGGCCGTGGACTTTCGTGGCGCATGACACCTCCAAGACGGTCGACGCTGCGGGTTGGCAGGCAAAGCCCTACTCGCAGGACGAGTGCTCTTCGTTCGGCGGTGGGCCCGCCGGCTGCTGATCAAAGCTTGCCTGCGAGGTCCGACAGTTTTTGATCGACCGCGCGTCGCGGCTCTCGATTTCCCTTGTCACCAAAGGAAAATTTGCGAACGGAGAGTTTCGGACAGCGCCGGGTTCACCCTTTTCAGCGATGGCGTTCGCACGTTTGTTCGGTACCGTCGGAGACATGTCCCTCGCTCCCACCGCCCTCGATCGCGATGCGATCGACGTCGGCGAGTTCCTTATCCCCTACCTCCGCGATCACGGCTGCGTGCTGGATCGTGGCGAAATCGCCCGGCTGTACGAGAAATGCAGCCTCGGCACCTGTTCGTCCACGGACTTCTGGGCCACGGCCGGCGCTTCCGGCGCGCCTTCGCGAGCGCTTCGGGCTCAGCGAGTACATCACCGACTGGTTCGTCAGCGAAGACATCGGGGTGCGCAAGCCCGCTCCCGAAGCGTTCGCCACGCTGTCCCGGCGGCTCGACGTGATCCCCGAATGGATCCTGCTCATCGACGACCGGGAGGCGAACGTCGCCGCGGCCCGCACTGCCGGTCTTCAGGCCCTGCGGTTCAGCACCCCTCAATTGTCCACAACGGACCAGCTGAGACGGGAGCTCAGACCATGGTGAAGCGCGCGCTCGGCTCACCGCGAAGACGGCCGGCGGGCAGCCGCCGGTTACAGAGGACGAGCAACAGATCCTGGGCCGCCCCGATGAGTGGTGTGCCGGTGCCGTACGACCAGTCGAAGTCGTCGGCACGCAGGGCGACGCCGGTCAGATCGGCACCGAAGTACTTGACCTGCTTGGCCTTCATCGCGGCGAAGATGACCTCCAGGCGTTCCCGGGGAACCCGCCGTTCCAGCTGCAGGGCGGTCGTGATGTCCAGACCGTGGATCACATCGTGGCTCAAAGCGCCCTCCGCGCCCCCGCCCGGCGGCCGCCACGGGTGGTCGGCGTTGTCCCGCAGCGAGGCGACCAATGCCTCGCGGGAAAGCTCGGCCGCCTCCCGGCGGGCGACGCGGTCGGCCATGGCGTTGAAGCGTCCGCCGGACTTCGCCAGTTCCCGCACGAACCGGCCGGTCGAGAACCGGAACGGCATGGTCATGTGGGCCACCACCTCGGCAACGCGCCAGCCGGCGCACAAGCTCGGCGTCACCCACGCGGACGGCGGCAGTTCCTCGAGGAGTGCGGCCAGTTCCCGCCGTTCGGCGGCGATCAGCTCCTGGGTCATGGGGGTCTCCTTCACAGGTCGGTCACCCCACCGACGAACGACCCCGCCGGGCACCGACACCACCCGGCAACCAGCCGGAGACGCCGTCTCCTCGCCCGGTGACCCGGTCACGACACCGGCAGACCGACCCGGCCGGTGCTCAGAGCCGGTCGGCGACGCGGTCCAGCACCCACGCGGTCCCCGGGACCGCCGCGAGCGCGGCGCAGAACCCCCCGGCAGCATCCGTCGGGTAGTGCGCGCCCAAAGCCACCTCGGCCCACCCCATCGCGACGCCGGCGACCAAGGCCAGCCCCAGCACGAGAGCCACCGCGGCCGCACGCCCGAGCGCCAGCCGGTCGGTGAGCAACAGCCCGATGACCAGCGCGAGCGCCGTCGCCATGGCCGTGTGCCCGCTCGGGTACGAGAGGAACTCGCCGTGGATGGTCCGGCCGACCAGCGGCTTCAGCACCGTTGTCACCGCCACCGTGACCACGACGCCCAGCACCGTCAGCACCGCGGTCCGGACCCGGTGGACCAGCCAGCACACCCCCGCAAGGAGCGCGACCAGGATCACCGACCCCACCGGCTCGCCACCGAAGTCGAAGACCAGGGCGACGTACCGCCACGGCGGCTGGACCCCGTCGATCGACGGCAGGAGCACGGCGTCGATGCCGGTCAAACCCGAGTCGTGGAAGTGGAGGATGCCGAGCGCGACCAGGACCGCTGTGGCCAGGGCAGCCGACATCGCCAGCGGAGCGCGCAGCACGGCCGGCAGGGCCGCGGGCGCCGTCCGGACCAGCT
Organism: Amycolatopsis sp. CA-126428; assembly: GCF_002904335.1. Classification (GTDB taxonomy): domain Bacteria; phylum Actinomycetota; class Actinomycetes; order Mycobacteriales; family Pseudonocardiaceae; genus Amycolatopsis. The sequence continues at coordinate 133,083 of NZ_PPHF01000034.1, read as the reverse complement.
GCCTCACGCCTCGATCGCCGCCTCGTACCCGGCGATCAAGCGGTCCAGGCCGACAGCGGGCGTGAAGTCCTTCTCGTACCGGACACGGGCCGCGTCGCCCATGTCGCCATTGCGGTCGCCGACGACCGCGCGAAGGCGGTCCGCGAGCGAGGCCTCGTCGTTGGGCACGTGCAGGAGACCCGTGACACCGTCGTCGACCAGCTCGGGGAACGCGCCGTGCGCCGCCGCGACCGTCGGTACGCCGGCGGCCATCGCCTCGACCACCACCAGGCCGAAGGCCTCCAGCCACGTCGACGGCGCGACCACCGCGATCGCGTCGGCGGTCAACGCACGGCACTCCGCCTTGTTCTGGAGGCCGACGTACGAGACGTCGGGGCGGCCGGCGGCCCAGGCCGCGACCTCGTCCTGCATCGGGCCGGTGCCCGCGATGACCAGCGGCACGCCCAGGGCGCCGCCGAGACGCTCCCACGCCCGCATCAGCAGGCCGACCCCCTTCTCCTCGGTCACGCGGCCGAGGAACAGCACGTGCTTGCCGGCGCCGGTGCGGCGGACACCAGGGTCGGTGACGAAGTTGTGCTTCACCGCCATCCGCTCGCCGGGCATTCCGGCCGACACCAGGAGGTCACGTTGAGCAGCCGAAATGCAGAAGAACCGGGAAACGCCCGTCCACCACCGGCGCCGGTTCGCGACCATGCTCGCCGCCATCGGGAGCGTGGCCGCGCTCGAACCGCGGTAGCAGCCGTGCTTCACCGCCGGCAGCGGTGAGCCGCCGACGCACTCGGTGCAGATGTGGCCGTCGCGGTGGAGCGTGCCGGGAGGGCAGACCATCGTGTAGTTGTGCAGCGTCGCGACCGCGGGCACCCCCGCGTCCGCGCACGCGGCGACCACCGACGGCGACAGCAGCGGGAACGTGTTGTGGATGTGCACGACGTCCGGGCGCCAGGCCCGCAGCCGGGCCGCGAGCTCCTTCCGCACCGCCGGGTTCCACGGCACCATCAGCGGCACCGCGGCCTTGCGGGGCAGCGGCATCGCCGCGATGTCGTCGCTGCGGCGTTCGAACAACGACACCTGGTGGCCGCCCTCGGCGAGCAGCGTCACCTCGGCGTCGACGACGTTGTTCTCGCCGCTCGGCTGCTCGGACCGGTACCGGTTGTGCACCACGAGCACCTTCACGCGCCTGCACCTCGCACGTCTGCCCCCTTCGCCGGGATGAATGCCTGTTCGTCGGACTGCGGCACCCCGCGGACCAGCAGCGACGCGGCGACCGCCAAGTGCAGCAGGTACGGCGACGCGTCGCCGAGCCCCGCTTCGGTGTAGGAGGCCGAAATGCAATAGGTGATCAAGAAGATCGCGCACGCGCGAGCCAGAGACGGTGGCCGCAGCACGGCCACCACGACCAACGTGAGGAGGAACCCCGCCACCAGCGCGATCCCGACGAACCCCTGCTCGTGGTAGATGGCGAGCCAGCTGTTGTCGATCGGGAGGCCGTCGTAGGACTTGTCGGTGAGTCCGACCCCGAAGATGTACTCCGCCGTCGATCGCGGGGCCTCCAGCAGGGCGTCCCACACCTTGGCGCGGCCGGTCAGGCTGGAGAAGTTGTCCGCGCTCTGGCCGCGGAGGAACCACGTCTGCAACGCACCCGCGAGCACCACGCCCGCGACCCCGCCGACACCGACCGTCCACGCGAACACCTTCCGGGCACGGGCGCTGGTCAGCACCATCGACAGGAAGGCCACCGCGAGGCCGGCGACGAGGCCGAGCGTCGCCGTGCGGGTGTGCGTGAGCATCAACAGCCCCAGCACCGGCACCACGATCACCAGCGCGCTGCGCCAGGTCGTGCGGCGCCCGAACCAGAGGAGGAGCGTGAGCCCGGCGATGACGGCCGCGTACTGGCCGATCTGCGGTGGGGTCAGCGGCCAGATCGCGCCCGAAAGCCGGCCGCCGTACTCCTCCGGCATCGCGTTGCCGGGCGAGATCACCAGGCCGACCGCGACCGACGCGAGCACGACCGCGTACGTGCGGATGTGGTACCGGACGAAGTTGAAGCTGCCGTCCCACCAGCGGGTAAGCAGCCAGAGCGTGGAGATGAACACCGTGAGCCGGAAGCAGCGGAACAACGCGCCGAGGCCCTCCTGCAGGTCGGCGCTGGAGAGGATGCTCGTCGCCAGCAGCGCCGTCAGCAGCAGCAGGTACGCGCTCGGGCGGATCCGCAGGTGCTTGTTCAGCGCCAGCGCGATCACGAACGCCGTCATCAGCGAACCCATGGTGACCAGCTGGCTGACCGACCGCGGGAGCGGGAGGACCGTCTTCGCGCCGGTCGAGCCGAGCGTGTTGAGGATCAGCAGCGCCCACGCCACGCCCGCCCACTTCGGCGTCGAGGATGCGGGTTCGAGTGCGGCGTCGCCGCGGAGGCCGGCCAATCCCGTCTGCCCCGTCTGCCCTGTCTGCGCCGTCATGTCAGCCCCCGCCCTGCGCGATGAAGGTGCTCCCGCTGTCCTGCGAGTACGGCGCGCCTTCCCATTCGCCGATCTCGAGGACGCGGTCGGCCGAGTGGGCGATGAACGTCCACGGGCCGGCGTAGCTGTTGTCGTGCCAGCGGTTGTCCTGCTTGAACGTGATCGATTCCTGGACGTCGTCACCGCGGTACGGCGACCAGTCCGGGTAGCTGCCGAAGTTCGACAGCAGGCCCATCCGGCCGCAGGAGGCCTGGCAGCCCACGACCGCCGGGTCGAGGACGAACTTGTTGTCGTGGATGTCGACGTGCTGGGTCTTCCAGCGGCAGTCGGCCAGGAGCGGGCCGCTGGTGATCGCCGGGGCCGCGCACTGCTTGACGGCCGGCACCAGCCGGGTGCAGTCGCCCGAGGAGGTGTTGGCCGGGCTGTTGCAGAACCGGTCGGCGTTCTCCCACAGCGTGATCCCGGACCAGTTGTTCTCCAGGTAGTTGCGGGAGATCTCGATCTTCGCGGTGCGGGCCTTGATCCGCGGCTCGCCGCCGGACTCGGAGATGTAGACCGCCGACGTCGGGAAGTTGTCGCTCTTGTCGGCGTACCGGCGGCCGTCGGCCCAGTTGTTCTTGCGGATCGTGTTGTCCCGGATGACGGCGTTGTAGCTGATCTCGTAGATCAGCGCGGCGCTGTCGTTGTTCTCGATGAGGTTGCCCTCGATGAGGAAGTCGTTGTTGTTCGTGTCGGCCCACAGCCCGGTGCCGTGGTTGTCGTGCACCCAGTTGCCGCGCACGTCGGCCCCGTCGACGTCCCAGAACTTGACTCCGCCGCTGCAGCCGCAGCCGTCGATCTTCGCTTCCCAGTCGCCGGTGTTGTTGCCGGCGATCTCGTTGCCCTCGACGACGAGAGCGGTGATCGGCGTGCCGCCGGAGTAGGCGTTCATCCCGTACTGGCCGTTGCGGCGCAGGCAGTTGCCGCGCACCTGCTGGCGCGCGCCCGCCATGAGGCCGGCGCCGTCGTTGTCCTGGATGGTCGAGTGCTCGATCAGCCAGCCGTCGCCGGAGTCGTGGTTGACCACGCCTTCGTCGCGCGGCGCGGCGAAGCCCTGCACGGTCAGGTAGGTGATCTTGACGTCGCCCGCGTGGCCGGTGAAGGCGTACTGGTTGATCTTCCGGCCGTCGACGACGGCGCCGGGAGCACCGATGTAGACGTCGCCGTCCTTGGGGGACACCTGGTCGTACTTGTCGTCGCCGAGGATGTGCTTGCCGGGCTTGAGCCAGAAGGTGGTGCCCGCCCCGGCCGAGCGTGTCTTCGCCGCCAGGTCCCCCGGCACGGCGGGATCGACGACGACGGCCCCCGCCGGCGCGGCGGCCGGTCCCGCAGGCTGCTTGTCACACACGGCGGCGACCGACCCGCTGGGGGCCGCGGTGGCCTGGGCCGGACCACCGTCGGTGTCGGGGCCACCCGAGCACGCCGCGACCGTGAGCAGGAAACCGAGCAGCGGAGCTGCACGGCCGAGTCGGAAGCGGCGGGCTGTCACGGGCGGGTCCTAACTGAAGCGGAGCAGGGTGGTGAGGTGACCGGGCGACCCGGAGCCGACAAGGGTGGTGGCGGGTTCCTTCCGCCCGAACCCCGCGGAGTACCAGCCCAACGGGGGTTCGGCAGCACCACGGTGCACAGTCCAAGAGAGTCCCGCGGGCAGCTCCATGACGGCGGTCCGCACAACGCCGGCGAGCGAACCGGAAACCCGCCCGACAAGCGGATCGGCGGCCTGGGAACCGGCCCGGCCCCCGGCGGCGGCGGAACCGGGCTTGTTTCCGCCGCCGGTCAGCGAAGAAGTCCGGCCCTCGGCGGCGGCCGAATCAGCCGCGCGCCCGCCGCGGACTACCGGGGAACCGGCACTCCTCCCCTCCCCCGCGAACGAATCGGCCCCATCCGGGGCGGCCGTCCAGCGGAGGCGGGCCGTGGTGCCGTCGAGCATGACCGTCACCGACGGTCCGAAGTGGAACGCCAAGCGCGCGGCGCCCGGCGAACGCTCGCCCAGCACCTCGTCGACGATCTTCAGCACGTCGCCGTCCAGTTCGACCGTGCGGCGGTGGACCGCCGGGGCGTAGCCGTCGTGAGCGGCCGACCAGCGGGCCGGGCCGCTTTCCGGGGTGTGGACCTCCAAGACCTTCGTCACCGCGTGGCGGGTCCACAGGAACGGGCCACCCGAGATCGACTGGTCGCGGCCCGCGAGCTCGAGCGTGTTGTGGCCCAGCGTCGACCGGAAGTACGACCGCCACTGGGGCTCGCCGTGGTAGCAGAACGTGCCCGGGTCGGCCAGGACATCCACTCCGTCGTGGCGGACCTCCAGCGACAGCGCGTCCGCGTGGGCGTGCGCCGCGATCGACAGGAATCCGTGGGGACCTCCGTCGCAGCGGACCCACAGCGGACCCGAACGCAGGATCGTCATCCCCGCGTCGCGCAGGTGCGCCGGACGGCGGCCGGGGCGGACGCCCGAAGCCCGCGGAGTGCGCGACACCAACGACGCCAGCAGGGGTGTCCTGACGTCGTCGCCCGGGGTCGGCGGCCACCAGTCCAGGCGGCCGAACAGCGCCTCACCCGAACCCAGCAGGGAGGCCCAGCGGTCGGTCGACGCGCCGTCGACGATCAGGCCGAAGCCGTCGTCGGCGTCGCCCTGGCGGGGCGGCCGCAACCGGTTGTCCACAATGGACGCCAGGGTGTCGGTCATCCGGAGCAGGACGTCCCACGTCGAAGCCGGCACCGGTGTGCCCGCGGCGTCGGCCTCGATCGCCGCCGCCAAGCCGAGCTCCAGCACCAGGCCGTGGTACTCGGACGCCAGTTCCGCGTTGAGACCGGACGGGAACGTGTTGCGCCCCAGCTGGACGTCCAGCGAGCGCATCGCCGCGGCGCGCCAGCCCGCCGACTCCGGGAACCAGCCGAACGCGCACGCCGCGGCCAGCAGCCCGGCGTCCTCGGCGATCACGTGGTTGTTCGCCGACGAGCCGTGGCTGCGCAGCGTCGCGAGCCAGTTCTGGTGGTGCCACAGCTGGAGCTGGAAGTCCGGGTTCTGCTCGAACAGTTCCGCGGCGCCGGGCCAGCCGTCGAGCAGGCGGCGCGTCCAGACCCACGACAGGAGCCGGATGCCCAGCTCGATGCCGCTCACCCAGTGCGGCCCCCGCAACGGCGGATTCGCCGCCCACCACGATCGCAGGTGTTCCGCCGCGCGGGCGGCGTAGGCCGAAGAACCGGTCAGGGCGTACGCCGCGGCCAGCACGGTGAGGTGCTGATGGCGGGACGGCTCCCAGATCTGCTTGATGTCGCCGACCGTGTCTTCCGACCGGTACGGCACGTCGAACGCGTACACGTCCGAGGGCGCGCGGCGCCCGGTCTTCGGGTCGAGGAACCAGTCGGGCGCCTCGAAGTCCGTGCGCTCCACGCCGAAGTACTCCGCGCGGCCCGCCATCAGCTCGTCGGCCGTGGCGAGCAGCCGCTTGACCGCCTCGCCGGACACCTTGCCCAGCACCCCGGCGGGCAACGTCGCGGTGAAGCGCGGGTGCGAAGGCCAGTCCGGCGGCGTCGGCAGCGCGGAGCGCCACTGCCGCTGGACGACGGCGTGCCGCGCGCGCCCGGCGACCTCCGCCGGGCCCATCCGGGACAGCCGGCGCAGGTACCAGCCGGGACCCATCATGGGCGGGCACCTGCCTTCGGCAGCAACGCGGGCCGGATCGGCGCCACACTCGGCACGCCCGAACGCGGCGGCAGCAACGCGGGCCGTTTCGGCGCGCCGCTCGGCACGCCCGGGCGCCGCGGCCTCAATCGGATCGGTGCGTCGCTCGTCATGCCGGGGCACCCGCCTTGCGCGGCAGCTCGATCCGCACCAGCGCCGCGTTCGCGACGCTTGTCTGCGCGGCCAGGGTCGCCAGTGTCGTCGCGGCCAGGGAAGCGATCGAGATCGGCATCGGCGAGCCCGTCCGCACCGCCGACAGGAACGCGTCGACCTCGGCGGCCTGGCCCTTGTCGCGGCCCTTCGGGATGCGGGAGCTGGCCCACTTCTTCCGCGAGTACACCGACGCGCGGACGAAGTCGTCGAACTTGAGGACCTTGCCGTCGGCGACGACGTCCAGGGTCTCCTTGGGGAAGCCCGACGCGCCGGTCTCGGCGTAGGTGATCACCGCCGTCGAGCCGTCGGCGTAGCCAAGGGTCACCTGGAGGTCTCCGGTCGCGTACACCGAGACCGGGTCGGCGTCGAGGAGCCAGCTCACCGTGTCGATGAAGTGCCCACCCTCGCCGGCGAAGCGGGAACCTTCCAAATCCGTCTGGTTGTACCAGCTGCCGTGGTCGAGGCGGCCGGCGTTGACCAGGTACCGGACGCTCGCCGGGCCGACGCGGGGGCCGAACTGCTCGCGGGCCTCGTGCAGCAGCGGCGCGAACCGGCGGTTGAAGCCGACCTGCAGGCGGTCGTTGCCGGACTCCTCGATCGCGTCCAGGACCTTCTGCAGCTCCTCGGGGGACAGTGCCAGGGGCTTCTCGACGAACACCGCCTTGCCCGCCAGCAACGCCTGGCGGGTCAGCTCGGCGTGCGAGCTGTGCCGCGTCACCACGAACACCGCGTCGATCGACGAGTCGCCGAGGACGTTGTCGATGTCCGTCGACGCCGCCGCGAAGCCGAACTTGCGCCGCGCGTTGGCGCCGGACAGCGCCGACGTCGTCGCGACGTGCTCGAGCTGCACGTCGTCGCGCTCGACCAGGTGCGGCAGCAGCATCGAGGACGCGTAGTTGCCGGCGCCGATGAAACCGAGCCGCACCGGCTGCCCCGCCGGCAGCGCGGAGGGCGAAGACGAAACCAGCCCGACCCGCGCGGACGTGACCATGGGCTCCGTCCGGGCGACCGCGTCCGGGTAGCGGAACAGCACCGCGACGGCCTTCAGCTCGCCCTCGTTCAACGACTTGTAAGTCGAAACCGCGTCCGAGAAGTCCGAGACGTGCGTGATCAGCGGCTCGACATCCAGCCGGTCGCGCGCGATCAGGTCGAGGACGCACTCCAGGTTGCGGCGCTCGGTCCAGCGGACCTGCCCGATCGGGTAGTCGCGGCCTTCGAGCTCGTACGACGGGTCGTAGCGGCCCGGGCCGTAGGACCGCGAGAACCGGACGTCCAGTTCCTTCTCGTAGTAGGCGTTCCACGGCAGGTCGAGCTTGCACTTGCCGATGTCGATCACGCGGCCGCGGTCGCGGGACAGCTTCGCGGCCAGCTCCACCGGGTCGTTCGTGTTGCCGCCGGCGGCGAGGTACGTCTGGTCGACGCCCGCGCCGTGCGTCAGTTCGGCCACGGCCGTGTCCACGATGCCGGACGCCGGGTGCGCGCAGGTCAGCGCGCCGAGGCTCTCGGCCAGCTTGCAGCGCTCCGGGTCGGGGTCGACGCCGACGACGCGCACGCCGGACGACGCCAGCAGCTGCACGACCAGCTGGCCGATCAGGCCGAGGCCGATGACCAGGGCGACCTCGCCGATCTGCGGCTCGCCGCGGCGCACGCCCTGCATGGCGATCGAGCCGACGGTGCCGAACGCCGCGTGCCGTGGGTCGACGCCGTCGGGCACGCGCGAGTAAAGGTTCTTGGGCACCCAGTTCAGCTCGGAGTGCAGGGCGTGCTCGTTGCCCGCGCAGGCCACCAGGTCGCCGACCGAGACGTCGGTGATGCCGTCGCCGACCTGCTCGACGATGCCGCACAGCGAGTAGCCGAGCGGGGTGTAGGAGTCCAGTTTGGACGTCACCTTGCGGTAGGTCGCCGAAAGGCCGTTGGTGGCCACGCTCTGCATGACCTTCGCGACCTGGTCCGGGCGGGCTTTCGCCTTGCCCACCAGGGACATGCCGGCCTCGGACACCTTCATCATCTCGGTGCCGGTCGAGATCAGCGAGTACACCGTCCGCACCAGCACGCCACCCGGCTTGCAGGCGGGCTCGGGGACCTCGAGGAGCGCCAGTTCCCCGCTCTTGTAGTTCTGGACTACCTGCTTCACTTCGCTCCCGCTCCAGACATCGCGTTCCGGTACCAATACTCGAGGGTCAAGACGTGCCAGAGGTGCTTGCCGCGGTCTTCCTGGCCGGCCGCGTCCTCGGCGACCATGCGCTGCAACGCCTCCCGCTGCAGGAATCCCGAAGAAACGAGCACGCCTTCGTTGACGACTTCGCGCACCAGCGGCGCCAGGTCGCGGCTCATCCAGGCCCGCAGCGGCGCGCTGAACAGGCCCTTCGGCCGGTGCACGATCTCGCTCGGCAGGATGTTCAGCGCCGCGTTCTTCAACGCGACCTTGCCGGCGCGGCCGACGATCTTCTTGTCGCCCGGGATCCTGAACGCGGCGCGCACGACCTCGACGTCGACGAACGGCGTCCGCACCTCGGTGGACGCGGCCATCGTCGACCGGTCGGTGTAGGTCAGGTTCAGCCCGGGCAGGAACATCCGCGAGTCGGCCAGGCACATGCGGTTGACGAAGTCGTCGAGCGCCTGGTCGTTGTACGTGTCCGCGTGCTCGGTCAGGACGTCCTCGACCGCGGGCGCGAAGTCCGGGTTCACCAGCGAAAGCAGCTCGGCCTGGTCGTACATCGTGTAGCTGCGCCGGAACGCCGTCTCCTCGGGCAGGCCCGCGAAGGACAGGAACCGCTTGGCGAACCGCACCGACCGGTACCCGCGCTTGGCCGACGCCACCGGCAGGCGGTCCACAAGGGACTCGACCGGACGCCGGACCGCGCCCGGAACCTTGTGGTAGCGCAGCGCGATCAGGTTCGCGAGGTGCTTGCGGTACCCCGCGAACAGCTCGTCGGCGCCCATCCCGGACAACATCACCTTGACGCCGGCCTCGCGCGCGGCCGAGCAGATGATGAACGAGTTGATCGCCGCCGGGTCGCCGATCGGCTCGTCGAGGTGGTAGGTCATCTTCGGCAGCAGGTCGAGCACCTGCGGCGCGATCTCGATCTCGTGCAGGTCGACGCCGAACTGCTGCGCGACGATCCGGGCGTACTTGAGGTCGTCCGGCATGGCCTCGAACTTGGCGTCCTCGGCGCGGAACCCGATGGTGTAGGCGGAGATCCCGGGCTGCGACCGCGCGGCCAGCGCCGTCAGGTAGCTGGAGTCCAGCCCGCCCGAGAGGAACGTCGCCACCGGGACGTCCGAGAGCAGGTGCTTGGCCGTCGACTCGGCGATCACGGCGTGCAGGTCGACCTCGCCGTCGAAGGTCGCGCCCTCCTCGGCGACCTCCCGCAGCGACCAGAACCGGCCGCGGTCGACCTGGCCGTCCGGGCGGCAACGCAGCCACGTGCCCGGCTGCAGCTTCTCCGCGCCCTGGTACGCACAGCGGCTGTCCGGCACCCAGTAGTAGAGCAGCGACGCGATCAGCGCCGCGTTGTCGATCTGCAGGGACCCGCCGAGCTCGCCGGCCAGCGCCTTCAGCTCGGAGGCGAAGGCGACCCCGCCGTTCCGCTGCACGAAGAACAGCGGCTTGATGCCCAGCTGGTCGCGGACCAGGAACAGCTCGCCGGTGCCCTCCTCGAACAGGGCGAAGGCGAACATCCCGCGCAGCTTGGGCAGGCAGTCCGTGCCCCAGCGCCGCCACGCCTGCAGCAGCACTTCGGTGTCGGACGTCCCGCGGAAGCGCACCCCGGCCGCGGAAAGCTCGGCCCGCAGCTCAGGCGCGTTGTAGAGCTCGCCGTTGTAGCTCAGCGCGAGCCCGTCCAGGACCATCGGCTGGGCGCCGGTCTCGGACAGGTCGATGATCGAGAGCCGCCGGTGTCCCAAGTGGACTTCACCGGGGCCGGCGCGGTGCTCGTAGCGGCCGGAGCCGTCCGGGCCGCGGTGGGCCAGCGTCTTGGTCAGCCGGTCGGTGAGCGGCCCGCCGTCCGGCCAGAGGTAGGTGCCTGCGATGCCGCACATCTCGGTGCGTTCCCCTTCGGTCGCGGCGCGGGTCAGGAGACTCACGCACTCTTTTCGGGGGTCTGGGTGGCGGAGCCCCCGGCCCGGGGCAAAGCCCCGGTTGTCACAGTGCTCTTTTCTGGCTCGAGTCCGGCGTTCAGTTCGCCCTTGTGGTTCGGTTCGGCGTGATCGCGCTTGAACGGCGTCGGCCGCTTCGGGGGCTTGACCGGAGCGAACTTCTTCGTCGGCGCGTTCAGGTGGTCCGGGACGCTCACGCTGCCGGGCGCCGGCAGCGGCGACGCCGGTGGCCTCGGGGTGGCCAGCGCCGGCGGGAGCACCGGCCGGACCGGGGTGAACCGGCGCGTCGGCTGCTCGGTCGTGGCGACGCGTTCGGCGACGCGGGCGACCAGCTCGTCCAAGCGGTCTTCGCGCTCGCCCAGTGCGGGCGCCACCGTCGGGCGGCCGCGGCCGCGCAGGGCCGTGTGCAGGCCGTCCCACAGCGTGCCGTCGGACTTGTCGCGCGGGTCCGGGTCGACCAGCACGATGCCGATGATCGGGATCTCCTGGTCGGCCAGCTGCCGCGCCACCGTGTGCAGCCACAGCGTGTTCGCGTGCCCGGCCTTCACGACCAGCACGGTCTCCTTGCCGAGGTGCTCCAGGTCGGTCCACGCCGTGCCCGGCGACACCGTGCCGACGCCGACGCGGCGCTCGTCCGGCGGGCCGGCCGGGTCGCCGGCGCCGACCACGGAGACGTCGCTCTTGGTCTCCTGCACGAGCTTGCGGACGTCCTCGCCCGGCAGGTCGTCGACGACGCTCGCGGCGCCCTCGGCGGCCAGCTCCGCGGCGATGTCCAGGCCGAGCGCGGCGGCGACCTTCGGGGCGCCGAGCTCCAGCAGCGACACCCCGCGCGGCTCCTGCTTGATCAAGCGGACCAGCGTCGTGGCGACGCGCTTGCGTTCGGAGACCGCGCGCGAGCGCCGCCACAGCCGGGCCGGCCCGCGCAGCTTCGACGGCAGCTGCGCGATCACGGACGCACCGAGGTGCGTCGAGATTTCGCGGCGCAGCACCGGCCGGTCACGCGAAACCGCGCCGACGGCGACGAGCGCGAGCCCGATGGCCAGGCCGAGGGCGAACCCGATGCCGGCGTTGGTCGCGGTGGTCTTGAGGAACGCCTTGGGCAGCGCGCGGGCCGCGTCGACGATCTGGGTGCCCGCGGTGACCTGCGGGCTGCCGATGCCGGCCTGCTGGGCGCGCGAGGTGAAGTCCGTGATCTGCGCGGTGAGCGCGGCCCGGCGGCTGTAGAGGTTTTCGAGGGCGGGCTGGCTGGCCTGGCGGCCCTTGCCCTCCTCGGCGACGATCTGCTGCTCGACCTTGCCCAGCTCGTCCTGGGCGTTCTTGCGCTGGTCGAGGATGGCCTGCGACTGGGCGGCCGCGGCCGCCTGGCTGCGCTTGACGTGGTCGGCGATGAACGTCTCGGCCAGCGCCTGGGCCCGCGCCACGGCCTCTTCGTTGCTCTTGGCCTTGACGGTGATCTGCAGGACGTTGTTGGTCAGCCCGAGGCCCGCGTAGTTCTTCATGAAGTCTTCGGGCGAATCGGTGCTGCCCAGCTTCTTCAGCGCGCCTTCGGCGATCGGGGCCGTCTGCAGCACGGCGACGTCGGTGCGCATCAGCGTGCCGCTGTCGGTCGGCGAGTCGTCCTGGTGGACCACGATGACCTTGGCGACCGCGGTCGGCGGCGCGGGCAGCACGAAGGCCAGCGCCGCGCCGGCGATGAGCCCGAGCAGCGCGGTGGCCAGCCAGACCCGCTTGCGGCGGCGGATCGCGACGAACAGCCGCTGCAGGTCGACGAGCGGGGCGGCCGGGGCCTGCGAAGGAGGAGTCGTCACGCCGAACCTGCCAGGGCTTTCTCGGGGGCTTCCGCCGCGGGTCCGGTTTTCTCCGGCTCGAGCGGCCGGACGGCGTGGGTGAGGACGGCGCCGACGATTTCCTGACCGCCGTCGGCGCAGGCTTCGGCGAGCTGGACGAGCTGCCACGCGGTGCGCGTGCCGGCGCCGAGCACGACCAGGACGCCGGAGCTCGCCGTGGCGTCCGGCACCGTCGGCCGGCCGGGCGAGAACTCGAAGACGCGCAGCGGCACCGACAGCCGGTCGGCCAGCTCGGCGAGCTGCGCGGCGGCCAGGCGGCCGGTCTCGTCGTCGTCGGCCACCAGCAGCAGGACGTCGGCGGGGCCGGTGGCCAGCCGGGCCAGCACCCGGCGGTAGCGGATGTCGCGGTTGACCTCGTCGGCCGAGGTGGCGACCGGCGGCAGCACCCACGGCCGGTCCCCGCCCAGCAGGTGGCGCACCTTGCCGAGGAAGCCGGTGGCCGGGGCGCGCTCGTCCGGCGGGGTGGTGACGTCGACGCCGGCGAGGATCGGCGCGCCGAGCGCGGACGCGATTTCCGGCTCGCCCCGCAGGCGCCGGTCGGTGCGGGCGGTGAACAGGTGGCCGAACACGCCGACGAGGAAGAACAGCACCGCGCCCCCGGCGACGAACTGCGTCATCGTCGGGGCCGCCGGCGACGTCGGACGCTGGGACGGCCCGAGCACCACGGTGTTGCCGACGCCGGTCGCCAGGTCGGCCTGGTTCAGGTCGTTGATCGCCTGCTCCAGCGACGACTTCAGGCCCTCGAGCTGGGTGCGGACCTGCACGCTCTCCACGGTCAGGCCGCCACCGACGGTCTTGGCCAGGTCGCTGATCTTGTCCGTGGTCAGCTTGACCTGCTGGCGCAGCGACTCGCGCTGCTCCTGGGCGAGCTGCACCGAGGCGTCGGCGGAGTTGCTGGCCAGCTGTGTGGAGTACTTGACGTACTGCTGCGCGACCTGGTCGGCGAGCTGCTGGGCGTGCTCGGCGGTGTCGGCGGAGACGGTGATCGTCACGACGTTGCTCTGCGCCACCGACGCGCTGACCTGCTTCTTCAGGTCGATGCCGCTGGGCCGCCACGGCAGCACCGCGGCCGCCCGGTCGAGGACGACCGAGGCCGTCGCGATCTCGGCCTGGGTCAGCAGCTCGTCGGCCTGGCGCGGGCCCTGGAGCAACACGCCCGAGGTCGTCTTGTAGCCGGGCGAGAACAGGATCGACGCTCCGGCGCCGACCAGCGCGCCCAGGACGGCGAGGACGGCCAGCAGCCGCCACCGGCGTCTCAGGACCTGCCCGACGAGGGCCAGGCGCACCGTGTCGTCAGTCAACGGCGGGGTCTCCATTCCTGAGCCGGGTACGCCGAACGGGTTCAGTTGATCGGCCGGTTACCCCAACCGTCGTCGGACCGGGAGCTTTGGTTACACGTTCGGTGAGTTCTTGACCGTACGGCGATCAGGACTTCACAGCGTGCTCATATGCAGCGAGCAAGTTCTTCGCCGAGTTGGCCCACGAGAGCGGTCCGGCCACCCTGGCCTGGCCGAGCTTGCCCATCCGGATCCGCTCCTCGGGGTCGTCGAGCAGGCGGGACACCAGCGCCGCGAACTCCGTTTCGTCGTTCGCCGGGGCGTAGACGGCCGCGTCCCCCGCGGACACCCGCGCTTCCCGCAGCTCGAACGAGACGATCGGCTTGCTCATCGCCATGTACTCCATGACCTTGTTCATCGTGGAGACGTCGTTGAGCGGGTTCAGCGGGTCCGGCGACAGGCAGACGTCGGCGGTGGACAGGTAGCGGACCAGGTCCTCGTCGGAGATCCGGCCGGTGAACTCGACCTGGTTGGCCAGCCCGAGCTTCGCCGACAAGGCGACCATGTCGTCGAACGCATCGCCCGAGCCGACGAACACCGCGTGCCAGTCGGTGCGGCCGACGTCGTCTCGCAGCTTCGCCAGCGCGCGCAGGGCGTAGTCGACGCCGTCCTGCGGGCCCATCACGCCGAGGTAGGCGAGCAGGTACGGCTTGCCCTTCTTCAGCTCGGGCTCGACCGGCACCTCGTGGAACCGCTCGACGACCGGGGCGCTGCGCACCACGAAGACGTCCTCGGGCTTCTTGCCGCCGCGGATCCGGGCGACCTGCTTGTAGCTCTCGTTCGTCGAGATCACGACGTCGGCGGCGCGGTAGGTGGCGCGTTCGAGCGCGCAGACACCGCGGTAGAGGAGGTCCTGCCCGCGGTCGAACCGCGAGAGGTACAGCTCCGGGCACAGGTCGTGCTGGTCGAAGATGAACTTCGCGCCGTGGCGCTTCAGGTACTTCGCGACCAGGTAGAGCAGGTCCGGCGGGTTGCAGGCGTGCACGACGTCGACCGGCCCCACCTTGCGGGCCAGCCGCAGCGTGTGCCACAGCGCGCTGCCGTACTCCTGCAGGTAGTCGGCGGGCCCGCCGGTCGCCGCCTTGAGCGGGTAGCGGTGGATGTGGACGCCGTCGACGACGGCTTCGGCTTCGGTGTCCCGTTTCGTGCCCTGCGGGCAGATCACGTGGACTTCCCACCCGGCGTCGCGCAGGGTCGTGGACTCCTGCCAGACCCGCCGGTCGAACGGGACGGAAAGGTTTTCGACGAGGATGAGCGCTTTACCAGGCAAGGCCGGCGTATCCCTCTTCAAGGCGACGCGTCGCGGCGTCGGGCAGGCGGACGAGGTCGATGAGCGCCCGGTCGCCACTGTGCGGCAGGGCCGCCAGCACGTCCGGGTCCTTGGTGCCGACGAGCAGGACTTCGGCGTGGTCCATGACTTCTTCGACGGTCCCGGCGAGCAGCTGGCCGAGGTGCGGCAGCCGGCCCTCGATGTACTCGCGGTTGGCGCCCATCAGCCGCGAGAGGCTGACGTTGGCGTCGTAGATCTTCAGGTCGTACCCCTTGCCGAGCAGCTTCTCGGCCAGCTCGACCAGCGGTGACTCGCGCAGGTCGTCGGTGCCCGGCTTGAACGACAGCCCGAACAGCCCGACCTTGCGCTTGCCGGTGCGGGCGACCAGGTCGAACGCCCGCTGCAGGTGCTCGGCGTTCGACGCGAGCACGTGCGAAAGGATCGGCACGCTGACGTCGGCGCGGTGCGCGGCGTAGACGAGCCCGCGCAGGTCCTTCGGCAGGCACGAGCCGCCGAAGGCGAACCCGGGCTTGAGGTAGGCGGGGCTGATGTTGAGCTTGGTGTCGGCGAGGAAGACGTCGATCACCTGGTGCGAGTCGAGGCCGAGCGCCCGGCAGATCGAACCGAGCTCGTTCGCGAAGCCGATCTTCAGGCCGTGGAAGGAGTTGTCGGCGTACTTCGTCATTTCCGCGACCGGAATCGGCACCCGGAACACCGGGCCGGGCAGCCCCTCGTACAGCCCGGCCACAGCGTCGCCGCTGGCCTCGTCGATCTCGCCGATCACCGTCTTCGGCGGGTCGAAGAAGTCGCGGACGCTGGTGCCCTCGCGCAGGAACTCCGGGTTCACCGCGACGCCGAAGTCGACGCCGGCCGTGCGACCCGAAGCCTTCTCCAGGATCGGGACCAGCAGGTCGAGGCAGGTGCCGGGCAGCATCGTGCTGCGGAAGACGACCGTGTGCCGCTCGGCCTTCTTGGCGATCGCCTCGCCGATCTCCTCGGCCACGCGCTCCAGGTAGACCGTGGAAAGGCTGCCGTTCGGCGCCGACGGCGTACCGACGCAGACCAGCGAGATCTCGCTGTCGGCGACGGCTTCGGCGACGTCGGTCGTGGCTCTCAGCGCGCCGCTCGCGACGACCTCGGCGGTCAGCTCGCCGATCCGCTCCTCGACCACCGGGGCGTTGCCCTGGGTGATGAGGTCGATCTTCACCGGGTTGACGTCCACGCCGACCACCCGGTGTCCCTGCCCCGCCAGGCACGCGGCGGAGACACAGCCGACGTAACCGAGCCCGAAGACACTGATCTTCACGCCAAAACCTCCGCTATTCCGCGCGACCCTCAAGTTGGTCGGCGGGCGCCCTTGGATCGTTACCGCGAGGGCGGCGAACGGGGGACGGCGTGAGACCACGGTGAGACGCAAGGGATTCAAGTGAGAACTGCGTCTCGATCCGGTACGCGGACCGGCGGCGGACCGTGGCCGGGAACCACGATTCGCCGCCGGGCGGAAAATAAGGTGTCAGTTGTTGTTCACGAAGGTGGTCGCCAGGCTCTGGCCCTTGCTCACCGCGTTGGAGTGGTTCTCGATCGGCGAGACGGTCGAGTTCTTGAAGCAGATGTACGTGACGCCGGAGTCGGTGCCGCCGTTCGAGGGGTCCGGGTTGATGCCGAGGTCCTTCGCCGTCGCGTAGGACGCTTCGCCGATGATCTGCGTCGGTCCGGTGTCCCCGATGACGGCGTACTCGACCTTGCCGTTGTAGATCACCGCGCAGGAGCCGCCGCCCTTGAGGCCGGAGGAGGAGTACTTCCAGATGCTGCTGGAGCTCGGCACGACGATGTAGGGCAGCTTCGCGGCGTTGAGCGGCTTGCCGTCGGACTGGTGGAACGCCGTGTCGTCCTGGTAGCAGCAGTCGGTGTTCTCGTTGCACTGCGAGCTGCGCTGGCCGTCGCAGTCGATGTCCATGTCGGCTTTCCAGAAGACCGCGCCGTTGGCGTCGCAGATCGCGACGGTCTTGCTCGAGACGTCTTCGTCGGTCTTGTACTTGCCGTTCGAGACCTGCTTGCAGCCGGAGGTCTTGGCGAGCAGCTGGGCCGCGGTGGGGGCGGCTTCGGCGGTGGCCGGTTGAGCGGCCGGGGCCGGCGACGCCGACGCGAGGGCCGACGGCATCACGGCCGACGCCAGCGCGAGGGTCGCGAGCAGGATCAGTTTCCGCATTCCTGGGGCTCCCTTTAGTTAGGAAACTTTCCTTACGGCGGCGGGGCATCAGGATGCACCCGGGCGCGGCGGCGTTCAAGACCTCCGGGTCCGGGAATTTCCCATCAGATGGCCGGAGTTGACGAAAAGGCTGCTCACCGGGTCCGGCGCCCGCCGGAACCGGTTCTGGCGGTGTCCCGGTCGCCGGGACGCGCCGAGCGCCGAACGAGACGGTTCGCGACGGCGAGGCGCCCTACCGGAGAGCGCGGAGGAACAAGCGGTTCGCCCAGTGCGCGGCCCGGCGGGACCCGGCGAGCACGCCGTCGAGCCAGTCGCCGTCGAGGTCGTGCGGGAGCTCGGTGCGGGCCTGCAGCCAGCCGTCGCGGCGGGCCGCGCCGCCGTCGCTCGAGTAGACGCGGGTGGCGCCCGCCTGCCGCAGCCGGGCGAGCACGCGCCGGTCGTAGGCGCCGAACGGCAGCGAGTACCGGCGCACCGGCCGGCCGCACAGGTCGCCGAGCAGCTTCGGCGCGTCCTTCAGCTCGCGGTCGGCGTGCCGGTCGTCGAGCCGCCGCCAGTCGCGGGGTTCCCAGCCGTGCGAGCCGATCTCCATTCCGGCGCGCGTGAGCTCGCGCAGCCCGTCGCGGTCGAGGTAGCCGCGCTGCCCGAGCCGGCCGGCGAGGGGGAAGAACTCCGCCGTCAGCCCGCGGTCGGCCAGCCGCGGCAGCACGATCTCGACGTCGGATTCGTTGCCGTCGTCGAAGGTGAGGCGGACGTCTTCGCGCTCCGCGGCGACGTCGAGGACGCGTTCGAACTGCGCCACGGTCAGCCAGCGCTCGTCTTCCCCGGGGTCGAGCTGGCGCGCCGGCCGGCCCACCCCGTGCACGGCGAGGATCACCGTCACCACTCCCACCGCCTGCCACCGCGAGTAGTCGATTTGTTACTTCGATTAATCGCGATGGCAAACGGGTGAGTTACACATTTTTGCCGTTATTTAGCCTTTGCGAATCTCGAGCGTGCAGCACTTCGGGCCGCCGCCGGCTTTCCGCAGCTCAGAGATGTCGACGTAGACCGGCTCATACCCCCGCGCGGAGAGAAGTTCACCCAATCGGGTGGCCTCCACCGGGAGGACGACATTGCGGCCGTCGGAGACGCCGTTGAGGCCGAAACACTCTGCGTCTTCCTTCGTGGCGAGCACCGCGTCCGGGAACACCCGCTCCAGCACGCGGCGCGAGCCGGCGGAGAAGGCTTCGGGGTAGTAGACGATCTGCGCGCGGGTCGAGTCCGTCGCCTCGGCGAGCACGAACAGCGCGGTGTCGAGGTGGTAGTAACGCGGGTCGACCAGCTGCAGCGAGACGACCGGGACGCCGAGGGCCTCCTGCGCTTCGGCGTGCGCGGCCGGGTCGGTGCGGAAGCCGGTGCCGGCGAGCAGCAGGGCGCCGGTCCAGGCGAAGTCGCCTTCGGCCTCGTTGATCTTCTCCGGCATGGTGATGTCGCGGTAGCCGTGTTCGACGAACCAGCGGCGGAAGTGCTCGGCTTCGGCGGCGCGCTGCGGGGCGCGGAACCGCGAGCCGAGCACCCGGCCGTCGACGACGGTGCCGGAGTTGGCGGCGAAGACCATGTCGGGCAGGCCGGGCTGGGGCTCGATCTCCTCGACGGTGTGGCCGAGGCGGCGGTAGGTGTCGCGCAGCTCGGTCCACTGCGCGACGGCGACGTCGGCGCTGACCGGCTGGGTCGGGTCCATCCAGGGGTTGATCACGTAGTCCACCGCGAAGAAGCGCGGCGGGCACATCAGGTATCGGCGGGTGGTCGGTACGCGGGTGGCCAGTGATCCCTGCATGATTGCAGGGTAAGGGGCGCCTAATATCGCAATCAATCGCTGTTCGCTGCGCGTATCTGTGCTAGATGTTGCGTGTGAACACCATCGACCAGCGAATCGTTTCGTGTCTAGTGGCGAACGCGCGCTCGAGCTACGCGGAGATCGGCAAGGTGGTCGGCCTGTCGGCGCCGGCGGTGAAACGGCGGGTCGACCGGCTGCTCGAAACGGGCATCCTGCGGGGCTTCACGGCGGTCGTCGACCCGGAGGCGCTGGGCTGGGGAACGGAGGCGTTCGTCGAGGTCACGTGCCAGGGCAACATCACGCCGGCCCGGATCCGGGCGCGGCTGGAGCCGCTGCCGGAGGTGGTGGCGGCGTACACGGTGTCGGGTGCGGCGGACGCGATCGTGCACCTGCGGGCGGCCGACATCCACCACCTGGAGACGGCGCTGGAGCGGCTGCGCGGGCTCGAGATCGTGGACCGGACGGTGTCGACCGTGGTGCTGTCGCGGCTGCTGGAACGGCCACCGACGCCGGAGCAGTGAGCGCGGACTGAGCGGCCAGGGCGGGAGTGGGCGGGCCGAGCAGCGAGCCCGCGCCGGCTGGCTGGCTGCGGCGGGATCGGGCGGGCCGCGCAGCGAGCCCGCGCCGGGCAGCCGCAACCGGGTAAGGGCACGCCCCCGGAGCAGTGAACCCGCGCCGGGCGGCTGCGGCGGGATCGGGCGGGCGGAGCAGCGAGCCCGCGCCGGCTGGCTGGCTGCGGCGGGATCGGGCAGGCCGAGCAGCGAGCGCGCGCCGGGCGGCCACAGCCCGGCAAGGCGCGCTCCCGGAGCAGTGAACCCGCGCCGAGTGGCCGAGGCGGAACAAGGCGGGCCTCCGCCCCCCGGTCTCCAGCGTATCGGCGGGTACCGACAATCCGGCCGCTCAAGTCCGCAGCGCGCACGGATACTCCACAAACCTCTCCCCCAGCCGCGGCTTGGGGACAAGCGCGAGCCGGGGCCGCAAAACTGTCGCCCCTCGCCGATACGCTGGTCAACGGGGGGCGGAGGCCCGCCCTGCGTCCACCACCACCGCACCGTGCCACCCTGGGCCCATGACCGACAGCATCGTCAGCGAGCACTCCGGCGGCGTCGCCCTGCTGACCGTCGACGCTCCCGGCAGCCGGAACGCGCTGACGCTCGACCTCTCCGCGCAGCTCGTCGCCGCCGTCGAGGCCGCTGAACAGGACGAGTCCGTGCACGCCGTCGTCGTCACCGGGACGCCGCCCGCCTTCTGCGCCGGTGCCGACCTGTCCGCGCTCGCCGCGGCCGACGAGCCCGGCCTGCGGGCCATCTACGAAGGCTTCCTCGCCGTGGCGCGGTGCGCGCTGCCGACCATCGCCGCCGTCGGGGGCGCCGCCGTCGGGGCCGGGCTGAACCTCGCCCTCGCCGCCGACGTCCGGCTGGCCGGGCCGCGGGCGAAGTTCGTCGCCCGGTTCCTCGAACTCGGGCTGCACCCCGGCGGCGGGATGACCTGGATGACGCAGCGGCTCGCCGGCCCGCAGCAGGCCGCCGCCCTGACGTTGTTCGGACAACCCCTGGACGCCGAAGCCGCGGTGCGCGCCGGGCTGGCGCTGCGCGTGGTCGACGGCGGCCATGACGAACTGCTGACGGCCGCGCGTGAGCTGGCTCACCCCGCCGTCTCCGCACCGCGGGCCGCACTGATCGCCACCAAGCGCAGTCTCCGCACCACCGCGAGCCTGGCGAGCACAGCGCCGCCGTCGACGTCGAGATCCGGCCGCAACTGGCCTCGCTGGCGTCACCGGAGTTCGCCGAGCGGCTTTCCCTGGTGCGGGACCGGATCCGTTCCCGGCCCTGACCCGATCGGACCGCTCTCCGCTCCGGGAGACACGCATCACAGCGCGGCGCGGCGACTACCCGTTACCATCAGTTACAGGTATCTGACGGAGCTGCGAAGAGACATTGAAGAGCATCAATGAGGTCGCCCAACAGCCGGGACACTGCCAACCTGGGTGTTGAGGGCGAGCTAACCTCGGGAGTAGACCTGGTGAACGCAGCCGCGGCACCGGCAGGCGAACGGAAGCCGTACCGTCGGGAGAGAGGGAATCCCTGACCCATGAGCACGAGTGCGAACGGCAACGGCGCTGGTCACGGCTCGCTCGCCGCAACCAGGCCGACCGAGGTCAGCAAGCTGGACCGGGTGGTCATCCGGTTCGCCGGCGACTCCGGTGACGGCATGCAGCTGACCGGCGACCGCTTCACGTCCGAAGCCGCCGCGTTCGGCAACGACCTGTCGACGATGCCCAACTTCCCCGCCGAGATCCGCGCGCCGCAGGGCACCATCCCCGGCGTCTCCAGCTTCCAGGTGCACTTCGCCGACTACGACATCCTCACCCCCGGCGACCGGCCGGACGTGCTGGTGGCGATGAACCCGGCCGCGCTCAAGGCGAACCTCGCCGACGTCCCGCACGGCGGCACGATCATCCTCAACACCGACGACTTCATCAAGCGCAACCTCACCAAGGTCGGCTACGCGAGCGACCCGCTGGAGGACGACACGCTCGAGGCGTACCAGGTGCACCGGGTCGCCATGTCGACCCTGACCCAGGGCGCGCTCGCGGAGACCGCCCTCGGCAAGAAGGACGCCGAGCGCTGCAAGAACATGTTCGCGCTCGGCCTGCTGTCGTGGATGTACCACCGGCCGACCGAGGGCACCGAGCGGTTCCTGCGCGAGAAGTTCGCGAAGAAGCCGGACATCGCCGAGGCGAACATCCTGGCCTTCCGCGCGGGCTGGAACTACGGCGAGACCACCGAATCGTTCGCGACGACGTTCCAGGTCGCCCCGGCGAAGCTTAAGCAGGGCACCTACCGGCAGATCACCGGCAACACCGCGCTCGCCTACGGGCTGGTCGCCGCCGGGCAGCGGTCCGGGCTGCAGATCCTGCTCGGCACGTACCCGATCACCCCGGCGTCGGACATCCTCCACGAGCTGTCCAAGCACAAGAACTTCGGCATCATCACCTTCCAGGCCGAGGACGAGATCGCCGGCATCGGCGCCGCGCTCGGCGCATCCTACGGCGGCGCGCTCGGCGTCACCTCGACGTCCGGGCCGGGTGTCGCGCTCAAGTCCGAAGCCGTCGGCCTCGGCGTGATGGTGGAGCTGCCGCTGGTCGTCATCGACGTCCAGCGCGGCGGCCCGTCCACCGGCCTGCCGACCAAGACCGAGCAGGCGGACCTGCTGCAGGCGATGTTCGGCCGCAACGGCGAATCGCCCGTCCCGATCATCGCGCCGCTGTCGCCGGCGGACTGCTTCGACGCGGCCGTCGAGGCGACCCGGATCGCGCTGAAGTACCGCACCCCGGTGCTGCTGCTCTCGGACGGCGCGATCGCGAACGGTTCCGAGCCGTGGCTGATCCCGGACGTCGACGACCTGCCCGACCTGCGGGTCGAGTTCGCGACCGAACCCAACGCGGACAACGACTCCGGCGAATTCTGGCCGTACGTGCGCGACCCCGAAACCCTCGCCCGCGCGTGGGCGGTTCCGGGCACCCCGGGGCTGCAGCACCGGATCGGCGGCCTGGAGAAGGCCGACAAGACCGGTCACATCTCCTACGACCCGGCCAACCACGACAAGATGGTCCGGCTGCGGCAGGCGAAGATCGACGGCATCGACGTCCCCGACCTCGTCGTCGACGACCCGAGCGGCGGCAAGGCCCGCGTGCTCGCGCTCGGCTGGGGCAGCTCGTTCGGCCCGATCGGCGCGGCCTGCCGCCGCGTGCGCAAGCTCGGGCTGCCGATCGCGCAGGCGCACCTGCGGCACCTCAACCCGCTGCCGGCCAACCTCGGCGACATCCTGCGCAGCTACGACGAGGTCGTGGTGCCGGAGATGAACCTCGGCCAGCTTTCGATGCTGCTGCGGGCGAAGTTCCTGGTGGACATCCACTCGCACACCAAGGTCGCCGGAATGGCGTTCAAGGCCGAAGAGCTGCAGAACCTGTTCTCGGAGATCATCACCGGCGTTACTACGGAGGCGGCAGAATGACCGCAATCGACTTGGGGATACCCAACCTCGGCGGCCTGGACCTTGTGCCCACCACCGACGAGCCGCAGAAGGCCAAGGACTACAAGTCGGACCAGGAAGTCCGCTGGTGTCCCGGTTGCGGCGACTACGTCGTCCTGAACGCGGTCCAGTCCTTCCTGCCGACCCTCGGCCTCAAGCGCGAGAACATCGTGTTCATCTCGGGCATCGGCTGCTCGTCGCGGTTCCCGTACTACCTCAACACCTACGGCATGCACTCGATCCACGGCCGTGCGCCGTCGATCGCGACCGGGCTGGCCACCACGCGGCCGGACCTGTCGGTGTGGGTCGTCACCGGTGACGGCGACGCGCTGTCCATCGGCGGCAACCACCTGATCCACGCGTTGCGCCGCAACGTGAACATCAAGATCCTGCTGTTCAACAACCGGATCTACGGGCTGACCAAGGGCCAGTACTCCCCGACGTCCGGGCAGGGCATGGTCACCAAGTCGACCCCGATGGGTTCGGTGGACACGCCGTTCAACCCGCTGTCGCTGGCGATCGGCGCGGAGGCGTCGTTCGTGGGCCGGGCGATGGACTCCGACCGCAAGGGCCTGACCGAGGTCCTGCAGGCGGCGGCGCAGCACCGCGGCTCGGCGCTGGTCGAGATCTACCAGAACTGCCCGATCTTCAACGACGGTGCGTTCGACGTCCTCAAGGACGCCGACGAAGCCGCTGCCCGGCTGATCCCGTTGCGCGCCGGCGAGCCGATCCGCTTCGGCCCGAACCAGGAGTTCGGCGTCAAGCGCGGCGACTGGGGCGGCCTGGACGTCGCCAAGATCGCGGACATCGGCGAAGACGACATCGTGGTGCACGACCCGGCGATCGCGGACACGTCGTACGCGTTCGCGCTGTCGCGCCTGGGCGACCAGAACCTCAACCACGTCCCGACGGGCATCCTCCGCCAGGTCGAGCGCCCGACGTACGACGACGGCGCCCGCGCCCAGGTCGAAGAGGCTCGTGCGGCCCGCAAGCCGGACCTGCAGGGCCTGCTGCGCGGCAAGGACACCTGGACAGTCGCGTAACCCCGCTGCTCCCGAAGGCCGCCATGCCCGGTGCATGGCGGCCTTCGCCGTTTTCGGGGTTGCCACGGTTGGGACACTTGTCCTAAGTTTTAGTCCATGCGACCTGAATCACCCTTCGTGTTCTTCGACGTCCGTACCGCCGACGCGGCGGGCAGCAAGCGGTTCTTCGCCGAGTTGCTGGGCTGGGAGGCGGACGGCCCGCTGCTGACGGCCGGCGGCGCACCCTGGGGCGGCCTCACCGAGCTGGCCCCGGGCGATGACCGGGCCCCGCAGTGGCTGCCCTACGCGCCGGTGTCCGATGTGGACGCCGCCGCGGCGAAAGCGCTGGAGCTGGGCGGAACCCTCGTGCGCGAGCGCACCGACCTGCCGTTCGGCTCCCTGGTGGTGGTCACCGATCCCGGCGGCGCCGCGCTCGTGCTGTTCCAGGAACTCAGCTGAGCGGCCGGAACCCGACGCGCTCGGCGTCCTCCGCCGTCCGGAACCAGACCTCGGCGACCATTTTCGGGAACTGCGCCGATTCCTCGGTGCAGTACCGCAAAGCCGTGACGCTGGCCTTCACCGCGAAGCTGTCGCTGGGTGCCCCGCCGCCCGGGCGCGGCATCGCCGAACCGGGGCCGAACGGTCCCGGCGGGACCGAGTCGCCCGCCGCCTGACGGGCCGGGGGCGGCTCCGGCGCCACGACGCCGGTGGCCGCCGCCTGGTTCGGCTGCACCGACGGCTCGAACAGCGAGCCGCTGTGACCGCCGGAGAGGTCGGGCTCGCGGCGCTCGACCGTGCGCATCGACGGCTGGATCGGCTGCGGCGCGTCGAACCCGCCGCGCACCGCCTCCCGCGGCTGCCGCTTCGGCAGCACCTGCGTGGCTTCGGCAGGGGTCTCCGGCGGCACCTCCAGCTCACTTTCGGCGATGTCGCCGCCGAACGCGTACTGCGGGGGCTCGGCGTCGGGTTCCTCGTCGCGCACCGAACCGGGGTGCTCGCCGATGTAGCGCGTGCGCTCCACCGGCTCTTCGAACGCCGACCGCTCGGACGGCGGCTCGTGGTCGAACCAGTCCGGCGTCGCCTCGCCGGACGGCGGCTGGAACAGCGAGCCCGGGCCCGGGTCCAGCTGCTGCTCGAGCCGCGACAACGCCGGCGACTCGGGCTCCTCGTCGTCGTCGAACGAAGTCCCGACCGGGGCCATGTACTGGGTGGCGGTGGCGCTGTCCGGCTCCGGCTCCGGTTCGTCGTCCGGGGTCAGGAACTGGGTGGCCGCGTTGCGGTACGGGTCGTCTTCCTCGGGCTCCGGCTCGGGCGCGCGGACGGGCTCCGGCTCGGGCGGCATCCGCGACGGCACCTGGGCGTCCAGCTCGGCGAAGTCCTCGTCGATGTCGTCGTGGACGTCGTCGCGGTGGATCGGCGGCGCGGCGACCAGCGTGCCGGGGTAGGACGTCTCCTGGCGGGACGGCTCCAGCTCGGGCCGCCGGAACACCTCGGCGCCGGCGCTCACCGCGGCCGCGTTCGCGGGGGTGCGCGCGGCGTCGGCGTGGGCCTGCGCCAGCGAGCTCTCCAGCCGGTGGACGCTCTTGCGGAGCGGCAGCACGAGCACCAGCCAGGTGAGGAGGACACCGACGAAGAACGCGGCGAGGCTCCACAGCCAGACCTGTCCGAATATGGACATCTTTTCCTGCCCCTGTTAAGTGCTTAGCGCGTGCGCGCGACCAGGTAGTCGGCGACCGACTCGCACGCGTCCCGGGCGGGTGATGCGGGCAGCGCGGTGAGCTCGGCTCGCGCGCGCTGAGCGTAGTCGGAAAGGGTGACGCGTGCTCGATCGAGTCCGCTACTGACGCGCAGCAGCTCCAGCGCCTCCTGCACGAGCGCGTCGTCGGCGATCGGGCCGGACAGCAGCTCCACCAGGCGGGGGTCGGTGCCCGGGTCGGCCAGCGCGTACAGCATGGGCAGCGTCCGGACGCCTTCGCGCAGGTCGGTGCCCTGCGCCTTGCCGAGCTCGTCGGACGGCGACGCGATGTCGATGATGTCGTCGGAGATCTGGAAGGCGGTGCCGATGATGTCGCCGAACCGGCGCAGCGCCTGGATGTGCTCCTCGGCGGCGCCGGACATCATGCCGCCGAACCGGCCGGCGGTGGCGATCAGCGAGCCGGTCTTCTGCGCGATCACGGTGAGGTAGTGCGCGACGGCATCGTCACCCGGTCCGGGGCCGACGGTCTCGCGCATCTGGCCGGTGACCAGCTCGCCGAAGGTCTCGGCGATGATCCGCGCGGCGTCCGTGCCGAGGTCGGCGACCAGGCGCGAAGCGTGCGCGAAGAGGAAGTCGCCGGTGAGGATGGCGATGGTGTTGTCCCAGCGGGCGTTGACGCTCTCGGCGCCGCGCCGCATGTCGGCCTCGTCCATGACGTCGTCGTGGTAGAGCGTGGCCAGGTGCACCAGCTCGACCGCGGCGGCGGCGATCACGACGTGGTCGTCCTGCTTGGGGCCAAACTGCGCCGACAGGAGGGTGAACAGCGGACGGAAGCGTTTGCCCCCGGCCTCGACCAGGTGCAACGCGGCGTCGTTGACGGCCTGGACGTCACTGCGGACGACCTCGCGCAGCAGCTTCTCGACCTCGGTCAGCCCGCCGGCAATCGAGCGCAGCAGGGTCTCGTCGGCGATCTGCAGCCCGACCGACGCCCGCAGGTCGTCGAGGGCGCCGCCCGGCGCAGCGGGGAGGGATCCCGCCCCGGGGGCTGGGGAAGGCACAGACACGTCGGCTCCGCTCTACTCGTGCACCGGTCGGTTGCCCCTTGAGCGTAGTGGCTACGCCGCGCGGTCGTTTACCCGCTGTCCTGCGGAAACGGTGACGAACATGACACCGGCCACGGTCACCCACCGGGTGGTTCGTGATCCTCGGAAGGGTGATCGGAGATTCCGGGCGCAACGGACGTCCCCACCGGGCGGATATTCAACCGAGGAGGAGCCGCCACCACGGCCGCTCCCCGGCGGCGAGGAGGACAGCGAGATGCGCAGCACGATCGTCACGGCTGTGATGGTGACGGGCCTGGCCGCTTCTTCGCCTTCGTCGGCTTCGCCACAACCGGGCGTGGCCGACATCGGCTCGGCTTCGTTCACCGCGGTCGAGATACCACCCCAGGCTCCCTGCGCAATCGGCGGCCCGTCGAGCGCAACGGCCGAGCGGGTGTCGAAACCGGAAATCACCTTCGGCGGCGGCACGTCATCGTGCACGGACTCGAAGGTGACGGCGACAGGCAAGGACTTCGAGCTGACGGCGTTGTTGCGTGCGGGAGGGCCCCGGGTGAGGCTGTCGAGCTTCACGGTGACGTGCGAGAGGGCGCCGGGGCAGACGAGCGCGAACTGGAGCTACGGCGGGCTGTCGGGAATCGCGAACCCGCCGAGCCCGGTACCGGTGGGTTACGTGTCACCGCTCCGGAAATCGGACGGAACGGTGTTGGCGAACGCGGTGTTCAACATCCAGGACCTCCCGGGCGACGGAAGTGTCGGCTTGACGATGCTGCGCATTGATTTCCTCCCGGAATCGGGCATCAGCGGAACGGTGGAATTGGGCCGGACCAGCTGTGCCCCGACCCCATAGACGTCACGAGGGCCGCGGCTTGGGAGAGCACCGAGAGGGCCGCCGCGGCCCTTGTGACCTTGGTTTTCCGAGGTGGGAACCCTGGTAGGGTGCGGAGCGTCGGATACGCAGGGTGCTCGGGGTGGAGCACACTGCAAGCTAGGGGAGAGCTGATGACGACGGACGTGTGTCGTGGTTGAGGGACCGGTTTATGAGCCGGGCCGGGATTGGCGGTTGCCTGGGCCGGACGGGGTCCCGGTTGCCGGGGCGTACGGGGGTGGGGGTGACGGGGGTGCGGGGTTTGAGTACGACGAGGAGACCCTGCGGGAGCTGATGCACGAGTGGAACGACCTGGCCAACGAGTTCCGCGACGACCAGCAAAGCGCCCAATTGATGGCTCAGGTGCAGGCGCCGGGGCTCGAGTACGCAAGCGAAGGCAACGCCGAGCAGATCCGAAGCTCCGGCCTGGCTTTGCTGGCCACACTCGACGAGCGGGAACGGTACTGCCGATCGATGGCGAAGAAGTTCGAAGCGGCGTTGGGCAGGTACGCGGCCACCGAGGACGCGAACTACGCGGAGATCAAGCAAACTGGAGGCACGCTTTGATCCGCCGGTTGGTCGTTCTGCTCAGCACCTCGCTGCTGGCGTTAGCGGCCTGCACCGACCGCATGGATGGCACTGCTACACCGTCAACTCCCGGATCCCAGCCGACCACGGCTCCGTCATCGAACGAAGCTGTACCTGGACAGGGAGTGCCAAAGGTCGGCAACCCGCTCGATGTCA
Source organism: Amycolatopsis sp. CA-126428 (assembly GCF_002904335.1). GTDB lineage: Bacteria > Actinomycetota > Actinomycetes > Mycobacteriales > Pseudonocardiaceae > Amycolatopsis. The sequence continues at coordinate 104,753 of NZ_PPHF01000034.1, read as the reverse complement.
GCCACTTCCAGCAATCTCCTTGTGACTCGCTGACCCCGGAGCAGAGTAAGGAACTCCTCGGAACGGAAGTCACCACCAATCCTGCGGTCGATGATCAAGCCGGTCCTACTTGCCGTTGGAACGTCCCCGCCGTTTCCCAAGCCGGCGTTGGGGTGACCTACTTCAAGACCACCCAGCTCGGACTGACCGGTATCTACGGGGCGAAGGACACCATCTACCCGTTTTTTCAGCCACTCGATCCGATCGAGGGCTACCCCACAGTGGCTTTCGGCCAGATCGACGAGAGAAACACCAAGGGGCGCTGCCTGCTGGCGCTCGGCACGAGCGACACCCAACAAGTCGACATCGCTGTTTCTCTGTCCGAAACGAATATCGGGAAGAAGGATCCTTGTGCAGCCGCCCATGACGTGGCGGCAAAGGTGCTGGAAAACCTGCGGAAGGCGAACTGATGGCCACTGAGAGCCCGTTGACAGCAGCTCAAATCTACGAGCAAGTCACCGGCGGGGCCGGTAGCGATTCGCTTGCCAGCGCACAAGACGGTGCTACCCACCTGACCACTCGGATGGTGGAACGGGCCCAGCGGATCAGCGCCCTCAGGGCCAAGACCATGTCCGGCTGGCGTGGAGACGCCGGGGAAGCCGCTGCTGATGCCACTCGGCCTCTTGTGCAAGCCGCCGCTGATGATGCTGTTCATCTGCAGAATGCCCAGGCTGCTGTTGGGGCTCAGATGGATGCCTTTGGTACTGCCAAGAACTCCGTCAAGCCTGTTGCCGCCCAGCCGCCGGTGTTGGGGGTTGATGATGTTCTGCACGCCATCAGTGACAAGGGGTGGGATTCCTACCACACCAAAGTTGCCGGGTGGCAGGCCGACAGCCAGGCCAACATCGATGCCTTCAGTGCCTACCACTCCGCCAGCTCCGCCAATGGCGGGCAAATGCCCGCCCAATACGCCCAGCTCGCCGACACCGGCGCTGCCGTCTCGATGAGCAGGAGCACCTCCACCGAGTGGAAAGCTAAGCCCACTGATACCGGGGAATGGGCTCGGAATCCTGCACAAACGCAGGTTCCCTCCCAGGATCGGCAGACCGTTCGGCCCGGGCAATCCCGAGGCACGGAGGGGGACCGGACGCAGGCGGCAACCCAGCAAGACCAACAGCACCAGCAGCACCAACGGGACCCGCAAACCCAGCAGAACCAGCAGAACCAGGTCCAGCCCGGCACCACGAACCCCGAGAACACCCACGCCAACAACTACGTCCCCAAGCCCGTCCTCCCCGCCGCTCAGGGCGGGTACGAGTTCGGGCCTACCGGGCAGCCCATCAGCAACCTGACCGGCACCGGCACCGGCACCGGCACCGGCACGAACTCTCCCGGCGGGTTCGGGCCAGGGACCGGGCCATACGCCGGCGTTGGCTACCAGCCGGGAACCGGGACCGGCACGGGGACCGGCGTAGGGACCGGATCACGCCCCGGGACACCAGGGCCCACCACAGGACTCGGAAACCGGATGAACCAGCCCGGCCCCGGCAGCAGCACCGGGGCACGACTCCCCGAGGAACGCCTCCCCGGCGCCAACCCCACCCGCAGCTCTGCCGGCCCCCGGGGCGCCAACGGCCTGCCCATGGGCGGCCCCATGCAGAGCCGCGGCGGCAAAGAAGAAGACCGGGAAAAGAAAAAGGCTCCCTACCTGCAAAACCCCGATCCCGACGAAACCTTCGGCGGCTTCATCGAAAAGCCCATGCCACCCGTCATCGGGGAAAACCGGAACAGAAAACCATAATGGCCGTCTTCTCGCTGACCACCCTGCTCACCGCCATGCGCTCCGTCGGGTGCGGTGATCCGCACCCCGTTCTGGCCAAAGGACTGCGCTACGTCCCGCCGTCGGCTGCGAAACGGGTTGACCGGGATGCCTTCGAAGAACTCAGCCCCTACGGGTTCATCCAAGGTGACGGCTTCACGCCCGACTTCGAAGAACGCCTGCACCTCATCGGCCACCCCGCCCAGGAATACTTCGCCTACGCGCGGGACACCACCGAACAAATCGGCGTCCTGGTAGCCGTCAACGGCCGGGACAAGGTGTGCGTTGTCTGCCGGGACGACCAGGTCGAACTCACCGATGTCGGCACCCATCCCGCCGACGCCCTCGTCGCGGCCCTGCCCCGGTACCGGCCCGCGGACATCAAGCCCTTCTCGCTCCCCCAGGAAGACTTCCGGAAACAACCGGAGAGCGACGTCTTCGACGACGCCCCCGTTCGCAGCCGCGAGGCACAAGAACTCGACGCCCTCTTCCAGCAGCCGCACTACGGTGTTGGGCAGCTCCACACCGGAGACAAGACCGTCAGCTACCTCGATCTGGCCTCCGGACGCGTCGGGATCGCCCTCGCCGACGGCTACATCAGCGTTCTGCCCGGCGAACCCAAAACGCTGAGCCAGAAATTGAAATAGGGCCGCCACTCCCCCGGAAAACGGGAAAGTGGCGGCCAAAGAAAGAAACTCAGAAAGCGAACCCGCCCGAACCGGCCCAGCCGAGCGCGAACGCCGGGACCAGGCCCAGCACCAGCGTCACCGCCGTGCCCAGGAAGATCGCCGTTCCGGTGCCGAAGCCCGGGACCGACACCGAGGGGCCGTCCGCCGCCGGCTCGGAGAAGTACATCAGGACGATCACGCGCAGGTAGAAGAACGCCGCCACCGCGCTGAACACCAGGGCGATCACCACCAGCGGGGCCATGCCGTCCGACAGCGCCGCCGAGAACACCACGAACTTCCCCACGAACCCGGACGTGAGCGGAATCCCGGCCAAGGCCAGCAGCAAGAACGTGAACACGCCCGCCAGCAGCGGCGACCGCTTGGCCAGCCCGGCCCACGCCGAGAGGTGCGTTGCTTCGCCCGAGGAATCCCGGACCAGGCTGATCACACCGAACGCCGCCAGCGTCGTGAAGCCGTACGCCAGCAGGTAGAACAGCGTGCTCGACAACCCGTCCTTGGTCATCGCGATCGCACCCACCAGCAGGAAGCCCGCGTGGGCGATCGACGAGTACGCCACCATGCGCTTGACGTCGGTCTGGGTCAGGCCCAGCACCGCACCGATCACCATCGAGATGATCGCCACGCCCCACAGGACTCCGCGCCACTCCCACGACGTCGACGAGAACGCCACCGACAGCACCCGCAGGATCCCGCCGAACGCCGCGACCTTCGTGCACGCCGCCATGAACGCCGTCACCGGCGTCGGCGCTCCCTGGTACACGTCCGGGGTCCACGTGTGGAACGGGCCGACCGAACCCTTGAACAGCAGGCCGACCACCAAGAGCCCCAGCCCGGCGAACAGCAGCGTGTCCGACCGGTCCGAACCCGCCGCCGCGGCCGCGATGTCGCCCAGTTTCACCGAGTTCGCGTAGCCGTACAGCAGCGCCAGGCCGTACAGGAAGAACGCCGAGGAGAACGCGCCCAGCAGGAAGTACTTGACCGCCGCTTCCTGGGACAGCAGGCGGCGGCGACGCGCGAGGCCGCACATCAGGTACAGCGGCAGGGAAAGCACTTCCAGCGCGATGAACATCGTCAGCAGGTCGTTCGCCGCGCAGAACGCCATCATGCCGCCGAGCGCGAACAGCGTCAGCGGGAACACCTCGGTCTGCATGACCGTCGCCGTCTGGGCGCGGTCCTGGACCGTGCCGGGCCGGATGCCGGCCTGGGCGACGAGCGCGCCGCCCGGCTCGACCACCCGGTCCGAGATGAGCAGCACCGCGCCGACCGCCAGCGCCAGCAGCGTGCCCCAGAGGAACAGCGCCGGCCGGTCGATCGAGATCGCGCCGCTGAACGTCGTCACGCCGCCCGCCGGCGAGTCGGAGACCGCGTACTTGATCAGCCAGGCACCCGCGGCGACGATCGCCAGCAAGCTCAGCCCGACCTGCACGCCGAACCGCGAGCGCTTCGAGGCGAACGCCTCGACCAGCACGCTGACGCACGCCGCACCGAAGATGATCAGCACCGGCAGCACGGCGTTGTAGTCCACCGACGGCACCTGCACCGGCGGCTCCGGTGCCTGGGTCAGGAGGATGTCGAGCACTTTTACTTGCCTCCCTGGACCGCGGACAGCGTCTGCTGCACCGTCGGGATGACTGTGTCGAGCACCGGCTTCGGGTAGAAGCCGAGAACGAGGATCAGCACGACCAGCGGCGCGAGGATCGCGATCTCCCGGCCGTTGAGGTCCGTGATGGCCTTCTTCGCGCCCAGTTCCGGCGCAATGGCCGTGCCCGGGCCCCCGCCGACACCCACCAGGGCGTCACCGCGGACCGGGCCCTGGAAGACCCGCTGGTAGAGCCACAGAACGTACGCCGCGGCCAGGACCATGCCCACCGTGGCGAGGATCGTGTACACCGGCTGGTCCACAAAGGACCCGATGAGCACCAGGAACTCCGAAACGAAGGAGTTGGTGCCCGGCAAGGACAACGTCGACAGACCGGCGAGGAGGAACAGGCCCGCGAGCAGCGGGGTCACCTTCGCCATGCCGCCGTAGTCCGAGATGCGAGACGACCCGCCTCGCGAGATCACGAGGCCGATCACCACGATCAGCATGCCGGTCGCGAGGCTGTGGTTCAGCATGTACGTCGCCGAGCCGACCATCGCCTGCTCGTTGAACGCGAAGATGCCGAGCGAGATGAAGCCGAAGTGCGCGATCGAGACGTAGGCGATGAACCGCTTCATGTCCCGCTGCCCCGCGGCGAGGATCGATCCGTAGAGGACGCCGATCACCGAGAGCACCAGCACCAGCGGCGCCAGGGTCCGGCTCGCGTCCGGGAACATCGGCAGGCAGTAGCGCAGGAACCCGAACGTGCCGACCTTGTCCAGCACGCCGACCAGCAGGACGGCGACGCCGATCGGCGCCTCCCCCGCCGCGTCCGGCAGCCAGGTGTGGAACGGCACCAGCGGCGCCTTGATCGCGAAGGCCAGGAAGAACCCGAGGAACAGCCAGATCTGCGTGGACAGCGGCGCGTCGCGCACCACCGTCACCAGCGTGGCCCAGTCGAACGTGCCCTTGCCGAGCTTGTCCGCCGCCAGCGAGTACGCCCCGATCGCCGACGCCAGCATGATCAGGCCGCCGAGGAACGAGTAGAGGAAGAACTTCACCGCCGCGTACTGCCGGTTCGCGCCGCCGTAGCCGCCGATCAGGAAGTACATCGGGATCAGCATGATCTCGAACAGCACGTAGAACAGGAAGACGTCGGTCGCGGCGAACACGCCGATCGTGAGCGCCTCCTGCAGCAGGATCAGCGACAGGAAGCCGCCCGCGCTGCGACCCGGCGGCAGCTTGTCCAGCGTGCCGAGCCCGCCGACGACGATCGGCACCAGCAGGGCGATCACCGCGATCATGATCAGCGAGATGCCGTCGGTGCCGAACGCGATGTGCACGCCGAAGCTGGGGATCCAGTCGAAGCTCGACGTCATCTGCAGCCGCGCGCCCGAGGGCGAGTAGCTGAGCCAGAACGGGATCACCAGCAGGAACTCGAGGATCGAGAACCCGAGCGCGGCCAGCACCGCGGCGCGGTCGTTCCCCTTGAGGAACGCCAGCACCAGCGAGCCGGCGAGCGGCACCAGGATGAGGATGAGCAACCAGGTCATCAGGAGAACCTCACCAGCAGGAGAGCCGCCAGAAGCAGGAACGTGCCGCCCAGCATCGACAGCGCGTAGGACCGGACGAACCCGGTCTGGAGCCGCCGCAGCCGGCCGGACCCGCCGCCGAGACCGGCGGCCAGGCCGTTGACCGCGCCGTCGACGCCGCGGTTGTCGACGAACACCAGCGCCCGCGAGAGCCAGGTGCCCGGGCGGGCGACCAGCGTCTCGTTGAGCGTGTTGCCGTACAGGTCCTTGCGCGCCGCCCGGGTGACGAACGAGACCCGCTGAGGCTGCTCGACCGGGATGTCACGACGGAAGATCAGGGCGGCGATCACCACACCCAGCACGGAGAACACGATCGCGGCGATGGATATCACCCACGCGTCGAACGGCGCGTGGTGCGCTTCCTCCAGTTTGCCGACCGACGGCGTCAGCCAGTCGCTGAAGCGGTGGCCGAGGGCGAAGAACGCGCCGGCGCCGACCGAGCCGACCGCCAGCACCGCCATCGGGATCCACATGACCGCCTTCGACTCGTGCGGGTGGAAGTCCCGGCCGTCGGCGGACTTGATGTCCTTCCAGCGCTCCTTGCCGAAGAACGTCATCATCATCAGGCGGGTCATGTAGAAGGCGGTGAGCCCGGCGCCGAGCAGCGCCGCGCCGCCCATCACCCAGCCGCGCCAGCCGCCCTGGCCGAACGCCGCTTCGATGATCGCGTCCTTGGTGAAGAAGCCCGACAGCGGCGGGATGCCGATCAGGGCCAGGTAACCGAGGCCGAAGGTGATGAAGGTGATCGGCATGTGCTTGCGCAGCCCGCCGAACTTCCGCATGTCGACCTCGTCGTTCATGCCGTGCATGACCGACCCGGCCCCGAGGAACAGCCCGGCCTTGAAGAAGCCGTGCGCGACCAGGTGCATGATGCCCAGCGCGTACGCGATGGGCCCGAGGCCGACGGCGAGCATCATGTAGCCGATCTGGCTGACCGTGGAGTACGCGAGGACCTTCTTGATGTCGTCGTACGCGCAGCCGATGATGCACCCGAGCAGCAGGGTCACCGTGCCGACCAGCGTGACGATCAGGCGGCCGTCCTCGGTGGCGTTGAAGATGTCCTTCGAGCGGGCCACCAGGTAGACACCCGCGGTCACCATCGTCGCCGCGTGGATGAGGGCCGACACCGGGGTCGGGCCCTCCATCGCGTCCGGGAGCCACGCCTGCAGCGGGAACTGGCCGGACTTACCGCAGGCGCCCAGCAGGAGCAGGATCGCCATCGCGGTGATCGCGCCCGGCGAGAACTTGCCGTCGCCGACCGCCTGGAAGACCTGCGCGTAGCCGGTGGAGCCCGCGTACTTGAACATGATGAAGATCGCCAGCGCGAGCCCGACGTCGCCGACGCGGTTCATCAGGAACGCCTTCTTCGCCGCGGTCGCGGCGGACGGGCGGCCCTGGTACCAGCCGATGAGCAGGTAGGACGCGAGACCCACGCCCTCCCAGCCGAGGTACAGCGTCACGAAGCTGTTGCCCAGCACCAGGATCAGCATCGAGGCGACGAAGAGGTCCAGGTACGCGAAGAAGCGGTACCGGCCCTCGTCGTCGGCCATGTAGCCGATCGAGTAGTAGTGGATCAGCATGCCGACGCCGGTGATGAGCAGCACGAACGTCAGCGACAGCGCGTCGATCCGCAGCCCGAAGTCCACCTGCAGCTGGCCGACCGGGATCCACGAGTAGACCTTGGTGTCGGTCGTGGTGCCCGTGTCGGCGGTGAAGAACAGGATCAGCCCGTAGACGAAGGCGAGGGTGACGGTGGCACAGCCGAGCAGATGCCCCCAGGCCTTGGCGCGCTTCCCTGCCAGCAAGAGGATCAGGGCGCCGAGACCGGGGAGGGCCACCAGCAGCCACGATGATGCGGTCACTCGGGGGTCTCCTAGTACTTCAGCAGGTTGGTGTCGTCGACCGAGGCCGAGCGCCGGGTGCGGAAGATGGCCATGATGATCGCCAGGCCGACCACGACCTCGGCGGCCGCGACGACCATGACGAAGAACGCCATGATCTGGCCGTCGAGCCCGCCGTTGATCCGGGCGAAGGTGACCAGCGACAGGTTCACGGCGTTGAGCATCAGCTCGATGCACATGAACACGACGATCGCGTTGCGCCGCACCAGCACACCGACCGCGCCGAGCGCGAACAGCAGCGCCGACAGCAGCAGGTAGTACGTGGGGGTCATGCCTTCTCCCCTTCCGAGACTTCCGGGGCTTTCGAAGCTCCCCCGGCAGCGGGTTCCGTGCCGACCAGCGCGTGCGCGTCCGCGTGCGGGCCCTCGTCGGCGACGAGCTTGCGTTCCTTCGCCAGCTCGATCGCCGAGGTGGACTCGATGATCGCCGACAGCGACTCCGGGGCGATCGAGCCGTCCGGCAGCAGCGCCGGCGTCGCCACGGAGTTGGCGGTGGCGAAGACACCCGGGCCGGGCAGCGGCGACGGCCGGTCGTGCTCACCGCGGAAGCGCAGCAGCACCAGTTCGCGCTGCGAGAGCTTGCCGCCCTTGCCGTGGCGGTCGGTGAAGGCCAGCACCATCGCGCCGATGGCGGCGGTGATGAGCAGCGCCGACGTCAGCTCGAACGGGAACAGGTAGTCGGTGAAGATCAGCCGTCCCAGGCCCTTCGGCCCGCCGCCCGCCGGGGTGGCCGAGTCGAGCGGGATGGCCGGGGTGACGTTCTCCATGGCCCGGTAGATGCCGGTGGCCAGCAGCGCGGCGAGCCCGATGCCGAGCACCGTCGCGGCGAGCCGCTGTCCACGCAGGACTTCCACGACCGAGTCCGAGCTCTCCCGGCCGACCAGCATCAGCACGAACAGGAACAGCATCATGATCGCGCCGGTGTAGACGATGATCTGCGTGAAGCCCAGGAACGGCGCCGACTGGATCATGTACAGCGCGCCCAGGCTCAGCATGGTCAGCACCAGCCACAGCGCCGAGTGGACGGCGTTGCGGGAGAAGATCATGCCGAGCGCGCCGAGCAGCGAGACCGGGCCGAGGACCCAGAACGCGATCGCTTCGCCGGTGGAGACCCCCGCCGACGCGTTCGGCGCCGCGGCCATGAGGGCGGTGATCACTTGGCGCCCTCCCCGCGAGCGAGTTCGGGGCCGTTCACGTAGTAGTCCTGCTCGTTCTCGCCGAGCCGCATCGGGTGCGGCGGCTGCTCCATGCCAGGCAGGAGCGGAGCGAGCAGGTCTTCCTTCGTGTAGATCAGCCGCTGGCGGTCGTCGTCGGCCAGCTCGTAGAAGTTGATCATCGTCAGCGACCGGGTCGGGCACGCCTCGATGCAGAGGCCGCAGCCGATGCAGCGCAGGTAGTTGATCTGGTAGTCCGCGCCGTACCGCTCGCCCGGCGAGAACCGGGCTTCCTCGGTGTTGTCACCGCCCTCGACGAAGATCGCGTCCGCCGGGCACGCCCACGCGCACAGCTCGCAGCCGACGCACTTCTCGAGGCCGTCGGGGTGGCGGTTCAGCTGGTGCCGGCCGTGGTAACGCGGGGCGGCGGGCGCGCCGGCCTCCGGGTACTCCTCGGTGGCGACCTTCTTGAACATCATCCCGAAGGTGACGCCGAAGCCCTTGACGGGATCAAGAAACCCCATCTTGTGCCCCTTCCTGTGCGGTACCGACGGCCGCCGGCTTGCGGCGGGCCGCCTTCGCCTCGGCCTTGGCCAAAGCCTTCTGACGCGGGGTGGTCTGCGGAACCTTGAGGTCCAGCGGCGGAACCGGGAACCCGCCGCCGGTCACCGGGACGCTCTCGCTCTCTTCTTCCCGGCCCGCGGCGCGGACGTAGAAGAACAGCGAAGCGACGATGAAGATCGCGACCGCGGCGATGATGATGGACGCGGTGTTCCAGGTGATGACCTTCGCGAAGGTCACCATGATGATCCACACCAGGTTCAGCGGGACCAGGACCTTCCAGCCGAGGCGCATGAACTGGTCGTAGCGCAGGCGGGGCAGCGTGCCGCGCAGCCAGATGAACCCGAAGAGCAGGACGAACATCTTCGCGAAGAACCACAGCACCGGCCACCAGCCGGTGTTGAGCACGTTGTTCCCGATCAGCGACAGCGGCCACGGGGCCATCCAGCCGCCGAGGAACAACGTCGTCGCGAACGCCGAGACGATCACCATGTTGACGTACTCGGCGAGGAAGAACATCGCGAACTTCATCGAGCTGTACTCGGTGTGGAAGCCGCCGACCAGCTCCGACTCGGCCTCGGGGAGGTCGAACGGAGCCCGGTTGGTCTCGCCGACCATCGAGATCAGGTAGATCACGAAGCTGGGGACCAGGTAGAGGAACCACGCCGGCTGCTGCTTGGCGACGATGTCGGCCAGGTTCAGCGACCCGGCCTGCAGGATCACCGCGACGATCGACAGGCCCATCGCGATCTCGTAGGAGATCACCTGCGCCGCGCTGCGCATGCCGCCGAGCAGCGGGTACGGCGAGCCGGACGACCAGCCGGCGAGCACGATGCCGTAGACGCCGATCGAGGAGCAGGCCAGGATCACCAGCGCGCTGACCGGCAGGTCGAGCAGCTGGAGGACGGTTCGTTCGCCGAAGATCGACACGACCGGCCCGAACGGGATGGCCGACAGCGCGATCAGCGAGGGCACCACGCAGACGACCGGGGCGAGGAAGTACACCTTGCGGTCGGCGGTGTCCGGGATGATCTGTTCCTTGAACGGCAGCTTGATCGCGTCCGCCAGGGACTGCAGGTAACCGCCGGGGCCGACGCGGTTGGGGCCGGGCCGGTTCTGCATCCGGCCGACCGCCTTGCGCTCCCAGACGATCAGGAAGATCGTCAGGATCGGCCCGATCAGCAGGATGACCACGCACTTGAGCAGGATCAGCCACAACGGGTCGTCCGCGAGCAGTGCCGCCCGCGTCGCCGCGTCCGGGACAGTCCCGACGGCAGCTTCGGTCAGCAGCGGGGTCATTGCCCACCTCCAGCGAGGTTCACGACGGCGCCGTGCCCGGCACCGAGCGTCTTGAACACGGCGGAGCCGTCGGAGTTGCCCGGCAGCCACACGACGCCGTCGGGCAGGTCCGCGATCTCCACCGGCAGCGTGATCGCACCGCGTTCGGTGCTCACCCGCACGGTGACGCCCAGGCCTTCCGCGGTCTTCGCGGACAGCCGCGCGACCGGGGTGCGCTGGGTGCCCTTGAGGTGCGGCTCGCCGTCCTGCAGGGACCCGTTGTCGATCAGCTGGCGCCAGGTCGACAGGATCGCCTGGCCGGCACCCGGCGTCGCGGGCGGCGCGACTTCGGCGGCGACGTGGCTCCAGCGCAGCGCCGAGGCCTGGCCCAGCTTCTCGAAGTCACCGCGCGCGGCGGCCGGCGTCTGCGTGAACAGGTCGGCGTCCATCTCGACGGCGAGGGTGTCGAGCACCCGGCAGTCCGGCAGGGCGCCGGTGCCTTCGAGGGTGACGTCGAACGGGCGGGTGCGGCCCTCCCAGTTGAGGTAGCTGCCCGCCTTCTCGTCCGACGCGGCCACCGGGAGCACGACGTCCGCGCGCTCGGTCACCGCGCTGTGCCGCAGTTCGAGGCTGACGACGAACCCGGCGGTGTCCAGCGCGCGCAGCGCGAGGTCCGGGTCCGGCAGGTCGTACGGGTCGACGCCGCCGACGACCAGGCCACCGAGCTCGCCGGCCGAAGCGGCCAGCAGGATGTCGGTGGTGTCGCGGCCCGAGGTGGCCGGGAGCGGGACGCCCCAGGCGTTTTCGACGGCGACGCGGGCGGCGTCGTCACCGACCCGGCGACCGCCGGGCAGCAGCGACGGCACGCAGCCGGCCTCCAGCGCACCACGGTCGCCGGCGCGGCGCGGGATCCACGCGAGCCGGACGCCGGTGCGCTCGACCAGGTCGTGCAGGGCGGCGAACAGGCCGGGGATCGCGGCGGCGCGTTCGCCGACCAGGACGACCGCGCCTTCGCCGCGCAGGCCCTCGTCGAGGTCCGGCGCGTGCTTGGCGATGCCCTCGACGGCCGCGGCTTCCTGGCCGGGGACGCAGGCGAGCAGCTCACCGAACGTCTTGCGCACCGACGACGTCGTCCACTGTCCCAAGTGGACGACCCGGGTCTGGTTCCGGCGGGCCGCCTTGCGCAGCCGCAGGAACACGATCGGGGCCTCGTCCTCGGGCTCGAAGGCGACGCACAGGACCGTGCGGGCCCGCTCGATCTCGCCGAAGGTGACGCCGGACTCCGGTGTCACGCCGACGACGTGCGAGGTGAGGAACGCGAGTTCCTCGGCCGAGTGCGGGCGGGCGCGGAAGTCGACGTCGTTGGTCTGCAGGGCGACGCGGGCGAACTTCGAGTACGCGTAGGCGTCCTCGACGGTCAGCCGGCCACCGGTCAGGACGCCCACACCGCCGTTGGACCGGGCTTCGACGAGCCCGGCGGCCGCGGCGCGCAGCGCGTCGGTCCAGGACGCCTCTTCCAGCTCACCGGTCTCGCGGTTGCGGACCAGCGGACGCCGGATGCGGTCGTCGGCCGTCGTGTAGCGGAAGGCGAAGCGGCCCTTGTCGCAGATCCACTCTTCGTTGACTTCGGGGTCGTCGCCGGCCAGCTTGCGCTGGACCTTGCCGCGCCGGAAGTCGGTGCGCTCGGCGCAGCCGGACGAGCAGTGCTCGCACACGCTGGGCGCGGACACCAGGTCGAACGGGCGGGAGCGGAACCGGTAGGCGGCGCTGGTGAGGGCGCCGACCGGGCAGATCTGGATGACGTTGCCGGAGAAGTAGCTTTGGAACGGCTGGCCGGACGTCGTCCGCGACGCCAGGTCCAGGACGTCCGCCGTCTCCGCGGTGCCGATCTGCTGGTGGGCGCCGCGTTCGAGGAGCTCGATGAACGGGTCGCCGGCGATCTCGCTGGAGAACCGGGTGCAGCGCTGGCAGAGCACGCAGCGTTCGCGGTCCAGCAGCACCTGCGTCGAGATCGGCAGCGGCTTCGGGAACGTCCGCTTGGTGTCGACGAACCGGGACTCCGTGCGGCCGTGGGCCAGCGCCTGGTTCTGCAGCGGGCACTCGCCGCCCTTGTCGCAGATCGGGCAGTCCAGCGGGTGGTTGATGAGCAGGAGCTCCATCACGCCCTGCTGGGCCTTGTCCGCGACCGGCGAGGTCAGCTGCGTCTTGACGACCATGCCGTCGGCGACGGTCATCGTGCAGGACGCCTGCGGCTTCGGCATCGGCCGGCCGCCCATCTCGACCTCGACCAGGCACTGGCGGCAGGCGCCGGCCGGGGAGAGGAGCGGGTGGTCGCAGAACCGCGGGATGACCGTGCCGAGGCGCTCGGCCGTGCGGATCAGCAGCTCGCCCTTGGGGGCGATGACCTCTTCGCCGTCGATGACCAGCTTGACGTGGCCTTCGGGGACCGGCGTCTCGGTGGTTTCGGGCTTGTCAGGCGCGATCGTCATGATGCCTGCGCTCCCACGAGTTCGGGCTTGGTCTGTTCGTGCCGGTTCTTCTCGCACAGCGCGAGGAACTCGTCCCGGAAGTACTTGATGCCGCTGGTGATCGGCGACACCGCGCCGTCGCCGAGGGCGCAGAACGACCGGCCGAGGATGTTGTCGCAGACGTCGAGGAGGGTGTCGATGTCCTCCTCGGTGCCGTGGCCCTCGACCATCCGCTCGAGGATCTGCGCCAGCCAGTACGTGCCTTCGCGGCACGGCGTGCACTTGCCGCAGGACTCGTGCTCGTAGAACTGCGTCCACTTCATCACGGCCCACGGCACCGACACGGTCTCGTTGAAGACCTGGACGGCGGTGGTGCCCAGCATCGACCCGGCTTCCGCCGCGCCTTCGAAGTCCAGGGGAACGTCGAGGTGCTCGGCGGTGAACATCGGGGTGGACGAGCCGCCCGGAGTCCAGAACTTGAGCGGGATGCCGTCCTTCATGCCGCCCGCCATGTCCAGCAGCTCGCGCAGCGTGGTGCCGAGCGGGCACTCGTACTGGCCGGGCTTCTCGACGTGGCCGGAGATCGAGTAGATCTTCGGGCCGGGCGACTTCTCGCGGCCCATCTCGCGGAACCAGCTGGAGCCGCCGTTGACGATGAACGGCGCGCTCGCGATGGTCTCGACGTTGTTGACCGTGGTCGGCGCGGCGTAGAGCCCGGCGGCCGCGGGGAACGGCGGCTTGAGCCGCGGCTGGCCACGACGGCCTTCCAGCGAGTCGAGCAGCGCCGTCTCTTCGCCGCAGATGTACGCACCCGCGCCGGCGTGGACGGTGATCTTGAGGTCGAAGCCGGAGCCGAGGATGTTCTCGCCCAGGTAGCCGGCCGCTTCGGCTTCGCGCACGGCCGCGTTGAGGCGGCGGATGCAGTGCAGCGCCTCACCGCGGACGTAGATGAAGCAGTGGTTGGAGCGCATCGCGTACGAGGCGATGATGCAGCCCTCGATGAGCGAGTGCGGGTCCGCCATCATCAGCGGGATGTCCTTGCACGTGCCCGGCTCGCCCTCGTCGGCGTTGATCACGAGGTAGTGCGGCTTGTCGAAGTTCGGCGGCATGAACGACCACTTGATGCCGGCCGGGAAGCCCGCCCCGCCGCGGCCGCGCAGGCCCGAGTCCTTGACCAGCTGGACGAGCTGCTCCGGCGTCCCGGCCAGGGCCTTGCGGACGGCGGTGTAGCCCTCGAGTGCCTCGTACGTCCCGATCTGCCAGGAGTTCGGGGACAGCCAGCGCTTCGTGAGGACCGGAGTGATGGGGTCAGCCACTACTTCTTCTCCACTTCTGGCAACGGGACGTCCTGAGCCACCGGGGCGACCCAGCCGCGGTCCTGCGCGAGCTTCGCGCCCCGCAGCGTCTCGACGGCCTGCGACGGGCCGTCGACGTCCGTGCGGTAGGTCCGCTCGTCCTCCGGGAAGAACCCGGCGAGCTGCAGCTCGGCGCCCTTGAAGTTCGTCAGCGGGGCACCGCGCGTCGGGGCCGGCTTCTTGCCCGCCTGCAGCGCGTCGACCAGCGCGACGGCCTTCTCCTCGGTCTGGTTGTCGAAGTACTCGTAGTTGACCTGGATGACCGGCGCGAGGTCGCAGGCCGCGAGGCACTCGGCGTGCTCGAGGGTGATCGAGCCGGGCTCGTTCGGCGTGCCGGCGGTCTCGTTGTGCCCCAGCGGCTGCTCCTCGGAACCGAGGTGCGTCTGGAGCTTCTTGTAGATCGCGTCGCCACCCATGGCCGCGCACAGCGTGTTGGTGCAGACGCTCACGAGGTGCTCGCCGCACGGACGCCGCTTGTACATCGTGTAGAACGTCGCGACCGCGCTGACCTCGGCGTCGGACAGGTCGAGCTGCCGCGCGCAGAACGCGATGCCCTCCTGGCTGACGTACCCCTGCACCGACTGCACGAGGTGCAGCAGCGGCAGCAGCGCCGAGCGGGACATCGGGTAGCGCGCGATCAGGTCCTGCGCCTTGGCGTGGATGTCCGCGTCGAAGATGTCTTCCGGCGGCGCCTCGGTGATGATGCCGGCGGCCACCTCGGGGTCCGGCGCGATGGCGACGACGTCGGTGTCCGGGCCGGCCGCGGCGTGCGTGGCCGCGGCGTAGTTGGAGCCCGGCTCGGGAACAGCTGTGGTCATCGGTCCACTCCCCCCATGACGGGGTCGATCGAGGCGATGGCGGCGATCACGTCGGCGACCAGGCCGCCCTCGGCCATGGCGGGCATCGACTGCAGGTTCACGAAGCTCGGTTCGCGCACGTGGACCCGCAGCGGCCGGGTGCCGCCGTCGGACACCAGGTGCACGCCCAGCTCGCCGCGCGGCGACTCGACGGAGGTGTAGACCTGCCCGGCCGGCACCTTGAAACCCTCGGTGACCAGCTTGAAGTGGTGGATCAGGGACTCCATCGACTGGCCCATGATCTTCTTGACGTGCTCGAGCGAGTTGCCCATGCCGTCGCTGCCGATGGACAGCTGCGCCGGCCACGCGACCTTCTTGTCCTCGACCATGACCGGGCCCGGCTCGAGCTTCTCCAGGCACTGCTCGATGATCTTGAGGCTCTCGTGCATCTCGTGCACCCGGATCAGGTAGCGCGACCAGCAGTCGGCGCCGTTGTCGACCGGGACGTCGAAGTCGAACTCGTCGTAGCAGGAGTACGGCTCGGTCTTGCGCAGGTCCCACGGCAGGCCCGCGGACCGCAGCACCGGGCCGGTGACGCCGAGCGCGAGGCACGCGTCGACCGGCAGGTACCCGACGCCCTTGAGCCGGTTGCGCCAGATCGGCTGCCCGGTGAAGAGCTTGTCGTACAGCGGAAGGCGTTCCTTCATGGTCTTGAGGAACGCCTTGACGACCTCGACGTAGTCGGCCGGCATGTCCTGCGCGAGGCCGCCGGGGCGGATGAACGCGTGGTTCATCCGCAGGCCGGTCAGGTGCTCCAGCAGGTGCAGCACCTCTTCGCGCTCGCGGAAGCCGAGCGTCATCGCGGTGGTGGCCCCGAGCTCCATGCCGCCGGTGGCGATGTAGACCAGGTGCGAGCCGATCCGGTTGATCTCCAGCAGCATCACGCGCAGCAGCTGCGCGCGGCGCGGGGCCTCGATCTGCAGCAGCTTCTCGACGCCGAGGCAGTACGCCATCTCCGTCGAAAGCGGGGCCAGGTAGTCCATGCGCGTCACGAACGTGACGCCCTGGGTCCAGGTCCGGTACTCGCAGTTCTTCTCGATGCCGGTGTGCAGGTAGCCGATGACCGACCGCAGCTGCGTGACGGTCTCGCCCTCCATCTCCAGCACGAGCCGGAGCACGCCGTGCGTCGACGGGTGCTGCGGGCCCATGTTGATGACCATGCGCTCGTCGTGCGCGGCGTCGGCGATGACGTCGTCCCAGTCGCCGCCGGAGACCGTGTAGACGCGGCCTTCGGTGGTGTCGCGGGAGTCGGCGTAGTTCGCGTTGTCCGTGCTGTCGCTGCCGGTCTCGGTGGTGCTCGTTCCGGTCGTGACGTCCGACAGGTTTTCGGTGCTCACGAGTACGACCTCCGCTGGTCCGGCGGCGGGATCTCCGCGCCCTTGTATTCGACCGGGATCCCGCCGAGCGGGTAGTCCTTGCGCTGGGGGTGGCCGTCCCAGTCGTCCGGCATCAGGATCCGGGTCAGCGCCGGGTGGCCGTCGAAGACGATCCCGAACATGTCCCAGGCTTCCCGCTCCTGCCAGTCGGCGGTCGGGTAGGTCTCCACCAGCGACGGCACGTGCGCGTCCTCGACGTCGAGGGTGACCTCGAGCCGGATCCGGCGCCGGTAGGTCAGCGACGTGAAGTGGTAGACCGCGTGCAGCCGCTGCGGGACGTCGACGCCGTAGTCCACACCGGACACCGAGGACAGCAGCTCGAACCGGAGGCCGCCGTCGTCGCGCAGGGTCTTCGCGATCGCGGGCAGGTGCTCGCGGGCGACGTAGAAGGTGATCTCGCCGCGGTCGACCGTCGTCTGCAGGATCGCCTCGGCGGGGATCTTGCGGTCGGCCAGCGCGGCGTAGAACTCGTCGGCGAAGGCGTCGAACCAGCCGCCGTACGGGCGCTCGGCCGGCGCCGGGCTGTACGCCGGGAGCCGGACGCCGCCGTAGCCGGAGGTGTCGCCGGTGCCGTGGACGCCGAACATGCCCTGGCGCTCGCGCCCGGTGACGACCGCCTCGGCCGCGCCCGGGCCCTTCGCCGTCAGGCCGGTTTCGGCTCGCTCGGCGCTCGACTGCTCTTCGCCGGGTTGGGGGTTCTCAGTCATCGCTCTACTTCTTCGCGTACTTGATCGACGACGCGACGAGCTCGGTGCGCTCCCCGCTCGCGGCGCGGATGGCGGCGCGGCGGGCGTTGATCGGCTCGTCCTGGATCTTGGCGTGCAGCTTGAGGATCGCGTCCAGCAGCATCTCCGGCCGCGGCGGGCAGCCGGGCAGGTACATGTCGACCGGCACGATGTGGTCGACGCCCTGGACCACGGCGTAGTTGTTGAACATGCCGCCGGAGGAGGCGCAGACGCCCATCGCGAGGACCCAGCGCGGCTCGGCCATCTGGTCGTAGATCTGGCGCAGGACCGGGGCCATCTTCTGCGTGACGCGCCCGGCCACGATCATCAGGTCGGCCTGCCGCGGCGTCGCGCTGAAGCGCTCCATGCCGAAGCGGGCGATGTCGTAGCGGGAACCGCCGACCGTCATCATCTCGATCGCGCAGCAGGCGAGACCGAAGGTGGCGGGCCACAGGGAGTTCTTGCGCGCCCAGTTGACGAGGCCTTCGAGGCTGGCCAGCAGGATGCCGTTGGGGAGTTTTTCTTCCAGGCCCATGGGTCTAGTTCCAATCCAGGCCGCCGCGCCGCCACACGTAGGCGTACGCGAAGCCGACCGTCGCGATGAACAGCAGGATCTCCACCAGGCCGAACGTGCCCAGCGCGTCCGCCTGCACGGCGAACGGGTAGAGGAAGACCATCTCGATGTCGAACAGGATGAACAGCATCGCGGTGATGTAGTACGCGACCGGCATCCGCCCGGCGCCGACGAGCGGCTGCGGGGACGGTTCGATGCCGCACTCGTAGGCGGACAGCTTGGCCTTGTTGTACCGGCTGGGGCCGACGAGCGGCCCGAGCAGGACCGACAGCACGGCGAAACCGAGCGCCAGCACGAACAACAGGACCAGGGGCAGGTAGGGCTTCAGGCTCGGGGCCTCTTGCGCCAGCTGCACCGTGTCGGTCCGGGTCAGCAACGTCAGCACGGGGTCTTCGCCATCCTTTCCGCGCCGCTGCGGTTGAGCTTGTGGTGGGGAACCGCTGGGCCTCGTCGGCACCCTAAGGGACCTGGGTCACACCGCCGAGGGTCAGGGTCTCCTTACGGCCCGTGGCTGGGCCCAGAGGGAAAACACAGTGCGCTTGTGAAATAGTTCACAAGCCACTCGTTGCGGATGTGAAGGGATTCACAAAGCATGGGGGGAGTCTAGGACGCGACTCACACTCTTGTCCCTAGTACCCCGTGTTATAAGGGTCGCCTAAGTTCCCGCGCCATCGTTGTCACGGGTCGGCAACACCGCGCGCGCGACCTGCGCGAAGAGCGGTCAAGATCGCGTTCCGGACGGACAAAACGGGCGCTGACCTGTGATCTATCCCACTGACCGCACGGCCAACTTGTTACGCCACTCGTGTGTCCGCGCGCGTCAGCGCGGGCTCGGGGTCACCTTCGCCAGAGCCGAGATCAGGCGGTCGACGCCGTCGCCGCCCTTGGCGTCGTAGCAGCCCGAGAGGCCCTTGTAGACCAGCGGCAGGAGCTTGTTGATGCGCAGCCCGTACTTGGTGCACGCGTGCATGATCTTCGGCTTGCCGATGATCTTCGCGAAGACGTTGCCGAGCTGGTAGTAGCCGCCCATCAGCTCGCCCACGGCCCGCGGGTACGCCTCCAGCGCCCGCTCCCGCGAAGGTCCTTCGCGCCGCGCCAGGGCCTGCACGACGACCTCCGCGGCGATCTGCGCGGACTCCATCGCGGCCGAGATGCCTTCGCCGTTGAACGGGCTGACCATGCCGCCGGCGTCGCCGAGGAGCAGCAGGCCGTCGCGGTAGTGCGGGGTGCGGTTGAAGCCCATCGGGAGGCCGGCGCCGCCGACCTTGCCGATGGCGTTCTCCTCGCGGTAGCCCCACTCCTCCGGCGTCCCGTCGAGCCACTGGCGCAGCAGCGCGCGGTAGTCGGTGTTCCGGAAGGAGGCCGACGTCGAGAGCATGCCGAGGCCGACGTTCACCGTGCCGTCGCCGAGCGGGAACGCCCAGCCGTAGCCCGGCAGCAGCTTCGGGTCGCGCGGGTCGGACTTGTCCCACAGCTCGAGGTGGCCCTCGATGAACGGGTCGTCGTGGCGCGGGCTCTTGTAGTACTGGCGCACCGCGACACCCATCGGGCGCTTCTCGTTCTTCTGGATGCCGACGCTCAGCGCGAGCCGCGCGGACACGCCGTCGCAGGCCAGGACCAGCGGCGCGTAGTACTTGGCGACAACCTTTTCGGGGCCGACCTTCGCCTCGACGCCGACCACGCGCCCGCTCGCGTTCGTGATCGCGCTGGTGACGGCCGTGCGCTCGTAGAGCCGCGCGCCGGCCTTGACCGCGAGCTTCGCGAGGAGGTCGTCGAAGTCGTGGCGGGTGCGGGACACCCCGTACGGTGGGTAGCTGGTCAGGTCCGGCCAGTCGAGTTCCAGCGTGAGGTCGCCGGTGAGGATCCGCAGCCCCCGGCTGTGCACCCAGCCCGCTTCCTCGCTCGTGTCGATGCCCAGGTCGATCAGCTGCTTGACGCCACGCGGGGTCAGGCCGTCGCCGCAGACCTTCTCGCGGGGGAACTCGGTCTTCTCCAGCAGGAGGACGTCGACGCCCGCGCGGGCCAGGTAGGTGGCCACGGTGGACCCGGCGGGTCCGGCGCCGACGACGATGACTTCGGCGTCCTGGTCAGGGCTACGACGGCTCATACCCGCGAGTTTAGGCAGGCTTGCGCGCGCGGTGGATCGCCACGACGCCGAATGTGAGGTTCAACCACTCGACGTCGGCCCAGCCCGCGCTCGCGATGATCTCGCCGAGGGTGCGCTGGTCCGGCCAGGCCAGCATGGATTCGGCCAGGTAGGAGTACGCCTCGGGGTTGGACGACGTCCGCTTGCCGACCCAGGTGAGCAGCTTGAGCATGAAGCGCCGGTGGATGAACCGGATCGGGGCGAACGGCGGCGTCGAGACCTCGCAGATCACCAGCCGGCCGCCCGGCTTGACCACCCGGGCGATCTCGGTGAGCGCGGCCTTCGTGTCGACGAAGTTGCGCAGGGCGAGGGAGATCGTCACGGCGTCGAAGCTCTCGTCGGCGAACGGGAGGTTCAGCGCGTCCGCCGCGACCATCGGGACCTGGCGGTGCAGCCCGGCGCGGAGCATGCCGAACGAGAAGTCCGCGGCCAGGCACCAGGCGCCCCCGCGGGCGTACTCGACGGTGGACACCCCGGTGCCGGCCGCGAGGTCCAGGACCTTTTCGCCGCGGCGGGCGTCGAGCACGCGGGCGGTGGTGGTGCGCCAGCGCCGGTCGAAGCCGAACGTCATGAACGAGTTCGCCCGGTCGTACCCGTCCGCGACGCCGTCGAACATCGCGGCGACTTCGTGCGGGTCCTTGTCCAGGCTTGCGCGTGACATAGCCTGAGATTAGTCCGCGGCTTCAGCGGAAGGTGGCCAGCATCCCGGCCACCGCCGCGGGCCAGGTGAATTCCTCGGCCCGGGCCCGTGCCGCCGCGCGCCGGGCCTCCTCGGGGCGCTCGAGGAGGCTGGTCACCGCCGTCGCGAACGCCGGCGCGTGGTCGTCGACCGCCTCGCCGCAGCCCGGCCGCACGATCTCCCGCAGCGCCGACGACGCCGACACGACGACCGGCGTCCCCGAGGCCAGGGCCTCCAAGGCCGCCAGCCCGAACGTCTCGTGCGGCCCCGGCGCCAGCGAGACGTCCGCGCTGGCCAGCAGCCGGGCGACGTCGCCGCGGCCCGGCAGGAAGCCCAGGAACGTCACCGGCAGGCCACGCGCCCGGCGCTCCAGCGCCCGTCGTCGCGGCCCGTCGCCCGCCACCACCAGCCGCACCTTCGCGCCCGACTCCGTCAGCTCGGCGACGGTGTCCACGCTGCGCTCGACGTGCTTCTCCGGCGAGAGACGTCCACAGTGGACGAGCAGGGTGTCCGCGCCGGAGGCCAGGCCGGTCCGCCAGCCGTCGTCGCGCATGGCGGGCCGGAACGTCGCGAGGTCGACGCCGAGCGGGACGCGGCGGACGTTCGGCGCCGCGATCCGGTCGAACTCCGCGCGTGCGAACGCCGTCGTGCAGACGACCGTGTCGTAGCTCGCGGCCATCCGCCGGTTCGCGGTGTCGGCGACGCGGCGGGCCACCGGCGCTGGCAGCAGGAACTGCTCCAGCAGGCGGTCGAGGCGCTCGTGGGAGATGACCGTGCTGGGCACGCCGTGGCGGCTCGCCCAGCCGCCCATCCCCCGCAGCGTCAGCCGGTCGGACACCTCCAGGCGGTCCGGCTCGAGCTTCCGCAGCACCGCGCGGACCCGGTGCGGGTCGACGGCCCGGTAGCCACCGGTACCCGGGATCCGCGGCGCCGGCAGCGAAAACCGCCGGACGCCGGTCGGCAGGACCTCGTCGGCGTACCGGCGGCCGGGCACCACGAGCGTCACCTCGTGCCCGCTCGCGACGTACCCGGCGCCGAGGTGGTGCAGCGCGGTGCGCAGGCCGCCCGAGCGCGGCCCGTAGAAGTTCGCGAGCTGGACGATGTGCACGTCAGGCCGCGCGGGCGGCCCGGCCCCGCACGGCTTCGTAGTGCCCGACCAGCTCGTGGCAGACGGCGGGCCAGGTGCGGCCCAGCACCACCTTGCGCGCCTTCTCGCCGAGCCTCGCGCGCAACGCGGCGTCTCGGAGGGCGTCGACCTTTTCGACGAGCGCCGGGCCGAACCGCTCGCGGTCCGCGGGCAGCAGGTAGCCGGTGCGGCCGGGCAGCACGAGGTCCTTCGGGCCGCCCGCGTCCGGGGCGAGCACCGGCAGCCCGGACGCCATCGCCTCCTGCACCGCCTGGCAGAACGTCTCGTGCGGTCCGGTGTGGACGAAGACGTCGAGGCTCGCGTACGCCTTCGAGAGGTCCTCGCCGTACTTCGCGCCGAGGAAAGCGGCGTCCGGCAGCTGGTCCCTGAGGCTTTCGAGCTCGGGCCCGTCGCCGACGACGACCACGCGGATGCCCGGCACCCCGGCCAGCGCGGCCAGCCGGTCGACCTCCTTCTCGGGGGCCAGCCGGCCGACGAACCCGACGAGCAGCTCACCGGCCGGGGCCAGCTCGGCCCGCAGCACCGGGTCGGCGTGCGCCGGGGAGAACCGATCGATGTCGACGCCGCGCGCCCACCGGTGCACCCGCGGGACGCCGTGGAGCCGCAACTGCTCGACGGAGTCACTCGACGGCGCGAGGGTCCGGTCGGCGCGCGAGTGCAGCCGCCGCACCCACCGCCACGCGGCGCGGGCGCCGATGCCGAAGCCGTACGCGGCGGCGAACCCGGCGATGTCGGTCTGGTAGACGGCGATCGACGGGACGCGCAGCCGTCTCGCGGCGGCGAGCCCGCGCGCGCCGACGACGAACGGCGACGCCAGGTGCACGACGTCCGGGCCGAACGCGGCCAGCGCGTTCAGCACCGTGCGCGTCGGCAGGCCGATCGGCAGGGAGCTGACCCCGGGGACGTCGAGCGCGGGAATCCGGACCACCGGGGCCCCGCGGTAGGAGTCCGGGCCGGGGCCGGGGGCGATGATCAGCACGTCGTGCGCGCGTTCGCGCAGGTGCTCGACGACCCGCAGGACGGAGTTGGTCACGCCGTTCACCTGGGGCAGGAAACTTTCGGTGACTATGGCGACTCGCACGTCCTGGACGATCGCACCCGATCCTGGCGCTGGTGTGACGTGTGAGCCAACGCTGCCGGAACAGATCGGCTACGACATGTCATCTCAAGGTCGTGTCCTGGAAACCAGGGTGGGCCAGGCTAAGCAGGCATGACCCTCTTGTCCTCACGGCCGCCGCGGCCCGTCGAGCCCGGCCTGCTGTCGAGGGCGCTCGAAGTGGCCGGGCGGCTGGCCAACGACGCCACCGACGTGATCACCGCGACCGCCGGCCGCGGCGCCCACCCTTCGACGCTGGATTCGCCGTTCGACTGGGTCACCGACACGGATCGCATCCTGGAGCGCCACACGCGGCGCGTCCTGACCGCGGAGTTCCCGGGCATCCCGGTGGTCGGCCACGAGTTCGGCGCCGACCACGGCGCGGACATCGCGGAATACCGCTGGGTGGTCGACTCGGTGGACGGCACGGCGAACTACGTGGCCGGGGTGCCGTGGTGCGCGTACAGCCTGGCACTGGTGGACGCGGCGGGCCCGGTGGTGGGCGTGGTGGCGGACCCGTACCGCGCCCAGATCTACGCGGCGGCGCGCGGCCGGGGGGCCCGCGCGAACGGCAAGCCGATCAAGCTGGTGGACCGCTGCGTGACGGCGGGGGCCCTGGTGTGCACCGAGCTGGCCCGCAGCGGCCCGTGGCCGGGCATGGGCGGCTTCATCGAGCGGGCCGCGGCGGCCCACGCGGGGGTCCGGGTCCTCGGCTCGGCGGCGTTGTCGATCGCCCAGGTGGCCTTGGGCCACGCGGCGGCGGCGGTGCTGCACAGCTACCACGAGTGGGACGTGGCCGGCTCGGTGGCGATGGCCATCGAGGCGGGAGCGGTGGTACTGGACAAGCACGGCGAGGACACGGCCCTCCCCACGGACGGCCTGCTGGTGGCGGCCCCGGGAGTGGCGGACGAGGTCCTCGGCTGGTGGCAGGAGACGGCGGGCTGATCGGGTTGCGAGAGGTGTGAAGATCAGGCCATGCCGACCCTCCACACGCCGCGGCTCACCCTGGTGCCGCTGGCCGACGAGCACCTCGAGCTGGAGTACGAGCTGGACTCCGACCCCGAGGTGATGCGCTACCTCACCGGCCGAGCGGCAACCCGCGCCGAGGTCGCCCAGGCCCACGCCCGCCGGACGGCGACGGCGTCGGGCTTCGGCTTTTGGATGGGCTTCGCGGGCGAGGACTTCGTCGGCTGGTGGCTGTTGCGGCCGCCGCACGGCCCGGACCAGCCGGAGGTCGACGGCGAAGCGGAGCTGGGGTACCGCCTGCTGCGCCGCCAGTGGCGGCGAGGTTATGCCCGGGAGGGTTCGCTGGAGCTGCTCCGCTACGGCTTCGAGGAGCTGTGCCTCGACCGTGTTTTCGCCCAGACGATGGCGGTCAACACGCCATCCCGAGCCACCATGGCATCAGCCGGGCTGACGTTCGCTCGGGCATTCACCTCGGCCGCGGAGTACGACGACCCGATCGAAGGCGCCGAGCAGGGCGAGGTCGAGTACGAGATAACGCGGAAGCGGTGGCTGGAGACAGCGGGCTGAGTTGTCCACATCATGTCCGGCTATCCACAGATTCGCCGCATCACCCATTTGTGCAGCGACCCACCGATAGACTGGAACAGGGCACGCCCCCCAGGGTGTGGCGGGGAGCTGTCTGGGCGGCCGGGGGCCCTCAACCCCGCAAAAGCACACAGCCCACCGACACCTCCGCCGCCCGACACAAGCCCGGCCGGGCATGAGCCGAACCAGCCCGCCCTACACCTCCCCGCCCTACACCTCCCCCGCCCCTCGTCCCAGCCGCAGTCAGCACCGGAGAGCCGGGGTCAAGGGTGAGCGAAGCTCATCGCGAAGCGACGCCGAAGGCGCCCTTGAGGCCGGCTCTCCGGTGCTGAACAATCAAAGGACGAGGAGCGGGGAACCACGAATCAGGCCGCAGCCTTGACCCGCTTGTCCTGCCGCCGGATCCACCAAAGCGCGGGCCCGCCCACCAGCCACGTAAAGAAAACAAAACTCCCCAGCGGCAGCAACGTCAAAGCAGCCGACCGCCCAGCCACCCGAGCCAGCTCCGGGTCAGACGCGTCGTACTCGATCCGCACCAGCTGCCCGGCCGCCAGCCCGTCCGGGTACAGCACCCCGTTCGCCGGGCTGTGCACGATCCCGTCCGGCGTCTCGAAGTGGATGATCGTCCGGTCGAACGCCACCGAATCCACCGTCGCCGTGGCCGTCCCCATTTGGGCCGAGATCGCGCTGTCGTTGCGGATCGCGGCGAACAGCAGGCACACGCACATCACCGTGAGGAGCGAGGCGACGCCGAGGATGGTCCACCACCCGACGCGCCTCGCCCGCTCGCCTCTCGTGCTCACGCCGCGAGCGTAGCGGTCTTGCTCAGCCCGCGTGTTCGGCGGCGAGGAACCGGTGGTTCGCCTGGATCTGGTCGTACGAACGCGGCTTGACCGAAGCCGGAGCCGCAGCCGAGGCCGAGGCCCGCAAAGCGGGAGCGGCAGCACCGTTCGGCCCCACCGCGGGCTTCCCCGCCGTGTACAGCCAAGTCTGGAACAGGTCGTGCAGCGGCTTGCCCGAGATCTTCTCCGCCAGCGCGATGAACTGGAGGATCCGCCCGTCCGAGCCCCCCTTGGCGGCCTGCCACGCCTTCAGGATGGCGAAGAAAGCGTCGTCCCCGACGGCCGTCCGCAGCGCCTGCAGCGTCAGCGCACCCCGGTCGTAGACCGCGTTGTCGAACTGGTTGTCCGCGCCCGGGTCGGCCGGGACGAGCTTCCACAGGTCGGCGTCCGCCGCGTTCGAGTCGTACGTGTACTGGGCCAGCTCCGCGACCGTGCCCTCACCCTCGTGCTCCGACCACAGCCACGACGCGTAGGACGCGAAGCCCTCGTTCAGCCAGATGTCGCTCCACCGGCCCAGCGACACGTTGTCGCCGAACCACTGGTGGGCGTTCTCGTGCGCGATCAACGTCGTGTTCGAGCCCGCGCGGAAGTTCCGGGCGCCGTACGTCGGCCGGGTCTGGTTCTCCAGGGAGAAACCGATGCCGCTGGTCACGACGCCGCCCTCGGCCTCGAACGGGTACGGCCCGAACTGCGTCGCCAGGAACTCGTCGATCTCCGGCGTCCGTTCGACGCTGGCCTTCGCCGCGTACAGGGAGTCGCCGAGGTCGGTGCCGTACGCCGTGATGAACGGCTTGCCGTCCGGCGTGGTCGATTCGACGACCTCGTACTTGCCGACGATGAACGACGTCAGGTAGGTCGCCTGCGGGTGAGTGCTCCGCCACTGCCAGCGGGTCCAGCCCGCACGGCTCTTCGTCTTCCGGACGAGGGTGCCGTTGGAGATGGCCGCGTTGTCGTCCGGCGCCTCGATGGTGACGTCGTAGGTCGCCTTGTCGGTCGGGTGGTCGTTGGCCGGGAACCACCACGCCGAGCTCTGCGGCTCGTCGATGCCCAGGGCGCCGAACGAACCCTTCTTCCACGCGTTGATGCCGTCCACCGTCTCGGTCGACGGCGTGTCCGCGTAGGCGACGACGACCGTCGCGGTCTGGCCCTTGAGCAGCGGCTGCGCCGGCGTGACGACGAGCTCGCCGTTGCCCGTCTGGTTCGTGAACTGGGCGGGCCGGTTGTTCACCCGCACGCTCGACGCCTTCAGCGCGAAGTCCAGGTCGAACCGCGAGAGGTCCTGCGTCGCCGTGAGCAGCAGGGTCGTGGTGCCCGACAGGAGGTCGGTCGCGGGCTGGTAGGTCAGCCGGATGTCGTAGTGCAGCACGTCGGTGCCGCCGTTGCCGGCGTTCGGGTAGTACGGGTCGCCGGCACCGGGGGCGCCGGGGGCGGGCGCCGCGCTCGCGGTGCCGGCGAGCAGCACCGAGACGACGCCGGCCGCGAGCGCACCGAGACCGGTACGCGTTCTTGCACGCATTCGAATTCCTCCAAGAGGTGAGGATCAGCGCGCTCGAACGTAGCCAGGGCAGGCGGAGGCAGGAACAGCCGAAGGGAGGTTTCTTGCCTACTGGGATTGCACCCGGAAAGCGGTTGACTCAGCCCGCGGACACGGCTGCGGACACCGCCGCCCGCAGGCGGGCGTGCAGGTCGCGGTGCCGCGACCGGTCCACCCGCACCTCGACGACCCGCAGCCCGGGCGCGGGTGCCAGCGCCGCCTGGAACTCCGTCAGCGTCTCCGCGACGACGTGCGGGACGCGGTAGCCCGCGCACAGCGCCCCCAGGTCGGCGCCGTGCGGGGTGCCGAAGACGCGCTCGAAGCTGGCCGAGTGCTCCGGCGCCCCCTGCTCCAGCAGCGAAAAGATGCCGCCGCCGTCGTCGTTGAGGACCACGATCGTCAGGTCGGGACGCTGCTCGGCGGGCCCGGTCAGCAACCCGGAGGCGTCGTGCAGGAACGTCAGATCGCCCAGCAGCGCGTACGACGGGCCCCGGTGCACGTACGCGGCGCCGATGGCCGTCGAGACCGTGCCGTCGATGCCCGCGACGCCGCGGTTGCGGTGCACGAGGACGTCCGGCCGCAGCCGGCCGGCCAGCGCGACGTCCCGGGTCGGGTTGGACGAGCCGACGACCAGCAGCGAGTCCGGCGGCAGCGCGTCCACCAGCTCGGTGGCCACCCGGAGCCCGCTGGGCCACGACTCTTCGGCCAGTGTCGCGGCGACGGCGGAAGCGGCCGCGGCGTCGGCGCGGCGCCAGCTCGCCAGCCACTCCGGGTCGGCGGGCTTGGTCGGCTCGTCGAACCACTGCCCGACCTGGCGGACGTTGTGCGCGGGCGCCGGCCAGTCCGAGTCCGGCCGCACCAGCAGCACCTCGACCTCGGCGTCCGAGAGCACGTTCTGGATCTGCCGGAACACCGTCGGACGGCCGAGGCAGAGCACCTGCTCCGGCTTGTGCCTGCTGATGAACTCCTCGACGGCCAGCAACCACACCCCGGACGAGATCGCCGTGCCGCCGGAGAGCCCCAGGCCGCCGGTCTCCGAGACGACCGGCCAGCCGTGCTGCTCGGCCCACTCGCTGGCCGCTTGGACGCCGGTGTCGCACGCGATCACCAGGCCGTGGCGCGCCGAAGGCACCACGAACGACGGGAGCGCCCCGAAGTCCGGCAGCTCGGTCCAGCGGGACCCGTCCGCGCGGCCGTCGAGGGATTCGTACCACTCACCGTCATCGTCCAAATCGGGCACGAGCGGCTCGCGGAACGGGATGTTCAGGTGCACCGGCCCACAGCGCCACTCGCCGTAGGCGGCGTTCCAGGCCCGGCAGATCTGGCTGCGCCAGTACGAGTTCTGCCCGGCCCGCCGCTCGGCGACGGCCAGCTCGTCGAAGTAGCGGATGGCGTCACCGTAGAGCTGGTGCTGGTCGATCACCTGCGACGCCCCCGCGGCCCGCAGCTCGGGCGGCCGGTCGGCGGTCATGACGATCAGCGGGACGCCGGCCCGGTCGGCCTCCAGGACAGCCGGGTGGAAGTTCGCGGCCGCGGTGCCGGACGTGCAGAGCACGGCCACCGGGCGGCCGGTGCGCGCGGCGATGCCGAGGGCGAGGAAGGCGGCGCCGCGCTCGTCGATGCGGACGTGCAGCCGCAGCTTCCCGGCGGCCGCCGCGTCGTAGAGCGCGATCGACAGCGGCGCGTTGCGGGAGCCCGGGCAGAGGACGACGTGGGAAACGGTGTTGCGGACGAGTTCGTCGACGATGACCCTGGCCTGCGCGGTGGAAGGGTTCACCGGCAGGCTCCGTCGCCCGCCGACGCGCTCTTCACCGCGGAGGCGGCAGCCGGCACAGCAGAAGTGTCCACAGGTCCTATCCTCGCAAACGTGGATGACGCCCGAGTTTCCGAGCTGTTCGACCCCGCCGCGTGGACCGAGGTCGAAGGTTTCGCCTTCACCGACATCACCTACCACCGTTCCGCTGAGAACCGCGGCGGCAAACGCGTGGTGCGCATCGCGTTCGACCGTCCGGAGGTCCGCAACGCCTTCCGGCCGCACACCGTCGACGAGCTCTACCGGGCCCTCGACCACGCCCGGATGAGCTCCGACGTCGGCTGTGTCCTGCTCACCGGGAACGGCCCGTCGGCCAAGGACGGCGGGTGGGCGTTCTGCTCCGGTGGTGACCAGCGTATTCGCGGACGCTCCGGGTATCAGTACGCGAGCGGGGAGACCTCCGACACGGTGGACCCCGCGCGGGCCGGCCGGCTGCACATCCTCGAGTGCCAGCGGCTCATCCGGTTCATGCCGAAACCGGTGATCGCGGTCGTGCCGGGCTGGGCCGCGGGCGGCGGGCACTCCCTGCACGTCGTGTGCGATCTCACGCTCGCCTCGGCCGAGCACGCGAAGTTCAAGCAGACCGACGCCGACGTCGGCTCGTTCGACGGCGGCTACGGCTCGGCCTACCTGGCGAAGATGGCCGGCCAGAAGTTCGCCCGCGAAATCTTCTTCCTCGGCCGCGAGTACTCCGCCGAGCAGATGCACCGGATGGGTGCGGTGAACGCGGTCGTCCCGCACGCCGACCTGGAAAAAGAGGCGCTGACCTGGGCGTGGGAGATCACGCGCAAGTCGCCGACGGCGCAGCGGATGCTGAAGTACGCGTTCAACCTCACCGACGACGGCCTGGTCGGCCAGCAGCTGTTCGCCGGCGAAACCACCCGCTTGGCCTACATGCAGGACGAAGCCGTCGAAGGCCGTGACGCCTTCCTCCAGAAGCGCGACCCCGACTTCAAGGACGTCCCCTATTACTACTGAGCTGCGCCCGGTCCACCTCGACGGCTCGCCCGAAGCGCTCGACACGCTGAACAGAGCCGTCGCGGACGCGCTGGGCGGCGGCCCGGCGGTCCTGCCGTTCACCGACCCCGCGCTGCGCGACGCGATGGCGCCGGCCGAGCCCGCCGAGCCGGGCACCGCCGTGGTCATCGCCACCTCGGGCTCGACGGGCGCCCCCAAGGGCGTGCTGCTGTCGGCCCGCGCGCTGACCGCGTCCGCCGAGGCCACGCACACGCGGCTCGGCGGGCCGGGGCACTGGCTGCTGGCCACCCCGGCGCACTACATCGGCGGCCTGCAGGTGCTGGTCCGGTCGCTGCTGGCCGGGACGACCCCGGTGCCGCTGACCGGCACCGGCTTCCGCCCGGACGACTTCGCGGCCGCGGCGGCCCGGCTGCCGGGCGGCCCGCGGTACACGGCGCTGGTGCCCACCCAGCTGGTCCGCCTGCTCGACGACGGCGGCCCGGGGCTGGCCGCGGCGAAGACGTTCGACGCGATCGTGGTCGGCGCGGCGGCGACCTCGCCGGCCCTGCGTGAGCGCGCCGCGGACGCCGGGGTGCGGATCGTGCCCGCGTACGGGATGAGCGAGACGGCCAGCGGCTGCGTCTACGACGGCTTCCCCCTCGACGGCGTCCGCGTCGACCTCTCCGGTGACCGGATCCGGATCGCCGGGGACGTCCTCGCGCACGGCTACCGGCGCCGGCCGGACCTGACGGCGGAGTCGTTCGCGGACGGCTGGTTCACGACGTCCGATCGGGGAGTCCGGCACGACGACGGCCGCATCGAGGTCCTCGGCCGGGCCGACGACATGATCAACACCGGGGGCGTGAAGGTGTCGGCGAACGCGATCGAGCGGTGCCTCTGCGCGCAGCCCGGGGTGCGGGACGCCTGCGTCGTCGGCGTGCCGGACCCGGAGTGGGGCGAGGCCGTGGTGGCGCTGGTCGTCCCGCGGGGTGAGCACGGCGACCTCCGCGCGGCGGTCCGCGCGGAACTGGGTGCGGCGGCGACGCCGAAGCGCATCGAATTCGGCTCCGAACTGCCGCTGCGCGGCCCGGGCAAGGTCGACCGGGCGGCGGTGAAGGCCCAGCTGACACCGGGCGTGACCCGCTGAATGGCGGCACTTCGTTGACACGCACCGGGTGCGCCCGCTTGGCTACTCACCATGACGCGCTGGATCAGAATCGCTATCGCCGCCACCGCCGTCACGCTGGGCATCCTCCTGCCCGCGAGCGCGGCTCTCGCCGAGGACGTGGACCCCAACAGCGGCTCGCTCGTCTGGCAGCTGCCGACCAGCGACTGAGACATCCGGGCCTTCGCCCCGGGCCGGGGGCTCCGCCACCCGGAACCCCCGAAAGACTTCCCGGGTTCCCGGGTTCCCGCTTGCCACTGATCGACATGGCGTTGAATGGCGCCATGGCGAGCTTGAGCGAGTGGATCGAAGGGGCCCGGCCGCGGACGCTGCCCAACGCGGTGGCGCCGGTGGTGGCGGGCGTCGGCGCGGCGATCGCGCTGGACGCGTTCTCCTGGTGGCGTTCGGCGCTGGCGCTGCTGGTCTCCCTCTCGCTGATCATCGGCGTCAACTACGCCAACGACTACTCCGACGGCATCCGCGGCACGGACGAAAACCGCGTCGGCCCGCTCCGGCTGGTCGGCTCCGGCGTCGCCGCCCCGAAGGCCGTGCTGACCGCCGCGCTGATCTCCCTGGGCCTGGCCGGGGTGCTGGGGCTGGTCCTGGTGGCCGTCAGCGGGCACTGGTGGCTGCTGGGGATGGGCGCGCTGTGCATCCTCGGCGCGTGGTTCTACACCGGCGGCAAGAAGCCCTACGGCTACTACGGCTTCGGCGAGATCGCCGTCTTCGTGTTCTTCGGCCTGGCCGGCGTCCTGGGCACGGTGTACGTCCAGGCGGGCCGGGTGAGCTGGCCGGCGCTGGCGTGCGCGATCGCGGTCGGCTGCTTCTCGACGGCGGTCCTGACGGCCAACAACCTGCGTGACATCCCGACCGACGTCGAGGCCGGCAAGCGCACCCTGGCCACCCGCCTGGGTGACAAGGGCACGCGACGGCTCTACCTGGTGCTGGTGGCGGTGCCGTACGTGCTCGGCGGGGTCCTGCAGTTCACCACGCACTCGCTCGCCGCGCTCACGGTGCTGAGCGCCGCCCTGCTGCCCCAGTCCGTCAAGGCCATCCTCCGGGACGCGACCGGCCGCGACCTCATCCCGGCCCTGCGCGACACCGGGCTCGCGATGCTCGCGTGGGCGGTGCTGGCCGCGGTCGGCCTGAACCTCTAGCTCTCCGGGACGAACTTCCCGGTCGTCAGGAACTCCTCCAGCAACGCCGTGTGCGGGGCCAGGTCCAGGTTCTGCTGGGCCAGCCACTCGTCGTTGTAGTAGGTGTGCGCGTACCGCTCGCCGCCGTCGCACAGCAGCGTCACGACGCTGCCCGCCTGGCCGTCCTCGACCATCCGGGCGATGAGCTGGAACGCGCCGTAGAGGTTGGTGCCGGTCGAGCCGCCCGCCCAGTGGCCGGTCCGCTCGCGCAGCAGCCGGATCGCCGCCAGCGAGCCGGCGTCGGGGATCTGGAACATCTCGTCGATGACGCCGGGGACGAACGACGGCTCGCAGCGCGGCCGCCCGATGCCCTCGATCCGCGACGGCATGCCGGTGGCGTAGTCCAGCGCCCCCGTCTCCCAGGCGCCGTAGAACGACGAGTTCTCCGGGTCGACGACGCAGACCTTCGTCGTGTGGCGCTTGTAGCGGACGTACCGGCCGAAGGTCGCGCTCGTGCCGCCGGTGCCCGCGCCGACGACGATCCACGCCGGGCACGGGTGGCGCTCCGAGCGCATCTGCGCGAACACCGACTCGGCGATGTTGTTGTTGCCGCGCCAGTCCGTCGCGCGCTCGGCGTAGGTGAACTGGTCGAGGTAGTGCCCGCCGCACTCGGCGGCGAGCCGCTCCGCCTCGGGGTACATCGCCGGGGCGGTGTCGACGAAGTGGCACTCGCCGCCGTAGAACTCGATGAGCGCGACCTTCTCCTTCGACGTGCGCCGGGGCACGACGGTGATGAAGCGCAGGCCGAGCATCCGGGCGAAGTAGGCCTCGGACACCGCGGTCGACCCGCTGGAGGCCTCGACGAGCACGGTGTCCGGCCCGATCTGGCCGTTGACGAGCCCGTAGAGGAACAGCGACCGGGCCAGCCGGTGCTTCAGCGAGCCGGTCGGGTGGACCGACTCGTCCTTGAGGTACAGGTCGATGCCCCACTCCGGGGGCAGCGGGAAGACGTGCAGGTGGGTGTCGGCGCTGCGGTTGGCGTCGGCCTCGATGATCCGGACGGCCTCGCGGACCCAGCTGCGGTTGTGCGGGCGGCGGCTCACTCGGGCTGTCCCTCGCCGCGCAGCTGCGCGCGCAGCTCGGCACGGGCGCGGGCGCGCTTCTCGTTGCGCTTCGCCAGCCCGGCGGTCACGCGGGCGTTGAGCGGGCGGAACAGCAGCAGGCCGAGCGGCAGCCCGACGACCAGGCCGATCACCAGGGCGACCAGCAGCGGCACCCCGGTCAGGGACAGCCCCCACGCGATCACCCCGACCAGCACGAACCGCGCCAGCAGGTACAGCGTCAGGTCACGGGGCAGGTGGTCGGCCTTCACGTCGCTCACATCAACGCAGGCTACGCCCCGCCCGCCCGGTCCTTCTGCAGGCCCGCGTTGTTCGGGCGGCCCTCGAACCGGGTCGAGAGCACCACGGTGGTGTTCGTCCGCCCGACGCCGGGGATGCGCCGCAGCCGGCCCAGCGTGCGCTCCAGCTCGTCGACGGTCGACACGCGCACCTTGACGACGAACGCCTCGTCGCCGGCCACCGCGTAGCAGCTCTCGACCTCGTCGAGCTCGGCGAGCGCGTCGGCGACGTCGTCCTCCGTGGCCGTGTCGGTCGGGTGGATGCTGACGAGGGCGGTGACGCCGAGCCCGACCGAGCTCGGGTCGACGACCGCGTGGTAGCCGGTGATCACGCCGGCGGCCTCCAGCTTTCCCACGCGCTCGTGCACCGACGACGCGGACAGCCCGACGGCTCGTCCGAGATCGGCGTAGGTGGCCCGTCCGTTGATGCGCAACGCTGCGATGATCTTCCGGTCCAACTGATCCACGGGGATCACTCTATGCGGTTGGACAATCCCCCATTGGCACCACGCCTCGCCGCCGACGCCCAGGGGAGGGACGTCCTCGCACGTCACGTCACCAGACGGTAGCCGCCGCGGCGCGCAATCTGTCCGTTTTGACCTTTAAGGGCTCTTTACTCGCGGACAACCGTTCGAGTACCCGACGGGTGAAGTGCAACGATTGCCTTGTTGGCAACCCCGGCGCGACGGGCCAGAAGGCCCGGACGCCTCCGGTATAGCAGTGAGTTCGTTAAGGAGGCGGAAAATGACCGCGACGATGGGCGGACGCCTGCTCACCCCAGGCGAGGTGGCAGCGCTGTTCCGAGTGGACCCCAAGACGGTGACGCGGTGGGCGACCGCGGGGCGGATCGGCTCGATCCGGACCCCGGGCGGGCACCGGCGGTTCCGGGAGTCCGAGGTGAACGAGCTCCTCGCCGAGCTGACCACCGACGCCAGCGAACCGACGCGCACCGCCTGAACCATCCGGACGCCAGGGCCGTGTCGGGTACGGGAACCACCCCGTCCCGGCACGGCCTTCGTGTTTCCGGTGACCCGCTTCAGGCCCACCACACGGCCGAAGAGGTTAACCTCGGGGGACAGGCAGCCATACGGAAGGATCCGGCATGCTCGCTCTGCTCGCGGCGGTCGGCGCGCTGGTCGTCGCCCTGCTCCTGTGGCGGTCGTTCGCCGGCCAGCGGATCGGGGTGCCCTCGGCTCCGCGCCGCGTCACCCTCGCCCCGGACGACGACCCCGACTTCCTGCGCCAGCTGGCCGAACAGCAGCGCAAACGCCGGGACGAAGACCTTTAGGCGGCCCTTTACCTTTCTGCCGCGGCCGGTCGTGAGTGGTAAGGCGGGTTAGAACCCGCCTTACCACTCACGACCGGTCAGCGGTAGCCCTGGGAGAGCGGGGTGGCGAAGCCGTCGGCGACGGTCGCGGCCAGCTCCAGGAGCGCGAGGCGGGTGTCGCCGGAGAGGCGGTCGAGCTCGATCTCGGCGCCTTCCTCCAGGTGCGGGTCGAACGGCACCTTGCAGACCGCCCGGACCTTCGCGCCGAAGTGCGCCGACAGCTTGTCGAGGTCGACCGAGCCGCCCTTGGGCCGGACCGAGTTGATCACCGCCACCGAGCGCTTGACCAGCTCGCCGTAGCCGTGGGCTTCGAGCCAGTCCAGCGTCGCCGAGGCGCTGCGGGCGCCGTCGACCGAGCCGGACGAGACCACGACCAGCGCGTCCGCGACGTCCAGGACGCCCTTCATCGCCGAGTGCATCAGGCCGGTCCCACAGTCAGTGAGCACGATGTTGTAGAAGTGCTCCAGCAGGTTGACCGTGCGCCGGTAGTCGTCCTCGGAGAACGCCTCCGACACGGCCGGGTCCTGCTCGCTGGCCAGGATCTCCAGCCGGCTGGAGCCCTGGGACGTGTAGGACCGGACGTCGCTGTAGCGCGTGATGCGGGCGGCGTCACGCAGCAGGTGGCGGACCGTCGCGGTCGTCTCCAGCGGGATCTTCTGCGACAGCGTGCCGCGGTCCGGATTGGCGTCGACGGCGACGACGCGGTCGCCGCGCAGGGACGCGAACGTCGAGCCCAGCGTCGTCGTCACCGTGGTCTTGCCGACGCCGCCCTTCAGCGACAGCATCGCGATCTTGTAGCAGCCGCGCAGCGGCTGGTTGACGCGCGCGATGAGCTCGCGGCGGCGGGTGTCCGCCGGGCTCTCCCCCGGGTTGACCAGCTTCCCGGTGCCGACGTAGAGCGCCTTGCGCCAGCCGGACTGCGGGGGCCGCCGGGTCTGCTTCACCAGGTGCGCGGTGGACAGGTCGTGGCCGTGGCCCGGCTGCGGCTGCGGGGCCGCGTGCCGGCCGCCCTGGGGCTGCGGCAGCCCGGACGGCTGCTGCGGCCCGGGCGGCGGCTGCTGCGGGTACTGGGCGTTGGCCTGGTACTGCTGCGCCGGGTCGCGGTACTGCGGCTGCAGCGGCGGCAGGTTCTGGTCGTAGCCGTAGGGCACCTGGTGCGGCCCCGACACGGCCGGATTGGGCACCTGGTGCGGCCCCGACACGGCGGGGTTGGGCACCTGGTGCGGCCCCGACATGGCGGGGTTGGGCACCTGGTGCGGCCCCGACATGGCGGGGTTGGGCACCTGGTGCGGCCCCGAGACCGCCGGGTTGACCGGCGGCGCCACCGCCTGCGTCGGCTGCACGTCGAACGCCCCCGATGTCTCGGGGTGCGGGTGCGAGTCCGTCCGATCGTCGGCGAACAGGCCCGGCTGCGGTGCCGCAGCGGCCGGTTCAGCCTGTTCGGGGTGGCCTGGAGCCGATTCTTCGCTGGGTCCGGTCACCGGTGAAAACCTCCACGCGCTCCGCCTGACACTCCGCCCCCGGTGACGACGGTAGTCGGCGGACGCGCGGGCTGCTCAGCCCACCCCGGCGTAGGAGTGCAGGCCCGCGGTGACGAGGTTCACGAAGAACAGGTTGAACACGATCGCGGCGAACCCGACGATGTTGATGGCCGCGGCCCGGGCCCCCCGCCAGCCCGCGGTGGCCCGCGAGTGCAGGTAGGCCGCGTAGACCACCCAGGCGATGAAGGCGACGGTCTCCTTGGGGTCCCAGCCCCAGAACCGGCCCCACGCCGACTCGGCCCACACGGCGCCGCAGAGGACGCCGAAGGTGAAGACCGGGAAGGCGAAGATGGTGGTCCGGTAGGCGATCCGGTCGAGGACGTCGGCCGACGGCAGCTTCGAGGCGAACCGGGCGAACTTCGTGCCGTCCTTTTCGTAGGCCGCGCGGAACAGGTACAGCACGCTGGCCACGCCCGGCACCAGGAAGACGCCGGAGCCGATGATCGCCGCCGAGACGTGGATGACCAGCCAGTACGACTGCAGCGCGGGCTGCACCGGCGCGGCGGTCGTGTACAGCAGCGTGCCGTTGATGAACATCAGGATCACGACGGGCAGCAGCAGGAAGCCGGTGAGGTGCCGGACCGGGAACTTCGCCATCACGATCAGCCAGGTGAGGACCGTGATGAACGTGACGGCCATGCCGTACTCGTACATGTTGCCCCAGGGCGCGCGGTGCACGGCGAGGCCGCGCAGCACGATCGCCGAGAGCTGCAGCAGCGCGCCGAGCACGAGCAGCGACGCGCCCATCCGGCCGATCCGCTCGGGGCGGCCGACCTCCCGCTGGGCGGCTGGGATCTCTTCGACCGGCGGCCCGCCGGCGCCGACGAGCTCGCGCGCCCGCAGCTTGGCGCGCTCGGTGGCGAGCCGCCCCTTGGCGCCGAAGCCCTGCTCGACCAGCGTCATCATCAGCGCGACGACGTAGATCGCCGCGGCGGTCGTGTACAGCCAATCGCTGTAGGTCGACAGCGTCTCGTTGATCGGCATGCCTCAGCCCTTCTGACCACTGATCAGGCGTTCACTGACCCGCTGGAACTCTTCGCCGTACCCGGCCTGGTCGGTGCGGGCCAGCCCGGCGACCTCGATCACGGTACCCGGCTCGGCCGGCGTCCCCGGCTTCACCCGCACCCACAGCCGGCGGCGCTTGACCAGCAGGGACGCGCCCAGGCCGAGGAACATCGCGATGGCGAACCCGAGCACGAACCCCTGGGTCGGGTCGTGGGAAACCTGCAGGGAGACCCACTCGCCGACGCCGTCGAAGCGGACCTTCGTGCCGTCGTCGAGCTTGATCTCCTGGCCGGCCTTCAGGTTCTCGCGGGCGACCTTCCTCAGCCTGCCGTCGTCGATCAGGGTCTGGTCGACCTCGAACACCGACTGGCCGCGCCCGGCGTCGAGGCCCAGGTCGCCGCGCAGGACGTCGACGGCGACGGCGGGGTCCTTCGCCTCGGGCGCCGACGACGTCAGGACGTTGCCGTGCAGGAACGCCGTGGGGGCGAACAGGCCGGTGACGGCCAGCTGGCGGGTCCGCCGCTGCACCTCGTCGGTGATGCCGGGCTGGTCGAACTTCGTCGCGCCCTCGGCGAGCATCGTGGTCGGGTCGACCGTGCGCCACTGGGTGTTCTGGGTGCGCTGCGAGCCGTCCGGGAAGGTGACCGTGAACTTCGGCGAGTAGCCGTGCCCGAGCAGGTAGACGCGGTCGCCGGCGGTGCGCAGCGGCGAGTTGACCTCGAGGCCGTACGGGCGCCAGGTGCCGGTCTCGAGGTCCGGGCCGGACTGGTATTCGATGTTCGAGTGGTAGTAGTCGGGCTGGCCCGACTCGGTGTAGCGCGCGGTGAAGTCGTTGACCTTCACGCAGAACGGGTCGAGGTCGGTGCCGTCGACGCGCAGTCCCGCGTTGAAGGAGTCGTAGTTGTAGATGCCGGCGTTGCAGAAGCCGTCGCCGTTCGCCTGGACGATGACCTGGCCTTCGTAGCCGTAGAGCTTGCCGAGGGCGAAGAAGACGATCAGGCCGAGCATGCTGAAGTGGAAGACGAGGTTGCCGGTCTCGCGCAGGAACCCGCGCTCGGCCGAGATCGTGCGGACGCCGTCGGCTTCCTCGCGTTCGACGCGGCGCCAGCCGGAGAGCTGCTTGTGGACGCCCGCGATCTCGGCGGCGACGTCGGCTTCGCTGCGGCCGAGCCGGTAGTGCGGCATCCGCGCCAGGTTGCGCGGCGTCAGCACCGGCTTGGCGCGCATGGCCTTGACGTACTCGAAGCTGCGCGGCGTCAGGCAGCCGATCAGCGAGATCATCAGCAGCAGGTAGATCGCCGAGAACCAGATGCTGGAGTAGACGTCGTAGAACTCGAGCTTGTCGAGCAGCGTCCCCCACCACCCGTGGGCGGCGATGTACTCGGCGACCTTGGGCGCGTTGAGCTTCCGCTGCGGCAGGAGCGCGCCCGGCAGGGCGGCCAGGGCGAGGAGGAACAGCAGGACGAGCGCGGTGCGCATGGACGTCAGGCCGCGCCAGGTGTTGCGCAGGAAGGCGAAGGTGCGCTTGGCGGGCGTGGGACCCGGCGGGGTCTTCGGGGGTACTTCAGTGGCCGTCACAGCGGCAGCTCCAGGTTGACCGCGAGTTCGTTGCGGAACCAGCCCATCAGGTCTCCCCAGACGCCGGTGACCAGCAGGATTCCGACGATCATCAGCAGGACGCCGCCGAAGACCTGCACCTGGCGGCCGTGCCGGCGGACCCAGTCGGTGGCGCGCACGGCCCACCGGGCGCCGAGCGCGATGAGCAGGAACGGCACCCCGAGGCCGAGGCAGTAGACGGCGATCAGCAGGTACCCGCGGGCTGCGGCGCCGCCGGTCGCGCTGGCCAGGGTGGTGACGGCGGACAGCGTCGGGCCGATGCAGGGCGTCCAGCCGAGCCCGAAGATCGCGCCGAGCAGCGGGGCGCCCCAGACACCGCCGCGCGGGACGTGGTGCGAGCGCACCTCGCGCTGCAGGCCGGGGATCCAGCCGAGGAAGACCAGCGCCATGGCGATGGTGAGCACGCCGCCGAGGCGCTGCAGCAGGTCCTGGTTGAGGGTGAGGGTCGCGGTCAGCCAGACGAGGGTGCCGAACGTGCCGACGAAAACGACGGTGAACCCGAGCACGAACAGCAGGGCGGCTCCGACGACGGCCCACCGGCCCTGCTTGCGCTCTTCATCGGCGCTGACGGCGGGCGCATCGGCCCCGACGAGCGCGGCGAGGTAGGCGAGGTAGCCCGGAACGAGCGGCACCACGCACGGCGAGGCGAACGAGATCGCGCCGGCGAGCAGCGCGACACCCGCGGCGAGCAGCAGCGGTCCGGAGATCGCCAGCTCGGTCACGGAGTTCACTCCGTTGAGGGTAGGCAGTGAGGTCCTGGTGAGAACGCCGGGGCCGCTTCACAGGACCTCGGTCACAGCAGATCAGGACCTTGGTCCCGGGGGTTTCGGCCCGGGTGGCCGGGTTTCCCGGTGCCGGGCTTGGGGCGTGGTTCGGTCGCGGTCCGCGCTGTTGCGGTGAGGTTGCGGCGCGGGATGGCCCGATTCCTGCCCGGGCCCGGCTCTGATTCCGCCTGATGCCTCCACAGCCCGGGCCCGGCTCTGATTCCGCCTGATTCATCCACAGCCCGGCCCGGCCCTGACTCCGCCTGATTCCTCCACAGCCCGGCCCGGCCCGGATTCCGCCATTCCTGCCCGGCCCGGCCCTGACTCCGCCTGATTCCTCCACAGCCCGGCCCGGCCCTGACTCCGCCTGATTCATCCACAGCCCGGCCGAGTTGTGGAGGACTCCGCTTTCCGACCGGCGATTTCGGGGTTCTGTCGTACCCCGCCGATAGACTGGACCAGGGAGGTCCCCCCAAGGGAAGGGCGGGCCGCGCTCTCGAGCCGGGCGGTCGTCGAGCATCGGGAGGCGTGTCGTTGCGGGTGACCGCCACCCCGAAGCCGGATTGTGACTACGGACGGTAGCGCCGCGTCAAGGTGGGAAAGATGCCTTGACCCGGCACCACCGTCCGCGTGCTGGCTTCGGATCGGGGTGGCGGGGGAGGTCTGGGTGGGGCGCGGGTCAGGCGCGCCGGTCGGCAAACCGGCAAAAAGCCCCCGCAAAAGCGCCCGCTCAAGCCTCCGCGGTCAGTCGTTGCGTCACCGGGAGCAGGTCCTGGGCCAGCACCGGTCGCAGGAACACCGCCGCCACTCGGTGTTGCTTGTCCAGCACGATCGTCGACGGGATGATGTTGCGGGGGTAGCCGCTCAGCTTGAGGAGCACCCGGCCGTCCGGGTCGTAGATCGACGGGTACGTCAGCTGCCGGTCGCGGACGAAGTCCTGGGCCACCTCGCGGGCCGGGTCGCGGACGTCGATGCCCACCACCTGGACGCCCTGCTTCGCCAGCGACTCCATCTCCGGTGCCTCCGTGCGGCACGGCCCGCACCACTGGCCCCACAGGTTGAGCACCACGACCTTGCCCGCGTAGTCGGCCAGCGACAGCTGCTTGCCCTCGTTCATCAGGTCCTCGCCGGCCAGGACCGGGGCCGTCTGGCGCTGGGCGGCGTCGTAGGTGATGTCGACCTTGCCGCCTGGGGAGACGAAGCTGAAGCTGCTCCCCTGCACCACCGCGTCCTTGCCCGCGCTGCAGCCGGCCAGCGCCAGTACCGCGAGCACCGCCCAGACCAGCCTCATGCCCCGGTCACCTTCGGGTCGGTCGTGCCCGCCGGCTCGCTGTAGACGATCTCGCGCAGCTCGTCGCCGTCGAACACCAGCGACGTCAGGGACGCCAGCGAGCACTGGCGGCGCCGGGGGTCGTGCCACAGGCGCTTGCCCTCGAGGAACCGCCGCAGCGTCCAGATCGGCAGCTGGTGCGAGACGCACAGGGCCTCGTGACCAAGAGCCGCCTCGCGGGCGCGGTGGACCGCGCCGAGCATCCGGTGGGCGATCTCGAGGTAGGGCTCGCCCCACGACGGCTTGAACGGGTTCACCAGCTTCGGCCAGTGCTTGGGCTCCCGCAGCGCGCCGTCGCCGACCGCCACGTGCAGGCCCTCGAACTGGTTGCCCGCCTCGATCAGGCCCTCGTCGGTCGCGATGTCGAGCCGGTGCGCGGCGGCGATCGGGGCCGCCGTCTCCTGCGCCCGCTGCAGCGGCGAGGCGACGACGTGCACGAGGTCGTGGGCGGCAATGGCTTCGGCGACCGTCAGCGCCTGCCGCTGCCCGCGCTCCGAGAGCCGGTAGCCGGGCAGCCGGCCGTACAGGATCTTCGACGGGTTGTGCACTTCGCCGTGCCGAAGCATGTGGACGACGGTGGTCACTGGACGGCCCCGGCCGCCGCGCGCGCCGCCGCGGGCAGCGCCGCTTCGATCACGGAGAACGCTTCGTCGTCCATGGCCGCGTTGACGAACCACGCCTCGTACGCGCTCGGGGGCGCGTACACGCCTCCGTCGAGCAACGCGTGGAAGAACGGCGGGAAGCGCCACGTCTCGGACGCCTGCGCGCCGGCGTAGTCGCGGACCGGCGTCTCACCGAAGAACACGCTCACCAGGTTGCCCGCGTACTGGACGTTGTGCGCGACCCCCGCTTCGAGGAGCGCGGCGTGGAAGAGGTTGCCGAGGCGCTTCGCGTTGGCGTCGAGCGCCGCGTACACGGCGTGGTCGGCCGCGCGCAGCGTCGCCAGGCCCGTGGCCACCGCGACGGGGTTCCCGGAGAGCGTCCCGGCCTGGTAGACCGGGCCGCCCGGGGCGAGCTTGGCCATCACGTCGGCGCGGCCGCCGAAGGCCGCCGCCGGCAGCCCGCCGGACATCACCTTGCCGAACGTGTAGAGGTCGCCGGCCACGCCTTCGAGGCCGAACCAGCCCGCGTGCGAGACGCGGAACCCGGTCATCACCTCGTCCATGATCAGCAGCGCGCCGTGCTCGTGGGCGATCTCGCGCAATCCGGCGTTGAAGCCGTCGTCCGGCGCGACCGCGCCCATGTTCCCGGCCGCCGCCTCGGTGATCACCGCGGCGATCTCGCCCGGGTTGTCCACAAAGGATTTCCGGACCGCGTCGAGGTCGTTGTAGGGCAGCACCAGCGTGTCCGCGGCCTGGGCCCCGGTGACACCCGGCGAGGTCGGCAGCCCGAGCGTCGCGACGCCGGAGCCGGCCTGCGCGAGCAGCGCGTCGACGTGACCGTGGTAACAGCCGGCGAACTTCACGATCTTCGACCGGCCGGTGAACCCCCTGGCCAGCCGGATCGCGCTCATCGTGGCCTCGGTCCCCGAGTTGACCAGGCGGACCTGCTCGACCGGCTCGACCCGGCCGATGAGCTCCTCCGCCAGTTCGACCTCGCCGATGGTCGGGGTGCCGAAGGAGAGCCCGGACGTCGCCGCCCGGCGCGCCGCCTCGACGACCGCCGGGTGCGCGTGCCCCAGGATCATCGGGCCCCAGGACGACACCAGGTCGACGTAGCGGTTGCCGTCGGCGTCCCACAGGTGCGGGCCCTCGCCGCGGACCATGAACCGCGGCGTGCCGCCGACCGAGTTGAACGCCCGCACCGGCGAATTCACCCCGCCCGGGATGGCCGTCTTCGCGCGGTCGAACCATGCCTTGGACTGCTCGGTTCCAGTGCTCACCCACCCAGTGTGGCAAACCCGCTTAGGATGGCGGGCAGCCGCCCGGGAGGGGAACAGCCGGTGACCGAACGCGCCCCGCACCGCAACCCGTGGCTCGTGCTGGCCGGGTTCCTGGGCGTCGTCGCCGTGGTGGCCGTGGTCGGCGGCCTGGCCGCGGCGAACGCGAGGGCGGTCTACGCGCGGCTCGAGCAGCCGGCGTGGGCACCGCCCGCCGCCCTGTTCGGTCCGGTGTGGACGGTGCTGTACGTCACCATCGCGGTGGCGGGCTGGCTGTACTGGCGGACCGACGGCGAGACGCGCGGGTTCGCCGCGTACGGCATCGGCCTGCTGTTCAACCTGCTCTGGACCCCGCTGTTCTTCGAGGGCGGCGCGGCCGGGCTCGCCCTGGCCGACATCGTGCTGCTGGACGTCGTGGTGGTCGTGACGATCGTCCTGTTCGGCCGCCGGTCGAAGGCCGCCGCCGCGCTCCTGGTGCCCTACCTCGCCTGGATCCTCTACGCGACGGCGCTCAACACCGCGATCATCGTCCTCAACTAGCGCGCCGCCTGCTGGGTGATGGTCTGCGCGGCCACCGTCCCGTCGCTGCCGGCCTGGCCCTGGACGACGACCGTCGCGCCCGGCTTCAGGTCCGCCAGCTTGCCCTGCTGGGTCACCCCGACCGTGGTCGAGTCCGATGTGGACACCTTGACGTCGTCGCCCTGCGCGGTCTTGACGTAGACAGTGGTGCCGTCGACGTGGTCGATCGTGCCGGTGGTGCCACGGCCGCCGCGGAACCCGCCGCCCTGCTGGCCGGTGCCGGCTTGCTGGCCACCTTGGGTGCCACCCGCCGGACGGCCGGGCGTCGACGGGGTCGAGGAGCCGAACGCGGCGTGCGTCCAGGCGCCGCCACCGAACGCGATCGCGAAGGCGACCAGCCCGGCGAGCACCAGCGTGGTGCGGGAAAACGGCTTCGCGGCCCGGCGCATTTCGGCGTTCAGGTCGCCGTCGACGGCCGGGCTGGCGACGATCTGCTCCGCGGTCGGCTCGACGGCGGGCAGGATCGCCGTCGGCTCGTCACCCGGGACGGGCGGCGTCTGGGTGGAGGAAGACATGCGGGGACTCCTTATTCGTGACGCAACGCATCGATGGGCCGGAGCTTGGCGGCCCGGTTCGCCGGGAAGCTGCCGAAGAACAGCCCGATCAGGGCGGAGACCGCGAAGGCGAGCAGGATCGACGAGGGCACCACGACGGGTTTGATCCCGGAGATGGTGAACCGGCTGCCGATCACCCCGATCGCGACGCCGAGCAGGCCGCCGAACAGGCTGAGCATGGTCGCTTCGGCGAGGAACTGGCCGAGGATGGCCGAGCGCGGGGCGCCGATGGCCTTGCGGATGCCGATTTCGCGGATCCGCTCGGTGACCGTGACGAGCATGATGTTGGTGACGCCGATCCCGCCGACCAGCAGGGAGATCGCCGCGACCGCCCCCAGCAGCACGGTGAACGTCTCGGTCGCCGACGTCCGGGTCGCCAGGAGCTGCTCGGAGTTCTGGATCTGGTAGTCCGGGGTGCCGCCGAGCCGGACG
Source organism: Amycolatopsis sp. CA-126428 (assembly GCF_002904335.1). Taxonomy (GTDB): domain Bacteria; phylum Actinomycetota; class Actinomycetes; order Mycobacteriales; family Pseudonocardiaceae; genus Amycolatopsis. The sequence goes on along the minus strand of NZ_PPHF01000034.1, from coordinate 60,354 downwards.
CCGTGGCGGGCGTTGAGGATCGCGGTGATCTCGGACTGGGCCAGCGAGACGGCGTCGGCGCTGGTGGCCTGGACGGCGATCTGGCTGAGGCTGCCGTAGCCGGCGAGGGAGTTCTGGACCGCCGAAATCGGCGCGATGGCGACGTCGTCGGCGTTCTGCAGCCCGGTGCTGCCCTTGGCCTGCAGCACGCCGATCACGGTGAACTGGATGCTGTTCAGCAACACGTTCTTGCCGACCGCGTCCGTGGTGGTGCCGAAGATCGACGCCGCGGTCGTCGGGCCGAGCACGACGACCTTCCGCGCGGCCGTGACGTCCTCGCTCGTGAACAGCTGCCCCTGGGCGAGTTCGCGGTTGGTCGTGGTGAAGTACGCGGGTTCGGTGCCGGCGACGCTGGAGATGTCGTAGGACGTCTGCCCGTAGGTCGCGGTCGCCGTCGTGTTGACCACCGGCGAAGCGGCCTTGACGTCCGGGGCGCCGACCGGGTCGACGAGCGCGTGCGCGTCCTGGACGGTCAGCGGCCGCGCCGCCGCGCCCTGGCCGCCGCCGCGGGCCGGGGAGACGTTGACGACGTTGGTGCCGAGGCCCTGGATGCTGGCCGCGATGGCCGCCGACGCGCCGTTGCCGACCGCGACCAGCAGGATCACCGCGGCGACACCGATGGTGATGCCGAGCGTGGTGAGGGCCGAGCGCAGCTTGTTCGCGGTGAGCCCGCGCACGGCGAACCGCAGGATTTCGAGGAGGTTCACAAGACCGCTCCCACCGCACGCGTGGTTTCGTCGGACACGATCAGCCCGTCGTCGACCCGGACGACGCGGTGCGCGTGTGCGGCGACCTCGTCCTCGTGCGTGATGACGACGATGGTGCGGCCGAGGGAGTTGAGCCGGTCGAACACGCCGAGGACGTCCTCGGTGCTGTGCCGGTCGAGGTTGCCGGTGGGTTCGTCGGCCAGCAGCATCGCCGGGCCGGTGACCAGCGCCCGCGCCACCGCGACGCGCTGGATCTGGCCGCCGGAGAGCTCGCTCGGCAGGTGCTTGGCCCGGTCGGACAGCCCGACCATGTCGAGCGCCGCGAGCGCGCGGCGACGCCGCTCGGACCGCTTGAGTCCACTGTAGACCAATGGGAGTTCCACATTGGACAAGGCGGACGTCCGGGGCACCAGGTTGAAGGACTGGAAGATGAACCCGATCTTCCGGTTGCGCAGCAACGCCAACTGCCGTTCGTTCAGCTTGCCGACCCCGAAGCCGTCCAGGAGGTACCGGCCGGACGTCGGCACGTCCAGGCAGCCCAGCATGTTCAGCAGCGTGGACTTCCCCGAGCCGGACGCGCCCATGATCGCGACGTACTCGCCGGGCCACACGGTGAGGTCGACGCCGCGCAGCGCGTGCACCGCCGTCTCGCCGGCTCCGTAGGTCTTGCGCAGTCCGGAGACCGCGATCACCGGGTTCATCCGCGTCCGCCGAAGCCGCCGCCGGTGCCGGTGCCGGTGCCGCGCTGGCCGCCGCCCGGGAACCCACCGGTCCCGCCGCCGGGGAAGCCACCGGTGCCGCCCGTGCCGCCGGTGCGCCCGGTGCCGCCGGTGGTCCCGGTGGAGGCCGTCCCGGTGAGCACGACGTTCTCGCCTTCGGTCACCCCGGAGGTGATCTGGACCGTCGACTCGCCGCGCAGCCCGACCTGCACCTGGCGGGTGGCGTTCTGCCCGTTTTCCTGCACGGTGACGAGGTTGGTGCTGCCGACGGTCTGCACCGCCGCGGCCGGCACGCTCAGCGCGTTGTCCGCCTCGGCGACGGTGATCACGACGCTCGCCGACTGGCCGGGCCGCAGCCCGTCCGGCGGGCTGGTCAGGGCCAGCTGCGCGCCGTAGGAGACGACGCTGCCGCTGGTGGTCGGGGTCAGGTTGATGCTCGACACGGTGGCCTGGACCGGCTTGTCCGGCAGCGCGTTGAGCGTCACGGTGGCCTTCTGCCCGGTCTTGACCTTGCTGACGTCGATCTCCGCGACCGAGGTGTTGACGACCAGGCCGGTCAGGTTCGTGATGGTGATGAACCCGGAGCTGCTGCTGCTGCTCGATGCGGCGGCGCCGGAATTCGACGACGAGCCCTGGCCGCCTTGGCCGCTGCCGCTGCTCGAAGACTGGCTCGTGGCCGAGGAGCCGCTGGAGGACTGCTGCCCGACCGCGCCGTTGATCGCGGTGACCGTGCCGGCGCCGGGCGCGTAGAGCGTCGTGTTGTCGAGCGTCTGCTGCGCGGTCTGGACGTCGAGCTGGGCCTGGTCGAGCTTCGCCTGCGCCGAGGTGACGTTGTTGGCCGCGGCCTGGGCGCTGTTCTGGCTGTTTTGGCTGTTCTGCCCGGTGGCCGGGGTGTTTTCGGCCGTCTCGGCGGTGTTGAGGGCGTTCTGGGCGACGGCGAGGTTCGCCTTCGCGACTTGAAGCTGCTTCGCCGCCTGGGTGCTGTCGACGGTGGCGAGCTTCTGCCCGGTGCTGACGACGTCACCGACCTTGACGTCGATCGAGGTGACCTTGCCGGCCGTCGCGAAGTTCGCCGCGCCGGTGTAGCTGCTGGCGAGGGTCCCGGCGGCGGAGACGGTCTCGGTGACCGTCGCCCGGCGGACCGGGGTGCTGCGCGACTGGGTCTGCGCCGAGCTCGGTCCGGGGCTGAATGCCTGGTATATCCCGAATCCGGCCCCGGCCAGCAGGACAACGAGGGCTCCGTTGATCACCCATGCCTTCGAGGCACGCACGCGCGTCATGCGGCAACCTTGGTGCCGCCGCTTAGCAGGAGACTGTTCGTTTCCTGTGCGCGAGCTGTGTATCAGGCCTTGGTCTTGGCGCTCCGCGCACGGATGGCGAGCGCCAGCTGACGCACCGCGTCGACCAGCAGCAGCGCGGCCACGGTCCCGAGCCCGATGGCGGCGGCGAGCAGCCCGCCGAAGTACCGGTGCGACTCGAGCACGGCGCCGTCCTCGGTCCGGGTGACGACGGTGGCGACGCTGCTGTGCCAGCACGCGTAGGCGGCCCAGCCGGCGACGACGGCGAGCACGACTTCCACGGCGGCGACGAACGTCCGCCAGGGCTTGTGCAGCCGCGCACGCGGGCCGGGTTCTTCCGGCGGCCAGAGCTCGGCCCCGGTGGGCTGCGGAAGGTCGATCACACCGGGGATTTTCTCATGCTTCGCGCGGCGTCGCCCGGACGAGCCGGTCCAGCGCGTCCTGGAGGGCCTCGACGTCCTTCGCCCACGCCAGCACGACCGTGCCGTCGGCCAGCCGCACCGGCAGCGAGTCGTACTTGCGCGGCACCGACCAGCCCCCGCCCAGCACGCGCGCGCCGACCGGCGTCCCGACGTCGGTGACCGAAGCCAGTTGCGCGGCCGGCACCTTCTCCCGGCCCTGCCGCAGCTGCTCGGTCGTCACCTCGAGGGACAGGAACCGGCGGCGCGCGTACACCCACGGCATCGTGATGACGGCCAGCGCGAACCCGACCATCAGCCAGCCCACCACGTGCACCGGGCCGCCGGTGACGAGCTCCGCCAGCGCGCCCACCAGCGCGAACGCCGGGCCCCACCCGATCGCCGCCCAGCTCACGCCGGACTCGGCGTAGAACCGGTCGCTCACAGCTTCTTGCCGACCTTGGGGAAGTAGCCGCTCACCGAAGGCAGGTACAGCAGCACCAGCGCGATCACGAACAGCAGCACCGCGACCAGCGTCAGGTAGCTGAGCACCGGCGCGAAGGTGAAGATCAGCAGCACCATCACGATCGGCAGCACGGTCAGCACCGTCCGGGCCGAGCGGGTGCCTTCGCGGGCCTTGTACGCGAAAAGCAGGAACAGCAGGGTGAACACGACCGATCCGGCGAGGAGGAACCACAGCATCGCCGTGACGCCGTCCGCGATCATCTGCGGCGTGATCTTCGGGTCGGTCGTCCCCTTGACGTACCGGTCGATGACCGCGGACTTGCCGGCCATCAGCTGGACGTACCCCAGGATCAGCACGACGCCGCCGGCCAGCCACAGCCAGAACGACACGGCCACCGGACGCGGGGGTGCCGCCTTCGGGGCCCGCTCGCCGGGGAGCACCGGGTCGGGCGACCGGCCGAGCTTGCGCCGTTCGTCGTCGGTCAGACCCGTGAGGTCCTCTTTGTCTTCCACGCGTGGACTCTAACGGGTCAGTCGAGCCAGGCAGCGGCTTCCGCGGCCCAGTAGCTCAGGATCAGGTCGGCGCCCGCGCGGCGGATCGACGTCAGCACTTCGAGAACCGTCCGCTCGCGGTCCAGCCAGCCGTTCGCCGCCGCGGACTCGACCATCGCGTACTCGCCCGAGATGTTGTACGCCGCCACCGGGACCGGGGAGATGTCCGCGGCCGCCTTGATGACGTCCAGGTAGGCCAGCGCGGGCTTGACCATGATCATGTCCGCGCCCTCGGCGAGGTCCAGCTCGATCTCGCGCAGCGCCTCGCGGCCGTTGCCCGGGTCCTGCTGGTAGGTCTTGCGGTCGCCCTTGAGCTGCGAGTCGACGGCCTCCCGGAAGGGGCCGTAGAACGCGCTGGCGTACTTCGCGGAGTAGGCGAGGATCGCCGCCTCCTTGTGCCCGACCTCGTCGAGCGCCCGGCGGATGACGCCGATCTGGCCGTCCATCATCCCGCTCGGCCCGAGCACGTGCGCCCCGGCTTCGACCTGCGCGATGGCCATCTGGGCGTAGATCCGCAGCGTGGCGTCGTTGTCGACCCCGCCGTCGGCGTCCAGGACACCGCAGTGGCCGTGGTCGGTGAACTCGTCGAGGCAGGTGTCGGCCATCAGCACGGTGGCGTCACCCAGCTCCTGGCGCAGGTCGCGCAGGGCCACGTTGAGGATGCCCTTTTCGTCGACGGCGCCGGAGCCTTCGGCGTCGCGCGTGGCCGGGATGCCGAACAGCATCAGCCCGCCGACGCCGGCGTTGACCGCGTCGACGGCGGCCTTCCGCAGCGTGTCGCGGGTGTGCTGGACGACGCCGGGCATGCTCGAGATCGGCCGCGGCGCGTCGATCCCTTCGGCGACGAACATCGGGAGGATCAGCTGGCGTGGCCGCAGCGTCGTTTCGCCCACCAGCCTGCGCATGGCCGGGGTGGTGCGAAGCCTGCGGGGACGATGCTCGGGGAACACCCTTACCAAGTTACTCCCGCTCCTTTCGCCGCAGTTCCGCAAGGGTGCGCTTGACGCCGCTCTCGCGGAACCGCTTCGGTGCGAAAGGTGTACGTCGAACGCCTCCCCGTGCCCGTGCTGGCCGGCCTGGTGCGGACGGTCTGGGTCCAGCGCACCGGTGACGCGCCGTACGTCCAGCGGCACCTGCCGACCGGCGGGATGGAGCTCCACTTCCCGGCCGGCGGCCGGCCCCGGCTGCTCGGCCCGCTGACCGCGGCGCGGCTCGAGATCATCCCGCCGCGCACGACCCTCGTCGGCGTGCGGTTCCGGCCGGGGGCCGCGCCGCCGCTGCCGGTGCCCCTCGACGACCTGGTCGACCAGCACGTCGACCTGGCGGACGGCCGCTTGGCCGAAGCCGTGGCCACGGCAGGTTCCCCGGAGCGCGCCCTCGAAATCATCCAGGCCTTGCTGCCGGTGAGGGCCGTGGACCCGCTGGTCACCGAGGCCGTGCGGCGGCTGATGCCGTGGCACCCGGTCGACATCGACACCTTGGCCGGGGACCTCGCGCTCTCCCCCAGCCAGCTGCGCCGCCGCTGCCGGCAGGCGGTGGGGGTGAGCCCCAAGGTCCTCCAGCGGACACTGCGGTTCCAGGGCTTCCTCGCGCTGGCCCAGGCGGGCGCCGGCAGCCCGGCCGGCCTCGCCGCCGACGCCGGGTACGCCGACCAAGCCCACCTCAACCGGGAGTGCCGCCGCCTGACCGGGCTGACCCCGCGCGCGCTCCTCGGCGGCAGCCTCGAGGCGTGCGCCTGCGGCCACGACCACACCGCGTCCTCCCTGCCGTTCCTGCGTGATTCGTTCAAGAACTCACCGGCCGGGTGTCCCTAGCCTGGCGCGATGATCCTCGTCACCGGCGGGCTGGGCATGATCGGCGCCCACACCGCCCGCGCGCTCCTCGACCTCGGCCACGACGTGGTCGTGACGTCCCACCGCCGCGGTGAAGTCCCGTCGTTCCTCGAAGGCCGGGTCGCGGTCGAACGACTCGACGTGACCGACCGCGAGGCGTTCCTCGCCCTCGGCGAGCGGCACGCGATCACCGACATCGTCCACCTCGCCGGCGGCATTCCGGGCGAGGATCCGGTCGAGTTCTTCCGCACGGACACGACCGGCCTGCTCAACGCCCTGGCCGCGGCCCGCACCTGGGGTGTTCGCCGGTTCGCGGTCGCGAGCAGCCTCGGCGTGTACATCGGCCGTCCCGAGATCCCGTGGCACGAAGGCTTGGACCTCCCGGCGGTCGCCCTGCCGCACCTCATCATCGCGTTCAAGAAGGCGGTCGAGCCGCTGACGACGCACGGCCTGGCGGGCAGCGGCGTCCAGCCGGTGGTGCTGCGCATCGGCACGATCTGGGGCCCGCTGGTCGACCCGGACTCCCCGTTCTGCCCGATCCCCCGGCTGGTCAACGCGGCAGCACCGCCGCCCGGAGTGCGCGCCGGCGACGGCGGGGACGTCTGCTACGCGCCGGACGCGGGCCGCGCGATCGCCCTGCTCACCACCGCGGAGAAGCTGCGGCACGACACGTACAACGTCTCGAGCGGCCGCCCGTTCACCTACGGCGAGTTCGCGGAGGCCCTGAAGGTGGACCTTCCGCCGGGCCGCGCCGACGGCCCGGGCGAGGACCCGTACCTGGACATCTCCCGGCTCACCGAGGACACCGGCTTCAAGCCCCGGTTCGACGTCGCCGCGTCGGTCGCCGACTACCTGAAGTGGCGCGAAGACAACCCCCGCTGAAACGAGCGAAGGCCGCCCCGGCGAACCGGGGCGGCCTTCGGCACGTCGAACCTCAGGAGCGGCGGGCCCGCTTCGCCTTGCGCGGCGGCGGCAGGGCACCTTCCGCGCGCAGCCGGGCGGCGTGCTCGGCCAGCGCGTCCACCAGGTGGGGGACGTCCGCCTTCTCGGGCTGGACGTCGACCCGGAGCCCGAACTCCACCGCGGTCTCGGCGGTCTTCGGGCCGATGCACGCGACCAGCGTGCGGGTGTGCGGCTTGCCGGCGATGCCGACCAGGTTCCGCACGGTCGAGGACGAGGTGAAGCAGACCGCGTCGAAGCCGCCGGTCTTGATCATCTCGCGGGTCTCGGCGGGCGGCGGGGCGGCCCGGACGGTCCGGTAGGCCGTCACGTCGTCGATTTCCCAGCCGCGCTCGCGCAGGCCGGCAGACAGCGTCTCGGTGGCGATGTCGGCCCGCGGCAGCAGCACGCGGTCGACCGGGTCGAGCACGTCGTCGTACGGCGGGAACTCGGCCAGCAGGCCTTCGGACGACTGCTCGCCCGAGGGGATCAGCTCCGGGATGATGCCGAACGAGCGCACCTTCGCCGCCGTCGACTCACCCACACAGGCGATCTTCACGCCGGAGAACGCACGAGCATCGAGCCCGAACTCTTCGAACTTCTCCCACACCGCGCGGACCGCGTTGGTGGAGGTGAAGACGATCCACTGGTAGCGGCCGTCGACCAGGCCCTTGACCGAACGCTCCATCTGGGCCGGGCTGCGGGGCGGCTCGACCGAGATGGTCGGCACCTCGTGCGAGGTCGCGCCGTGGCCGCGCAGGCGCTCGGCCATCTCGCCGGCCTGCTCCTTGGTGCGCGGCACCAGGACCTTCCAGCCGTAGAGCGCACGCGACTCCCACCACGACAGCTTCGAGCGCTGCCCGGCGGCCTGGCCGATCGTGACGATCAGCGGTCCGACGAGCTCGCCGGCGTCGTTGGCGACCTTCTCGAGCGTGGTGTCGAGGGTGCGCTGGGTGTTGATGGTGCCGTTCGCGGTGACCGCGACCGGGGTCGACGCCGGGACGCCGTTGCCGGTCAGCGCCGACGCGGCCTCGGCCAGGTGCGCCGACGTCGCGTGCAGTACCAGCGGGCCGGGCGCGGCGGCCAGGGCCGCCCAGTCGACGTCGCCGCGGACGTCGACCTCGGTGTGCGTGCCGCCCAGGGCGACACCCGCGTACGCGGGGACGGCCGCGGCCGGCGAGACACCCGGGATGACGTCGAACACGGCGCTCGTGCGCGCGACCGCCTGGACCTCGGCCACCACCGCCGGGGTGGTCAGCGGGTCGCCCGCGACCAGCCGCAGCACCAGCCGGCCGGCCTTGGCTTCGGTGGTCAGGTCCTTGGCGACCTCGGTGGCCTCGCCGACGGCGGGCCGGACCTCGGCGCCCTCGGCCGCCATGGCGAGCACGGACTGCGGCACGTCGGGGTCGGTCACCACGACCTCGGCCTTGGTCAGCAGCTCCTGGGCACGGACCGTGAGCAGGCCGGCGTCGCCGGGCCCGGAGCCCACGAACGCTACGCGCCCGGTGGTTTTTCGCGCGGGGGTCATCTGTGCGTTTCTCCTCTTGCGGCGGCCGCGCGGGGTCGCACGGACGCAGGTCTCCTACGTCTTCTTCGAAGCGCTCGCGAGAGCGCTACTGAGCGGGGCCGGAGAGGGCTCCGGCTCCGAGGTCCAGCAGCTCGGCGGCCAGGTCCTTGCCCAGCTGGGCGGCCTGGTCCTTGTCGGCCAGTGCGATGGCCCGGACCATGTCCACCGCACCTTCCTCGCCCTCGACCGCGGCGGTGCCGCGCAGCGAGATCCGTTCCACGACCTTGCCCTCGGCGTCGAGATCTTCGACGATCTCGGCGAGCGCGCCCACCGGCGCGCTGCACCCCGCCTCGAGCGCGGCCAGCAGGGCCCGCTCGGCCGTCACCGCGGCCCGCGTGCCCTCGTCGTCCAAAGTGGACCGGAGCAGCTGCTCGAGGTCCACGTCGGCGGCCCGGCACTCCACCGCCAGCGCACCCTGCGCGGGTGCGGGCAGCATCTGGATCGGGTCGAGGGTCTCGGTGATCGCCTCGACCAGTCCGACCCTGGCCAGTCCGGCACGCGCCAGCACCACGGCATCGAGCTCGCCGTCGGTCACCTTGCGCATGCGGGTGTCGATATTGCCGCGAATCGGCACGATTTCCAAACCGAGACCCAGCGCACGCAGCTGCGCGGTGCGCCGCGCGGCCCCCGTGCCCACCGTCGAACCCGGCGGCAGCTCACCCAGCGTGAGCCCGTCGCGCGCGATCAGCGCGTCCCGCGGGTCTTCGCGGGGCGGCACGGCGGCCAGCGTGATCCCGGGCTCCGGCGCCGTCGGCAGGTCCTTGTAGGAGTGGACGATGACGTCGACCTCGTTGCGCAGCAAGGCTTCCCGCAGCGCGGAGGTGAACACGCCGACCCCGATCGTGGCGATCGGCGCCAGCGACTTGTCGCCGGGGGTGGTCACCTTGACGATCTCGACCTCGACGCCGGTGGCACGCAGGGCGTCGGCGACGGTCCCGGTCTGGGTGAGCGCGAGCTTCGAACCGCGCGTACCCATACGAATGACTCTGGTCACTACGGCTTCTTCTCTGGTGGGGGCTTCGGGCTCGCCACCGCGGCGGGCGCCTGCGGGTCGAGGCAGAACAGTTCTCGCAACGCGTTCGCGTAGTCGGTGTCGGCCGTCTCGGCGGCCAGCTGCTTGACCCGCACCGTCGGCGCGTGCAGCAGCTTGTCGACCACCCGGCGGACCGTGCGGCCGACCTCTTCGCGGACGGCGCCGTCCAGGCCGGGCAGGCGGTTGTCGAGCCGCAGCAGCTCGGCGTCGACGACCTCGGCCGCGCGGCGGCGCAGCGCGGTCACGGTCGGCGTCACCTCGGCACTGCGCTGCCCGGCGAGGTAGTCGCGCACCTCGTCGAGGACGATCCCGGTCGCCTTGGCGGTCTGGCGCTCGGTGGTCGGCGTCCCCGCCTCGCGCATCCGGCGCTGGATGGTGGCCAGGTCGACCACCCGGACGCCGGCGAGCTCGCCGACCGCCGGGTCGACGTCCCGGGGCAGGCCCAGGTCGCAGACGACGAGGTCCCGGCCGCCGCGCGGCAGCACGTGCCCGGGGCCGAAGACGGCGTCCTGCGCGCCGGTGCAGCAGATGACGATGTCGGCGTCGCGGACCGTGCCGGCGACCGCGGACAGCGGGACCGCCCGGGCCGGCACGCCCTGCTCGGTGACGTTCGCGGCGAGCCGGCGGGCGCGGGCGTCGGTGCGGTTGGCCACGGTGATCTCGCCGATCCCGGCCTTCCGCAGCTGCGACGCGCTGAGCGCGCCCATCGAGCCGGCGCCGACGATGACGGCGTGCTTGCCGGTGACGTCCCCGGCCGCGGCGAGCGCTTCGGAGACGACCGACGCGCCGAGCTGGTCGAGCCCGGTCTCGGTGTGCACGCGCTTGCCGACGCGCAGCGCGGTCTGGATCAGCTCGTGCAGCGTGCGGCCGACGGTGCCGGCCTCGCGCGCGGTGGCGTAGGCGGAGCGGACCTGGCCCAGGATCTGGGTCTCGCCGACGACCATCGAGTCCAGGCCCGAGGTGACGGAGAACAGGTGCTCGACGGCGGCGCCGGCGTAGTGCACGTACAGGCTGTCGTAGAGCTCGGCGGGCGTCATCCCGGCCTGGCGGGCGAGCACTTCGGAGACGTCGTTGAGGCCGCCGTGGAAGGTCTCGACGACCGCGTAGACCTCGATCCGGTTGCAGGTCGAGACGAGCACGACCTCGCTGACGTGCTCGGCCTGCTGCAGCTCGTCGAGGATCTTGCCGATCTCCGGCACCGGCACCGCGACGCGCTCGAGCGTGCTCAGCTCCGCACTCCGGTGCGAAAGACCGACCGCCAAAACGCTCATGAGCGCACCACCATTTCCCGTCCGCCGTCCGGACCCGTGCCGTTCCGCCTGCCGTTTCCATTGTCGGACGGCAGCACCGCACCGGGTAATCCGGAATTGCCCTGATTACCGGCGGCTAGGCCTTCACTGTCCGCTCGGCGGGCCACATGGAACGAGAGTATCTGCAGCTCGACGGCCAAATCCACTTTCCGGACCTCAATGTGAGCCGGAACTTGCAGCACGACGGGAGCAAAGTTGAGGATGCACTGGACACCGCCCGCGACCAGGCGGTCACACACCGATTGCGCCGCGGTGGGCGGGGTGGCGATCACGCCGATGGAGATGCCTCGCTCGGCGCAGATCCGGGGGATGTCGTCCATGTGCGAGACCGGGAGCCCGCCGACCGGCACGCCGATCAGGTCCGCGTCCAGGTCGAACAGCGCTTCGACCGGGAAGCCGCGCCCCGGGAAGCCGCCGTAGTTGGCCAGCGCGTGGCCCAGGTTGCCGATCCCGACCACGGCGACCTTGTGCTGCCGGGTCAGGCCGAGGATGCGCTCGATCTGGCTGACCAGGACGGCGACCTCGTAGCCGACGCCACGGGTGCCGTAGGAGCCCAGGTAGGAGAGGTCCTTGCGCAGCTTCGCGGAATTGACGCCCGCGGCCTGCGACAGCTCTTCGCTCGAAACGGTCGTCGCGCCCTGTTCCGACATTCCGGACAACACCCGGAGGTAGACGGCCAGCCGCGCGACGGCGGCCTCGGGAATGGACTTCGCCCGGACGGCCTCGGGGGCATCCCCGTTGCGGCCCGGCTCACCCGCGGGCACCGCGGGCATTTCGGCGGTGGGAGCGTTGTCGGCGTCGGGGCCGGCCGGCCGGCGGGGGCGCCGGGGCGCCCGGCCCGGGGAGTCCGCCGCGTCGCGCCTCCCCCGCTGTGTCACCACGCCGTCGTCTCCTGCCCGCTGTGCACGTCTGGCGGCCATCGCCATTCGGAACTGTGTCTTGACCCAGGACCCGGAGTCCGGTTCGATACCGGCCCGCTCCGGGCGATGGCCCTACGGTAGACCACTTGTGAACGCACGCACAAAGTCACTGGTCGGAGGCGGTTCCGGGGCGGCGGGAGGGCGACGGCGATCACGACACGGCGTCAGAATCCTTGTCCGGCAGGCACTTCCGGCTCCCGCGCGGACCGGCGGTGATCGACTGCCGCCCGGCGGCGCGGCCCCGGCCGCGCGGCGAGCGGCGCGCCGGGCCCGGTGAACGGCTCCGGCGCACTGGTCGCCCCGTGCGCGTCAGCGGGCGTCGAGGGTGACCGAGTGCCAGCCGGTGGCGCCGTCCGGGACGGGGTCCGCCCGGTTCTCCGTCTGCGTGTAGCCGTCCTGATCGGTGGCCCGGACCGACGCCTGGTGCGTCCCCTTCGGCACGCCGAGCTCGATCCACCACATCCGCCAGGTGTCCTTGCTCACCTCCGCGGCCAGCGTCGCCGGCTGCCACGGGCCCTGGTCCAGCCGGACCTCGACCGTCGCGATGCCGGTGTGCTGCGCCCACGCCGTGCCGGTCAGCCGCACCTTGCCCGCCGTGACGCCCGCGAACCCGCGCGGCGAGTCGATCCGCGATTCGGTCTTGATCGGCGCCTGCTCGGCCCACCCCCGGCTCAGCCAGTACGCCTGCCGGGCGTCCCACCGGGTGAATTCGAGAGATTCGACCCACTTCGTCGCCGACACGTAGCCGTACAGGCCGGGGATGACGATCCGCGCCGGGAAGCCGTGCTCGACCGGCAGCGGCTGGCCGTTCATCCCGATCGCCAGCATCGCGCCGCGGTCCGGGTCGAGGGCGACGTTCGCCGGCGTGCCGCACGTCCAGCCGTCGACGCTGGTGGCGAACATCTGCTCCGCGCCCGGCTGCACGCCGGCCTGGTCGAGCAGGTCGACGAGGTCCACGCCGATCCAGGTCGCGTTCGAGATCAGCGGCCCGCCGACCTCGTTGGACACGCACGTCAGCGTCACGCGGCGCTCGACCAGCGGCCGGCTGCGGATGTCGGCGTAGGAGAACTTCACCTCGCGGTCGACCATCCCGTGGATGCGCAGGCTCCAGTCCTCGGTGCGCAGCTGCGGCACGACCAGCGCGGTGTCGATGCGGTAGAAGTCCGCGTTCGGCGTGATGAACGGCGGTGAGCCGAGCTTCGCGAAGTCGGCGTCCGCGGGCAGCGGCGGCGCCGTGCGCGCCGGGACGAGCGGCCCGACGACGGCCCGCGAGTCCTCGGCGTTCGAGCTCGTCCCGGTGACCTGGCCGGCGACGGCCGCGATCCCCGATCCCGCCGCGACGCCGACCCCGGCGCGCAGGAACTTGCGGCGGTCGAAGCCCCGCTCGTCGACGACGTCCACCGGCAGCGCGATCCGGTGCAGGAAGGTGAACACCGCGAGCCCGGCGACCAGGGCGGCGACCGGCGCGAGCAGCGAAACCTGCCCGAGGTCGCTGCGCACGTACACGGCCGCGACGCCGGCTGCGCCGAGAAGCACGACGAGCACCTGCCCGGCCCGCGGCGTCCGGCGCGAAAGCTGCCCGGCGACCAGCGCGAACAGCACCAGCACGACCGCGAGCCCGAGCTTGAGCACCGGCTTGTCCCAGGTGCCCAGCGTCCGCTCGGCCCACTTCACGACGGCGGTCGGGCTGTGGTCGATGACGTAGTTGGCCACCGCGATGAACGGCGACGCCGTGTACCCGACGAAGCCCGCGACCAGGTGGCCGACGCCGAGGGCGGCGGCCAGCGCGAGGAGGCCGATCAGCGTCGCGACCGGTAGCGAAAGCCGACGCGGCGCCTCGGGCGGCGCGTCCTGCAGAGTGCTCACGTCCCCATCTTCGGAGCACGCGGGCGCCACGGCGGCCCGAGGTGGCTTACGGACGTGTTACGGCTCACCGCCGGGGTCAAGCGAGCGCGCGCCGGAGCCGGTCCTCTTCGACGCGCCAGTACCCGTGCTCGGCGCCGTCGACCAGGATCACCGGGACGCGGTCGCCGTACTCCGCGCGCCACTCCGGGTCGGTGTCGACGTCCTCGGCCGTCCAGGCGACGCCGAGCTCGCCGCAGATCCGGGCGACGTCGGCCTCCGCGACCTCGCAGAGGTGGCAACCGTCCCGGCCCATCACCGTCACTTCGTGCGCCATGGCGTCCTTCCTACCGCACCTACCGCAACCGCAGGCGGCGCAGCTTCCCGGTGGCCGAGTGCGGCAGCGACTCGGCGAACTCGACCAGGTGCGGCACCTTGTACCCGGCCAGGTGGGCCGCGCAGTGATCGGCGACCTGCTGCTCGGACAGCGCCGCCCCGGCCGCCGGCACGACGACCGCCTTGACCGCTTCGCCGCTGCGCTCGTCGACGACGCCGACGACCGCGGCCTCGGCCACCTCCGGCAGCTGCCCGATGACCTCCTCCACCTCGCGGGGGAAGACGTTGAAGCCGTTGACGATGATCAGGTCGTTGGCCCGGTCGACGAGGTGCAGGTCACCGTCGGTGTCGAGGTAGCCGACGTCGCCGGTGCGGAACCAGCCCTCGGCGTCCGGGCCGTGCCCGCCGTCGGGCCAGTAGCCGGAGAAGAGGTTGGCGCCGCGGACCGACACCAGCCCGGTCTCGCCCTCGGCCTCGAAGACGTCGTCGACGTCGTCCGGGTCGAGCGGCACGGCCTGGTCGGTGCCGTCGCTGTCCACCAGCCGCAGCTCGATCCCGGGCAGCGGCCGCCCGACCGAGCCCGGCTTCGGGTAGCCGGTGACCAGCGTCGACGTCACCACCGGGGCGCATTCGGTGAGGCCGTAGCCCTCGTAGACGTCGAGGCCGGTGGCCTCGCGGATCGCGCCCAGCACCTTCGGGTGCAGCGGCGCGGCACCCGACGTCATCCGCCGCACGGTGGCCAGGCCGCGGCGGAGCTCGTCGGCACCCAGCGCGGCGAACTCCCCGTACATCGTCGGGACGCCGGTGATCGAGGTGACGCGGTGTTCGGCGCAGTCGTCCAGCGTCCGCTGGGCTTCGAAGCGCTCCGAGAGGACCGCGGTCGCGCCCACGGCGACCGCCTGCAGGAGGCCGGGCCCGAGGCCGTAGACGTGGAAGAGCGGGATGGTGATCAGCACGCGGTCGTCGTGTTCGAGGACACCTTCGACCCCGCTGATCTGCTCGAGGTTGGCCAGCAGCGCGCGGTGCGACAGCATCACCCCGCGCGGCGGCCCGGTGGTGCCGGACGTGTACGAAACGACCGCGATGTCCTCCCCGGACCGGCCGGCGTCGGCGAATTCGCCTCCTCCGTCCGGGTCACCCACGGGCGTGAGACCGCTCACGCCGTCCGGGAGATCCTCGTCCGCGTCGCGCTGGACGACGACCTTCGCGCCGCTGTGCTCGAGCAGCTTCGCGAGCTCGGGCCCGGGCACCTGCGGCGACAGCGGCACGACGACCGCCCCCGCCCGCAGCGCGCCGAAGAAGGCGACCACGAAGTCCACCGACGTCGGCAGCCGCACCCCGACCCGGTCCCCCGGCGCGACGCCGGCGTCCGCCAGCCTGCGGGCCTGGGCCTGGGCGGCCGCGTCGACCTGGCGGTAGGTCAGGCCGCGTCCGGTGCCGGTCTCGAGCACGGCCGGGTGCTCCGGCCACGTGGCCGCGGCCCGTGTGAGCAGCCCGCCGACCCCCGGCTGCGTCCCCTCTGGAGCACTCACCCGCGACCCACCTCTCCTCGCCCGGCGCCAACCGTTGCAAGTCTGTCATCTGAAGCGACGTCATGGGTGCTGACCGCGAGCGTCGCGTCTGCGCAACCCCGGAACCACTACCTACTTAGCGGTAACAACACGTATGCTGCACTGCGTCGCGCCGGTGGTGTTGATCACCGCCGCGACCGGAGAGAGGGAGTCGCCGTGAGGAACTTGCCTGCCCACGAGGTCGTGGGGCACGCGAGCCGGCCGGCCCCTGCTCGTCCGGATTCCGGGGGTACCCAGGCCCGCTGGGCCGAAGCCACCGCCGGAGGTGCCGCCCGATGACCGTCCCGACCGCCGTCAGCCGCGGGCCCGTCTTCATGTTCGCCGAGCGCGTCTTCGGACGGACGCCGGCCGTGCCGCTGAGCCGGCAGGCGGCCGACGACGAGCGCGCCGAGGCGGCGAAGGCCGAGGCCTGGGACCTGGTGCGGGCCGCGCAGGACGGCGACACGTCCGCCTTCGGCCGGCTCTACGACCGGTACGTCGACGTCGTCTACCGGTACGTGCTGTTCCGGCTCGGTGACCGCGACCTCGCCGAGGACGTCACCAGCGAGACGTTCCTGCGCGCGCTGCGCCGCATCACGTCGGTGAGCTACCAGGGCCGTGACGTCGGCGCCTGGTTCGTCACCATCGCCCGCAACCTCGTGCTCGACCACGTGAAGTCGAGCCGGTTCAAGCTCGAGGTGGTCACCGACGAGGTGACCGAGCCCGGTTCGGCGCCCTTCACCGTCGGTGCGGCCGTCCAGGTGGGCCCCGAGCAGGAGGCGATCAGCCGCGCCACCCGGGCCGAGCTCCTGCGCTGCGTCGCCGAACTGGGCGAAGACCAGCGGGAATGCATCGTCCTGCGGTTCCTGCAGGGCCTGTCCGTGGCCGAGACGGCCGAGATCATGAACCGCAACGAAGGGGCGATCAAGGCGCTCCAGCACCGCGCCGTGCGCCGATTGGCACAACTTCTGCCCACCGGATTGCGCTGAACCCGCGAACTTTTCCGTTCGTCGGCCGAAACCGGTAACCCTGGCGGCTGCTGGATCGTTACCCCACGCAGACCGGTGTCAGGCCGGCCGAAGCCCGGGATGGAGAGCAGCGCCGTGAGGTTTGCGCGTGAGCGAGCCGAGAGCGAGCGGTTCGCGCGCGCCCTGGAACCGTCGCCGGTGCGCCGCGACGGCGAGTTCGCCGACGAACTCGCGCTCGTCGGCGCGCTGCGGGACCTCGGCGCGGCCGGGTCCCCGGACCTGGAAACCCGGCAGCGGATCCGCGCGGAGATCGCCGGCCGCCTGGAGACGGCGGCGGCCACCACCCCACGTCGGAGGTGGCGGCCGCGGACCGCCGACCTGGTGGCCGCCGCGCTCTTCCTCGTCCTCGTCCTCTCGGGGCTGACGCTGGTGCTCTCGCGCACCGCGCTGCCCGGCGACCCGCTCTACACCGTGAAGCGCGCCGGCGAGTCGACCGCGCTGGGCCTCACGTTCGGTGACCAGGAGAAGGCGCGCAAGCACCTCGAATTCGCCACCAACCGGATCACCGAGCTCGGCGAGCTGGCCACCCAGGGCGCGAGCGAAGCCGACTACCGGACCGCGTACGACGATTTCGCCGCCGACCTGCGGGCCGGCGTCGCCCAGCTGTCCGTCGCGGCGACCAGCGACGGCGGCGGCACGCAGGCGCTGTCCGACGTCCGGCTGTGGGCGCGCAACCAGGCGGCGAGGCTGGGCGCGCAGCCGCTCCCGGCCGACGCGGCGCCGGTGTTCGGCGACGTCCGGGAGCTGCTCGGCAAGGTCCAGGAGCGCACCAGCGGCCTGGTGGCGCGGATGAACTGCTACCGGATCACCACCGGCACGTCCGACGAGCTGGGCCCGCTCCCGGCGACCGGCGAGTGCACGCAGCGGCCCGTCCCGTCCACCGGCAGCCAGCCGACGTCGGCGTCGGTCTCGCCCTCGTCGCAGGAAGGCACCGCACCGACCGTGACCGGCACGCAGCTGCCCCCGTCGGACGCCGCGGCGACCCCGGGCATCCCCGCGCCGACCGGCGGGGTGACGCCGCCGCCGGTCTTCGGCCAGCCGTCGACGACCTCCCGGCCGCCGACGACCACCACCACCACACCCCCGCCGCCGCTGGTGTCGATCCCGCCGCTGCTGCCGGGCCTGCCGCCGATCGTGATCGGCTGAGGTCCCGCCCACACCTGCGACGGCGCGGTGGGCGGCTCGCTACGCTGTGCGAAGGACCCGGACGTTTTCAGGAGCGTGGCCAGACGTGGGCAGACGTGGAGGCGGTGTGCGTGTCAGCTTGGCGTGGCAGGGATAAGAGTCAGGAGCTGGAACGGCTCGCCGCGCTCGCGGGCGAGGCGTCGGCCGAGGCCGCCCACGCCCGCGTGGTCTCCGAAGCCGCCGAGCCCCCCGCCCCGCCGGCCCCGCCGGACCTGACCGCGGCCGCGTTCTTCGACGTCGACAACACGATGATGATGGGCGCGTCGATCTTCTACTTCGCCCGCGGGCTCGCGGCGCGGAAGTTCTTCACGTCGTCGGACCTGGCCGGGTTCGTCTGGGGCCAGATCAAGTTCCGGCTCGGCGGCCGCGAGAACAAAGAGGACATCAAGACCCACCGCGAGCGCGCACTGTCCTTTGTGGCCGGCCGCACGGTGGCCGAGCTGACGTCGATCAGCGAAGAGATCTACGACGAGCTGATGGCGGACAAGATCTGGTCCGGCACGCGCGCGCTGGCCCAGATGCACCTGGACGCGGGCCAGCGCGTCTGGCTGGTGACGGCCACCCCGATCGAGCTGGCGGCGATCATCTCCCGCCGCCTGGGCCTCACCGGGGCGCTGGGCACGGTCGCGGAGACCCGCGACGGCGTGTACACGGGCCGCCTGGTCGGGGACTTGCTGCACGGCCGCGCGAAGGCCCACGCGGTGCGGGCCCTGGCCTCCCGCGAGGGCCTGAACCTCAAGCGCTGCACGGCGTACTCGGACTCGGCGAACGACATCCCGATGCTGTCGGCGGTGGGCACCGCGGTGGCGGTCAACCCGGACGGCGGCCTGCGGGACGTGGCCCGGGCCCGCGGCTGGGAGATCCGCGACTTCCGGACCGGCCGCAAGGCGGCGAAGATCGGCGTGCCTTCGGTGCTCGGAGCCGGCGCGCTGGCCGGCGCCGTGGCGGCGGGCATGGCCTACCGCCGCCGGTAGCGCCTGCGCTACCACCTTTTCGGGTGCGCGCGGGAATGACCCGGCCGCCGCCGGCTGATGTGCTTTCCGCATCGGAAAAGCAGCTTCGGCGAAGGGCAGTGCGGTGGCGACCCGAGTGGACATCGAAGAGCGGAGCAGTGACAGCGGCGGCCTGCGGGACAGCATCCGCAGACACCCGCTCACGTGGTTCTTCGTCCTGGCCAACCTGCTGAGCTGGGTCGCGTGGACGCCCTACATCCTGTCGGAGAACGGGCTGGGCGTCCTGCACTTCCGGTTCCCGGAGGTGCTCGGCACCGCGCAGTTCGCCGGCGTCCTGCCGGGTGCCTACCTCGGCCCGATCGGCTCGGCGTTCCTCGTCACCGCGATCGCCGACGGACGCACGGGGCTGCGCCGCTGGACCGCGCGGCTGTTCAAGTGGCGGGTCAACTGGCTCTGGTACGTGGCGGTCGTGGTCAGCGTGCCGGCCGCGCTGACGATCACCACGATCGCGCTGTCGGAGCAGAACCCCGTGTTGCCCGCGGTGGCGACGCTGGTGGCCTACGTGCCCGGCCTGGTGCTGCAGATGGTCACGACCGGGCTCGCGGAGGAACCCGGCTGGCGGGACTTCGCGCTCCCCCGTCTCCAGCAGCGCTTCGGGCCGCTCGGCGGCACGCTGGTCCTCGGCCCGCTGTGGGGCGTGTGGCACCTGCCGCTGTTCTTCAGTGAATGGGGCGGCTGGCCGGACGTCACCTGGCTGACGGTGGTCGAGTTCGTCGCCACCTGCGTCACCTTCAGCATCATCATGACCTGGGTGTTCAACCGCACCGGCCAGAGCCTGCCGCTGGCGATGCTGCTGCACACCAGCGTCAACAACTTCTTCTCGCTCGCCTGGTCGGAAATGTTCCCGTCGCTGACGGTCCGCGACACGACACACGCGTTCCTGCTCGCCTCGACCGTGATCGCCCTCGTGCTGCTCGTCGCGACCCGGGGACGGCTGGGCTACCGGCGGGCAGAAGTCACCCCCTGAGCCACCCTCACCGCCCGGTCACGACGAGCCGTTCGGCGATCGCGCTGTTGCCCAAGCTCTCCGCCATCAGCGCCAGGACTTCGCGTTCCCGGGCGCTGAGGCGGCCGAGCCGGTTGTCGGCGGCATCCGGACGTCCACAATGGCCAGATCCGGCGCGTGTTCGTCCACCGCCGCCAGGAAGTCGACGGCGTTGGCCACCGCCGCCCGCACGTCGACGCCCTCGGCGCGCAGCAGCATCGCGACCCCCTCGCGCAGCAGCAGGTCGTCCTCGGCGATCACGATCCGCACGGCAGGCTCACCCTCTGCGTCGTCGGGCCGCCGGCCGGGCCGGCCAGTGCGAACGACCCGTCGTGGGCCTCGACGCGGCGCCGGATGCCGGTCAGCCCGGACCCGGTGTCCTCGTGCGCCCCGCCGCGGCCGTCGTCGCTGACCTCCACGTGCACCCGGTCCCGCTCGCCGCGGAGCCGGACCGTCACCGTGTTCGCCCCGCTGTGCCTGGCGACGTTCGTCAGCGCCTCGCGACCACGAAGTAGGCCGTCCCCTGGACCGAGACGGCCGGCCGGCCCGGCAGGTCGGCGTCGATCCGGCAGGTCACCGGGCAGTCGGCGGCCGGCGCGGTGAGCGCGTCGGGCAGGCTGCGTTCGGTCAGCACCGGCTGGAGGACACTGCGCACCACCGCGCGCAGTTCGGCGAGCGCCTGCTCGCCGGCGTCCGGGGCGCGCTCGAGGATCTCATCGGCCGCCGCGGGATCCCGCGTCAACGCCCGCTTCGCCGCACCGAGCAGCACGTTCACCGCGACGAGCCGGTTCTGCGTCCCGTCGTGCAGCGACCGTTCGATGCGCCGCAGTTCGGCGGCGTGGGCGTCCAGCGCGGCCGCGCGCGTGGCGGTCAGTTCGGCGACGCGCAGCGCGAGGTCGGTGCCGCGGTGGGGTGCCGGCAGCCGAAGGTGCTGTGGCAGCCGAGCCAGCCCAGTTCGCGCCGGACGGGCCCATCTGCACCGCCTGGCCCCGGAGAGGACAGAGCACCTCCTCGGGCCGGAGTGGCCGGCTCAGCCGCGGAAGACGGACTTCCGCTGCGAAAGCCGCCGGTACAGCGTCTGCTGGATCGACTCCCGCACCTGGTCGGTCAGCTGGAACACCAGCATCGGGTCGTCGACGGCGTCCGGGCCGTAGGAGTCGGTCGCGATCGGCTCGCCGAACTCGATGCTCCACTTGGTCGGCAGCGGGACCGCGCCCAGCAGGCCCAGCATCGGGAAGAACGGCGTCACCGGGAAGTACGGCAGCCCCAGCATGCGGGCCAGCACCTTGATGTCACCGAGCTTCGGGTAGATCTCTTCGGCGCCGATCACCGACACCGGGATGATCGGCACGCCGGCGCGCAGCGCGGCCGACACGAAACCGCCGCGGCCGAAGCGCTGCAGCTTGTAGCGCGAGGCGAACGGCTTGCCGACGCCCTTGAAGCCCTCCGGCCACACCCCGACCAGCTCGCCCTTGCGCAGCAGGCGCTCGGCGTCCGCGTGGCAGGCCAGCGTCTGGCCGGACTTGCGGGCGAACGACCCCACGAGCGGCACCTGGAACACCAGGTCCGCGCCGAGGCCGCGCAGGTGCCGGCCGCCGGTCTCGTCGTGGACAGCCACCGCCGTCATCAGGGAGTCGAGCGGGATCGTGCCCGAGTGGTTGGAGACCAGCAGCGCGCCGCCGGCCGCCGGGAGGTTCTCGACGCCGTGCGTGTCGACGCGGAACCACTTCTGGTACAGCGCGCGCAGCGGCGGCAGGAACACCGCCTCGGTGAGCTCGGCGTCGAAGCCGAACTCGTCGACGGTGTAGTCACCGGTCAGCCGGTCGCGGAGGAACCCGAGCGCCGACCGCGCGGCGTCCGAAAGGGGCTCGGCCGGCGCCGGCTGCTCGACGCCGCCGGGGAAGGCGACGACCGGCGCGTCGGCCCGGGCGGCTTCCTGCTCGCGCAGGTCCTGCTCCGCCGTCACCGCCTCGGGCTTCTCCCGGCCCGGTCCGTGCAGGGGGATGACCTGCGCCTCGGCACCGCCCACCGTCTCCGCCTCGCTTCCGAAGTCGTCCCAATCGTCGTGCAGCCTGGTCACCGGCTCTGACCCGTTGCGGCGGCGACGAGCACCTTGCCGGCCAGTCCGGCCAGTCTGCCGCCGTCGAGCACCGGGCGGAGCCCGCGTCCGACGATGTAGTCGTCGAACGCCTCACGCGTGGTCCACCGCGGGGTGTACCCGAACTCCTGCTTCAGCTTGGCGATGTCGACCACCCGGCCGAAGTTCAGCAGCCGGACCTGGTCGGCGGAGAAGTCCACCACCCTGGCGCCGCGCAGCACCTTGCCGACCGACGGCACCACACTCCGCGGCATCGGCAGCTCGACCCGGCCGGCTCGCCGGATCGCCTGCGAAAGGGTGAGTACCCCTTCCGCGCCGACGTTGAACACGCCGGGCTGGTCGGTCAAGGTCGCCCGCTCCAGCACGGACAACGCGTCGGAGGAGTGCAGCAGCTGGATGCGCGCGTCGTAGCCGAAGACCGTCGGCACCACCGGCAGCGCGAAGTAGCGCGCGAGGACGGTGTCGGTCTCGGGGCCGATGATGTTGGCGAAGCGGAACAGCGTCGTGGTGATGTCCGGGCGGCGGCGCACCAGGCCGCGCACGTACCCCTCCATCTCGACGGCGTCCTTCGCGTACCCGCTGGTCGAGGTGGGGATGAGCTCGGAGTCCTCGGTGAACACCGCCTGCGAGCGGGCGCCGGCGCCGTACACCGCCGCCGTCGACTTGACCACCAGCTTCCGGACCAGCGGCGACCGCTGGCAGGCGGCGAGCAGCCGCATGGTGCCGATGACGTTGACTTCCTTGATCGCCGTGCGGCGGCCCGGCCCGGCCGGGTGCGCGGTGCAGGACGCGTGCACCACCGTGTCGACCTGGGCCGTGCTGATCACCTTCGCGATCAGCGGGTTCCTGATGTCCGCGCGGACGAACTCCGCGTGGCCCATGCGCTGCAGGACCGTCTTGTCCGGCGGGACCGTGTCGACACCGATGACCCGTTCGAAGTCGGGGTTGTTGCCCAGCCGGGCGAGCAGTTTCCCGCCCAGTTCCCCGGCGACCCCGGTGACGAGCACGATGTTCGACGGCATGCGACTCCCTGCGGCGTAGGGCATGTGGGGGGTGGACGGTCACCCGAGGCGCGCGAACCTGCACTCACTGGCAGCATCGCGCGGACGCCGTTGAGATGTTACCGCTCTTCAGTGGTAGCTCCGGCCCATCTCACGTGCTATTAACACCGGTTTCGCCGGAAAGCGACGAACGCCTCACTCGAACGGGCGGACCTGCCCACCACATGGACGTGGCCCGTCCAGAGACTGGACGGGCCACGGTCACGCTCAGCAGGCTTACTTGCCGGCCTTACGACGCTGGACGCGCGTACGGCGAAGCAGCTTGCGGTGCTTCTTCTTCGACATGCGCTTGCGGCGCTTCTTGATCACAGAGCCCATGGGCGCTCCTTAGGTCGACGTCGGTCACGCTGCCCGGCGCAGCGTCCAACGGGTGGAGCGCACAGGCACGAGCGGTTTTCCAGGTTACCCGTCTCCCCGGGCGGGCCAGTCGGCGGGCCGGTCGGCGGGCACGTCGTAGCGCTGCGCGCCGCTGGCCACGGCGTGCCCGGCAGCCGGTTCAACCCACGTCGTAGTAGGCACCTTGGAGGTACTCGTGCACTGCTTTCTCCGGCACCCGGAAGGACTTCCCGACCCTGACGGCGGGCAGCTCACCCGAGTGCACGAGACGGTAGACGGTCATCTTGGAGACCCGCATCAGCGTGGCCACTTCGGCGACCGTCAGAAACTGGACCTGCCCGACGGCGGGCAAATCCTCCTTTTTGTTCGGAGACATGTTTACCGCGTCCTTCGACACGTGTCGCGCCACGAGGCTTCCCCACCTGTGGTATCGACACGCACGTGCTCTATCGAGAGTAGCGGGACTGGTGGGACTAATGCGACGCCTGTCACCGAGATGGGCCCCTACCAGCGCTAACGCACAAGCACCCGCGCGTGCAAGACCCGGGCGATCGCCCTTTCCGGGGAAATCAGGCTTCGTCGTGGGCCTTCCCGAGCTCCACCGAGCGGTCCTTGGCGGCCTCGATGGCGGCCAGCAGCGCGGCGCGGACGCCGTGCTTCTCGAGCTCGCGGATGGCGTTGATGGTCGTCCCGGCCGGCGAGGTCACGGCCTCGCGCAGCAGCACGGGGTGCTCATCGGATTCGGCGAGCATCTTCGCCGCCCCGACGGCCGACTGGATGATCAGCTGCCCGGCGAGCGCCCGCGGCAGGCCCAGCAGGATGCCGGCGTCGATCATGGCCTCGACCAGGTAGAAGAAGTAGGCGGGGCCGGACCCGGACAGCGCGGTGACGGCGTCCTGCTGGCTTTCCGGCACCTCGACGACCTGCCCGACGTGCGAGAGCAGGTCCCGCACCACGGCGAGGTGTTCGGCGGTGGCGTGCCGCCCGGCGGAGATGGCGCTCATGGCCTCGTTGACGAGCATCGGCGTGTTTGGCATGACCCGCACGACGGGAACACCGTCGGCGAGCCGCCGTTCGTAGAGCGAGGTGGGCAGCCCGGCGCACAGCGACACGACGAGCGACGACGGCCCGAGCAGCGGCGCGAGCTCGTCCAGAACGGGCTCGATGTCCTGCGGCTTGACGGCGACAACGAGCACATCGGCCCGCTTGGCGGCTTCCTCGACCTCGACGCCCCGGACGCCGTAGCGGCTGGTCAGTTCGTCGGCGCGCGCCGGGTACCGCTCGGTGAAGAGGAGGTCGCCGGCGTCGTGGCCGCCGTGCAGCAGCCCCGAGAGCAACGCCTCGCCGATTTTGCCCGCACCCAGCACCGCGATGACCGTCATGGAGCCCAGCGTGCCAAACCCACCGGGGGCGCCGAGTGCCGGGGCGAGGTGCCGGGAGTGGGGCGGGCTCGCTTGCCGACCGGGTGCCCGCGGCCCCCACTCGGGGGCCCACGGCCGGAGCTTGGCGGAGCCGCTCGCTGGGGCCGGGCCGCCGCAATCAGCACCGAGCCACGCGCGGGCTCGCCGGGACCGTGCCAGAGCCGCTCAGCACCCAACCGGCCCGGCAGCCGTGCCACCGCGCACCCCACAACCGCTCCAACCGGCGCTCAGCCGCCCGGTGCCGGGGCCAGGCCCAGCTGCCGGGCCTGGCACACCAGCCGGCCCTGGGCGTCCACCACCGTTGCGTCGGAGTCGAACCAGGACTCGTGGACCGACCTCGACTCCACCACCACCCGCAGCCAGCCCGGCGCCGGGCGGGTGCGCAGCAGGGCCGTCAGCTGGACCGTCGGCGCCCAGCCGATGCGGCCGAGGTTCATCACCACCGGCGGGTTCACGTCGGACGCCAGCAGCGAAAAGTACGGGTCGACCAGGCTGTGCCGCGGCCGGACCCACAGCCGCATGCGGGGTGGCTCGTCCGTGCGGCCGGTCAGGTAGCCCGCGGTCGCCGGGTCCAGGCGGACCTCGCACCCCTTGGCCAGGTTGAACGGCCCCTCGGTGCTCTCCGCCATCGCCAGCGCCCCGGGCGGCGGCTCGGCGGGCATCGACGGCACGTCCGTCCACTCCGGGCGGCGCATCGGGAGCCGGCCCGTCGTCACCCTGGCCTCG
Source organism: Amycolatopsis sp. CA-126428 (assembly GCF_002904335.1). Classification (GTDB taxonomy): domain Bacteria; phylum Actinomycetota; class Actinomycetes; order Mycobacteriales; family Pseudonocardiaceae; genus Amycolatopsis. The sequence goes on along the minus strand of NZ_PPHF01000034.1, from coordinate 34,994 downwards.
ACGCAGCTGCGGCCGCGCTGCTCCAGCCGGACCTCGACCACCGTCGCCCGGCGGCCGACCTTGCGGACGTCCGTGCGCAGCAGCACCGGGCCGAGCGCGGGCGCGTGCAGGAACTCCGCGCTGACGACCAGCGGCTCCGCGTGCGGCTCACCGCGCTCGTGCAGGGCGGCGATCGCCGCCCGGGCCAGCAGGGCGAGCAGGAAACCACCGTGCGGGTGGGAACCGATGGCCCATTCCGCGCGCAGCACCGCGGTGAAGGTGCCGTCCCCCAGCGACCGCGCCGCACTCGCCGTGTCGAAGGACACGGCGGTGCCGTCCATTCCGCTCACGAAGGGTCCGCGCCATTCCGGGAACCGGGGTAGGTGACAAGCAACGAGAGCGACGGTTTCACGGTCCGAACTTTACGGGTTGGACCGGCGGAAATGCACTCGGGCGTGGATATGCCGACGCGGTTATTGGCCGAGGTGGAACCGCGCGAACAACAGCGCCTCGGCCAGGTCGCGGACGCGCTCGGCCGCGGTGACGGCGTGCCGGGTGTTGATCTCCAGCACGATCTGGCCGGCGAAACCGTTGCTGACCAGCTTCTCGAGCAGTTCGGCGCAGGGCTGGCCACCGCGCCCCGGCACCAGGTGTTCGTCCTTCGGGACGCCGGTGCCGTCGGCCAAGTGGACGTGCGAAAGGCCGTCACCCATCCGCTGCGCCAGCGCCAGCGCGTCCATCTCGGCTGCCGCTGTGTGGGACAGGTCGAGTGTGTAGTGCCGGAACCCGACGTCCGTCGGATCGATCGACGGCCGGAACGCGGACACGCGCGAATTCTTCGAACCACCCGGCGGCCGGACCTTGAACATGTTTTCCACGGCGATTTCGACGCCGCTCGACTCCTCCAGTTCGGCGACCAGATCGCCGAACGCATCCCCGTACCGGCGCTGCCAGCGGAACGGCGGGTGCACCACGACCGTGCGCGCGCCGAGTTCGAGAGCGGCGTCGACCGACATCCGCAGCCGCACGACCGGGTCCGGCGACCAGATCCGCTGGGTGATCAGCAGCGACGGCGAGTGCACCGACAGCACGGGCACGCCGGTGCGCCGCGACCAGCGCCGCAGCGCCGTGACGTCCTGGCTGACCGGGTCGGCCCAGACCATCACCTCGACGCCGTCGTAGCCGAGCTCGGCGGCCAGCTCGAAGGCCGTGCCCGCCTTGAGGGGCCACACGGACGCCGTGCTGAGTCCGACGGGGACCGGCTGCTCGTCTGTCACGCGCGCCATCCTGCCCCGTCACTCAAGGTGGGTGGCGCCGCCGGGCCGCCAACGCGACGCGGATCACCGCGTCAGCGGCCGACCAGCAGCAACGCGGCGGGCGACACCGTCACCACCAAGCCCACGAGCACGGCGAGCACCGTCGTCTGCAGGTCTTCGGCGCGGCGGATCTTCCGCACGATCCAGACCAGCGCGACGACCACCAGCAGCGCGGCGATCAGCGCGGCCGCCGGGATGTTCACCCACAGCCAGTTGAAGCCGAGCCAGACGGCGGCACCGCCGACCACACCCATCGCCAGCTGGCCGGCCAGGGCCAGCCACTGCTTGCCGGGCGAAGCCGCGGGTTCCGGCTCCGCGACCGGCTCGGGCGCGTCGTCGTACTCGTCGTCTTCGTAGTCTTCGCCCTGCTCGTAGGCGTAGTCGTCCTGCTCGAAGTCCGGGCCGTCCGCCGGGTAGTCGTCGGCGAACTCGCGCTCGTAGGGCGCGAGGTCGTCCGGGATCGGCGCCCGGGAAGCCCGGTCGCCGCCGGGTGCGAACGGCATCGGCGGCGGGTACGCGCCGGTCGGCGGGCCCGCCTCGTAGGCGGCCTGGTAGCCGCTGCTCTCCGGGGCGAAGCCGTCGGGCTCGAAGTCGTCCTCGGGGTAGCCGTCGTCCGGGGCGTCGGTGGGCACCACCGGCATCACGCCGATCTCGGTGTCCTCCATCTGCTCCTTCTGCCGCCGCTTGCGCCAGTTCGCCAGGCCCGCGGGCGAGGACGGCTCCGGCGGCTCGGGCTTCTTGCCCTTCTTCGGCGCCGGCGGGGCGGGCGGCTCGTCGTCGGGGACCGCCGAGAACTGCTCGGTGTGGTCCTCGCGCTTCGGCTCCGGGCGGCGCGACGGGGCGCGGCGCGGGCGGCCGGGCGCGGCGGGCGGCGGCGCGAACGTCCCGCTGGCCATCGGGCCCGGCGGGACGTCGATGTCGGCGTCCGGGGTGCCGTTGAGGCCGTCGAGCCGGGCCGACAGCGGGCCGCCGGGCGGCGGCGGGGGCGTCGGCAGCTGCTGCGAAGGCGGCGGCGGCGGAACCGGCAGCTGCTGCGAAGGCGGCGGCGGACCGGGGCGGCGCCGGACCGGTGCCACGGCGCGGGTCTCCTCGGCCGACGGCGGAACCGGGAGCTGCTGCGAAGGCTGCGGCGGCGGAACCGGCATCGGCTGGGACGGCGGCGGGGGCTGGCGGCGCGGCGCGGCGCGCGGCGGCACCGGCAGCTGGGCCGACTCCGGCGGCCGCGGCGGCCCGGGCTCGGGCGCGACCGGGCGTGAGAACTGGCCCGATTCCTGCGGCGGCCGGGCGAACTGCCCGGACTCCTGCGGGACCGGGCGGGCGTACTGGCCGGACTCGGCACCGCCGGGGGCGGGCCGCGCCGGGGGCGGCGGCACCGGCCGGGGCAGCGGCTGGGAGTCCTGCGGCACCGCGCGGGGCGCGGGCGGCGGCGGGGACGGCGGCTCGGCGCGACGCCGTCCGGCGGGCCGCGCGGGGGGTGCCGGCGGGGGCGGCGTGCCCTCGGATGCCACCCGGTCGATGATCGCCTGCGGGCCGGTGTCGCTCACGCCGGGCCGCCGGTGCGAGCCGGTGGCGCCGGGCGGGGCTTCCGGGGTGGCGGGTTCGTCGTCGTCATCGGCGGCGCGCCGGCGGCGACGGCGTCCGCCGTCGACCTGGGCACCGTGCTGGGCGAGCAGCTCAGCCACGGTCTTCTGCGGCTGGTCGCCTCCGGTCTGGTCCGTCATACCTGGTGATCCCCTGCGCGCACCGAGTTGCGTTCGGCACCTCGCGGAGTGGTACCCGACGGCCCACCGGCGGCGCCGCGCGCGCTGTACACCGACCTCTGCATGTCCGTCACCTCTCCACCGTGCCCGTTATCCGTCCGGGAAGTCCAGCCGCGTGCTTTCACCGGTCCTCCTGTGCGCCGAAGCGCCCCACGCGGGCGGCTCCAGTCTCATCCGCGCTGTTCGAATGGTCCAGCCGCCGCAGGATGACACCCTCTCGCAGAGCCCACGGGCAGATCTCGAGTTCCGGCACACCGAGCGCCCGCATCGTCGCCTGCGCCACGAGCGCACCCGCCACGAGCTGGTGCGATCGGCTCGAGCTGACGCCCTCGAGCTGCGCGAGATCGGCCGAAGGCATCCGCGAAACGAAGGCCAGGAGCTGGCGCAATCCGGTGTCCGTGAGCGTACGTCGGACGCGCGGGCCCGCCGCCGAGGGGGCCGCGCCGGTCAGCCGGGCGAGGGAGCGGAACGTCTTCGACGTCGCGACGACCCGATCGGGTTCACCCCATTTGGTGACCTTGCGCGCGAGGTCGGTGAGCTGGTCGTCCAGCCACGCTGAAGTCGCGACGAGTTCCGAGCGCGTCGGGGGGTCGTGCCGGAAACGGGTCCGGGTGGTGCGCCCGGCGCCCAGGGGCAGCGATTCGGCCAGCACCGGCTCCTCGTCGCGGCCCATCGCGACCTCGAGGGAGCCGCCGCCGATGTCGAGCACCAGCAGCTGCCCGGCCGACCAGCCGTACCAGCGGCGGACGGCGAGGAACGTGAGCCTCGCTTCGTCGGTACCCGAAAGGACCTGCAGGTCGACGCCGGTTTCCTCGGCCACCCGGGCGAGCACCTTCACCGAGTTCTTCGCCTCGCGGACCGCGGAGGTGGCGAACGCCATGACTTCTTCGCAGCCGAGCCGGGCGGCGGCTTCCTTCGCGGACTGGACCGCGGTGCAGAGCTCGTCGGCACCGGCCCGGCTGAGCTCGCCGCTCCGGGTGATCCGCTCGGCCAGCCGGAGCACGGACTTCTCGGAATGCATCGGCGTCGGGTGGGCGCCACGGTGGGCGTCGACCACGAGCAGGTGGACGGTGTTGGAACCGACGTCGAGTACCCCTAGGCGCACGGGGGTCCAGGGTACCGGGCCTGGCGTCAGGTCTCGAACATGTAACCAACAACACTCGGTGCGGTACCGCCCCGGCGCGCCTCCGAAGCCGCCAAGGCCGCCGATATCGGGCGATACCGCACCGAATCGGGCTTACGTCTCGAACTTGTAGCCCAGGCCGCGAACCGTGACGAGGTGCCGCGGCGAGCCCGGGTCCGGTTCGATCTTCGAACGGAGGCGCTTCACGTGGACGTCGAGCGTCTTCGTGTCGCCGACGTAGTCCGCGCCCCACACCCGGTCGATCAGCTGCCCGCGGGTCAGCACGCGGCCGACGTTGCGGAGCAGGTACTCGAGCAGGTCGAACTCCTTGAGCGGGAGCGAGACGTCGGCGCCGTCGACGGTCACGACGTGCCGCTCGACGTCCATCCGGACCGGGCCGGCCGACAGCACCAGCGGGGCCAGCTCGCCCTCCGAGCCGGGCTCGCCGCCGCGGCGCAGCACCGCGCGGACCCGGGCGATCAGCTCGCGCGCCGAGTACGGCTTGGTGACGTAGTCGTCCGCGCCCAGCTCCAGGCCCACGACCTTGTCGATCTCGCTGTCGCGCGCGGTCACCATGATGACCGGCACGGCGGAGCGCTGGCGCAGCTGCTTGCAGACGTCGGTGCCGCTCATCCCGGGCAGCATGAGGTCGAGCAGCACGATGTCGGCGCCGTTGCGGTCGAACTCCTCCAGCGCGGCCTGACCGGTGCCGGCCACGGCCGCGGTGAACCCTTCCTTGCGCAGCAGGAAGGCGAGGGGGTCGGCGAACGACTCCTCGTCCTCGACGATGAGAACCCTGGTCACAGGTTTCCTCCATGATCTGGGCTGTCCTGCCCGGTAACCACGAGCCTGGGGGTGCGCTCGGGGGTCTTCTCCTGCCGCGGTGCCGGCGAGGTCTTGGCCGCCCGCGCCGGCTCGGGGGCCGGTTCGGGGCTGACGTGCGCGGGGATGCGCAGGGTGAACGTCGAGCCGGTGCCCGGACGGCTCCACAGCCCGACCGAGCCGCCGTGGTTGGCCGCGACGTGCTTGACGATCGCCAGGCCGAGGCCGGTGCCGCCGGTGGCGCGGGAGCGGGCCTTGTCGGCGCGGTAGAAGCGCTCGAACACGCGCTGCTGCTCGTCCTCGGCGATGCCGATGCCGCGGTCGGTGACGGCGATCTCGACCATCCCGTCGGCGAGCCGCCGGGAGATCGACACCGGGCTGCCGGCCGGCGAGTACGCGACCGCGTTCTCCAGCAGGTTCGACAGCGCGGTGACCAGCAGCGTCCGGTCGCCCTCGATGAGCAGGCCGCTCGGGGTGTCGGTGGTGATCCGGATGTCGGCCGACTCGGCCGAGAGCGTGGTGCGGCCGAGGGCCTCGCGGACGACCGCGTCGACCTCGACGACGTTGAGGTCGGGCAGCCGTTCGGCGCCCTGCAGCCGCGACAGCGCGATCAGCTCGGTGACGAGCTGGCCGAGCCGGGTGGACTCGCGCAGGATCTTGCCGCCGAAGCGGCGGACCTCCGCGACGTCCTCGGCGGCGTCGAGCACCGCCTCGGTGAGCAGCGCGATCGCGCCGACCGGGGTCTTGAGCTCGTGGCTGACGTTGGCGACGAAGTCGCGGCGCACGGCCTCCAGCCGGATGGCCTCGGAGTGGTCGACGGCCTCGACGACGGTGAAGCCGTCGCCCAGCGGCCGGACCTGGCCGAGCACCGCCTCCGGCTGGCGGCCGCGCGCTTCGAGCGGCGAGAGGTCGATTTCCAGGGCCTCGTCGGTCTCGGAGACCTGCTCGGCGGCCTTGCGGGCCCGCGGGTCGGCCTGGTTGACCTTGACCAGGCCCAGCTCGTAGGCGCGCGGGTTGTGCAGCACCATGTCGCCGAACCGGTTGAGCACGACGATGCCGTTGTGGGAGGAGCGGACCAGCCGTTCGAGGAGCTCGGCGATGGTCGGGCCCGGCGGCCGGACCTCTTCCCGGCGGGTGCGGGCCCGCGCCACGAAGTAACCGGCCACCGCACCGGCCACCAGTGCACCGATGGCCAATGCGAGTGAAACAGGCGTGGTCACAGGCCGATCGTAAGCTGAGAAGTGGCCCTTCGGCCTAGCGTTGTCCGCCTTGTCGTGAGCACCGCGACACCTGCGGAGGACATGTTCGCCGGGGCTTCAGGCGGCGTTCACCCGATCGATTCCCCGGCGAGACATTCCGGCGAATTCACCCGTTCCCCTCGAGAGCCGCCAAATCCTCCTCGGTGAGCTCCAGCGCGGCCGCGGCGACGTTCTGTTCGAGGTGCTCGACATCGCCCGTACCGGGGATGGCGAGGACGTGCGGTCCTTGGTGGAGGGTCCACGCGAGCCGCACCTGCGCCGGGGTGGCGTCGTGGCGGCGCGCGACCTCGGCCACCCGCGCGTCCTCCCCCGTCCCGCTCGCGACGGCGAAGAACGGGACGAAGGCGATCCCCCGCTCGGCGCACATCCGGACGAGTTCGTCGTCCTCGCGGCGGGCGGTCAGGCCGTACTGGTTCTGGACGCAGACGACGGGCGCGATCGCGAGGGCCTCGGTGAGGTGCTCCGGGCCGACGTTGGAGATGCCCAGCTCGCGGATCAGCCCGGCTTCGCGCAGTTCGGCGAGCGCGCCGAAGCCGTCGGCGAGCGAGCCGGTGCCGCGGTCGAGGGCCTGGCCGATCCGGTAGTTGACGACGTCGAGGTGGTCGAGGCCCAGCTCGCGCAGGTTCTCTTCGACCTGGGCGCGCAGCTGCTCGGGCCGGGCGGTGTAGAAGGTGCCTTCGAAGTCGCGGCCCGGCCCGACCTTGGTGGTCACGACCAGGTCGTCGTAGGGCGACAGCGCGCTGTTGATCAGTTCGTTCGCCGAGCGCGGGCCGGCGAAGTAGAACGCGGCCGTGTCGATGTGGTTCACGCCGAGCTCGACGGCCCGGCGCAGCACGGCGAGCGACGTCTCGCGGGCGCGGATACCACCGTCCGAAGTGGACATCAGGCGCATGGCGCCGAACCCGAGGCGGTTGACTTCGAAGGAGCCGAGCTTCCAGGTGCCCGCCGCGGCGGCGGGGAGCGTGTTCGTGGTCATGGCCCCAGCCTTCCGGCGGAGCCCGCATGACCACCGGGTTTGGCAGTTTGCTGCCACACTGGAATACGTGGAGAAGGTGACTGACGTCGTCATGGTGCGCGGCGAAGCCGAGCTGTTCGAGCGGACCGCGCACCTGTTCGAGGTCGCGACGGAGATTTCCTGCGCGGCCCGGGACCTGCACACGTGGTCGGTGGCGCACCCGAGCGCGCCCGAGCGCGAGCAGCAGGCGCGCGCGATGACCCTGCGCAAGATCTACCTGCCCGCCGTGCTGTTCGACCCCGCGCTGGCCGGCCACCTGCGGCAGGTGGCCGCGCACGGCGCCCGGATCCGGATCACCGAACGCGAGATCAACGAGACGATCCTGCTCGACCGCCGCATCGCGATCGTGGCCGGCGACGACGTCGGCGGCGTCCGCGGCTACACGGTGATCAGCAACCCGGACCTGGTCCAGGGCATCCAGTCGCTGTTCGAAGCGGCCTGGCACGCCGCGACCGACCTCGAGTCCTACCAGGCGCGGTTCACCGAGCTGGGCGCGCGGGAAATCCTGGAGCAGCTGGCGTCGGGCTGCAAGGACGAGACGGCGGCCCGGGTCCTCGGCGTCAGCCTGCGCACCTACCGGCGCCGGGTGGCGGAGCTGATGGAGCTGCTGGGTGCGTCGTCGCGGTTCCAGGCCGGCGCCCGGGCCCGCGAAGCCGGCCTGCTGTGACTCACCCGCGGCGGCTCCTCAGCCGCCGGTCGCGACGATCCGCTCGGCGTTCTTCAGCACGGCCTGCCAGGCGTCCTGGAGCTGCTTCAACGCGGGCGCGTTCCGCTCGAGCAGCGTCTGCTGGTAGCCGGTCTGCACGGCCAGCCAGATGCCCGCGAGGTTCGTCCGGGCCTTGCAGGTCACGTCGGCCGTCGCGGTCGCGAGCTCGGCCGGCGACGGCGGGGTCGGCCACTTCTGCTTCGGCGGCTCGGCCGGGGACTTGTACGCGTAGCCGGACTCCGCCATGCAGGCGCTCCACGCGCTCGTCGCGGCGACCACCCGGCCGTCGCCCCGGGTCCGTTCGCTCGCCTGGCCGGCGAGCCGCCCGGGCAGCTCCCGGTCGAGCCGGTCGTACTCGGGGGCGCTCACGGCGGCGGTGCTCAGGCAGCCGCCCGGGCCCGCGGTGTCCGGCGGCAGGAAGCCGTGGAGCGCCTTGACCCACGCGGCGCCGTGTTCCTGCACGAGCTTGTCGAGCGTCGGGATCCGGCCTGGCCCGGCGGCCGCCTGGACGCTGCCGGCGCCGGACGGCGAATACCCCCGCTCGCGGGCGGCCTGCAGGTCGTTGAGCCCGTAGCCGGGCAGCGGGGCGCTCGGCTGCGCGGTGCCCCCGCCGGTGTCGGGTTGGTAGGCGAATCCCTTTTCCCGCATGCACTTCGTGATGAGGATGGTCTTCGCCTTCTCGAGGGTTTCCTGGTGGCCCTGGGGAGGCCCGAAGTACGGGTCGAGTGGCAGGTGCACCTCGGCGGCGGCCGCCGGGGCCGGCGGGGGGTTCGCCGGGATGACGGGTTCGGGCAGCGAAGCGGCGGCCCCCGGATCACCGGCGGGCGGGTCCGAGCACGCGGCACCCAGGACCAGAAGCGCCCCCAGGACCGGAAAGAGCACCGAAAATCGCTTCATGCGACTTCACGCTACCGGAAATCGTTTCAGGTCAAGCCCGATTTCCTCGGGAAACCGTCCGGGTGAAGTTCAGAAACCGCAGCCGCGTCCGTCGACGCCGACCAGATCACCGCTGCTCCAGCCGATGACGTGCGTGGTGTTCGCGGTTCGTCATCCGAACCGGATTTTCCCCGATCCGGGAATGCGCTATTGATCCTGCGATTGTTCTTCGCGCTCGGGAAACCACGAAGGCCACGCCACGGGACCGGAGTCCCGCAACGTGGCCTTCGGCGACCGGAAACTCAGCGGCCCTGGTTCGCCACCGCGGCGGCGGCTTCCCTGGCGGCGTCGGGGTCGAGGTACTCGCCACCCGGCTTCACCGGCCGCAGGTCCTCGGTGAGGTCGTAGCGCAGCGGGATGCCCGTCGGGATGTTCAGCCCCGCGATGTCGGCGTCGGAGATGCCGTCGAGGTGCTTGACCAGCGCGCGCAGCGAGTTGCCGTGCGCGGCCACCAGCACCGTCTTGCCCGCGCGCAGGTCGGGCACGATCTCGGACTCCCAGTACGGCAGCAGCCGCTCGACGACGTCCTTCAGGCACTCGGTCAGCGGCGCCTTGTCGCCGAGGCCGGCGTAGCGGGGGTCGCCCACCTGGCTCCACTTGTCGTTCGGGTCGATCGGCGGCGGCGGGGTGTCGTACGAGCGGCGCCAGAGCATGAACTGCTCCTCGCCGAACTCCTCGAGGGTCTGCTTCTTGTCCTTGCCCTGGAGAGCGCCGTAGTGGCGCTCGTTGAGGCGCCAGTCGCGCTTCACCGGGATCCAGTGCCGGTCGGCAGCGTCCAGCGCGATGTTCGCGGTGGAGATCGCGCGGCGCAGCAGCGAGGTGTGCACCACGTCCGGGAGCAGCCCGGCGCCGGCCAGCAACCGGCCGCCCTGGCGGGCTTCGCCCTCGCCCTGCTCCGAAAGCGGTACGTCCACCCAGCCGGTGAACAGGTTTTCCGCGTTCCACGTGCTCTGCCCGTGCCGCAGCAGCACCAACGTCCCAATCTCGCCCATGCCCCACAGCCTGCCAGAACGCGCCCCGCAACCGGCTGGTGACCTCCGCCGCAGCCGTCGTCCTACCCAGAGTGTGTTACCGCGGAGTAACACCTCACTCTTCGTCAAGTCCGCCCGCCAACAACGCGCAAAATTCCGGCCTCAGACTGCGCACCGTTATCGACATTTCAAAAATTCACTCGAACGGGCTAGCCAGTAGCCTTGTGATTACCGGGCGGGATCTGACAGGTTGGCTACGTCCCGAGCGGCCGGATTCCACGCACTCCCCGGCCGGGTTCGGGCATTGACCGCGGCTCGTCTCCCCCCTGCCGAGCCGCGGCCCGCCGGCCCCGTTGACACCCCCCTCGTCACCGGGTCCTGATCGGCGGGAACTTCAGCGGGGCGGCTCGAGATCGCGACTCCCCCTCCCTCGAGCCGTCCCGCCTGTTCCGCTCAGCCCTCGCCCGGTTCCGGCGCCGGGGTCCGGCGACGGCGGTGGAGCCACCAGCCGAGCCAGCCCAGCGGCACGAGGAACAGCAGGAACGGCGCCAGCGCACCCAGCACGGTCAGCAGGCCGCCGCCGAAGATGAGGAACGCGTGCCAGCCGCCGGCCAGCCCGCCGAGGAACCCGCTGTGGTCCTCCGCCGGCGGAGGAGCCGCGGCGACGTTGCGGATGGTCATCGCCACGGTCGCCATCGCCACGCTGCCGGCCAGCGAGTTCCGCTGCTGCTCGAGTGATTCGAGCGCCGCCTCGCGGCTCGTCAGCTCGCCCTCGACCGAGGCGATCTCGGACACCGACGTCGCCTTCGCCAGCAACGTGCGGATCCGCTCCACCGACGCCCGCTGCGTCGCCAGCCGCGCTTCGACGTCGACGACCTGCTCGGTCACGTCCTGGGTGTTCAGCTCCCGCTTCACCAGGCGGCTACCCAGGTGCGAGAGCTGGTCGAGCACGCCGTCGAGCCTGTCCGCGGGCACCGCGAGGTTGAGCGTCGCCAGCTCGTCGCCCGTGCTCTCCTGCCCGGTGTAGCCGCCGGCGCCCAGCGCGATGCCGCGGGCCTGCGCGACGACGTCGACCACCTTGGGGGCGGTCAGTTCCAGCCGGGCGCTGCGCGAGAGCTTGCGCTCGGTGGCACCCGGCTGCGGCGGGGTCACCTTCTCCGGCCCGGATTTGCCGGCGCCCTGCTGCGGCGCGGCCGGCACCGGCCCGGAACCGGCACTGTCCGCCGTGGACATTTTGCCCTCTTGGGCCGCCGAGCAGCCCGCCAGCACGAACGCCACGCCCACGACCGCGAGCCCGGCTCTCCATCGAGTCCGCATCCTGCGTCTCCCTCCAGTTCGGCTGGCGAGGAGACGGAGGTGCGGTTCAGGGCCGTTGCACGGCCCGGGTCACGACTCGGTCAAGCCCGGTTCGTGCGGCTTCTCCGGCGCGACGAGGTGCTTGAAGGCCTGGAGGTTGGCCAGGGATTCCCCGCGGGAGACGCGCCAGTCCCACTCGCGCTTGATCGACGTCGCGAAGCCGATCTCGAGCAGCGTGTTGAAGTCGCCGTCGGCCGCTTCCAGCACCTGGCCGAGCACCTTGTCGAGCTCGTCGGCGCTCATCGTCTCCTTGCCGAACCGGCCGACCAGGTAGATGTCCCCGAGGTTGTCCACCGTGTAGTGAACGCCGTAGAGCTTCGCGTTGCGCTGCAACAGGAATCGGTAAACGTCCTCATGGGACTCGTCGGGACGGCGGCAGACGAAGGCCTCCACCGAAAACGCGTGGTCGCCGTCGACCAGCCACGCGTTGGTCTGCAGCTTCTTCGTCCCCGGCAGCGTGACGAAGTACTTTCCCGGCCCGCGCTTGTCGTACTTCAGCTCCGCCGAGTCCAAAGTAGACTGGATCAGCTCGTCCAGGCTCACACCGCCACCTCCGTGCGCAGGTCCAGCGCACGGGAAAAGGCGCTGGTGGCCTGAGCATAGATGTCCAGGAGCGCGTCCGTGGTCCGGCGCCAGGAGAACCGGCGCGCGTGCACGACGGCGTTGGCGGCCAGTTCGGCGCGCCGGTCCGGGCGGAGCGCGACGGCGGCCAGCGCGTCCGCCCACTCCTCGGCGCCGTGCCCGGGCACCAGCAGCCCGGAGACGCCGTGCGGCACCGCCACCGGCAGCCCGCCGACCTCGGCGGCGACCACCGGCGTCCCGCAGGCCTGCGCCTCGAGGGCGACCAGGCCGAACGACTCGTTGTAGCTGGGCACCGCGACGACGTCGGCGGCGCGGAAGACGCGGGCGAGGCGTTCGCCCGGCTGCGGCGGCAGGAACCGGACCTGCCCCTCGATGCCGAGCGAAACGGCCAGCTCGCGCAGGGCCTGCGGCTGCTCGAGCCCGGTCCCCGACGGCCCGCCGACGATCAGCACGACCAGCCGCGAAGCCAGCTCGGGGCGGCGGCACAGCATCGCGGCCGCGGCGTGCAGCAGCACGTCCGGCGCCTTGAGCGGCTGGATCCGGCCGGCGAAGGCGAGCACGACGTCGTCTTCGGCCAGCCCCAGTTCCGCGCGCGCCACGGACCGGGAGCCCGGCGTGAAGCGTTCGAGGTCGACGCCCGGCGGCACGGCGTGCACCGCACCCGGGTCGGCGTCGTAGAGGTCGATGAGCTGACGCGCCTCGACCGCGGTGTTGGCGACCAGCCGGTCGGCCTCGGCGACCACCTGCTCCTCGCCGATCACGCGGGTGCGCGGCTCGGGCTTGTCGCCCTCGGCGAGCGCGGCGTTCTTCACCTTCGCCAGGGTGTGCGCGGTGTGCACCAGCGGCACGGACCACCGGTCGCGGGCGAGCCAGCCGACCTGGCCCGACAGCCAGTAGTGGGAGTGGATGAGGTCGTAGTGGCCGGGCTCGTGGAAGGCCTCGGTCCGCAGCACGCCGGAGGTGAACGCGCACAGCTGGGCGGGCAGCTCATCGCGGCCCAGTGGCTCGAACGGGCCCGCTTGCACGTGCCGCACGGTCACCCCGGGCGCCAGCTCGGCCACCGGCGGCTGGCCGGAGGCGGTCGCGCGGGTGAACACCTCGACCTCGACGCCGCGGCGGGCCATCTCGGTCGCGGTCTGGCTGACGTAGACGTTCAGCCCGCCGGCGTCGCCGGTCCCGGGTTGTTCCAGTGGCGAGGTGTGTACGGACAGCACCGCGATCCGGCGCGGCGCAGCGCGGAACCTTCGGATGTTGCTGGTCACCTGGTCACTTCTCCTGCGCTTCAGCATTCCTCGGCGAACTGCCGGAGCACCGCGTCGAACTCGGCCGCGGACTCGGCGAAGGGCGCATGCCCCCCGTCAAGGAACCAACGCCCGATGGCACCCGGAATCTTCCCGATGGCGTGCTCCGCCGCCGCGGAGTCGATCACACGGTCGTGCGAGCCGTGCACGACCAGGGTGGGTTTGTCGATGCCGGCCAGCACGTCTTCGCTGCCGACGTCCCGGCGGAAGAGCGCCGAGCGGACCGAAGGCGGCACGCTGAGAGCGGCGCCGAGCAGGGCCTGGACCTGCGCACCGGGCACCGGCCCGGTGACCATCCCCCGGCTGAACGCGGTGAGGGCCGGGATCGCGATGTCCGGATCGTCCGAAAGCATCGCCCGCAGGTGCTCGCGCATCAGCGCACCGATGCGCCCGCCCGGCCGGTCGCGGCCGATCTCGGTGATGGCACCGACGAGCACGAGCCCGCGCAGGCGTGCGGTGCCGTGCACCCGGATGTGGTCGGTCAGCACCAGGCCGCCGTAGGACCACGCGACGACGATCGCGTCCGGACCGGCGAAGTCGAGCACCGCGGCGAGGTCGTCCGCCCAGACCTGCGGGTCGTCGTACCCGGAGGCCGGGACGTCGGAGGCGCCGTGCCCGCGCAGGTCCACCGCGACCAGGAGGAACCGCTCGGTCAGGGCCGGGTCGGCGAGCTGCGCGGCCCAGCAGCCGGCCGACTGCGCCCAGCCGTGCACGAACACGATCGGCCTGCTGTTTTCGGCGCCCTCGACCCGCAGGCCGAGCCGGACCCCGCCGTGCCCGACGACTTCGGTGCGCACGGGCTACTTCGCACCCAGCCCTTGCCAGGCCGCCCAGCTGTAGTTCCAGTCCTTGACGTCCGAGGCCATCGGCGGGCTGAGCTTCGAGCCGGTGATCTCGACCGGGTCGCCGATCATCGCCGAGTCGTAGAAGTCCTTGGCGTCGGCTTCGAGCAGGTTGACGCAGCCGTGGGAGTTGTTGTTCTTCCCGATGTTGGCCGCGTTGTCCTGGTTCTCGTGGATGTACTCGCCGTGGTTGGAGAACCGGCAGGCCCACTTCTTGTTGACGTTCGTGTAGCCGTAGCGGGCGTTGTCGAACACCGCGGTCGGCTCCCGGGTCATGATGATGTAGGTGCCGTTCGGGGTGTTGCGGTCGACCTCGCCGTCCAGCCCGTTCGCGCACGGGTAGCTCTTGACCTGCGAGCCGCCGCGGTAGACGCGCATCTGGTGGTCCGGGGTGTTGACCTTGACCACCTGGTTGCGGCCGATCTTGAACTTCGTCGTGACGTCGGCCTTGCCGTACGCGCCGCCGCCCAGGTCGACGCCGTAGAGCTTCGCCTCGACGTTCACGGTGATGTTCTGCGGCCAGTACTCCTTCGGCCGGTAGTCGACCTGGCTGTCGGACAGCCAGCCCCACGCGCCCTCGACGTCCTTGTCCGTCTTCACGGACAGGGCCTTCTCGACCGCGGCGCGGTTCTTCACCGGCGACTGGAACTTGACGCTGATCGGCATGGCCACGCCGACGGTCTGGTTGTCGGCCGGGTTGAGCGTGGCGCGGACCTGCTTGGCCGGGGCGATCGTGGCGAAGCTGCCCTTGAACTCGACCGGCTTGCCGTCGGAGCCGGTGGCCTTGGCGGCGTAGGTGTAGGTCTTGCCGTAGCCGAGCGGCTCGGAGCTGGTCCAGGTGAGGCCGTCGGGCGAGAGGTCGCCCTTGACCTCCTTGCCGCCGTCGGCGCTGAGCTTGCACTCGGTGAGCTTGCCGTCGGCGACCTTGAGCACGGCGGGCTTGAGCACCGGGACGTCCTTGGCGTCGGCGGCGGGCTCGGCCGTGATCTTCGCCACTGGCTGCGCGCCACCGCCTTCGCCGTCGCTGTTGGCACCGGTCGGCTTGGCGGTGCCGCCCGTCTCGCTCGAGCACGCGGCGGCGACCAGGGCGGCTCCAGCCGCCAGAGCAGCCTTGAAGACCGTACGCCGTTCGATCACCGAAAACCTCCCGAAATCCCCCGCCGACCAGCGGGCACACGCCCTTTAGCGCTGGTAGCCCAGCCGACGTTACCCGCTGATGGGCAAAGTCCAACCAGTCAGGTGGCGACGCCTTTGTCGACAAAGACGTCCTACACACGTACGGGTTGCCCGGTTTGGCTCAAATCACGCAGTTGATCAGCAGCGGTTCGGGGTGCAGCCGGACGCCGAAGCGCTCGTGGACGCCGTCGCGGACCTCGCGGGCCAGGGCGAGCAGGTCCTCCGTCGTCGCGTCGCCGCGGTTGGTCAGCGCCAGGGTGTGCTTCGTCGACAGCGAAACGCGGTTCCCCGGACCGGGGTACCCCTTGCCGAAGCCGGCGCGCTCGATCAGCCAGGCGGCGGACAGCTTGACGCCGCCGTCGGCCGGGTACTGCGGCGCCGCCGCGCCGGCGACCGACGTGATCCGCTCGAGCACCGCTTCGGCCTCGGCGCCCGGCACGATGGGGTTGGTGAAGAACGAGCCGGCGCTCCAGGTGTCGTGGTCGTCCGGGTCGAGCACCATGCCCTTGCCGCGACGCAGCTCGAGGACGGCTTCGCGGGCTTCGGCGGCCGGGACGCGGGCGCCGATCCCGACGCCGAGCGTGCGCGCCAGCTCGGCGTAGCGGATGGGCGCGGAACGGCCGTCTTCGCGGACCTCGAAGCGGACCGAGAGGACGACGCCGGTGTCCGTGCCCTTGAGGACGCTGGTGCGGTAGGCGAAGCCGAGTTCGTCGGCCTTGAGCGTGCGCACTTCGCGCGTCCCGCGGTCGTAGAGCTCGACCGAGACGATCGACTCGGCGACCTCGCAGCCGTACGCGCCGACGTTCTGGATCGGCGTGGCGCCGACGCTGCCGGGGATGCCGGAGAGGCACTCGAGCCCGCCCAGCCCGGCCTCGACCAGCGCGGCGACGAAGGCGTCCCAGTTCTGACCGGCCTGGACCTCGATGTGGTCGCCGTCACGGTGCCAGCCGGTGTTCGCCACCTCGACGAGCGTGCCGTCGAACCCCGCGTCGCCGACCACCAGGTTGGAGCCGCCGCCGAGCAGCAGCACCGGCTCGCCCGCCGCGTCGGCCTCGCCGACCGCCGCGACCAGGTCTTCGCTGGTCACAGCGCTGACGAAGCGGCGGGCCGGGCCGCCGAGACGCAGCGTGGTGTACGCGGCGAGCTTCGGGAGAGCGGGAGTTCGGGCGGAGTTCACGCGTCTGACGGTACTGTCCGGCTCATGGGATCCCGGATCGAGCACCGCGCTGAGTTCCCCGCCGACGTCGCGTCCACGTACGCGGCCGTCGCCGGCGAAGACGCGCTGCGGGCACGCCTGGAGGAGCTGGGCGGGCACAGCGCGGCGCTGCTGGCGTACGAACCGTCCGACGCGGGCCTGCGGTACCAGCTGCGGCAGGGCATCAGCGCCGACAAGCTGCCGCAGGCGGTCCGGACGCTGCACAAGGGCGACCTGCTGGTGACCCGCACGCAGACCTGGCGCGTGAGCAACGACGGCACCGGCCACCAGGGCAACGCCACGGTGGAGGTCGGCGGCGTCCCGGGCGAGATCACCGCGCGGACGGCGCTGCTGGCCGACGGCGACCGGACGGTGCACCGGACCAGCGGCGAGGTCACGGTCCGGATCCCGCTGTTCGGCGGGAAGCTGGAGAGCGTGATCGCCGAGCAGGTCACGAAGCTGCTGGAACGCGAAGCCGAATTCACCGCGAAGTGGCTCACCAAAGCAAACTGACCCCGGTCGGCGCGCCGACGCGCGGCACGACCAACCCGAACCGCCTGCGCCGGGTCGACCGGTGGATCGCGGCCGCGCCGGCCACTTCCCGGCTGCTGCGCGCGGCCGGCGCACCCCTGGTCGTCGACCTCGGGTACGGCGCTTCCCCGGTGACGACGGTCGAGCTGGCCCGGTGGCTGCGGCGGGTCCGGCCCGACGTCCGGGTGCTGGGCCTGGAGCTGGATCCGGTGCGGGTGGCCGCCGCTCTGCCCGCCGCGGCACCGCCCCTGCTGGACTTCCGCCGCGGCGGCTTCGAGCTCGCCGGGACGCGGCCGGTGCTGGTGCGGGCGTTCAACGTGCTCCGGCAGTACGCGGAGGACGAGGTCGCGGGCGCGTGGGGCCGGATGCTCGGCTCGATGCCCGCCGAGGGCCTCCTGGTCGAGGGCACGTGCGACGAGATCGGCCGGCTGTCGACGTGGGCGCTGGTCTCCCAGGCCGGTCCGGTCTCGCTGACGCTCTCGATGCGGCTGGCCGGGCTGGAGAAGCCGTCGACGATCGCCGAGCGGCTGCCGAAGGCGCTGATCCACCGGAACGTCCCCGGTGAGCGCGTCCATGCGCTACTGTCCACCTTGGACGCCTGCTGGGCGACGGCGGCTCCCCACCAGTCCTTCGGTGCCCGTTCGCGCTGGCTGGAGACGGTCCGGCTGCTGGCCGCGCGGGGCTGGCCGGTGCTGGGCCCGCCGTCCCGGATCCGGCTGGGTGAACTGACGGTTCCCTGGGCCGCCGTCGCCCCCGCCTGAACGTTCACCGGGCCACCCCCGCTCCGTCACCCGCAGGTGACCTTCGGTGATCACCATTGAGCCGTGGAACTCCTGGGCCAGGTCACCGAACTGCTGCGCGAGGCGCTCGGCTCGCCGTGGCTGTGGGTGCTCGTCTTCGCGGTGTCCGGATTGGACGCGTTGCTGCCCTTTATGCCCAGCGAGACCACGGTCGTCACCGTCGCCGTCCTGTTCGGGCCCGATCCGGCGCAATTGACCCTGCTCGCCGCGGTGGCGGCCGGGGGTGCGTGGGCGGGCGACTGCCTCGGGTACGCCGTCGGCCGGGCGGCCGGCCCGCAAGCGCTCGCGCGGCTGCAGCGCGGGCCGGAGGGCCGCCGTCGCCACGAATGGGCCCTCGACCAGGTGCGCCGCCACGGCGGGCTGCTCATCATCGCGGCCCGCTACCTGCCGGGCGGCCGCGTCGCCAGTGCGCTGGCCACCGGCAGCCTCGGCTACCCGCTGCCGAAGTTCGTCGCACTCGACGCCGCCGGAGCGGCGATCTGGGCGGTGTACAGCGTTTTGATCGGCTTCGCGGGCGGTGCTGCTTTCGCGGACGAGCCGGGCAAGGGCCTGCTGTTGTCCTTCAGCCTCGGCTTGGGATTGGTGTTCGCCATCGAGGCCGGCCGGCGGCTACGGTCGGCCCATGCTCGAAGCGATCGACGTCCACGCGGACGGGCTGAAACGGGCGGCGCTGGCGGCCGGGCCGTCGGCCCGGGTGCCGAACTGTCCGAAGTGGACTGTCCATGACCTGGTGACGCACATCGCGTTCGTGCACGGCTTCGCGGTCGGCTTGGCGGTGAACCGGCCCGTGAAACCGGCGCCACCGGAGGACTGGGAAGACGTGCTGGGGTGGTGGGACGGCCAGCGCCTCGCGCTGCGCGAAGCGCTCGGCCGCGCCCCGGAAGCCCCGGCCTTCTCGCCGTACCCGGGCTTCGCCACGACGGTCGGCGACTGGACGCGGCGGATGGCCCACGAGACGGCGATCCACCGCCTCGACGCCGAGTCGGCCCTCGAAGACGGTCCGGGCACCCGCTTCTCCCCCGGCTTCGCGAACGACGGCATCGACGAGTTCCTGACCTACCTCACCCCGCGCCTGGGCAAGACGGCCAACGTCCGCGTCACGACGCCGGAGCGCACGTGGGCGCTCGGCGAGCCCGGCGCGGCGGTCACCGGCGCCGCCGACGACGTCTACCGGGCGCTGTGGGGCCGTCCGCACCAGGCGTCGGTCACGGGTGACCTCGCACCGCTCGCAGCGCCCTGACCAGCGCCAGGGAGAATGCACGGCGTGACCGCTCCCGAACGCCGCTACGTCATCACCTTCGGCTGCCCCGACCGCACCGGCATCATCGCCCGGATCTCCGGGTTCCTCGCCGAGCACGGCGGCTGGATCGTCGAGGCGGCCTACCACACCGACCCGGACACGGGCTGGTTCTTCACCCGCCAGGTGGTCCGGGCCGACTCGCTGCCCTTCGACGCCGACGAGTTGCGCGCCCGCTTCGGCGAGGTCGCCGCGGAGCTGTCCGCCGAGTCGAGCTGGCGGGTCAGCGACACCGGCGAGCGGCGCCGCGCGGTGATCCTCGTCTCCACGGCCGGGCACTGCCTGTACGACCTGCTCGGCCGCGTCGCCTCGGGGGAACTCGACGTCGACGTCGCCGCGGTGATCGGCAACCACGACGCACTGGCCGACATCACCCGCGCGCACGGCATCCCGTTCCACCACGTGCCGTTCCCGGCCGGTGGCAAGGAAGCCGCGTTCGCGGAGGTCCGCAAGCTGGTCGCCGAGCACGACCCGCACGCGGTGGTGCTGGCCCGGTTCATGCAGATCCTGCCCGCCGACCTGTGCCGCGAGTGGGCCGGGCGGGCGATCAACATCCACCACAGCTTCCTGCCGTCGTTCATCGGCGCGAAGCCGTACCACCAGGCCCACACGCGCGGTGTGAAGCTGGTCGGCGCGACCTGCCACTACGTGACGGCGGACCTCGACGCGGGCCCGATCATCGAGCAGGACGTCATCCGCGTCGACCACGGCGATTCGGTCGAGGACATGGTCCGCAAGGGCCGGGACATCGAAAAAGTCACCCTCGCCCGCGGCCTCCGCTGGCACCTGGAGAACCGCGTGCTGGTCCACGGCAACCGCACCGTCGTCTTCTGACCGCGCTCGTGAGTGGTAATGCGCGTTAGAACCCGCATTACCACTCACGAGGGGTCAGGCACCGATGGTCTTGGCGTCGATGACGAAGCGGTAGCGCACGTCGGAGTTCTCGACGCGCTCGTAGGCCTCGTTGACCTTGTCGGCCGAGATCGTCTCGATCTCCGCGCCGATGCCGTGCTTCGCGCAGAAGTCCAGCATCTCCTGGGTCTCGGCGATGCCGCCGATCATCGAACCGGCCAGCACCTTGTTGCCGCCGAGCAGCGAGAAGGCGTTGTAGGCCAGCGGCTCGCCGGGCGCGCCGACGTTCACCATCGCGCCGCCGACCTTGAGCAGGCTCAGGTAGGCGTCGATCGGCAGCTTGGCCGAGACGGTGTTGAGGATGATGTCGAACTTGCCGCGCAGGACGTCGAAGGTCGCCTCGTCGCTGGTGGCGTAGTAGTCCTTCGCGCCGAGCTTCAGGCCGTCTTCCTGCTTCTTGAGGCTCTGGCTCAGCACGGTCACCTCGGCGCCCATGGCGGCGGCGATCTTGACGCCCATGTGGCCGAGCCCGCCGAGGCCGATCACGGCAACCTTCTTGCCGGGGCCGGCGCCCCAGTGGTGCAGCGGGGAGTAGGTGGTGATGCCCGCGCACAGCAGCGGCGCGGCGACGTCCAGGTCGATCCCCTCGGGGATGCCGCAGACGAAGGCGTCCTTCACGACGATCTGGTTGCTGTAGCCGCCGTAGGTGTTCTCGCCGTCGAAGCCGACGCCGTTGTAGGTCTGGACGTTGCCCTTGACGCAGAACTGCTCGGTGCCGGCCAGGCAGTATTCGCACTCGCCGCAGGAGTCGACCATGCAGCCGACCCCGACGCGGTCGCCGACCTGGTACTTCGTGACGTCCGAGCCGACCGCGGCGACGACGCCGGCGATCTCGTGACCCGGGACCATCGGGAAGATCGCCTGGCCCCAGTCCTCCTTGGCCTGGTGGATGTCGCTGTGGCAGATGCCGGCGAACGCGATGTCGATCAGCACGTCGTCGGGACGCAGGTCACGGCGCTCGATCGTGGTCGGCGCCAGGGGCGCGCCCGGCGCCGGAGCGGCGATGGCGTGCGTGGTGGTGCTCATGGAACCCTCCAGGTTCAAGTACCGTCGGTTCGTAAGAGGCCTCTTACATCTCTACGTAAGAGAGGTCTTACATATTTCGAGCGAGAGACGTGATCCAGGTCATGGGCGGCAAGTACCACCACGGCGACCTCCGCGGCGAGCTCGTGCGCGTCTCACTCGACCTGATCGCGGAGCAGGGCTTGGCCGGCTTCTCGGTCGCCGAGGTCGCCCGCCGCGCGAAGGTCAGCCCCGGCGCGCCCTACCGGCACTTCGCCGACCGCGAGACCCTGCTGGCCGAGGTCGCGGGCCACATCGCCGGCCAGCTGGCCGACCGCGTCACCGCGGCGGCCGCCGAGCACGACGCCCCGGCGGAAGCCCTCGCCGCGGCCGCGGGCGCCTACACGCGGTACCTGATCGAGCGCCGCGCCGGGATGAACGTCCTCTACGCGGACGGCCTGCACGGACCGGACCACGTCGGCCTGCACGAGCAGACCCGCCGGCTGACCGACGAGTTCCTGATGCGCTGCCTGGCCGTCGCCCCGGACCCGGCCACGGCCCTGGAGCTGATGGAGCAGTTGTTCACCCAGGCCCACGGCTACGGCACGTTCCAGCTCGACGGCGTGTTCGTGAAGCACGGCTATTCGGTGGACCTGGTGGTGAAGAAGTCCACCGAGGCGGCGCGGATCGTGATCGCGGGCCGGACTGCCGGTGGTGGGCGCTAGGTTGACGACATGGGGATCATCGACACACACACGAGGCACTGCGCGAGGTGATCGGCGAGGTCGCCGAGCTGACGCAGCAGAAGGTCATCGACCGGATCGACGAGCACGCGCGCACCCTGATCGCGCACTCGCCGTTCGTGCTGCTGGCGACTTCGGCACCGGACGGCAGCTGCGACGTCTCCCCGCGTGGCGACCCGGCGGGCTCGGTGCCGGTGCTCGACGAGAAGACGCTGCCGTCGATGGGCACGATCATGCGTGACCAGATGGCGTTGCCGATGTCGGCGGCGGAACTGGACGCACGCCTCGACGAGCGGGCGTTGACCGGGCAGTACTGATCCCGGCGACGAACGTGCCGTTGCCCGCGTCGCGCCGCCCGCTCGCCGCCGTCACCGCGGAGCAGTTCGAACCCCGCCGCTCAGCTGTCGTACCTTCGGTCGGGTACGAGAACCTTCGAACCTCCGGAGTGCCGCATGCTGTGCGTCCTCGACGTCAACGAGACCTTGCTGGACCTCGCCGCGCTGGACGCCACCATCGGCGGGCCCGAGCTGCGGCGCGAGTGGTTCGGCCTGGCGATCCACACCGTCCTGACCGTGACGGCGACCGGCAGCTACCGGGACTTCGCGGGCATCGCCGGCGACGCCGCGATCGAGGTCGCCGACCGGCACGGGCGGGAGGCCGATCTCGCGAAGATCGGCGAAGGACTGCGCAGCCTCCCCGCCCACCCGGACGTCGAACCCGGCCTGGTGAAGCTCCGCGAACAGGGCCACACCATCGTCGCCCTGACGAATTCGCCGCTCGCCACCGCCGAGGCGCAGCTGCTGAACGCCGGGCTGGCGCCGCTGCTCGACCGGATCTTCTCGGCCGAGCAGGTCGGCAGGCTCAAGCCCGCGCCGGAGCCTTACCTCCAGGTCACGGCCGCCTATCCCGGGGAGCGGGCGGTCATGATCGCCGCGCACGACTGGGACATCGCGGGCGCCCAGGCCGCGGGGCTCGAGACGGCGTTGCTCACCCGTCCCGGCGTCCACCCGCTGCCCGGCTCGCCCGCGCCCACCTACACCGCGTCGACCCTGCCGGAGCTGGCCGGACTCCTCTAGTCCGCGATCCGGACCAGCATCTTGCCGGTGTTGGCGCCCGACAGCAGGCCGAGGAACGCCTCGGGCGCGTTGCGGATGCCGTCGACGAAGGTCTCCGAGTACTTGATCTCGCCGGAGTTCACCAGCGGCGCGACCTCGGTGACGAACTGCTGCTGCAGGTGCCAGTGGTCGATCACCAGCAGGCCGCGGATGGTGAGCCGCTTGGCGATGACCTGCGCGAGGTTGCGCGGCGCCGGCGTCGGCTCGGTGGCGTTGTACGTGGAGATCATCCCGCAGATGGCGATCCGCCCGTGCACGGTGATCGCGTCGATCGCGGCTTCGAGGTGCTCGCCGCCGACGTTGTCGAAGTAGACGTCGATGCCCTCCGGCGCCGCCTTGTGCAGCTGCTCGGCGACCGGGCCGTCCTTGTAGTTGAACGCGGCGTCGAAGCCGAGGTCGTCGATCAGGTGCCGGACCTTCTCCTCCGAACCCGCCGAGCCGATGACGCGCTTGGCGCCCTTCAGCTTCGCGAGCTGCCCGACCAGCGAGCCGACCGCGCCGGCCGCGCCCGAGACGAACACCGTGTCGCCCGGCTTGAACTCGGCCGACTCCAGCAGGCCCGCGTACGCGGTCAGGCCCGGCATGCCGAGCACGCCGAGGTACGTCGACAGCGGCGCCGCGGCGCCGTCGACCTTGACGTACCGGCCCGCGTCGAGCACGGCGTGGGTGCGCCAGCCGGCCTGGTGCAGCACGTGGTCACCCGGCTTGACGTCGTCCACATGGGACTCGACGACCTCGCCGACCGCACCGCCGGACATGACCTCGCCGACCTGGAACGGCGGCGCGTAGGACTTGACGTCCTTCATGCGGCCGCGCATCGCCGGGTCGACGCTCATGATCAGGTTGCGGACCAGGATCTGCCCGTCACCCGGGGTGGGCACCTCGGTGTCGACGATCTCGAAGTTGTCGTTCGTCGGAACACCTTCCGGCCGCGAAGCCAGCCGGATTTCGGTCGCCGTGCTCATCGTCGAATCTCCTCCAAAGTCTCGAAGCGGGGCAGCCGCCCCGGATTCCGTCCGATGTAACCAGCTAACCGGGGCGCTGATTCCGATTGTGAGGCGTCACACGATCTCGGCGAGCTTGCCGAGGACGCCGTCGTAGATCTTCTTGAGCCCGCCGGGGGCGAAGGTCTTCTCGAAGAAGCCGCCGATCCCGCCCGCACCGTCCCACGTGGTCTCGATCTTCACCACACTGCGTTCACCCGCTTCGGTGACGGTCCACGTGGTGACCATGCTGGAGTTCGCGTCGGTCTCGACCAGCGTCCCGGGCCGCGGCTCGGTGACCGTCGCCTTGACGTCCCGCACGCGCTTGGACGTCGCCTGCAGCTTCCAGCCCGCCTTGGTCCCGGCGCCGACGCCGCCTTCGGTGACCTGGTAGTCGCGGTAGTGCTCGGTGAGCAGCTTCGGCCGCGTCTCGGCGTAGTCGGCGACGAGCGCGCGGACCTTGTCGGCCGGGGCGTCGATGGTGCGCTCCGCGGTGGCCGTGACCTTTCCCATTGGACTCCTTCTCCGGCGTACAGATCAGGGTCCACGATTCCACCGCCCGGCGCACCACCGGCGGGCGCCCTCGCACGTCTCAGATAGTGAGCGGCGGAAGTCCGCTCTGGACAGCTGTTTTCGCTGGTCAGCGCGTCGCCGAGGAGGTCGGAAGTGGCGTAACACGGTGTTAACGTGCACTGGCCATTCTCCCCGCCATGCCCACCACACCCCGCCGCACCCGGTCGGACAGCGCCCGGCAGCTCGCCGACCTGCTGCGCCGTCAGGTGCTGGCCGAGGAGGCGCTGCCGTGTGAAGAGGACCTCACGGTGGAGTTCTCGGTCACCCGGAACACCGTGCGGGAGGCCCTCGCGCTGCTGCGTGACGACGGCCTGATCACCCGCCAGCCGGGTGTCGGCACGGTCGTCGTCGGGCACAAGTACCCGCACGCGCTCAACCGGCTGGCCGGGCTGGCCGAGGTGCTGCGCGAACACGGCGAGGTGACCAACGAAGTCCGGGCGGCGGACCTCGTGCCCGCACCCGCCGTCGTGGCGCACCGGCTCGGCGTGCCCGAACGCTCCGAGGTCGTCTACCTCGAGCGACTCAGAAAACTCGACGGCGTCCCGCTGTCGCTCGACCTCACCTATCTGCTGCCGGAGATCGGGAAGCCGCTGCTGGAGCACGACCTCGCCGGCCGGGACGTCTTCGCGCTCATCGAAGAGACGTCCGGGCAGCGGCTGGGCTACGCCGACATCGACGTCGAAGCCCTCAACGCCGACCCGGAAACCGCGGCGGTCCTCGAAGTTCCGCCGGGCGCGGCGCTGCTGCGGTGGGAACGCCTCACGCACTTCGCCGACGGACGGCCCGTCGACCTCGAATACATCCGCCTGCGCGGCGACCGCCTCACCATGCGCGCCCGCCTCGACCGCTCCTGAAGGAGACCGCCATGCCCCTCGTGCCGAGCCGGATCGACGTCCCGGTGACGATCGACGAGTCGAAGTGCCTCGACGGCTGCCGCCTCTGTGTCGACATGTGCCCGCTCGACTCGCTGGCCATCGACCCGGACACCGACAAGGCGTACATGCACGTCGACGAGTGCTGGTACTGCGGGCCGTGCGCGGCGCGCTGCCCGACCGGCGCGGTGACCATCAACATGCCTTACCTGCTGCGATGAACGGGGCCCGGATCCTGCTCGTCGCCGCGCTGCTGGCCGCGGGCTGCACCGCGAACGCCGCCACGTCGAACGAGGTGGACGTCGTGATCGGCTACCAGTCGAAGACGATCAACACCGTCACCGCGGGCACGTTGCTGCGGTCGCTGGGGTACTTCGAGAAGCGGCTCGCCGACCTGGGCAACCGGGACGGGAAGCGCTATCACGTCACCTGGCAGGACTACTCGACCGGCGCCCCGATCACCGCGCAAATGGTGGCCGGGAAGATCGACGTCGGCTCGATGGGCGACTACCCGTTGCTCATCAACGGTTCCCGGACCCAGGAGTTCGGCGACGGACGCACCAAGCTGGTCGCCGCCACCGGCTACAACCTGCTGGGCGCACTCAACATGGTCGTGGTGCCGCCGAAGTCGCCGGCGCACACCCTGGCCGACCTGCGCGGGAAGAAGATCTCGGCCAGCGTCGGCTCGGCCGGGCACGGCACGACCGTGCACGCCCTGCAGAACATCGGCATCGGCACCGGCGACGTCCACCTGCAGAACCAGGCGCCCGCGGTCGGCGCGTCCGGGCTGCTGTCCGGGTCGATCGACGCGCTCGGGCAGTTCGTGGCGTGGCCGGGGCAGCTGGTGTTCGCGAACCAGGCGCGGCTGCTCTACGACGGCTCGGCGCTGAACCTGCCGACGTGGCACGGCGTGGTCGTCCGGGAGTCCTATGCGGACAGCCACCACGACGTCGTCGCGGAGTTCCTGCGCGCGCAGCGCGACGCGACGGACTACCTGCACCAGCACCCGATGGACGCGGCGCTGAAGGTCGCGTCCGCCACCAAGCTGCCGCCCGAGGTCGTCTACCTCTACAACGGTGCCGGCGGCGTGGTCACCTTCGACCTGCCGCTGAAGCGCCCGCTGGTCAGCGCGCTCGAAACCGACGCGCCCTTCCTGCGTTCGATCGGCAACATCAAGCGGCTCGACCTCGGCGCGTTCGTCGACGACCGGTACCTGCGCGAGATCTACGGGCCGGCGTACGAGGCGGCTGCCTCCATTTTGGCCAATCCGTCCCCGGTGACGGGCTTCGACACGACGTGTTCGCAGCCGGTCACCGATCCGCGCACCGCGGGTGAGCTGTGGCTGACCGGCGAGACCGCGACCCACCCCGCGGCCACCCCGGATTGCCTCCTCAAGGCCGTGGCGCACGCCGGGAAACCAGTCCGCGCGGCCTACGTCCCGGACGCGGCCACGGGCACCCGCTGGTTCGCGGACAAGGCCGTCTGGGTGCGCGACGCGGACGGCGCGCTGCTGCCCTTCACCACCGAAGACGGCGCCCGCGCCCACCTCGCCGGGCACACCGGCTCGATCGTCAGCTACGCGCAAGCCGTGGAGGAGTCCCGATGACCCAGACCCTCGAACAGGAACCCGCCATCACGGAAGCCCCACCGGCGCCACCGAGACGCCGGTTCAGCCGGCTCGCCGTCCGCACCGGCAGCATCGTCGCCGCACTGGTCGTGTGGGAGCTGCTGACCGCGTTCGACGTCGACCTGTGGCTGCACTTCGACCGCCTGCCCACACCGGTCGAGGTGGCCCGCGACCTCGGCTACCAGCTCGGCACCGCCGTCTACTACCAGGACCTGCTCGATTCCCTGCGCCGGATCGTGACGGGCTTCGCGCTGGCCGCGGTGTTCGGTATCGGGCTCGGCACGGCGATCGCGCGCTCCCGCGGCACGTCCGACGTC
The DNA here is from genome assembly GCF_002904335.1 of Amycolatopsis sp. CA-126428. Classification (GTDB taxonomy): domain Bacteria; phylum Actinomycetota; class Actinomycetes; order Mycobacteriales; family Pseudonocardiaceae; genus Amycolatopsis. The sequence continues at coordinate 7,883 of NZ_PPHF01000034.1, read as the reverse complement.
GTCCAGCCACTCCTGGAAGTCCTGCGGCCGATCCCGGCCATCGCGGTGGTACCGATCGCCATCCTGCTCTTCCCGACCAACGAGCAGGGCATCGTGTTCATCACGTTCCTCGCCGCGTTCTTCCCGGTCGTGGTCAGCACGCGGCACGCCGTGCGCGCGCTGCCGGTGGTCTGGGAAGACGCGATCCGCACGATGGGGGGCTCACCGCGGCGGGTGCTGTGGAACGTCGTGCTGCCGGGCGCGCTGCCCGGCGTGTTCGGCGGGCTGTCCGTCGGCGTGGGCGTTTCGTGGATCTGCGTGATCTCGGCGGAGATGATCTCCGGCGAGTTCGGCGTCGGCTACCGGACCTGGCAGGCCTACACCGTCGTCGACTACCCGGGCGTGATCGTCGGGATGCTCACCATCGGCCTGCTCGGCTGGGTCACCTCGGCCGCCGTCGAACTGCTCGGCCGCCGCGCCACCCGCTGGCTGCCCCGAGGGGAGAACTCATGAGCTTGCGCATCGAGAACCTGACCGTCCACTACGGACCCCGCGCGGTGCTGTCCGGCATCGGCCTGGACATTGCCGACGCCGAGATCCTGGCCGTCACCGGACCTTCCGGGTGCGGCAAGTCGACCCTGCTGCGCACCTTGGCCGGGCTGCTGCCCGTGTCGTCGGGCCGCGTCCTGTCCGCCGGCGAGGAGGTGACCGGCACGTCGGCCGAGCGCGCGCTGGTGTTCCAGGACGACGGCTTGCTGCCCTGGCGTTCGGTGCGCCGCAACGTCGAGCTGCCGCTGTCCATCCGGCGCGTCCCGCGGGCGCGGCGGCGGGCCGAAGCGGAGTCCTGGCTGTCCCAGGTCGGGCTGGCCGGGTACGAGGACCACCTGCCGCGGGAGCTCTCCGGCGGCATGCGCCAGCGCGTCCAGCTCGCCCGCACCCTCGCCGGGGCGCCGCGGGTGATCCTGGCCGACGAGCCGTTCGGGGCGCTGGACGCCCAGACCCGCACGGCCATGCAGCGGCTACTCGTGGAGGTCTGGCGCAAACGGCCGACGACGGTGGTGTTCGTGACCCACGACGTCGACGAAGCGCTCTTCCTGGCCGACCGCGTCGCGGTGCTGACCCGTGACGGGCGGCTGGCGAAGGTCGTCGAGTCGTCGCGGCCGCGGACGGCCGAGCCCGCCGTCGCGGCCGAGCGCGCCGAGGTTCTGGACGGGCTGGTGGCGGCATGACGTTCGAAGCACCCCCGCTGTCCACGCGGACGCACTTCGAGACCGACGTCCTGGTGATCGGCGGTGGAACGGCCGGGACGATGGCCGCGCTGACCGCCGCCGAGCACGGCGCGAACGTGCTACTGCTGGAAAAGGCGCACGTCCGGCACTCGGGCGCGCTGGCCATGGGCATGGACGGCGTCAACAACGCGGTCATCCCAGGCAAGGCGACGCCGGAGGACTACGTCGCCGAGATCACCCGCGCCAACGACGGCGTCGTCAACCAGTCCACTGTGTACCAGACCGCGCGGCGCGGGTTCGCCATGGTGCAACGGCTGGAGAAGTACGGCGTCAAGTTCGAAAAGGACGAGTACGGCGAGTACGCCGTGCGGCGCGTGCACCGGTCCGGCAGCTATGTCCTGCCGATGCCGGAGGGCAAGGACATCAAGAAGGTGCTCTACCGCGTGTTGCGGCAGAAGCACATGCGCGAGCGCATCACGATCGAGAACCGCGTGATGCCGGTGCGCGTGCTGACGTCCGGCGGACGCGCGGTCGGTGCCGTCGGGTTCAACACGCGGACCGGCGAGTTCGTCACGGTTTCCGCGTCCGCGGTGATCCTCGCGACCGGTCCTTGTGGACGATTGGGCCTGCCATCGAGCGGTTATCTCTACGGCACGTACGAGAACCCGACCAACGCCGGCGACGGGTACGCGATGGCCTACCACGCGGGCGCCGAGCTGTCCGGCATCGAGTGCTTCCAGATCAACCCGCTGATCAAGGACTACAACGGCCCGGCCTGCGCGTACGTCGCCAATCCGTTCGGCGGCTACCAGGTCAACGCGGCCGGCGACCGCTTCGTCGACTGCGACTACTGGTCCGGGCAGATGATGGCCGAGGTGGCGCGCGAGATCTCGTCGGCCCGCGGACCGATCTACCTCAAGCTGACGCACCTGCCGGAGGAGACGCTCGGCGCGCTGGAGAACATCCTGCACACGACCGAACGGCCGACACGGGGGACGTTCCACGCCACCCGCGGCCACGACTACCGCACGCACGACGTCGAGATGCACATCTCGGAGATCGGCCTGTGCGGCGGGCATTCGGCGTCCGGCGTCTGGGTGGACGAGAACGGCGCGACGACCGTGCCCGGCCTGTACGCGGCCGGCGACCTCGCCTGCGTGCCGCACAACTACATGATCGGCGCGTTCGTCTACGGCGACCTCGCGGGCGCGCACGCGTCGGGTTCCCTGCGTCCTCTTGTCCCCTTGCCCGAAGACCAGATCGCTGCGGCGCACGCGTTGATCTACCGGCCGTTGTCCACTCCGGATGGTCCGCCCCAGCAGCAGGTGGAGTACAAGCTGCGGCGGTTCGTCAACGACTACGTGGCACCGCCCAAGACGACCGCGAAGCTGGAGATCGCCCTCGAGACGTTCGCGCGGATGTCCGGCGAGATCGCGGGCATGGGCGCCCGGACCCCGCACGAGCTGATGCGCTGCGCCGAGGTGACGTTCATCCGCGACTGCGCCGAGATGGCGGCGCGGGCGTCGCTGGTGCGGACCGAGAGCCGGTGGGGGCTCTACCACGACCGGACCGACCACCCGGGCCGCGACGACGTCTCGTGGCTCGCGCACCTGAACCTGCGCCGGACGCCGTCCGGGGAGATGGAGTTCGTCAAGCGGCCGGTGGCGCCCTACGTCGTGCCGGTGCCGGAGTTCTCGGTGCCGGACTTCGCCGTCGAAGTCCTCGGGGTCCACACGGCCTTCAGCGGGCACACACCGCCGGACGTGGTCACCGCGGCCGGCCCGGCGCGGACGCATTCGTCGCCGCGGGTCCTCGAGGTCGTCGCCATGGCGGAGGAACAGCCGTCGCTGTCCTCGCTGTCGACGTATCTGTCCGATCCGGACGCCGAGGTCCGCACGACGGCGATCGCGGTGCTCACCGAGTCGGCGCCGGACGGTTTCGGGCCGGCGCTGGTCACGGCGTTGCACGACATCGACGCGCGGGTGCGGGCCGCGGCGGCGGCCGGGCTGCGCGAGCTGGTGGAGGTGCTGGCGCCGTCGTCTTCCCTGGCCGGGGGGCTGCGGTCGGCCCTGGCGGTGTCCGACGCGGACGTGCGGTCGGTGGCGCTGGACGTCCTGCGGGCGCTGCGGCTCGGTGATGCGCCGCTGTTCGCGGCTTCCCTCGCCGACCCCGCGGTCGTGGTCCGGCTGGAGGCGATCCGCGGCCTGGTGTCGCTGGACGCGGCGTCGACACTGGCGGAGGCGGCCTCGGACGCCTCACGCGAGGTCCGGGTCGCGGTCGCGGCCGGGCTGGGGACGATCGGCGACCCGCGCGCCACCGGCACGGTGTCCGCGCTGGCCGTCGACCCGGACCTGCTCGTGCGCGCGGCCGCGCTGACCGCCGCCGCCGACCTCGGCTGCGGCGGCAACCTGGCGGACCTCGCCGTGGCGGCGGCCGCGGACCCGGCGTGGCAGGTGCGCCGCGGGGCGGCGACGGCGCTGGGTGCGCTGGCCACGCCGTCGGAACCGCTGCTCGGAGCCCTGGAAGACGAGCACCCGAACGTCCGGCGGGCCGCCGTCCAGGCGCTCGGCAAGTGGGCGGACTCCGCCGAGGTCGCCGTGCGGCTGCGGGCGCGGCGCACCGATTCGGACGCCGACGTCCGCGCGTACACGCGAATGGCTCTCGGCGGTTAGGCTGCTCCTCAGCCGACTGATACGAGGTTCATATGAGTGCGGGAGCGCACCGCCGGTCGACCGTGGCGGTGAAAGATGCGCTGCGGGAGCTGCGCAACCAGCTTTCGCTGCTGAACCACCAAGTAAGCGCCCAGCTGGCGCTCAAGGACGTCGACCTCGACTGCCTCGAGCTGATCGCCCGGCACGGCCCGCTCAGCCCGAGCGCGCTGGCCCGCCGGGCCGGGCTGCACCCGGCGACGATGACCGGCATCCTCGACCGGCTGCAGAAGGGCGGCTGGATCGTCCGCGAACGCGACCCCGAGGCCGCCGACCGGCGCTCGATCGCCGTCCGCGCGGTCCGCGGCCGCAACGCGGAGCTGTTCCGGCTCTACGCGGGGATGAACACCGCGATGGACGAGCTCTGCGCGCGCTACACCGAGGACGAACTGGCGCTGATCGCCGGATTCCTGCGCCGGGCGACGTCGGCGGGCCACGACGCGACCGGGACCCTGACCGGCGGCTGAGCAGCGGTTTCTGTGCTGTACTCGGGGCCATGTGGCAGTCAGGCGACGCTTACGAGGCCTACATCGGACGGTGGAGCCGCCGGATCGCGGAGACGTTCGTCCGGCAGCTCGGCGTCCCGGCGGGCCGGCGCTGGCTCGACGTCGGCTGCGGCACCGGCGCACTGACGTCGGCGGTGCTGGCGGCGGCCGGCCCCGCGGAAGTCGTCGGCGCCGATCCGTCCGAGGGATTCCTGGAGTCGGCCCGCGCGAGCGTGACCGACCCGCGGGCGGCGTTCACCCTCGCCGACGCCCATTCGCTGCCGTTCCCGGACGCCCGGTTCGACGTGGTCGTGTCGGGCCTGGTCCTGAACTTCGTCCCCGACCCGGACCGCGCGGCGGCGGAGATCGCGCGGGTCACCGCCCCGGGCGGGCTGGCCGCCACCTACCTGTGGGACCTCGCCGAGGGCATGGAGCTGATCCGCCGGTTCTGGGACGCGGCCGGCGAGCTCGACCCGGAGACGGTCGCCGAGCTGGACGAGGGCCGCCGGTTCACGCTGTGCCACCCGGAGCCGCTGGGCCGGTTGTGGACGGACGCGGGCTTCACGGCGGTCTCCGTCGGCGAGATCAGGATCCCGACGGTGTTCGCGGACTTCGACGACTACTGGCAGCCGTTCCTCGGCGCGCAGGGCCCGGCGCCGACGTACCTGGCCACGCTGCCGCAGGCGCACCGCGACCGGATCCGCGAGCTGCTGCGCAGCCGCCTGCCGGCGGATCCCGACGGCTCGATCCCGCTGACGGCCCGGGCGTGGGTCGTCAGCGGGACCGCGTGACTCAGAGCCCGGCCTGCTTCAGCCAGTCCTTCGCGACGTCTTCGGCGCGTTCGCCGTCGGAGTCGACGCGCTTGTTGAGGTCCCGCATGACGTCGGTCGTCAGCTTCGCGCTGACCGCGTTCACGGCGGTGGCGAAGTCCGCGCCGCGCTCGTCGAGGACCTTCTTGGTCACCGCGGGCACGACGTTCTCGGTCGGCACGATGTTGAGGTCGTCCTTGAGCACGGTGTACTTCGAGTCACCGGTCAGCGGGCTGACCGAGTCGACCGGGATGACCGTGACCGCACCGGACTTGAGCTGCTCGACGCGCGGCCCGGCTTCCTGGATCGTCTGGAAGGTGATGTTGGTCAGCTTGTAGACGTCGGTGAAGCCCTTGAAGCACGGAAGGCGCTTCTCGCACTCCGGCGGGCCGGCCATGACGACCTTGTCGAGCTTCTTCAGGTCGCTGATGGACGCGATGCCCTTGTCCTTGGCCAGGTCGGACTTGATGATGTAGGTGTTCTTGTCCTCGGCGGGCGCGAAGTTGAGCAGGCCGATGCCGCTGGGCTCGAACAGCTTCGCCAGCTGGTCGTGCTCCTCCTGCGCGGTCTTGCCGGCCTCCTTGCCGAAGCCGGTGGTGATCGCCGCACCCTGGTACTCCGGGATGAACTGCAGCTCACCGGACTTCAGCGACGGGTAGATCAGCTCCCGCGACCCGAGGTTCAGCTTGCGCGTCACCGGGTAGCCCTTGGCCTCCAGCGCCTGCGCGTAGATCTCGGCGAGGATCTGACTGTCGGTGAAGTTGAAGGACGCGACGACGATCGGCGCCCCACCCTTGCCCTGCGCGGCGGGCTTGTCACCGCTGTCGCTGCCGCCACAGGCGGCCAAACCGAGCGTCGCCGCGACGGCCACCGCCACCACGGACGCGTTCCGGAACCAGCGCACGAATCCCCACTCCCTCGTCACTCGAACAGACGAAAGGACCCTAGCCCTGACCTCCGACAAGAATCCACATCGTGGGAGATAGCACCCGAAATTCCCACTCCCCGGAATATTTCAGCCCGATCGGGGTAAGGTCGCCCGGTGCACGTGAACACGGTGACGCCGCTGGCCGCCGACAGCGGGCCGCCGATCTTCCAGTGGAAGTGGGTGGACCGCAACGCCGACGCCATCGTCCAGCGCCTCATCGAGCACGTCTCGCTGACCGGCGCCGCGCTCGGCATCGGGCTGGTGGTTTCGATCGGGCTCGCCGTGGTCTCCCTGCGTTACCGCTGGACGTACCCGGTGATCCTCGGCACGGCGGGCGCGTTGTACGTGATCCCGAGCCTCGGCGCGTTCGCGGTGCTGGTGCCGTTCTTCGGGCTGACGTTCGTCTCCGCGATGATCCCGCTCGCGACGTACACGCTGCTCATCCTGATCCGCAACATCGTCACCGGCGTCGACCAGGTGCCGAACGAGGTCCGCGAGGCCGCGGTCGGGATGGGGTACACGCGCGGCAGGCTGCTCTGGCAGATCGAGCTGCCCCTCGCCCTGCCGGTGGTGATCGCCGGCCTGCGTGTCGCGGCGGTGACGACGATCGGCCTGGTGACCGTGACTTCGATGCTCGGCCTCGGCGGCCTGGGCTACTTCATCCGAGCGGGCATCCAGACGGCGACCCCCAACCCGACGATGATCATCGTCGGCGTCGGCCTGTCCGTCGTCCTGGCGGTGGTGGTCGATCTGGCCCTCTGGCTCAGCGAGCGCGTGCTGGCGCCCTGGTCGCGGAAGGTGCGGGCGCGATGAGCTTCCTCGATCAGCTGAACGCGTGGCTCGCGGACCCGAACCGCTGGAGCTGGACCGACAAGGCCGGCGTCCCGTACCGCGTCCTGGAGCACCTCAGGTTTTCGCTCCTCGCCCTGGCGATCGCGGCGGCGCTGACCATCCCGGCGGCGCTGTGGCTAGCCCACTACCGCCGCGGCGCGTTCCTCGCGAGCAGCGCGGTGAACATCGGCCGGGCGATCCCGAGTTTCGGGCTGATCATCCTGTTCTGGTTCCTGGCGAGCCGCTGGGAGCTGGACACGACGTTCTGGCCGTTGCTGCTGGCGCTGGTCGCCTTGGCGATGCCCCCGTTGTTCACGAACACGTACGCGGGCGTAGTGACGTTGGAGCAGGAGACGATCGACGCGGCCCGCGGAACGGGCTACCGCGAAGGGCAGATCATGCTGCGCCTGGAGCTGCCGCTGGCATCCCCGGTGATCCTGGCGGGCGCCCGGGTGGCGTTCCTCCAGCTGATCGCCACGGTGGCCATCGGAGCAATCGTCAACGACGGCGGCGGCCTGGGCCGGTACATAGTCGACGGCTTCGCGGTCGGAGCCCAGGGTTACGGAGCGATCTTCGCGGGCGGCCTGGCCGCGGTACTGCTGGCGCTCCTGTGCGACGGCGCGTTCGCGTTGATCACCCGCGTGGCAACCCCGCGCGGCCTCGCGCTGCAGAACGCCCGCCGCGACTAGAACGCGCCGACGCCCAGAACCGCCGCCCCATCCGGCGGCGATCCCGGGCGCCTGTCGATCATCCCCAGTGCGCGAGGCTGCGGATTCCGTCGTGGCCGATCCCAGACGCAGCCCGCGTCACGATTTCACGTAACCCCAGTGGTTTTTCCGGTCGAGGGTCAGGGCTTCTCGAAGTGCTGGTAGTCGATGGGGGTGTCCCAGGAGCCGCCCCAGGTCCAGCCGCGG
>NZ_PPHF01000033.1 GCF_002904335.1 Amycolatopsis sp. CA-126428 | reverse complement strand
CTATCTACACGACCGCGTCAGCGGCCTGAGAAACCGTCAGCCCCGGTGTCAACCGAAGTCTGGGCAGACCCACATGCGCTGTTCGGCTGTCGGCTCGGAAGACGCGACCTCGTCCGGGACCTCAGCGAGACACGTCTCGACCGCGAGCTCAGTTGTCCCGACGCTCGTGACGGCGTCCCCCTGGGCCGTTGACGCCCGATGGCGTTTGAGTGCCCGGTTCAGCAGCTCGACCGCGAGCAGCAGAGCCAGGGGTGGGCAGGCCGCGACGATGATGGACAGCACGCTCAGCGTGGGAGCCGCGCCGATGTTGGCACACAACGACAAGGAAATGCCGAACACGAACGCGAGCCATGCAGCCCAGCGACCGCCGGCCTGGTTGCCTTGGCCGACCTTCCACAGCTCGACCGTGGCGGTGGTCAGCAGGCCGTCGACGATGAGCGGCCAGATCGCCGCAGTCGAGGCGTCGGCACCAAATCTCAGAGCGAACTGCGGCCGTGGCGGTAGGAGGCGTAAGCCGCGCCGAGTGGCACCAGGGCCGTGCACGCGCACTGCACCCACAACGCCTTGTTCGTCCCTCCCTGACTCATGATCGCGCCTCCCAGGACGTTCCGTCGGCGAGCGGATGGGCTTCGCCGGTGAGCGCCGCCAACGCGGTGGCGATGTCGGCGAGGCCAGCTTTGACGTAGGTGGTGGTGGCGCTGTCGGACGCGTCGTGATGGCCCGCGTAGGCGTGGGCGATCGCGTAGCCGAAGTTGCGTTCGACCCAGGTCAGCGTGGTGTGCCGCAGCCAGTGGGTGGACACGCCCTGGGTGCGCACCCAGGGGACGTGGCGGCCGATGCGATCCCAGAGATGGTCGTAGCGGCGCTTGGTGATCGGCTCGCCGTGCCGGTACCGCAGCAACTGCCCCTCGGGATGGGTTGCGCCGCGCTGCTCAGCATGCGCCAGCAAGTAGCCCATCAACGTCGGGGACACCGGCTGCCACCGGACCGCACCGTCCTTCTCCCGCAGATAGATCAGGCACTGCACGGAATCCAGATCACGGGGACGCAGGTTCAACGCGCCTCCTCGGCGGCACGCCGTCTCGGTGTGCAGCCGCAACAGGAGCGTGTCGAGTTCGGGGTCATCGCCGGTGGTGGCGGCCGCCTCGTTGATCTCGGCCAGCCCGACATCGTGCACAGCACGACGCGTCGAAGGAAGCCGACGGGGCTTGGCCACCTTCCGCGCGGGATTGCCGCCCTCGGAGATCACACCGTCGTCCTCGGCATGACGGTACAGACACCGGGCAGCCGCGACGAAATTCTCCGCCGCGCTGCGCCCACCACGGGAATTCCGGCGGACCAACGCCTGCGCTTTCGCTTCCTCGGCCAGCTGTTTCAACTCGGTCGGGGTCGGTTCGTCGAGCCGACGCGAACCCCAATGCTGCTCGAGGCGTTTCCAGTACGACGAATAGGCCCGCCGGGTACTGTCCGACACCGCAGCAGCCACCACCGGGATGTATTCGGCGAACGTCGGCACCTCCGGTCGCACGACCGGCGCTGCGAACAGCTCGGCCGGGTCGATGCCCATCTTCGCCAGCAACAGACGTGCCGCGTCCAGCTCTGCCGTGCTACTCGATCCGATCATCGTGATCACCTCCCAGCAGGGAGGCGTGGTAACCGACGAGCATGGTGTCGAGGGCAGCCAGCGGATGGATCACCAGCACGCCGCACGTGGAGTCGACGGCGACCAAGAGCTGATCACCCGCGCGCACGCCAGCCCGCCGCCGCACGACCGCGGGCAAAACGAGATATGGCGTCGGCGGAACGGCGAACACGCCGGCCGGATCGCGATGCACGACGACCGCGCTCTCGACCACGGTGATCGCCAGGCGGTCGCCGGAACGCCAGCCGAGGGTCTTCACGATCGACCGGTCCGCCACCCGCCCCGACGCATCAATCCGCGCGAGGCCGTACTGCATCACGCCCGAGCGAACCGCAGGCACCTGCGGAACAGGGAACGGAACAACACCCGAGGCCGCAGGACGCTCGACCGGAGCTGCCGCTGTGCGAGGCGGGATCACCGTAGCGACGGCCTCGCCACCATGACGATGAGGAGCGCCGTACGCTACAGAAGAAGGATGGCCAGCACGCAACGCATCGTGACTGGCCTGATACTCACTGGTGCGGGAAGATTCACCGACTTTGGTGTCCGAGGGGGGACTTGAACCCCCACGCCCGTTAAGGGCACTAGCACCTCAAGCTAGCGCGTCTGCCATTCCGCCACTCGGACCTGCTGAGAAAAGAGTATACGGCCACCCTGCTCCCTCGTTCAGGGGGGTCCGACTCCACACCCGGACCGGGTCTGGCATCATCGGCCGGTTCTGCGGCTCTGCATCGATCCAGGCGCTGCTACACCCGGTCAAAGCCTGGGAAACGCTGGGGCTCACACGGTTTACAAGACCGGTTCTGCTTCCTAGGATTCGCCGGGCAACCCAGCGCGTTCGAGCGCCCTCAGGACCTGGAGGTTCCGGTATGGCGCGCGCCGGTTGGCGGTCTGGTGATGAGATTTCCGTTGGTGAGCTGCTGCGGGAAACCGGGGCCACGCCTCGGGCGCTGGATGCCTCCGAACCCCTCGCCCGGCTCCGTGAAGATGACACCGGTGACGGCTACCGGGAACGGCTCGAGCAGCGGGCGCGGGAGGCCGCCGCCGCTCAGCAGCGCGCGGGGCGGCGGATTCGGTGGGTCTCCGCCCTTTGCGGGGCCGTTGTCGTCCTCGGGAGCCTCGTGATCATCGCCGTCACCTCGGAAAGCTCGCCCGGGCGGCAAGCCGCCTTGGTTGCCGATCCGCTTGCTCCCGCCACCACTCCGCGGCCGGTTGCCACCACGGCGCCGAGTCCGACGCCGGTGCCGACCGTGCTCCGGCAGACCTCGACCTCCGCCTCTCCGACGACGACGGCGCCCAGGACCACGGCCACCACCAGCCCGACCGAGGCCGCTCCCCCGCCGCCCGCTCCGGTCGCCTCGTGCTCGGTCCGGTACGACATCACCGATTCGTGGCCCAACGGGTTCACCGCCAACGTCTACGTCACCAACACCGGCAACCAGGCGCTCAACCCCTGGACCGCCACCTGGAACTTCACCGCCGGACAGCAGGTCACGCACAGCTGGAACGGCGACTTCTCCCAAAGCGGCTCGCGGGTCACGATGAAAGCGGTTTCCTACAACCTCAGCATGGCCCCGGGCACGACGATCGACATCGGCTTCAACGGCTCGTTCAGCCGCGGCAACCCCGCCGCCGTCGGCTTCACGCTCAACGGCGTCCGCTGCCAGACGACCTAGCCCAGCACCTCGCGCATGAAGCCCACCAGCCAGTGCTGGGCCGGGCTGCGGGCGTGCGTGTGCCGCGTGTACACCGACACCTGGGCCGGCTCGACCTCCATCGGCAGCTCGAACAGCCGGACCCGGTGCTCGGCCGCGAACATCTCCGCCACCAGCCGCGGGACCATCGCCACCAGCTCGCCGTCCTGCACCAGGTACGGCAGCGCCGCGAACCGGGTCACCTCCAGTACCACGCGGTCGAGCAGGCCGCACGCCTCCAGCGCGCGGCGGGGGCCGTCGTGGCCGGTCGGGCCGAACACCGTCACGTGGCGCTCCGCCGCCAGCTCGCCGGACGACACCGTCGCCCCCAGGCGCGGGTGGTCGCGCGTCACCATGCCGAGGTAGCCCTCGGAAAACAGCGGGATCCGGGCCACCCGCTGGGAGCTGATCAGCGAGGACGCGATGAACGCGTCGATCTCGCCCCGGCCGAGCTGGTCGGCCGCACGGTCGACGTCCAACGGCCGGACCGTCAGCGTCACCCCGGGAGCGTGGGCGGGCAGCGCCGCCATCAGACGCGGCAGCAGCGAGATCTCCCCCAGGTCCGACAGGCACAGCGTGAACGCCGTCCGGGCCGTCGACGGCGAGAACGACTTCGCGCCGCTCACCGCCGTCTCGATCTCGGACAGCGCGCTGTGCAGGGGCTCGTACAGCGCGCGGGCCGTCGTCGTCGGGACCAGGCCGCCGCCGGTGCGGCGGAACAGCTCGTCGGCGAACCGGCGCCGCAGCTTCTGCAGGCTGTAGCTGATCGTCGGCTGCGTGACGTGCAGGGACTCGGCCGTGGCGGTCACGCTGCGGGTCTCGTACAGCAGCACGAACGTGCGCACCAGGTTGAGGTCGAAGTCCGGCATCATCGATCCCCTCTATGAAGCACCGAGGCAACATTTATTGGAACACACGCGAGCAGCTCCATAGGGTCGGTCCGACTTCGAGGAGGCCCGCCCATGCCCACCGCCCGCCGGCTCGCCCACGAGTTCCTGGACCGCCGTGGCCTGACCACCGTCTTCGGCAACCCCGGTTCCAACGAGCTGCCGTTCCTCGCCGAGTTGCCGGAGCACTTCCGCTACGTCCTCGGCCTGCACGAAGGCGCCGTCGTCGGGATGGCCGACGGCTACGCCCAGGCGACCGGCCGCCCGGTGCTGGTCAACCTGCACGCCGCCGCCGGCTCCGGCAACGCGATGGGGGCGCTCACCAACGCCGTCTACTCCCGCACTCCCCTGGTGCTCACCGCCGGCCAGCAGGTCCGGACGGCGATCGGGCTGGAGGCGATGCTCGCCAACGTCGACGCGACGCAGCTGATGCGCCCCCTGGTCGCCTGGTCGGGCGAGCCGAGCTGCGCCGCGGACGTGCCGCGCTCGCTCGCGCAGGCCGTGTTCGAGGCCGAGCTGCACCGGCGTCCGAGCTACCTCTCGGTGCCCTACGACGACTGGGCCGTGGAGCTGGCGGAGACCGCGACGCTCGACCGGCAGGTCCAGCGAGGTCTGGCTCCGAGCGAAGCCCAGCTCGACGCCCTCGTCACGGCCGTCGCCGCGGCGCGGAACCCGGCGCTGGTCCTGGGCGGCGACATCGACGCCACCGGGCTGTTCGACCGGGCCGTCGCCCTCGCCGAGCACCTCGGCGTGGCGACCTGGGTGGCGCCGTCGCCGCACCGGCTGCCCTTCCCCAACCGGCACCGGCTCTTCCGGGGCGTGCTGCCCGCCGGCATCGCGCCGGTGTCGGCCGCGCTGACCGGCCACGACCTCGTGCTGGTGCTCGGCGCGCCGGTCTTCCGCTACCACCAGCACGTGCCCGGCGCGTACTTGCCGGAGGGCACGCGGCTGATCCAGGTCACCGACGACTTCGGCGCCGCGGCCCGCGCGCCGATGGGCGAAGCGCTGGTCGCCGACCCCGCGCCGGTGATCGAGGCGCTGCTGACGAAAGTCCCCGCCCGGGGCACGACAAGCGGCTACGTCGAGACGCCGGAGCCCAAGACCGGCGCGAAAGCGCTGCACCCCGAGCAGGTGTTCGCCGCGCTGCGCGACACCCAGGCGGGCGACACGCGCTACGTCGTCGAGTCGACGTCGACGAACTCGGCCTGGTGGCGGCAGATGGACCTGCGCCGCGAAGGCTCGTACTTCTTCCCGGCCGCCGGTGGGCTCGGTTTCGGCCTGCCCGCCGCGGTCGGCGTCGCGATGGGCAGCCCGGATCGCCCGGTCGTCGGCGTCATCGGCGACGGCTCGGCCAACTACGGCATCACGGCGTTGTGGAGCGCCGCGCACTACCGCGTGCCGGTCACCTTCGTGATCCTGCGCAACGGCGTCTACGGCGCCCTGCGGTGGTTCGGCGAGCTGCTCGGGACGCCGGACGTGCCCGGCACGGAGATCCCCGGGCTCGATTTCACGGCCATCGCCGCCGGGTACGGCGTCGAAGCCACCACCGCCGGCGACGAAGACGACTTGCGCGCCCAGCTCAAGACGACCCCGGACGGCCCGCGGCTGATCCAGGTCGACACCGAACCGACCACACCGGAGTGATCATGACCCTGCTCGCAAGAGAATTCGCCGGCGGTAGCGGCGGAACCCACCCGGTCGTCGAACCGGCCACCGGGAAAATCCTGGGCCGCGTGGGCATCGCGACACCGGACGACGTCGCGGAAGCCGCCGCGGCCGCCGCGAAGGCCCAGCGCGACTGGGCCCGGCGCAAGCCCGCCGAACGCGCCGCCGTGCTGCGCCGCGCCGGTGACCTGTGGGAGGCGCACGCCGCCGAGGTGCAGGACTGGCTCGTCCGCGAAGCCGGTTCGACGCGGCCCAAGGCCGGGATCGAAACAGAAATGGCGGCCGGGATCTGCTTCGAGGCCGCGGCCCTGCCCACCCACCCGCTCGGCGAGGTGCTGAGCACCGGCGAACCGCGCTGGTCGCTGGCCCGCCGGGTGCCGGCCGGGGTGGTTTCGGTGATCTCGCCGTTCAACTTCCCGCTGATCCTGGCCATCCGCTCGGTGGCGCCCGCGCTCGCGCTCGGCAACGCCGTGCTGCTCAAGCCGGACCTGCGGACCGCGGTGTCCGGCGGGGTGAGCATCCTGCGTGTCTTCGAGGAGGCCGGGCTGCCCGAAAGCCTGCTGCACCTGCTGCCCGGGGACACGGGAGTCGGCGCCGCGGTGGTCGACGCGCCGGAGGTCTCGGTGGTGTCGTTCACCGGCTCGACCGCGGCCGGGCGGAAGGTCGGCGAAGCCGCCGCGCGTTCGCTCAAGCGCGTGCACCTGGAGCTGGGCGGCAACAACGCGCTCGTCGTGCTGCCGGGCGCCGACGTCGCCAAGGCGGCCTCCGCCGGCGCGTTCGGCTCCTTCCTGCACCAGGGCCAGATCTGCATGACCACCGGCCGCCACCTCGTCCAAGAGTCCCAGGTGGACGCATACGTCGAAGCCGTCGCGGAGAAGGCCCGGCGGCTTCCGGTGGGGAACCCGGCCGAGAGCGACGTCGCGCTCGGCCCGATCATCGACGGCCGCCAGCTCGCCCACGTCACCGACGTCGTCGACCGCAGTGTCGCGGCCGGTGCGCAGGTCCTGGCGGGCGGGAAGCCCGACGCGCCGTTCTACCCGCCGACCGTCCTCTTCGGACTCGACGACGCGAGCCCGGCCTGGCGCGAGGAGATCTTCGGCCCGGTGGCGCCGGTGCGCGCCTACCGCGACCTCGACGAGGCCGCCCGGCTGGTCAACGACTCCGAATACGGCCTCTCGGTCGGCATCCTCGGCGACGTCGGCACCGCGATGACGCTGGCCGAGGAGATCCGCTCGGGCAAGGTGCACATCAACGAGCAGACCGTCGGCGACGAACCGACCGCGCCCTTCGGCGGCGTCGGCGACTCCGGCAACGGCTCCCGCTTCGGCGGGGCGAAGGCCAACATCGAGGCCTTCACCGAGACGCAGTGGCTGACCGTCCGCGCGGACATCGCGAACTACCCCTTCTGATCCGAGGAGCACGACAATGACGACGTCTCCCACCCGCGGCGCGTGGACGGCGGTCCTCTGCTGGCTGACCGTCCTGCTCGAGGGCTATGACCTGGTCGCGCTCGGCGCCACCATCCCGACCCTGCTCAAGAGCGGCTACCTCGGCTTCACCGCGGCGGGCGCGGTGTCGCTGATCGGCGTGGCCGTCGGGGCCGCCGGTCTCGGCCCGCTGACCGACCGGTTCGGCCGCCGCGTGCTGCTCATCGGCTCGGTCCTGCTGTTCTCGCTGTTCACCCTGGTGACGCCGCTGGCGCCGAACGTCGCGACGTTCGGGGTGTTCCGGTTCGTCGCCGGGCTCGGCCTCGGCGCGTGCATGCCGGTGGCGCTGACGGTGATGTCGGAGAACCTGCCGGCCCGGCGGCGCGCCAGCGCGAGCACGTTCACCATGACCGGCTACCACGTCGGCGCGGTGCTGACGTCGGTCCTCGCGCTGTCCGCCAAGGAGGACTGGCACCTGCTCTTCTACGGCGGCGGGGTCATCGGCCTGCTGGCCGTGCCGCTGATGTGGTGGAAGCTGCCGGAGTCCGCGGCCTACCTCGCGGCCCGGGACCAGCACGAACGCGTGGGGCTGAAAGACCTGCTGAGCGGCCGGTTCCGGCGGACCAGCATCGCCGTGTGGACCGGTTCGTTCATGGGGTTGCTGCTGGTCTACGGGCTCAACACCTGGCTGCCGCAGCTGATGCGCACGGCGGGCTACCCGATCTCGACGTCGATCACGCTGCTGCTGGTGCTCAACATCGGCGCGGTGCTCGGGCTGGTGCTGGCCGGCACGATCGCCGACCGGTTCGGCATCCGCCCGATCGCGCGGATCTGGTTCGGTGCCGGGGCGGTGCTGCTGGCGGCGCTGAGCCTGAAGATCCCGAACGCGGTCGTGCTCAACGCGGTCGTGCTGCTGACCGGCGTCTTCGTGTTCTCCGCGCAGGTGCTGATCTACGGCTACGTCGCGCACGCCTTCCCGGCGTCGGCCCGCGGTACCCGCGCTCGGGCTGACGTCGGCGGTCGGGCGGCTGGGGTCGATCCTCGGCCCGTTCGTCACCGGGGCGCTGGTCACCGCCGGGGTCGCTTATCCGTGGGGCTTCTACTTCTTCGCCGTCGTGGCGGGGCTGGGTTTGGTCGCGGTGCTGTTGCTGCGCGGCGAGACGCGGTCCGAGGAGCGGTTGGCGCCCGTGTCCGCCGGGTAGCCGCGAAGGACCGGCCACCCGAGGAGGAACGATGTCGCAGCCCCACGACGAGACCGGCGAGGTGGACTCGAGCGGGAACCGGGTCGTCGAGCCGCCCCGCCGCGAAGAGCCCGACGGGCCGCCGCAAGACGAAGACGCGAAGGCGCGGCCGGGGCATCCGGCCACGCAGGAGAACTCCCGCGGCGGCTAGACCGTGTCTTCCGGATGGCGGCGGCCCTGCGTCGCCTCCGGGTGCTCGGTGCGGCGGTCGGAGTCGCGCAGGACCTCGCGGGCCTGGCCCTCGGGGTCCGCGCTGTCCACGTTCTGCTCTTCGGGCAGCAGCTCGGCGCGGGTTTCGGTGCGGTCAGGGGTGTCGGTCATGCTTCGCGAGTACCCGATCCGGAACGATCTCAGACACCCCGCAGCCAGCCGAACGCGAGCGCGATGACCAGCCCGGCGACCATCAGCACGAGGACACCGGTCAGGACCAGCCACAGCACCGGCATCGCCTTGGACGGCATCGGCTGCGGGTGCGACAGCCCCGACGTCTGGGCGGAGTCGGGCGGCGTGCTGCCCGGCGGCACCCCGCCCCCGGCTTCCAGGTCCGGGGTCCGGCGGGGGTCCGGATCCGGGGGTTCGGCGGTCATGGCGGCACCGTCCTTCCGTCGGTCCCGCGGCGGGTGCCCGGCCCGGAGCCGGGCAAACCCGGGCCATCCCGATCAAACCCGGTCAAACCCGGTCAATCCCGGGACCGGCGGTGGCCGGCGGCGTCGCGGCGCAGCTGGTCGGTGTGGGCCGAGATCTCACCGAGCTGCTCGGCCAGCCCGGCGTGCGCGCCGGTCAGGTGCGGCTGCGCGGCGGCCAGCGGCGGGAGCAGCGTCGCCGGGTCGTCGTCGCCCAGGGCCGCGCCGAGGCGGTCGGCGCTGGCCTGCCCGGCCGGGCCCAGCCCGTCGAGCCCGCTGACGCGGCCGGCGAGCTGGCGCAGGATCGCGGAGTTGCGGCGGGCCCAGTCGGCGACGGCCCGGTCGCCCGCGCGCCGGTCGCGTTCCGCGTCGACCCGCGCTTCGCCGGTCTTCTCGCCGGTGTGCGACGGCTGCAGCCGCAGGTAACGCCGTTCCGCGGCCTGGCGGCTCGCGACGCCCAGCGCGGGCGCGAGCGCCACCCAGCTGGCGCCGGCCGCCCTGGCCGCCGCGATCAGCTCCGGTTCCCAGCTCGCCAGCTCCTCGCGCAGCAGCCGCAGGCCGGACAGCGCGTCCAGCACCCGGTCCTGGTCGCCGGCCCCGGCCCGGGCGGCCGCGACCGTCTCCTGGATCCGGCGCAGCGCGCCGGGGGGATCGATCCCGTCCATCGTGTCATCCTTTCGACGACCCACACCTTGTCATCGTTTTGACGACATGCTAGAACAGCTTCGCGTGTTGACACCAGAGTCGACGAGTTCCCAGGAGGTGGATCCCGATGTTGATGCGCACCGACCCGTTCCGCGACTTCGACCGGTTCGCCCAGCAGGTCTTCGGCGTCGGCACCTGGTCGAAGCCGGCCGCGATGCCGATGGACGCCTACCGCGCCGGCGACGAGTTCGTGGTGTGCTTCGACCTGCCCGGCGTCGATCCCGGCGCCGTCGAGCTGGACGTCGAGCGCAACGTCCTCACGGTCAAGGCCGAACGACGGCCCCTGCCGACCGGTGGCGACGTCCGGATGCACGTCTCCGAGCGGCGGCTGGGCGTGTTCTCCCGCCAGCTGTTCCTCGGTGACACCCTGGACACCGAGCACATCACCGCGAACTACGACGCCGGGGTGCTGACCGTCCGCATCCCGATCGTCGAGAAGGCGAAGCCGCGGCGCATCGAAGTCGGGGGCGCCGGCGACCGCACGCAGATCGAGGCGTGACCCCGGCGGGCCGGGTGCGCCCGGCCCGCCGCCGGCTCAGGACTGTTCGACGCGGAAGACCGCGATGCGCTCCGCGGCCGCCGCGACAGCGTCCGGCGTCGGGGCGTCCGCCAGGCCGGTCGTCACGAACCGCTTCCCCACGCTCGCCGGGCTCGTTTCGACGAGCCGGCGCAGGACCGGCCGCCGCTCCGGCACCGGCAGCTCGGCCAGCCGGGCGACCGACGAACGGCGGCCGCGGGTGAGCGTCACCTCGCCCGCGGCCCGCACGTTCGCCACCCAGGCCGCCTTCGGATAGGCCTGGACGATGTAGCGGGCACCGTCGATCGGCATGACCGCGATGGGGAACGTGCGGGGCACGCCGGTGCGCCGGCCGGGCACGGTGAGCAGCTGCATCGGGCCGAAGGCGACGCCGAGCCGCTGCAGGCCCACGACGATCTTGTTGCCGGCGTTGACCATCCGGCGGTAGCTCTGCGCTGTTGTCATGCCACGACGGTACACGAAGTCATACGAAACTCATATGATCTGCAAGTCATAGTCCATCGCGGCCGGGACCGGGAGACGGCTCCGGCGGCAGCGGGTCCGGCACGGGCACACCGGGTTCCGGGAGCGGCCGGTCCGGCCCCGGGTCCGGGACGACGGGCGCGGGCTGGACCGGTTCGGGCGGTATCGGGGGTGCGGTGGACATCGGTCTTCCCTCCGCCGCTCTGCGCCGCCCGCGAATCGGACGGCGATCACCGGAGGGCTACCCGCCACGGCGGGCCGGGGAAACCCGTTGACCCTGACACCGTGTCAGGCGCTATCCCGGACCCATGACGCCTTTCCGCACCGCGATCGAGGTGGCCGCCGGGATCCGCCGCGGCGAACTCTCGGCGCGCGACCTGACCGAACAGCTCTTCGCCCGCATCGACGCCTCCACGGTCAACGCCGTGATCGCCACCTGCCGCGACTTCGCGCTCGAGGCCGCTTCGGAGGCCGATCGGGCCGTGGCGCGCGGCGACGACGTCGGCCCGCTGCACGGCGTCCCGATGACGGTCAAGGACGCCTTCGCCGTGCAGGGCCTGCCGACGACCTGGGGCGAGCCGGCGTTCGCGGGCTGCGTCGCGGAGGAGGACGCGGCGGTCGTCGCCCGGCTGCGGGCCGCGGGCGCGATCGTCGTGGGCAAGTCGAACGTGCACCACCTGCTGGCGGACTTCGGCCGGACCGACAACCCGCTCCACGGGCGGACGCTCAACCCGCGAGACCCCACCCGGACGCCGGGCGGCTCGAGCGGGGGCGCCGCGGCCGCGCTCGCCGACGGCCTGACGTACCTCGAATACGGCTCCGACCTGGCCGGGTCGATCCGGATCCCGGCCGCCTACTGCGGCGTGTACGGCCTCAAACCCACCCCGGGCACCGTGCCGCTGCGCGGGTTCCAGCCCCCGGGGCCGCCCGCGCCGCTCGCCCGGGAATTCCCCTCGGCGGTGGGTCCCCTGGCCCGCTCGGCGGCTGATCTGCGGCTCGCCCTGGAAGTCACCGGCGGCCCGCTGCGGCCCGCCCGGCGGTCCCGGCTCGAGGACTTCCGCGTCGGCGTCGTGCTCGACGATCCGGCCTGCCCGGTGACCGGCGAGGTCGGCGCGGTGCTGTCGGACGCCGTCGATGCACTGGCCCGCGCCGGGGTGCGGATCCGCGCGGGCTGGCCGGCGGACGTCGACCCGATCGCCCAGGCCGAGGCGTTCGGCTTCCAGGTGGAACTGTTCTTCGCGAGCCAAGAGGGGCGCGAACCGGCCGGGACCGCCGCGCAGGAGCGGCGGCGGGCGGCGTTGACCGCCGCCTGGGAGCGGTACTTCGCCGACGTCGACGTCTTTCTCTGCCCGACGGTGTTCACCACGGCGCCGGCCCACGACGACCGGCACCGCTACGAAGACCAGGTGTACTGGATCGCGCAGGCGTCGCTGCCCGGGCTCCCGGCGGTCAGCGCCCCGGTGGGCGGGGCGCGGCCGGCCGGGCTGCAGGTCGTCGGGCCCGCGCACGAGGACGCCACCGCGATCACGTTCGCGGAACTCGCCGCGGACGTCGTCGGCGGGTTCGTCCCGCCTGGGGAAGGATCGAGCCGTGTTCTCGATCGGTGATTTCGCCCGCCACGGCCGGGTTTCGGTCCGGATGCTGCGCCACTACGACGCGCTCGGCCTGCTGCGCCCGGCCCGCGTCGACCCCGCGACCGGCTACCGCAGCTACACCGCGGGCCAGCTCGCGCGGCTCAACCGGATCGTCGCGCTGAAGGACCTCGGGTTCACGCTGGAGCAGGTGGCCACGCTGCTGGCGGACGAGGTCACGGTCGAGCAGGTGCGCGGGATGCTGGCGCTGCGGCGCGCGGAGCTGGAAGCCGCGCTGGCCGAAGGCGCGGCCCGGCTGGCCCAGGTCGAAGCGCGGCTGCGGACCATCGAGGCGGAGGGCCGGCCGCCGGCCCACGACGTCGTCGTCAAGGAGCTGCCCGGCCTGCGGGTGGTGGAGCTGACGGCGGTCGCGGCCGGGTTCGCGCCGGAGGCGATCGGGCCGGTCGTCCACCCGCTGTGCGCGGAGCTCGGCCGCCGCCTCCCGCAGGCGGACGTCACGCCGGCGGGCAGGCTGACCTGCTACTACGAGCAGCGCGCGGAGGACGAGGTCATCGTGCACGCCGCGGTCCCGGCATCGGTGGGCGGCGGCGATCTCAACGGCCTGGCGGTGGTGGACCTGCCACCCACCCGCGCGGCGACGCTCGTCCACCGCGGCGCGATCGACGGCGTCCTGCCCGGCTGGCAGGCGGTGGTGCGCTGGATCGACGACCACGGCTGCCGGTCGGCCGGGCCGCAGCGGGAGGTGTACCTGGACTGCCCGGAGGATCCGGCGGGCTGGGTGACGGAGCTGCAGGAGCCGATCAGCTAGGCGAACTCCGCCGCTCAGGAGCCGACGGGCTGCTCCACCGGCTCCGGCTTCGGGCTCAGCACCCCCGCGAACACCGCCGCCAGGATGCACAGCACCACCGGCACCCCGAAGGTCACGTTCAACGGCATCCACCGGGTCAGCCCGCCGATCAGCGCCGGGCCGGCCAGCAGGCCGACGTACCCGAGGCCGACCACCCGGGCCATCAACGCGCCCGACGCCCGCGTGTCCAGGTTGCCCGCCGCCGAGAACAGCTGCGGGACGCCGCCCGAAAGGCCCAGGCCGAACAGCGCCCAGCCCACCAGGGACAGCGGCACCCACGGGGCCGCCGCGGCCGTCGTCAGGCCGACCGCCGCCAGCGTCGCTCCATAGCGGACGATCGCCGCCGGGCCCGCCCAGGCCGCGACGCGGTCGGTCAGGAAGCGGCCGGTCGTCATCGCCACCGCGAACGCGCCGTACGCCAGCGCCGCGGTGGACGCCGACGTGCCGAGCACCTTTTCCATGTGCAGCGCGGCCCAGTCGTTCGCGACGCCCTCCGACAGCATCAGCGCGAGTGCCAGCAGGCCGAGCAGCCAGACCGTGCGGCCCGGGGGCCGGCGCGTGCCGACCGCCCCGGAGGAGCCGGCAGCAGGCACCTCCGGAGAAGGCACCGCGGCCGGCTCCATCAGGAATCGCGCCGACAGCACGGAAAGCAGCACGCACAGCAGGCCAGTGCCGGTCAGCGTCACCCCGGTGGGCACGCCCGCGCCGAGCGTCGCCGCGCCGATGACCGCGGCGATCGCGCCGCCGATCGACCACATCGCGTGGAAGGCCGCCATGATCGGGCGTGGGTAGGCCCGTTCCACGACCACCGCGTGGGAGTTCATCCCGACGTCGATTGAGCCGTTGCCGAAGCCGAAGCCGATCAGCCCCAGGCCCAGCGTCCACCACGAGTCCGCGAACCCCGGCGCGCACACCGCGAGCCCCATCAGCACGCCCGCGGCCGGCACGAGCCGCCGGTGCCCCAGCCGGTCGACGAGCGGGCCGGCGACCTGCATGCCGGCGAACGCGGCGCCGCCGAGCGCCAGCAGCAGCGCGCCCAGCGTGCTGTGCGAGATGCCCGTCGCGCGCTCGATGTCCGGGATGTGCACCACCCACATGCCCATCGCGAACCCGTTGAGGCCGAAGAACATGAAGGTCGCGAACCGGGCGGCGCGCGGGCGGGGCGGGACGGTCATCGGCTCTCCAGGGGGACGGCGACGTGCACGAGCACGCCGCGCTCGGCCAGCGCGGCACGCTGGTCCTCGGGCGCCACGGGATCGGTGATCACCACGTCGGCGCGGTCGGCGGGACAGATGCGGGCGAGCGCGGCCCGGCCCCACTTGGCGCCGTCGGCGAGCACGATCGCCCGGGCCGCGACGTCGAGAGCGGCCTGCTTGACCTCGGCGTCGCCCAGGTCGAAGGCGGTGAGCCCGGAGTCGAGGCCCAGCGCGCAGGGGCTGATCACGGCGACGTCGAACCGCAGGGCCCGCAGCGACGCCAGCGTCAGCGGGCCCACCAGGGCCTGCTCCCCCGGCCGCGGTTCGCCGCCGGGCAGCAGCAGCCGGACGTCCGGGTCGTCGGCCAGCTCACGGACCGCGTGCAGGGACAGCGGCATCACGGTGACCGGGCGCCCGCGCAGCAGCCGCGCCAGCTCCAGCGCCGTCGTGCCGCTGTCGAGGACGACCGTCTCACCGTCGCGGATCAGCTTCGCCGCCGCGGCGGCGATGGCCCGTTTGGCCGCCATCGCGGCCGTGGCGCGGGCCGCGAACGGCGGTTCGACCCCCGACGGCGACGCCGGGACCGCGCCGCCGTGCACCCGGCGCAGCACGCCCCGGGATGCGAGGTGGTCGAGGTCGCGGCGGACGGTCATCTCCGACGCGCCGGTCGCTTCGGCCAGCTCGGCGACGCCCACCTGGTCGAAGTCCCGCAGCCGCTCCACGATCACCCGTTGCCGGTCCGCGCTCTTCACGCCGTGATGCTCGCAAGCCGCCCGCGTTCGCACCACCGGTTTGTTCGTTCGCTCACGTGAGATGTGCGAACGACCGCTGCGGCATGATGGTGCCGTGCACGCCGCCGAGACCACCGCGACCCCGTGACGGGGGGCTACCTGAAGGGCCGGATCCGCCGCGAAGACATCATCACGGCGGCGGCCGCGGCGTACGGCGAACTCGGCTACCACGGCTCGTCGCTGCGCGAAATCGCCAAGCGCGTCGGGATTTCCCACGCCGGTCTCCTCTACTACTTCCCCACGAAGGAAGCCCTGCTCGCCGCCGTGCTCGAACGCCGGGACGCCGAGGACGCCGAGCGCGAGCAGCTGACCGTGCCGCCCGGGCTGGCGGTCCTGCGCCACTTCGTCGCCCTCGCCGAGCACAACGTCCGCCACCCCGGGATCGTCGACCTCTACTCCCGGCTCGCCGCCGAAGCGGTCGCCGCGGACCACCCGGCGCACGAGTACTTCGTGCGCCACTACCGGGCCGCGCGGGACGGCGTGCACGAGTCGTTCGAAGCCCTCGCGGCCCGCGGCGAACTGCGGGAGGGTGTCGAGCCCGCGATGGCGGCGCTGACGTTCATCGCGCTGATGGACGGCCTGCAGGTGCAGTGGCTGACCGTGCCCGGCGCCGTCGACCTGGTCGGCTCGCTGCGCTTCTACCTGCAGAACCTGCTCACCGTCCCGCTCTAGAGGGTCTTCTCGTACGGGTCCCACCCCGCCGGCAGCAGCGGCGGCACGTCGACGGTGCTCGCGACCTCCACGCTCTGCCCGCGCGTCATGGATTCGTCGATGGCCAGCATCGCGTCGAGCACGTGGTAGGCCAGCTCGCCGGACGCGCGTTCCGGCACCCCGGCCCGGATCGCCCGGGCCAGCTCCAGCGCGCCGGTGCCGCGCGAAGCCGCGTGTCCTTGCGGCGCCAGCTCTTCCGGCTCGTCCCGGTCGAGCAGGTGCAGCCGGGTCGGCTCGTCGAACCGGTTGGGATCGGGCAGCACGGCGGTGCCGAGCGCGCCGGTCAGCTCGAGCAGCCCGGTCCGGTGGAGCGCCGAGTCGAAGCTCAGGACCAGCTGCGCCGAGGCGCTCTCGAACTCGACGAGCGCGGAGACCGTCGTCGGCACCGACACCGGGAACTGCGTGCCCGCCCGCGGCCCGGACCCGACGACCCGGGTGTCGCGCGCCCGCCCGCCGGCGCCGGTGACGCGCCGGATCGGGCCCAGCAGGTGCACCAGGGCCGTCAGGTAGTACGGGCCCATGTCGAGCAGCGGCCCGCCGCCGGGCTGGAAGTAGAACTCCGGCGCCGGGTGCCACCGCTCCGGCCCCGGCACCTGGAACAACGCCAGGGCGGTCAGGGGACGGCCGATCCGGCCCGCGTCGACGGCCTGCCGCGCGGTCTGCAGCGCGGCGCCGAGCACGGTGTCGGGCGCGCCGGCCACGCGCAGGTTCTGCTCCCGTGCGCGATCGAGGAGCTTGCGGCCGGTCTGGCGGTCCAGCGCGAGGGGCTTCTCGGTCCACACGTGCTTGCCCGCTTCGAGCGCGGCGAGCCCGACCTCGGCGTGCGCGGCCGGGACGGTCAGGTTGACGACCAGCTCGACGTCCGGGTCGGCCAGCAGCTCGGCCACGGTGCCCGATCGCGGCACGCCGTGCTCGGCCGCGCGGGCCGCCGCGCGCCCGGTGTCGAGGTCGGCGACCCGCAGCACGCGGACGTCCGGGAAGGCGGTGAGGTTCTCGAGGTAGGTGCCGCTGATGACGCCGGTGCCGATGATCCCGACGCCGACCGGGCCGCCGGTCACCGGCCCGCGCCGGTCAAGAAGGCGTGGCTGGCGGCGATGGCCTCGAAGAGGTCGCCGTCAAAGGCGTCGAACTCCACCACGCGCAGCGCGTCCGGCGCGGCGGCCAGCACCTCGGCGACCGGCACCCGGCCCTGGCCGGCGGGGACCTGGCCGGTGGCGTCGGTGGCGAGCCCGCCGTCCTTGACGTGGACGGCCCGCACCCGGTCGCCGAGCCGCCGCAGCAGGGCGGGCGCGTCCTCGCCGCCCGCGGTGGCCCAGTAGGTGTCGACCTCCAGGGCGACCGCCGGGTCGAGTTGCTCGGCGAACACCTCGAAAGCGCTGCGGCCGTCGATCCGGGACTCCAGTTCCCACCAGTGGTTGTGGTAGCCGACGCGGACGCCGTGCTCGGCCGCGAGCTTCGCGGCCGCGTTGAGCCCCTCCGCCGTGGCCGCGATGTCGGCGGGCTCCTGCCACCGCTCGGGCGGCACGAACGGGTCGATCACCAGGCCGATGCCCAGCTCGGCCGCGGCGGCGAAGACGGCGTGCTGGTCGGCGCCGAGCAGCTGCGCGTGCGCGGTCGGGGCGGTCAGGCCGTTGGCGGGCAGCCCGGCCCGCAGTGCCTCGGCGTTTTCGAGGACGCCGTACGGCTCCACCTGTGTGAAGCCGATCGCGGCGAGCCGCCGCAGGGTGTCGGCGGGATCGGCCGCGAAGGCGTCTCGGACCGAATACAGCTGCACGGAAGGCACGCTCATCACCGGCTCCTCCACTTCGCCGTGGCGCCGTCGGCCGCGGCTCCTCAATTTCTACCACCTGGTCAAAATTGTGACCAGGGGATTTTCGGCCGATCCACCGGCCGGCGGAGCGGGTCCCGGGTGCGGCGGCTCACGGCGGCGGGGTTTTGGCAACCGCCCGATGGGGCAGTAACGCCAAGAGCAGGGAGCCAGGGCCGATCCGGGAGGTGCCGGTAGTGGACAGGGCAGGGAACGAAAGGGACACCGGGGCCGCCGTCGGGCGCTCGGCGTCCCGGCGCGACCTGACGGACCTGTCCGAGGCCGCGCGCGACCTCGACCGGCGGATCGACCAGCACCTCGCGCGGCTGCGGCGGGAACGCGCCCAGCGCGCGGCCGACATCCCCGGCCAGCGGCTCCGCCCGAGCGGCTGAACGGGCCACCTCGGCTTCACCGCCCGGACGCGACCTACTACTCTGGGTGGCCCCACGCCACCCGCCAACGCCGCACTCCACAGTCCTGCGAGGTCGCGATGTCCGACACGCCGTCCGTGCTGTCCCCGAGCCAGAAGCCGGTGGGCGTCGACCCCGCCCGGCCGAGCATCGCGCGGATCTACGACGGATTCCTCGGCGGGCACAACTTCTACGAAGTCGACCGCGTGGTGATGGACAAGATCCGCACGGCCGTCCCGGAAGCGGTGGACATCGCCCGCGGCAACCGCGGGTTCCACAACCGCGCGCTGCGGATGCTGGCCAACCAGACCGGGATCCGCCAGTACCTCGACTGCGGGTCCGGGCTGCCGACGGCCGAGAACACCCACCAGATCGTGCAGCGCATCGACAAGGAC
Organism: Amycolatopsis sp. CA-126428; assembly: GCF_002904335.1. Taxonomy (GTDB): domain Bacteria; phylum Actinomycetota; class Actinomycetes; order Mycobacteriales; family Pseudonocardiaceae; genus Amycolatopsis. The sequence continues at coordinate 14,612 of NZ_PPHF01000033.1, read as the reverse complement.
CACACGGTCGTCTACATCGACAACGACCCGGTGGTCCTCGCCCACGGCCGCGCGCTGCTCGTCGAGAACGACTTCACGCACATGGTCGAGGCGGACATCTTCAAGCCGCAGGAAGTCCTGGGCCACCCGGAAGTCCTGGCGCACGTCGACTTCTCCGAGCCGGTCGCGCTGCTGCAGGTCGGCACGATGCACCACTTCGAAGGCGACGGCGTCGTCGACCTCATGCGCGAATACATCGACGCGCTGCCGTCGGGTTCGTACGTGGTGCTGTCGCACTTCTTCGACCCCGAGGTGCCGGAGCTGACCGCGATCGCCAAGCGCATCGAGCAGATCCTGGTCTCCGGTCCGCTCGGCGCCGGCCGCTTCCGCACCCGCGCGGAGATCGAAGCCATGCTGGCCGGCCTCGAACTGGTCCAGCCGAACGCGACCTCCGCGCCGGGCATGGCGGTCTGCGACGAGTGGTGGCCGGACGGCCCCCGGCTCACGCCGCTCAGCGACTCCGCCAAGTGCGTGGCCGGGATCGTCGGCTACAAGCCGTAGCGCCTCACCCTTCCGGTTCCTCCGCTGTCTCTTCGGCCGGCACCGCCCCGGCGCGCAGCCACTTCAGCTTGACCTCGAACTGGCCCTGCAGCCCGGTGCGCGCGATCACGGCCCCGGCCTGGGCGTCGAGCTTGACGCCGAACTTGAGCTCGACCTCGTCCGGGCCGAGGTCGCGGAACTGGGTCAGCGCGGCGGACGCGGCCGCGCGGACTTCGCTCAGCGCGTGCTCGAAGGTCGTGGTCGCCTTGCGGAGCACCCCGGAAGGCACCGACGCCTGTTCCAGGCCCGGCTCCCCTTCGACCTCGACGACCACCGAACCGCCGTCGGCCAGCGGGAAACGCACGAACTCCTGCACCGGATCTCCTTTCGCACGGGTTCAGCACGGCAGGTCGAGCCATTGCTCCCGGCCGATGCCGCGGCGCACCTGCTCGAGCTCCCGGAGCAGGGTGTCCAGCCGGTCCGGGTGGGCCAGGTACTCCAGCACCGCCTGGTAGAACGCGCTGGTCATCGCCGAGGGCATCAGGTCCGACGCGTCGAAGCAGAGGTCGGTGCCCGTGGCCAGGGTCGTCGCGATCCGCTGGGTCACGTCGCTGCGGTACACGTCCCGGCCGGCGAGACCCTGGTGCACCGAGAACGTCGTCCCGCCGGACGGCCAGATCCGCTGCCCCTGTTCCCCGGCCAGGTAGACCATGAGCCGGCGTGCGGCCGGGGTGTCGTGGAACATCCCGGCGAGGTCGGCCGACACCTCCGACCGCGAGGGCTTCCCGGTGCCCGGGAACGGGAAGAACCGGAAGTCCCGGTCGGGCACGGGTGGCCCGGCCGGCCGCGGGACCGCCCGGTAGCCGCCGATCGCGAACGAGCCGAGGTGCTCCAGCAGGCAGTGGGGCGGATCGGCGAACAGGCCCCGGCCGGCGTCGGCGAACGAGGTGAGCAGGGCCGCCGTGCTGCCCCCGCGGACCGCGCCCGGCGCCAGGACCAGCGTGCCCCAGCTCAGCCACGCGTCGCGCACGACCTCGTCGGTCCAGGCCAGCTCGCCGGCCGCCCACTTGCCGTACTTGTCCGGAGCCTGGTGCAGCAGGATGTCCTCGAGCCAGTCGGTGCCCGGGAACCCGGAGTTCGGCGGCGCCCCCATGCCGAGGCACCACGGCGGCTGCCCGGCGGCGGACAGCCGCCGGGAGGTCGCCACGAGCGCGTCCCAGGTGGCCGGCGGGTCTTCCCGGAACCGGTCCGGGTCGTACCAGACGATGCTCTTCAGATCCGCCTTCACCACGACCGTGTACGGCGTGTTCCCGCCGAGCTGCTGCAGTTTCCGCCACGTCGAGCTGTACGCGGCGGTCGCGTCCGCGTCGAGGACGCCGTCGAGGGACTTCAGCTTCCCGGACTGCGCGTAGCCCGCCAGCTCGGCCGGGTTGGACAGCACCGCCACGTCGGGCGGAGTCCCTTGTTGCAGGTCCCCGCGCAGCACCTGGCTCTGCGCGCGGGTGCCCTGGTAGAGCGTGGGAATCCCGGTCTCCCGGGTGAACCCGTCGAGGACCCGCAGGAACGCCGTCTGCTCGTCGCCGGTCCACGACCCCAGCACGGTCACCGGCTCCGCACCGGTCCCGGCGGCACACCCGGAGATCAGGAGCACGAGGGCCAGCACCGGACCGGCGCAGCGCTTCATCACGGCTCTCTCCTCGCGCGGAACCGGTATTCGTCGAGCCGGGGTTGCAGGCCACCTACCGACAGGACGCCGATTCCGGCGGCCAGCACCGGAATCCCGTAGCCGAGCGCCCCGGTCCAGCCCGGTTCGGTGAGTCCCGGGCCCAGCAGTGCCGATTCGTCGACGGCGCCCGGCGGCTCGTCCGGGACGGCGGCCGGGACGGGTGTCCCGGCGGCGAACGCGGTCACCGTGTCACCGCACGCGGCCACCCCCTCGATCCCGCACTGGGCGGTCAGCACCTGGGCGAGGGTCCACCGGGCCCGGCCGGCGGCCGCCGAAGTGGCCGCGGACCGCGCGTCGACGGTGTGCTCCAGCGCGGTACCGCCGTCCCGGGCGTCGGATTGGATGCCGAGCAGCAGCGCCGTTCCCGCGCCCAGCAGCACGCACGCCACCGTGGCGGCCAGCAGCGCGGTGTTCACCGTGCGCCGGAACCGCCGGGCGAGGAACCGCTGGGCCCAGACGAGCGCGGCGAGCAGCAACACCAGCGGCACCGCCCACAGCGCTGTGATCGCGGGACCCAGCCAGTTCGCCCCGAGCTGCCGGTCCAGGGCGGCGCGCTGCGCGGCCTCGAGCGCGTCGAGCCGGGCGAGGATCCCGTTCTCCGGCGCGGTCAGCAGGTCCGACGCGGACTGCAGGTTGCTCGCGGCGAGCGGGCCGTCCGGGTCCTCCCGGAAGTGGGCGGCGGCGTGCCCGATGAAACCGTTGTACGACGGCAGCAGCCCTTCGATCAACAGCAGTGTCTGGCTGCCCGCCCCGCCCGCCGCGTTGTGCTCGGCGACCTGGGCGAGCTGCTGGCTCGTCCGGGCGATTTCATCCTCGTACTGCTCGCTGGGGCCGGTCAGGCGCGCTTGCCGGGCGTCGAACGCGGTCACCGCCGCCCGGTGTGCGGCCACGATCGCCTCCTTGGCCAGTGACACTTCGAGCACCGCGGGTGCGGTTCGCTCCCGCACCTCGGCGATGCTGGCCCGTACGCCGAGGAAGGTCGCCAGCGCCGTCCCCAGCACCAGCACGCTGGCGGCCACGAGCCCGAGCCGCAGCCACCAGAGGGTCTGCCGGGTGGTGCTGGTCGCGGTCACGAAGGCGCTCCCGCCTCGAACGGCGGCTCGCCGCAGTGCCGGCACCACTTCGCCGTCGGCCGCACCTTTCGTCCACAGTGGACACATTCGCGCAGGGCCACGTCGGCTTCGGGCGGGGCGGCGGCGACGGCGGCGGCGGGTTCCGCCGAGCCGGTGTAGGTGGAGATGGTCGAACCGAGCACCAGGGAGAAGCCGTCCCGCGGGCGGACGCCGTCCTTGATCGCGACCGTGCCGTCGTCGTGCACGTCGATCAGCCGGCCCAGGCGCTTGAGGATCTCCGCGTTGCCCAGCTCGGTCGCCCGCTGGACCGCGGTGCTCCATTCGCGCGCCGCCGTCACCCGGTCGTCGCGCTCGAAGGCCTCCCAACCCGCCCGGACCGCGCGGCCCAGCTCGGCCTGCCCGGTGACGCGGGCGACGTTGTCGTCCGGCACGCTGGAGAGCGCCAGGTCGTCGGTGAGGTAGCCGACGACGGCCAGCTGGTCGCCGACCGGCTCGTCGCCGGCGAAGAGCGTGACCGTGCCCAGCAATCGGTCTTCGTACCGCGCCAGCTCCCCCGCGTCGACGTCGAGGCAGAGGTGGTACTCGCGCAGCTCGTCGCCCCACGCCCCGGTGGGCAGCTCGAGCGCGCGGCCCTCTTTTGCCTGGCACTGCCGGGTGAGTTCGACCTCGGTCGGGAAGACCTGCTTGACGAACCGCAGCCGGCTGTAGGGCAGCGTGGTCATCCGCAGCCGCAGGTCCGGCACGGTCCGGCCCATCGCCTGCTCGACCAGGCGCCGGAAGTCCCCGGCGAGCTCCGCGTCCTCCAGGACGGCGTCCGCGCTGCCGCGCAGGGCGGACGCGATCCGCTGCAGGTCCCGCGGATCCCAGTCGTCGCCGATTCCCCGGGCGTCACAGGCGAACCGGCCCCGGCAGCGGTCGAGCGCGGCGTCCAGCGCCCCCCGGTGGTCGGACTCGTTCTTGCCGTCGGTGAGCAGCACCGCGTGCCGGATCACGGCCGGGGTCTTCCCGAACAGCTCCCGGGCCAGGTCCAGCCACGTGCTCATCGCCGTGCCGCCCCCGGCGATCAGCCCGGAGGCCGCGGCCTTCGCCTCGTGGCGGGTCCGCTCGCCGGCCACCGCCAGCGGCGGCTCGGCCGGGTACACGAGCCGGGCCCGGCTGGTGCATTCGACCACCCCGAACAGGACGCCGTCCCGCAGCGAGCCGATGGCCGCCCGGCAGGCGTGCCGGGCGGCTTCGATCTTCGTCGGCGGCCAGTCCATCGAGCTCGAGCAGTCCACCAGCAGCAGCTCGGCCGTCGGCGGCAGCCCGGCCGCCGGCACCCCGGCGTCGCCCACCCGCACGGTGAGCACGACGTCCATCCGGTCGTCGGCGGGCGCCAGGTACTTGTTCTGGCTCAGCTGAAGGGTGAACGACGGGCGGTCCTCCTCGGGCATCCGATCACCTTCTCGTCTTCGGCCGGACGGAGTTCGCGAGGTCGACCAGCACGCCGTGGGAGGTGCGGTCGGGCGCCCGCTCGGCGAGCCGGCGCAGGGACACCTCCACCAGCGAGCGCAGGCCGCGTTCGGTGACGCGCTCGCCGAGGAGCGCGCCGCCGTACCAGTCTTCGCGGCCGGCGATTCCGGCCAGGGCGGGCAGCTCGGCGAGCGCGGCCTCGCGGACCAGCGCCTCCAGCCGGTCCTGGGCCTCCCGGTCGAGGTAGAGCTCGGGCAGCCGGCGCGCCGCGTCGGCGAAGTCGTCGCGGCCGGGCGGCCCGGACGGCAGGCGCCCGGCCCGGATCCGCACGGCGGCGATCCGCGCGGCGTCGTAGTGGCGCGAGACCGGCGGCACCGCGTCGAGCAGGGCGACCGCGGCGTCGCGGCCGTGCGTGCGCAGGTGGCAGCGGGCCAGGCCGAAGGCGGCGCTGGCCTGGCCGTGGTCGCGGTGCCACACCGAGCGGTAGCAGCGTTCGGCCTGCTCGGTCTCCCCGCGCAGTTCGGCGCAGAAGCCGAGCGCCAGCTTCGGGGCGATTTCGCCGGGCCAGCCGCGGTGCACCCGGTCGAACGCGGCCGTCGCCTGCTCGGCGTCGTCGCGGGCCAGCGCCAGCAGCCCGTGGTGCCACGCCGCCCGCCAGTCCCGCGCGGCCTCGGTCCCGAGCTGTTCTTCGGCGGCGGCCAGGGCCGCGGCCGCGGCATCGGAGTTCCCGAGCGCGACCTGGGCCCGCGTCCGGGCGAACGCGATCTCGACCGAGGGCTGCCCGAACATCGTCAGCTTGTCCAGCCAGCGGTGCGGGCCGGGCGCTCCCGCGGCGGCGATGAACTCGGCCGCCGGGTCGTCGGGAGCGACTCGCGGGATCGGCAGCCGGCCGGCGCCGCCGGCGGCACCCGGCAGGCCCAGGTCCAACCGGCCGGCGACGCGTTCGCCGCCGACCCAGTGGTCGAGGCCGGGCACCGCGCCGAGGCCGTCGTCGAGCAGTTCCGCGGTGTCCTCGAACAACGCCGACGGCACCGGCCGCGGCCGTTCGTCGCGCAGCGAAAGGATTTCCCGGCGCACCCCGTCGAGCTGCTCGGCCATTTCGGACGCGGTGGCGAACCGCCGTTCGAACGGCGCGACCGCGCGTTCGAGCACCCGGTGCAGCGAGTCGAGACCGCCGGCGACGCGGGCCGGATCGGCGTCTTCGCTCGCGGCTTCGAGCAGCACCTGCAGCGTCCGGCCCACGGTGTGCAGGTCCGAGCGCACGGTCAGGCCGTGCCGGGCGAGCTCGTGCGCCGGTGCCTGGAACCCTTCGGTGCCGATGCTCGGCCCGGCCGGGTCCGCGATCGAGCGGGCCGCGCCGAGGTCGATGACCTTGACCCGCTTGTCGCCGTGGATCACGTTCTCCGGCTTCATGTCGCAGTAGAGCAGGCCTTCGCCGTGCAGGTAGTCCAGCGCGCCGAGGATCGCCCGGCCGTAGACGATCACGTGCTCCACGCGCGGCGGCGGCCCGTGTTTCAGCAGGTCCCGCAGCGACCGCCCGCCGACGTACTCCATCACCAGGTAGGTGTCCGGTTCGCCGCCGCCGGGCGGCGCGTGCTCGACGAAGTCGCTGATGCGCACGATGTTCGGGTGGTCGAGCCGGACGAGCACGTCGCGCTCGACCCGCGCCATCGCGCGCAGCACGGCGTTGCCGCTGTTGATCACGCCCTTGAGCGCGACGTGCTGGCCGGCGAGCGCGGTGTCGGCGGCCAGGTACACCCAGCCGAGCCCGCCGCGGGCGAAGCAGCCGAGGACGTCGTAGCGGTCGCCGACCCGCTCGCCGCGTTTCAGCTTGGGCAGGAAGGAGAAGTGTTCGCCGCAGTTTTCGCAGTACCCCTCGGCGATGGCGGGTTCGGCGGCGTAGGCGCGGCCGACGGGTTCCCCGCAGTGGCCGCAGAACCGGTGCTGCTCGGGGTAGTCCGGGTCGGCGAGGACGAGCTTCTCGGGGTCGGGTACCTCGATCGCGGGCAGCGACTGGAAGTCGGCCTCGCCGCTCCAGAGTTCGACACTGCGGCCGAGGTCAACACTGCGCCGGGTGCTCTCGGGAGCCGGCCCAGGCGTGGCCGGCGGCTCGGCCGGCACCCGGAGGCGGCCGCACACCTCGCAGAACCCGGTCGGCCCGACCGGTTGTCCGTGGCACCACACCGGTTCCGTCGTCACGCGCCCTCCAGCCGGCGGCGGACCGCCCGCACGTACCGCTCGACCAGCCCGGCCGCGGCCTCCGGTTCGGCCGGCCGCGCGGTCAGCGCCGCCATGGCCGGGCGGTACAGGTCGGCCAGTTCCTCGTCTTCCATCAGGCCCGCGTCGGTCGCCTTGGCGTTGTAGCCGCGCAGCCGCCCGCGCAGTTCGTCGTGCCGCGCGGCCAGTGCGTCCAGTTCGGCGTACCGCCTGACGAGCTCCCACCGGGCCGCTTCCGCGTCCCGTTCGGTCGCCGCGAGGGCCCGCCGCACGCGGCCGGGTTCGATCCGCTCGCCCGCCGAACGCAGCGCGGCCAGCCGCAGGCGCAGGTCCGCGGAGCTGCCGGGCACCGCCGCGTGCGAACCGATCCGGGCGGCTCGTTCCCGTGTGCGGTCCTCCTCGTGCTCCACCATGTCGACCAGCAGCGCCAGCCGATCCAGGCGCCGCGCGTTCCGTTCGTTCTCCCAGCGCCGCGCCAGGCGCACGCCGGGCGAGTCGGGCCCGTTGAACTGGAGCAGCACGGTGGCGCCCTGGTCCATCAGCGGCCGCACCACGTCGGTGAGCACTTCTTCCGGCGCCCGGGCGTCTTCGACGCCGGTCACCGCCACCGCGACGTCTTCCGGGTTCGTCTGCAGCACGGTGACGACCTCTCCGGTGCTGATGCCGGCGCTGACGTGCTCGGCCACCTCGCCGGTGGTCTTGCCGGTCGCGTCCACGATCGCGGTGAGCTGCCCGCCGGGCGCCCGGTCGGTCCCGGGTGGGCGGGACACCCGGCGTTCACGCCGCACCTGCGCCAGGAGACCCTCCCGGCCGGTGGAATCGCGATCGCCGATGACGACGATCAGCGGGCCGGCCGTCGGCCGTGGCGGCTCCCCCACCCACCGGGCGACGTCCGGCACGTGCCGGACGATCACCTCCACCGGGATCAGGTAGGCGAGCCCCGCCCGTTCGTCGGTGTACTCGGTGACCACCATGCCGAGCACCGCACCGGTCGCCTTGTCGATCACGCCCGCGCCGCTGAACCCGCGCCGCACGCGCTCGCCGGGCAGCGGCGAGTTGAGCTGGATCCATTCCCCGGCGGCGCCGGCCGGCCCGGCCAGTTCGGCGTTGTTCACCCAGACGCCGTAGCGGTGCGGAGCCGGGAAGCCGTAGGTGTGGACCACCCGGTCGCGGACGGCACCCAGGCGCACCAGCGGGGCGCCGGGCACGTGGGGGAACGCTTCGGCGAGGTCCAGCAGCGCGATGTCGCCGCGGCCGTCTTCCGTCGGCGGCACCCAGCAACCGGGCCGCACGGCGGCGAGCGTCTCCGGCATCCCGTCCAGGCCGACGAAGCGCACGAGCACGTGGGCCCCCGAAAGCGCTTCCTCCCCCGCGGCCTGCACCACGTGCGCACAGGTGAGCACCGTGGATTCGCCCAGCAGCATCCCGGCGCCCAGTGCCCGGCCCGACGAGTTCACCAAGCACACTCGCCACGGTTCCGGATCCCCCGCGCGCCCCTCGGCAGAACCGTTGTGCTCCCTCACCGGGTGCGACCTTACGACCCCGCACGGCCCTCCGGGACGGGTTCGCCCGCTTACCCCGGCAGATCACCCGATCGGCCGCTGACTCCGCGCCACCGTGGGGAAATCACGAACCCGCGACCGCGCCGGTCAGGCGATCATGCGCAGCCGGCGGAGGGCGAAGAACACCAGCGCCGCCGCCAGGAGCACGAAGATCCCGGTCTCGATGCCCTGGAACAGCCAGAACCGGTCCCCCGGCTGGAACCGCAGCCAGTTGACCGCCCCGGGACCGGCGGGGCGGTCACCGCAGCCACCGGGCGGGCACGGGCCGATCTGGGCGTTCGGCACGACCAGCTCCCCGGCCGCGTTGCGGATGCCGAGGTCCATCACCCAGTCGCCCGACGCCGGATTCGGCGTCTGCCCGCCGGCCGGGGCGAACGTGAGGCTCTGCGCGGGCAGGTACCGCGGCCGGGCGAGGACCTCGATCGCGACGCGGACCGCCGCGAACCCGACCAGGGCGATCCCCATGGCGGGCAGGACCTTCCGCCAGTACGTGCCGGCGAAGACGCCCAGCGCCAGCGCGAACAGCGTGTACGCGATCGGGACGATCCCCTGCACGTCGAACGAGAGGTAGTTCAGCCGGCCGGTGCTCGCGCTCACCACCGGCTCGAACCACCAGGAAACGCCCAGCGCGTAGCCGACCGCCAGCACGGTGGTCATCGCCCCGACCAGGCCGAACTTGGCCAGCGCCCACTGCAGCCGGGTCACCCCCTGCGTCCACACCAGACGGTGGGTGCCCTGCTCGACCTCGCGGGCCACCAGCGGCGCCCCGAAGAACACGCCGACCAGCACCGGCATGACCACGAACAGGACGGCGATGAACCCCATGCCGCCGAACTCCTGCTGAAACTGGTGGCCGAGGCTCTCGCAGCGCGAGACCGCCTCGGTCTGCGTGATCAGCGACGCGCTGCCGAGTGCGGTTTGGCAGGCGTCCAGGCCGAGGCCAGCGGACTTGGTGTGCATCGCCAGGCCGGTGGGCACCATGATCGCGGCGAGCGCGGCCAGGGCGGCGAGGGTGAACAGGGCCTGCTTGCGGTGCTGGCGCCAGATCAGCCAGATCATGCCGGCACCTCCCACGCGGACGCGGGGACGCGGGTCTCCGCCTCGGCGAGGTGGGCCAGCACCACGTCTTCCAGGGTCACTTCGTGCTCCGTCCACAGTGGATCTATCGGGCCGTCGCCGCGGCGGACCAGCAGCGTCGACTGGCGTTGGGTGTGGCTCGCGCGGACCACCTCCACCACCCCGGCGATGGATTCGCTCCCGGCTCGCGGCCCGACGAGCGTGCGGTGCCTGTCGAGCAGTTCGTCGACCGGTGCCGCCAGCCGGACGCGGGACCGCTGCAGGACGATCAGGTGATCGCAGCTGCGCTCGAGGTCGGCGAGCAGGTGCGAGGACAGCAGCACGGTCGTCTCGCTTTCGGCCACGGCACCCATCAGCGTCTGCATGAACTCGCGGCGCGCGAGCGGGTCGAGGCTCGCGATGGGTTCGTCCAGCAGGAGCAACCGTGGTCGCTTGGCCAGGGCCAGCGCCAGGGCGACCTGGGCGCGCTGGCCGCCGGACAGCTTCCCCACCGGCTTGTCCGGCGGGATGCCGAGCATGCCGAGCCGGTCACGCGCCAGCGCGGTGTCCCAGCGGCGGCGGTTGAGCTTGCCGCCCATGGTGACCAGCTCCGCCGCGGTGAAGTCGCGGTAGAGCGGGGTGTCCTGCGCGACGAACCCGATGTCCGGCAGCGCGGACCGCGGCTCACGGCCGAAGACGCGCACCTCGCCCGCGTCGGGCTTCAGCAGCCCGACGGCCAGGTGCAGCAACGTGGTCTTGCCCGCGCCGTTCGGGCCGACCAGCGCGGCGATGCGCCCGGCGGGCACCTCCAGCTCGCAGTCCCGCAACGCCCAGGTGCGCCCGTAGCGCTTGCCCAGCGCCCTGGCTTCCACCGCCAGTTCCATTCCGGACTCCCTATGCCAGGTCGTGCGGCACCCGGGCGCCGCGGATCGTGGTTTCGATGAGGGCGGCGATGTCGTCGGGTGACATCCCCGCGGTTTCGGCGCGCTCCAGCCAGGCCACCAGTTCCTCGCGCAGCTGCGCCTGGTGACCCAGCGAGGGCCCGGCCAGGCTGCCGGTGACGAACGTGCCCACCCCCGGGCGGCCTTCGGCCAGCCCCTCCAGCACCAGCTCGCGGTAGGCCTTGAGCACGGTGTTCGGGTTGATCGCCAGCGCCTCGGCCACGGCCCGTACCTTCGGCAGCTGGTCGCCGGGCCGCAGCAGGCCGACGCGCAACGCCTGCTTCACCTGGACGACGAGCTGCATGTACGTGGCCACCCGGGAACGGCCGTCGAGGACGAACTCGATCACCCTGCCCACCCTCCTATTGTCTTACGACATTAAGACAACACCTGCCGGTGTCCGGCTGTCAAGGCATAAGGTCTTGATCGACGGAACGCACACCGGCACCGGGAGGCAGGCATGTCGTTGTTGGACGGGCTGAGCAAGGCGATCGCGGGCGGCGCGATCGAGATCGTCGACCTCACCGCTCCCCTGAGCTCGAGCACGCCGATCCTCCAGCTGCCCGAGCCGTTCGCCAACACGATCCCGTTCCGCCTGGAGGAGATCAGCCGGTACGACGACCGCGGCCCGCGGTGGTACTGGAACGACATCCACACCGGCGAGCACACCGGCACCCACCTCGACGTCCCGGTGCACTGGGTGTCCGGAAAGGATGGTCACGACGTCTCCCAGGTCCCGCTGAAGACGCTGGTGGCGCCCGCGGTCGTGCTCGACTTTTCGGCCCGGGCGGCCGAGGACCCGGACTTCCTGCTCTCGATCGACGACGTCCGGGCCTGAACGGCGGAGCACGGGCCGCTGCCCGACGGCGGCTGGCTGCTCTACCGCACCGGCTGGGACGCGCGCAGCGGCGATCAGGAGGACTTCCTCAACGCCGACGAGGCCGGCTCGCACACCCCCGGCGTCGCACCCGGGTGCGCGCGGTGGCTCGCCGAGGAAACGCCGATCACCGGGCTCGGCGTCGAAACGGTGGGCACCGACGCGGGGCAGGCACCCGGCCTCGAGCCGATGTTCCCCTGCCACGAACTGCTGCTGGGCGCCGGGAAGCACGGCCTGACGCAGCTGCGGAACCTCGCGTCATTGCCGCCGACCGGCGTGCTGCTGCTGGTCTCGCCGCTGCCGATCGTCGGCGGCTCGGGCAGTCCCGCCCGCGTGCTGGCCCTGGTGGAGCGGTGAACGTCGCCGAACTCGTCGGCCGGACGCTGGCCGGCCTCGGCGCCGGCACGGCGTTCGGCGTGGTGGGCAGCGGCAACTTCGAGGTCACCAACGCGTTGCGCGCGGGCGGCGTCCGGTTCGTCGCGGCCCGCCACGAGGGCGGCGCGGCGAGCATGGCCGACGCCTACGCCCGGATGAGCGGCCAGGTATCGGTGCTGTCGCTGCACCAGGGCTGCGGCTTGACCAACGCCGTCACCGGCATCACCGAAGCGGCCAAGAGCCGGACGCCGATGCTGGTCCTCACGGCCGACTCCGCGGCCGCGTCCGTGCTGTCGAACTTCCGCATCGACCAGGACGGCCTGGCGGAGGCGGTCGGCGCGGTCCCCGAACGCGTGCACTCGGCCGCGACGGCGGTGGCCGACACCGTGCGGGCGTTCCGGACGGCGCGCCAGCAGCGCCGGACGGTGGTGCTGAACCTCCCGCTCGACGTCCAGGCCCAGCCGGCGCCGGCCCCGCCCCCGCTGCCGGACATCCCCGGACCCGCTCTCGTGCGACCGGACACCGCCGCGGTGGCGGCCTTGGCAAACCTCCTGGCCGCCGCCGAGCGGCCGGTGTTCATCGCCGGCCGCGGCGCCCGCGGCAGCGGGGACGTGCTGCGCGAGCTCGCTGCCCGGTGCGGCGCGCTGCCGGCGACGTCCGCCGTGGCGCACGGCCTGTTCCACGGCGACCCGTTCGCGCTGGGCATCTCGGGCGGTTTCGCGTCCCCGGCCGCGGCCGAGCTGATCGTGGGCGCCGACCTGGTCGTCGGCTGGGGCTGCGCGCTCAACATGTGGACGACCCGCCACGGCAAGCTGCTCAGCCCGCACGCGAAGCTGGTCCAGGTCGACGTCGAGCAGGCCGCGCTGGGCGCGCACCGGCCGATCGACCTGGGCGTGGTCGGCGACGTCACGGGCACCGCCCTCGACGTGCTCGCCTTGGCGCCTTCGCGCCAGGGCTACCGCACCGACGAGGTGGCGGCCCGGATCGCGGCCGGGCGCTGGAACGACGTCGAGCACGAAGACCTGTCCGGCGACGGCCGGATCGACCCGCGGACCCTCAGCAGGCTCCTGGACGAGCTGCTGCCGGCCGAGCGGATCGTCTCGATCGACTCGGGCAATTTCATGGGGTACCCGAGCGCGTACCTGTCGGTGCCCGACGAGCACGGGTTCTGCTTCACCCAGGCGTTCCAGAGCATCGGCCTGGGCCTCGGCACGGCGATCGGCGCGGCCCTGGCCCGCCCGGACCGCCTGCCGGTGCTGGGCACGGGCGACGGCGGGTTCCACATGGCACTGTCCGAATTGGACACCGCGGTCCGCCTCGAGCTGCCCTTGGTGGTGATCGTCTACAATGACGCGGCGTACGGCGCGGAGATCCACCACTTCGGCGACGCGGACCTGACCACGGTCCGCTTCCCCGACTCCGACCTGGCGGCCATCGCCCGCGGCTTCGGCTGCACGGGCGTCACGGTGCGCTCGGCCGCGGACCTGCCGGCGGTGCACGAGTGGCTGGCGGGGCCGCGGTCGGCCCCGCTGGTGATCGACGCCAAGATCGCCGACGACGGCGGATCATGGTGGCTGGCGGAGGCGTTCGGCCACTGACCCGGTCTTGACACGGCACTCGGCCGCCCTGAATGCTGGCCGAGTTGTCTTATAGTAGTAAGACAGTGGGGGAACTATCCGAGGAGCTCTCGTGCGACTCTTCTTGGCCATCCTGGCGGCGGCCGTCCTGCTCGCCACTCCGGCGGACGCGGGCCAGCACCGTCCCGATCCGGTGGCGGCACTGATGGCGGCGTTCGACAGCCACGCGATCGTGGCGAAGTCCAGCCCGGACGTGGGAACCCTCGTGTTCGACCTGATCCGCGACCCCAGGTTTCCGGCGCGGGTGAACGACATAGCGGTGGAGTGCGGCAACGCGCGTCTCCAGCCGTTGCTGGACGCCTACATCGCCGGAGCCCAGGTCCCGGAGATCAGCAGTGTCTGGCGCGAGACGACGCAGCCGAGCTGCGGGTTTTCAACGTTCTACGAGCAGCTTTTCGCCTTGGTCCGGCAGGTCAACACGACGCTGCCCGCCGAGCGGAAGATCCGCGTACTGGCCACCGATCCGCCGGTCGACTGGAGCCGCGTGCACACGCCGGCGGATCTGGATCCGTTCCTGGACCGGGACGCCTCGATCGTGTCGGTGGTGAAGACGCAGGTGCTGCAGAGGAACCGCAAGGCCCTGATGTTGTTCGGGTTGGGCCACTTGACCCACGACGGCGGCAGCGGCGCGGTGGCCCAACTGGAACGCGAGCACCCCGGAGCGGCGTACGTGATCGCGGACCACCGGGGGTTCACGGCGGACAACGCCCGCCTCGAGCGCCGACTGGGCGCGTGGCCGGCGTTGGTGCCGGTGAAAGGTTCGTGGCTGGGCGCGCTGGAGACGACGTCCTTTCCGCTGAACCGCGAGTACCCGCCGGGAACGCGCGGCTACCCGGGCGTGGACGCGTACCTGTACGAGGGCCCGGCGGATCTGTTGTTGCGCGAGCCGTTGTCGGCCCGAGCGGTCCTGGACGCGGGCTACCTGGCCGAGCTCCACCGCCGAGCCGCGGCGCTCGACGCACCACCGGACTCGATCGAGTGGCCGGAGGTGTTCTTCGAGCGGGAACGGACATCCGGAGTCTTGCTGCGCGGCTGACTCGCCGCGGGCTGCCGGACCAGAGCCTGGCGACCTTGGTCGGCAGGCTCTGACCGGAGACGCCCACGGGTGGGCCCGTAGCCGTGTGGCTGCGGGCCTTTCCCGTGTTCAGGCTGCGAATGGGAGTGGTTCGTGGATGTT
>NZ_PPHF01000032.1 GCF_002904335.1 Amycolatopsis sp. CA-126428 | reverse complement strand
GCTAACCCAGTGTTTCCGCAGGTGAGCAGCTTGTTTAAAGCGCACTAGAAAAGTCGTAGTTGTCGCCGACGAACTGCACTTCGGCCGGGCCGCCGAGCGGCTGCACATCGCCCAGCCCGCCGTCAGCCAGCAGATCGCGCGGCTGGAGCGGGAGCTCGGCGTGAGGCTGCTCGACCGGTCACCCCGGCGGGTCCGGCTCACCGCGGCCGGGCGGCGGGTGCTCGACGCGGCGCGCAGCACGCTCGCCGCGGCCGGCCAGGTGCAGATCGCGGCCCAGCAGGTCATGACGACGGTGCGCATCGGCACCGCCGCGGGCATGACCGCCCGCCTCGAACGCGGTATCGACGCACTCCGCGCGCGGGCGCCGGAGTTCGACGTGGTGCTGGTCGACCTCCCGGTCGAAGCCCGGCTCAACGCGCTCCGGCAGGGTGAACTCGACCTGGCCCTGACTCGCGGCGTGCGAGCCGTGCCCGGGCTCACGGTGCTGCCGGCATGGAACGAACGCTTGTACGCGGTGGTGTCCCGCCACCACCCGGCCGCCGACCGCGCGGGCGTCGGCCTCGCTGAGTTGGCCGGCGACACACTCCGCGTCCCCGCCCGCAAGCACGACCCGCCGCTGCACGACGCCGTCATCTCGGCACTGAGCGACGCGGGCCTGTCCCCGAGAGCGGGCCGCCCGACGGGCACGCTCCAGGACACGATCGTCGAAGTCGGCTCGGAGCCGCGGAGCTGGACGGTGCTGCCCGCCGACCAGGTCGCCGAGATTCGCTCGACCCGCGTCCGGTCGATCCCGCTCGAGCCGGCGCTCACGATCGCCGGCAGCGTCGTCGTGGCTCCGGGGAATGCGGGCAGCGCGGCCGAGTGCGCGGTGGGGGCGTTCCGCGACCAGGTGGTCCAGCACCGTCCATAACGGACAGTCGAGGAGATGTTCAGCCGTCGGTCTACGTCCTCGATGTCCGCCGGGCTCGACGGCCGGCCGGCAAGGATCGCTGTCCCGTCCGCCCCGATGTTGAGCGGGTGGTACTGCCGGTTTTCGCTGCTCACTCGAACGGTGGGCTGTCGCCGCCGATGAGGCGTGATCCGTCAAGGCTGAGGTCGATGCGGACGAGGTAATTTCCGGCTGTCTTCGGCAGCGGGACCCAGAGATCCACGGTCGTGGTGTCGCGGTCGGTCGTCGGTTGCAAACGGTAGGCGAGGTTGCTGTTCAGCCAGTCGCCATGGAGGCGGGTCTTGCCTGCGTTCTGCCACATCGACCAGGTCAGCAGTAATGTCCGGCCACGGAGTCCGCCCAGTTCGACATCCACGCTGACGATGGCGCCCACTGGTTCTCTGTGGCCGGTGGTGCGGGCGTCCTTGAGAATCTTGAGCACATGTTCGACGGCGACGTCCGGAGTGACGGGTTGGCCGTCGGGGCTGACCGACGTGGCGTTGAGCATGGTGATCACGGGACGGCAGCTTTCCGCGTTGCTGCCGTCTTCGGCGCAGCGCAAATTGATTTTCGGATCGTTCTGTGCGCGCCTGAAAACTTCGCCGGCCCTCGAATGGAGACCGTCCTGATCCACCCCGACCGGCAGCTGGAAGCCTCCGGGTGCGTGCGTCGTGCCCTGGCTCGATGAGATCGGCACGGTCGCGGATGTCGTCGGAGCGGTGGGGCGTGGGTTAGCCCGACAGCCGGGTGGAACGGTAGCCGCCGCGCAAGGGGGTGACGTTGTCGAGAGTGCGGTCGTGACGGTCGGCTCGGTGCCGGACTTGGCTGTGCCGGGTCCAGGCGAGGTGACTCCGAAGGCCTTGGGGGCGACCGTCAGCAGCCGCTGCCGGTACTCGCCGAGGGGGACCTGTGAGATAACCCGGATGTCCGTGAACTTGGCACTGTCCTCGGGGTCGTGGGGCAGCCGGACCGACAGGATCGCCGTCAGGGCAGCAGCAACGGCTCCGAGGCTGACGACTGTCGCGGTGATGGCTTTCCACCCACGACGAAGAAAACCCGGACGTGAAGTGGCCGGCGGGCTCGTGCGGCGGCCGGCGTGGTCATTGTTTCCCTTGGCCATGGCAATTCCCTGCATAATGTCGCTACCTTCAAGTCGGATTTCGGGTCCCGACCGTGACGGTGCTCCTGGTTTACCACCCGTACGGCGTAGCGCAGGCTCGGGAAATCACACTTTTCGGCCACGTCGCGAAAACCGTTCGCGATGCGCATGAGTGATCGGCATCGGGTGAGGCGATCGTAACGGGCGCGGCGAAAATGGCGACTTTCCGATCTCGGGGACGGATGGAGGAACCATGCGATCGAGGAATTCACGGCGACGAGTCGTAGTGCTCCTGCTGATGCCTGCGGTCCTGGCCATCGGCTGTAACCCGGATCCGCCGCGACCTCCGTCAACGCCAACGTCGATCACCGCGGACCCAACGACGCCGGGCGAGGTGTCGCGCCCGGTGCCGCCTACGTCGGCCGGCGCCTGCGCCGGCCTCTTTCCGAACACTCTCACGCTGGTGGCCGAGAACTTCGCCGAGGCACTGGCGCAGACCGGCCTTGCGGTGTGCGCAGACCGCGGCCTCCGCGTGGTGGACGTCGTGAACAATTCGTCGACCGTCTGGATCGTCGACCGGCCCGCGGGGCTCGAGCCACCATCCGCGACGCTCAGCGTACCCACGGACGTCAGCTTGTTCAGGGAAATCCGCGGCGGAGCCGCCGGGCTGGCCGTGGAACCTGGTCAGCACGCCGTCGTCGAGGCGACACCCGCACAACTGCATCTACGTCTCGACAAATCCTCGACACTCGGTTGGCAGACGCTGACGTTGTTCAAGGACTCGGCCGGCGAAAGCCGTCAAGGAAAGGTCGTCGACGCGCTCGCGAACCTCGGCGCGAAAGGTTCGCCGACGAGGAAAGTCCTGATCACCTGCGGTCGAGCAGGCTACGAGGCGGCCGACTTGCTCTTGGATGACCCCGCCGGGCACCTTCAGGAGGAGCCGACCCAGTCCTTGCGCAAGAGCCTCGGTCTGGCCGGAAAACTGGAGAAGTGCGGCGTGGCCGTGAAAGAATCGGAATCCTGGACACCCGAGTTGAAGCTCGGCGTGCTGGCGGAGCACGCGAAGCGCCTGTCTTGGACGGAACAAACCAACTCGCTGGCCAGGGCGGCGGTACGAGCGATGACCGTGGCCCCGAGGATCTGACGAACGCCGCGATCGTCGTAACGCTGGCCGTGTTCGACGATCGCGAGCTGCCGCGGTCAGAGGGCCGGCTTGCCCGGCTGGTAGAGCCAGGTCCGGAAGAACGACCCGAGGTCGCGATGCGTCAGCCGCTCGACGAACTCGATGAACTGCCGCGTCGAGACGTTTTCGTACCGGTGCGCCGTCGGCCACTGGGTGAGCACGTCGAAGAACGCGCGGTCGCCGATCTTCGTGCGCAAGGCCTGCAGGGTCATCGCGCCGCGGTTGTAGACCAGGTCGTTGAAGATGTTGTCCCGTCCGGGGTCGGCTACTTCGCCGGTCCAGTCCTTCTCGTCGGCGTAGGCCTTCGCGAAGGTCTGCTGCACCGGGACGCCGTTGAACTTCTCCTGGTAGAGCCACTCCGAGTAGGTCGCGAAGCCTTCGTTGAGCCAGATGTCCGACCAGTGCACCGGAGTGAGGCTGTCGCCGAACCACTGGTGGCCGAGTTCGTGGGCGAGCAGGTCGCCGTCGACGTCGCTGGTGCTCTGGTCGTAGACCGGGCGGCTCTGGGTCTCGAGGGCGTAGTCGACGCCGACGTCGGCGATGATGCCGCCGGTCGAGTCGAACGGGTACGGCCCGTACACCGAGGACTCCCACTGGATGATCTGCGCCGTGGTCTGGTTGAACAGCTTGCCCTGCCCGGGTTTCGTGTCGACCGACTTGCCGATCGCGGTGATGTTCGGCAGGCCGCCGGCCGTCACGCCGCGGGTGACGTCGTAGTCGCCGATCGCGAGCATGCTCAGCTCGCTGGCCATCGGCCGGTTCATCGACCAGCGGAAGGTGGTCCGGTGATCGCGGGTGGTGGTGGGCCCGGGTTCGCCGTTGGCCAGCACGGTGAGCCCGGTCGGCACGGTGATGGTCTGGGTGTAGGTCGCCTTGTCGTTCGTGGTGTCGTTCACCGGGTAGTAGGTCGCCGCGCCGATCGGCTGGTTGAGCGCGACCGCGCCGTCCTTGGTGGCGACCCAGCCGGAGAGGCCCAGCGCGGGGTCGTCGATCTTCTGCGGGACGCCGGCGTAGGTCACCGACACGACGAACGGGCTGCCCTTCCGCAGACCGTACGGCGGGGTGATCACCAGCTCCTGGGCGCCGCTGCGGGTGAAGGCGGCGTTCCGGCCGTTCACCGAGAGCCTGCTGATCGTCAGCGGTCCCTGGAAGTCCAGATCGAAGCGGGAGAGGTCCTGGGTGGCCGTGGCGAGGATCGTCGTGGTCGCGTCGATCGCTCCGGTGCCGGGGTCGAACGCCAGCCGGATGTCGTAGTGGCCGACGTCGTAGCCGCCGTTGCCCATGTCGGGGAAGTACGGATCCCCGGCGCCTGGCGCACCGGGGGAGTACCGCGGCGCCGGGCCCGGTGCCGCGGCGGCCGCCGGGCTCGTCGCGGCCAGCAGGCCGGCGGACAGGGCGCAGGAGACGACCAGCAAGTGGCCACGGCTTCGGTTGGCGCCTCGCATGGGTCCTCCTCGGCAGGCATCGACGCTGAAGAGTAGGTCCGGTCAGCCACGCGCATCAAGCCTGGTGGGCGTCTCGCCCGAAACAGCCGCGGTCGTCCGGATCTCCGGTGCGGCCGAGGATCGCCGGGCGGCTGTCGCCGCGTTCCGGTGGACCGAAGGATCACCCTCGGCTGAGCCGCATCCCTGGCCTTTACCCGCGAGGGAATTGGTTCTGCGCCGTCGCGGCGGCATGCTGCGCAGCATGACCAGGATGTTCACTCCGCCGAGGACGGTACGACCAGCCCGGATTCGTACGCGGCCACCACGGCCTGTGCGCGGCTGTTCAGCTCCAGCTTGCCCAAGATCCTCTTGACGTGGGTCTTCACGGTCTCCGCGCTGAGGGTGAGCCGTTGCGCGATCTCGGTGTTGCTCAGCCCGTGCCCGACGAGGTGCAGCACCTCCGTTTCCCGGCCGGTCAGGGCGTCCAGGCCGGCACGCCCGGAAGCCGGCGTCCGGTGGTGACGCGCGAAGCTTTCGATCAGCCGCCGGGTGATCCGCGGCGACAGCAGCACGTCGCCGGCCGCGACGGCGTGGATCGCGGCGATGATCCGGTCGGCCGGGGTGTCCTTGAGCAGGAAGCCGGCCGCGCCCTCGCGGAGGGAGGTGTACACGTACTCCGAGATGTCGAAGGTGGTCAGGATGATGATGCGGGGGTGCCACCCGGGGTCCTGGCCCAAGATCCGCCGCGTCGCGGAGATCCCGTCGAGTTCCGGCATGCGCACGTCCATGAGCACCACGTCCGGCCGGGTGGCCGTGGCCGAGGCGACCGCCTCGACGCCGTTCGCCGCCTCGGCCACCACGTCGATTCCCGGGGCGGCCCGCAGCAGCCCGGCCAGTCCGGCGCGAACCAGCGGCTGGTCGTCGGCGATCATGACCCGGATCGTCATGCCGCCTCCTCGATCGGCAGGCGGGCCACGACCGCGAAGCCGCCGTCGGGGAGCGGACCGGCCTCGAACGTTCCCCCGTAGAGGTCCGTGCGCTCGCGCATCCCGTGGATGCCGTAGGACGAAGGCCCACCCGCGGTCCGGGCGCCGGCTCCGTCGTCGGTGATCCTGACTTCGAGGCATCGGCTGAGGTAGGTGATCTCCACCCGCGCCGTCGCGGCACCGGCGTGCTTCAGGACGTTGGTCAGCGATTCCTGGGCGATCCGGTAGGCGGAGATGGCGACGCCGGGCGACACGGGCCTCGGCCGGCCCGTCATTTCCAGTTCGACGGTCAAGCCGGCGGCCCGGACCCGCTCGACCAGACCCGGCACCTCTTCGATCCCGGGTTGCGGCGACAGGTCGATTTCCCCGTCGTCGTCCAGCCGGAGGACGTCCAGGAGCCGCCGCATTTCCCGCAGCGCTTCCCGGCTGGTTCCGTCGATGGTGGCGACCGCGGCGCGGGCGGTCTGCGGGTCGCTGTCGAACACGTAGGACGCCAACCCGGCCTGAAGGGAGATGACGGACATGTGGTGCGCGACGACGTCGTGGAGTTCCCGGGCGATCCGGACGCGTTCGTCGGCCGCCGCGCGGCGGCCCCTCTCGGCCTCGAGCTGCACCCGCCGCGCCCAGCGCTTGGTGCTTTCGCCGAGTGCCCAGGCCCCGAACAGGATCAGCGCGGTTTCGAGCAGCTTGGCCGGCGTGAAGTCGCTGCGCGGGTTCAGGAAGGTGGGGACGAAGCAGGCCACCGAAAGCACCCACATCAGCCCGGCGACGGCGGTGGAGCGCATCGTGCCCACGGTGAACATCGCGATCAACAGGCCCAAGCCCGCGTTGGGCAGTTCCGCCGATTCCAGCATGGAGTACCCGGTCACCGCACAAGCGATCACCGTCATGACGACGACGGGAGCGACCTGCCGCAGGGTGAGGGGAGCGACCGTCAGGATCCCGGCGACGTAGATCATCCAGCTTGCGTCAGGGCGGGCCACCACGTTGGCGACGGTCAGTGCCACGAGGGCGGCCGTGACGAGAACGTCCAGCCGGGGCGCGGAAAAAAGGGCACGCACGGTGCCACGGTAGTCGAACGGGCGGCTTCGCCTCCGGTGCGGCGGCCGGGTTACCACCAGCGGGGTAGGTCCGAATACCCATTCCGGCTGACGCCTGATCGCCGGATTTTTCTTAGTGTCGGAAATGACGGGGATCTGATCAGCACTGACGTGTTCGGGGGAGAATCGATGAGCAACACCGGTAAAGCTGCTGAATTCGCGGTCGCGAAGGTGGAGTGCGAGCATTATCGCCGCATCTTCGCGGATCTGTTCGCCAACAAGTGGTCCGCGCGGGTGGTGGGGATCCTCGACGAGGGGCCCACCCGCTTCGGGAAGCTCCAGCGTGAACTGCGGGGCGTGAGTGCGAAGGTGCTGACCCGGACGTTGCGCCGGCTCGAGCACCTCGGGCTCGTGGACCGGGTGGTCTACCCGGACGTGCCGCTCCGGGTCGAGTACTCGCTGACCGAACTCGGCGGGGGAACGGCCGGATTGCTCCGGCACATGAGAAGCTGGGTCCACCGGAACATCGATGAGGCGGCCCGTGTCTCGTTGTCGAGGGGCCCGAGCTAGGCCAGCGGACTCCGGTCGATGTTCCGCTCGACCCAGCTCCGCACCGCCGCGAGCGGGACGGCGGCGCTTTCTCCGAGTTCGGT
Organism: Amycolatopsis sp. CA-126428; assembly: GCF_002904335.1. Classification (GTDB taxonomy): domain Bacteria; phylum Actinomycetota; class Actinomycetes; order Mycobacteriales; family Pseudonocardiaceae; genus Amycolatopsis. The sequence continues at coordinate 87,165 of NZ_PPHF01000032.1, read as the reverse complement.
CAGCGAGTACTCCACGTGCAGGGGGACCGACGGGTAGACGACCCGCCGCAAGATCCCGCATTCCTCCAGCCGTCGCAGCGTTCGCGTGAGGACTTTGGGGCTGACGCCTTCCAGCCGCCGGAGAAGCTCGCCGAAGCGCAGGGGGCCGTCTTCGAGTGCGCCGATGGCCAACGCGGACCACTTGCTGGCCAAGAGATCGAGCATGGCCCGGCACGGGCACTGGGCTTCGTAGACGTCGTGCCGGGTATGCCGTCCTGTCTCGCGAACACTCGTCATCGGTTTCTCCTCACCCCTCGCGGTGCCCCTCAACCTAGGAGCCGGGGTGTGGTTACCCGCAAGGGCGGCAACTTCCCGGTGGAAAGTGGACGGTCTCAGCCGGGCGCCGGCCCTTCCGGGGCCAGCGCGGAGAGATAGCGCTCTCCGGTGTCCGGGAACACGGTCACCATGGTCTTGCCGGCGTGCGCGGGACGGGTGGCGAGAATCCGGCAGGCGTGTGCGGCCGCGCCGGAGGAGATGCCGACCAGCAGGCCCGCGGTGCGGGCGAGGAGCCGGGCCGCGGATCGGGCGTCGTCATCGGAGACGGTCAGCACCTCGTCGATGCAGTCGACGTCGGTCGTCGAGGTCAGGAAGCCGCCGTTGAGACCCGGGATGCCGTGGAGGCCGCCGACGCCCTTGCTCAGCAACGGGGACCCGTCGGGTTCGACCGCCACCACCCGGATGCCGGGGTTCTGTTCCTTGAGGTAGTGCGCGCAGCCGGTGAGCGTGCCGCCCGTGCCGTAGCCGCACACGAGGAGGTCGATCTTCCCGTCCAGGTCGGCCCAGATCTCCGGCCCCGTGGTCGTGTAGTGCGCCCGGACGTTGTCCGCGTTCTCGTGCTGGCAGACGTACCAGGAATCGGGTCGGTCGCGGTGGATCTTCTCCGCCAGTGCGACGGCGGCCGCATACCCGTCCCGGTACGGGGAGAGCACGACCTCCGCCCCGAACGAACGCAGCACGTGGATCCGTTCGGCGGTCACGTCGTCCGGCAGCACGATCACGCACGCGTAGCCCCGCACCGCGCACAGGGCGGCCAGCGCGATCCCGGTGTTGCCGGAGGACGCTTCCACGACCGTGCTGGTCCCGCGGCGCAGCTCGCCGCGCCGTTCGGCGCCTTCGAGCATGGACAGGGCCGTGCGGTCCTTGACGCTGGCGAGTGGGTTGACCGACTCGAGCTTGGCGTAGGTGGTCGCCACCGCCTCCGGGCCGAAGTCGAGCCGCACGAGCGGGGTGCCGCCGATCAGGTCGGCGAACGAATCGGCCGGTGGCCGCGGGATCCTGGGTGTCACAATGCCTCCGTATCACCAGGTCGGGAAACTGTGGACGATCGCTTCGGGACGCCGGAAATCGCGGTGCGCGAGGGCCGCGACAGGCCCCAGCACCCGGGAGCCGGCCGGCACGTCGCGGATGACCAAGGCCTGCGCGCCGATCACGCTGTCGTGGCCGACGGTGATCGGCCCCAGCACGGTCGCGTTCGCGCCGATCACCACGCGGTCGCCGATCGCCGGGTGCCGGCGGGCTTCCGCGGGCCGTCGCCGGTCGTGCCACCAGCCGGTCGAGCCGAGCGTGACCTGCTGGAAGATCGTGACGTCGTCGCCGACGACCGCGGTCTCCCCGATGACCACGCCGGCGCCGTGGTCGATGAAGAACCCGCGGCCGATCCGCGCACCGGGGTGGATCTCGACGCCGCCGCACCACACCCGGGCGAGGTTGGCCAGCAGCCGGGCCGTGCGGCGCAGCCCGCGCCGGTACAGCCGGTGGGCCACCCGGTGGGTCCAGATCGCGGGCAACGCGGGATGCAGCAGTGCCTCGGTGCGCGAGCCGATCGACGGATCGCGCTCGCGGACCACGCGCAGGTCGTCGGCGGCCGCCCGCCACCAGCGAGCCGCGCTCATCGCACCTCCCCGGGGAAGCGGAGCCGGTTTTCCGCGTACGCCACCCCGGCCAGCAGCACCAGACCACCGACGAGCATCGTCGCGGTGATCGGTTCGCCGAACAGGGCCGTGCTGATCACGGCGGCGAAGACCGGCTCGAGGTAGTTGACGGCCGACGCCGTGGTCGCCCCGACTTCGCCGATGAGCCGGAACAGCTGCACGTAACCCAGCCCCGTGCAGAGCAGGCCGAGGAGCACCACGCTGATCGCGACCCTCCCGGTGACGGCCGGCGGCGCTCCTCCGAGGAACAGCGCCGCCGGCGCCTGGAGCAGCGTGGCCACGCACAACTGCCCGGCGATCAGGGCCACCGGAGCGAGCCCGAGGGGCCAGAGGTACATGCGGATGTAGGCGAAGTACGCCGCGTAGCACAAGGCCGCGCCGAGGCAGGCGAGCTGGCCGCTCAGGGATCCGAAAGCCTTGTCCCAGGGGTTGAGCACGATCACGAGGCCGAGGAAGCCGACCACGAGACCGATCGCCTTGCGCCGGGTGGCCGGCTCGGTCCGCACCACGACCGCGGTGAGGACGAGGGTGAGCAACGGGGTGCTGCCCACCAGGACGCCCGCGACCCCGGCGTCGGTGGTGCGCTCGCCGTAGGAGAGCAGCGTGAACGGCAGCACGTTGCCCAGCGCCGCGGCCACGACCAGGTGACCCCAGACGCGGCCGAAGCGCGGCAGGCCGGTTCCGCGCAGCCCGGCGATCACCAGCAGGACCACCGCACCGAGCAACAGCCGGCCGAACACGAGCTGAGCGGGAGTCAGGCCCTCCAAGGACATCTTGACCATCGGGAAGCTCAGGCCGCCCAGCGCGGCCACCAGCAGGAACCGCAGCGCCGACAGGTGGTTCATGCCGACCGGTGGCGCCTTCACAGCTCGAAACCCGCCGGGAACGGGTCCGCCGGGTCGCGGAAGAACTGCGCCGTCCCGGTCAGCCAGGCCCGGCCGGTGATCCGGGGGAGGACCGCGACGTGGCCGCCGATCCGGCACTCGGCGACCACGCTCCCGCGGAAGCCGGTGCCGATGATCGATTCGTTGTGGAACTCCGCGCCGATCTCGAGTTCGCCGCGGGCGTGCAGCTGAGCCATCCGAGCTCCGGTCCCGGTGCCGCACGGGGACCGGTCGAGCACGCCGGGGCTGATGACCATGGCGTGCCGGGAGCGGCGCGACGTCCCGCCGGGGGCGGCGAGGTAGACGTGGTCGCACCCGGCGATGGCCGGATCCCCGGGGTGCACCGGGCGGTCCGAGGCGTTGACCTCGGCCATGATGGCCAGCCCGGCTTCGATGATCCGCTGCCGTGCGGCGCGTTCGAAGGGGATACCGAGGTCGGCGAGCTCGGCGATGGCGAAGATGTTGCCGCCGTAGACGATGTCGCAGCGCACGGCGCCGACCCCGGCGAGCTTCACCTGCCGGTCCGGTTCCAGCACGAACGACGGCACGCTGTCGATCGTCACCGATCGCGCGGCACCGCCGGTGACGGCGACTTCGGCCACCACGAGGCCGGCCGGGGTGTCGAGACGCACCGTCGTCGTGGGCTCGGTCACCTCGACCAGGCCCGTTTCGACGAGCACGGTGGCGACCCCGATCGAGCCGTGGCCGCACAGCGGCACGCAGCCGGCCCGTTCGAGGTAGAGCACGCCGACGTCGGCCTCCGCCACCGTCGGCGGCTGGAGGAGTGCCGCGACCATCGCGGCGTGTCCCCGGGGTTCGCGCACCAGGAAGTTCCGCAGGCCGTCGAGGTGTTCGGCGGCGTACCGGCGGCGCTCGGCCATGGTCGCCCCGGGGAGCGGTCCGACGCCGCCGACCACCACGCGCGTGGGCATGCCCTCGGTGTGCGACTCGACGGTGTGCACGATCTGGTCCGACCGCATGGCCGTCCTCCCGGTGTCGGTTCAAACGCAGGTGGTGCCGCCGTCGAGGTGGAGTGCCGTGCCGGTGGCGTAGGTGGTCGGGGCGACGAGGTACAGCACCGCCGCCGCGACGTCGCCGGCGGTCGCCAGCCGGCCCAGCGGCACCCGGGCGAGCGTCTCGTCGTGCGCGGCACCGGCGTCGCCACCGGCCTCGAACTCCGCGGCGAGCATCGGGGTGTCGACCGGTCCGGGGCAGACCGCGTTCACCCGCACGCCGGGCGCGAGCTCGGCCGCGAGGGCTCGGGTGAGGCCCAGCACCCCGGCTTTGGAGGCGCAATAGGCGGTGTAGGCGGCCATCCCGATCACCGAGAGCTCGGAACCGATCGTGACGATGTCCCCGGTGACCCCCGCCCGCCGCATGCGCAGGCCGGTCTCGCGAGCGACGTAGAACGTGCCGGACAGGTTGACGTCGAGGGTGTGCCGCCACCGGCCGGGCGTGAGCTCGGCCAAGGGCGCCGGCCAGGACACCCCCGCCGACGTCACGACCAGGTCCGGCACGCCCCAGCTCGCCTCCACCCGATCGATGGCGGCCGCCACCTGGACGTCGTCGGAGACATCGGCCGGCAGCTGCAGCGTCGGGCCGGGCAAGGTCGCCGCGGTCTCGGCCAAGGTCGCCGCGGTGCGGGCCAGCAACGCGACCCGGGCACCGGCGGCCGACAGGGCCCGGGCGGTGGCCGCGCCGATGCCGGAGGAAGCACCCGTCACCACGGCCACGCGGTTCGTGAGCGGATTCGCCATCACGCCCTCAGAAGGACGCGGCGTGCATGGCCGTCAGCGGCGTGAAGTCCCGGGCGGCCAGCCATTCGGGCCGGGTGCCGCGGCTGAGGTCGATCCGGTTCTCGACGCTGTTGTAGGTGATCAGCACCAGGCCGCGGTCGACGGGGGAGATGTTCGGCACCGACGCGTGCGGGATGTTGGCGTCGAACCAGAGCACGGATCCGCGCGGCCCCTTCGGGGCGGCCATGCCGTTGCGCGCGATCAGCTGCCGCATCGTGTCGATGTCGATCGAGTACTTCAGGCTCGCGGTCAGGGTGTTGGCCCAGCCGTCCCCTTCGACCTCGGCGTCGATCTCGCCACCGCCGTGCCCGCCGGGGACGAAGGTCAGCGGCCCGTTGAACTCGGTCACGTCGTCGAGGAAGATCGCGGCGGTCAGCGCGCGCGGCTCGGGCATCCCGTCCTCGTGGTGCCAGAACGTGTAGTCCTGGTGCCACTCCCAGACCTCGCCCTTGAAGGCGCGCTTGGCGTTGATCTTGAACTGGTGGACGTACACCTGGTCCTGCAGCAGTTGTTCGGCGATCGGCAGCAGGCGGCGTGACCGGACGAGCCGGCCGAACGCCTCGGCGTGCAGGTGGCACCCGTGCACGCCGCGCGGCACGTCGGTGTCCGCCTCGACCGTGACGCGTTCGCCGCCTTCGGCGAACTCCTGTTCCGCGCCGGCCTTGATCAGCCGGATCTCTTCTTCGTCGAAAACCCGTTCCTGGACGAGAAAGCCCTTCCGTCGGTATTCGTCGATCTGGTTCGGAGAAAGCATCGGTTCAGTCCTTTCCGGCGAGTGCGGTGTCGGTGAGCAGGCGGAGCAGGTTGCCGCCCATGGCTTTTTCGACCAGGGAGCGGGAGAGACCCCGGCGGAGCATCGCTTCGGTGATCAGGGGGAGTCCCGCGGGGCCCGCCAGCCCGGGAACGAGCCGTTCGCCGTCGGTTCCCTCGATCACCAGCGGACGTTGCCAGCCGGGGATGGTCTCCGCGAACAGCTCCGCGACGAAGTCCGAGCCGATGCCGACGTGGTCTTCGCCCGCGATGTGGGCGATGTGCACGATATGGTCGACGACCCGGTCGATCGTCGCGTCCTCTTCGGACAGATAGCCGGCGTAGAGGTTGAGGCAGATCAGCCCGCCCGTGGCGGCGATCGCCCCGAGCTGGTCGTCGGTCAGGTTCCGGTGGTGCTCGCGCAGCGCGAACGCCGCGGAATGGCTCGCGATGACCGGCCGCTCGGTGACTTCCAGGACGTGCGCGACACCGGCCGGGTTGAGGTGGGACACGTCGACGAGCACGCCGAGCTCGTCGAGCAGCGTGATCGCGGCGACGCCGGCCCGGCTCAGCCTGCTGCCGGTGCCCTGCTCCGACGACCCGTCCGCCAAGGCCGTGCGGCCGAAGTGGGTCAAGGACACCATGCGCACGCCGAGCCTGCTCATGGTCCGGAGGAGCTCGACGTCCTCGTCGATCTGCGCACAGCCTTCCAGCGCGAGCACGAGCGCGATGCGGCCGGCGTCGAGCGCCTCCTCGATTTCGGATGTCGAACGGCACAGGGCGACGACGTCGGTATTGGTTTCGGCGATCCGGTGCGCGGCCTCGACCATCCGGAGGGTGCGCCGCAGCGCGCCCTCCGGCCGGAATTCGTGGTCGACCATGATCGGCAGGACCTGGACGTTCACCCCGCCCGCGAGCAGCTGCGGGTACCAGTGCTCGCGGAAGTACGCACCCCAGTGGTCCGGGCCGCGCAGCGCGACCAGGGCCAGCAGATCGTTGTGCGCGTCGCCCACCACGATCTGCTCGTGCAGGTTCTCCACGGATCTCCTCCAAACCGGCGCGGGGCGCCTCAGCGCGTGACGAGGGAGCTGACGAGGGTGCCGGTCACCGGGCCCAGCGTCATGCCCAAGGTGCCGTGGCCGGTGGCGGCGATGACGTTCTCGCCGATCCGGCCGACGCGGGGAATGCCGGACGGCGTCATGGGGCGCCCACCCCGCCACGGCGCGCCGGCGGTGTCGCGGGACGGCAGCGTGGGCACGAAGGACCGGGCGGCGGCATCGAGCCGCTGTCCGGCGCCGGCCGGCGGTTCGCCGCCCGCGGTGCCGCCGAACTCCATGCCGGTGGTCAGCCGGACGGATCGCGGCCCGGAGTTGATCACGATGTGGGCTTCCTCCAGCATCACCGAATGCCGCAGCAGGGGGCGGTCGGCCGGGTAGGTCACGCTCACGCCGTAACCGGGCCGCACCGGAAGCCGGGCGCCGAAAAACCGCCCGACCCGCGAACTGGCCGCGCCGGCGGCGATGACGAACCAGTCCGCGGTGACGGTGCCGCGGTCGGTGACCACCGAGTGGACCCGGCCGTTCGCCCGCCGGGCACCGACGACGGTCTCGGCCCGGAACCTCGCGCCGTACGCGCGGGCGGCGTCGGCGATGGCCAGCGTCGCCCGCGCGGGATCGAGACTGCGGTCGTGGGGAAAGCCGATCGCGCCCGCGAGGTCCGGGTGCAGCTGCGGTTCGGCTTCTCGCAGAGCGCGCGGGCCCAGCAGCTCGCACTCGGCGCCGAGCTTGGCCAGTGTGCGCACCATCCGGTGCTGCCGCCGGAATGCGGCCGTGCTGCGGAAGACCCGCAGGGAGCCGGTGGCTCGCAGCTGCAGGTCGATTCCCTCGGCTTCGGTCAGTTCTTCGTAGAGCCGCAGGCTTTTCCGGGCGAGGTGGTACAGCAGCCGAGTGGTGCGCGAGGCCCGCCAAGGACGCGCCTCGAACAGCGAGCCCGCGATCCAGGGCACCAGGCCCGGCGACAGCGGCCGGCGCAGGGTGACGAAGCTGTCCCGCCGGGCCAGCGCGCCGAGCCACGCGCCCACGGTGGCCGGGTTGGCGAACGGCACGGATTGGCTGGGCACCAGCATTCCCGCGTTGCCCGCCGATGCGCCCGTTCCCGGAGCCGGGTCGAGCACGAGCACGTCCGCCCCGCTCCTGGCGAGGTAGAAAGCGGTGCAGCTCCCGATGATCCCGCCGCCCACGACGGCGACATCTGCGTGCGTCGAATCCACGAACCTTCGCCTCCCCAGTCGGGCCAGAGCGCCATTCCGCACGGTGCCCGGCCGGAAAACGGTGACGGCCGAAGGAAAATGGTGCGGACTCGCTGATGGCACGACTGTAGGAGCCGGAGGGTGGTTACCGGCAAGATCCCCTGCTGTCCCAGCGGACACAAGGGCGGTGCCGGCGCAGAATGTCCGCGCCGGTCGTACGCGACCGGCGCGGACAGCGGTGGGATCAGCGGGTGGGAATTCCGGTGTTGCCCTTGGCGAGCAGAGCACCGGTGTGGCTGCTGTGCTGGTCGGCCGCCGCGACGAAGGTGTACCTGGCCGCGTCCCCGTTGAGGTTCGGCGTCCAGCACCGCCGCTGCCCCGGCAGCACCTTCCCGTTGCCACCGGCGCTGTCGCAGGTCACGGTGCCGACCGGCACGCCCTGGTCATAGCGCGTGAGGTAGGCCTGCGCGTACTGGCTCGTCGTCATCGCCTGGTTGAAGAGCACGAACGCGAAATACAGGCTGCCCTGACGGCACAGGTCGACCTCGCCGACGATGACGTCGTTGGTGGCGATCACCGCGGCCCGCGCCACGACCGTCTGGTAGCCGGCGCTGTTCTGGCAGTCCGGGCTCGAGCGGACCTCCGCCGAAGCCGGCGGCGTGAGCCCCAGTACGGCCGCGCCCGCGATCGCGAACGTCGCCACGGTTTTCTTGAGCATGTGTTCCTCCCCATTCCGGTGTGGCCGGCGATCCGGCAGCGGCGCTGCCGACGCGACCCACATCGCCGACACGCGCGACCGGTGCGAGGGGTTTAGGGGGAGCGGGAGGCGGGCTGGTCCCGGGTGACCACCTGCTGTCTCCGCGCCCCGGCCCGGCCTACAGTGGACTCTCGGCACGACGCGAGCCGCGGACCAGAAGGGATCCCTCCATGACCGACCACTGGCACCGCCCGCTCCGGCACGTCAAAGGCGGCGAACTCTCCGGTAACACGGCCCAGACCAGCGGAATGCGCCGGCTCGAAGCCATCTCGGGCCGGACGGTGGGCTCGGAGAAGGTGTGGATGGGGGAGACCCACATCGGCCCCGCCACCAACTCCGGCGACCACCACCACGGCGAGGCCGAGACCGCGATCCACGTCAAATCGGGCCATCCGGTGTTCGTCTTCGCCGAAGGTGACGAGGAGATCCGCCTGGAGGCGGGTCCGGGCGACTACATCTTCGTGCCACCGTACGTCCCCCACCGGGAGGAGAACCCGGGCGGCGAGGACGCGGTCGTGATCATCGCGCGCAGCAGCCAGGAGGGCATCGTGGTGAACCTGCCGAGCCTCTGGGCACCGGTGGACAAGCCGGCGGACTGAGCCACCCCGGCCGAAGGACGGCGAGTCAGCCGCCGACGAAGGTGACGGTCTCGTCGAGCGGGGCCCGGGGCGTGCGGCCGGTGTCGGCCGCGGTGTCTTCGAACCCGATCGACAGGCCGCAGAAGAGGAGGAGTTCCTTGGGCGGCACCAAGATCTCCGCGACGCTCTCGTGGAACTTCGCCCACGCCATCTGCGGGCAGCTGTGCAGCCCCTCGGCGCGCAGCAGCAGCATGACGGTCTGCAGGTACATCCCGGCGTCGGACCACTGGGGCCGGCACAGGTCCCGGTCGAGGTAGCAGAACAAGGCCGCCGGGGCCCCGAAACAGTCCCAATTCGCGGAAGCGGCTCGCTGGCGCGCTTCCACGTCCTCCCGGGGGATGCCGAGCGAGCCGTAGCGCTGCTCGCCGAAGGCGGCCCGGCGCTCGCGGTACGGAGATTTCAGCGCGGCCGGGTACTGCTCGTACTCCGGCTCGTCCCAGGGGTCGCCGGCGGCCAGGCGCTCGCCGGCCCGTTTCTTGAGCTCGGCCAGCGGCGCGCCGGTCAGCACGTAACTGTGCCAGGGCTGCAGGTTCGAGCCGGAAGGAGCGTGTGCGGCGGCGGAGAGGACGCGCCGCAGCGTTTGCTCCGGCACGGGCCGGTCGGTGAACCCGCGCACCGCCCGCCGGCTCTCGACCGCCTCGTAGACGTCCATCGTTCGCCTCCCACTCAGTTGGTTACAAGTGAGATGGTATCATTCGATACTTTCTCGGTCGATATTACCGTCTCTTTGGTGACGGACGCGACTTTCAGGCTTCGTGACTGTCAGGCTTCGTGACTGTCGGGATGGGCGCTGTGGGGATGGGCAAACCGGGTCAGCAGCTCCGCCAGCCGCTCGGGCTCACCCGGCTCGAGTTCGCCGACCAGGCGTTCGGCCAGCGGCTCCGCGGCGACGTGGGCAGCGTCGAACAGTTCCAATCCCGCGGGCGTGATCTCCACGGCCCGCGCCCGCCGGTCCCCGGGGACGGGCTTGCGCACGGCCAGGCCCTTGCGCTCCAGGTCGTCGACGACGCGCATGATCCCCGCTTTGTCGGACCCGGTCTCCACGCCGAGGTCCCGCTGCAGGGTGGGCCCGCGATCGGCGAGCACGATCAGCACGGCGAAGTGCCGCAGTTCGATGCCGAGCGGCCGCAGCGCCTCCGTCATCACCGCGGCGGCGCGCCAGTGAGCCCGCCGCAGCAACAGCCCGAGCGCGAAGGGCGAACCATCCCCAGGGCGGTCGGTAGCCCGACGGGGAGCATCAGCGGTCATGGGGCCACGCTAGCAGCAACGAATCACGCGATACGGTATCGATCGATACGATGAACCACGCCCGCGCAGCTCCTGACAGCGGGACCACGTCGGCTACCCGGGTTCGGCGCGGGTCATGCGACCGTCTCGTCCCCGCGCGGCCAAGAGGTGCTCGCGACGAAGTCCTCGAACGACCGCGGCGGACGGCCCAGGGCGCGCTGGACACCGTCGGCCAGGTCGGCGCCGCGGCCGTCGCGGAGATCGACCAGGAGCCCGGTGAGCAGGTTCGCCACCGGTTCCGGGACGCCGTAACGGACTTGCCGCTCGACGAAGGCGTCCGGGGCGACGTCGACGTAGTCGATCTTCCGGCCCGTGGCCCGCGCGATGAGTGCGGTCGCTTCCGCGAAGCCGACCGCTCGCGGGCCGGTCAGCTCGTAGACCCGGCCGTGGTGCCGGTCGTCGGTCAGGGCCGCCGCGGCGACCTCGGCGATGTCCTCGGCGTCGACGAACGGGGCTCGGCCCTCGCCGGCGGGGAGGGCCAACGCGCCGTCGCGGATGCCCACGGCCCACGGGCCTTCGCTGAAGTTCTGCGCGAACCAGTTCGGGCGCAGGATGGTCCAGCCCGCGCCGCCGCCGCGGACGGCTTCCTCGGCGGCGTGCAGGGGATGGCCGGCTTCGCCGGCGCGCGGGGCGGACAGCAGCACGAGCCGGCGGGCGCCCGCCGACACCGCTTCGGCCACGAACCGCGGGAGCCGATCCCCGGCGCCCAGGTTCGGTTCCACGAGGTAGACGGCCGTGACACCGGCCAACGCGGCCGGCCAGGTCGCCGGGTCGGCGAGGTCGAAGCCGCGGGTACGGGAGGCGACCCGGGCGTCGGCGCCGAGCTGCCGGGCGACGCGGCGGCCGGTCTTGCCGGTGCCGCCGAGAATCAAGGTGGTCATGCCGGTAAGCCAACCCGCGGACACCGAGACGATCCATGGGTGAAACCCCGGGATACCTTTGTCAGCGTCTACGGTGCCGGAATGGACGTCCTCAGCGACCTGCTGCATCGGGCCCAGGCCGGCCACGCGCTCGTCCGGCAGCTGGTCCAGCGCCCGCCGTGGTCGCTCGCCTTCGCCGAAGCCCCGCCGCTCACGCTGGTGGCCACGCTCGGCGGCCACGCGTCGCTGCGCGTCGGCGACGCCACGTCGGTGCGCCTCGCCGCCGGCGACCTGGCGCTGATCAGTGCCCCCGCGTACACGATCGCCGACGACCCGGCCACCCCGCCGCAGCTGGTGATCCGCGGGACGAAGAAGTACCCGGTCACCGGCGCGGAGCAGGTGGGGAACCCGGCGCCGCGCACCTACGGCGACGGCACGCCCGGGGCCACGACCATGCTCCGCGGCGCCTACGAGCTCCGCGGCGCCGCGGCGGACAGGCTGCTCGCCATGCTCCCGCCGCTGGCGGTGGTGCCCGCCGGGCCGCGGACCCGCGGCGCCCTGGACCTGCTCGCCGCCGAGGTGGCCGGCGACGAGCCCGGCCAGGACGCCGTGCTCCGCCGGCTGCTGGACCTGGTGCTCGTGCTGGCGCTGCGCGGCTGGTGCGCCCGGATGGAGCCGCCGCCCGCCTGGTACCGGGGCCTGAGCGACCCCGGCGTCGGCGAAGCCCTGCGCGCGCTGCACACCGAGCCGGCGCACCGGTGGACGGTCGCCGAGCTGGCCGCCCGGGCCGGCCTGTCCCGCGCCGCGTTCGCGGCACGCTTTGCGCGTCTGGTCGGCGAGCCGCCGCTGACCTACCTGACCGGCTGGCGGATGACGCTGGCCGCGGACCTGTTGCGCGACACCGAAGACACCGTCGCCGCCGTGGCCCGGGCGGTCGGGTACGACGACCCGTTCGCCTTCAGCGTCGCCTTCAAACGCGTCCGTGGCGCCAGCCCCTCGGACTGGCGCCGCGGCCGGGTGACGCCCGGTTCGTGATCGCTCCTACCGGGTCGCGCTCAGCTGCGGGCCGGGTGTGGTTCTGGCGAGCTCCTGGGGGTGCAGCACGATGCGCCCGTGCGTCTTGCGGTCGGCCAGGGCCCGGTAGGCGTCGCGCACGGCGGTGAGCGGATACGTTGCTGCGATGGGGATGTGCAGCTCGCCGGCGGCGGCGAGGGTGGCCAGTCCGGCCAGCGCCGGGAGTCCGCCGGCATCGGTCGTTCCCAGGGACTTGACGCCCTTCTCTTTCGCTCCGCGGTAGTCGACGACGGTGTCGATGCGGTCTTTCGGAACGCCGAGGGCGAGGGCGAGGTCGAGGTAGCCACCACCGACGGTGTCGATGAAGGCGTCGGCCCGGCCGGCCGCGGTGAGGATCCGGTCCTGTTCGCCGTCGCCGTACCGGACGGGCTCGATGCCGTGGTGGCGGAGCAGGTCGAAATGCGCGTCACTGGACAGGCCGATCACCCTCGCGCCGGCCCGGAGTGCGAGCTGGGCGGCGGTGAACCCGACGCCGCCCGAGGCGCCCGAGATCACGACGGTCTCGCCCGGCCGGGGTGCCACCGCCCGGATGGCACCGAGGCCCGCCATCGGGGTGGTGTAGAGCGAGCCCGCCACGTCCCAGGAAAGGGCGTGGGGCTTGCGCACCAGCTGGTCTGCCGGGATGGCGACGAACGGGGCGTGGGCGTCCCAGCTCTGGAGCCGGCCCAGCACCGCGTCCCCGACGGCGAGGCTGAGCACGTCGGCACCGACCGCCACGATCTCACCGGCGAGATCGCGGCCCGGCGTGTACGCACTGCCGTGCAGCGCCGGGAGTGCGCCGGGGTTGAGCGCACCGGCTTCGACCCGCACGACCACCTCGCCCGGGCCGGGCATGGGCTCAGGGATGTCCGCGAGGTAGATCCCGTCGATGCCCGAAAACCGGTCGTACCGTACTGCTTTCATCGTGTCTCCTGGGTTTGCGCGTGAGTCGCTCAGGTGTGGCGCAGGAGCGGCAAGAGGATGTCGTCGACGAGATGCGCGACGAAGGCGGCGTCACACGGCTCGCCCACGACCAGGAGGCGATGCACGATCACCGCGGGGGCGACCTCGGCGAACAACGCTCCCGCCCCGGGCGCCAGCCGCTCGGCCGCAAGCCTGTCGGTCATCGCGGTCTGGTCCCGCTGCAGGATTCGCCGCATCTCCTGGGCGAGCCGCGCGTCGGTGCGCATGCCGGTGAACAGGGCCCCGAGCAGGCCCACGTCCTGTTCGGAAATGCTTCGCGCGAGCCATGTCGCCAGAGAATGCACGTTCTCGCGAAGGCTTTCTCCTCGCGGCGGCGGAGGCTTCGCGGGTGCACGGTGTTCGACCGCCGCGGTGACCAGCGCCGCCTTGTCGCGGTACCGGCGGTAGATCGTCGTCTTCGCGGCCCCGGAGCGGGCGGCCGCCGCCTCGATCGAGAGCTGCTCGTACCCCACCTCGGTCAGCAGCGACAGCGTCGCGTCGAGAATGGCCAGGTCGCGGGTGTGATCCCGGGGCCGTCCCGTCGCCGAGGGCTGAGTCTTGTCGCTGGACGCCAAAGTATCCCCGCTTTCGATACGCTACCGTCGCGTATCGAAAGTACCCCAGTCGGTTGCGGCCTCGCAACCTGTGGCTTCCCCCGTCGGCTCGAGGTGCTGGCATCCGGGAACTGCCCATTGAGGCAAAGATGTATACCCGTCCGCACGTTCGATCCGGCGGCCTCACCGTTCTGTGGCACTTTACCCTCTCGGGAATGGGCACAGTTCGTCAGCGGGAAGCGGCGGCTCATGAGCCGGAACCGCGAGATCGTGCCATGGCACGATCTGCTGGTCCGCCGGGCCTGCTCGCCTTGCAGCGCAGCGCCGGCAACGCCGCGGTGGCGGCCATGGTGCAGCGTTGCGGTCCGCGCCCATGCGATTGTTCTGATGAAGAAAAGCAGGAGCACGCGGCGGGGGCCGCTGTGCAACGTGCTCCCATTCCGGGGGTGGTGCTCCGGCAGGTGGCAGTGCCCGCCGGGGGAGGCGCCAACGGCCGCGACCCGTGCCTGGACCTGTTGCAGGCCATCATCGACTTGCTCGACGAGGTCGCGAAGCGCTTCCGGGACGCCCAGGATGACCCGCACGAGTTGTTCAAGTTCCACCGTCACCGCGACGAGGCCCATCCTGATCACGGCTCTTGGGACGGCCATCGCGACAAATTCCGCGAGAAGAGGGATGAGCTCCGCCGCAAACTCGCCGAATGGGACGCGAACGACGACTGTGGGAAGCTTCGCCTGTCGGAGCAGCAGCAGGAAGATCTGACCGAGGCCAGGGAATTCGGCGGGAAGGAATTTCCGGCCAAGCCGGCTCGCACCTTGCGCGAGGCCGAAGAGTCGGAGCAGGAGTCCATTTGGGACAAGCTGCGCCGGCCCCTGCCGGGGTGGGTGGTCAACACCCTGATCGCCCTCGGGGCGTTCGCGCTGGCGGTCGTTCTCGTGGTCGCGTTCGCCACCGGAGCAGGAGAGGTTGCCCTGGCCGTAGCCGGTGTCGGGCTGGTACTGGGATTGGCCATCAAGGCCGCGATGCGCGCGGCCGGAGTCCGTGACACGTCGGAAGAAGCCTGAGCCGCGATGGATTCCACGACGTCCGCATTGCTGGGTGCCGCCATCAGCTGGATAACGTGGTACGCAAAACACGCCCCGGCCTCGGTCGACGCGCAGATGGCCGGTTCGTACGAACAGGACAATCACGCGTTCATCCCGAAGCTACAGGGGGCGTTGGCGGTGGTGGCCAGCCTGAGCTTGACCGCGTACGAGGAACTTCGGCCGCTCGTCCACCGCCTCTTCGTGCTCGACACGCGCACCGCGGTCGGGGTCGGGATCGGTGTGACCGTCCTGTTCGGTCGCCAGTTCGCGATTTGAGTTTTGCCGACGCCGCCGAGCCCGGAGATCACTCCCGTGCGAACCGCGCTGTCGCCGTGCCCCAGGATGCGGGCGAATTCGTCGATGGCTCCGCGGGGCTGGAGCGCCGTAGCGTGTTGGGGCATGGACACGGTCCGATACGGCAGAGTCACGACCGGTCGGGGAGGGCTGCGAGTCGCGCGAACGGGTTCGTCGGGACCGTGGCCCATCCGCCGAGTATCCCGCATCCATCGCTCGGTGCCGGCCCTGCGGAGCGTTTCAGGGTCCGTTGTGGATCAGCGACGCCCACAGATCCGGGCGTCCGGGGTACTCGGCGCGTAGGTCGAGGGTGGCACGCCGAACCGCAAAAGCGGCGTTGCCGACTGCTGGCGTCCCGTCCAGGTGCCGGTAGATCTCGCGCGCGGCGGTGGCCGCGCTGTCGTCGGCGATCGGCCACAAGGTGGCGATGACGTGGCGAAAGCCGGCGAGCTGGAAGGCCGACGCGAGGTGCAGTGACTCGTCGGCCTGGTTGATGCCCGGGTTCGCGGTCGAGCAGGCGGACAGGTACGCCAGTTCGGCGTCCGCCAGCCGCAGCCGGCTGATCGCGGACAGCGACAGGACTCCGTCGTGGAGCCGGATTCCGCTGCGGGAGGGCACGAGCAGGTCGGCGTCCGCGTGACACGCGAAATGCGCCCACGTCGATTCGCGCAGCGCGGCGAGGACGGCGTCGGTCGTGGCGTGCTCGCCGGCCAGCAACGGCAGGCCGGGATGGGCGTCGTGGAGCTGTTCGGCTTCGCCGGCGGTGGCCGGCAGCGGCACCGAGCCCGGGGCATCGGGGACGGCCACGATCAGCTGCCTGCGTCCGGCCATGGAGGGGCGGGACCGTGCGTGGGTCAACGTGCGCAGGGTCGCCGTGTAGGAGGAGACCACAGCGTCCAGGGCGCCCGGTTCGCCCGGATGCCCGGCGGCGTGCCACGGGAACAGGCTGAGCAGATCGGTCGGCATCCACCACACGCGGGACGTGGCCGGCAGAGCGGCCAGGATCGGGGCGACCGCGACGTCCCACAGCCAGCCGGCGATCTCCGGGATGACACGCCGCCGGCGCAGTGCGGCGGCGAACCCGCTCTGCTGGTTGACGTCGATGAGTTCCTGGATCCGCCGGTGCAGCTCGGCGCCGCCGAGCTCGGGCAGGCGGACGAGGATCGGATCGCCGGCGGCGGTGACGATGATCGCCGCACCCTGCCGGAGGTCCGTGTTGACCAGGACCACCACGCCGTCGGCCGCCGCCGCCCGCAGCTCCGGAAACGCCGGCGCGGCAACGGTTTCGGCGTCGACGTCGAGTTCGGCGGCCAGCAGGATGCCCCGGCTGAGTTCGGCCACTTCGACGGCGCCCTCGGGATCGTCGATCGCGCAGTGCGCGGCGATGCTTTCCCGCACCAGCCCCGTGTACTGGCCGATCCGGTACTCGCGGTCCCGCCAGTTCGCGCCCGGCGGCGGGACCGACGGCAACAGCGCGGCCGCCGAGTCCAGCAGTGTCGTGGCACGGATGTGGTCGCCGAGCACCGTCGCCAGCCGGCCGGCCACGTGGTACGAGCGCACTTGCTGCGTCGTCGACGCCGTGGCGGCCGAGCCGGCGATCACGTCGATGAGCGAACCGAGGTGCTCCTCGTTCAGGGGACGACCCGTGGTGGTGGCGAACTGGTGGTGCGCTTGGCCGAGATTCGCGGCCACCAGGGCCAGGTCGGGATGGCCGTGTGACAGGCAGGCGAGCGCCTGTTCCTGGAACTCGATACCGCGTCGCATGTCGGCCGCGTCGCCGGAGTACCGGGCCCGGCGCTGGTAGCCGATGTTGAGCTCGGACAGGTAGCGGTACCGGTCGGGGCGGTCGGCGGGCAGCGTGTCCAGCGCCAGGTGGGCGAGTTCGATGGCCCGGTCCAGGTCGGCGGGGTCGCGGTGGTGTTCGAAGCGCTCCCGGTAAGCGGCACTCACCATCCGGATGGTGACGCCTCGGGTCGGATCTTCGGCCGGGATGGCGGCCAGCGCCCGCTCGCCCAGTTCGATGGCGTACGTCCGATCGGCGGCGGCCTCGGTGTGCTCCGCCCGGCTCCGGTAGGCGACGCAGAGGTTGGACAGCGACGTGACCCGCACCGGATGGCCGTCGGGCAGCAGCGCGAGCGCCTCCTCGTCCACGTCGATGGCCTGCTGGAGGTCCGACAGCAGGCCGGTGTGCTCGTAGAGCCGTTGCAGCGCGGGGCTGAGGTTGCCCAGCGCGCTCGCCCGGTCCAGCGAACCGGCCTGGTACGTCGCCACCGCCAACCGGCCGTAGCCGATCGCGCGCCGCAGGTGGGCCAGGTCTTCCGTGGCCTCGTACAGGTGGCGGCAGGCCAGGTTGAGCATGGACGCCGGCGCGGCCCGGCGCACGTCGTCCTCGGGCAGCATCGCCAATGCCCGCTCGCCCGACTCGATGGCCCGGTGCAGGTCGGCGACATCGCCGAACCGCTGGTACCGCTCGCGATACATCACGCACAGGTCGGCCGGCGGCCGGTGCAGGTCCGGGTCCGCCGTGCGCGCCCGTTCCTCGGACTCGATCGCCCGTCGCAGATCGGCGACGTCGCCGAGGCGCTCGTACCGGCGGAAGTAGGCCGCGCCGGCTTTGGCCAGGTAGCCGGCGTGGTCGGGGTGGCCGGCCGGGGTGCAGGCCAGCGCCTGCTCGGCGCAGTCGATCGCGGCGCCCAGATCGGCGAGGTCACCGGTTCTGCTCGACCGGTCGCGGTAGCCGTCGGCGAGATTGGACATGCACACCGCGCGCCTCGGGTCGTCGGCGGCGTGCGCGGCCAGCGCCGTCGCGGTGAGTTCGATCGAGCGGGTCAGGTCGGGCATCGCCCCGGTTCGCGTGTACCGGGCTCGATGGGCCAAGCCGAGGTTCGACAGAATTCCGGCGAACTCCGGGTGGTCCGCCCCGAGGACGCGCATCGCGCGTTCCCCCGTTTCGATGGTCCGCTCCAGATCGTCGGCACGGTGGGTGCGCTGGTAACGCCACTGGTGGCCCACGATCAGCATCGCCATCCGCGCGCCGGCGCGCGGATCGTCGTCGGCGGTCGCGGCGACCGCGGCCGCCATCAGCGAGATTCCGGCGCCGAGCAGATACGGGTCGGGGGTGCGGAAGGCGGCACGCAGCAGGTCGGTCCCGACCGTGTCCTGGGCGGTCGCGTCGGCCGTCGGGCCGAGGAGTGCGCGCAGCGGATCGGGCAGCACGGCCGGATTGCCGGCCAGGGGTGCGAGAAAAGTCAGTGCCTTGGCCAGTTCCGCGTGCTTGGCTCCCTCGGCCGCAGCGGTGGCGCGGAAGAAGTGCAGCCGGCCGAGCACCACGCGCGCCGCGGTGCTCTGCTCGTCGTCCGTGCCGGCCGACGCGATCGAGGTCACCTCGTCCGCGTCGGCAGTGGTCGCCTTCGCGAACAACACGTCCGGCCGGCCCGATCGCCGGAAGTCGGCCAGTCGCTCGGACAACCGAGCCAGCGCCTCGTCAGATGCCACCGGCCGATACCATACCCAACCGGGGTCGTCGGCCGCCATACGATCCAGGCAGCGGAAATCGAGCTGGGAGAAACCGGATGGATGACGCCGAACGGCAGGTGCTGGCGCAGTTCTGCCTCGATCTGCCGGATCTGCGTGCCGAGGTCGCGCGGCTCGACGAGACGAAGCACGGGCAGCTGGCCCGGATCGAGCGGGCGGCGGCCGAGGGCCGGCCGATTTCCGGTCTGCTCAAGCGGTACTTCGACATCGACCCGGCCACCGGGCACCGTTCGCTGCACCGCGGTCTGCCCGGCGCCGGCGTCGGGCGGGCACACGAGGAACTCTTCGGCTGTCCGCACGGCCACTGTGCGCGCGAGGAACGGCCGGTCCCCGCCGGGCCGGTGCCGCGTTGCCAGGTGACCGATTCGGTGATGAAGCGTATTCGATGAGCGGATTCTTCCAGGAACTGGCGAAAACACTCGCGCAACGGTGGGTCGGCCTGCTGCTCGTACCCGGCGCGCTGTTCGCCGCCGGCGCGATTGTCGGTGTCCAGTCGGGGCACACGCACGCGCTGGACCTCTCGATGGCGACGCACGCGCTCACCGCGGCGACGACGTCGGTTGCCGGCCGGCCGGGCACCGTGCAGGCGGTGGTGCTCGTCGCGGCACTGCTCGCGTCGGCCGGCGTCGGTCTGGTGGTCCAGGCCATGACCGGCGTCACCCGGGCTCTGTGGCTGGGCCGGTGGCCGGGAGCGATCTTGACGGCCCGGCGGGTCCGGCGGTGGGAACGGCACCTGCGCCGCCGCCACGAACTGGAAGCCGCACAGCCGTCGGCCACGCGAAGTGCCTCCACCCAGCGCGAGATCGATCTCGCCGCGGCGCGGATGAACGCGGTCGCACTGGCGCGACCGGGCCGGCCGACCTGGATGGGCGACCGAATCCACGCCGTGGAAAGGATCGCGACCGACCGGTACGGCCTGGATCTCCCGTTCGCGTGGCCCCGCTTCTGGCTCACCATGCCGGAGACCGCGCGGGCCGAGATCACCGCCGCGAACGGAGCGTTCGCGGCGGCGGTGACCGTCGCCAGCTGGGCCTGGCCGGCGCTCGTGCTCGGCGCACTGTGGTGGCCGGCCATCGTGGTGGCGGTGGTGGCCGGCACCACGGGCTGGGTACGCGGCCGGGCCGCGATCACTGACCTCACCGCACTGGTGGAGTCAGCGCTGGATCTGTACGGCTGCGCGCTGGCAGCCGCGGTCGGCGTCGAGACGCAACGACCGACCGGGCCGTTGGAGGTCGGCGAAGGCGAGCAGGTGACCGCGATCGTGCGCAAGGGCCGCTGAAAGGCGGGACTTGGTGATCCGTGGGGACGGCACAACATGCGATCCGCGGCACGAGCGACGAGCGGGGCGATGCACTGGCGGTGCGTAGCTCCTCGACGACCTTCACGAAACAGGCGGCAACCCTCGGTGGGCGTGGCGGCCGCGAATTTCCGGCAGTCGGTGGGTCGGCGACCTTCGGTGAAATCGCGCGCGGGGCGTGGGATGCTCGGCTTGAGCGCGGGCCGCAGTCGTACGGCTGTCGTTCCGGGGCCGGTCGATCACAACGGATCGGCGTGGAGGAGTGCGGCGGCGAGCGGTGTCTGGCAGTAGCGCACTTCACGACCACGTCGTGTGGCGGTGACCAGGCCGGCCTCGCGAAGCACCGTGAGGTGCTCGGAGACCGTTGCCGGCGCGAGGCCGACTTGATGGGCCAGGCTGACGGTGGTGCTCGGGACGAGGGTCTCGGCGAGCACGGATGCGCGGCCGGAGCCGAGGAGCCGCGCGATGGCCGGTGATCGCGTGGCCGGTTCCCAGAGGCGTGCCGCGCCGAGCATCGGGTAGACCAGCGCGGGTGGTGTGGCGGAAGTGTCGTCGGTGGGGCCGATGCCGAGGTTCGGCCACCCGAAGGCCGTGGGCACGAGAACGAGGCCGCGGCCGCGCAGGTCCACCGTGCCGTGCCGGAAGCCCGTGAGGTGCAGCTCTTCGTTCTTCCAGGTCGCTCGCCGGTGCAGGTCGGCGAACAGTCCCGCCAGGCCGCCGTCGGCCAGCTGCCGTGCCCGGGTGGTGATGTCGGCGTCGAGGAGGCCGCGGATCCGGTCCCACAGTGGCTCGGCCAGTGCCTGCCAGGCCAGCCGCTGCTGGGTGACCAAGGCGTTTCTGGCGGTGACGGGGTCGCCGGTGAGGACCCGGCGGAGATCGTCGCGCAGGGCTTGGCGATCGAGGCGACGAACGTGCTCGGCGAGTTCGGCGGCGACGACGGCGGGATCGGTGGCCCGGACCTGAGCGAGGTCGTCCTCGATGGTGGTGAGCGGGCCGGTCGGGCTCGGCCACAGGAAGTCCGGCCCGTACCCGTTGCTCGGGGCGGCGGCGTCCAGCAGTCCCAGGTCGAGCCGGGCGATGACGGGCCGGACGTCGCGCAGCCACGGCAGGTACCAGCCGTGGCGACCCGGCTTCTTGAGCACCAGAAGGGCCGACATCGTTTCCTGCAGCGGCGAGATCGCGAACCGGCAGCGGGCGGCGTCCCCGCGGCCGAACCTCAGCACAAGCGTCATTGCGCAGAACGCTACCCGAGGATTCGGCCGACACCGAATCCCGGCGACGCCCCGGCCGTTGCCCGCACCCTCGTGGCCATGGCCGAACCATCGCCGAAGACTCGCCTCCTTTCCGGCAACCCCGCGTTCCGGTCGTTGTGCGCGTCGCGGGCGGTGTCGTTCGTCGGTGACGGGATCACCACGACCGCGCTCGTCCTGCTCGTCGCCCCGCGAGACGGCCCCACGGGGGTGGGTTTGCTGTTGGCGGCGAACGCGCTGCCCCGGCTCGGCGGACCGCTGGCCGGAGTTCTCGCCGACCGGGTCCGGACACGCCGGTTGATGATGCGGTGCGAACTGGCCTCGGCGCTGGTGATCGGGCTGACCGCGAGCACGCTGCCGCCCTTGCCGGTGCTGATCGCACTCGTGGCGGTCGCCGGGATCCTGGCGACCATCCGGAACCCGGCCGGCCGCAGCCTGGTCCCGGTCCTGGTCGACGCGGCCGACCGCGCGCCGGCCAACGCCCTCTTCGGGCTGGGCCGAACCCTCTCGCTCACCGTCGGCCCCGGCTTGGGAGGCCTGCTGGGAGCAGCTCCCGGCGGCGCCCACACCGCGCTGGCCGTCGACGCGGTCACCTTTCTCGCGTCCGCCTTGCTGCTGAGGGGACTTCCGGCCATCGCGCCGGCCCGGGACCCTGGCGCGGGCACGGGGGTGTGGGCCGAAGCGGGGGAGGGATTGCGGTATGTCGTGGCGCATCGGCAGATCTCGGTGCTGGTCCTGAGTCTCTTCCTGCTCGTCGCGTTCGCCGCGGTGGACAACGTGGCGCTGGTCTTCCTCACCGGCGACGTGCTGCACGCCGGCCCGGCCGGGTACGGCGTCGCGGCCGGCGCGTTCGGCGTCGGAATGGTCCTGGCCTCGCTTGCCTGTACCCGGCTGGCCCGCGGGCGCAGGCCGATCGCCCTGCTCATGGTCGCCGTGGTGGCCACCGGCGCCGGCACGGTCGTCAGCGGACTGGCCCCGGTGCTCGCGGTGGTCGTCGCGGGACAGCTGGTGGCGGGCGGCGGCAATGCGGTGGAGAACATCGGGTACGACACGGTCGTGCAGGACCTCGTGCCCCGCCCGTTCCTCGGCCGGGTGTTCGGCACCATCGGCACTGCCGCGCAGCTGGGAGCCGCTTTCGCTTACGCGCTGGGCAGTTTCCTCGTCGGTGTGGTCGGTGCCCGTGCCACCTTCGTGCTCGCCGGCACCGGGACGTTCTTGGTCCTGCTTCTCCTGGTGGCGAGATCGGCGTCGGGGCGGGAACTCCAAAACACGTGACGGTCGTTGCTCCTGCGGTCGTCTTGGACGAGGTGCGGGTCGTACACGCCCGAGCGTGCGGTGCGGCGCCACCGCCGTGCGAAGTTCTCCGGGCCGTTGTCGAGGTCGGCGATCGCGATGGTGGGCTTGCCGGTCTCGGGGCAGCGCACGACCCACCGGCCCGCGGGAGGACGCAGTCGACGTCGAGTCGTTCGTACTCGATGAACAACTCGGGGAAGTGGACCTCCATGCCGAGCAGGAGCCCGAACCGCAGCCCGCCGACGTCGAAGGTCACCGGCGCCGATCCCGGTGTGTACATGTGCGTGACCTTCGTGTTCGACAGCATGCGCTCGTCGTAACGGGTGACGACTTCTCCTCGGTCGGAGATGACGTACAGGCTGTTGTGCGGGCGGTGTGGCGGGGTCAAGCCGTGCACCGAGCCCACCACGGTCCACAGCCCGAGTTTCCGGGCGAGTTCCGCGATGGCGGCCAGTTCCTCACGCAGCACACCCCACTCGAACCGGGTCCAGTCCGCCGGCCCGACCTTGTCCGGGCCGTCGACGGACATGATCCGCTTGTGCGGGGAACAGGTCGCGCCCTCGGGGAAGTGCACGAGTGCCGCACCCGCCTCGTGCGCCTCGCGCATCAGCCGGCGGATGTCGCTGCCACTGTCCCGCAGCCCCGTGCTGTCGCGGGGATCTTCGCGGAGAACAGCCTGCGCCACGGCCAGCCGCAGCCGTTTCGTCTCCGCCGGGACGTCTCCTGCCGGAGCTTGCCGGAAGTGCCGACGAGAAGTCCCTTTGCCTCCCTGCGGGACTGCGCTGGGGCAGTCGACGGAGGTCCGGCGTGAGCCACGCCGGAGATCACCGTAGCACGGCACCCAGCACGGTCAGGTGGATTCGGTCGGGAGCTCCAAGGGTGCCTGCAGATCGTGGGCGCGGAACAGGACGGCGTGCTCGACGCCCATCGCCTTACCGCCCATCGCGGCGAACTGCGGAATGAACTTCGCCGGCACCGGGTGGTCGGGGAGGGCCGCCAGGTACGCGGCGTGTGCCTCGAGCGAAGCGACGCCGCGGCGTAGTGGCTCGCCCGTGACGTCGACGCCGTGGGTTGCGTCCGTCATGCCCGGGGTGAGGTACCAGCGGGCGGAGTGCGGTTCGAGGCCCTCGTCGTCGATCTGTTCCGGGAACACCCACCGGTTGCCCGCGTCGCGGATGGCGTCGAGCGTCGCCAGGCCGGCCGCGCGGTGGTCGGCCTGGTCGAAGCCGTACGGGGTCTCGACCTCGAAGCCGGTTCCGTAGACGGCGTCCGGCTTGAAGCGGCGGATCTCCCGGCAGATGTCGCGGCGCAGGTCGAGGCCGTAGACGAGCACGCCGTCGGGGTGTTCGAGGATGGTCAGGTGGTCGACGCCGACCGTGTCGCACGCCGCCCGCTGTTCGGCGGTGCGCAGGCGGGCGGTCTCTTCGGGCGGGTTCGGCATGCCGGCCTCGCCGCGGGTGAGCAGGAGGTAGCCGACCTCGATGCCGCGTGCGGTCCAGCGGGCGACCGCCGCGGACGTGCCGTACTCCATGTCGTCGGGGTGCGCGACGACGCAGAGCACGCGCTGGAACGATTCCTCGGGCAGAGCCGGCAACGTCATGCCGGACATCCTGCCGCATTCCGGGCCGGCGCCGCCGATGCCCGCGGGCGGCCGGTGCGGTTGGATCGAGTGGACGATGTCCGGGAGGTGGGACGCTGGTGGGTAGCGATGCCGGAGGGCCGGACCCGGCCCGGATCACCGACGTCGCGGGGTTCGTCCGCGAGGTCGATCTGCTGCGCCGGCAGGCGGCCCGCGGCACCGGCAAGGCGCGCGTCAGCCTGACCGAGCTCGCCGGCTTGGTGGACGTGCCGCGCTCGACCGTGCACGCCTACGTGTCCGGCAAGATCCACCCACCGTCCGACGTGTTCGACCGGATCGTCATCGCCTTGGGTGTGCCGCGCACGGCGTGGGCGAGCTGGAACGAAGCCTGGTTCCGGGTGGCCGCTCACCTCCACACGGAGAAGCAAGCAGCACCTCCGCGGCAGCTGCCCCTCGACGTCGCCGGGTTCGTGGGCCGCGAGCGGGATCTTGCCGCGCTCGACGAGCTGGTGAGCGGTTCGCCGGGCACGGGGATCGCGCTCGTCACCGGGATGCCCGGGGTCGGCAAGTCGGCTCTGGCGATCCGGTGGGCGCACCGGGCCGCCGGCCGCTTTCCCGACGGCCAGCTGTTCGTGAACCTGCGGGGGTTCGCCGAAGCTCCGCCGGCCGATCCGGTCGACGTGCTGTCCGGGTTCTTGCGCGCCTTGGGGACGGCCGAGCGGGAAACACCGCGGGAAGTCGACCGGCTCGCCGCGAGCTTCCGGTCCGCGGTCGCCGGCCGTCGCCTGCTGATCGTGCTCGACGACGCGAGCAGTGCCGGGCAGGTGCGCCCGTTGTTGCCCGGCTCGCCGGGCTGCGCCGTCCTGATCACCAGCCGCACGAAACTGGTCGGCCTGGTCGCCAGGGAGGGGGCGGTGCCCTGCGAGCTGGGGCCGCTCGGGACGGACGACGCCGTCGCCCTGGTCCGGCACGCCGCCGGTCCGGATCGGGTCGACGCGGACCCGGCGGCGACCGCGGAGCTGGCCGAAGCCTGCGGACGTCTCCCGCTCGCGCTGCGGATCGCCGCGGCGAACGCCCGCGTCCGGCCGGGCCTGCTCCTCTCGGCGATGGTCGAGGAGCTTCGTTCGGCCGACCCGTTCGCGGTGCTCGATGCGGCGGTCGACCGGGAGACGGCGGTGCAGAACGCGGTCGCGCTGTCCTACCGGGCGCTGAACGCCCGGGCGCAACGGGTGTTCAGGCTCCTCGGGCTGTTCCCGGTCGACGGGATCGCCCTGCCGGCGCTGGCGGCCGCGACCGAGCTGGCGCCGGAGTCGCTGGCTCCCGTCGTCGGCACCCTGCTGGACATGCACCTCCTCTTCGAGCGGACGCCGGCGCGGTACAGCCAGCACGCCTTGCTGCATTCGTGGGCCAAGCGCCGTTGCCTGGCGGAAGACGCCGGCGACGTGCGTGACTCGGCGCTGCAGCGGCTGATTTCCCACTACGCGGGGCTCGCGACCGAGGCGGCGCAGCTGAGGCACCCCCGTCCGTACCGGGAGAAGTACGCGAGTGCCCGCTCCGGCGGCGCGTCGTCCGCGACCGCCGACGAGGCGCTGACCTGGTTCGACGTCGAATTCGCCACGCTCTCCACGCTGACCCGGCAGGCCGCCGCGGCGGGCCTCCCCGCGCTGGCGACCCAGCTGTGCGTCGCCCTGCACTTCGAATTCGAACGGCACCGGTCCGCGGAGTGGCTCCCGGTCAGCGAAGCCGCGCTCGCCGCGGCCCGCGCCGCCGGGGACGCGGCCGGGCAGGTGCTGTGCCTGCGGGTGCTCAGCAGCGCGCACTGGAGCAGGTCGGACCACGCCGAAGCGCTCCGCCACCTCGACGAAGCCGTCAAACTCGCCGACGAGCTCGACGCGCCGGACCTCCGGAGGATCGTCCTGAGCGATCTGGGCCGCATGTCGATCTCCGTCGGCCGGCTCCACGACGCCGCCGGGCACTACCGGCGGGCCCTGGACCTGGAGCCGGGTCAAGACGGGGCAACGTCCATCCCGAGCCTCGTCGTGCTCGGCGACGTCCTCTGGGAACTGGGGGAGCTGGCCGGTGCCTACGCCCTCCAGACCCAGGCGATCGAGACGGCGGCTCGGCAGGGGTACGCCGCCGGGCTGCAGCTCGCCGAAAGCCACGCGGGCCGGCCGAGCCAGGCGCTCGGCGACCTGGAGCGCGCCGTCGAGCACTACCGGACCGGTCTCGGGCTGTGCCGGTCGGCCGGGGAGCACGCGGACGAGGCCAGCGTGCTCGCCAACCTCGCGGGTGCCTTGCGCGACCTCGGCGAGTACGAGGAGGCGCTGGCGACCGCCCGCGACGCCCTGGCCAAAGCGACCCGGCTCGGCATGCGACGGACGCAGGCGGGCGCGCACCACGTCCTCGGCACGGTCATGCTGGAGCTCGGCCGGATCGACGAGGCCCGGACGGCGCTCGAGTCGGCGCTGGACCTTTCCCGCGAGGCGGGCCACCCCCGCGGCCGCGGGGACGCGCTGGTCGCCTTGTCCGCCGTGCACCTGCGCCGAGGGAGGCTCGACGAGGCCTACGACCGGGCCTCTCAGGCCCTGGTGCTCAGCGAGGAGACCGGCCACGGCCTGATCCGGGCCGACAGCCTGCTCGCGATGGCCGCCGTCGAGCTCGAACGCGGCGAATCCGGGGCGGCGCGGGCCCACGCCGAGCGGGCCCGAGCCCTGCACGGACAGGCGGGCTGCCGGCTGGGTGCCGAGCGCGCCGACGCGGTCCTGACGTCGTTGCCGCCCGCACGCCGCTGAGGGGCCGGTGTCCGCGAGCGTCCAGGTATGTCCAGGATCCGGCTTTTCCCGGCCCTCGCCGTGGTGAAGTCGTGGCGGTCGTCGCCGAGCCGGCGACGACGTGCCGGTGTTCGGGGCACTGGCCGGCGGTTCGGCGGTTCGCAGCCCAGGGGAGGTGGCGACGCCGAACCGCCGTGGCCGGCTTCCCCGATGGCCGTACCGGCCCACCGTGCACCGCCCGATCCTCCGATCCCGGTGGCCCGGCGGTGCCGGCGACCGTCCACTTCGGTCTGGAAGGCCGCTCGTGCCGGGTCGGAAAGGAAGAGACCTCAGCCCGCCGGGGTGAAGCCGCCCTGCACTGTGTGGATGCCGTCGGACGCCGTGGCTTGCACGCGGTAGCCGTCGGCGTCGGCGTTGCGCGCGCCCGCCGTGTGGTTGTACTGGACGGCGAAGGTGTGCCGTGCGGCCGGGACGGTCCGGCCCGGCTTGAGCTCCCAGCGGTAGACCACGGCGCCGTCGCTTTCCTGCGCGGTGACGGTGAAGTCGCCGGCGGGCCCGGTCTGCCACTGGCCGGTGCTCTGCACGCCGCCGTTCTGCGTGACGCGCACTTCCACGGTGAACGCGGTCAGCGGCTCGGCGACGTCGAGGGTGAGGGTGGCCTGAGCCCAGTAGACCGTGCTGTGCGGATCGATGGCGCCCTGCGCCGACAGCGGCCCCTCCGAGACCCGGCGGCCGGCCGGTGCGGCCGGGGTCGGGGTGCCGGCCGGCGGCCGTGCGGTGGTCGTCCGGTTCGGATGGCCGGGTGCGGGCGGCGGCGTCCCGCCGGTTGTGCCGGGGGAGTGCGTGGCGGGCGTTTCGCTCGGGCTCGGGACGGTGAGCGTGGTTTCGCTGTCCGGGTGCGCCGGCGTCGTCTGGACGCTTCCGGCGACGGCGAGGCCGGCGACGGCCAGGATGCCGGCCGCGGCGGAGCCGGCGAGCACCACTTTCGGCCACGACCTCGCGATGCCCGAGCTTCGCCGCGGGACGGCGGTGCCCGCCATGCCGCGGTGCACGCGGGCCAGCATCCGGTCGCGGTCGGGCTGGTGCGCCTCGGCGGCCTCGCGCAGCCGCCTGCCGATCTCGTCGTTCACCGGTCGCCCCTCTCCGCCGCCAGGTCGCCCGCCGCTCGCGCGCCGAGCAGGCGTTCCAGCTCGGCCAGCGCCTTCGAGGTCTGGCTCTTCACCGCGCCGACCGAGATGCCCAGCGCCTGCGCGGTGTCCTTCTCCGACAGGTCGAAGGCGTGCCTCAGGATGACGCAGGCCCGCTTCCCGAAGGACAACCGGCCCAGGGCCGCCCGCACGTCCACCACGGCGGCCACGTCGGGACTCCGCTCCTGCTGCGAACCCGGCGACCAGAACAGGGCGATCCGGCGGCGCTCGCGCGTCGCGCTGCGGACCCGTTCCCGCGCCAGGTTCGCGACCACCCCGCGGGCGTACGCCAGCGGGTGCTCGGCCGCGCGCAGCCGGTCCCAGCGCTGCCACAGGGCGATCAGGGCGTCGGCGGCGAGGTCGTCGGCGGCGTCCGGCTCGCCGGTCAGCAGGTAGGAAAAACGGGCCAGCCCGGCGTAGTGCCGTTCGAAGAAGTCGTGGAACTCCGCCGACGTGTCATCGAGGAGCATGTGTCCCGTCTGCCCTCTTCCTGCCCATGCGCCGCTCCGGGGCGGCAACGTACCGGTGGCCACCGGCCGGGCCGGCGCTCGCGCGACCCGGCCGGTGCGGCCTGTGTTCAGGACGGGTCGCCGTACAGCACACCACGGGCCGCGGCGGACCCCGGACAGACCCGGCCGAACACGTCGGGGTCGCCGGTGATGGCACCGGCGCCCCCGCCGTGCCGGTGCCGGTCGTCGTTGATCCGCTTCCGGGCGGCGGCGCCGTCGGTGGAGCGGACGAGCCCGGTGACGCTGTTGACGGTGCCGGCGAGGTGGAGGGCGGGGTGGCGCGCGCCCGGGGCGGCCTTGCCGAAGCCGACGGCGTCGGCCCCGCCCACCTCGCCGAGCTTGCTGAAGCTCGCTCCGCCGTCGGTGGCGTGCAGCAGCCCGCCGCGGTCCGCGATCCCCCGGTCCCCGGCGAGGCCCGGAGCGGCCTCGAGGCGCCCTCCGGGGAGCCCGCCGGCGCGGTCGGCCACCACGGCCCCGGTGACGAAGCCGCCACCGGCGATCGGGGCCGCGGCCACCGCGGGGGGCGCCGCCCGCGTCGCGGCGGTTTCGGCTTTGGCCAGGTTCCACCGCTGGTCGGCGGTGCCCCGGTCGGCGGACTGGACGACCACGTGGCGGTCGGTGCCGCCGGTCACGCTCAGGACCATCCCGCCGTCGCGCGAGACGATCTTCACCGCGCCGCCGCCGACGTCGGTGAGCTGCCACTGCTGGGCGGTGGCGCCGGTGTCCGACTGCTGTTCGACGTCGGCCACCGACGTGGCGGACCGGCCCAGCACCTTCCCGCTGCTGCGGTTGACCAGCCGGCAGTAGCCGCCGGCCAGGCCCTTGAGCTGCCACTGCTGAGTTGCGGCGTCGGCGCGTTTCTCCTGCCGGATCCGGAACCCGTCGGCACCGGCCACGTCCAGCGCGCTGCCGTCACGCACCGAGACGAACTGGTAGTAGGCGGCCGAGTCGACTCGCACGGGCTCGTCCGGCGTGCGCACCAGGGAGCGAACGACGAGTGCGGAGACGCCCACCGCCAGGGCGATCGCCACCCGGCGGCCACGGTGGCCGGTGCGTCCCCGTGGCCCGGCGGCGGCGTGCCGGGCACCGGTGGACCTGGTCTTCCTCAAAGCAGCACTCCTCGGGTCTGCCGGGCCGGAGCAGGCGGCTTGGCGGTGGGTCGTCCGCAGCTCTGCCGCTCAGTTGCCGCCGGGCCCGAAAAGGTTGCCGCCCGCTCCGGAATTACTTCGGCCCGGCGCGACGACGCGGACGTGATCGGCACGAAGGAGCTCGTCGAGGCGATCGTGTTCCGCGGTTCGCGGAGATCGAGCAGCGGCCCGGCCCATGCGGTAGCGACCCCGGCGGCTCGGGCGCAGACTGAGCGGGTGCGGGTCGCGGTCCGGGTCGTCGGGGTGGTTCAGGGCGTGGGGTTCCGGCCCTTCGTCCACCAGCTGGCGGTGCGGCTCGGGCTCAGCGGGTTCGTCGGCAACGACGTGCACGGTGTCTTCGCCGAGGTCGAAGGGGCGCGGTCGGGGGTCGACCGCTTCGTCGGCGCGCTCACGGCCGAAGCGCCGCCCCTGGCCCTGGTCGATGACGTGCGGGTGCGGGAAATTCCCGCCGTGGGCGGGGCCGGGTTCAAGATAGTCGGGAGCCCGCGCGGCGGCGGTGCCGATACGTTGATCTCCGCCGATTCCGCCACCTGTGACGACTGCCTCCGCGAACTCTCCGATCCCGCGGACCGGCGGTTCCGGTACCCGTTCGTGAACTGCACGAACTGCGGCCCGCGGTTCACCATCGTCCGGGGCGTGCCCTACGACCGGCCGCTCACCACCATGGCCGCCTTCGCGATGTGCGCCGAGTGCAAGCAGGAGTACGAGGACCCGGCCGACCGGCGGTTCCACGCCCAGCCCGTCTGCTGCCCGGCCTGCGGGCCCACGCTGCGGTTCGAGCCCGGGGGCGGGGATCCGCTCCAGGCGACCGTCGACGCCCTGCGGGCCGGGAAAGTGGTCGCGATCAAAGGGCTCGGCGGCTACCACCTCGCCGTCGGCGCCCGGCACGAGGAAGCCGCGCGACGGCTCCGGCAGCGCAAGCACCGCGAGGACAAGCCGTTCGCCGTCATGGTCGCCGGCCTGGCGCAGGCCCGGGAGCTGGCCGACGTCGACACGGCGGCCGAAGAAGCACTCGGCAGCCGGCGGCGGCCCATCGTGCTGCTGCCGAAGAAGGCGGACCTCGCGGCCGCCGTCGCGCCCGGGAACCGGCGGATCGGGCTCATGCTGCCCTACACCCCGCTGCACCACCTGCTGCTGGCGCAGACCGGGCCGATCGTGCTGACCAGCGCCAACGTCTCCGACGAGCCCATCGTCTACCGCGATGAAGACCTCGGCCGCCTGAAGGACATCGCCGACGCCTTCCTCACCCACGACCGGCCCATCCACATCCGCACCGACGACTCCGTGGTGCGCATCGTCCGAGGGCGAACGCAGCTCCAGCGGCGGTCACGCGGCTACGCGCCCGAGCCGGTCCGGCTCGAAACGAAGAAGCACCTCCTCGGCTGCGGCGCCGAGCTCAAGAACACGTTCTGCCTCGCCAAGGGCCGCCACGCCTTCGTCTCGCACCACATCGGCGACCTCGAGAACTACGAGACGCTCAAAGCGTTCACCGAGGGGATCGCGCACTTCAAGCACCTCTTCGACGTCGACCCGGTGCTCGTCGCGCACGACCTGCACCCCGAGTACCTGTCCACGAAGTACGCGCTCGAACAGGACGTCGAACTGCTGGGCGTGCAGCACCACCACGCGCACATCGCCGCTTGCCTGGCCGACAACGACCACCAGGACCCGGTGCTCGGTGTCGCCTTCGACGGCACCGGTTTCGGGCCCGACGGCACCATCTGGGGCGGCGAGTTCCTCCTGGCCGATCTGAGCGGCTACGAACGACTCACCCACCTGCGGCCGGTCGCCATGCCCGGCGGCGCCATGGCCATCCGGCAGCCCTGGCGGATGGCGGCGTCCTATGTGGACGAACTCGGGCGGCCCGCCGGCGAACCCATCGTGAAACTGAAACGCAGCGGCCTCAACTCACCCCTGACGTCCAGTGCCGGCCGGCTCTTCGACGCCGCGGCCGCGCTGCTCGGTGTCCGCGAGACCATCACTTACGAAGGCCAGGCCGCCATCGAGCTGGAACAGCTCGCCGATCCCACCGAACGGTCCGCCTACCGGGCCCGCATCGACGTCGTCGTCCACGGTGAGGATCTCATCGCCGCTCTCCTGGACGACACCGCCCCGAAGGCGAAGCGAGCCGCCCGGTTCCACAACGGGGTCGCCGCGGCGATCGTGGAGACCTGCCACCGGCTGAGGGACCACAGCACGACGGTCGCGCTCTCCGGCGGGGTGTTCCAGAACGTCCTGCTGCTCGACCGGACCGTGGCAGGCCTGGAACAGCACGGCTTCCGCGTCCTGACCCACCGGAACGTGCCCGCCAACGACGG
Source organism: Amycolatopsis sp. CA-126428 (assembly GCF_002904335.1). Lineage (GTDB taxonomy): Bacteria > Actinomycetota > Actinomycetes > Mycobacteriales > Pseudonocardiaceae > Amycolatopsis. The sequence goes on along the minus strand of NZ_PPHF01000032.1, from coordinate 55,140 downwards.
CGGGATCAGCTTCGGTCAGGTCGCCGTAGCCAGTCGTACCACCCGGTGAGGCCGTTGCCGCGGGTCGCGCTGACCTGGAGCAGCGCGGCCGACGGGTTCACCCGGCGGACGTCCCGCTCGAACTCGGCGACGTCGAAGTCGACGTAGGGCAGCAGGTCGACCTTGTTCAGCAGCACCAGGTCCGTCGCGGCGAACATGTGCGGGTACTTCAGCGGCTTCCCGGGCCCCTCGGTCACCGACAGGACCACGACCCGCGCCGCCTCGCCGAGGTCGAACAACGCCGGGCAGACCAGGTTGCCGACGTTCTCGATGAACAGCGTCGAGCCGGGTGCGGGCGACAGCGAATGCAGCGCCCGGTGCAGCATGGCCGCATCCAGGTGACAGCCCGCGCCGGTGTTGATCTGCACCACCGGCGCGCCGGTGGCCTTGATCCGCTCGGCGTCCAGCAGCGTCTCCTGGTCGCCTTCGATCACCGCGCAGGGCCTGTCGAGGTCGCGGATGGTCCGCTCCAGCAGCGTCGTCTTGCCGGCGCCGGGCGAGCTCATCAGGTTGATCGCGAAGACACCTCCCTCACGCAGGTGCGTGCGGTTGTGCGACGCGAGTTCGTCGTTCTTCGCCAGGATGTCCTGCTCCATGACCACCGTCCGGTCGTGGTCGGTGATCCGGACGTCCGCGTCCGAGCAACCGCAGGTGTCACACATGACCGACCTCCACCGAGGTGATGCGCAGTTCGCGCCCGGCGAGCACCGCGACGTCGGCGCTGCCGCAGGGACACAGCAGGATGAAATCGTCGAGGGAGAACTCGTCGCCGCAGGCCCGGCAGCGCGCCCGCCCGGACGGCTCGGCGATGTCCAGCCGGGCGCCTTCGAGCGACGTCCCCGTGCAGAGGACGTCGAAGCAGAACCGGACGCTGTCCGGCACCACGCCGGACAGCCGCCCGATCTCCAGCCGCACGCTGGTCACCGCCGCGTCGCCCAGCTTGGCGACGATCGCGTCGACGACCGACTGCGTGATCGCCATTTCGTGCATTTCAGCAGATCCTCGGCAGCGGATCCCCGACCAGCAGGTCCACGATCCGGGTGCCGCCGAACGCGGTGTTCAGCAGCACGATCCCGGGTGGGTCGTCGGCGATCCGCCCGATCACGGCGGCGTCCGCGCCGAGCGGGTGCGCGCGCAACGCGGCCAGCGCGTCCGCGGCCCGGGTGCCGTCGACGACGACCACGATCCGGCCTTCGCAGGCGACGTACAGCGGGTCGATGCCGAGCAGCTCCGACGCGCCGCGGACCTCGTCCCGCACCGGGACGGCCTTCTCGTCGACGACCACGGCGACCTCCGCGGCCTTCGCGATCTCGTTGAGGATGGTCGCGACGCCGCCGCGGGTCGCGTCGCGCATCGCGCGCACGCCGGGCACCGCGGCCAGCAGCCCGGCCACCAGGTCGTGCACCGGTGCGGTGTCGGATTCGAGGTCGGCGTCGATGTCCAGCTCGCCGCGGGCCAGCATGATCGTGACGCCGTGGTCGCCGATCGGCCCGGAGACGAGGACGGCGTCTCCGGGCTTCGCGGTGGCGACGCCGAGCCCGGTGCGGGTGAGCACTCCGACCCCGGCGGTGTTGATGTAGACGCCGTCGGCCTTGCCGCGCTGCACGACCTTCGTGTCGCCGGTGACGATCTGGACGTCCGCCGCAAGAGCCGCCGCCTTCATCGAATCGACGATCTTCAGCAGGTCCTCGACGGGGAAACCTTCTTCGAGGATGAATCCCGCGGTGAGGTACAGCGGCCGCGCGCCGGAGACGGCGAGGTCGTTCACCGTGCCGTTGACCGCCAGGTCGCCGATGTTCCCGCCGGGGAAGAACAGCGGCGAGACGACGTACGAGTCCGTCGTCAGGGCCAGGCGGGCGTCGCCGATGGTCAGCGATGCGGCGTCTTCGAGGGGCTCGAGCAGCGGGTTGCGGAACGCGTCGAGGAACACGGCTTCGATGAGCGTGTGCGTCGACTTGCCGCCGGCGCCGTGGGACAACGTGATGCGTTCTTCCCGCACCTTCGCGCGCCGGCGCCGCGCCCGCTCGATGCGCTCGAGGACCTGCTGCTCGCGCTCGGTGGTGGTCATGCGCGGCTCGCCTCCCGGACGCGCTGGCGGCTGAACCGGCCGAAGTTGTAGTACGCCGCGCAGGCGCCTTCGGGCGAGACCATGCACGTCCCGATCGGCGTCTCCGGGGTGCACGCGGTGCCGAACACCTTGCACTCCCACGGTTTCAGCACGCCCTTGAGCACCTCGCCGCACTGGCACGCCTTCGGGTCGGCGACGCGCAGGCCGGGGATCTCGAAGATCCGTTCGGCGTCGAACTTCGCGTACTTCCCGCGGATCGCCATCGCCGAGTGCGTGATGAACCCGAGGCCGCGCCACTCGAAGTACGGCCGCAGCTCCATCACCTCGTTGATGGCCTTCAGCGCCACGATGTTGCCGTTCCAGGGCACCACGCGCGAGTACTGGTTCTCCACTTCGGAGCGTCCCGAGGACAGCTGCAGCATCAGCAGGTAGATCGACTGCAGGATGTCCAAGGGCTCGAACCCGGCGACCACGACGGGCTTGCCGTAGTCGCGGGCGATGAACTCGTAGGGACGGCAGCCGATCACCGTCGACACGTGCCCCGGCCCGATGAAGCCGTCGAGCCGCAGGTCGGGGGAGTCGAGGATGGCCTTGATCGCCGGGATGATCGTGACGTGGTTGCCGAACACCGAGAAGTTCTCGATGCCCTCGGCGGCCGCGCGCAGCAGCGTCATCGCGGTGGACGGCGTCGTCGTCTCGAACCCGATGGCCATGAACACCACGCGCAGGTCCGGGTTCTGCCGCGCGATCTTCAGCGAGTCCAGCGGCGAATACACCATCCGGATGTTGGTGCCCTCGGCGTTGGAGTCGAAGAAGTTCCCGCCGGAGCCGGGCACGCGCATCATGTCGCCGAACGACGTCATGAGCACGCCGGGCTGCCGGGCGATGTGGATGGCGTCGTCGATGCGGCCCATCGGGATCACGCACACCGGGCAGCCCGGCCCGTGCACCAGCGTGATGCTCTCGGGCAGGTAGTCCTCGAGGCCGTGCTTGTAGATGGTGTGCGTGTGCCCGCCGCAGACCTCCATGAACTTGTAGTGGCGGCCCGGCTCGCACAGCGACGTGATCTTCGCGGACAGCGCCCGCGCCTTCTCCGCGTCGCGGAACTCGTCGACGAAGCGCATGACGCCTCCTATTCGATCCGGGATTCGAGCAGGGCGGCCATCTCGTCCTCGTACGCCTTGCCGATGCTCTCGAGGAACTCCAGCGCGGCCGCGGCCTCCTGCTCGTCTATTTTGGACAGTGCGAAGCCGACGTGGATGAGGATCCACTCGCCGGGCTTCGGCGGGTCGTCTTCGAGCAGGCCGATGTTGATGGTGCGCTTGACACCGCTGACCGACACCTTCGCGAGGTCCGGGCGCTCCTCGCTGATCTCGATGATCTCGCCCGGTATGCCGAGGCACATGGCTCAGACCTCCGTCTTTTCCTTGACCGGCAGCTCGGGGCGGGTGCCCCAGGCGAGTTCGGTGACGGCGCGGACCGCGGCCGGCACCGCGGCCGCGACCGCCGGGGACAGGCCGATCCCTTCGTCGACGCACCCGGGTTCGCAGCCGACGATCAGCACCCGGCCGGCGTCCCCGCCGAGCAGCCGCAGCAGCCGGAACACGGCTTCGGGCTGCATGCCGTGCGCGTCGATCTGGGTCACAGCGGCGTTGTCGCCGACGTCCGCCTCGATGAGCGAGAGCGTGCCGGGCGGGCGTCCGTGCGGCGTCGCGTCGAGCAGGATCGTCGTTTCGTAGCCGGCCGTCAGGTCGTAGGCGAGGTGCATGCCGGCGATGCCGTAGTCGGCGAGCCGGACCCATTCGGGCAGGTCGGTGCCCGCCAGTTCCTTGACGACTTCCACGCCGAAACCGTCGTCGCTCAGGAAGATGTTGCCGATGCCGGCGACCAGGACCCGGGGTCTCATTCCGCACCCTCCAGGGGCTCGATCTCGTCGGGGGAGAAGTACCGGTACCGGCCGTGCGTGTGCTGCAGGTCGGCGCCCGGGTCGTCGTCGAGGGTGACCGCGACGTACGTGACACCGTCCACATCGGTCAGCACGGTCCGGACCGTGGCGACCAGGCCGGCGAGGAACATGTCCTGGGCGTCGGCGCCGCGCAGGTTCGGCCGCAGCCGCACGCGAGACCCTTCGGCGACGCGGACGCCCGCGACGGTCACGGAAGGCTGGACCGGCCGCAGGGACCGGACCGCGCCGTGCAGCCGTTCGAGCAGTTCGGGCGGCATCGCGTCGACGCGGTCCACGATGGCCGCGGCGCGCGGGTCGGTGGCCCGGGCCTCGCGCTTCTCCTCCTCGGTCAGCGTCATCGTGCGCAGCGTCAGGATCTCGTCGATCTCGGTGCCGTCGAACAGGTCACCCGGGCTTTCCGGCGCGATCGCCGGGTCGTCGTAGAGGATGATCGGCGACGCGAGCACCACCGTGCTGCGTGCGGTGTCGCCGATCAGCACCGGCCACAGCCGCTCCTGCCGGCAGGCCTCGACCGCGGGTTTCGCCCACTCGGGCGGGTCCAGCATCGACAGGAAGTGCCCGGTGTCGACGCTGAGCACGAGGTGGGCGGCGAGCAGCGCGTGCCGCAGGGCGTGCTCGCGGACGCCGTCGGCGGGCCACGACGTCGTGTTGTGCAGGTCCAGCCGCAGCCGGGCGCCGCCGAACGGCCCGTCGAGCGGGTCGGCGCGGGCGGTGAGGACACCGGACAGCTCCTGCGTCCGCTGCCCGTCGCCCGGCACCTGGAAGGGCGTCTCGACCGGGAGTGGCGATAGGGGCAGCTCGAAGTCGACTTCGTGCTCGACGGCTTCGTCCCATTCGGTGTCGAGCCGCGTCCGCGCCTGGAGGAACCGCAGCTTGACGTGCAGGATCGGGTGGTCCGCCGGTTCGGCGAGGCATTCGACGCGGGCGGAGGAGTGCTCGCCGATCTCGGCCGACGCGTACGACGGCGGCACCAGCACGCCCCACTGCCAGCGCACCCGGTTCTTCGGCGCCGACGCCCGGTACGGGTAGAGGAGGTAGCCCTCGTAGAGCACGGCGTCCCCGACCGCGCGGGCCTGCTCTCCGGCGTTCACGGCCCACCCGCCAGCAGTTGCTCGACGGCGGCTTCCCAGGTCGGGATGGCGTTGGCCGCCTTGTACTTGAGCAGCGCGTCCACCGTCTCCCGCGGCAGCTTGATCCACACGACGTTCGGGAAGTAGCGGGACATCAGCTCGTCCCAGACGGTCACCGGCATCCGGTACTCGGCCTGGGTGTGCCACGGCACCTGCTCGACCCAGAACCCCGGCCCGCCCTTACCGAACACCGTCCCGCTGAACAGCAGCACCATCGGCACGACACCCTCGGACAGCGCGTGGAAGTACTTGCCGGCCGCGACTTCGAGGTCGTAGGTGCACGGCACCTCGGCGTCGACCTCGGTGGCGCCGGAGAACCCCGGCACGGTCACCGAAACCGTCGTGAACTGGAACGGCTTCAGCGTCTCGCCCCACCGGGACCGCTCGCCGAAGAGGTGGGTGAGCAGCTCCGACTCCTCGTCGGCGTACCGGCGGCGCTGCGGCTCGATGCGGATCTGGACGCGCAGCACCATCGCGTGGACGGGCTGCCCGGTCAGCTCGGAGATCCGCAGCTTGAACGCCAGCGTCGGCGACGCGGCGTACTTCAGCGGCCGGACGTCGATGCAGTCGAAGGTCAGCTCAGCCATCGGCCACGACCTCGCTGCGTTCCCGCAGGCGGGCGAAGAACCCGTCGATGGCCTCGTGCGCTTCGGTGCCGCCGTCGAAGCCCCGCCACGTCGAGCGCACGATCCCGACCAGCTCGTAGCAGACGTCGATCGGTACCAGGAAGCCCTCGAAACCCCGGTCGAGCTGGTTCAGCAGCAGGGCTTCGACGTCGTCGGCGATGTCGGCGAACGCCGGCGTGCCCGCTCGCAGCTCGTCCCACGTGCCGAGCGGCAGCAGCGACTCGGTCGCCCCCGCCGGGCTCGGGTAGAACGCGACCGGGCGGTCCTGCACCGAATTGCGGAACAGGAACGCCGTCTTCACCGGGATCCCGGCCGTCTCCCACAGCGCCGTCCCCGGCCCGAAGCGTGGCGCGTGCCGGAAGCGGTCCGGCACCGCCCGGTGCCGCTTCCCGCCCGCCCCGCGGTGGGTGAAGAGCAGGTAGCAGCCCCGGCAGGTGCACAGGATCGTGCGGGATTCGAGGTCGATGACGTGCCCGTGCTCCGCGCTGATCGGTTCCGCGCACATCTCGCACTTCTCGCCCGGCGCGGCGCGCCGGACGGGAGTGCGGAACCTGCGCAGGCCGCCCGTCACGGGACCTCCACGGGACACGGCACCAGCGGCAGCAGTGTGCGTCCACCCGGGCCGGTTTCCTCCGGCACGACCCCTTCGACGACGACGTCGGAGATTTCCGGCGCCGCTTCCCGGACCACGCGCTCGATGGCGTACTTCGCGGTGACCGTCGACGACGGGCAGCCGTCGCAGGTGCCCTGCAGCCGCAGCCGCAGGACACCGTCGTCGATCCCGACGAACTCGACGTCACCGGCGTGCGAGCCCAGGTACGGCCGGACCTTGTCGAGCGCCTCGGTGACCCGCTCGTGCGTCGACCGCGGGTGCAGGTCGTGCAGCACGAGCAGCCCGCGGACGTGCTCGTCCTCGGCGAGGCGCTCGAGCAGCACGGGATCCGCGCCGGCGAGCTCCACGATCCGGGCCAGGCCGGCGCCGTAGAACTCGAGCAGCGTGTGGACGAGGTCCTCGGCGAGTTCGGCGTCCGCGCCGGAGAACTCGCCCAGCAGCTGCTCGATGCGCTCGCCGACCCGGTCGACGTCGGTCATCAGCCGAGCTCCCCGCCGAACGCGTGCGGGGTGTGCAGCCGCTCGATCACCTTGCCGCTGCCGGTGTACATGTGGACGCCGCACGGCAGGCACGGGTCGAAGCTGCGGACCGCGCGCATGATGTCGATGCCCTTGAAGTTCTCCTGCGTGTTCTCCTCGAAGATCGGCGTGTTCTGCACGGCGTCCTCGTACGGCCCCGGCGTGCCGAAGCTGTCGCGGACGCTGCCGTTCCACGGCGTCGGCGGGTACGGGTGATAGTTCGCGATCTTGCCGCCCTTGATCACCATGTGGTGCGACAGCACCCCGCGGACGGCCTCGGTGAACCCGCAGCTGACGCCTTCGTCGGGGACCTTGAACGGCTCCCACGTCTTGGTGCGGCCCTGGCGGACCTCACCCAGTGCCTGCTCGGCGAAGTGCAGGGCCAGCGCCGCCGAATACGCCTGGAAGTACGTCCGGGCGCGGTTGCGCTCGAGGGCGTTGCTCCACTGCGGGATCTTCCACTCGAAGCTGGCCTCGGGTTTGGTCGCCGTGCGCGGCAGGGTGATCGTGACGCTGTGCCCGGTCGACTTGACGTACGGCGTGTCGACGAGCCCGGCGAGCGCGGTCACCCACAGGCGTGCGATCGGGCCGCCGCCGGTGTCGAGGGCCAGGTGGTCGGTGCCGTCGAACCAGCGCGGCGACATCGTCCACGAGTACTTGCCGTCGAAGTCGCGCTTGGCCGGGCGCGGGATGGTGTGCTGGTTCCACGGGTGGCGCTGGTCGACCGGGTTGCCGAGCGGGTCGTGCGTGACGAACATCGGCTGGTCGGCCCAGTCTTCGTAGAACGAGCTGCCGAGCAGGATCCGGATCCCGAGGTTGATGTCGAGCAGGCTGGTGGTGACGAGCTTGCCGTCGACGACCACGCCCGGCGTCACGAACATCTTGCGGCCCCAGGCCTCCATGTTCCGGTAGCTGAAGTCGCAGTACTCGGGGTCGTTCAGGCTGCCCCAGCAGCCGAGCAGGACGCGCCGCCGCCCGACTTCTTCGTAGCCGGGCAGGGCTTCGTAGAAGAAGTCGAAGAGGTCGTCGTGCATCGGCAGGCAGCGCTTCATGAACTCGACGTAGCGCATCAGCCGGGTCAGGTAGTCGGTGAACAGCTGCACGGTGGCCACCGTGCCGACCCCGCCCGGGTACAAAGTGGACGGATGGACGTGCCGGCCCTCCATCAGGCAGAACATCTCGCGCGTGCTGCGGGAAACCTGCAGGGCCTCGCGGTAGAACTCGCCTTCCAGCGGGTTCAGCGAGCGCATGATGTCGCCGATGGTCCGGTACCCGTGGTCACGCGCGTGCGGTGCCTCGGTGCGGTTGGCCTGCTCCAGGACGCCGGGGTTGGTCTCGGCGACCATCTTCTCGCAGTAGTCGACCCCGACCAGGTTCTCCTGGAAGATGTTGTGGTCGAACATGTACTCGGCGGCCTCGCCGAGGTTGAGGATCCACTCGCCGAGGTGCGGCGGGCGGACGCCGTAGGCCATGTTCTGCGCGTACACCGAGCAGGTCGCGTGGTTGTCGCCGCAGATCCCGCAGATCCGGCTGGTGATGAAGTGCGCGTCGCGCGGGTCCTTGCCCTTCATGAAGATGCTGTAGCCGCGGAACACCGACGACGTGCTGTGGCACTCGACGACCCGCTTGGCGGCCCAGTCGATCTTCGTGTAGATCCCGAGGCTGCCCACGATCCGGGTGATCGGGTCCCACGCCATTTCGACGAGGTCGGTCTTGCCCTTGGTGCTGATGCCCTTGTCGGTCTGCGTTTCCGTCATGTCCCGATCTCCCTCAGCGCCACGAGGACTTGTAGCCGGTGTTGAGCTTCTTGCCCGTGTGCCGCCACTTGGGCTCCTTGTCGAGCTTGCGCTCGGTGATCTTCCGCAGCCGCCGGATCACCGACCCGTACGCGCCGCTCGCGAGCGAGGACACCTGCGCGCCCGGCGGCTCGTCCATGAACGGCATGAACTTGTCCGGGAAGCCCGGCATCGTGCAGCCGATGCAGATACCGCCGACGTTCGGGCAGCCGCCGACGCCGTTGATCCAGCCCCGCTTGGGCACGTTGCACTTGACGACCGGACCCCAGCAGCCCAGCTTCACCAGGCACTTGGGGGAGTCGTAGCTGTCGGCGAACTGGCCCTGTTCGTAGTAGCCGCCGCGGTCGCAGCCCTCGTGCACGGTCGCACCGAAGAGCCACTGCGGCCGCAGGTGGTCGTCGAGCGGGATCATCGGTGCCTGGCCGGCGGCCTGGTAGAGCAGGTAGGTGATGGTCTCGGACAGGTTGTCCGGGTGGGTCGGGCAGCCGGGCACGCAGACGATCGGGATGCCGGCCCCGGACTTCCAGTCCCAGCCCAGGTAGTCGGGCACGCCCATGGCGCCGGTCGGGTTGCCCTCCATCGCGTGGATGCCGCCGTAGGTGGCGCAGGTGCCGACGGCCATCACGGCCAGCGCCTTGGGCGTCAGGCGGTCCAGCCACTCGCTGGTGGTCATCGGCTGGCCGGTCTCGGGGTTGTTGCCGAACCCGCACCAGTAGCCTTCGTCCTTGATCGCCTCGTTCGGGATCGAGCCTTCGATGACCAGCACGAACGGTTCCAGCTCACCGCGGTCGGCTTTGTAGAACCACTCGATGAACGTGTCGGCCCCCTTGTCGGGGCCGCATTCGAAGTCGATCAGCGGCCAGTGGACCGCGATCTTGGGCAAGCCGGGCAAAGCGCCGAGGACGATTTCCTCGATGCTCGGTTGCGTGGCGGCCGTCAGTGCGACGGAGTCGCCGTCGCACGACAGTCCGGCGTTGATCCAGAGGATGTGGATGGGCTGTTCTTCGGTTTGTTCTGCGGCATGCGTCACGGCTGATCACCCTTGGCGAGGTCGTCGAGCGCGCCGAGGGTCAGCTCCCACAGCGCGTGGTAAAGGGTCGTCTGGGCTTCCTGGATGCGGTGCACGGAAGGGGACGGGACGACGAAGAGGTGGTCGATGCTGTCCAGCTCGGCCATCTTCCCGCCGTCGTAGCCGGCGATGCCGACGGTCACCAGGCCGCGCCGGGCGGCTTCGTCGAAGGCACGCACCAGGTTCGCGGAATTCCCGCTGGTGGACAGGCCCACCGCGATGTCGCCGGCTCGGCCGAACGCGCCGATCTGCCGGGCGAACACGACGTCGAACCCGATGTCGTTGGAGAGGGCGGTCACCACGGCGATGTCGTTCGTCAACCCGAAAGCGGGCAACGGCCGGGCGTCGCCGGCCGGGCTCAGGAACAGGCTGGCCAGGTCTTGGGCGTCGGTCGAGCTGCCGCCGTTGCCGAACGCGAGCAGCCGGCCGCCGCCGGCGAACGCGCGCGCGACGTCCTGGGCGCACGCGAACAGGCGGTCGCGGTCGGCCGCGAGCACGTCGCCGCGCAGGGCGACGATCTCGTGCACCTTGTCCACCGTGGACTGTTCCACCTGGCGGAGGACGGCGTCGATGTCGCTGGAGCCCGCGTAGAGGAACGGGTACAGCGTTTCGAGACCGTCCGCGCCGACGGGGGTGTGCTCCCGCGTCATGGCGCGTCAACTCCCTAGGTCAGGGATTCTCCAGACGAGCGATGGCTTCCCCGGCGTGCACCAGGATTCGGTCGCCGACGCCGGCCGAGACCAGCGCCACGCTCACCTCTTCCCGGCCCGAGCCGGTATCCACGACGGCGAGCTCGTCTTCGAGGAGCTCGACCACGGTCAATTCGACCGCGGTGTCGGAGCAGGTGATGCACACCCCGTCGTGACAGACGGGGCCGGCTTCTCTGTCGGCGTCACGGGCGCTCACGACGCCACCTCCGGGGTCAGCGCACCGGGGTGTTCGAAGAACACGTGGACCAGCTCCCACAGCACGTGGTAGGTGGTCACGTGCACTTCCTTGACGATCCTCGGGTCGGCCGAGCGGGCGACGAAGACGTGGCCCAGCCCGGTGGTCGCGGCGATCGCGCCGCCGGTGCCACCGGTCAGGGCGACGGTGAGCATCCCGAGGTCGCGGGCGGTTTCGAGAGCGCGGCGGACGTTGGCGCACTCGCCGTCGGCCGAGATGCCCAAGGCGATGTCGGCCGGTTCGCCGATGATCCGCAGCTGGTGGGCGAAGACGTCTTCGAGGCCCACGCGGTTGGCGACGCCGGTGACGGTCGCGACGTCGGCGGTCAGCGACAGCGCCGGCAGGGCGCGCTTGCCGACGATCACCGGGTGGACGAACTCCACCGCCACGTGCTGGGCGTCGGTGCTGGGGCCGCCGTTGCCGAACACCACGAGCTTGCCGCCGCGGTGGAAGCGGCGGGCCATGTCGTGGCACGCCTCGGCCACCGTCCTGGCGTCGTCGGCCAGGGCGAGCACGGGTGCCTTCCGGCGCTCGAAGAGGGCGTCGACGGAGTCCGGGTGATTCGGTGCCCACGACATCGCGGTACTTCCTCCGGGCTGCTGCTCGGTGATGGGAGCACATCTCAGGCTAGAGCTGTGAGCTGGATCACACAATAGCGTAAAGCGGTCTGAATTTGGTGCTCTCGGTCGCCCGGGACGTGCTCCGCCCGGGTGAGCCGCTGCTGCGCCTCGCGGCCGGACCCGTGCGACCGCAGCCCGCGTGCCGGGCGAACCACTGCCGGGCGGTCGCAAAGCGGCAGAACCATTCAGCTCGCCACCACCATCGACGAATTCGGAATCGGGGGAACAAGTAACTTTCAGCGGCGGCCGGGCGATCATTGACCTCGTCATCGGCCGCTCTTATCGTGAGTCCAGTTTCTCCGGCCCGGTAGCCGGACGAATTTCACGGCACGCGTCGGCCGCATTCCTGAAGGGGAGTACCGCATCCCGTGCGGGATCGCGCTGCCGGTCTGACCCGAGAAGGCCGCTTCCGGCGGCCTGCCGAGCAATGGATCTGGCGATGAAGGCGGAGGAAGCGATGAAACGGGTGATCCGCGGCTTGCTGGCGCTGGTGCTGATGGTGCCGCTGACCGTCACCATGGCGTTCCTGGCCGCCGGTTCCGCCGCGGCCGCCACCTTGACCAGGGTCACCGACTTCGGCACCAACCCGACCAACCTCGGCATGTACGTGTACGCGCCCGACTCGCTGGCGGCGAAACCCGCCCTGCTCGTGCTGGTCCACTACTGCGGTGGCTCGGCGGGCGGGATCTTCAACGGCAACGGGCACGACTACGCGACGGCGGCCGACCGGTACGGCTACCTCGTCGTCGTGCCCGAGGCCACCCGCGACGGGCACTGCTTCGACGTCTCCACGAAGGCGGGCCTGACCCGCAACGGCGGCAGCGACTCCACCGGCATCATGTCGATGGTCGGGTGGGCCCGGCAGCACTACAACGTGGACCCGGGCCGCATCGTGGTCAGCGGCTTCTCCTCGGGGGCCATGATGACGAACGTCCTGGCCGCCGAATACCCGGACGTGTTCGCCGCCGGGGCCGCGTTCTCCGGCGTGCCCGCGGGGTGTTTCGCGACCACGGACGGCTCGTTGTGGAACAGCCAGTGCGCCGGCGGGAACGTCGTCAAGTCCGCACAGCAGTGGGCGGACCAGGCGCACGCCATGTACCCCGGCTACGCCGGCGCCTACCCGCGGATGCAGCTGTGGCACGGCGACCAGGACACCACGCTGGCCTACCCGAACTACGGCGAAGAGATCAAGCAGTGGACGGCCCTGCACGGGCTGAACCAGACGCCGGCCGCCACCGACCACCCGCAGTCGTCCTGGACGCGGAACCGCTACGGCGACACCGGGACCCACGCCTCCGTGGAAGGCATCGTCGTCGCGGGCACCGGGCACACCCTGCCGCAGGCCGGGATGCTCGCGTACGCGATTTCCTTCCTCGGCCTCGACGGCGGCGGCAGCACCGGACCCCGCAGCGGTCCGGTGCGCTCGGTGGCCGCGGGGAGGTGCCTCGACGTTCCGGGCCGGTCGACGACGCAGGGCACCCGGTTGCAGCTGTGGGACTGCAACGCCGGGACGAACCAGACCTGGACGGCGACCGCCGCCGGCGAGCTGACCGTCTACTCCGGCGACACGCTGCGCTGCCTCGACGCCGAGGGCGGCGGAACCGGCGCGGGCACGGCGGTGATCATCTGGGCCTGCCACGGCGGCGCCAACCAGAAGTGGCGGAGCAACGCCGACGGCACGGTGACCGGCACGCAGTCCGGGCTCTGCCTGGAGGTCGCGGCCGGCTCGACGGCCAACGGGACCGCCGTGCGGCTGGGCACCTGCGGGGGCGGGCAGAACCAGAAGTGGACCGGCCCGGCCTCGGCCACGCGCTGAACCGGAACTGACACCTTAGGGTGAAGTGCGGCGGCAGTTCCCCTTCCGCCACGCTTCGACGCCCTTCGAGTTGCGCTCTGGCCTGGGGCGGGTGACGGCCTCGCGCGGTAGGGTGCGGGCGAGCGCACCCGCGGTGGCGGAGCTGATCCGGACCTTGTCGTTTCCGAGTCGGTGTGGTGTGAGAACACCGACTCGGAGGAGACCGGCGTGCAGGGTCGGGTGGCCCGTGGCTGAAATCGACGTGCTGCGGGAGAGCGTGCTGGCGGCGCTGGCCGGGGGCCGGCCCGGCAGCGGGGTCGACATGGTCGGCCGGGTGTGCCGTGCGTGTGTCCGGTTGCTCCCGGTGGACGGGGCCGCGGTGTCGGTGCTGGCCGACGCCGGGCATCGAGAGGTCGTCTACACCAGTGACGCCATCAGCGGCGCGCTGGCCGAACTGCAGTTCGGCCTCGGGGAAGGGCCGTGTTTCGACGCCTACACCCACGGCGGCCCGGTCCTGGTCGCCGATCTCGGCGCGGGGCTGCCCGCCGCCTGGCCGGTGTTCGCCGCGCAGGCCGCCGAGTACCCGGTGGCGGCCTTGTTCACCTTCCCGCTGCAGATCGGTGTCGTGCGGGTGGCGACCCTGGACACGTACCGGTCGACCCCGGGCTCACTGGCCGCCGACGAACTCGCGGTCGCCTTGCAGGTGGCGGACATCGCCGCGCTGGCGCTGTCCGGGCTGCTCGGCGGTGACCGGTGGCTCGACGGCGACGGGCGGTGGATGGAAGGGGCCGGGATGCGCCACCGCGAGGTGCACCAGGCCACCGGGATGGTCATCGCGCACCTGGACCTGCCGGCCGCGGAGGCGCTGGCCCGGATGCGCGCATACGCCTTCGGGCACGGCCGGGCGTTGCGGGACGTCGCCGCCGACATCGTCGCCGGCCGGCTCCGATTGGACCGGGAGGCCTGGTGAGGACCACCATGAAGACATCCCACGAGCAACCAGGAGATGGTGGCCATGGCCGACCGTGAACGACAGGTGACCCGGACGTTCGTCGCGCTGGCCGACACCCTCGTCGACGACTACGACGTCGCCGACCTCCTGCACACGCTGGTGCGGCGCTGCGTGGAGCTGCTCGACGTCGCCGCGGCCGGCCTGACGCTGGTCGACGAGCGCGGGAGCCTGCAGGTGCTCGCCTCCTCCACCGAGCAGGCCCGGCTGCTGGAGCTCTTTCAGCTCAGCATCGACGAGGGGCCGTGCGTGGAGTGCTTCGCGACCCGGGCTCCGGTGCTGGTCGCCGACGTCGCCGCGGAGGCCACGCGGTGGCCGCGGTTCGCGGCGGAGGCGTCTCGGCAGGGGTTCGCGTCGGTGCACGCGCTGCCGATGCGGCTGCGCAAGCAGATCGTCGGCGCGCTGAACCTGTTCGGCGCCCGGCCCGGTGAGCTCGGACCCGACGACGTCCACCTGGCGCAGGCGCTGGCCGACACGGCGACCATCGGCATCCTCCAGGAGCGGGCGATCCGGCACGGCGAGACGATGTCCGAGCAGCTGCAGACCGCCCTGAACAGCCGGGTGACCATCGAGCAGGCGAAGGGCGTCCTCGCGGTGACCGGTCGGCTCAGCATGGACGACGCCTTCACCGCGTTGCGCGGCTACGCCCGCAGCCACCACCTCCTGCTCGGCGAGGTCGCCCGCGGACTCGCCGAGCGGCAGCTCGACCCGGCACTCGTGCTGGCCCGCCACGACCGCAAGAACTGACCGGGCATCGGCGCCGGTTCGTCAGGTACGGCCCGGGATCGCTGCCGGCGCCGGCACCGTCGGCCGGCCAGCGGAGGAAGCCGCCGCGGTCACGGCGTTCGAGCTCGTCGAGGTAGTCCTGCCGGCGCTGGACCAGGTGGCGGCGAGCCGGCTCGGTAATGACGGGCTAGCGAGGCTCGCCGCCGAGCTGCCACATTTCGTGGTTGCCGCATTCCGCCGTGATTTCGGCGGCCGCCTGAGCCGCGGTGAAGAAGTCTTCGACCACCGGCGAGAGATGTGCGGTCGCCGTGGCGAGGCAGACCTGGTCCGGGGCCAGATCCGGGACGGGCACGTAAGCGACCTCCGGATGCGTGTAGAAGACGGTCGCCGAGCGCGCCAAGAACGAGATGCCCCGGCCGGCGGCGACGTGCTCGAGTGTTTCGTCCACGCCGCGGACCAGGTATCCGGCGTTGAGGTGCGGGCGCCTGGTGGGCTGCGTGCTCGCGTCGGCGTGCCAAAGCAGCGGTTCGCCGGCCAGGTCGGCTTCGGTGACTTCTTCCTTGCCGGCCAGCCGATGGCGCGCGGGCAGCACCGCCACCCGCGGCTCGGTGTAGAGCGGAACGACGCGCAGGCCGGCCTCGTCGATGGGCAGCCGCACGTAGCCGATGTCGATGCGGCCGTCGAGCAGCAGCTCGGCCTGCTCGTCGGCTTCGATGCGCTGCACGTCGACTCGCACATCCGGGTGCCGGACGGCGAACCGGTGGATCGCCGGGGTGACCGCGACGCCGGCCCGGAAGCCGACCATCAGCCGCCGGTCGCCCCGCGCGGCCGCGGTCACCCGGCGGCGGGCGGCGTCGGCGGAGGCCAGCAAGGGGGCGGCGTCCGTGAGCAGCTGCGCGCCGGCGTCGGTCAGCACCACCCCGTGGCTGTCCCTGGTGAACAGCGCGGTGCCGAGATCCTGTTCGAGCGCGCGGATCTGCCGGCTCAGCACCGGCTGCGCGATGTGCAGTCGTTCGGCGGCGCGGCCGAAGTGCAGCGTGTCGGCGACCGCGACGAAATAACGCAGCTTGCGCAGGTCCAGATCCATCCACGGGCTCCCGAAGTCCGGCGATGCCACCAGGGTATCGCCGCGGCCGGAAGAGGTCTTGGACATCGACTCCGACCGGCGGCAACCATGGATGTCGGGCGCCCGCAACCACTTCCGACTCCAGAAAGCGGCACACCATGAGCACCATCAGCATCGTCGGCGTCGGGGGCATGGCCCGCGCCATCGCCACCCGCGCGGTCGAGGCCGGCCACACCGTCGAGGTCATCGGCCGCGACGCGGCCAAGGCCGAGGACCTGGCCGCCGAGCTCGGCGGCAGCGCGACGGCCGGAGCCTTCGGCGCCACCCCGGCCGGTGACATCGTGGTCTCCGCGGTGCCTTACGCCAGTGCCACGCCGGTCTTGGCCCGGTTCGGCGACGCACTGGCCGGCAAGATCGTCATCGACATCTCCAACACCTTCAACGCCGACGCCACCGGGGTCGTCACCCCCGCCGGCACCTCCGGGGCGCAGGAGATCGCCAAGGCCCTCCCGGCGAGCGCGCACGTCGTGAAGGCGTTCAACACCGTCTTCGGCCACGTTCTCGCCCGGGGCGGCCGGCTGGACGTGCTCATCGCCGGCGACGACGTGGACGCCAAGACCCGGGTGTCGGCCTTCATCGAGAGCCTCGGGCTGCGTCCGCTGGACGCCGGCGATCTCGCGGCGGCGCGATGGCTGGAGGCGATCGGTCCACTGCTGATGGGCCTGGCCAACCACGGCGCGGGGTTCGACATCAGCCTCGGCGTCACCGGCAAAGACTGAGCAGGACACATCGTGCGAGTTTTCGTCACCGGCGGGACCGGCCACATCGGTTCCCACATCGTTCCCGAGCTCGTCGCCGCCGGGCACGAGGTCACCGCCCTGGCCCGCTCGGACCCGGCCGCGGCCACGTTGTCCGCGCTCGGCGCGACGGTGCGCCGCGGCGACCTCGAGGACCTCGACGGGCTCAAGGAAGCCGCCGCGGACTCCGACGGCGTCATCCACGTCGCGCACCGGCAGGACCTGCTCCCCACCGGCGGAGTCGCCGCCGTGGCCGCCGCCGAAGTCCCGATCATGCTCGCCTACGGCGAAGCACTCGCGGGAACCGGCAAGCCGCTGGTCGCGGCCGGGAGCATCGGCTCGCCGGGGAACCTGGGCCGGCCGGCCACCGAGCAGGACCCGGCCCTGCCCGGCGGCGAGGAGCACGCGGGCACCCTGCGGGCTCGCAACGTCGTGGAGACCACCGTCATCGGCCTGGCCGAGCGCGGGGTGCGGTCGTCGATCGTGCGCATCGCCAACATCGCGCACAGCACGACCGACCGAGCCGGCTTCCTCCAGCGGCTGATCGCGCTGGCGAAGGAGAAAGGCGTCGCCGGCTACCCCGGAGACGGTGCCAACCAGTGGAACGCCGTGCACGCCCGCGATGCCGCTTCCGTGTTCCGCTTGGCTTGGGAAAAGGGCCCGGCCGGCAGCTACTGGCACGCGGTGGCGGACGGCGCCATCCCGTTCCGCGCCATCGCCGAGGCCATCGGCAGCCGGCTCGGCCTGCCCGTCGTAAGCATCCCGGTCGACGTCCTGATGGTGCCGGGCCACTTCGGCTTCCTCGCGAACATCGTCACGCAGGGCTATCCGGCGTCGAACCTCATCACCCGCGAGACCCTCGGCTGGGAACCCGCGCGGCCCGGCCTGCTCGACGGTCTGGACAACGGCCACTACTTCCCCGCGAACCGGGGATAGGAGCCGCACCGGACAGGTTTGCGGCCATTCCTTGACCGGCGTGACCCGCGTCACGTAACTTCCCGGCTGTCTTGAATCGTTTCAAGTCGCTTGGGGAGAGGTCGCCATGGCCGAGAACGATCCGATGCTCCATCCCATCGGCGGTGAGTGCGCACTGTCCCGGCGGCGCGTGCTCGCGCTCGCCGCCGCGGCGGTCGTCGCCGGGACGGCCGGTGGGTGGCCGATCGCCTACGCCGGCACCGCCGCGTCCGGCACCGCCGCGTCCGGCACCGCCGATCCGGCGCGGCGGTTCGCGAACCCGCGCCCGGATTCGCGGCCCACCGTGCTGTGGTTCTGGAACGGCGCCGTCACCACCACCCTCGTGACCGCCGGGCTGGCGGACCTGCGGGACAAGGGCGTCCACGAGGTGCTGGTGTTCCCGTTCGACACGGCGGCGCTGCGGCCGGCGTTCTTCACGGAGGACTGGTTCGCGCTCATCGAGTTCACCCTGCGCGAGGCCCAGCGGCACGGGATGCACCTGTGGCTGTTCAACGACGACTACTTCCCGAGCGGCCGCGCCGGCGGGCTCGTCGTCGACGGCGGGCAGGTCGGCGACCGGGTCTACCGGCCGCGGCCGGACCTGCGGCTCAAGGGCGTGGGGCACCAGGTGCTGACCGTCGCGGGCGGGGTGCCGGTGCCGCTGGTCAGCCGCGGGCTCTCGGTCTCCGGCGGGCGGCTGCTGGTCGACGCCGGCGCCCGCGACGGCGTGACGCTGCTGCGCGAGGGCGCGCAGTGGCAGGACTACGACGTCGTGGCGAAGGTCCGGGTCGAAAGCGCCACGGCCGGGCTCATGGTGCGCAGCGCCGACGAGGGCAACGGCGTCCTCGCCGACCTGCGCGCCGACGGTGCCGTCGACGTCTGGCAGCAGACCGGCGGCGCGTTCGGCCTGGTCCGCAGCGGTTCCCCGGTCGCCGGGTTCGACCCGGCGGCCGACCACGAGCTGGTGGTGGGGGTCCGCGGGACGACGCTGACGGTGTCGCTGGACGGTGCCGCGCAGGCCCCGGCCGAACTGCGATACGGCGCCGGCCGCGTCGGCGTGCGCGCGGTGGCGAGCCAGCGATCGTCGTGGGACAGCCTGAGCGTGCGCGATCCGGACGGCCGCGTGCTGTATGCGGAGACGTTCGACGACGTGGCCGCGCTCGACGCCTTCGACCTGCCCGCGACCGGTGTCCCGCTGGTCGCCGCGGCCGCCCGGCCGGAGTCCTCGGCCGATCCGGGCTCGCTGGTGGACCTCACCGAGCAGGCCCGCGCGGGCGGCACGTGGACACCGCCCGCCGGGAACTGGCGGCTGGACCTGTTCACCGTCCGCCCGCTGAGCACCCCCACCGGCACCGGGCGCGCCTACCTCGACCTGCTCGACGACGAGGCGGTGCGGCTGTTCGTCGACGCCGTGCCGGGGGAGTACCTGCGGCGGTTCCCGTGGGCGGCGGGCTCGGTCCTGCGCGGCTTCGCCGACGACGAGCCCTACCTCGCTTCGGCCGACGGGCCGTTCGACACCGTGCCCTGGTCGTCCACATTGGACGCGGAACTGCGCCGGGCCGGGGTGGCACCGGGGATCGCGTTGACCGCGGTGCACGACGACCTCGGCCCGGACGGCCTGCGGCTGCGCGGGATCTTCTGGCGCGCGGTCAGCGACCGGTTCGCCGCCGCGTACTACCGGACCCAGGGGCAGTGGATGGCCGCGCACGGCCTGCGGCTGATCTCCAACCCGCTGTGGGACGAATACGGGCCGGGGGAGCAGCTGCGCAGCTCCGGCAACCTGAACACCACCAACCAGTGGGCGCAGGTGCCGGGCACCGACCTGATCTTCGACCACTACCGGCGCGGCTACCACCGCACGCTGTCGCGGTGGCCGGCCAGCACCGCCCACCAGCTCGGGCTGGAGCGGGTCTACCTGGAGGCGATGGGCGGCACCGGCTGGCCGGTCACGCCCGCCTTGGTCCGCGAGGTGATCGGCGCGTTCGCCGTGCGCGGGGTGAACCACACGCTGCTGCACGCGAGGTTCAGCGACGAGAACCAGATCGTGTACCCGCCGCCGTTCCAGCCGGTCAACCCGTGGTGGGCGGTGTCGGCGCCGCTGAACGACTGGATCGGCCGGCTGATGGAAGCGTGCCGGCTGCCGGCCAGGGCCCGCACCGCGCTGCTCCAGCCGCAACGCGCGGCCGAGTCCACCCAGGACACCCCGGCGATGGCCGAGCTGGACACCGCGTTCCTCACCGCGGCGCACGCGCTGGAGGACGTCCAGGTCGATTTCGACTTCCTCGACGAAGGCGCGCTCGACGCGGACCCCGCCTTGGTGACGCACGCCCGGCCGGCCGGGTCGCGGCTGGTCGTGGGGCAGCAGGCGTACGGGATCGTGGTGGTGCCGCGGACGCCGGTCCTCGCGCTCGGGGCGGTGCGGACGCTGATCCGGTTCGCCCGCGGCGGGGGCACGGTGGTCGTCGTCGGCGAGCCGGGCCGCGAGGCCGGGGGAGACGACGCCGGCCTGCGCGGCGCGCTGGCCGAGCTGTTCGCCGTCCGCTCGGTGGTCCGGGCGGCCGATCCGGTGGCGGCCGCGGTCGCCGCCGCCGGGGCGGGCGGTGCGGCGGCGGTGCTGGAGCCACGGCACGACGACGTCCGCGTTCTGCGTCTCGAAGGCGAGGGCCGGGCCACGTTCGTCGTGCTCAACGAGCGCGCGGACGTCGTGGCGCTGACCGCGACGTTCCCGGCGGCCGGGGTGCCCGAGGTGTGGGACCCCGACACCGGAACCGTGACGCCGGTGGGCGTGTGGCGGCGGGTGCGGCCCGGGAGTACCGCGGTGGAGCTGCGGCTCGAGCCGAAAGCGACGCTGCTGGTGGTGTTCCGCGCGGGGCGGGAACCCGCGCACGCCGTGTCCGCGTCGGCGCCGGTCGAAGGCGTGCGCATCGACGCCCGCGCCGCGACCGCCACGGTGCGGGTGACCGGGCCGGGCGAGGTCACGGTCACCGCGGTCGACGGCGGGCGTTCCTACACCGGCACGGCGGCGGTTCCCGACCCGCTCGCGCCGGTGCCCCTCGGTGGCGACTGGGCGTTCCACTTCGATCGGGAGGGGGCGCCGGTGGTCACGCGCGCGCTCGGTTCCTGGACGGACCTGGACCCGGCGTATTCCGGATCTGCCTGGTACGAAAGGGAATTCCTCCTCGACGCCGCGGTTCTGTCCGGCCGGTCGTGGCGCCTCGACCTCGGGGAGGTCCGCGAAGTGGCCGAGATCGAAGTCAACGGGCGGAGCGCCGGGTCCCGGCTCTGGCCGCCGTACCGCGTCGACGTGACGGCGGTGGTGCGGCCCGGCCGCAACCGGGTGCGGGTCCGCGTCACCAACACCGGCGCCAACGCGCGCGGGCAGGCGCTCGCCTCCGGTCTGCTCGGCCCTGTCACGCTGCGGCCGCACCGCCTCGTCGAGGTCGCGCTGGCCCGCTCGGCGCCGAGCTCCTGAAGATCAGGCGGCGGTGGTCGTCAGGGACGTGATGGCGTCGTCGATCTCCAGGTCGATCAGCCGCTGGACCTCGATGGTGCGGTTGTCGAAGATCCCGGTGAGCTCGAGGCTGACGATGCCGTGGATGCGGGTCCAGATCCGGATGGCGGCGGTGGCCGCGCGGGGCGTGGCGTCCGGCCGCTCCTGGGCTCGGGCCCAGTGCCGCAGTTGCTCGTCGAGGGCGCGGTCGCCGGTCTTGCCGCCGGCCGGGGCCGTGTCCTGGATGGCGGCCAGCAGGTCGATGAGCAGGGCCATCGCCTGGTCCAGCGGGGTCGATGCGGCCGGCTCGCCGGGGGCGTCGCCGGCGCGTTCGGCGAAGAGCATCCCGTAGCGGCGGCGGTGGCGCAGGGCCCAGTCGCGGTAGGCGGCGACCAGGAGCCGGACCCGCGCGCGCGGCGCCCGCCGGCTGCCCTCGACCGCTTCCCGCATCGCCGTGACGAGCTGCTGGTAGGACGACGTGACCAGGTGGGCGATGAGCGCGTCCCGGGACGCGAAGTAGCGGTAGACCGCGGGTGCGGACATCGCCATGCTGCGGGCGAGAGCCGCGATCGTCAGCGCGTGCACGCCGTCGGCGTCGATGATCGCGAACGACGTGTCCTCGATTTCCCGGAACGTCTGGGCGCGCAGCCGTTCGCGTCGGTTCATCGCGGGCGGCTCGTTGGTCATCGTCGCATCGTAATGGACCGTAGCGGTGTCGACGGGAAGGTCGCTCCGCTACGGGTCGTCACGGTGTGGCGGCGGCCCAGTGCGTTCAGCATCGCGTCGATTTCGGTCCGGTAGAGCAGCGCGGTGTCGACGCCGGTGGCGGCCAGGTGCCCGCCCAGCTCGAGGCTGATCAGGCCGTGCAGCCTGCTCCACCAGATCAGCCCGAAGTGCCGCACCGCGGCCGGGGGTGGCTCGCCGGCTTCGGCCACGACGCTCAGGAACACGGTCATGCACCGCTGCGCGGCGGCCGCGATGCGGTCGGCGGCGTGCTCTCGGGCGGAGCCGTAGGCGGTTTCGTGCGCCAGGTGGTAGGCGTGCGGCCGGGCCAGTGCCCAGTCGCGGTAGGCGTGGGCGACCGCGGCGACCCGGGCGGCGGCGGAGGCTCCCCGGGCGGCGGCTTCGAGGGCGTGGGCTTCGAGGGCGTCGGCGAGCGCGAGGTGGACATCGACGGCCAGGTCGGCCAGCAGTTCGTCGCGGCAGGCGAAGTAGCGGTACAGCGCCGGTGCGGACATCGCCATGCTCCGCGCGATCGCGGTGAGCGACACCGTCTCCGCGCCGCCCTCGCACAGCTGAGCCATCGCGGCGGCCTTGATCTCGGCCACGGTCCGGCGCCGGTACCGCTCGCGCCGGGTCGGCTCCGGTCCGGCCATCGTGGACACCTCGCTTCGCGCTATGGGTTGACGCAGTATGACACATCGGTGCATAGTTACGATCATTAACGAAGCGACGAGGAGTCGCACTAATTCGAGGAGCCGGCCATGGCCGAGACGAGCATCCCCACCGTGACCGCGACCGAAGTGGTGCTGCCGGGCAAGGTCGAACCGTCCGGGCTGCGGCTGGTCCGGCGCTCGTTGCCGGCGCCGGCGGCCGGCCAGGCCCTGGTGCGCGTCGAAGCGACCGCCGTGTCCTTCGCCGAGAGCGCGATGCGCCGGGGCCGCTACTACGGCCAGCCCGCGTTCCCGTTCGTGCCCGGCTACGACCTCGTCGGGATCGTCGAGTCGGTCGGCCCGGACGTGGACCGCGCGCTGATCGGCCGGCGGTTCGCCGCACTGACCAAGACCGGCGCCTGGGCCACGGCCGTTCTGCTGCCGGCCGCCGATCTGGTCGAGGTGCCCGAAGGCGTGAGCGCGGAGGAAGCGGAGACGCTGACGGTCAACGGGCTGACGGCCTACGAGATGCTCCACCACGTCGCGAAGGTGCGCGCCGGGCAGACCGTGCTCGTGCTGGGCGTCGCCGGCGGGGTCGGGACCCTGCTGGCCCAGCTCGCCCGCCACGCGGGTGCCCGGGTGATCGGCACGGCGAGCCCGCGGCACCACGAGGCGCTGCGCGCACTGGGCGTCGAGCCGGTCGACTACCGGGACCCCGACGTCTCCGCCCGGGTCCGCGCACTCGCCCCCGGCGGGGTGGACGCCGTGTTCGACCACCTCGGCGGGGCGAGCATCTCCCGCTCCTACCGCTTGCTCAACAAGACCGGATCGTTGGTCTGCTACAGCATCGCGAGCAAGCTCGACGACCGGACTCCGGTGGTGCTGAGCTTCCTGAACGTGCTGACGAAGCTGGCGTTCTGGAACCACCTGCCCACCGGCAAGCACGCGAGCTTCTTCGACGTCTGGTCGGGCGCGGGCAAGCCGGGTTCGGCCAAGCGCGAGGCGTTCCGCACGCGGATCCGCACCGACCTCACCCACGTCTTCGGGCTTCTGCGCGAGGGGGTGCTCACGGCGAAGATCGCCGCCCGCTACCCGCTGACCGAGGTGGCGGCGGCCGTGGAACTCTCCGAATCCTCCGCGCGAACCGCGCTCGGGAAGATCGTGCTGGTGCCGTAAGCGGCTTCCCGCGGTCGCGGAAGGAACGCCCTTTTCCCTTCTTCTGCAAGGAGTCCGGCACCATGAAGATCACCATCACCGGCGTGTCCGGTCTCATCGGCGGCAGGCTCGCCGCCCGCCTCCGTGACCGCGGCGACGAGGTGACCGTGCTTTCCCGCTCCGCGAGCACCGGCCGCTCGACGTGGCAGTGGGACCCGCTCACCGGACCCGCCCCGCTCGGCGCGCTCGCCGGCCGGGACGCCGTGGTCCACCTGGCCGGCGAACCCCTCGGCCGGCGCCTGACCGAGGAGGTCAAGGACCGCGTCCGGCGCTCCCGGGTGACCGGCACCCGCAACCTCGTCGAAGGCCTGCGGGCCACCCCCGAAGCGGACCGGCCGCGGGTCCTCGTCTCCAGCTCCGGCGTGGCCTACTACGGTCCGCGCGGCGACGAGGAGATCACCGAGGAGACCGGGCCGGGCGCCACGTTCCTGGCCGGGGTTTCCCGCGCATGGGAGGACGAAGCAGCCAGGGCGGCCGAGTTCGGTGTCCGGGTGGTGCGGATGCGCACCGGGGTCGTTCTCGACGCCGCGGGCGGCACGCTGAAACGGCACCGCCCCCGAACCGGTCACCCAGCGGGAGTTCTCGAAGGCGCTGGGCCGGGCGCTGCACCGCCCCGCCGTCCTGCCGACACCCGGCCTCGCACTCCGGATGGCGCTCGGCGAGATGGCGGACATGGTCACCACGGGCCAGCGCGCGGTGCCCCGCCGCGCCCTCGAGGGCGGCTACCGCTACACGCACCCACAGCTGGATGCGGCGCTGACCGCCGCCTTGCGCTGATCCCGGCCTCCGAACTCGCGCGGGGCTTGACGAGAAGAGGAAGTCCATGATGCGGAAGCCGCGTGGCTCGATGATGGTGCAGTTCGAGGCGGCCGAACCGCCGATGCGGCTGCCGATCACCGGCCGGTCGGCCGCGAACCCGGTGTGTCACGCTGGGGAGGACCGCCGCTGACCCGGCAGAGAGCAGAGAGAGGACTCCGATGCACCGGCTGACCGTGCTGTACCCGCCGCCCGTCGACGAAGCCCACTTCCGTGACCACTACGTCGGCACTCACCTGCCGCTGGCGGCGAAGCTTCCCGGCCTCGTGCAGTCCCAGTACTCCTTCGACGTGGCCTCGCTCGGCGGGGAGCGCAAGTACTTCGCGGTCTTCCACGCCGACTTCGAGTCCGCCGAGGCCATGGCCGGGGCGCTCGGCTCGGAGGCGGGCAAGGCCGTCGCCGCCGATGTGGCCAACTACGCCACCGGCGGGGTGGAGATGATCCACTACCCGCTCAGCTGAGGGCGGCGATCCCGGCCGGGGCGTCCCCCACAAGGAGCAGCGCGAACACACGTACGGCCGGGATGGCGGTACGAATGCCCCGGAACGGCATGTAATCGTTCGATCACCCGTCCTGCCGCTTCCCCGGGGAGGAAACCCGATGCCCGCACGCCCGCCGACGTCCGAACAACGGGCCGCGGTCGACGCGTTCCGCGCCGGTGACCACCTGGTGCTGCAGGCCGGCGCGGGCACCGGGAAGACGACCACGCTGACGATGCTGGGCTCGAGCACCCGCCGCCGCGGCCGGTACCTGGCGTTCAACAAGGCCATCGCGACCGAGGCCCGCCGCCTGTTCGGCCCGAACGTGGCGTGCTCGACCGCGCACAGCCTCGCGTTCAAGGCGGTCGGGCACCGCTACCAGGACCGGCTCAACCACCCGCGGATGGCCACCGCGAAACTCGCGCAGTCGCTGGGCATCACCATGGAAGTGACGATCGGCGAGCGGAAGCTCACCAAGGCCGCGCTGTGCTACGCCGCCCAGCGCACGGTGATCCTCTACTGCTACTCCGCCGACGAGACCCTCGACCGGCAGCACGTGCCCTGGCTCAAGGGCATCGGCGAGGAACACCTGCACGACCAGCTCACGCAGCTGGTGCTGCCCTACGCCCAGCGGATGTGGGCGGACCTGCAGAACCCCGAGCGCGGGCGGGTGCCGTTCAAGCACGACCACTACCTGAAGATGTGGGCCCTGACCCGGCCGCGGCTCTACGGCGACTTCTTCCTGCTGGACGAGGCGCAGGACACCAACCCGGTCGTCGAGCGGGTGTTCCTCGCCCAGGGCGACCACGCCCAGCTGGTCATGGTGGGGGACTCCGCGCAGGCCATCTACGGCTGGCGCGGCGCCCGCGACGTCATGACCGGCTTCTCGGGCCGCTCATTGGCGTTGTCGCACTCGTTCCGGTTCGGGGACGGCGTAGCCGCCGAAGCGAACCGATGGCTGGCCATCGCCGGCGCGCCGATCCGCCTCACCGGCTCTCCCGTGGTGGCCAGCCGGGTGGAAACCGTCGAGCAGCCGGACGCGATCCTGTGCCGCACCAACGGCGGCGCGATGGCCGAGATCCTCACCCTGCTCGGCAAGGGCCGCCGGGTCGCGCTCGCCGGCCGCGCCGCGGTTCTCCAGAGCCTGGCCGAGGCCGCGCGCGACCTGCAGGCCGGCCGCCGGACCACCCACCCCGAGCTGCTGCTGTTCGCCTCTTGGGGCGAAGTCCAGGACTACGCGGAGTGGGACCCGGACGGCCGCGACCTGCTGTCCTTCGTGGAGGTCATCGACGAACACGGCGCGGACGTCGTGCTGCACACCCTTTCCCGGCTGGCCGCCGAAACCCACGCCGAAGTCGTGGTCTCGACCGCCCACGCCGCGAAAGGCCGCGAATGGCCGAGCGTCCGCATCGCCGACGACTTCCCCGAGCCCGTCGACCCGGAGAACACCGACCTCGACGGGGAGCCGATCCCGGGCAAGATCGAGCCCAGCGAAGCCCGGCTCGCCTACGTCGCCGTCACGCGGGCCCGGAACCGTCTCGACCTCGGCGGCCTGGCCTGGATCAACCGGCATCCCGACGGCAACCCGGGCCCGGAGCAGCTCGGCCGGGCAGCCAGCTGACGCCACCACACCGGGCCGCGCCCGGTGTGGTGGGATCCGGACGTGAGCCGAGCCGCCGAGGAGAGCAACCGTCGCCTGCTGCGTGCCCGCGACACCATGGACCGGGACTACGCGAAGCCGCTGGACCTGCCGGCGCTGGCTCGCGTCGCGCACGTCTCGGCGGTGCACTTCAGCCGGACCTTCCGCGCCACCTTCGGGGAAACCCCGCACCGCTACCTGCAGCGCCGCCGGGTGGAGCGGGCCATGTTCCTGCTGCGTTCGGGCGACCGGAACGTCACCGACATCTGCGTGGAGGTCGGCTTCACCAGCCTGGGGACGTTCAGCCGGACGTTCCGGGACATCGTCGGCGAGTCGCCGACGGCCTACCGGCGACGTGGCCCGCTGGCGGACGTGCCGACCTGCTTCGCGATGGCGTGGACGCGGCCGCGGAGCTGACCGGGACGATCGTTTTGGATAAGCGTCCCGGCGCGCCCCTGCACTACCGTCGCCCGCATGTTCAACGCAATCAAGATCTCGCAGATCTTCGTGCTCGACCAGGACGAGGCACTCGACTTCTACGTCGGCAAGCTCGGCCTGGAGGTCCACACCGACGCCGACCTGGGGTTCATGCGGTGGCTGACGATCAACGTGCCCGGCCGGCCGGACCGGGAGATCCTGCTGGAGAAGCCCGGGCCGCCCCGGATGGACGAGGCGACCGCGAACCAGGTCCGCGACCTGCTGACGAAGGGCGCGATGGCCGGCTCGCTGTTCTTCACCACCGACGACTGCCGCAAGACCTACGAGACGCTGTCGGCCAAGGGCGTCGAGTTCACCGAGGAGCCGACCGAGCGGCCGTACGGCATCGACTGCGGCCTGCGTGACCCGTTCGGCAACAGCATCCGGTTCAGCCAGCCACTGTCGGGTTCCTGAAAACGCGCCGCCGCGTCGACGCAGTCCTCGAGGCTGCTGTCGAAGGCGGCCGGTGCGGTTCGCGGCGAGGCTCTGGTCTGAACCCGACCGCCAACCTGGGCCACCGATGCTCGGGGCCGTGGCCCTCTGTGTCCGTGACTTGCCTTCAGTCTGCCGCCAGGGACACGAGTGCACCAGGGGCATCGGCCCCTGCCTGTCGCGCGTTCGGGTGACGATGATGCGATCCGGGGGGCCTCGTCTGCCGAACAACCGGTGACATTCTGTAACAAGTCCGGTGGCTTCTGCGTCTGTCAGGAGTGCGGTGGTCACGCCGTGCTCGCTGGAAGGTGGTCGCTGATGAGCTTGTTCTGGATCGGGCGTGTGCTGCCGGTGTGGATGAGTGGCCGGGCCGGTACCGCGCCGCTGACGATCGCCGCGGTGGGTGTGGTGCTGCTCGCGTGGTCGCAGTCGGCGGGCGCCGGGTGGGTGATGACCTCGGTGCTCGCGGCGGCCGGGGCCGCTGCCACGCTGGGACGCGCCCGCCGCCGCGTCGACGTGATCTTGCGTGAGGAGCTCGACGCCCGGTAGCGCCCGGTGCCCGATCAGTCCCTTGTGGATGATGCCGGGGTGGTCACGGGCGGATCAGCACCTTCAGCGCTTCGCGGTCGGCCATGGCCTGGTACCCACCGGGGACGTCGTCGAGTGCGACGGTGCGGTCGAAGACCTTGCCCGGCTCGATCCGGCCGTCGAGGATGTCCGGCAGCAGGTCCTCGATGTAGGCGCGAGCCGGGGCCACCCCGCCGGTGAGGGTGATGTTGCGCAGGAACTCCCGGACGCCGGCCGGGACGTCCGGGTACTGCGGGGCGCCGACGCGGCTGACGGTGCCGCCGTCGCGCACGACGCCGAACGCCGTCTCGATCGCCGGTTCGAGGCCGACGCATTCGAGGACGGCGTGGGTGCCGTCGCCGCCGGTGAGCTCCCGGACGCGTTCGATGCCTTCGTCGCCGCGTTCGGCGACGACGTCGGTGGCGCCGAACTCCCGGCCGAGGTCGGTGCGAGAAGCGTGGCGGCCCATCAGGATGATCCGCTCGGCGCCCAGGCGCCGGGCGGCGAGCACGGCGGACAGCCCGACCGCGCCGTCGCCGATCACCGTGACGGTCGTGCGCGGGCCGACCCCGGCGGTGACGGCGCAGTGGTGGCCCGTCGGGAAGACGTCGGACAGGCTCAGCAGCGACGGCAGCAGCGCCGAGTCCTCGCCCACGGGCAGCTTGACCAGCGTCCCGGCGGCCTGCGGGACGCGGACGGCTTCGCCTTGCCCGCCGTCGACGTCCGCCGAGCCCCACTGGCCGCCGTGGCGGCAGGAGGTCTGCAGGCCTTCACGGCAGAAGTCGCAGGTGTTGTCGGCCCACACGAACGGCGCGACCACGACGTCGCCGGGCTCGAGGCCGGTGACGTCGGCGCCGACGTCCTCGACGACGCCGAGGAACTCGTGGCCGATCCGGTCGCCGTGGTCCTGGGCCGGCTTGGCCCCGTAGGGCCACAGGTCGCTGCCGCAGATGCAGGAGCGCAGCACCCGCACGATCGCGTCGGTCGGCTCGTGCAGCCGGGGGTCGGGCACGGTCTCGACGCGCACGTCGCCGGCACCGTAGATCAACGTCGCCTTCATCGGCTCACTCTCGTCGTGGGTGGTTTTCCCTGGCCACCACCCATCAAACGCGCTGAGCCGGAGTCCGGCAGGGGATCGGGTCCGGCTGTCCCACGATCGGGTGATCCCGCCGCGGCACGTCTCACCCCACCAGGACGTTCTTGGAGAAGAGGTTGGCGTCCTCGGGTTCGCGCCAGACGAGGGACTCGCCGGCCCGCGCGTGACGTAGGAGTCGATGTCCGCCGCGTCGGCGTGGCCCGCTCCGTCCGAAATGTACAGTGAGCGGCCGAGGATCGGGTAGCCCTGGAAGACGACGGTCGCCTCGTCGGCGAACCGGGTGGCGCGGGCCGCGTGCCCGGCGTGGACCCGGCACCGGGCGAGCGCGGCGGCGACCCGGGCTCGGCCGGGGTCGTCGGTGGTACGCACGAGGACGTTGCTTGGCTTCATCCCGGTCGCCGGTGCAGTAGATCGCCATTTCGACGATGCTGTCCCCGGCGACGTCGGCCCGGATCATCTCCCGGCTGTACCAGGACCGGCCGTCGTGGGTCCGGCGTTCCTCGAACTCGATGGTGAACCCGTGCTCGGTCGGTTCCACCCGTTCGACCCGCACCTGGCCGGGGTGCGGATGCCCCTCGGCCCGGAGGGCCACGACCGCCTCGGCGGTCGACCGGCGTCGACATCCGGCTGGCACTGGGCATTGGTGTCCTCCTGAGGTGCGCGAGAAGCTGACACCTCTATGGCGTGACAATCGGGGGAACCCCCGTGCACCGCGGTGGAACGACCGCGCCCACCGGATGGCGGATCTGTCGATCCGGGCAACACTCGTTCGTATGAGGAGTGAACGGCGGCGTCCGTCCGCCGGGAGGAGTGGAGTCATGGCCCGGTTCCTGTTGTCCGTGCACAGCGTCGAAGGTGAAGTTCGTGAGGAGCCCACCGAGGAGCGGATGCGTCGATCGCACCGGCTGCTCGGCGAGGTGGAGAAGGACCTGAAAGCGACCGGGGCGTGGGTCTTCAGCGCCCGGTTGAGCGAACCGGGTGCCGCGCGGGTGGTGCGGGAGTCCGGCGGTGAGGTGCTGAACACCGACGGGCCGTTCGCGGAAGGCAAGGAACACCTCGGGGGCTTCTACCTCATCGAGGCCGAGGACCTCGACGCCGCGGTGGCGTGGGCCGCCCGGGTCACCGCCGCGATCTCGGTGCCGATCGAGGTGCGCCCGCTCGCCGGGTTCGAGGCCTAACGCGCGGGAGTTCGATGCCGGCGTTCGGCGTCGTGCCGCGGATCAGCGTCACCGGCTACGACCCCCGGGACCCGGCGCACCCTCGAAGCCGCGGTACCGGGCGCGCGGCTGCTCGGCCGGCCTCAGTGCCAGGCGCGGAACGCGTTCAGCAGGTCCTCGCGCACCGCGGGCGACAACGACTCCAGCGGCAGTTCGCCCAGCTCCGTGATCGTGGTCCGGAACTGCTCCAGGTAGTGTTCGCAGCCTTCGCACAACGCCAGGTGCTCGACGAACCGCGCTTCGGTCGCGGGGTCGAGGGCGCCGTCGAGGAAGGCGGTGACCAGCTCGACGAACTCGTCGCAGTTCATCGGGCCGCCCCCAGGTAGCCGGCCAGCCGGGCGCGGACGACCGCGCGGGCGCGGTGCAGCAGCACCCGCTGGTTGGCCGCGGAGATCTGCAGGATTTCGCAGACCTCCTCGGCGGTGTGGTCGCCGACGTCGCGCAGGCTGATCACGGCGCGCTGCCGGGCCGGCAACTCGTCCAGCACGCCGGTGATCACCTCGCGGATTTCCAGTGCCAGTGCGGTTTTCTCCGGCGAGTCCCACGGTTCGGGAGCTGCCCGCCAGTGTCCGGGGTAGGCGCCGCCGGGGCCCTGGAACCGGCTGGGGTCCACCGTCGGGCCGTGGTCCTCGTCGCCGGGCAGCAGGCTGGTCCACGGGACGCTGCGCTTTTCGTGCGTGCCGCGTTTCTTGGCCGTGTTGACCAGGATGCGGTACACCCAGGTCTTGAACGACGACCTGCCTTCGAAGGCGGACAGTCCTTTCACGACCGCGAGCCAGGTGTCCTGCACGACCTCCTCGGCGGTGGCGTGCGTCGAGACGAAGGACCGGGCCAGCCGCAGCATCGACGACGACCAGGCGTCGAGCAAGCCGGCGAACGCCGCGCCGTCCCCGGCCCGCAGCGCCGCGACGAGGTCGTCGTCCGGGGGCAGCTTCATCACCGCCCGAGCGTAGCCGCGGCGGTGCGGGAAAAGGGTGACGGTCACCTTACGGCCACCGGGTCCGGCGCCCGCAGCAACGCCAGCGCCCCGGCCGGGAACAGCAGCACCGACAGCAGTCCCGCGCAGACCAGCGCGGCCGCGGTCACCGGCGTCATCAGGCCGGTCAGCACCCCGATCTGCGTGGCGGTGACCAGGAACGGCAGCGACGTCGCCTGCAGCAGGCCGGCCGCGATCGCCCGCCGCGTCCCGAATTCGCGCGCGAACAACAGCGCCGGGATGCCGCGCGCGAGCAGCAGCGCGGCCAGGAACAGCGGGACGCGGGCGAGCGCGCCCGCGTCGGCGACCAAACCGGACAGATCGAGCCGCAGGCCGCTGGTGACGAAGAAGACCGGGACCAGGAAGCCGTAGCCGATCGCGTCCAGCTTGAGGCGGAACCGCGGGTGCGAGCCGGAATCGCGGTCGAGCAGGCCGACGACCGCCCCCGCCAGGAAGGCGCCGAGGATGCTCTCGAGCCCGAACGCCTAGGCCAGCGCGACGAACGCGACCAGCAGCACCACGGCCGCGCGGATGCGGATCTCGGCCGTGGTGTCCTGCAGCCGCGTCAGGGTGGCGCCGAGCCGCCGCGACCGGCCGGCCAGCGCGATCACCGCCGCGGTGACCACGACCAGGCCCGCGAACGCGACGAGCAGCACCAGCCGCGCGCCGGTGCTGCCGCCGGAGGCGGAAAACAGCAGCGACACCAGCAGGACGGCGGCGAAGTCGGCCACCGAGCACGCGGCGATGACCGCCTGCCCGAGGCCGCCGTCGGCCTGCCCGGCGTCCTTGAGCACCGGCACGACCAGCCCGAGCGACGTCGCCGAGAGCGCCACGGCCACCAGCAGCGGGCTGTGGACCCACCCGGCGGTCGCGAACCCGGCCCCGGCGGCGAGGCCGAGGCCGACGGTGCCGCCGTAGCCCAGCACCGCCACCCGCAACGCCCGCCCGCGCAGCCGGTGCACGTCGATCTCCAGCCCGGCCAGGAACAACAGGAACGCCAGCCCGAGCAGGGCGACGATCTGCACCGGCAGGTCCGGCTCGAGCCAGCCCAGCCCGGACGGCCCGAGCGCGATCCCGGCCACGATCTCCAGCACCACCGCGGGCACGCGCAGCTTCGGCGCGAGCCCGAGCAGCAGCGGCGCCGCGAGCGCGATCGCCGCGACCGCGGACAAGTTGACGAAACCGACGCCCGGCATGACTTCAGCGGTATTCGGGGTTGGCGAAGTCGAAGCGGCAGCCGGCGTCCCATTCGCTGCGCTGGTTGCCGTGCACCGGGATGCCGCCGGCGTCCTTCAGGATGCGGGCGAGGTGCATCAGGTTCCACGTCATGAACGTGGTGTTGCGGTTGGTGAAGTCGTTCTCGGGCCCACCCGAACCGGCGTCCAGGTAGGACGGTCCCGGGCCGGCTTCGCCGATCCAGCCCGCGTCCGCCTGGGGCGGGATGGTGTAGCCGAGGTGCTGGAGGCTGTAGAGGACGTTCATCGCGCAGTGCTTGACGCCGTCTTCGTTGCCGGTGATCAGGCAACCGCCGACCCGGCCGTAGTAGGCGTACTGGCCGGCCTCGTTGAGCAGGTGCGAGCAGGCGTAGAGCCGCTCGATGACCAGCTTGGTGACGGAACTGTTGTCCCCCAGCCAGATCGGCCCGGCGATCACCAGGATGTCGGCGGCCATCACCTTTTCGTAGAGCGACGGCCACTCGTCGCTCGCCCAGCCGTGCTCGGTCATGTCCGGCCAGACCCCGGTCGCGATGTCGTGATCGATCGCGCGCACCACTTCGACCCCGACGCCGTTCTTCTCCATGATCCGGCGGCTGACGTCGATCAGGCCTTCGGTGTTGCTGCGCTCGGGCGAGCGCTTGAGCGTGCAGTTGACGAACAGGGCGCGCAGGTCGTCGTAACTCGGCATGGGCCAGGCTCCTTCGGGCTGGTGGGTGAACCGCCCAGCTCAGTGCCGGCGACCCGCCCCGGCGTTACACGAAAGCCCGGGCAACCGGAAAGTGCGGCGCCCCGGCTCAGCCGGCGGCCGCTTCCGGGGAGCCGGTGTCGAGGACGACGCGGAACCGCGCGTCGCCGGACATCATCCGTTCGTAGGCCTTCGGGGCTTCGGACAGCGGCAGGATCTCGTTGCGGCTGCGGATCCCGCGGTCGTGGGCCAGCCGGAGGCTGTCCTCGTTCTCGATGGCCGAGCCGGTGAGGGCGCCGACGACCGCGTGCGTGCCGAAGATCAGGTCCGGGGTCCGGACCTCGATCGGGTCCGGCGCGGCCCCGACGACGAGCAGCTGCCCGCGGGTGCCCAGCCCCGCCACCAGCGGTGACATGGAGGCGCCGCTGGACGCCGTCGCGATGATCGCCGCGGCCCCGCCGAGCCGGGCGAGCGCTTGGCCCGGGTCGGCCGCGGTGCTGTCGATGTACTCGTCCGCGCCGAGTTCGGCGGCCAATCCGGCTTTGCCGGTGCCGCGGGCGATCGCCGCCACGCGGTGGCCGAGGGTCTTGGCGTACTGGATGCCGAGGTGGCCGAGGCCGCCGATGCCCTGGATCGCGACCAGCGAACCGGGCCGGGCGCCGGCGGTGAGCAGGGCGCGGTAGACGGTGAGCCCCGCACACAGCAGCGGCGCGACGTCGAGCGGCCGGGCGCCGTCGGGGATGCGGACCAGGCCGGTGGCGCGGGCGTAGGCGACTTCGGCGTAGCCGCCGTCGGTCGTGGTGCCGGTCCAGGGCTGGTCGGTGCAGTTGACGAAGTCGCCGCGGCGGCAGTTGTCGCACTGCCCGCAGTGGCCGTTGAGGTAGCCGACGCCGACGTGGTCGCCGGCCGCCCACGCGGTCACGCCCGGGCCCACGGCGTCGACCACGCCGACGATCTCGTGGCCGGGTACGACCGGCACCGACGGGTCGGCGCGCAGCCCTTCGACGGCGAGGGTGTCGCTGTGGCAGACCCCGCAGGCTTCGACCCGCAGCCGGACCTCGCCGGGCAAGGGGTCGCGGAGCTCGCGCTCCACGAGAGCGAACTGGCGGGTGCCGGTCACTTCGAACGCACGGTAGGACATCACGGGGCTCCGATCGGGGTGTGGAGCTGGCGGTCGAGGTCGCGCAGGACGTGCAGGAACGCTTCGGAGAAGGTGGGGAACGGCTGGACGACGTCGAGCAGCACGGCCAGGGGGACGCGGGCGCGGATCGCGAGGGTGGCCTGCTGGAGCCATTCGCCGGCTTCGGGCCCGGCGGCGTAGGCGCCGGTGAGCCGTTCGCCGTCGGAGAAGACGGTCAGGAAACCGGGCCGGGTCTCGTAGGCGCGGGTGAACGTGGCCGTGCGGGGCACGCCCGACAGCGGGACCGTCGCCGTGAAAGCGCCTTCGGCGGCGCCGACGGCCGCGGCCTGCGGGTCGGTGAACACGACCCGGGGGATGGCGTCGTAGTTGACGGTCGTGGGCCGGCCGAGGATGTTCGCGGCCACCACCCGGCCCTGGTACTCGCCGACGTGGGTCAGGTTCCACTGGCCGATGACGTCGCCGACGGCCCACAGGCCGTCGCCCGCGGCCATGCGTTCGTCGACCGGGATCCCGTGGGGGTCGGCTTCGACGCCGACGGTTTCGAGCCCGATGCCGTCGACGCGCGGCCGCCGTCCGGTGGCGACGAGCAGCCGGTCGGCGCGCAGGCTGGTGCCGTCGGGCAGGTCGAGCACGTACTCGTCGCCGTCGAGCCGCGCCGCACTCGCGTGCTGCCCGAGGTGCAGGGCGATGCCGTCGGCGCGCAGGGCCTCGCCGACCGCTTCGCCGAGCGCCCGGGGTTCGCGGGGGAGGACGTGGCCGGCGCCGTCGACCAGCGCGACCTCGGCGCCGAGCCGGGCGAACGCCTGGGCCAGCTCGACGCCGGTCGGCCCGGCGCCGAGCACGAGGAGCCGGCGCGGGATCTCGGTCGCGCCGGTGGCCTCGCGGTTGGTCCACAGCCCGGGCAGCTCGCGCAGCCCGGGCACGGGCGGGAACACCGGCGCGGAACCGGTCGCGACGACGATGTGCCCGGCGGTGTACGGCTTTCCGTTCACGGCGACGGTGTGCGGTCCGGCGAGCTTGCCTTCGCCTCGGAGGACCTCGATGCCGGTGTCGTGGGCCCACTTCTCGGCGCCCGCGTCGTCGTAGGACGAGACCATGAAGTCGCGCCAGGCCAGCGCCGCGGCGGCGTCCACCTGGCCGGTGACCGCTTCGCGCGCACCCGGGACGGCCCGGGCGGCGGCCAGTGCTTCGCCGGGCCGCAGGAGGGTTTTGGACGGGATGCACGCCCAGTAGGAGCATTCGCCGCCGAGCAGTTCCCGCTCGACGACGGCGACCCGGAGGCCGCCCGCGGCGAGCGCGGCCGCGGTGTGTTCGCCCGGTGCGCCACCGCCGAGGACGATGGCGTCGAAATCGTGGTGAGCCATGGTGCCTGCTTTCGGGGTTTCGGTGCGCGGGTCGCCCCGCGCACCGCCGGATGGGCTCAAGCGTCCTGGTGGTCGGTCATGTACTGGGCGTACCAGACCGGCCACTGCTCGTCGTACTGCCCGGTCTCCTTCTCGTGCTCGCCGTGCGCGGCCGCGGCCTCGCGCAGGCCCTTCTCCAGCTGCTGCGTCGAGCCGTAGGTCACGCCGGTGACGCGGCCCGGGAACCGGGTGGTGATCTCCTGCAGCAGCCAGGTGTTGCCGTCGGGGTCGCCGAAGGACGCGAACGACGAGTACGTGCCGCGGTCGGGGTGCGCGCCCGGGGCGAACGCACCGGTGCCGTCGCGGTGGAAGACCTCGCTGACGTCGACGCCGAGCGCGGTGAGCTCCTTGCGGGCCGCTTCGATGTCGTCGACGACGAGGTAGGTGCCGCGGACCGAGCCGGGGGTGGCGTCGGTGATGCCGGTGCCGAAGTGGACCGACGCCGCCGACCCCGGCGGGGTCAGCTGCACGACGCGCGAGGCGCCGAACTCGATGTCGGCGTCTTCGCGCCAGCCGAGTGTCTTGTAGAAGTGCTTGGTCCGGTCGACGTCGGTGACGGGCAGGACCACGACTTCGAGCTTCATGTCCATGATCGGACTCCTTCTCGGGGGTGGCGGCGGATCAGTAAGGGACTCAGTGCCGCTCACCACCACACTCGACCTCCGGCGGCCCGTTCGCCCCCGTGAGACACCCTGGTCCGGCCCGGGCCCGGGCCCGGGGATCGCGCTAGGGTTCCGGGTCATGCCGGGTCGGGAGGCGGAGCTGGTCGGCCGCGGCGACGAACTCGCCGTCCTCGACGGCGCGCTCGCCGCGGCGCGGACGGGACAGAGCCGGGTGCTGGTGCTGCGCGGCGAGGCCGGCATCGGCAAGACCGCGCTCCTGGAGCACGTCGCGGCCCGGGCGGCCGGCTGCCGGGTCGCGCGGACGGCCGGCGTCGAGTCCGAGCAGGAGCTGGCCTACGCCGGCCTGCAGCAGCTGTGCGCGCCCTTCGCCGACCGGGCCGGGCACTTGCCGGCTCCGCAGCGGACCGCCCTCGGCACGGCGTTCGGCCTGACCGCCGGGGAACCGCCGGACCGGTTCCTGGTCGGGCTGGCGGTGCTGACCCTGCTCGCCGACGTCGCCGAGGACCGGCCCCTGGTGTGCCTGGTCGACGACGCCCAGTGGCTCGATCGGGTGTCCGCGCAGACGATCGCGTTCGTCGCCCGGCGCTTGCTCGCGGAGCCGATCGCCCTGGTCCTCGCGGTGCGGGAACCCGCGGAGCAGCTCGACCTGGCCGGGTTGCCGGAGCTGGCCGTCCACGGCCTCGGGGACGCGGCGGCCGGCGCCCTGCTGGACTCGGTGCTCCAGGGCCCGCTGGACGTCCGGGTGCGCGACCGGATCGTCGCCGAAACGCACGGCAACCCCCTCGCCCTGGTCGAGCTGCCCCGGTTCTGGACCGCCGCCGAGCAGGCCGACGGTCTCCGCCGGCCGGACGGCGACGGGCTGGCCGGCCGCCTCGAGCGGTGCTTCCTGCAGCAGCTGGCGCCGTTGCCGGCCGACACCCGGAAGCTGCTGCTGGTCGCGGCCGCGGAGCCGCTGGGGGACGCGACCCTGCTCTGGCGCGCGGCCGGCGAGCTCGGCCTGGGGGCCGACCCGGCGGCCGCGGCCGAGGCGACCGGGCTGATCGAGTTCGGGCCGCGGATCCGGTTCCGGCACCCGCTGGTGCGCTCGGCGGTCTACCGGTCCGCGGCCGGCCCGGACCGGCGGGAAGTGCACCGGGTGCTGGCGGAGGTGACCGACGCCGTCCTCGACCCGGACCGGCG
Organism: Amycolatopsis sp. CA-126428; assembly: GCF_002904335.1. Classification (GTDB taxonomy): domain Bacteria; phylum Actinomycetota; class Actinomycetes; order Mycobacteriales; family Pseudonocardiaceae; genus Amycolatopsis. The sequence continues at coordinate 17,378 of NZ_PPHF01000032.1, read as the reverse complement.
CGCCTGGCACCGCGCGCAGGCGACCGTCGCCCCGGACGAAGACGTCGCGGCCGAGCTGGAGCGCTCGGCCGGCCGGGCCCAGGCGCGGGGAGGTCTCATCGCCGCCGCGGCGTTGCTCGAACAGGCGGCCACCCTCACCCCCGACCCGGCGGTGCGGGCCCGGCGCGAGCTCGCCGCGGCCCGGGCGAAACGCGGCGCCGGCGCGCTGGACGCGGCGCTGGGCTTGCTGGGCGCCGCCGGGGCCGGGCCGCCCGATCCGGTGCGGGACGCCGAAGCCGAACGGCTCCGCGGGCAGATCGCGTTCGACCAGCGGCGCAGCGGCGACGCGGCCGGGCTCCTCCTGCGTGCCGCCGGGCACCTCGACGGTGCCCCGGCCCGCGAGACGTACCTGGAGGCGCTCGGTGCCGCCGTGTGGGCGGGATCCGGCGTCGTCGAAGCCGCGAAACGAGCGCGCGCGGCGCCGGCGGCCCACGTGCCGCCCACCGCCGCCGACCTCGTGCTCGACGCGCTCGCGACCCGGCTCACCGACGGGTACGCCGCCGCGGCCCCGCTGATGACCGGGGCGATCGACGCCGTCCGAGCGCTGGACACCGGCGGCGAGAACACCGCGCGCGTGCTGTGGCTGCTGGGCAACCGGGCCGGCGGCACCCTCGCGACCGAGGTGCTCGACTACGCGGCCGGCCGCGCCCTCGCCGAACGCCAGGTCCGGCTGGCCCGCGACACCGGCGCGCTCGTCCAGCTGCAGTTCGCCCTCAACTTCCTGGCCAACCACGAGCTGGCGGCCGGCGACCTGACGGCGGCCCAGGTGCTGGTCGACGAAGACCGCCTGCTCGCCGACGTCACCGGCGGCCGGGCGGTCGGGTACAGCGCCATCCTGCTCGCCGCCCTGCGCGGCCGGGACGCCGAGGCCACCGCGGTCATCGCCGCCGCGACCGCGGAGGCCGCCGGCCGCCGCCAGGGCCGGGTCGTGCGGTTCGCCGACTACGCGCACGCCGTGCTCGCCAACGGCCTCGGCCGCCACGACCTCGCCCGCGACGCGGCCCGCCGGGTGTTCGAGCACGACACCATCGGCCACCAGGCCCTGGCGACCGCCGAACTGGCGGAAGCCGCTTCGCGCACCGGCGACGACGATCTCGTCGCGGCCGCGCTGGACCGGATGTCCGGACGTGCCCGGGCCACCCCGACGGTGTGGACGCGGGCGCTCGAAGCCCGCCTGCGGGCGCTGGCCGGCGAGACCCCGGAGGAGTGCTACGCCGAATCGATCGCGCTGCTCGCCGGGACGCCGTTGCGGGTCGAGCTGGCCCGGGGGCACCTGTTGTTCGGCGAGTGGCTCCGGCGTGCGGGACGCCGTGTCGACGCCCGGGAGCACCTGCGCACCGCGCACACCATGACCTCCGCGATGGGCCTCGAAGCCTTCGCCGACCGCGCGCGCCGCGAACTGCTGGCCACCGGCGAGACGGCCCGCAAACGCACCGCCGGGACCACCGGGGAACTGACCGCCCAGGAGTTCCAGATCGCGCGCCTGGCCCGCGAAGGACTGTCCAACCCGGAAATCGGCACGCGGCTCTTCCTCAGCCCGCGCACCGTGGAATGGCACCTGCGCAAGGTGTTCGGCAAGCTCGGGATCAGCTCACGGCGTCAACTGCGCGAAACGGCGCTCGAGAAGGCCTGAGCGCGCCGACCCGCTCAGCGGCGGCCGGCCGGCAACTCCCCGATCCACCGGTGTGCGGTGGTGCACGCCTCGGCTTCGCTGCCCCGCAGGTGCTCGACGACCTCGCCGTCGGCCCACAGCATGAGGGCGACCGTCCCGGGAGGGATCGGGGTCAGCCCGATGAGCAGGCGCCGCCCGTCGCGCTCGACGACCCGCTCGGCGGTGAGCCAGTGCCCGGTCGTGCCGGTGCGGGTGACCGTCCAGGCCGAGTCGGCGGCGAGCTCGGCCACCGACCGGGGTACGAGTTCCCCGGTCTGTTCGTCGGGCACGGCCACCACCCTCGCCTGGGTTTCCGATCCGGTGTGCTACCGGTGAATCTTAGGTTAACAACGGCCGGCGTGGATTTCCGGAACGCCACGCTGAGCTGCGCTTTCGGGGCACCCCGGTCCGGTTGGCGCAGTTCCCGGGTGCCGCCGGTGGTACCCCGCCGCGGACATGATCCACTACCGTGGGCCGAAACCTGGGGGCCGCGACCGCAGGAGCCGTCATGCCGACCCTCACCACCGTGGCCGACTGGACGATCACCGCGTCCGGTGACACCGCGACCTTCACCCATGCCGCCGCCGGTGGCCACTGGGCGCCGCGGGTGTGGAGCGGGCGGGGTCTCGCGATCGCCGAGGCCGACCTCCCCGCGCTCGACAAGGTGCTGGGCGAGGTGCTGAAGCTGCCGATCTACTGGCTGGCCCGCGCTCGCCGCGATCCCGGCGCGGGGGAGGCGGCGGTGTGGTCGGAGCCGCGGTACGACTCCGGCGACCAGTTCGTCCACCTCGACGGCCCGTGCCGGGCCGACGACCCGGCCGCGGGGTACCGGCCGGTCCCGGCGTTCGCCATCGACCTGGTCCACCTGCGCGGCCTGCGGATCAGGGTCGCCGCGTACCGGGCGGCGGCCTGGCGCTGAACGAGACGACGTCCGCCGCGCGGACTGCTCGTCGTGGCGTTCGCCGTCGAGGACGTCCGGGGCACTGTCCAGGGGGGAGAGCCGCGCCGCGGTCGTACTTCCGGGTGATCTGGGCCGGCCGGTCCTTTCGTACCATCAGCGGGTGAACTCCGCGCTCCGCTCGCTGTGGGACGAACCCCGGCCGCCCGATCCGCCGTCACGGGTGTGGCGTGACTGGGCGCTGCTCGGCGTGCTCGGGGCCGCCGTGGTGCTCGAGGGCCTGTTCCGGCCGGACATGCCGTGGCGGGTCCTGTCGGTGCTCGTCGTCGCCGTGCTGGTGCCGACGTTGCTGTGGCGCCGGACCCGGCCGTTCCCGATGTTCCTGGCCTCGTTCGGCACCACGTCCGTCCTCATGCTGCTGACCGGCGGTGCGGCCCCGTCGGCGTATGCGCTGGCCGGGCTGCTGCTCCTGCCGTATTCGTTGGCGCGGTGGGGGTCGGGGCGCGAGATCGTGCTCGGGCTGGGGATCGTGCTGCCCGGGACCGGCTTGGCGGTCGCCCTCGGGCAGAAGGGCGTCGCCGACGCGGTGGGCGGGCTGGTCGTGCTGTTCGCGACCGTCACGCTGGCCGCGGCGGTCCGGTACCGGGCCCGCGCGCGGCTGCGGGAGCTGGACCAGGCCAAGCTGCTCGAGCGGGAACGGCTGGCCCGGGACCTGCACGACACGGTCGCCCACCACGTCTCGGCGATGGCGATCCGCGCGCAGGCCGGCCTGGCGATGATGCCGTCGCGGCCGGAAGCCGCGGCCGACGCGCTGCGGCTGATCGAAGCCGAAGCGGCGCGCGCCCTCGACGAGATGCGCGCCATGGTCCGCGTCCTGCGCCGCGACGAGCCGGCCGACCTCGCGCCGAACCCGCGGATCGCCGATCTGGAGAAGCTCATGAGCCGGGCCCGCCCGTCCGTCGACGTGACGGTCGCCGGTGACGTCGACGACCTCCCGCCGTCGATCGGCAGCGCGATCTACCGCCTGGCCCAGGAATCGGTCACCAACGCCCGGCGTCACGCCCGGCACGTGACCCGGATCGAGGTCCGGGTCACCGCCGACGACACCTCGGTGCGGCTGCGCGTGAGCGATGACGGAGAGCCCGGCCCGGTGCGCCCGGCGTCGTCGTCGGGCTACGGACTCGCCGGGATGATCGAGCGGGCCGGCCTGCTCGGCGGGACCTGCGAAGCGGGCCCGAACCCGGGGCGCGGCTGGACCGTGACCGCCGTCCTGCCCCGGGGCGGGGCGGCGGCATGAGCATCCGCGTGCTCGTCGCCGACGACCAGGAGATCGTCCGCACCGGCCTGACCATGCTGCTCGACAGCCAGCCGGGGATCGAGGTCGTCGGCGAGGCCGCGGACGGCGAGGCGGCCGTCGAGCTGGCGCGGCGGCTGCGCCCCGACGTGTGCCTGTTCGACATCCGCATGCCCGGCACCGACGGCATCGAGGCCACCCGCCGGCTGGCCGGCCCCGGCGTCGAGAACCCCCTGGCCGTCGTCGTCATCACCACGTTCGATCTCGACGAGTACGTGTATGCGGCGTTGCGGGCGGGCGCGCGGGGGTTCCTGCTCAAGAACGCGGGCGCCCCGCTGCTCGCCCAGGCCGTCCACGCCGCCGCGACCGGCGAGGCCCTGATCGCGCCCAGCGTCACCGCGCGGCTGCTCGAGGCCTTCGCGGGCACCGGATCCGGCGCGCCGAGCCAGCCCGTCGAACCCCTCACCGACCGCGAAGAACAGGTCCTGCTGAGCGTGGCGCGCGGGCGGACCAACCACGAGATCACCGAGGAGCTCTACATCACGCTGAGCACGGTCAAGACCCACGTCGCGAGCCTGATGGCGAAGCTCGGCGCCCGCAACCGCGTCGAGATCGCCATCTGGGCCCACGAAACCCGTCGCGTCCGCACCGCGGCCGGGGCACCGGCACCGGCGCCGCGCCGAAAGTACTAGCGCGGGGCGGTACTTAAGGCCGGTCGAGGTCCGGCCCTTCTGCCGATGAGCCGCGGGCCGTCGGCCGTCATGCTGGGCGAAGACGTCCGCGCATGACCTCCGAGAGGGGCTTTTCCTTGCTGCACAACAAAAGACCGGAGTGGCTGCTCCCGGCGGGGCTGCTTCTGCTCAGCGCGGTGCCGGTGGCCGCCGGAGCCGCGCGCGTGGCCGAGCTGGCGGGCGGCGCGCGGGTCACCGCCGACAACGCGCGGTTCTTCGCCACGCCGGTGCCCGTCGTGCTGCACATCTTCGGCGCGACCATTTTCTGTGTCCTGGGGGCGTTCCAGTTCGTGCCGGCGCTGCGCCGGCGCCGGCCCCGCTGGCACCGGGTCGCGGGGCGGCTGCTGGTGCCCTGCGGGCTTGCCGCGGCGCTGTCGGGTCTGTGGATGACGCTGTTCTCCGACCTTCCGCCGGGCGACGGTGACCTCCTCGCCGTGTTCCGGCTGTTCTTCGGCACGGCGATGGCCGTGTCGATCGTCCTGGCCACGCTCGCGATCCGCCGGCGTGACGTTCGCCGGCACCGGGTCTGGATGACCCGCGGGTACGCGATCGGGCTGGGCGCGGGGACCCAGGTGCTGACGCACGTCCCGTGGACCCTGCTGGTGGGCGTGCCCGGCGAGGTCACCCGGGCGATGCTGATGGCGGCGGGCTGGGTGCTCAACCTCGTCGTCGCCGAATGGGCCCTGCGCCGGCGGCCGCCGGTCCGCGCGGCCGCCACGCCCGCGGTGCCGCTCGGCTGAGACCGAGGCGGCTCGGTGTGAGCGGCGTCACCGATCAGGAATCCGCCGCCGGGTCGTCGGTTCCGGTAGCCCCCTCGCCCCGGTGGAAGGATCGACGACCATGACCGACGCCAGACCGCTGGGCGCCGACGAGGCCGCGTTCATCGCGGCCGCCGGCTCAGGTGACCCGGCGCGGTTCGCGCTCGTCACCGAGCGCCAGCGGCGTGAGCTGCAGGTGCACTGCTACCGGATGCTCGCGAACTACGAGGACGCCCAGGACCTGACGCAGGAGACGTTCCTGCGGGCGTGGCACAAGCGGGAGTCGTTCCAGGGCCACGCCGCGCTGCGGACCTGGCTGTACCGGATCGCGACGAACGCCTGCCTCGACTTCCTGGAGAAGCGCAACGACCGCACGCCCCGGCCGGTCGAGGTGCCGGGCGAGGTCTGGGAGGTGCCGCACCTGCAGCCCTACCCCGACCGGATGCTCCCCGAGGACCCGCAGGAAGCGGTGGTGGCGCGGGAGACGGTCGAGCTGGCGTTCATCGTCGCCGTCCAGCACCTGCCGCCGCGGCAGCGGGCGGTGTTCGTCCTGCGCGACGTCCAAGGCTGGCCGGCGTCGAAGGCCGCCGACGCGCTCGGGCTGACCGTCGCCTCGGTGACCAGCGCCCTGCAGCGGGCGCGCGTGACGATGCGGGAGCAGCTGCCCGGCCGCCGCCTCGACTGGCGCAGCCCCGCCACCCACGAGCTGTCGGACGACGAGCGCGGCGTGGTGAAGTCGTACATCGACGCCCATGAGCGCAACGACCTCGACGGCTTGATGTCCCTGCTGCGGGACGAGCTGCGGTTCGCGATGCTGCCCGATCCGGGCACCGTGACGATCGGGGCCGAGGAGGCGGTCGACGGCTGGGTCTCCGGCGGGCTCTTCCAGCGCGGCTACGACGACTGGCGCGGTATCCCCACGACCGTCAACCGCATGCCGGCCGCCGTGCTGTACCGCCGCGCCCCCGGCGACCCGGAGCACCGGCTGTTCGTCATCGCGGTCCTGCACGTCGTCGACGGGAAGATCGCCGAGCTCACCGGGTTCGATGCCGCCGGCCAGCCGTGGCTGGGGCTGTCCCCGACGCTGTGACCGGGCACCGCGCCCCGCCGCCGTCGCCGGCGGGGCACGGTGAGCTCACCGTCTCGTCTCGTACCGGGTCAGCACCACGCCGCCGGGAAAGGTCCGCGTCTCCACCAGGTCCAGCTGCACCCGGCTGTCCAGCGCGGTGAAGAACGGCGTGCCGCCGCCCGCCACGACCGGATAGGTGGCCAGGGCGTACTCGTCGATCAGCCCGGCCCGCATGGCCGCCCCGGCGAGCGTGGCGCCGCCGATGCGCATCGGGCCGCCGTCGCCGGCCTTGAGCCGGCTGATCTCGGCGACGGCGTCGCCGGTGACCAGGCGGGTGTTCCAGCCGATCTCCCCGACGTCGCCGACGTCGCCGACGTCGCCGACGTCGCCGACGTCGCCGACGTCGCCGACCTTGCCGAGCGTCGAGGAGAACACCACCTTGGGCGTGTCCCGCCAGTTCCGCGCGAACTCGACCTGCGCCGGCGTGGCGTCGGGCTGCTGGTCGCCGGTCGGCCAGTAGGAGCTCATCGTCTCCCACAGCTTGCGCCCGTACAGCGTCAGTGCACTCGCCCGCTCCTGGTCGAGCCACCACTGGAAAAGCTCATCGCTCGGCGGCCCGCCCCAGCCGATGTCATCCCCGGGCGCGGCGATGTAGCCGTCCAGGGTCACGTTCATGCCGAAGATCAGGTTCCGCATCGTGTCAGCCTCCTGTGAGTCGATCTCACACGTACAGACGGTCGCGGCGCGGGAACCTGATCGGTGCGCCGCCCTTCAGACGTCGCGGCGGGTGACGCACAAGGCCGCCGCGGTGGTCGTGACGGCGAGGTACGTCAGGCAGACCAGTGTCGCGAAGCCGGCGGACGGCCACTCCGGGTCGTGGAAAGTGGTCCAGGTCAGGCCCTCTCCGGCGACGCCGGGTGCCCAGCGGACGAGCGCGGGGGAGTTCGAAATCCCCTTCAAGACGATGACGCTGAGGAACAGCAGCCCGACCACGACGGCGGTCGCGCCCGCGGTGTGCCGGACGATCATGCCGATCGCGGCTCCGAGCAGGGCGACGGTGCCGATGTAGAAGCCTTGGCCGAGCACGGCGCGCAGGACGTTCGGGTCGCCGAGGCCGACGTCGAGGTGCCGGGCGGCGAGGGCGGCCTGTCCGGTGAAGAAGGTGAGGAAGGCGAGCAGTACGCCGGCTGCGAGCGCGATTCCGCCGATGACGAGCAGCTTGGCGGCCACGACCCGGCCGCGTCGCGGGGTGGCGGCGAAGGTGGCGCGGATCGTGCCCGTGCCGTACTCCGCGGTGACGGCGAGGACGCCGAGCAACCCGAAGGCGAACTGGGCCGGCTGGAAGCCGGTGAAGGTGCCGAACACGGGGTCGAACTCCGTGCGCGCCCGTGGTCCCCAAGCGTCCCAGGACCGGACGGCGGAGCGCGCTTGGAACACGGCGAGGGAGAGCGTTGCGGCCGCCGCGACAGCCAGGATGAGCGGTGTCGAGCGCAGTGAGCGGAGCTTCGTCCACTCGGCGGCCAGCAGGCCGCGGCCGGGCGGGAACGGGCTCATCGGGCGTCCTCTCGGTGGGGCCCGCTGCGGTACTGCAGGCCGGGGTCGGTGATCCGGCGGAAGACGTCTTCGAGCGACGGCGGGCGCGGGGTCAGTTCGAGCAGGGGGATGCTGTGCGCGGCGGCGATCGCGGCGACGTCACCGGGGGCGAGCCCGGCGACCGCGAGGCCGTGACGTGGCTCGGCGGTCACGCGGGCACCGCGCGCGGTGAACAACTCCGCGAGTGGCGTCTCCGCCGCGGTGCGGACCAGCACGTCGCCGCCTCCGGCGTGGTGCACCAGATCCGCCATGGACGAGTCCGACAGGAGCCGGCCGCGGCCGAGGATCAGGACGTGGTCGGCGGTCAGCTGCAGCTCGCTGATCAGGTGGCTGGAGATCAGCACGGTGCGGCCTTCGCCGGCCATCGACCGGAGCAGCCCGCGGATCCAGTGCACGCCCTCGGGATCGAGGCCGTTGACCGGCTCGTCGAAGATCAGGATCCCGGGGTCGCCGAGCAGCGCGGCGGCGATGCCCAGCCGCTGTTTCATGCCGAGGGAGAAACCGCCGACCCGCCGGTGGCCGACGTCGGCGAGCCCGGTGATCGTCAGGACTTCGGTGACGCGGCCGGCGGGGATGTCGTTGGTCTGGGCGAGCCAGCGGAGGTGATCGCGGGCGCGGCGGCCCCCGTGCAGGGCGGTCGCGTCGAGGAGGGCGCCGATCTGCCGCAGCGGCCGCTCGAGCGCCCGATACGGCCGGCCGTCGACCAGGACCCGGCCGCCGGTCGGTGCGTCCAGGCCGAGGATCAGCCGGATGGTGGTCGACTTGCCGGCGCCGTTGGGGCCGAGGAATCCGGTCACCCGGCCGGGCCGGATGCGGAAGGTCAGCCGGTCGACGGCTGTTCGCCGGCCGTAGGTCTTGGTCAGGTCGTCGGCTTCGATCATCAGGTCCTCCTCGGTCGTGCTGCCGGTTCACCGTGCCCGGCCGAGGCCGGTGCGGTCATCGCCGCCGGGGCGTGGGCCGCGCGGTGTATGCCTGGCGGCATAGGCCGGTTGACCGATGCGCGGGGATCCGGGGCCTGGTTACGGTCGGGCGATGACCACCGAGGTGCGCACGCCGCCGTTCATGCGGTGGCGGCCGGGGCATTGGACCCTGCTCGACTGCGCGGCCGCCTTCGTCGTCGCGGCCTTCTGGGCCGCACCCCTGGTCGGCGGCCGAGGGGACGGGCCGCCGGAGGCGCGCTGGCACGCCATGGCCGGGTTGCTCGGCGCGGCGGCCCTGGCCGTGCCGCTCGCGCTGCGGCGCCGGTGGCCGCTGGGGGCGTTCGTGGTGGCGGTTCCGGCGTTCGGGCTGTCGCTGGCGACGTCGGTCGTGCCGGTGGTCCCGCTCGGGTCGGTGCCGATGGCCGCGGTCGCGTATTCGCTGGCGGCCAAGGAATCTCGCCGGGTCGCGTACGCCGCGCTCGGGACGGTCGTGGTGCTCGTCGCCGCGGCCACGAGTGTCTGGAGTGGACAGTGGTCCTGGCCGGCGGTGACGGTGCTGCTGCCCGGGGCGGTGGTGGTCCTGGGCTGGACGATCGGCGTGCTGGTCGCGCAGCGCCGCGCGTATGCCGAAGCGCTGCGCGTGCAACGGGAGCGCGACACCGACAGCCGGGTGCGCCTCGCCGTGACCGATGAACGGCTGCAGATCGCGCGGGAGCTGCACGACGTCGTGGCGCACAGCATGAGCGTGATCACGATCCAGGCCGACATGGGTCGCCTGGTGCTGGACCGCAAGCCCGCGGTCGCCGGCGCCGCGCTCGGCGTGATCGAGACGACCGGCCGGGCGGCGTTGACCGAACTGCGCCGGATGCTCGGTGTCCTCCGCGAAGACGACAGCGCTCCCGGCGCCCTCGAGCCGGCGCCGGGGCTGGCTGCGCTGGACGGCCTCGTCGTTCGCACCGCGGCGGCCGGTGTCCGGGTGGAGGTCGTGGTGCGGGGCACGCCGCGAGCGCTGCCGGCGGGGATCGACCTGTCCGCTTACCGGATCGTGCAGGAGGCGTTGACCAACGTCGTCAAACACGCCGCCGTCCCCGGCTGCCGGCTCGCGATCGCGTATGAGGACGGCGCCGTGGCCTTGGTGATCACCGACCACGGCCGCGGCGGCCCACCGCGCCCCGGCGGCCACGGGCTGGTCGGCATGCGGGAGCGCGCCCTGCTCTGCGGCGGCGAATTCGGCGCGGGACCGGTGCCGGGCGGCGGGTTCGAAGTCACGGCGCGGCTGCCGGACCGGGACGGCCGATGACCCGGGTGCTCATCGCCGACGACCAAGTGCTCGTGCGGGCCGGGTTCCGCGAGATCGTCGCCTCGGCCGACGACCTCGACGTGGTCGGCGAAGCCGCCACCGGCGCCGAGGCGGTTCTGCTGGCCCCGCGCGCACGGCCGGACGTCGTGGTGATGGACATCCGCATGCCGGTCATGGACGGCATCGAGGCGACCCGGCGGATCACCGCGACGGTGCCGGGCAGCCGCGTGCTGGTGCTCACGACGTTCGACCTCGACGAGTACGTGTTCGGGGCGTTGCACGCGGGAGCGGCGGGATTCCTGCTCAAGGACACCCCATCGGCGGACCTCCTGGCCGCGATCCGCACGATCGCGGCCGGCGAAGCGTTGCTGGCGCCGGGGGTGACGCGCCGGCTGATCGCCGAGTTCGTCACCCGCTCCCCGGCACCGCGGGCCCGGCCCGGGCCGCCCGGGCCGCCCGCGCCGCTGCCCGCCGCGATCACGGCCCGCGAGCGCGAGGTGCTGGTCCTGGTCGCCGAGGGGCTCTCGAACGCGGAAATCGGGCAGCGGCTGCACATCACCGCCGGGACCGCCAAGACCCACGTCGCCCACCTGCTGCTCAAGCTGGCCGCCCGCGACCGTGTGCAGCTGGTGATCGTCGCCTACCAGGCCGGTCTGGTCACGCCCTGAAGCCCGCGGGCACCGGCGGGTCAGCCGGAAACGGCGAGCACGTGTTTTCCCATGACGCCGCCGCGTTCGAAGGCCTGGTGCGCGGCGGCGACGTCGGCCAGCGGGTACACGCTGTGCACGACCGGGCGTAGTGCGCCGGACGTGACGTGGCCGGCCGTGTCGTCCAGCACGGCCGAGCCGGGATTCGCGCTGAACGTGCGGATGCGCCGGGACCCGTGGATGGCCGATGCCGCGATCGCGGCCAGTGCGGGCGCCGACAGCCCGACGGTGACCATCCGGCCGCCCTTGGCCAGCCGGCCGCGGTAGCAGTTCAGCTCGGAGCCGACCGTGTCGAGGATGACGTCGAACGGTCCGAGCTGCTCCGAGGTGGTGGTGCTGTAGTCGAGGACCTCGTCGGCCCCCAGATCGCGCAGGGCCGTGGCGTGGCGGCCGCGGGCCAGCGCGGTGACGTGGCCGCCCATCGCGTGGGCCAGCTGCACGGCCGCGGTGCCGACCCCGCCCGCGGCGCCGCGGACCAGGACCCGCTCGCCGTCGCGCAGCCCGACGCTCTCGCGCAACGCGAGCAACGCGGTGCTGCCCGCCACCACCAGGGACGCCGCTTCGATCGCCGAGACGCCCGCGGGAGCGAGACCGATGCGGCCGGCGGCGACCACGACGTACTCGGCCGCCGCCGCGGTCGTGTGCCGCTGCCGCGGGTGCACCGTGCCCCACACCCGGTCCCCGGCACGGAAATCCGCCACGCCGGCGCCGGCCGTGACGACGACGCCGGCGAAGTCCAGGCCGGCCCCGATCGGGAACTTCCGGCCCGACACCATCTTCAGGCCGCCGGCGCGGACGATCGTGTCGTGTCCGTTCACGCTGGACGCCTCGACCGCCACCAGGACTTCGCCGGCACCGGGCGTGGGGGTGTCGGTTTCGGTGACCCGCAGGACTTCCGGCGTTCCGAAGCTCGTGATCTGGGCGGCCTTCATGGCGTATTTCCTTCCGTGACCGGCTGGTACGGAACCGATCCTGGGCCCCGGGAGCGTCAGCTCGGTCGGTCCCCTTTTCCTGGGTCCGCCGGACCCACCCTCGCCCGTCACGTCCCCGGCATACTGGGCCGATGACCGACGACTCCCGCCGCGCGCTCGCCGACTTCCTGCGGACCCGGCGAACCCGGCTCCGGCCGCAGGACGTCGGCCTCGAACCCGGCCCGCGGCGGCGCGTCGCGGGGCTGCGCCGCGAAGAACTGGCCCTGCTGGCCGGCGTGAGCTCGGACTACTACCAGCGCATGGAGCAGGGCCGCGACGTGCGGCCCTCCGACCAGGTCCTCGACGCCATCGCCGGCGCGTTGAACTTCTCCGCCGAGGAAACCCGGCACCTGCACAGCCTCGCCGCCGCCGCGCGCACCCCGGCCCGCTCCGCCCGCGCGTACCCGCCGGAGGAGGTGCCGGAGACCACGCTGCGGTTGCTGGGTGCGACCACCTCGCCCGCCCTGGTCGTCGGGCGCTTCCTGGACCTGCTGGCCTGGAACCCGCTGGCCGGCGCTCTGCTCGGCGCGTCCACCGAGCTGCCCCGGGCCGAGCGGAACCTGCTCGCGCTGCTGCTGCACCCGGAGGCCGACCGGACGTGCCCGGAGCGGGCGGCCACCGTCGCCGAACTGACCGCGATGCTGCGGGCCCAGGTCGCCGCCGAGCCGGGGCACCCGCGCGCGGTCGAACTGGTGGGTGAGCTGGCGGTGCGCAGCACGGAGTTCGCGACGCTGTGGGCCCGTCACGACGTCGAAGACACCACGCGTGGCCGGATGCGCCTCGAGCACCCGCTGGTCGGCGAGCTGAACCTGGACTGGGACGCCTACCCGATGCCGGGTGCCCCCGGGCCCGTGCTCATCGTCTACACCGCCGAGCCGGGCGGCCCGGACCACGAACGGCTTCAGCTGCTGAGCGGCCTGCTCGACGCACCCGGCAGACCGGCGACCGCCGGCTGAGCGGGTGCTCGGCTCACGATCGGGCTCGGTGGGCGAGCTCCGCGGGATCCGGGGGAGTGGTCGGGTAGACCTCGGCGTCGAAGAACCGGGCGAACGGCAGGGTCGCCAGCGTCTCCGCGACTTCCGCCTCATCGGCGGCGACGACCTCGACGAACGTCGCCCGCCGGGCGGGGGAAACGTAGTGGGCGCCGATCCGCCCCTGCGAGCGCAGCACTTCCAGCTGCTTCTGCTCGTCCTCTCGCAGCGCGGCGAATTCCGCGAGGTCGGTGTCGTCGCGGAGGGTCGCGAACACCATGAAGGTGGGCGTCGCGGCGGGGTTCGGAGTTGACATGGCCGGTCCTTCCGAAGGGTGATCCGTGGCGTCGCCACGGGGTGATGTCAGCTGATGACATCACCGTACCACAGCGATGTCATCGGCTGACATCACTCGGCGAGTTCGCGGCCGATCGCCCTGAACTCGCCGGATGGGACGATGGGAGCCGGGAGCCGGTGACCGGCTGCGCGAGGCCGCGCTGAACCTGTACCTCGAACGCGGCTTCGACCAGACCATGGTCAACGACATCGCCGCACGGGCCGGCGTGACCGCCCGCACCTTCTTCCGCCACTTCGCCGACAAGCGCGAGGTCCTCTTCGACGCGGCGGCCGAGGTGGAGAAGAAGTCGCTGGCCGCGCTGGAGGGGGCGCCCGCCACGACGTCGGCGCTGGATCTGGTCGCCGCCGCGCTCGAGGCAGTGGCCGACATCGTCGGACGCGACCGTGAAATCGCCCGGATCCGCCGCACGGTGATCATGGCCAACGCCGATCTCCGGGAACGCGAGTTGATCAAGCACGCCCAGATGACGGCCGTACTCGCCGACGGGCTTCGCCGGCGGGGTATCGGCGACGCCGAGGTCGAGCTGGCCGCCGAAACCGGCTCCGCGGTGTACCGGGTCGCCTTCCGGCGCTGGGTCGACGACGGCGACCTGGATCTGTGCGAGGCCCTCGACCAGTCGTTCGCCCGGCTCCGCACGCTGATCGCGGCCGGCTGATCGCCGTGCCCGGCGGGGCTGGCCGGAATTGCTGTCCATTGGCCAATTAGAGTGTTGATTGGCGTTGTTGACCTTTGTCCGGCCGGTGAATTTTACGTTGCTTTTACCCGGGCGACCATTCATCCGCTCCGAGGCACCGTTCGGCGACTTCGGGATGCCGCCCCGACGGGCCCGTCCATACACTCGAATCCAGGGCGAGTGTGTGTGTGGGGGGAAATGGAGCACTCACGACTGGTCGTCCATCGCACGGTGCTCGCGGTGGATATCGAAGGTTACGGCAACCAGGGCAGGACCACGCCGCACCGGCTCGTGGTGCGACAAGGGCTCGACCTCGCGCTACGGCGGGCCTTCAAGGAAGCCGGGGTGCCGTGGTTCGATTGCCGGCACGAAAGCACCGGCGACGGAACCCTCGTGCTCGTGCCGGCGCAGGTCCTCAAAGGACCGTTCGTCGAAGTTCTTTCCGTGGCCCTCGCCAGGGAACTCGAGCAGCACAATCAAACGCACCGGGCCGAGGAGCGGATCCGGCTGAGAATGGCGCTCCACGCCGGAGAAGTCGCCTATGATGACCAAGGAGCGACCGGTCCGGCGATCAATCAGGCATTCCGCCTGATTGAAGCTCCTCAGCTCAAGATCGCTTTGGCCGAATCGCCGGGAACGCTCGCGCTGATCGTTTCGACGTGGTTCTTCGACGAAGTCGTCCGCAGCAGCACCATTGTGGACTCCTCGACGTTTCGGCCGGTGCGCGTGGCCGTGAAGGAGACCGCGACCGTCGGCTGGATCAGCCTGCCGGATCACCCGTACCCGCCGAACACCGGAGAGCTCGTTCCGGCGGAACCGGAGCAACCGCCGCGGCGGCCGGAAGCGGCGCCTTTCCCGCCGGCGGTGAGCGGCCGCTCCACGCTTCCCCGTGACCTCCCCGCGTTCACCGGCCGTGCTCAGGAGCTGGCCGAGCTCACCGCGACGGTGTCCACCGCGGCAGGCCAGGGCACCCTGGGGATGGCCGTCCACGTCGTGGACGGCATGCCGGGCATCGGGAAGACGACGTTCGCGGTCCGCGCCGCCTACCGGCTCGCCGGCCATTTCCCCGACGGCCAGGTCTTCCTCGAACTGCACGGCCACAGTCCCGGCCAGGCACCCGTGGACCCCGGGGATGCCCTGGCATCGCTGCTGATGCTCCGGGGCGTTGCCGCGATCGACATTCCCGCCGGCCTGGACGATCGGGCCCGGCTGTGGCGGGAGAAGCTGGCCGGGCGGAAGATCCTGCTGCTGCTCGACGACGCCGTCGGTGACGAGCAGGTCCGGCCGCTGCTGCCCGGCAGTCCCGGCAGCCTCGTGCTGGTCACCAGCCGGCGGCGGCTCGAGTCCGTCGCCGACGCCGGCCCGGTCTCGCTGCAGACCCTCCCGCCACCGGACGCCGCGGCGATGTTCCAGCGCTACACCGGCACGCATCGGCACGATCCCCGAGCCGTGGCCGAGCTGATGGCGATGTGCGGGTACCTGCCGCTGGCCATCACGCTCACGGCCGGCCGGCTGCGCAACCACCCCTGCTGGACGCCCGAGCAGCTGGCCGACGACCTCCGGCGCTCCCGCAACCGGATCACTATGTTCCGCGCGGGCAGCCGAACCGTGGCCGCGGCGTTCGACCTCTCCTACCGGGACTTGAGCCCGGACGAGAAACGGCTCTTCCGCCGGCTCGCCCTGCACCCCGGCACCCGGATCGAGGTGCACGCGGCCGCGGCGCTCGACGGCGAAGATCCGGAAACGACCTGTGAACGTCTCGACGCGCTGTACCTCAACCACCTGCTCGAAGAAGTGGTGCCCGGTCGCTATCGCCTCCACGATCTGACCCGGGCCTACAGCCTCACCCTGAGCAGCGAGGATGGTGACGACAAAGCCTTCGAACGCCTGCTCGACCACTACCTCTACGCCGTCCGGTCGGCGACGCGCTTCGTCGCCACCCGCGGCCCGCGCCCGCAGATCGCCGCCGAGCCGCCGGCCGGGACACCCGAATTCGAGTCGAAGGGCGAGGCGATCGCGTGGTTGAGCGCGGAACGCGCCAACCTCGGTGCCTGCATCACGTATGCCGCGGTCCACGGCCACCTGCACCGGGCCGCGGAACTCGCGGTCGCGCTCCACCCCTACCTCGAGCAACACGGATTCTGGCATGAGGCCCACCGGATCGACCAGACCGTGCTGGCCGCGGAACTGGCGGCGGGCGACCTCACGGACGAAGCGGCCACCCGCGCGGACCTGGGCCGGGTGCAGAGCCTGCTCGGAGACTATCCCGCGGCGGTCGAACACCTGGTCCGAGCACGGGACCTGTGTGCCGGATCGGGCGACCGGCTCGGCGAAGCCGCGGCGCTGACCGAAATCGGGTTCGCTCGAATGGAGCTCTGCGAGTACCCGGAAGCGATCGAGTACCTCACCCGTGCCCGCACGCTCTACGAAAAGCTGGAGAACCCGTTCGGGGTCGCCGGCGCACTCGGCAGCCTCGCGAGCGTGCAGTTCCGGCTCGGCCGGCACGACGCCGCCCGAGCCGATGGCCGGCGGGCTCTTGCGCTGTACACCGAACTCGGCAACAGGCTCGGTGAAGCCTTGAGCCTGCTCTGCATCGGCTGTACCTACGGTGTCTGCGGGGACTACGCGAGCGCGATCGACACCTTCGATCAAGTGCTTTCCCTGTCCCGGGAGCTGGGTGACCGGTACACCGAGGCCAGGGCCCTGAACAACCTCGGCCGGATGTACTTCGAGTGCGGTGACTACGGAATGGCCGACAGTTGCTACAGCAGCGCCCAGCTCATCTACAGCCGGTTGGACAGCCGGACCCGGGAAGCGGTGGCCCTGAACAACCTCGGCCGGCTGCACCACGCGGGCGGCAACTTCAGGCTGGCGCTCAGGTACCTGGAGCGCGCCCGGGTCCTGTTCGGTGACGACCGGGCCTGGCAGGCCGAGAACCTCAACAATCTCGGCGGCCTGGCCCTGGCCTGGCCCGAAGCGGGTGACCCCGGCGAGTTCTACCGGCAAGCCCTCGGCCAGTCGAGAGCCATCGGGCTCCGCCTGCAGGAAGGACGGGCGCTCGAAGGGCTCGGCCGATGTTCGTTGAGAGCCGTGGACGTCGCGGACGGCGTGGCCCGGCTGCGGGAGGCATTGGTCGTGTTCGACGAACTGAAGGCTCCGGAGGCGAAGGCCGTGAGGGCTGCTCTCGCGCACTTTGTCGGCGGGTAGCGCGCGGGGCCCTGTTCGGACGGCCCGGTCGGGATCCAGCGACCGGGCCGTCCGAACAGGACCACCGAAGCGGGTCCTACCCCTGGTGGTCGTTGAGGTAGTAGTGGGTGCTCGCGTGCTTGCTTGACCTTTTCGTCCGCGTACCGCGTCGGACGGCTTTCCGGTGGAGGGTCAGGGCTTCTCGAAGTGCTGGTAGTCGATGGGGGTGTCCCAGGAGCCGCCCCAGGTCCAGCCGCGG
>NZ_PPHF01000031.1 GCF_002904335.1 Amycolatopsis sp. CA-126428 | reverse complement strand
CGTCGATCAACTCGCCGTCGAGCACCGGGCCGACGTGTTCGACGTCCCGCCCGGCGGCGGGGGTCAGCGCGGCGTTTTCGTGGTCTTCTCGGTTCGGTTCAGTCATCGCCTGCCACCCCCTTGCCGGTTTCAGCGGAGAGCGCGGCGGCGAGCCGGGAGGACAGTCCACGGGAACATCCCGTTGCCTCCCGCACCCACGCCGGAGTGATCTCCACCCCCGGCGCCCACACCGTCCGGGCATCGATGAGGTAGTCGGCGAACAGCTTCCGCCGGGCCGGTCGCGGCCCGCGAGGTGCCGCCGGTTCACGAACCGGCGCGCTCAGCTCACCCACCGGTTCGGTTGGTTCGTGAGCCGCCGCGTTCGGTTCGTGGATCGCGGCGGCCGGTTCCTCAACCGAGGCCGGTTCGGGCGCTGCCGCTCGGTCGGTGGCGTTCATGAACGCCACCGCCACAGCGTCGGTGAGCTTGTCCCGCAGGTCCGTGACCGCTTCGGCGGCGACGAACACCACCAGCGGCGGAACCGAGTGCAGCACCACCCTCGCCGGCGACCCGGAAACCCACGATGACCAGGTGTTCATCACGTAGGTAGCGGCCAGCGTGAGCCACTTCGCCGCCCGAACCCACGCTCCCGTGTGGACCTGGTACCGGGCGGTGACCTGTTCGGCCCGCAGGATGGCCAGCAGAACCAGGCACACCGTGGGGTCCAGCAGCCATGCCGTCAGCCACGGCAACGACCCCACGGCCGACCCGGCGGCGGCGAACCACTGCACGTTGGCCGTGGTGAACGCCAACCCGAGCACGATCCCCGACCAGCACAGCCGGTCCACCTGAGACCGGACCCGTTCCACCCGCAGCGCCACCACGTCGGGGTGGGTCTGCCAGCGGCGGACGTCCGCCGCTTCGGCGGCATCCTTGGCGAGTCGTCGCGCCCGGCCCGCCACGGCCGCCGCGTTCTCGTGGTTGGTGGTGGTCATCGGCGACCACCACCCCGGCGACGCGTGCTGGTGGTGTCCATGGACGTGACCGTGAGGGCACGCGTCAGGACATGGGCCGCGATCAGGTCCGGCACTCCGAGGACCACCAGGACCAACGTGGGGTTGTGCACGTGGGTGATCACCAGCCACTGAACGCCCGTGAACGCCGCTCCCGTGAACAGCACCCGCCCGGCCAGCGACACCACCCGCGAGCTTGCCCGCGCCGCGTCGGCGGCCCGGCGAGCCTTCCGGGCGCTCCACCGCCAGACCATGAACAGGACCAGCAGCACCCCGATTCCGGCGAGAATCTGTGTCGGCGTGAGGTTGACCGTCATCGGGCCTCACCACCCCGGCGACGCGCCCACACCGGGTACAGGGCACGCCGGTCGGTGTCCGGCAACGCGCCCCACACCCCGACCGTGTCCGGCCCGGCCGTCCGCAAGTCCAGTTCCCGGCACTGGTCGATCACCGG
>NZ_PPHF01000030.1 GCF_002904335.1 Amycolatopsis sp. CA-126428 | reverse complement strand
TGCGCTCTGTGTTGCGGGCCCGGCTCAAAGTGATTTCACGGCCTCAGGCGACGGGATGACCACCGTGCTCCTCCGATTACAAGCCTTCGCCGCGCGGGGAGCTGGGGGGCCGGCGGGCCGGGACCGCCGTCAGGAGCGTGAACAGGACCGCCGCCAGCTGGGCCAGGAGCAGGAGGTTTCTTTCCGTTCCCGGGTACTCCACCGTCACCTCTGCGGACGTCGGTGGTACCGACACCGCCACCTGGTGGCCCCACGCCGGCACGATCGGTACCGGCTTGCCGGCGACCGCCGCCTTCCAGCCCGGCTCCTGCTCCGCCGCCAGTACCAGGAGGCGGCCCGTCGGGCCGTCGGACACGCGGACGCGTACGTCCGGCAGCTCCGCGCGGACCGGCGCCACGCCCGGCGCCGTGCCCGGGGCGCCGCCTCCCGTGACCGCCGCTTTCGCCTGCTCCGGGGAGATCAAGATCACCTGGCCCGCCGGGGGGAGCAGGCGGAGCACCCCGCGGCCGTCGGATGTCGGGGCGGCCACCGAAACCACGTCCTTCGCCAGCGGTGGGTACGCCTGCGGGTCCACGCCCGGCGGGAGCACCACGAACTGGACGCCCGCGGCCGCGGCCGCCGCGAAGGAGCGCTGGACCGCCGCCGCGTCGCCTTGGCCCAGGTCGCGGCGCCAGGACGCCAAGCGGGCCGGTGTTCCGGGCGTCGGGGCCAGCTCGTCGTCGCCGTAGTGCGGGAGGCGGCCGGTGATCTGGCGTGTCGCGTCCGGGGCCAGGTCGAGCACCGAGCGGCCCGACGCCGTCAGCTCGGCCGCGACCTCCGGGGCGAGCGCGGGTCGCGAACCGGCCCGTAGCGGGCCCTGCGAGCCGACGATCGCCGCGCCGGTGGCCAGCGCCAGGAACACCGCCACTCCGGCCACCGCCATCACCTTCGGCAGCCAGGTCGCCGGGACGCCGGCCGGGCCGCCGCGCTGCCACGAGCCGAGGACCACCCACAGCAGCCCGGTGCCGACGATCAGCAGCGGCACGCCCGTGTAGCCGTGCGATGGCGCGCCGCCCTGCAACGGGGGTGCCGTGACCAGCCGCACCAGCACCAGCCCGCCCGCGCCCAGCGCCGCCAGCGCGAGCCCGCCGGCGGCGAGCTTCGTCGGCCGGACGACCAGCGCCACCAGCGCCGCGGCGATCACCGCGACGCCGATCGGCCAGGCGCCCGGGCCGCCCGGGTCGAGCCCGGCCAGATCGGTGCCGGAGACCACCGATGCCGCACCACCGAGCCCCTGGACGAGGAGTCCCGGGTGCTTCAGCAGCACGGTCGGCCACGGCAGCAGCAGCGCCAGCGGCAGCAGCACCACGATCCCGACCGACGCGATCCGGCGCGCCAGCCCGGTCGGCGCGGGGAGCACGACGAACCCGATCAGCAGCCCGGCGAGCGCGAGCCCGTGCGCCAGCGGTGAAAACGCACCGAGCAGCGCCACCCCGAACGCCGACAGCGCGGACACGTGCAGCCAGCGCGTGTCCGCGTGCACGAGCAGCCCGGCGATGCCCGCGGCCACCAGCGGCAGCACCAGGTGCACCACGACGACGTCCAGCCGGCCCTGCGCCACGCCCGCGGTCGCGGCCGGCAGGAGCGCGTACGTCGCCGCGACGACCGCGCGCACCCAGCGGCGTACGCGGAGCCGCCGCGTCGCCGCGTACGCGCTCAGCGCGGCCAGCGGGATGTCGCCGATGAGCAGCACGGCGACCAGCGCGGCCGGGCCGCCGATCGGCGCGAACACCGCGCCGAGCGCGCCGAGCACCGGCAGGGTGGCCGACGCGGGCGCCCCGGTGCCGCCCGCGATCGCGTGCCACGGCGTCAGGTAGGACGTCCAGAGCTCCCCCAGCCCGGCCACCGGGAGCAGCTTGCCGCCGAAGAGGTCGAGGCCCAGCCGGGCGCGGTTGACGAACAGCCCGAGCGCGGTCAGCACCACGAGCAGGACCACCGGCGGCGCGAAGATCGTGGCCGCCAGCACCCGGCGGCGGTTGACCTCCACGAAGACGAGTTCCGGCTCCGGCTCTTCGGGGGCGTCTTCGGCGACCGGCGCCGGGGTTTCCGGCAGCGCGACGGCGACCAGCGTGCCCGGGCGGCGCAGCCCGGACCCGCGTGAGCTGACGCCGCGCAGCGCGCCCGCGGGCAGCGCGTCGGGGCCGACCGGACGGTTCTCGCGGGCGTCGAGCGCTTCCGGCGTCACCCACGCCGACTCGGTTTCGACGGTCTCGGGCACCCGGCCGAGCGCGACGTCGTTCTCGACGCCGCGGCGCACCAGGCCGACGACGCCGGCGCGGACGGCGTTGCGCAGCCGGGTCCCGCGTCCGGTGAAGAGCCCGCGAACCGTGCCCGGCCGCGGATTCCGCCGCCGGTGGGCCCGTGCGGCGCGCAATCCGCCGCGTCCACTGAGGAGGTACGCGGCGGCGGCGAGTTCGGCCCGCGCTTCGCCGGTGCGGCGCAGCAGGACGAAGGCCAGCGCGCGCAGCACGGCGAGCACCGGGAGCCGGATCATGCCGAGCCAGAAGGAAAACGGCGAGCAGTTCACGAGGAAGACGCGCAGCCCGTGGGCGCGGTTCGCGACGGCCGGCGGGCCGGGGAGCGCGTCCGCCGCCCGCCGGCCGGTGGTCACGGCGCGGGCGTGCCGCACCCGCGCGAGCGGGACGGACAGGACCACGCCCCCGGCCGCGTTCGCGCGCCAGCCGAAGTCGAGATCCTCCCGCAGCAACGGGAAATCGGGGTCGAAGCCGCCGAGGGAGTCCCAAGCGTCGCGGCGCACGAGCGAGCCGGCGCTGGGCACGGCGAGCACCGCCACCGGGTCCTCGCCGGTCGCGGCGACCTGCTGGCGGTGCCCGGAGGCGTCGGTGGACAGCCCGGCTTCGACGATCAGCCGCGGATCGGTCCAGTCGAGACCGAGCGAACCGAGCACGGTGGCCGACGGTTCCTTCGTGGCGACGTGCAGGAGCTGATCGAGGCAATCGGGTTCGGGCGCGCAGTCGTCGTGCAGCAGCCACAGCCAGGAACCGGGGTCGCCCCAGCGCTCGGTGGCGTGCGCGACGGCTTCGGCGACCGCGGCCGCGAAGCCGGTATCACTCGGCAGTGTGATGACCCCGGAGAGAACGGGGGACGAATCCAGGCCGGGATCCTCGGCGGCTTCGGCGAGCAGCCGCGGGGTCGCGTCGGTGGAGCCGGTGTCCACGGCGAGGACGTGCCGGGGCCGGACGGTGCTGCGGCGCAACGCGGAAAGCGCCAGCGGCAGCCAGTTTTCGCCGTCGTGACAGACCACAATGGCCAGAACGGGCGCGGTGCGCGGGACGGGCGGCGCGGCGGTGCGGGGCAACGAACGCTCCAGATCAGGCGGCAGTCGGTGCGGCCACCCTACGGCCCCGGCCAGTCACCCGGTGGTGAACCCACGCCGAGCACCCCGCACAGCGGAATCACCGGTGACGCCGGGCATCACCGGTGATTCGCACTAGACAGCACGCTTTTTGAGCTTCCGGCGCTCCCGCTCGGACAGACCGCCCCAGATGCCGAAGCGTTCGTCGTGGGCCAGTGCGTACTCCAGGCACTCGTCCTTGACCTCGCAACCCAGGCAAATCCGCTTGGCTTCGCGGGTGGAACCGCCCTTCTCGGGGAAGAACGCCTCCGGGTCCGTCTGCGCGCACAGGGCGCGTTCCTGCCAATCCTGCTCTTCTTCGGTGACATCGATGAGCTCGGTGAGATCTCCCAGAGCCTGCTCCGGGATCTCGCCCCAACTCATGACGTGCCCCCATTCCTTCCCATCGGCTTCCAACCGCACGTCCGCCTCCTCGCTCCCTAGCACTCCCCAGGCTGGCGGTGGTGAAACGACACTCGCCGTCCCCTCTCGGCGGCGAATGACATCACTGTGATTACACCCGTGTAGTGCGGTCAGGTCAAGCGGAGTAGCGAGTTCGGGGGACGTTCCGGCCCGATCGCGCAAGGGGACACGCCGGTAACTTCACACCGGGCATACGGAAGACTGGAGCACGTGCAGAAGTCAGCAGTGCGTCCCAGCCCGGTCTTCCTCGGCATCCTCGCGCTCACCGCCGCCGGTGGCGTGATGGCCGCATTCGGTCACGTCAATCCGTTCTTCGTCCGAGATCACGACGCACTGGCCGTGGCCGGTGTCGTGATCTTCGTCGCCGCCGGTTGGGTGGCGTCGCTGTCACTGCACGAGTTCGGCCACGCGATGGTGGCCTACCGCGGTGGCGACTACAGCGTCGCCCATAAGGGTTACCTGAACCTCGACGTCCGGAAGTACACCGACCCCGTCCTGTCGATCGTCCTGCCGCTGATCTTCCTGTTCATCGGCGGCATCCCGCTGCCGGGCGGCGCGGTCTGGATCAACCGCGGCGCGTTGCGCTCGCGGGGGACGTCGTCCTGGGTGTCGCTGGCCGGGCCGCTGAGCAACCTCGCGGTCGGCGCGGCGCTGTGCCTGGTGGTCGCGCTGGTCCCGATGGCCTACGGCCTGGTGATCGCGATGTCCTTCCTCGCGCTGCTGCAGGTCGTGACGTTCATCCTCAACATCCTGCCGATCCCGGGCCTCGACGGCTGGGGCGCGATCGAGCCGTACCTGCCGGCGCAGGCGCGGGCGTTCGGCGCGCAGGTGCGCCCGTGGGCGCCGATCATCCTGTTCGCGGTCCTGTTCCTGTTCCCCCCGGCGAACGCCGCCCTGTGGGACGGTGCCGGCTGGATCTTCGACGCGCTGGGTGGCTATCCCGGTGCCCCGGCGGGGTTCTACCTCTTCCAGTTCTGGAAGTGAGGTTTGGGCCGGGCGCCGCCGGGGAAGATCAGGTGCGGCGCTCGGTCAGCCACACGTGCGCGCGCTTCCACACGACCCGCAACCCCGACCGCTCGCCGAGGTAGTCGCCCGCCGCACCGACGACCGGGAGCATGCCCAGCGCCCGGTGGAACAGGTTGCCGCGCGGGCGCTTCTCCAGTTCACCCGTGATGCCGAGGAGCCCGCGGCCGAGCCGCCACAGCGTGCGGCCGGCCGCCTTGACCGTCGCCTTGCCGTGCTTCTTCTCCGACGCCCTCAGTTCCTCGGTCAGCTTCGCCGCTTCGTCCGCCTCCGCGGCTTCGTCGTGCTCCGCGTGCTTGCCCGCCGCGAGATCCGGGTCGATCTCGCGCTCGAAGAGCACCCACGCGATGAGCCGGACCCGGGTGCCTACGTCGGTCACCCCGTACTCGCCCGCGATCGCGCACAGCAGCAGCCCCTGCGACGCCGCGCCCAGGGCGTCCTGCACCGGCAGGCGGTCGGCCAGCGCGCCACCCAGCCCGGGGATCGACGTCAGCAGCGCCGTGAACCGGCCGACGCGGTTCATCCACCAGCTCGACCGGTCGTACCCCGTCATCCGCGCCCACGCCGCCGTGCCCGGCACCTTCACCGACGTGACGCCGTGGATCAGCTTCGCCTTCAACCCCGACTCGACCTCGGCCAAGTCCTCCGAGGCACGCGCCTGCAGCCCGAACGGGTCGGACTCGCGCAGCGCGTCCAGCATCGGCCCGCACGCCCGCACGAACGGCCGCAGCACCGCCACGACCTGCCGGTCGGAGATCGACTCACCCACGTCCCGCTCCCCTTCCCACCGCCCGGCGCGGCGCGCTGCCGAGCACCATCGCGCCCGGCAGCGCGCTCGCGCCGAGCAGCAGCAACGCCCGCCAGTCCTGGATCAGCACCAGGTCACCGCCCGGGCCCAGCAGGCCGACCCCGAACACGACGAGCACCCACAGCGCCAGGGGTACCCAGGAAAGCCCGGGGCGCACCAGCTTCGCCGTGGTCCACACCAGCCACGGCGTGGTGACGGCGCCCACGAGCACCATCACCGGCACCGGGACCACCCCGATCCGCAGCGGCAGGAAGAACAGCTCCAGCAGCGCGAGCAGCACCGTGTCGACGGCGAGCAGCGCGAGCAGCAGGCCCTGCTCGAGCGTCAGCCGCCCGTCCACGGTCACAGCCCGCCGAACAGGTCGTCCGCCGCACCCTCGGCGGGGCCGTGGGCCAGCACGAAGGAGTCCTTCGCAGGGATCGGCTGGGCGATCTCGTTCGTCAGCGCGAAGTACGGGACGTCGCCGTCGACCACCGCCAGCTGCGTCGCGTGCGCGCGCAGTGCCGCCAGCTTCGCCGGGACGTACGCGGCGACATCGAGCACCGTGGTGATCTCCTCGTCGGGCGTCGCGGGCAGCTCGTCGTCGTCCGGGACGCGGTAGCGGCGCTCGCCCGCACGCAGCGCGGCCAGCCCGGCACGCAGCGCGCTCTTCGACGTCACCGTGTGGAACACCCGCTCGACCGAGCCGGCCCGGGTCGCCGCCGCCATCGTGATCTCGTGGGCGCGGATGTGGTCGGGGTGGCCATAGCCGCCGAAGGCGTCGTAGGTGACGACGACCTGGGGCCGGACCTCGTCGAGGACCTCCCCCAGCTGGGCGGCCTGCTCCTCGGCGCTCCCCCCGGTGAACGCCCGCGGGTGCGAAGCCGACGGCGTGCCCGCCATGCCCGAGTCACGCCACCGGCCGAGCACGCCCAGGTAGTGGTGCCGCGACACCCCCAGCGCGGCGCAGGCGGCCTTCAGCTCGGCGACGCGGTAGCCGCCCAGCTGGTCGGCCGCCTGGGCGCGCAGCCCGGCCAGCTCGGGCAGGCCGGCCATGACCTCGCCCTCTTCACCCAGCGTGCAGGTCACCACGGTCACCTCGGCGCCTTCGGCGGCGTATCGTGCGATCGAGGCGCCGGTGGTGATGCTTTCGTCGTCGGGATGGGCGTGGACGAACAGCAGCCTTCGCGATACCGGGGAGATCACGGGTTGAGCGTAATTCCCGTGCTCCGACCTTCGTCGGGGACACCCTCGGTTATCCTCGCGCGAGTCGCGACCGCCGCGTCGTGACCGTCTGTACCCCCACGAAGGGCATCTTGGTGAGCACTGAAGCAACTTCGGCGAACGTCGCCGGCGTGTCCGGATCCGTCCTGTCCATCTCCGACCTCAGCGTGTCGTTCCAGACCGAGGACGGCGTCGTGGACGCCGTCAAGGGCATCGGGTTCGACGTGCAGCCCGGCGAGATCGTCGCCGTGGTCGGGGAGTCCGGGTCCGGCAAGTCCGTCACGTCGATGTCGGTGCTGGGCCTGCTGCCCAAGACCAGCCGGATCGCCGGTGAGCTGCGCCTCGGCGAGCGCAACCTGGCGGATCTCAAAGAGAAGGACATGCAGAAGATCCGCGGCAACCAGGTCGCGATGATCTTCCAGGAGCCGATGACGGCGCTGAACCCGGTCTACACGGTCGGCTGGCAGCTGCGCGAGGCCCTGCGGTCCCACCTCGACATCGCCAAGGACGCCGCCGACAAGCGCGCGGTCGAGCTGCTCGACATGGTCGGCATCCCGAACCCCGAGCTGCGGTTCAAGCAGTACCCGCACCAGCTCTCGGGCGGCCTGCGCCAGCGCGTCGTCATCGCCATGGCGATCGCCTGCGACCCGAAGGTCATCATCGCCGACGAGCCGACCACGGCGCTCGACGTCACGGTCCAGGCGGAGATCCTCGGCCTGCTCCGCAAGCTGCGGGACACCCTCGACACGGCGATCGTGCTGATCACCCACGACATGGGCGTCGTCGCCGACATGGCCGACCGCGTCATCGTGATGTACCAGGGCGAGATCGTCGAAGAGGCGCCGGTGCGCGAGCTGTTCGCGACGCCGCGCGAGGACTACACGAAGCGGCTGCTCGCCGCGGTGCCGGTCCTGGGCCAGCGCCCCGAGGGCCGCCGCCTGCTCGACGACGCCGGCATCGCCAGCGACAGCACCGAGGCGGCCAAGATCGCCGAGGAGATCCGGCTGGCCGACGCCGAGCTGGAGGCCGTGATCGAGGAGGCCGCCCCGGCCCTCGAGATCAAGAACCTGGTGCTCGAGTACCCGGGCCGCCGCGGCCAGGCCAAGAACCGCGCGGTCGACGACGTCTCGCTGACCATCGCCAAGGGCGAGATCGTCGGCCTGGTGGGCGAGTCGGGCTCGGGCAAGTCGACGGTCGGCCGCTGCGCCGTCGGCCTGCTGCGCGCGACCCAGGGCACGATCGCGATCGCGGGCAAGGACATCACGACGATGTCGGCGAAGGAGATCCGGCCGCTTCGCCGGTTCTTCTCGATCGTGTTCCAGGACCCGGCGTCGACGCTGGACCCGAAGATGACGATCGGCGAGTCCATCGCGGAGCCGATGGTGCTGCACAAGGTGCTGTCCGGCAAGGCGCTGTCGGCGCGGGTGCGCTCGCTGCTCGACAAGGTCGAGCTGGGCGGGCACTACATGAACCGCTACCCGCACGAGCTCTCCGGCGGCCAGCGCCAGCGCGTGGCCATCGCCCGTGCGCTGTCGCTCGACCCTGCCCTGCTCATCGCGGACGAGCCCACTTCGGCGCTGGACGTGTCGGTGCAGGCCCGCGTGCTGGACCTGTTCCTGGACCTGCAGCAGTCGCTGCAGTTCGCCTGCCTGTTCATCAGCCACGACCTGGCCGTGGTCGACCTGCTGGCCGACCGCGTCGCGGTGATGCAGCACGGCAAGCTCGTCGAGGTCGGCACCCGCGACCAGGTGCTGCACTCGCCGCAGCAGGAGTACACGAGGCGCCTGCTGTCGGCGGCCCCGGTCGCGGACCCGATCCTGCAGGCCGAGCGCCGCGCGGCCTGGGAGGCCGGCAGGCTGGCCCCCGTGGCCGACTGACGTTCTGACGCCGAAGGGCCCGCACCCGCGGGATGTTCGGAACGCTGGGCGCGGGGGTCGTGAGTGGTAAGGCGGGTTCTAACCCGCCTTACCACTCACGACCAGCCGCGGCAGATTGCTCAGCCGACGCGGATGCGGGGATCGAGGATGCCGTACAGCAGGTCCGCGACCAGGTTCGCGATCACCACGCTCGCCGCGATCACCACCAGCCAGCCCATCAGCACCTGCGGGTCGTTCTTGTTGACCGCCTCCACCAGCAGCGTGCCCATGCCGTGCCAGTTGAAGACCGTCTCGGTGATGATCGCGCCCGTCACCGTGGCGCCGAAGTTGACCGAAAACAGCGTCATCACCGGGATCAGCGCGTTGCGGAACGCGTGGCGCCAGATCACGCGGCTGTTCGAGACGCCCTTGGCGCGCGCTGTGCGGACGTAATCGGCGCCCAGGACCTCGAGCATCGACGCCCGCTGGAACCGGCTGTACGCGGCGAACGTGATCGCCATGATCGACAGCGTCGGCAGCAGGAACGCGCCGACGTACTTCGCGAGCGCGTCGCCGACGCCGGTGGCCGAGAGGCTCTCCGGGCTCGTCGTCCGCAGCCACGGGTCGCCGAGGACGTCGGACAGGCCCAGGTCCCGCACCCAGATGTTGGCGCGGATCGCGTAGCCCTTGAGGACGATCGCCACGCAGAAGATGGGCATCGAGAACATCAGGAACGCCAGCGTCGTCGCCAGGTAGTCCCAGATCGAGTACTGCTTGACGGCGGCGAGGACCCCCACCAGCACCCCGAAGATCAGGGCCAGCACCGACGCCGTCAGCACCAGTTCCAGGGTGACCTTGAACGCGGCCAGCACCTTCGGCTGGACCGGGGCGAACGCGTTGCCCTGCGCGATCGAGATGCCCCAGTCGCCGGTCAGGAAGTGCCCCAGCCAGGTGAAGTAGCGGGCGACGACGCTCTGGTCGAGGCCGAGCTTCTGCTCGGTCTCGGCGATGGCCGCCGCGCTGATCCCCGGTTTGCTGCGGATCTCGCCGAGCGGGTCGCCGGTGTTGGCCACCATGACGAAGCACAGGAACGTGCCCACCAGCAGGACCGGGATGGAGATGACCAGCCTGCGGAACACGTAGAGCACGAGATTCATCCGAAACCCCCAGGTCCGGCGATCTCCGCTGGAAAACGGACGCGGGGGCGACCGGAACCGGTCACCCCCGCGGCACGCGTTCAGGCCTTCATTCTCCGCTGACGCGGGTCGAAGGCGTCGCGAAGACCGTCACCGATGAAGTTGATCGTCAGTGAAATCAGCACGAGCACGATGAACGGCCCGAAGAACAGCGCCGGCCGCGTCTGCAGCTGGGCGTAGTTCTCCAGGATGACGCGGCCGAGCGAGGTGTCCGGCAGCTGGACGCCCAGGCCGATGAACGACAGCGCGGCTTCCGCCAGCACGGCCTGCGCGACCGCGAGGGTCGCGTTGACCGTGATGCTGCCGACCATGTTCGGCACCAGGTGCTTGAAGATGATCCGGAACGTCCCGGCGCCCGACGCGCGGGCCGCGTCGACGAACTCGCGCTGGGACAGCGACATCGCCTCGGCGCGGGTGATCCGGGCGATCTGCATCCAGCCGAACGCCGCCAGCACCAGCGCGACGATGTACCAGGAGCCGCCGCCGAACACCTTGGCGAGGATGGCCGCCGCGGCGATCTGCGGGATGATCAGGAACAGGTCCGTCACCCGGGAGATGACCGAGTCGGAGATCCCGCGCAGGTAGCCGGCGATCGCCCCGAACACGACGCCGATCACCGTCGCCAGGATCGACACCGTGAGCGCGATCAGCAGCGAGTACTGCGTGCCGCGCAGCACCTGCGAAACCATGTCCTTGCCGACCTGCGTCGTCCCGAGCGGGAAGTCGCTGCTGGGCTTGGCGAAGGACGGGAACGAGCTGTCCTGGTAGCCGTGCTTCCAGAAGATCGGCAGCAGGATGCTGAGCAGCACGATCAGGACCAGCACGGCCGACGACGCCATCGCCAGTTTGTGGTGCAGGAACTTTCGCAGGACCAGCTTGCCCTGGCTGCGCGGTTCCGGCAGCGCCTCCGGCGGCAGCGTGCCGTCCTTGGTTTCGGTCTCGCTCGCCGCGATAAGAGAGTTCAAGTCAGCCAACGCGAATCCTCGGGTCCAGGATGCCGTACATCAGGTCGGCGATCAGGTTGGCGACGATGACACTGCTGGCGATCACCACGAGCCAACCCATCATCACCTGAGTGTCGTTCTTCGAGACGGCTTCCACCAGCAATGTGCCCATACCGTGCCAGTTGAACACCGTCTCGGTGATGATCGCGCCGGCGAGAACCGAGCCGAAGTTGACCGAGAACAGCGTCGAGACCGGGATCAGGGCGTTGCGGAACGCGTGCCGGAAGATGACCCGGCCGTTGCCGAGGCCCTTGGCGCGCGCGGTGCGCACGTAGTCGGAGCTCATCACCTCGAGCATCGAGGCGCGCTGGAACCGGCTGTACGCGGCGAAGCTGATCGCCATGATCGACAGGGTCGGCAGCAGGTACGCGCCGATCGTGCTGGTGATGAAGTCGCCGACGCCGTCGGTCTTCAGCTGCTCCGGGCTGGTCGTGCGGAGCCACGGGTTGCCCAGGACGTCGGACAGGCCGAGGTCGCGGACCCAGCCGTTGATCTCGATCGCGTAGCGCTTCAGCACGATCGCGACGCAGAAGATCGGCATCGAGAAGAGCAGGAAGGCGAGGGTGGTCGCGAGGTAGTCGATGATCGAGTACTGCTTCACCGCGGCGAGCACGCCGACGATGATGCCGATGATCAGGGCGAGGATCTCGGCGCCGACGACCAGCTTGAGGGTGACGCCGAAAGCGGCCATCACCTTGGGCGCGACCGGCGCGAGGGCGTTGCCCTGCGCGATGGAGATGCCCCAGTTCCCGCTCAGGAAGTCACCCAGCCACGTGAAGTAGCGGGGCACGATGCCCTGGTCGAGACCGAGCTTGGCGGCCGTGGCGGCCAGCGCTTCCTTGCTGATGGTCGGGTTCTGCCGCAGCTCGCCCAGCGGGTCACCGGTGCCGGCGACCATGACGAAGCACAAGAACGTCCCCACCAGCAGGACGGGGATCGATATCGCCAGACGGCGAAGGATGTAGATCACCAGGTTCAACGAACTGCTCCTCATCCGGGCCTGGTCGTCAGAAGTGCGCTGGACCGCTACCCGGTTGTCTACCGTAGTGGCGGTAACCCTACGGTCAACAGCTACTTCCGGTGGGTACCGGGGCCCGGCTTGTGGCCGGGCCCCGGTACCTCCCAGGTCATCTGGAGCGAGGGGAAAGAAGAGGCGGGACGAGCCCTACTTCTTCTTCTCCCACTCGCCGACGTTCCACAGGACACCGTCGTACGACTGCATGTAGACGCGGTCGATGCCCTTGAACGCCCACATGCTCGGCGTCTGGAACAGCGGCAGGGTCGCGTAGTCGTCGGCGATGGCCTTGTCGGCTTCCTGGTACTTCTGCAGCTTGACCTGCTCGTCGGTCGCCTTCACCGCAGCGTTGTAGGCGTCGTCGATCTTCGGGTCGCACAGCGCCTGGTAGTTCTGCTCGCCGCCCTTGTCCGGGCAGATGTAGATCGAGCGGGACTCGGCCTTGAACGGCTGGGCCGACCAGCCGAACAGCGCGATGTCGTAGTCACCGGTCGAGACGCGGCCACCCTTGAGGAAGTTGGCGTCGGTCTCGTCCTTGACCTCGATGCCGGCCGCCTTGGCCTGCGAGATGATGATCTCGACGGTCTGGCTGCGGCGCGCGTTCTGGTTGTGCGTGATCTTGAACGAGGCACGCACACCGTTCTTCGCGAAGATGCCGTCGCCGCCCTTGGCCCAGCCGGCGTCGGTCAGCGTCTTGGCCGCCGCGTCGGCACCCAGGCCCGCCTTGCTGCTGTACAGGTCGGTGTAGCCCTCTTCACCCTGGAAGAAGACGACGCTGTTCAGCGGCTCCGCGTCCGCCTGGACCTCCTTGAGCAGCTTGTCCGTGATCTCCTTGCGGTTGACCGACTCGAGGAACGCCTTGCGGAGGTCCTTGTCGGCGAACATGCGCTTGAAGTTCAGGTCGAGGTGCTCGTAGGTCAGCTGCGGGGCCGAACCGTAGACCACGCCCTGGGCCGCGAGGCCCTTCATCGTCTGGGCCGCGGTGGCGTCCGGCTGGGTCGACGCGGCCACGTCGATCTCACCGTTCTGCAGCGCGGTCGCCATGGCCTTGGTGTCTTCCATGGCCTTCACGATGATCTTCGACGGGCCACCCTTGCCGCCCGCCCACAGCGGGTTCTTCTCGAGGGTGACGGCCTTCTGGTTGGCGTCGAACGCGGTGATCTTGTAGGGGCCCGACGACGGCATGATGTCCGCCTTGAAGCCCTTCCACTCGTTCGACCAGAAGTCACCGGCGGCCTTGATCTGCGCGCCGTCGCCGGTCGGGGCCAGCTTGGTGATGTCCGCGATACCGGTCTTGGCCTCGAGGATGTGCGCGGGCATGATCGCCGGCGCGTTGAAGAGGCCCTTGTAGTCGAGGTAAGGCTCGCTGTAGTCGGTGACGAAGGTCAGCGGGTCCTTGCACTCGGCCTTGCTGATCAGCGAGTAACCGGTGGTCGACGCCGAGTTGAACGGGTTCTTGCCGTCCGCACCCTTGGCCAGGCCGCTCTGCGACAGCCACGCCAGGTACAGGTCCTTGCAGTCGTAGGCCTGACCGTCCGACCACTTGATGTTCGGCTTGATCTTGTAGGTGACCTGCTGCGGGTCCTTCTGCGTGATGTCCCACGACTGGAAGACGTCGCTGTTCAGCAGGATCTTGTTGTTGCCGTCGAGCTTCAACGTACCGGAGAGCACCGCGGTCAGCACGTAGTTGTTGTACGAGCTGTTGGTGTCCGGGGTCTGGTTGTTGTACCCCGAGTACCCGTCGTCGATACCGACCGTGACCGTGCCGTCGTACCCCGGGGTGTCCGCGAGCTTGAACAGGTCGCCGGTCTCGGCCTTGCCGGCAGCCATCGCCTTGACGTCGGTCGACGATCCGTTCTGGTCGGTGTTGCCCGAACCCGAATCGCCGCCGCTGCAGGCGCTCAGCAACAGCGAGGCGCCGGCGACGAGCGACAAAGCGGAGACAGCTTTGGATCTCCTCATGAAGTGTGCCCTCCTAGCACTGAGCCCTTGAATATCGGGACAAGGGCCCACACCGCTCCGGTTTGGATGGGCCGGAGCCTACGACACGCCAAGCGACACTCAACTGGCGCACTGCGGGAGCACGCTAGAAAGGAAAAGCACCGACAGTCACCAGTTCCGGGTCGATCGTGACCAAAGGGTGACTTCCAGTCGACATCCAGAAATACGACGGTTACCTCATGGATTCACAACGCCCCACTCGAAGGCGTTGGTAAAGATCACCCGGTAGTACTGAATGCGTAGCCAACCGATTACTTCGGGCCGCGAGTCCAGTTCACCGCCGACCCGAACGGGCCCACCATGGGGGGACCGGGCGTGACGCCCGAGATGCCGGATCCGATCGCCAGGGTGTCAGCCAATTGGAACAGCGGAATCACCACGTTCTGACGCCAAAGTTCAGGCTCCAGGGTGGTCAGCGCCTCGGTGACCGAGCTCGATCCCGACAGCGCCGCGTCGATCGACGGCTGCAGCGCCGGGTCGCAGAAGCCGGCCGCGTTGCCCGGGACGACGGGCTTGGTCTTGTCCACGCCCTCGGCCGTCTGCTCCGGGCGGCAGCCGAAGGTCGAGGCGAGGACCGACGCGGTGTCGCCGCCGACCGCCTGCGGGACGACGGCGATGTCGACCCCGACGTTGCCCGCCGAGTCGCCGGCCGGCTGCTGGACCCCGCCCACGACCGGCATCGCCAGCAGGCCGCTGAACAGGTCGCGCGGCTGCGGGGTGATCGCGTTGACCTCGATGCCCTGCGCGGCGAGCTGGCCGGTGAGCTGCTTGGCGATCGTCGCGTACGGCTCCTGGGTGGCCGGGGAGGCGATGACCAGCGAGAGCGCCCGGCCGTTCTTGCGCCAGGTGCCCGCGGTCTTGGCGTAGCCGGCCGCGGTCAGCGACTGCTCGGCCTTGGCGACGTCGGGGGCGGTGGGCGGGCCGGGCGGGATGGTCGCCGCGTAGCCCTTCACCGACGGCGCGGTCACCTGGGCGTCGGCGTGGAGCGCCGACGACGGACCGCCGTTGACGCCTTCGGTGATCAGCTTGGTGCGGTCGATCAGCGCGGCCACCCCGGCGCGCACCTGGGCGTCCTGCAGCGTCGCGCTGACCGGGCGCAGCAGCACGTCGGCCACGAGCGGGCGGGCGACGGTGTGCAGCCGCACGGAGGAGCCGAGCTCGCCGAGCAGCTTGAGCTCGTCACCGGTGGTCCGCGCCAGCGCGAACTGGTCGTTGCCGCTGCGCAGCGCGGCCAGCAGCGTGTTCTGGTCCGACCGGCGGAGCACGATCCGGTCGATCGCGGCGGGCTTCTCCCAGTAGCGCTCGTTGCGCTCGAGGATCACCTCGCCGCGGGCGGTGTCCAGGCTCTTGATCGAGAACGGGCCGGCGATGGCCGGGAAGTTCGACGCGAGCGCCCCGCGCCAGCCGTCGGGTGCGTCCTTGAGCAGGTGGGCGGGCAGCAGGTCGGAGAACAGCGTCTGCCAGCCGGGGTACGGCTTGGCGAAGGTGACCTCGACGCGCTTGCCGCCTTCGCGGGACTGCAGGTCGGTGATCTGCCGGTAGCCGGCGGGCTCGATCACGCCGGGCTGGTCGCGCAGCTGGGTCCGCAGGTAGTCGAAGTCCTCGGCGGCGATCGGCGCGCCGTCGGACCAGGAGGCGTCGGGCCGGATCTCGTAGGCCACCACGAACGGCTGCTGCGAGATCACCTCCGCGGACTTCATCAGGTTCTTGTCGAGCTGGGTGGTGCCGTCGTCCTTCTGGCGGAACACCGAGGGCAGCAGCAGCTGCGAGAGCGCGGAGGTCACCTGGGACGAGTCCGCGAGGTTGTGCGGGTTGTACCCGCCGAGCACGTCGTCGACGCCGACGACGATCTGCGACGGCGTCTTGCCGGTGGTGGACACGGGCGCGACCGACGACGACACGACCGGGGGTGGCGGGGTGTTGGAACAGGCGGTGAGCAGCACGGCCGCGAGTGCCAGTACCGGCACCGCCTTGCGATTCACCCGCACGCCCCGTTCCTCCCAGTTTCGCCCGATCGGGTCAGTCATGCTCCCACGACCGCCTTCGCCGCCGAAACCGAGATTCCCATACCCGGATCGGGCGGCCCCGCCGCCCCAAGGTGGGCGCTATGGGAGAGGACGCGCGGAACACCGTCCGGGTTCCCGGACCGTTCCGGAACGGCGGAACGAACACGGGCCGGACACGAAAACGGTTCACGTCGGTGGTCGGCGCCAGGCGCTGAAACCGCCGCGACCCCTATAAAGATATAAGGAGAAGAACAGCGGAATTCATGACGCTGGGTCCGCCACCGGCCGACCCAGCGTAAGGGAACGGACACGAAAAAACCTCCCGGCGACGCGCACCGGGAGGTTTTTCCGAAGCCGGGGATCAGACGTTGTCGCGGCTCTTGGCGCGCGAACGCTCCTTCGCGCGGGTGTTGACGTCCAGGGTGACCTTGCGGACCCGGACGACCTCGGGCGCGACCTCGACGCACTCGTCGACCGAGCAGAACTCCAGCGCCTCTTCCAGGCCCATCTTGCGCGGGCGGGCCAGCGTCTCCATCACGTCGGCGGAGGACTGACGCATGTTGGTCAGCTTCTTCTCCTTGGTGATGTTGATGTCGAGGTCCTCGAAGCGCGGGTTCTCGCCCACGACCATGCCCTCGTACACCTCGGCGCCCGGCTCGACGAAGAACGTGCCGCGGTCGGCCAGCTGGATCATCGCGTACGCGGTGACCGGGCCGGTGCGGTCGGCGACCAAGGAGCCGCTGTGGCGGGTGCGGATCTCGCCCGCCCACGGGAAGTAGCCCTCGAACACGTGGTTCGCGATGCCGGTGCCGCGGGTCTCGGTGAGGAAGTCGGTGCGGAAGCTGATCAGGCCGCGCGACGGGAGCACGTACTCCAGCTTGATCCGGCCGCTGCCGTTGCCGCTCATGTCCTCCATGCGGCCCTTGCGCGCCGCCAGGAGCTGGGTGATCGCGC
Source organism: Amycolatopsis sp. CA-126428 (assembly GCF_002904335.1). Taxonomy (GTDB): domain Bacteria; phylum Actinomycetota; class Actinomycetes; order Mycobacteriales; family Pseudonocardiaceae; genus Amycolatopsis. The sequence goes on along the minus strand of NZ_PPHF01000030.1, from coordinate 511,031 downwards.
CGAGGTGCTCCTCCGGCGAGTCGATGTACAGGCGCTCGAACGGCTCGTGAAGCTTGCCGTCGATCGTGCGCAGCACCACCTGCGGCTTGCCGACGGTCAGCTCGAAGCCCTCGCGCCGCATCTGCTCGACCAGGATGGCCAGCGCCAGCTCGCCACGGCCCTGGACCTCCCAGGTGTCCGGGCGCTCGGTCGGCAGGACGCGGATCGAGACGTTACCGATCAGCTCCTGGTCGAGGCGGGCCTTGACCAGCCGCGCGGTGACCTTGTCGCCGCCGTTGCGCCCGGCCAGCGGCGAGGTGTTGACGCCGATGGTCATCGAGATCGCGGGCTCGTCGACGGTGATCCGGGGCAGCGCGACCGGGTTGTCGGAGTCGGCGAGGGTGTCGCCGATGGTGATGTCCGGGATGCCCGCGATGGCGACGAGCTCGCCGGCGCTGGCCTCGGTCGCCGGGACGCGGGTGAGCGCCTCGGTGACGAGCAGCTCGGAGATGCGGACGTTCTGCACGTTGCCGTCTTCGCGCATCCAGGCCACGGTCTGGCCCTTGCGCAGCTTGCCGGCGTGGATGCGGATCAGCGCGATGCGGCCGAGGAAGTTGGACGCGTCGAGGTTGGTGACCAGCGCCTGCAGCGGCGCGTCGAGGTCGGCGGCGGGCGGCGGCACGTGCCGGAGCAGGGTGTCGAACAGCGGGTCGAGGTTCTCGCTCTCGGGGATCTCGCCGTCGGCGGGCTGCTCCAGGCTCGCCTTGCCGGCGCGCGCGGAGGCGTAGACGACCGGGAGGTCGAGGATGGCGTCGTGGTCGGCGTCCTCGATGTCGCTGGCCAGCTCGAGCAGCAGGTCGTGGGTCTCCTCGACGACCTCGGCGATCCGGGCGTCCGGCCGGTCGGTCTTGTTGACCAGCAGGATCACCGGCAGGCCGGCTTCGAGGGTCTTGCGGAGCACGAACCGGGTCTGCGGGAGCGGGCCCTCGGACGCGTCGACCAGCAGGACGACGCCGTCGACCATGGCCAGGCCGCGCTCGACCTCGCCGCCGAAGTCGGCGTGGCCGGGGGTGTCGATGACGTTGATCGTCACCTGGCCCTCGGGCGTCTGGCGGTGGATCGAGGTGTTCTTCGCGAGGATCGTGATGCCCTTTTCGCGCTCGAGCTCGCCCGAGTCCATCACGCGGTCGACGAGCTCGGCGCGCTCGGCGAAGGCGCCGGACTGGCGGAGCATCGCGTCCACCAGCGTGGTCTTGCCGTGGTCGACGTGGGCGACGATCGCGACGTTGCGCAGGTCGGGCCGGGTCTTACCGGTCGGCCGGCCGGTTTCGACGGTAGCGCTGGCTGCGGGCACGCGAGAACTCCTGAACTTCAAGGGGTGGGTGGCCGCGCAAGCCGCTCGGGCATCCGTGACCGGCTCTGGTCACACGCGGACCTCACCCAGGATACCTGCCACCTCTCTGTGAGCGGCCCCACGCCCCCCTTGCGGTTAGGCTGACCTAACGTGGAAACCCGGTGAAGGTCGCCGATCCGGAGGGTGCGTGCGCGTGGGCAAGAAGCCGAAAGACCCGCGGAAGGTCGTGCGCAAGCTGATGAAGGCCGGCAAGGTCAAGAAGAAGTGCTGCCGGTCGAAGCCGCGCTGCAAGAAGTGCCCGGTATTGGCTCTGAAGAAGGCGAAAGAGGATCTGGCCGCCTGAGTGCTAGTGGGGGACGGCCTCGTTGAGCAGCCGGAGCTCCGGCGCGGTCTTCGTCGGCGAGAACTCGATGACCTCGTACTTCGCGAGGTGCTTCACGCAGAACGGGTCGGACGCCAGGATGGCGTCGAGCTTCCCGCGGGACATCGGGCGCGTGATGATCACGCCGCCGGTGCGCGGGTTCCGCCGCCCGGACGCCAGGAAGAGGCCGCGTTCGTACTGCTTGTTCAGCCAGTCGGCGTGGTCCGGGAGCGCGTAGTCGATTTCCTCGATCGGGGCTGTGTAGTTCAGCAGGACGACATACATGGTTAAGACGGTAAACCCGCTCGGGAACTTCGGCTATGCTCGCTGTGTGCATGCGCAGACATCCAGCTGGTGGCCGCTCTCGGCGGCCTGCTGACCCTGCGCTGAACCAGCCAGTGGCCGCCCCGGACGGGCGGCCTTTTTCGTGCCTTCTCCGGGGTGGTCCCCCGCGGAAGGAACCCACGATGAGCAAGCTGTCCGGCATCACGCCCTCCGGTCACGTCCACCTCGGCAACCACCTCGGCGCCGTCCGCCGCTGGGCCCTCGAGGGCGGCGCGGACGACCTGTACTTCGTCGCCGACCTGCACGGCATGACGACCCCGCACAACCCATCGAAACTCCGATCACTGGCGCGCGAGCAGCTGGCGGTGCTGATCGCCGCCGGCATCGATCCCGGGCGGGTGTTCGTCCAGTCCGACCTGGCCCGCGAGCTCGGCGCGCTGACCTGGGTCCTGGAGTGCACCTGCAACTACGGCGAGGCCGCGCGGATGATCCAGTTCAAGGAGAAGTCCAAGGGTCAGGCCGGCGTGCGGCTGTCGCTGCTGACCTACCCGGCGCTGATGGCCGCCGACATCCTGCTGCAGGGCGCGGACGAGGTGCCGGTCGGCGAGGACCAGCGCCAGCACGTGGAGCTGACGCGGACACTGGCGAAGCGGTTCAACGGCACGTACGGCGACGTGTTCACCATCCCGCGCGCGGTGCTGCCGCCGGCCGGCGCGCGGGTGAAGGACCTGGCCGACCCGACGCGCAAGATGTCGAAGTCGGCGCGGGACGCGGTGGGCGTGGTGTTCGTGCTCGACGAGCCCGACCAGATCCGCCGCAAGATCCGCCGCGCGGTCACCGACGGCGGTTCGGTGCCGGTGCACGCCCCGGAGACGCGCCCGGGGATGGCGAACCTGCTGGAGATCCTCGCCGCCTGCCGGGGCGGGTCGCCGGCGGAGCTGGCCGACGAGTTCTCCTCGTACGGAGCGGTGAAGGACGCTGTCGCCGACGCGGTGATCGAGGAGCTGCGGCCGCTGCGGGAACGCGCGTCTTCGCTGCTCGACGACGTCTCGGAGCTGGATCGCGTGCGCAAGGCGGGCGCGGAGCGCGCCCGCGAACGCGGCTCGCACCGGCTCGACGCCGCACTGCGCATGATCGGCGCTAACTGAGGAGCGCGCGGAAGGCCGGCAGCAGGATCCGGTCGGCGGGCAGCCAGTCGACGTCGTCGAGGTCGTCGGGCCCGAGCCAGCGCACGGCTCGGTGCTCGACGGCCCGCGGCTCGTCCCCCGGCGAAACGAGCTTCGCGGCGTAGATGCGGAGAACCCGCCCACCGGGCAGCGGGATGTCCTCCCCGACCCGGCCGCCGACCTCGACGACGACGTCGAGCTCCTCGCTGCACTCGCGAGCCAGCGCGAAGGCCTCAGACTCCTCTTCTTCGACCCGGCCGCCGGGCAGTTCCCACTGCCCCGCGTGCTTCGGCGGCCAGGCCCGCTGCTGGGCCAGCAGCTTGCCGTCCCGCACCAGGGCGGCTCCCACGATCACAGCGTTCACAGTCCCGGAACCTACCCGGAAGCCCCGCCGCCGGCCGCACGCCGTGTCGCCCCGCCAATCACGCGTGTCGCCTCTCCAATCACGCGAGATGCCCCGCCAATCACGCGAACCGACCCTCCAGGTACGCGAACCGACCCTCCGGGTGCGTCAACCGACCGTTCCGTCACGCCTCCCCGCCCGCGGCCGCGCGCCAGACGACCACGAACCGCGCGCCGCCGTCCGGGGACTCGCCCACCTGGACGCGGCCACCTCGGCGCCGGACCGTCTCCGCCACCATCGCCAGGCCCAGTCCCGTGCCGCCCGACGAGCGGGCCCGGTCGTCCGCGATCCGGTAAAAGCGGTCGAACACCTTCTCGCGGTGCTCCGGCGCGATCCCCGGCCCGTCGTCGTCGACCACGACCCGCACCGATGACCGCGACGCCAGCACCGACACCACGATCTGGCCGCGTGCGTAGCGGCACGCGTTGCGCAGCAGGTTGTCCAGCACCAGCTCCACCTCCGCGTGCGCGGCCGACGCCCACGCCTGGGCGACCGCCGTGCTCACCCGGGTCTCCGGGGTCCCCGCCGGGAGCCGGGCCACCGCCGCGCGGACCTCGCTCACCAGCTCGACCGGCGAAGCGGGCGGCACCTCCCCCGCGTCCGAGCGGGCCAGCGACAGCAGCCCGTCCAGCAGCGACGACAGCCGCTCGGCCTCGGTCAAGATGTCCGACAGCGTCTCCTGCGCGAGCTCCGGATCGGGGTTGGTGACGGCGACCTCGGCCTGCACCCGGATCGACGCGACCGGCGAGCGCAGCTCGTGCGCGGCGTCGCCGGTGAAGCGCCGGAGCCGGTCGCTGGCCTGTTCCTGCCGTTCCAGCAGCGCGTTGAACTCCTCCGCCAGCGCGCGCAGCTCGTCGTGCGAGTCCGGCAGCGCCAGCCGCGCCGCCGGCGGCAGCGACCGCACCGAACCCCGCATGCGCGCGACCGGCCGCAGCGACAGGCGCACCACCAGCCACGTCGCGAACCCCGCGACCAGCGCGCCGACCACCGCGACGACCACCAGCCACACGCCGCCGTAGTGCACCGCGGCGGCGAACCCGACCAGGCCGGCTCCCGCGACGACCAGCCGCTGCGCGCCGTCCGGCGCGCTGACGACCGTCCCCAGGTACCGCGCGCCGTCGCGCTGGACCGGCTGACCCGCCTTGAGCGCCGAGACGTCCGAAGCGGAGAGCCCGGTCGGGGTGCCGCCGTCCACGGGTGCGCCCGCGATGTCGAGCACCCGCAGCGTCACCGGGGCGGACCCGGACAGCGGACGGCCCGCGCTCACCTCGGCCCCGGCCGGGCCGAGCGCGCTCGTCAGCTCGTGGTCGACCGAGCCGATGAGCCGGGGTGAGAGGTTCGACGCGGCCAGCGCCGCCAGCCCGAGCAGGCAGACCAGGGTGATCGTCGCGGCCAGCACGGTGATCCGGGCCTGCAGGGTCCGGCCCCGCCACCAGGAGGTCACGGGGTGATGACCTCGTCGAGCTGTGCGTCGGACGCCAGGTAGCCGTGCCCCCGCACGGTCCGCAGCAGCGCGCCGGCCCCGACCGCGTCGAGCTTGCGGCGCACGTACCCGACGTAGACCTCGACGAGGTTGCGGGTCACCGCCTGCTCCTCGCCCCAGACCGCGCGCAGCAGCTCGTCCTTCGTGACGACCGTGCCGGCCCGCCCGACGAGGACCTCCAGCAGCGCGAACTCCCGCGGGCTCAGCCCGACCTCTTCGTCGTGCCAGTGCACCTGCCGCAGCCCGCGGTCGACGGCCAGCGCGCCGAGCCGCAGCGTGCCGCGGCCGGCTTCCGGCCCGGCCCGGCGCAGCACCGCGCGGACCTGCGCGACCAGCACCACGAACGAGAACGGCTTGACGAGGTAGCCGTCGGCACCGAGGTCGAGGCCGTCGGCTTGGTCGATCTCGCCGTCCTTCGCCGAGACGAGCAGCACCGGGGTGGTGACGCCGTCCTTGCGCAGCCGCTCCAGCACGCGGTAGCCGGACAGGCCCGGCAGCATGATGTCGAGCAGGACGACGTCGAACGAGCCGGTGCTCGCCAGCTGCAGGCCGGTGGGCCCGTCCGCGGCGGTGACCACGTCCATGCCCTCCGCACGCAGCCCGCGCTGCAGCGCCTTCCGCACGCCCGGTTCGTCGTCGACCACCAGCACCCGAGGTTTCACGAGACTCATCATGGCCGGTTTTCGCAGGTCGTGCGTCGGTTCTCAGCGCGATCTCAGCCGGAGAGGGAGAACCTTCAGGGGTATCTCAGCCTCGAGAGGGAAGCGTCGTGGCCAGGGAGCCGGGCACACTCAAGCCCGGGAACACCACAGGGAGAGACGCATGAAACCGAAGACGAAGGGCATCACCGCCGCGGTCCTCGGCACCGCGCTCGGTGCCGGTGGCCTCGCGTTCGTCGCGATGCCGGCCAGCGCCGACGACAAGCCGGCGCTGCCGCAGGTGAGCGCCGAGGACCTGGTCCAGTCGGTGGCCAAGGCGAAGCCGGGCGCGTTCGACGGCACGGTGAAGGTGAGCAACGACCTGGGCCTGCCCGCGCTGGGGAACGCGGTGCCGGGCGCGTCCGCGCTGAACATGGACTCGGCGCACCTGTTCACCGACGGCGCGGGCAAGAGCCGGCTGGCCGTCACGCAGGGCGCGAGCCAGCAGACCGTCGTCCACGACGGCACCACCGTCTGGGACTACAGCTCCAAGACGAACACCGCCACCAAGGTGACCATCCCGGCCGACGTGGCCCAGCAGAAGGGCGCGGGCAGCGACAAGACCGCCGACCCGCTGGCGGCGTCGACGGAACTGCTCGCGAAGGTCCGCGAGAGCAGCACGGTGTCGGTCGACGGCACCGCGACCGTCGCCGGCCGCCCGGCCTACGAGCTGGTCCTGACGCCGAAGCCGACCGAGCGGACGCTGCTGCGTGAGATCCGCGTGGCGGTCGACTCGCAGACGCGGATGCCGCTGCGGATGTCGGTGCTGAGCAACGGCACGGCGACGCCGGCCCTCGAGGTGGCGTTCACCGAGATCGAGTTCACCCAGCAGCCGGCCGACCTCTTCACCTTCACCCCGCCGAAGGGCGCGAAGGTGCAGGAGAAGACGCCGACGATCGACCAGCAGCACAAGGACCTCGCCGAGCAGGCGAAGCAGGACGTCAAGGTCGTCGGCGACGGCTGGGACACCGTCGTCACCGGCAAGGTCCCGGCGGACGCGCTGAACGCGGCGCCGAAGCAGCAGTCCGGCCGTGAAGGCCGCGGCGGCAACGCGGACCCGAAGGCGCTGCTCGAGCGGTTCGCGAAGAAGGTCAACGGCGCCTGGGGCAGCGGCTACCTCGTCACCACGAAGGTCGGCAGCGCGGTGCTGACCGACGACGGCCGGTTCGCCGCCGGTGCGGTGCCGGAGCAGGTCCTGTACGAAGCGCTGGGTCAGAAGTGACCAGCACGACTGTGCGGTCCGGGGCGGACGTCTCTTCGGAGGCGTCCGCCCCGGCGGTTCCGCTCGCCGCGCGGACCCGGGGACTGCGCAAGGTCTACGGCAGCACCGTCGCGGTCGACCACGTCGACCTCGACATCCCGCAGGGCGCGGTCGTCGGGATGCTCGGGCCGAACGGCTCGGGCAAGACGACCACCATCCGGATGCTGCTCGGCCTGGTCCGGCCGACCGAGGGCGAGGTCGAGCTGCTCGGCCGCCCGATGCCGGACGCCGCCGCCCACGCGCTGCCGGACGTCGGCGCACTGGTCGAGGGGCCGGGCTTCCACCCGTTCCTGTCCGGGCGCGACAACTTGCTGCGCTTCGCCGCGGCGGAACCGCGGCTGTCCTCGGCCGGGATCCCTGCCGCGGTGGACACGGCGCTGGAGCGCGTCGGCCTGACCGGGGCGGCACGGCGGCGGTACAAGGGGTATTCGCTCGGCATGAAGCAACGGCTCGGGCTCGCTTCGGCGTTGCTGGTGCCGCGCAAGATGGTCGTGCTCGACGAGCCGACCAACGGCCTCGACCCTGCTGGTACCAGGGAGATCCGCAGGATCGTGGCCGAGCTGCACGCCGAGGGCGTCACCGTGCTGGTGTCGTCGCACCTGCTGGCCGAGGTCGAGGCGACGTGCACGCACGTGGCCGTGCTGCAGTCCGGCAACGTCGTCGCGCAAGGCGAGCTGGCGGAGCTGCTGGAGTCCGGGAACGCGGCCCTGCTGGTCCGCACGCCGGACGCGGAGCAGGCGGTGGAAGTGCTGCGGGAGAACCGGATCGGCGCCCGGCTCACGCCGGACGGCATCCGGGCCGATCTGACCGCGGCCGAGGCGCCGCGGGTGCTGCAGGTCCTGGTGGGCGCGGGGGTCGCGGTCCACGAGGCGACGCGGGCCCGCACCGGCCTGGAAGACCTGTTCGCGCGGCTGACCGAGGGGGCGGAATGACGACGGCGGTTCTCGACGCACCGGCGGCCCGCACGGGCCACGACACGGTGCCGTTGCCGCGGCTGCTGGCCGCGGAACTGCGCTGGATCTTCCGGCGGCCGCGCACGCTGGCCGTGCTCGGATTGCTGGCACTGATCCCGGTGGTGATCGGCATCGGCCTGACGCTGGTGGACGACAACCCGAACGCCGGCGGCGGCCCGGACGAAGGCGGCGGAGCGCTGCTCTCGTCCGCGGTCAACAACGCGTTCGTGCTGCCGATCGCGGCGATCGTGATGTCGCTGGCGCTGCTGCTCCCGCTGGCCTCGGCCATGGCGGGCGCGGACGCGATCGCGGGCGAGACCTCGCACGGCACGCTGCGCGGCTGGCTGATCGCCCCGGTCGGCCGCGGCCGGCTGCTGGCGGTCAAGGCGTTCGGCGTCGCGACGGTGTCGGTCGTTTCGGTGCTGGCGATGTGCGTGACGGGCGTGGTCACCGGGCTCATCATCAACGGCACGGATTCGCTGTTCACGCTGTCGGGCACGACGTTGTCCCTCGGCGGTGCGCTGGCCCGGATCCTGCTGGTGGCGGGCTGGGTGGTGCTGCAGCTGTGGGCGGTCGGCGCGGTGGCGCTGGCGATCTCCAGCTGGACCGAGCACCCGATGCTGGTGGTGGCGTCCGTCCTGGCGGGCGACATCGTGTTCACGATCCTCGGGTTCCTGTCTTCGCTCGACTGGCTGCACCCGTTCCTGCTGACGCAGAACTGGTCGCTGGCCCCGGCGGAGGTCCTGCAGGACCCGATGGGCACGCAGATGCTGGGCGAAGGCGCGTTGCGCGCGGCCTGCTACATCGTGATCGGGCTTTCGCTGGCCTACGCCCGCCTGTCCACCCGGGATGGCTGAGACCGGTCGTGAGTGGTAAGGCGGGTTAGAACCCGCGTTACCACTCACGACAACCCGACCACCGCCATGCCGTCGGGGTCGAGTGCGAGCCGCACCGCGTCCCCGGCGCGCAGGTCCGACGCCGCCGGGGCGACCGCGTCCACTGTGGACTCGGTTAGCTTCACCACCAGCCGCACGTGTTCCCGACGGTGGACCGCCGCCACGACCTCGCCCGGCACTCCTTCGCCGGCCACGCGCAGTGCGTGGGGGCGCAGGCCGAGCCGCACCGGGCCGTCGCCGACGTCCGGGAGGGTGACTTCACCGAGGGTCGTGCGGACCACTCCGCCCGCCGCTTCGCCGGCCACGAACGTCGTCACGCCGAGGAAGCGGGCCACGTCGTCGTCCGCCGGATTCCGCCACACCCGCCGGACCGCACCCTCCTGGCGGACCTCCCCGGCGTCGAGCACCGCCACCCGGTCGGCCAGCGTGAACGCCTCTTCCTGGTCGTGTGTCACCAGCAGCGCGGTGATCTTGCTGCGCCGCAACAGGTCCGCCAGGTCGATCGCCAGCTGCTCACGCAGTCCCGCGTCCAAACCGGACAGTGGCTCGTCGAGCAGCAGCAGCCGCGGCTTCGGCGCCAGCGCCCGGGCCAGCGCCACCCGCTGGGCCTGGCCGCCGGACAGCTCCGTCACCCGCCGCTTCTCGAAACCGGAAAGGCCCACCAGCTCCAGCAGCTCGGCCACGCGCGGCGCCCACGAAGACCGCGGCACGCCGTGCATCCGCAGGCCGAACGCGATGTTCGCGGCGACGTCGCGGTGGGCGAACAGCTGGCCGTCCTGGAACACCAGGCCGAAGCCGCGCCGGTGGACCGGGACCGCGCCGAGGTCCTCGCCGTCCCAGCTCACCGAGCCGCGCGCCGACGGCTCGAGGCCGGTGATCGCGCGCAGCAGCGTCGACTTGCCCGAGCCCGACGGGCCGAGCAGCGCCAGCACCTCGCCGTCGGCGATGTCCAGCCGGGCGTCGCGCACCGCCGCGAACGATCCGTAGTGGACGGTCAGGTCCCGCACCGACAACGCCATCAGAACTCTCCCACCCCGCCGCGCCCGAGCCGGTCGATCAGCGCGACCGCCAGCACCGTCACGAGCATCAGCAACGCGCACGCCGCGTAGGCCATCTGGTTGTTCAGCTCACCCGGGCGCGCCATCAGCGTCGCGACCGCGACCGGCAGCGTCGGCGCCGTGGGCCGGGCGAGGAAGCTCGTCGCGCCGAATTCGCCGAGGGCCACGACGAACCCGAAGCCCGCCGCCGCGACCAGTGGCCGCAGCGTCAGCGGCAGGTCGATCTCCCGCCACACCCGCAGCGGGCTCGCCCCGAGCGTCGAGGCGGCCTGCCGCAGCCGGACGTCGACCGAGCGCAGCACCGGCAGCACCATCCGCACGATCAGCGGGATGATCACCAGCGCCTGCGCCAGCGGCACCAGGTAGGGCGAGGTCCGCAGGTCGCCGGGCAGCGCGTCGAGCGTCACCAGGTAGCCGAACCCGACGGTCACCGCGGACACCCCTAGCGGCAGCATCAGCACGGCGTCCATCGTCTCGCCCAGCCCGCGCGCGGCTTTGGCCGGCGAGCGCCGCAGCGCCACGAGGACGACGGACGCGAGCACGCCGACGACCAGCGCGAGCAACGTCGCGTCGATCGCCACCTTGAGCGAGTTCAGCGCGGCGTCCCAGCCGGACACCTGGAGCGCGCCCTTCTCGCCGGTGCTCGTCAGGGCCCGGTACCCGGCGAGGCTCCAGCCGTCCTCTGTGGACACCGATTCCGCGAGGAGCGCGACGATCGGCGTCACCAGCAACGCGAGCACGACCCCCGCGGCGCCGACGATCCACCACTCGCCGCCCCTCGGCGGACGTGCTCCGCCGGAGCCGATCCGGGCGCCCTCCTTGCGCCGCCGCGCCAGCCCGCCGAGGACCAGCGCGGCGACCACGGCCGCGAACTGGATCAGCGAGAGCGCGGCCGCGCCCGAGAGGTCCAGCAGGTCGACCGTCCGCAGGTAGATCTCGGTTTCCAGGGTCCGGTAGCGCGCGCCGCCCAGGATCAGGACGACCCCGAAGCTGGTGGCGCAGAAGAGGAACACGACGGCGGCGGCGGACGCGACCGCGGGCGCCAGCGCGGGCAGCGTCACCGACCGGAAGGCCCGCCACGGCGACGCGCCGAGCGCGCGGGCGGCGTCGGTCGTCCGCGAATCCAGCCGCGCCCACAGCCCGGCGACGGTCCGCGCGACGACGGCGACGTTGAAGAAGGCGTTGGCCAGCACGATCGGCAGCACGCCGCCGTCCGGCCACAGCGCCCGGAACGCCAGCCCGACGACCACGGTCGGCAGCACGAACGGCACCAGCACGAGCGTCCGGGCCAAGCCGACGCCGGGCAGCCGCACCCGGGCCAGCAGGAACGCCACCGGCAGCCCGGCCAGCACCGCGACCACCGTCGACGCGGCCGCGCTCGCGACGGTGAACCCGGCCAGCTGCCAGGTCCGGGCGTCGCCGAGCACGACGTCGAGCCCGCCCGCGGCGAACCCGCGTCCGACGATCGCCAGCACCGGCCAGGCGAAGAACACCACCAGGAACCCGATCGGGGCCAGCCCGAGCAGCGCCAGGCCGAGCCCGCGGGCGGTCCGCGGCGGCGCTGTCGCTTTCCCGGGACTCCGCGGTGGAGCCTCGGAGCTCACTGCAGGAGCGTGCGCCATTCGCCGATCCACTTCTCGCGTCCGGCCTGCACCTGGTCCGCGGGCAGCGCCTGCGGCCGCTGCGGCAGCGGAGCCACCTGCGCCCAGCCCGCGGGCAGGTCGACGCCCTGGCGTGCCGGGTAGACGTACATGTTGGCCGCGACCGTGGCCTGGAACTGCTGCGAGAGCAGGAAGTCGACGACCTTGCGGGCGTTCTCGACCTGCTTGCCGTTCGCCAGCACGCCGGCGTACTCGACCTGCCGGTAGCAGGTGTCGAGCAGCGCCTTGGTGCGCGGCTTCCCGTCGTCCCCGACTTCGGCGGCCGGCGACGACGCGTACGAGACGACGATCGGCCGCGGCCCCTTGCCGGACGAGCCGGAGAACTGCTTGGTGTAGGCCTCTTCCCAGCCGCTGACGACCTTGACGCCGTTGGCCTTCAGCTTCGTCCAGTAGTCCTTCCAGCCGGCGTCGCCGTACTTGGCGACGGTGCCGAGGAGGAACGCCAGCCCGGGCGACGCCGTCGCCGGGTCCTCGGCGACCAGCAGGTCCTTGTACTTCGGGTCGGCCAGGTCGTCGTACGACTCCGGCGCCGGGATCCCCTTGCTCGTGAAGTAGTTCGTGTCGACGTTGACGCAGACGTCACCGACGTCGACCGCGGACAGCCGGTGCTCGGGGTCGACGGCGTAGCGCTGCGGCCCGCGGTCGGCTTCCGGGCTGGTGTAGGAGTCGAAGACGCCTTCGCTGAGCGCCCGCGAGGCGAAGGTGGAGTCGACGCCGTACGCGACGTCGCCGATCGGGTTGGCCTTCGTCAGCACGAGCTTGTTGGTCAGCGAACCGGCGTCGCCCTGCTTGAGCACGGAGACCTTGATGCCCGACTGCTTCTGGAAGGCGTCGAGCACCTCCTGCGGCGCCAGGAACGAATCGTGCGTCACGAGGGTGACGGTGGGCGTCTGCTGCGTGCCACCGTCACCGTCCGACAGCGAGCACGCCGCGGCGACGGCACCGACGGCGGCGATGGCCGTCGCGGCGCGCACAGCCCTGCGTTTCATCTACCCTCCTGCACTTCGCCGACGCGGAGGGAAGCCCTCCCGTCGCCGGCATGATCCGGTCAGGTGCGAACGGTCGCGGGTGACCCCGCCTCTCAGCCCGGCTCACCGGACTCCCGTGGCAACCGTGCAGCGTAGTCCAGGACGGTCGACCATGGAGACATGACGGAAATCTTGAACGACGACGAGGCCGACGCCCGGCTCGGTGCGGACTGGACGCGGTCCGGCGCGGTGATCGCGCGCGAGGTGGAGCTGGCCAGCTTCCCCCAGGCGATCGAGGTGGTGAACCGGGTGGCGGACCTCGCCGAAGCCGCCGACCACCACCCGGACATCGACATCCGCTGGCGCACGCTGACCTTCCGGCTCAGCACGCACTCGGCAGGCGGCCTGACGGCGAAGGACTTCGACCTGGCGTCGCGGATCGACGCGGTGCTCGCCGCGGTGTGATCTCGGCTACGCTGAGTGCACCTTCGCCCGGCTTCGGCGTCTCTCGGTTACCGGAACCTTCGGGAAGGAGAGACAGATGACTCAGGCAATCGTGGTCGGCACGGCGGCGTTCGCGACGATGGTGGCGGCGGCCGGCGGGGTGCTCTGGTTCACCGCCCGCAACCGCCGTCACCTGGACGGCTGAGAGTTCGATCACAGCTGTTAACGGGCGGCATGATCAGCGCGCTGTTCCTGCGGAAGCATCGGTTCAGCCCCTAGGAAACGCCATGAACAGCACCGCCGCCCTCACTCCCGCCCAGCGCGCCTGGATCACCGCCCTCGCCCCCGCGGTGGTGCTGATCGCGATCGCGGTGCTGGGCCTGCTCGGCTAGCCCGCCCAAGCCTGCCGGACCTCCGGGTCCGGCGGGCTACAACGTGATTTGCCCGGGCGGCGGGAACTCGGCCGGGGTCTCGTCGGCCGTGGTCCAGTACTCGAGGCACGACAACCGGCCTTCGCCGACGAAGACGATGAGGCCGCCGTCCGGGACGTCGGCCTCCACCGCCACCGACTCCTTCTTCGGCGAGCGCGGGGTCGCCCCGTCCACGGCGAGGTCGATCGTGGGACAGCCGCAGCCGCAGCGGCCGGTCACCCGGGCCGTGGCGGCCTGCGCGCGCAGTTCCGCGGCACCGGGGAAGTCCGCCGCGAGCAGCGTGTTCAGGGTGGCGCGTTCGTTCGGCGTCAGCGGGCGGGGGCTCGCCACGATCAGTACCGGGGCATGTTCGGGATGGCCTTCTCCGCCACTTCGATGAGCGCGAGCACCTTCGGCACGTCGGCCGCCACGTCCTCGGCGGTCATCGCCGGAGCCTCCGACGATCGGTAGGCGATTTCGTTGCGCCGGGCCCGCATCCGGTTGAAGGGCCGCAGGAGCGAGCCCAGCGGCGGATCCAGCTGGGCGAGGACTGCCTCGTAGACGGTCACGTGGCCGCCCCGGCTCGTCACCCGCAGGCCCTGGTTCTGCAGGACCGCCGCCAACGCGCGGCGCGCGCTGTCGTAGGCCAGCGTGTAGGCGCCTTCCGGGTCGGTGTCCTGCAGCTGCCGCGCTGACGCGAGGTGGGTGCGGGCCCGGGCCAGTTCGGCCTCGGCCGCCTCCCGCGACGCCGGCACGCGCTCGATGGCGCCGCGGGCCATGAAGGCGTCGATCCGCTCACGCCCTTGGTTCCACTGGGGCATCAGGTCTCCTGGTCGAGGTTCAGCCGGGCCAGCGGACGTTCGCGCACGCTGGTGAGGAACGGATCCGCCGTGTCCGCCGCCCACGACTCCGGCGAGATCCGGTGCACGTTGACCTCGCGGCCCAGCCGCCGCGACACACCCTCGGCCAGGTCGAAGAGCGCGTCCGGATCGGGCGAACCGACGACGAGCAGGTCGACGTCCCCGGGCGGCGGGCCCGGTTCGCCGCGGTAGCGCGCGGCCCAGGACCCGTAGATGTAGGCCTCCCGCACGCCCGCCAGCCCGGACAGGGCTTCGGCGAGCAGCGGCAGCGGCCCGAAGGTGACGGCGATGACCTCGCTCAACGGCCGGTAGAGCGGGGTGTCCGTGCGGGCCTTGACGAGCCGGCTCCGGCCGACCCGCCGGTCTTCCAGGATGCCGCCGCCGACGAGCCGTTCGACCTCGCGCAGCACGGCCGTGGGGGTGACGCCGGAGGCTTCGGCGAGCTCGGTGATGCTGTACTCGCGCTCCGGGTGCAGCAGAACTCGCGCCAGCAGCTCACCCTGCATGCGGGACCGCAGGAGGGGGAGCAGGCTCGGCGAAGTTTTCATTGGACGCAGTATATCCTGCGTCCAATGAAAGCAACAGTCAGTAGTTGACGCTCACTCAGACGTTGAAGCGGAACTCGACCACGTCGCCGTCGGCCATGACGTAGTCCTTGCCCTCCATGCGGACCTTGCCCGCCGCCCGGGCGGCCGCCATCGAACCCGCCGCCATCAGGTCGTCGTAGGAGACGATCTCCGCCTTGATGAAGCCGCGCTCGAAGTCCGTGTGGATCACGCCCGCCGCCTGCGGGGCCGTTGCGCCCTGCGGGATCGTCCACGCCCGGGACTCCTTCGGGCCCGCCGTCAGGTACGTCTGCAGGCCGAGGGTGTGGAAACCCGCGCGGGCCAGGGAGTACAGCCCCGGCTCCGGCTGGCCGACCGACTCGAGCAGCTCGCGGACCGACTCCTCGTCGTCCAGCTCCAGCAGCTCCGCCTCGACCTTCGCGTCGAGGAACACCGCGTCCGCCGGCGCGACCAGCTTGGTGAGCTCCTCGCGGCGGGCTTCGTCGGTGAGCACCGGCTCGTCGGCGTTGAAGACGTACAGGAACGGCTTCGTCGTGAGCAGGCTCAGTTCGCGCAGCGCGTCGAAGTCGACTTCCTTCTGCGCCTGGAAGAGCGTGCGCCCGGCGTCGAGGATCTCCTTCGCCTTCTGGGCGTTGTCCAGCGCGGGCTTGTTCTCCTTCTTCGTCCGCGCTTCCTTCTCCAGCCGCGGCAGCGCCTTGTCGAGGGTCTGCAGGTCGGCGAGGATCAGCTCGGTGTTGATCGTCTCGATGTCGCTCGACGGGTCGATCCGGCCGTCGACGTGCACCACGTCGGGGTCGTCGAACACGCGGATGACCTGGCAGATCGCGTTGGCCTCACGGATGTTCGCCAAGAACTTGTTGCCCAGCCCAGCGCCCTCGGACGCGCCCTTCACGATGCCTGCGATGTCTACAAAGGACACCACGGCCGGGACGATCTTCTCCGACTTGTGCAGCTCGGCCAGCTTGTCCAGCCGGGGGTCCGGCAGCGGCACAACCCCGACGTTCGGCTCGATCGTCGCGAACGGGTAGTTCGCGGCGAGCACGTTGTTACGGGTCAGCGCGTTGAACAGGGTGGACTTGCCGACGTTGGGCAGGCCGACGATACCGAGGGTGAGGCTCACGACCCCGCAGTCTACGTGGCTGCCCCGCCCACGCCCCACGCACCCAACGCCGTGGCGGATTTCCGCCAGCGACCGCGCTGACCTGCTGGCATGCTCGGATCAATGGTCACCGAAACGCTCTCACTCTGGCGCGACGCCGAACGCTGCTACCGCGTGGTCACCGCCCGCGACCCGCGCTTCGACGGCCAGTTCATCATGGCCGTCCGCACCACCGGCATCTACTGCCGCCCGTCGTGCCCGGCGTCGACGCCGAAGGTGCAGAACGTCCGCTTCTTCCCGACGTCGGCGGCCGCGCAGGCCAACGGCTTCCGCGCCTGCCGCCGCTGCCTGCCCGACGCCGTGCCCGGCTCGCCGGACTGGAACGTGCGCGCCGACCTGGCCGCGCGGGCGATGCGCCTGATCTCCGACGGGACCGTCGAGCGCGAAGGCGTTCCCGGCCTCGCGCGGCGGCTCGGCTACTCGGAACGTCAACTCGGCCGGGTGCTCACCGCCGAGCTGGGCGCGGGCCCGCTGGCCCTGGCCCGGGCGCACCGCGCGCACTCGGCGCGGCTGCTCATCGAGCTGTCCGAGCTGCCGCTGACCGACGTCGCCTTCGCGGCGGGCTTCTCCAGCGTGCGGCAGTTCAACGAGACGATCCGCGAGGTGTTCGCCACGACGCCTTCGCAGCTTCGTGCCTTCGCGGCTTCACGACGTGGCCGGCAAAGCGACGTGACCGGGACCCGGCTCAGCCTGCGGCTGCCGTTCCGGCCGCCCTTCGACGCTTCGGGGTTGCTTCGCTTCTTCGCGGACAACGCGGTGCCGGGCGTCGAGGAAGTCACGTCGGAGACCTACGCGCGGACCCTGCGGCTCGCCCACGGCACCGGAGTCGTGCGATTGACGCCTGCGCCGGACCACGTGCGCTGCGAACTGATGCTCACCGACCTGCGCGATCTCGGCAGCGCGGTCAGCCGGGTGCGCCGGCTGCTCGACCTCGACGCCGACCCCGCGGCGGTCGCCCGCGTCCTCGGCGCCGATCCGGCGTTGGCCCCGGTGGTCGCGGCCGTGCCGGGGATCCGGGTGCCGGGCGCCGTCGACGGCGAGGAACTGCTGCTCCGCGCCCTGCTGCGCGAGGTGCCTCCGGGCGAGGAGGTGCCGGGCGAGTGGGGCGTCCGCAGGCTCTTCCCGACCGCGGCCCGGATCGCGACGGCCGGCCTCGGCGAAACCGTCACCGGCGTGGCCGCCGCCCTGGCCGAAGGACGCCTGGAGGTCCACGTCGGCCGGGAGGCGGCCGAACTGCGCGCGGAACTGCTGGGCTGCCCCGGGGTCGACGCGTCGACGGCGGACTACGTGCTGATGCGCGTCCTCGGCGCTCCGGACGTCCTGCTCACCGGCGACCCCGAGGTCCGGCGCGGCGCCGAAGCACTGGGCATCGCACCGGACTCCCTGCCGGAGCGGGCGCGCGCGTGGACGCCGTGGTGTTCCTACGCCGGGATGTACCTCCGGCGCGCGGCCCTGGCCGTCTAGCCCTGTTCGCCCGGCCACAGGACGGCCTGGGCGACGATGACCTGCTCGCCGTCGTGGGTCCATCTTGGCCGGGTGATCAGCCCGCGCGCACCTCCAACGTCGAGCCGGTGCGGGACTTCCGGACCCGCAACCGCGTCGGGATGCGCTGCCGCAGCTCCTCGACGTGGGACACGAGCCCGACCACCCGCCCGCCGGCGCGCAGCTCGTCGAGGATGTTCATCACGACGTCGAGGGTTTCGGCGTCCAGCGTGCCGAACCCCTCGTCGACGAACAGCGTGTCCAGCAGCGCGCCACCGGCCTCCCCCGCGACGACGTCCGCCAGCCCCAGCGCGAGGGCCAGCGACGCGAGGAACGACTCGCCACCGGACAGGGTCTTCGCCGGGCGGATCGTGCCCGAATAGTCGTCCAGCACGTCGATGCCGAGCCCGCCGCGGGTGCCGCGCGCGCCGGCCGCGTCCGAGTGCACGAACGAGTACCGGCCCTGGCTCATCGTGCGCAGCCGGTGCGTGGCGGCGACCGCGACTTCTTCGAGCCGCGCCGCCAGCACGTACGACCGCAGCGACATCTTGCGGCTGTTCTGCCCGCGCCCGTTGACGACCTCCGAGAGGGCCCTCAGCTCCGCGTACTCCGCTTCGGCCGGCGCGAGGCCGGCCAGCGCCGCGCGCAGCAGGCCGGCCAGCCGGGTCAGCTCCTCGTGCTGCGCGGTGGCCGCCCGAAGCGCCGCGTACGCGGAGTCGGCGCGCGCCCGGGCCAGCTGGGCCGCGTCGGCCGCGCGCGCCACGTCCGCGACGTCGTCCGGCGAGATCCCGAACAGGTCCGGCTCGGCCAGCAGCGCCCGCGCGCCCGCGGCGGCCGCCTCGGCCTCGGCGATGCCCTGCTCCAGCTTCTCGATCTGCTCGTCCGGCAGCATCGCGGCGCGCGCCTTCTTCAGCGAGGGGAATCCCTTGGCCGCGACCGCCGCGTCGACCAGCGCTCGCTGCTGGGTGACGCGTTCCCGGGCACCGGCGACCGCTGTGCGCGCCTCCGCGACGGCCTCCAGGGCCTCGGCGAGCCCGAGGAGGTGCGTCCGCCGCGCGCCGACGTCCGCGAATTCGCCCCGGCCGGCGACCAGGCGGCGCTCCCGCTCGGCCAGCCGCTCCTCCAGGGCGCGGACGTCGGTCGTGGCTTCGGTCGCCGCCTGTTCGGCTCGGCGAAGGCGCTCGGTGCGCGCTTCCAGGTCCCGCTCCAGCAGGACGACCTGGTGCCCCAGCTTGGCCTTGGCGGCCGCCTGCCCGGTCAGCGCGGCGACGGTGGCGCGGGCGTCCGCCAGCTCGGCGGTGATCGACTCGGCCGTGCGCCCGGCCAGCCGCTCGACCAGCCCGGCCAGCCGCGCCTTCGCCTCTTCCAGCGCGACGACCACCCGCTGCCGCACCGCGTCCGCCGCCTGCTCGGCTTCCTCGGCCGCGCGTTCCTCCGCCGGGTCGACCAGCTCGACGTCCCGGCTCGCCTTCGCCGGGTGCTCGGCCGACCCGCACACCGGGCACGGCGCACCGTCCGGCAACGCGGCGGCCAGCTCGGCCGCCATGCCGTCGAGCCGTCGCTCCCGCAGGTCGAGCCGGCGCTGCCGGGCCGCCTGGTGCGCGTCGACGACTTCGCGCAGCTTCGCCTCACCCCGGCCGACCTTCGCCTGCGCCTCGGGGAGTTCAGCCGCATCGCGGGCGAAGGCGCGCAGCTCGTCCACCTTCGCTTTGGCGCCGTCGAGCTTGGCTTCGGCTTCGGCGGCTTCGAGGGCGTCCGCCCGCAGTTTCGTCAGCTGGCCGGGGATCGCGGCGAGCTCGGTGGTCAGCGCCTCGACCTGCTCGCGGGCCGTGACCGCGGCGAGCTTCCGGTCGTCCCGCCGCATGACGTCGAGCTCTTGCTGCTCGGCCTCCGCGACCAGTTCCGCGACCGCGCCCGCCTCTTCGCGCGCGGTGGCCGCCCGCGCCTTCAGGTCGCCGGTCGCCCGGGTGCCGAACTCCCGCAGCCGGGCACCGCGGGCCTTCTCCGCCTGCTCGGCTTCGGTCAGTTCGGCGGCCCGCCGATCCAGCAGGTCGGCCTCCACGGCAACCCCGGCGGCCCGCCGCGCGGCCGCGACCTCCTGCGCCCACTCGGCCCGCTGCGGCGCCTGTTCGGTGATCTCGAGCAGCCGCAGGTGCGCGGTGCGGACCCGGCGGATCTTTTCCGCGCCCGCGCGTTCTTCCTGCAGGTAGACGTCCGCCCGCTGCGCGGCCGAGCGCGCCCGCTCCTCCTCGGCCGTCACCTGGCCGACTCGCGCCCGCGATTCGGTGAGCACGACGTCGACCCACTCGGCCACGTCCGTCTCGGGTGGCTCCTGCTGGGCCTCCTGCGCGTACCGGGCGAGCAGCTCCCGCACGTCCCGCTGCCGCGCCTCCAGCTCCCGGCCGCGTTCGGCGCGCAGGTCGGCGAACCAGCGTTCGACGTCGGCGAAGCGCTCGGTGCCGAACAGCCGCTCCAGGAGCTTCTCGCGCTCGGCGGTGTCCGAACGCAGGAAGCGGGCGAACTCGCCCTGCGGCAGCAGCACCACCTGGAAGAACTGGGCCGCGGTCATCCCGAGCAGGCGCTCGACGGTGCGCGCGACCTCTTCGATCCGGATCAGGCCCTCCGGCGCCAGGCCGGCGGGCGCGGTGCCGACCCAGCTCAGCGACACCCGCGCCTGCTGGGTGGTCGTGCCCTCGCCGCGCCGCTTCGGCCGCTGGTACTCCGGGTTGCGCACGATCTTCAGCCGGTGGCCCTGCACGGTGAGCTCCAGCGCGACCTCGGTGACCTGGTCGCGCTCGGCGAGGTCGCACCGCAGCCGCTTCGCCTCGTTGCGGGCGCCGGGGACCACGCCGAACAGCGCGAACGCGATCGCGTCGAGCAGCGTCGTCTTGCCCGCGCCGGTTTCGCCGTGCAGGAGGAAGAGACCGTCGGCGCCGAGCACGTCGAAGTCGACCACTTCGCGTGCGCAGTACGGCCCGAAGGCTTCGACCTCCAGCCTGTGCAGCCTCATTTCGCGAGGGCCCCCCGGTCGGCCGCTTCCAGGGCCCGGAACAGGAGTTGTT
Source organism: Amycolatopsis sp. CA-126428 (assembly GCF_002904335.1). Lineage (GTDB taxonomy): Bacteria > Actinomycetota > Actinomycetes > Mycobacteriales > Pseudonocardiaceae > Amycolatopsis. Next base: position 490,522 of record NZ_PPHF01000030.1, on the reverse strand, counting down.
CTTCGCGCTCGCTCGGCGGGGCGCCGCGGCAGTCGTCGAGGAAGCTGCGCGAGACCTCGATGTCGGACCGGCCGCGGACGGCGTCGGAGTAGCGCAGCGGGGCGCCGGCGTGCCCGCCCGCCGGCTCCCACTCCAGGTGCACGGCGTACCGGAACCGCTCGCGCAGCCGCCGCATCGCGTCGACCGGGCGCACCCGGTCGCTGACCGTGACCGACAGGAAGTGGTCGAGGTAGGCGTCGTGCGCCGGGTCCAGCAGGAGGTCTTCGAGCTCGCCGGTGAGCGTGGCGAGTGCTCTCGGCACGGGCAGCTCGTGGCGCCGGACCTCGGCGAGGCCGGTTTGATCGACGTCGACCAGCCAGACCGATTTGCGTTGGCGGGCCTCGGAAAACGAGTACGCCAGCGGGCTGCCGGAGTACCGCAGGTGCTCGGCGAGCGTTTGCGGGCCGTGGAGGTGGCCGAGCGCCACGTAGTCGACGCCGTCGAAGACCGAGCCGGGCACCTGTTCGACGCCGCCGACCGCGATGGTTCGTTCGCTGTCGGTCGGCTCGCCGCCGGTCACGAACGCGTGCGCGAGCACGACGGACCGGACGCCCGGCCGGGATTCGAGGTCCGCGCGGATCCGGCGCATGGCTTCGGTGAGCACGCCGGTGTGCCCGCGCGCGTCCGGTACGCCCAGCGCGTGACGCGCCGGTTCCGGCTCCAGGTAAGGGATTCCGTAGACGGCGACCGGGCCGTGGCCGTCGTCGAGCAGCACCGGTTCGGCCAGCCCGGCGACGGTGGTGCGGAGGTGGAGGCCGCCCGCCGCGGCGAACTCCGCGAAGGCGCCGAGGCGGGGCGCCGAGTCGTGGTTTCCGGGCGTGACGACCAGTTGCGCGCCGGCCGCGCGGATCCGGGCGACGGCTTTCGTCGCCACCCGCACGGCTTCGGCGGAGGGGACCGCGCGGTCGTAGACGTCGCCTGCCACCAGGACGGCGTCGATCGCCTCGCCGGCCACGAGGTCGGCGAGGTGCCCGAGCACCGCTTCCTGTTCCGCCAGCAGGTCGGCGCCGTGGAACGTGCGGCCGATGTGCCAGTCGGAGGTGTGCAGGAATCTCACGGGCGCCAACGGTACGACCCGGCTCCGACGAAATCGCGCAGGCACGCCGCCCACTCACTCGAACGTGTGTACTAACACGAGCGGGCAAGATCGGACACGCCCCGCCCGGAATCGATGTGTTCGCAGGTCAGCTACCCAGAGCGACGGATCGGGTGCGTTTTTTGTCGGTGCGGTCCGCCATGATGTCTGCGAGCCCGGAGCTCGGAGGGAGAGACGAAGTGGCGACAGTGCTGACCACCGCGGCGATCGTGCTCGCGGTCCTGCTGCTGTTCGCCGTCGCGGTGCTGTGGCGGCTGTACCAGGACGGGATGCGCCGGGCGGACGCGGCGGCCCGGCTGGTGGCGGCCGAGCGGGCCAAGGCGGACCAGCAGCAGCTCGCGCTGCGGCGCTACGAGGTCGCGTTCGCGTCGATCAGCGGCCGGGGCGAGCTGGGCGAGCAGGTGCTGGTCGAGACGGCGCGCGCGCTGGGGCTGCGCGAAGACCTGCACTTCACCCTGCAGACGGACCTGGGCGGCGGCGGCTCGGCGAAGCCGGACATGGTGCTGCGGGTGGGCGGCGACCGCACGGTCCCGGTGGACGCGAAGGCGAGCATGGCGACGTGGTCCGAGGCAGTGGAGACGGACGACCCGGACGAGCGGATGGACGCGTTGCGCGCGCACGTGCGGCAGATCCGGTCCCGCGCGGCGGACCTGGCGGGCAAGGGCTACCAGCGCTGGGCGGACGCGATCTACGGCACGATCATGTTCGTCCCGTCCGACGCGGCGGTGGTCGCGGCGCTGGACAGTGACCCGGAGCTGCTGCGCTGGCTGATCGACCGGCGGGTGTTCCTGTGCGGCCCCACGGGCTTCGGGGTGCTGGCCTCGGCGGCGTTGTTCGCGGCGAGCGACCGCACGCTGGAGGCGGACGTGGAGCAGGTCCGAGCCGGAGCGGCGGCGGCCCACCGCGCGGCGGGCGGCGCGGTGGAGGCACTGAACCTGTCGAGCACGCACCTGCAGCGGTTCCTGTCGGCCCGCCGACGGGAGCTGGAGGCACTGGAGACGTTCCGGGCCACGGTGGCACCCCTCACCGACGCATCGGGCAGCCCGGCGCCCGTCCCGACGGTCCGGAAGGGAGACGAGCTGGCAGCCAGCTGAACGCGGTCGCGCTCGCACTCGCTCGGGCTCGGGCTCGCAAGTACCCAGAGGGTCGGCCCGCGCACCTCAACGGTCGGCCCGCGCACCCAGGGAGTCGGCCTGCGTACCTGGAGGGTCGGCCCGCGTACCTGGGGAGTCGGCCTGCGTACCTGGAGGGGCGGGTCGCGCAGCCGGGGGGTCGGCCGGTGACCGACCGTCCAGGTACGCCAGCCGACTGTCTGGGTACGCGAACCGACCGTCTGGGTACGCCAGCCGACTGTGGGGGTACGTGAGCCGACCCGTCCGGGTACGAAGACACCGGGCGTGAGCTGCGCGGGTCGAGTGCGGGCACAGGCGTCTGAGCTGGGGTAACCGTGAGTGCGAGCCGGGGTTCGGCCGCCGACGGGGGCTGCGGCAAGCGCTTTCGAGTGAGCGCGGGCTGAGCGACCCTCCGAGCGCAGGTTGTCCTCGACGTCTCTCACGGAGGACCCTGGCGAGAGCGGGCCGCCCGGTTCGCTCCACCGCCGCTACCCGGCGCCACCGGATCGTGCCCGCAGGTGGCTGTCGGCCCACGTCGGCGGCGGTGCTGGCAAGATCTTCACAACCACGAGATACGGTGTTGCCCTGTGACCGCGATTCGCGATCGCCAGAGCGATCCAGATGCCGACGACGTCCCCGTTGCGTGGGATGAGCGTCCTGTCGTCGGTTCGAGGCGCGGACTGCCTTGGTGGGCGGCGGTCCTGATCGGCCTCGGCCTGGCGGTCGTGGGCGCCCTCCTGGGCAAGCCGAGCCAGACGAACATCCCCGTGATCTTCATCGTCTGCTACATCGCCGGGGCCGTGATCGCGGTCTGCGCGGTGCGGCGGCGGGGACTGTTCGGGCCGATGGTGATGCCGCCGCTCGTGCTGGCCATCACCGTGCCCAGTGTGATCCTGCTGACCTCGGGGTCGACGGCCGGGGCGCAGGGCGACGACATGCTGTCGAAGGCGTTGAACATCGGCACGCCGCTGATCAACAGCTTCCCCATGATGGCGATCACCACCGGCATCACGCTGCTGATCGGCTTCGTCCGGATCTTCCGCGAGCGCGACCCGGACGCCCCCAAGAAAACCAAAAAGCCCGACCGCCGGGCCGACGAGGACGACGAGAAGCCCGCCCCGCGCGCCGCGACCGGTGGGCGGCCGCGGCCGCCCGGCTCGAACCGGACCGGGCAGACCCCGGTCCCGGCCGGCGCTCGGCGCGGCCGGGACGGCGAACCGCCGCGACGCCCTCGCCCGCCCGCCGACGGCGAACGCCGGACTCCTCGCGCTCCCGCCGAACGCGACCCGGGCACCCGCGGCACGCGCAAGCCGCCCCCTGCGAATCGGCGCACGCCCCGTCCGGAAGAGGGCGACCCGCGCCGGCGCGAGCCGCGCGGCGGGGACGCTGCTCCACGACGGCGTCCGCGCCCGCCGGAGGACGGCCGCGAAACCCCGCCGCCGCGCCGCCCGTCCGGTGGGCGGAACGCTCCGCCGCGCCGGAACCGGCCCTGGGACGAAGAAGAACGCTGACGAACGAACGGCGGTCACCTCTCGCGAGCGCGAGGTGACCGCCGTTTCGCGTGCGCCCAAAGGCATCACGGGTGATCAGAGGGACATCACGCGTGGTCGGGAGGGCATTACGTGTGATCAAAGGGGCATCACGTGTGATTGGAGGGGCATCACGCGTGATTGGCGGGACGACACGGCAGCGAGCCGCAAGCGTGGCTCGCCGCCGGAGCAGGGTCAGACCTTCCGGAGTTCCTTGGGCGGCGCGAACGTGATCTTCTCGTTGGCCGTCGTGACCTCGTCGACGTCGCCGTAGCCGCGCTCGGCCAGCCAGTCCAGCAGCTCCATGACCAGCACGTCCGGCACCGACGCACCCGAGGTCACGCCCACCGTCGTCACGCCGGAAAGCCACGCTTCGTCGACCTCGTGCGCGAAGTCGACCAGGTACGACGCCCGGGCCCCCGCCTTCAGGGCGACCTCGACCAGGCGCTTCGAGTTGGACGAGTTCGTCGACCCGACCACCAGCACCAGGTCGCACTCGGCGGCCATCGCCTTGACCGCGACCTGGCGGTTCGTCGTCGCGTAACAGATGTCGTCGCTCGGCGGATCCAGCAGGTTCGGGAAGCGCTCGCGGAGCTGGTCGACGCGCTCCATCGTCTCGTCGACCGACAGCGTCGTCTGGGACAGCCAGATCACCTTCGAGGGGTCGCGCACCTCGACCTTGTCGACGTCCTCGGCCTTGTCGACCAGCTGGACCTTGTCCGGCGCCTCGCCGGCCGTGCCCTCGACCTCTTCGTGGCCTTCGTGGCCGATCAGCAGGATGTCGTAGTCGTCGTTCGCGAAGCGGTTGACCTCCTTGTGCACCTTCGTCACCAGGGGGCAGGTCGCGTCGATCGTGCGCAGGTTCCGCTCGGCCGCCTCCGCGTGCACCATCGGCGAGACGCCGTGGGCGGAGAACACCACGAGCGCGCCCTCGGGCACCTCGGACGTCTCGTCGACGAAGATCGCGCCGCGCTCGCGCAGCGTGTCGACCACGTGCCGGTTGTGCACGATCTCCTTGCGGACGTACACCGGCGCGCCGTAGACCTCGAGGGCCTTCTCGACGGCGATCACCGCGCGGTCGACGCCCGCGCAGTAACCACGGGGTTTGGCGAGCAGTACCCGCTTGCCGGAAGCGGTTCCGGTGATCGTCGGGGTACCCGCGGGCTCGATTCCGGGACTCGCTGCACTCATGCCCCCAGGGTACGGGCAGCCCCGAGACGGACTCGAAGTCCCTTTCGGGTGAGCTTCGTCCCCCTGCCGGGTTGTGCCGCAGGTCACGCGCTGCGCCCGTCCGGTTGGGCAGGAGGGACACTCATGCGGCAGGCTGGACCCATGAAGCCATTCCCGCTCCCCCTCCGGGTCGCCGCGGGCCTCGCCGTCTCCACCGCCGAGCGGGTTCGCGAACTTCCCCGGCAGCTGGCCGGGCTCCCGGTGACCGTGGTCAGCCAGGTGCTGCAGGCATCCATGCGGGTGCAGCAGCACGTCACCGAGCTGGCGATCAAGGGCGACAGCGCCCTGTCGAGCCTGCGCCCGATCGAAGACACGCCGAGCTGGGCGACGTTCGACGAAGACGCCGAGCCCGACGTCCCGCCCGCGCGGCCGAACCTCACCCCGGTCGCCGAAGTGCCCGAACCGCGTTCGGAGATCAACGGCCGCGTGCCGTCGGCCGCCGAGCTCGAAGCGGAGCTCGGCGATCCGTGGGCCGAGGAGGAACGCGCGCTCGCCGAGGACCACGAAGACGGCGAGAACGACAGCGAAGCCGCCGAAGCCGAACCGCCGAAGAAGCCCAAGCCCGGTACGCCCAAGGTCGACAAGAAGACCAAGAGCGAAACGCCGCGGACGAGCGCCGCGGGGTACGAGGGCCCGGCCGGGCTGACCGGCTACGACCAGCTCACCCTCCCCCAGCTGCGAGCCCGGCTGCGCCAGTTCTCGATCGAGCAGCTCGAGACCATCCTCGAGTACGAGCGCACCCACGCCGACCGCTCGTCGTTCACCGGCATGCTGTCCCGCCGGATCGCCAACGCCCGCAAGGCGGACCGGGCCAAGGAAGCCGAAGACGACGGCGACGGCGCGGAAGGCCGGTGAGCACCGAGTCCGCACCGGCTCCCACGAGTACCGCGGAATCGCCGTGGCCGGTCCGGACCGTCGCCCGCAAGATCGGCGACTGGATCCACCGGCTCGGCACCGTCTGGGTCGAGGGCCAGGTCACCCAGGTCAGTTCCCGGCCCAACACCCAGACCGCGTTCCTGACCCTGCGTGACCCTTCGGCGGACGTCTCGATGTCCGTCACCTGCCCGAACTGGCTGATCCGCGAGATGGAGCCGCCGCTGCGGGAGGGCTCGAGCGTCGTCGTGCACGCGAAGCCGTCGTACTTCTTCGGCCGCGGCACGATCAGCCTGCGCGCCGACCAGATCCGCGCGGTCGGCATCGGTGAGCTGCTGGCCCGGATCGAACGGCTGAAGAAGCTGCTGACCGCCGAAGGCCTCTTCTCGGCCCAGCGCAAGCGGCCGATCCCGTTCCTGCCGAAGGGCGTCGGGCTGATCACCGGCCGCGCGTCGGCGGCCGAGCGGGACGTCCTGGCCAACGCGCAGGGGCGGTGGCCGCACGTCCGGATCAAGGTGCTCAACACGGCCGTCCAGGGCTCGCAGGCGGTGCCGCAGGTCATGCGCGCGCTGCGGATCTTCGACGCGGATCCCGGCATCGACGTCATCGTCATCGCCCGCGGCGGCGGCAGCGTCGAGGACCTGCTGCCGTTCTCCGACGAAGCGCTCTGCCGCGCGGTGTCGGCCACGGGCACGCCGGTGGTCAGCGCCATCGGGCACGAACCGGACACCCCGCTGCTCGACTACGTCGCCGACCTGCGCTGTTCGACGCCGACCGACGCCGGCAAGCGGATCGTCCCGGACCTGCGCGAGGAGACCGAACGCGTCCGGCAGATGCGTGACCGCGGCCGCCGCGCGCTGCACGGCTGGGTCGACACCCAGGCGCGGCTGCTCAACCAGATCCGCAGCCGCCCGGCCCTGGCCGACCCGCTGGGCCCGGTCCAGCGGCGGCAGGACGACGTCGACGTCCACCGCGAACGCGCCCGCCGCGCCATGCTGAGCCTGCTCGCCAAGGACCAGGCCGAGGTCGCGAACGCGCGGGCCCGGCTCACCGCGCTCGGGCCGGCGGCGACGCTGGCCCGCGGGTACGCGGTCGTGCAGTTCGTCGACGCCGAAGGCAACCTCCAGGTACTCCGCTCCGTCTCCGAAGTCGAGGCCGGTGCCCAGCTGCGCGTGCGGGTGGGCGACGGCGCGATCAAGGCGGTGACGGAAGGAGAGCAGGGGTGAAGGTGACGTTCCTCCCGCTCACCGTGGACGCGGCCAGGAAGCTCGGCGCGCGGCCGCTCCTGGACCAGGCGGTGCGCACCGACCGGGCCGCCGCCGAGTGCTGGACGGCCCTGCTCGCCGGCTGCGGCACCGCCGCCCGCCGCGACCTGGGCCCGCAGCTGCGGCGGCTGTCCGAGGCGACGTCGATGCAGGTCGGCTCGCGCTGGTGGTTCGCCGACGGCGCGGGGCACCGGCGGCGGGTGGCCGGGGCGCAGGAGAACCTCGAAGAGGCGATCGCGGAGGGTGACGGGCAGGAGTTCGCGCTGGCGTTCGTCGGGTACGACCACGCGATGGCCAGCGCGGTAGTGTGCGCGAACAGCGCCCACCCGTCAGCCCGGAAGGTCGGAGAACACCGAGCGTGAGTGAGACACCCAGCGAGGAACTCGGCTACGAGCAGGCCCGCGACCACCTCGTCGAGGTCGTCCGCGAGCTCGAGGCCGGTGGGCTCTCCCTCGAGCAGTCGCTCGCGTTGTGGGAGAAGGGCGAGAAGCTCGCGAAGGTCTGTGAGCGCCATCTCGAAGGCGCTCGCGAGCGCATCGAGGCTGCCCTGGCGTCCGTGGAGGACGACTCCGAGCAGTGAGGTAGGCCATGCCCTCGGTATCTGGAAACACGGCGGGTATCTGACAGACTGGCTACCCGCCAGTTCCACGATCCGGGAGGCACAGATGCCCGCCGCAGACAGTCGTCGTGAAGCGCCCGACCGCAACCTCGCGATGGAGCTGGTCCGGGTCACCGAAGCCGCCGCGATGGCCGCCGGTCGCTGGGTCGGCCGCGGCGACAAGATCGGCGGCGACGGCGCGGCCGTCGACGCGATGCGCCAGCTCGTCTCGACGGTGTCGATGCGCGGGGTCGTGGTGATCGGCGAGGGCGAGAAGGACGAAGCGCCCATGCTGTTCAACGGCGAAGAGGTCGGCAACGGCGACGGGCCGGACTGCGACGTCGCGGTCGACCCGGTCGACGGCACCACGCTGATGGCCAAGGGCATGCCGAACGCCCTCGCCGTGCTCGCGGTCGCCGAGCGCGGCGCGATGTTCGACCCGTCCGCGGTGTTCTACATGGAGAAGCTGGCCGTCGGGCCGGACGCGGCCGGCAAGGTCGAGCTCGGCGCCCCGATCGCGGAGAACATCCGCCGCGTCGCCAAGGCGAAGCACAGCAGCGTCAGCGACGTCACCGTGTGCATCCTCGACCGCCCGCGGCACGAGCAGATCATCAAGGAGGTCCGCGAGGCCGGCGCGCGGATCCGGTTCATCTCCGACGGCGACGTCGCGGGCGCGATCGCCGCGGCCCGCCCGACCACCGGCGTCGACATGCTGCTCGGCATCGGCGGCACCCCCGAGGGCATCATCGCGGCCTGCGCGATGAAGTGCCTCGGCGGCGAGCTGCAGGGCCGGCTGTGGCCGAAGGACGACGCCGAGCGCGAGAAGGCCCTCGCCGCCGGGCACGACCTCGACCGCGTGCTGCTGAACGACGACCTCGTGCGCGGCGACAACGTCTTCTTCTGCGCCACCGGTGTCACCGACGGCGACCTGCTGCGCGGCGTCCACTACCGCGAGGGCGGGGCGACGACGCAGTCCATCGTGATGCGGTCCAAGTCCGGGACCGTCAGAATGATCGACGGCTACCACCGGCTGAACAAGCTGCGGGCGTACTCCTCGGTCAACTTCGACGGCCACCTGGACGCGCCCGACGACGACGTCGTGCCCCCGCTGCCTTAAGGAGTTCCGTGACCAGGCGACTGCCGGCCCTGCTGGTCCTGATCCTCGCCGTCCTGGTCCCCGGCACGGCCGCGGCCGCCCCCGCCATCGTCGGGGGCGTCGCCGCGGACCAGCCGTACCCGTTCACGGTCTCGCTGCACACCTCGTCGGGCAAGCTGTTCTGCGGGGGCGCGCTGATCGCGCCCACCTGGGTGGTCACGGCCGCGCACTGCGCGTACGGCAAGACCCCGGCCGACATCTCGCCGCGGACCGGCACGAACGACGTGGGGCAGGGCGGCGAGGTCGCCCAGCTCGCCGGGATCGTCGTGAACCCGGCGTTCAACACCCAGAGCCCGGCGGGCGACATCGCGCTGCTGCGGCTGGCGGCGCCGGTCACGACCGCGCCGATCGGGCTCGCGACGGCCGCGTCGCCGGGCACCGCGACCCGGATCGTCGGCTGGGGCCAGACCTGCCCGAAGCTGAACTGCGGCGGCCTCCCGACGACGTTGCAGCAGCTCGACACGAAGATCGTCGAAGGCACCAAGTGCACTGCGGGGTTCGACGGCACGGCCGAGCTGTGCACCGACAACCCGGGCGGCAAGTCCGGGGCGTGCTTCGGCGACTCCGGCGGCCCGGAGATCGTGCGCGACGGCGACCACTGGCTGCTCGCCGGCGTCACCAGCCGCCCGGGCAACAACGACCCGGAATGCGCGACGGCGCCGTCGATCTACACCTCCGTCGTCGCCTACGCGCCCTGGATCGCCGAGAAGACCAAGGCCTGAGCTACTCGGCGTTGCTCGAGTGGCCCGGGAACAGGTGGGCGTCCGGGTCGAGCGCGACGGCGATGTTGTTGACGGCCGTCGCGGCCTCCCCGAAGCCGGTCGCGATCAGCTTCACCTTCCCCGGGTACGCGGCGACGTCGCCCGCGGCGTAGACGCGCGGACGCGCTGTCGCCATGGTCGAGTCGACGGCGATGGCGCGGTGGTCGATCTCCAGGCCCCAGCTCTCGATCGGGCCGAGGTCCGCGGTGAAGCCCAGCGCGGCGACGACGGCGTTGGCCGGGAGCCGTTCGTCGCCGGCGCCCTTGATCGAGACGTCGACGGCTTCGAGTGCGCCGTCGGGTGCTTCGACGAACCGCGTGACTTCGGCGTCGGTGATGATCCGGGTGCCGAGCTCACGCGCCTGCCGGACGATCGACTCGGCGGCGCGGAACTTCGCGCGGCGGTGCACCAGCGTCACGCTCGCCGCGACCGGGTGCAGCGCGAGGATCCAGTCGAACGCCGAGTCGCCGCCGCCGACGACCACGACGTGCTGCCCCGCGTGCACCTGCAGCGAGGGGACGAAGTGCACCATGCCGCGGCCGAGCCAGCCGTCGCCGGCCGGCAGCGGGCGCGGGGTGAACTCGCCGATGCCCGCGGTGATCAGCACCGCGCGGGCGTGCAGCGTCTCGCCGCCGTCGAGGGTCAGCACGACGCCGTCCCCGGCCGGCTCCAGCTTTTCGGCCTTGCGCCCCAGCAGGTACTTCGGCTTGAACGGCGCGGCCTGCTTCACCAGGCCCTCGACCAGATCGCGGCCGCGGATCTCGGCGAACCCGCCGACGTCGTAGATCATCTTCTCCGGGTACATCGCGGTCACCTGGCCGCCGGGCTCGGGCAGCGAATCGACCACCGCCATCGAAAGGCCGCGGAACCCGGCGTAGTAGGCGCCGTACAGGCCCGTCGGGCCCGCGCCGATGATGACGAGGTCGTAGGAATCCCCAGTAACGTCAGTCATGCTCGCTCCAGCCAGTGGTGGATGGCGGTGATCGAGAACACACCCGATCCTAGCGGGATCGGAGTTCACTCGACGGGGTGCGACACCGGCGGCCGGACGACCGGCGCCCACCGTGGGGGGTGCGGCGGACACTGCTGAGCGCGACCGCGGCGGCCGCGGTGCTGCTCGGCTGGCTCGTTTTCGCGGTGTGGCTCGGGTTGCCGTCCGCCGAGCCGGTGGGTTTCGTTCCGTTCGTCATCGCCGCTTTCGCGGCCCTCATCGGGTTCGGCCGCCGGCTGGCCCGGACGGGCCTGCTGCTCGCGCTGCTCGGGCTGCTGCCGGTGCTGGCCGCGGTGCAGGGCGGCTGGACCGCGGCCGGCGACGAAATCCTGCTTGCGCGGGGAAAGCCGGTCGAAGTGCTGGTGACCGCGGAGTCCGTGCACCGGCTGAGATGCGGCCCCGCCTACACCTACGACGTGCGGAACCCGGACGGGAGCCCGGATTCGCTCGATCCGGGCACCGGCACGCGGCTGGTGGTCGGCGGTCGCGTGGCCGTCGTCGAGGACCCGGACGGGCTCGTCGCGACGCAGCTCGCCGGACGGCAGGACCCGGCCGTGCCCCTGGTGTTCGCGGGCCTGGGCGGTGCGGGCCTGGTGGCGGCGATCGTCGTCGTCGCGGTGCTCGGCGAACGCCGCAGGGTGCGCAACGCCACCCCGCGGTGATTCGCGAACAGGTCCAGAATCGGTGTCATGGCTGATCAGGAATACCGGATCGAACACGACACCATGGGCGAGGTCCGCGTGCCGGCCGACGCGCTCTACCGCGCGCAGACCCAGCGGGCCGTGGAGAACTTCCCCATCTCCGGCCGGGGCCTGGAGCGCGCCCAGATCCGCGCGCTCGGCCTGCTCAAGGCCGCCGCCGCGCGCGTGAACCTCAAGCTGGGCGTGCTCGACGCCGACATCGCGGAGGCCATCGCGGCCGCCGCCGACGAGGTCGCCGACGGCGCCCACGACGCGCACTTCCCGATCGACGTCTTCCAGACCGGGTCGGGGACGTCGTCGAACATGAACGCCAACGAGGTCATCGCGACGCTCGCCTCCCGCGCCCTCGGCCGGGACGTCCACCCGAACGACCACGTCAACGCGTCGCAGTCGTCGAACGACACGTTCCCGACGACCATCCACGTGGCCGCGACCGAAGCCGTGCTCAAGGACGTCATCCCGGCCCTGGAGTACCTCGCCGGGGCCATCGAGGTGCGCGCCGCGGAGTGGGCCGACGTGGTGAAGTCCGGCCGGACGCATCTGATGGACGCGGTACCGATCACGCTCGGCCAGGAGGCGGGCGCGTGGGCGTCCCAGGTCCGCTTCGGCGTCGAACGGCTGAAGTCGGGCCTGCCGCGGCTGGGCGAGCTGCCGATCGGCGGCACGGCCGTCGGGTCGGGGCTGAACGCGCCGGACGGCTTCGGCTCGTCGGTCGCCGCGGAACTCGCCACGGTGACCGGGCTGCCGCTGACCGAGGCCCGCGACCACTTCGAGGCGCAGGCGACGCAGGACAGCGTCGTCGAGACGTCCGGGCACCTGCGCACGGTCGCCGTGTCGCTCAACAAGATCGCCAACGACCTGCGCTGGCTGGGGTCCGGTCCGCGCACCGGGCTGGCCGAGCTGGCGCTGCCGGACCTGCAGCCGGGCTCGTCGATCATGCCGGGCAAGGTGAACCCGGTGATCCCGGAGGCGACGCTGCAGGTGGTCGCGCAGGTGATCGGCAACGACGCGGCCGTCGCTTTCGCGGGTGCGGCGGGCAATTTCCAGCTGAACGTCAACCTGCCCGTGATCGCCCGGAACGTCCTCGAATCGGCGCGGCTGCTCGCGGCCGTTTCGCGGCTGCTGGCGGACAAGGTGTTCGCCGGTATCACGGTGAACGCGGAACGCACGCGGACCTACGCCGAAGGTTCGCCGTCGATCGTGACGCCGTTGAACAAGTACATTGGCTACGAGGCAGCGGCCGCGGTCGCGAAGCAGGCGTTGAAGGAGCTGAAGACGATCCGCGACGTCGTCATCGAGCGCGGGTACGTGCGGGACGGCAAGCTCACCGAGGAGCAGCTCGACGAGGCGCTCGACGTGCTGCGCATGGCCCGCGGCGGCCACTGATGAGTGACGCCGCCGAGCTGGGCGCCTTCCTGAAGGCGCGCCGCGCCGCCTTGGACCCCGCCGACCTCGGCCTCCCGTCCGGGGTCACCCAGCGGCGGGTCAAGGGCCTGCGCCGCGAGGAGCTGGCGCAGCTGGCCGGCATCAGCGTCGACTACTACACGCGGCTGGAGCAGGGGCGCGGGAAGAACGTCTCGGACGCGATCCTCGGCGCGCTGGCCCGCGCGCTGCGCCTCGACGCCGGCGAGGAGTCCTACCTGCGCAACCTCGCCGCGCCGAAGCGCCGGGAGAAGAGCGCGCCGCAGCGGGTCCGGCCCGAGCTGCAGCACCTGCTCGACGCCGTCCAGGCGCCCGCGTTCGTCTTCGGCCGCTACCTGGACGTGCTGGCCTGGAACGCCCTGGGCGGCGCTGTCTCGTTCGACTTCGGCCGGCTCGAAGAGCTCAGCATGCCGAAGCTCGTCTTCACCGACGAACGCGCGAAGCAGCTGCACCCGGAGTGGGACGAGGTGTGCCGGGACGTCGTCGCCAACCTGCGCGCCGAGAGCGGCAAGCACCCCGATGACCCGCACTTCCACCGGCTGGCCGGCGAGCTTTCGCTGGCGAGCGAGCGGTTCCGGGAGCTGTGGGCCGAGCACGCGGTCCAGGAGAAGGCCCGCGGCTGGAAGCTGATCATGAACCCCGTCGTCGGGGAGTTGCGGCTGCGGTACGAGACGCTGCGGCTGCCCGACGACCCGGACCAGGGCCTGGTGATCTACCACGCCGAACCCGGGTCGGCGAGCGAGCGCGCGCTCGGCTTGCTGGCCAGCTGGATCGCCGAGGCCCCGTTGACCAGGACAAACGCTCGCCCGAACTGACAGTGCCGACTAGAAACTGTCGGTGGTCCGGGTCATGATGTCCGGGTGCTGCTGAGCGAGTTGGTCCGCGCGTCCGCCGAACTGGCGGCGACCAGGTCCAGGAAGGCGAAGATCGCCCTCCTGGCCGAAGTGCTGCGCGCGGCGGAGATCGCCGAGCTGCCCACGGTGATCGCGTACCTCACCGGGCAGACGGCGCAGGACAGGCTGGGTGCGGGCTGGCGCACCCTGGCCGGGCTGGGCGCGGGCTCCGCCGCCGAACCGGTGGCCTCGGTGCTGGAGGTGGACGCGGCGCTGACCGCGGCGGCCGGGGTCGCGGCGGGCACGGGTTCGTCGACGCGCCGGCAGGAAGTGCTGCGGGCGTTGTTCGAACGGCTGACGAAGGACGAGCAGCAGTTCCTGTTCCGGCTGGTCACCGGGGAACTGCGGCAGGGCGCGCTGGAGGGGGTGATGGTCGATGCCATCGCCGCCGCGGCCGAGGTGCCGGCCGAGGACGTGCGGCGCGCCTTCATGCTGTCCGGGAAGCTCGGCGTCACCGGGGTCGCGGCGATGACCGGCGGGCCGGGTGCGCTGGCGGAGTTCCGGCTCACCCTCGGCACGCCGATCAAGCCGATGCTGGCGTCCCCGGCGGAGTCGCTGGACGAGGCCGTCGCCGAGCACGCCGAGGCGATCGTCGAGTACAAAATGGACGGTGCGCGGATCCAGGTGCACCGCCAGGGCGACGAGGTGCACGTCTGGACGCGGACGCTGCGCGAGATCACCGGGAGCGTGCAGGAGCTGGTGGACCTCGTGCGGGCGCTGCCGTGCGAGTCGGTGGTGCTCGACGGCGAGACGCTGGCGCTGACCGACGCCGGGCGGCCGCGGCCGTTCCAGGACACGATGAGCCGGTTCGGCAGCACCCGCGAGGAGCAGGTCAAGGCGCTGCTGCTGCGGCCGTACTTCTTCGACTGCCTGCACCTCGACGGCGTCGACCTGCTGGACGCGCCGCTGTCGGAGCGCAACGCGGCGCTGCGCAAGGTCGCCGGGGCGCACGTGATCCCCGGCGAAGTGGGCACTTCGCGGGCCGCTTCGGTCCTGGAGGCGGCGATGGAAGCGGGCCACGAAGGGGTGATGGTCAAGGACCTGGCCGCGCCGTACGCGGCCGGGCGGCGCGGGCGGGCGTGGCTGAAGGTCAAGCCGGTGCACACGATCGACCTGGTGGTGCTCGCGGCGGAGTGGGGTCACGGCCGGCGCACCGGCACGCTGTCCAACCTGCACCTGGGCGCGCGCGACCCGGACGGCGGCCCGCCGATCATGGTGGGCAAGACGTTCAAGGGCATGACCGACGAGCTGCTGGCGTGGCAGACCCGGACGTTCCAGGAGATCGAGACCCACCGCGACGACTGGACGGTGTACGTCCGGCCGGAGGTCGTGGTGGAGATCGAGCTGGACAGCGCGCAGGTGAGCACGCGCTACCCGGGTGGTCTGGCGCTGCGGTTCGCCCGGGTGGTCCGCTACCGCCCGGACAAGGACCCGGCCGACGCGGACACGATCGACACGGTCCGCGGCCTGCTGCACGGCGACCGCTCGGAAGGGAGCTGACAAAAGGACCGACGAAAGTCGCTTGTGTTGACGAGAATTTTCCCGACACGGTCCGACGGCGATGCTCCCTAGAGTGCGCTCCTTCACAGAGATCCCGCTCACTTCCCGAGCGGTCATGGAGGAGCACCCAGTGGTCAGCAAGGAACAGATGAAGGCGGCCATCCACGCCGCCTTCGACGGAGCCGTCGCCGACGGGGCGAGCTACACCAAGGTGTACGCCGCGGAGATCAGGCAGAAGAACTACCTGGTCTTCCGGACCACCTCGGTCGCCAACTTCGCCCTGGGCTTCAAGCCGGGGCAGACCGATCTCGTCCTCGTTCCGCTCGAGGAGAAGAACGGCACCGTCACGGCGGGCACGCCGCTGACGATCAACGACGCCAACCGGGCTTCGGTCAAGAAGCGCGACCTGCAGGGCCGGTTCGTCATCAAGACGACCGAGGGCCGGACGTTCCGGCTCAGCATCCTCCCGTCCGTGACGAAGCTCCTGGCCGCCGCCTACCAGCTGCCGGTCGAGCAGAAGGCGGAGTACGAGGCCTTCGTCGCGCTCCGGGACTCGCTGCTCGCGGCGTGACGACCGGCGCCCCGGTGCGGACGGCACCGGGGCGCACCCGGCGGTCCACGACTTATGTCCACAGTGGAGCTAAGCTCCGGCGATGCGCAGCGAGAAGTTCACCCGCGCCTGGTTCGCGGTCACCGCCGTGGTCGCCCTGGCCGGCCTCGTCACCCAGGTCGTCGCGACCGCGAGCGCCCCGGACGGGCGGGTCGCGAACCTGTTCTGCTTCTTCACGATCGACTCGAACCTGCTGGTCGTGCTCGCCTCGGCGCTGGTCGCGCTGGGCCGGTCCCGCGGGCGGCTGTTCACCGTCCTCTGGCTCGACGCGCTCGCCGGCATCATCGTGACCGGCATCGTCTACCAGGTCGCCCTGGCCGGCTTGTACGACCTGCGCGGTCTTTCGCTGTTCTCCGACACGATGCTGCACAAGGTGACGCCGGCCCTGTTCGTGCTCGGCTGGCTCCTGGCCGGCCCGCGCGGGGCCCTCACGTGGCGCACGGTCTGGTGGTCGCTGCTCTACCCGCTGGCCTGGCTCGCCTTCACGCTCCCGCGTGGCGCGGTCACCGGCTTCTACCCGTACCCGTTCGTCGACGCGGGCGCTCTCGGCTACGGTCAGGTCGCGCTGAACTGCGTCTTCATCGGCCTCTTCTTCACCGCGCTCGCGGCGGCCGCGCTCCTGTACGACCGCCGGTTCACGCGGCTCGATCCCGCCTAACCGCGGACGCGGCGGAAGGCGTTGATCCCGTCGGTGAGTCCGGCCTGCACCAGCGTCGGGAGCGCGCCGCGCCGGTCGACCGGCTTGCCCGCGGCGATCCGGTGCATCTGCCGGGTGTGCCACTGGATCTCCAGAAGGCTGTCGGCCAGCCGGATCCCGGTCTTGGGGCACAGCCGCTCGGCGCGGACGTCCTCGCCGGCGAGCAGCCGGGCGGGCAGGCCGGGGTCGGCGACCAGCGGGCGGCCGAGCCCGATCACGTCGACCTCGCCCGAGCGCAGCGCGTTGGCCATTCCGTCCGGTGACGCGAACCCGCCGGTGACCATCAGGGGAACGTCGGAGACTTCACGCGCTTTCGCCGCGTAGTCCAGGAAGTACGCTTCGCGGGCCTGGGTGCTCGCGCGCCCGGAGCCCATCATCGCGGCCTTCTCGTACGTGCCGCCGGAGACTTCCAGCAGGTCCAGCCCGGCCTCGCCGAGTTCGCGCACGACCTCCAGGGACTCGTCCTCGGTGAAGCCGCCGCGCTGGAAGTCCGCGCTGTTGAGCTTGACCGACACCGGCACGGCGTCGCCGACCGCTGCGCGCACCCGCCGGACCACCTCGAGCAGGAACCGGCGGCGGCGCACCGCGTCGCCGCCCCAGGCGTCGGTCCGCCGGTTCGTCAGCGGGGAGAGGAACTGCGAGACCAGGTAGCCGTGGGCGCCATGGATCTGCACGCCCGTGAAGCCCGCTTCGACGAACGTGCGCGCCGCGACGCCGAAGCGTTCGATGATCGCTTCGATCTCTTCGCCGGTCAGGGCCCGAGGGACGGCGAAGGCGGTACGGACGCCTCGATTGCCGAAGGGCACCACGGACGGCGCGACGGGCTGGCGCGAAAGGTACCGCGGGCTCTGCCGGCCGGGGTGGTTCAGCTGCACCCACAGCCGCGTGTCCGTGCCCTCGACCGCGCCGGCCCACGGCCGGTAGACCGCCGGATCCGGCGTCGCGGCCACGTTGCGCGGCTCGCCGAGCGCGGCGGGGTCGACCATGACGTTCCCGGTGATCAACGCGCCCGCGCCGCCGCGGGCCCAAGTCCGGTACAGCTGCGCGAGTTCGCGGGTGGGCGCGTTGCGGCGGTCGCCGAGCTGCTCGCTCAGCGCCGACTTCACCAGGCGGTTGGGCAGCACCGCGCCGCACCGCAGCTTCACCGGCTCCGCCAGGAGGGTCATCGCGCCACCTCTCGAACTTACTCACAGTAAGATGACTCGACGGTAGCATACCGCCGGTATGTCGTCGGCCGATCGAATGACCACTAGGGTCGGGCGCATGACGGCGATCGTGCAGAACCTGGTGACCTCCGGCGTCTTCCAGCTCGACGGGGGCAGCTGGGACGTCGACAACAACGTCTGGCTCGTGGGCGACGACGCGGAAGTGATCGTGATCGACGCGGCCCACGACGCGAAGGCGATCGAAAACGTCGTGGGCGACCGGAAACTGGCCGCGATCGTCTGCACCCACGCGCACAACGACCACGTCAACGCCGCCCCGGAACTCGCCGCCGCGACCGGCGCGCCGATCCTGCTGCACCCGGACGACCGGGTCGTCTGGAACCTGACCCACCCGGACCGCGCCCCGGACGGCGAACTGGCCGACGGTCAGGTGCTCACCATCGCCGGCACCGAGCTCCGCGTCATCCACACGCCGGGGCACGCGCCCGGCGCGGTGTGCCTGTACGCGGCGGAACTGGGCGTGGTGTTCACCGGCGACACGCTGTTCCACGGCGGCCCCGGCGCCACCGGCCGGTCCTATTCGGACTATCCCACGATCGTGCACTCCATCCGCGAGAAGCTGTTCGCGCTCCCGGAGGCGACAAAGGTCCACACCGGACACGGCGAGGGCACGACGATCGGCGCCGAGAAGGCGGCTTCGGACGGCTGGGACCAGCCTTAGGAGATGTGCTTCCGGGCGATGAGGGCGAACCCGCTCATCACGAGTAGCCCGTAGAACGCGCGCATGTCGGTGCGCGCGGTGTAGTACCCGTCCTCGAATTCGATCTCCCGCTGCGCGTTGCTCTCGTCCTGTTTCTCGTCGAGTTTCTCGAGCGACCTGCGGCGGTGGATCACGTTGATGTCGACGATGTGCTTGCGAGCGCGCGTGGCGGCCTCGATCAGCCCGGCGCAGCGGTCGGCGCGGTCCTGCCGCAGCTTCGCCCGCCGGGCCGCGTTGAGCTTCAGCGGCTCGACCAGCGCCCCCAGCGTCACCCCGGCCGGCGACGCCACCGCCGCGATGACCGCGACCCCGACGGTCGTCAGCACGTGAGCCGCGGCGGGCTCGGCGATACCCGGACTCGCTGCTTGGCTTCTTCCGCCAGCGCGAGGGCCCACTCCTGCAGCCCGGCGACGTCGATGCCGTGCGGCGGCTCGTCCCGGAACGGCTCGATGTTCGCCGCGCCGCGCTCGAGCAGCGACACCGCGCCCACGTTGTTGCCGCGTGCCGCGTGCGTCAGCCCGACGGCCAGCTGGGCGAGACCGCGCCAGAGTTCGCGGTCCGGCCCGTCAGTGGTCTTCCAGGCGTCCTCGAAGACCTCGTGCGCGTGGAACGGCTTGCCGTCGTCGAGCAGCCGCTGGGCCTCCGCAAGCGTTTGCGCCGGGCTGCGCGCGATGCCTTCGGGCTGGCGCTCGACGCCGTCGGCGCCGTACGGCAGCGGGCGGCCGAGGCCGTCACGCGGCCGTGCGTTGCGTGCCCGTCCCTCGTCGTCCCGGTCGCGGCGGCTCATACCCTGAGATCCTGCCACGGGCCCGGCAGGTAGTCTGGGGACTCGTGCGTTTCCTCGACGGCCATCGGCCTGCCCACGACCTGACCTACGACGACGTGTTCCTGCTGCCGAACCGTTCGGACGTGGAGTCCCGCTTCGACGTCGACCTCTCCACCGCGGACGGCACCGGCGCGACGATCCCGATCGTGGTCGCCAACATGACCGCGGTCGCCGGCCGCCGGATGGCCGAGACCGTCGCTCGCCGCGGTGGCCTGGTCGTCCTGCCCCAGGACGTCGATCCCGAGGCTGTCTCGGAGATCGTCGGCTGGGTGAAGAGCCGCCACACCGTGTGGGACACGCCGCTGGTGCTCACCGGCGGCGACGCCGTCGCCGACGCCCTCAACCTGGTCCACAAGCGGGCCCACGGCGCTGTCGTCGTCGTGGACGGCGAAGGCCGCCCGGTCGGCATCGTCGACGAAGCGGCCTGCGCGGGTGTCGACCGCTTCGCGCGGCTCGCCGACGTCGCGCAGCCCCCCGCCGTCGCGGTCCCGCTGACCACCCCGGCGCGTGAGGTCTTCGAGCTCCTGCACAGCCACGGCGCGAACCTGGCGCTGGGCCTGGACGCCGACGGGCGGCTCGCGGGCGTGCTGACCGCCGTCGGGTCGCTGCGCGCGGACATCTACACCCCGGCCGTCGACGACGCGGGCAGGCTGCGCGTCGCCGCCGCGGTCGGCGTCAACGGCGATGTCGCGGCGAAGGCCGAAGCCGTGCTCGGCTCGGGTGTCGACGTGCTGGTCGTCGACACCGCGCACGGGCACCAGGAGAAGATGATCGCCGCGCTGAAGGCCGTCCGGTCGGTGTCGCCGCAGGTCCCGGTGGTCGCCGGGAACGTCGTCACGGCCGAGGGCACGCGCGACCTGATCCAGGCCGGCGCCGACGTCGTCAAGGTCGGCGTCGGGCCGGGCGCGATGTGCACCACCCGGATGATGACCGGCGTCGGCCGCCCGCAGTTCTCCGCGGTCGCCGACTGCGCGGCCGCCGCCCGCGAGCTGGGCAAGCACGTCTGGGCCGACGGCGGGGTCCGCCACCCGCGGGACGTCGCGCTGGCCCTGGCCGCCGGCGCGTCCGCGGCGATGGTCGGCTCGTGGTTCGCCGGCACCTACGAATCGCCCGGCGACCTGCGGTTCGACGAGCAGGGGCGGCCGTACAAGGAGTCGTTCGGCATGGCGTCGAAGCGCGCGGTCGGCGCGCGGACGCGGACGGACAACTCGTTCGACCGCGCGCGCAAGGCGCTGTTCGAAGAGGGCATCTCGTCGTCGCGGATGTCCCTCGACCCGCAGCGCCCGGGCGTCGAGGACCTGCTGGACTCGATCGGCTCCGGCGTCCGGTCCTCGTGCACCTACGCGGGTGCGCGGACGCTCGAAGAGTTCCACGAGCGCGCGCTGCTGGGCGTCCAGTCGGCGGCCGGGTTCGCCGAAGGCCGTCCCCTCCCCGCCGGCTGGTGACCACGGTCGTGAGTGGTAATGAGGGTTCTAACCCGCATTACCACTCACGACAAGCCGCGGCAGACTTGTTCAGCCCGCGCAGCAGACGTGTTCCGACCACTCCGGAACGTGCCACCAGTGCTGCTTCTCCGCCGACCGGGCCGCGGGCGCCACCTCGGTGGCCGCCCGCTGCTCCGGCTGGTTCCGATAGGGCGCGAGCAACTCGCCGACCGTGTGCGGCACCCCGCCGACCAGCACGCTGCGGACGTTCGCGGCCGCCTTGATGTCCTGCAACGGGTTGCCGCTGACGAGCGACAGATCGGCGTACGCACCGGGCTTGAGCACCCCGATCCGGTCCTCGAGCCCCAGCCACCGCGCCGGGTTGCGGGTGGCGGTGGTGAGCGCCTCGTACGGCGTGAACCCGAACGCGACCATGGCCCGCAGGTTCTGGTGGGTGGAGACGGCCACGTTGTCCAGCGGGGAGTCCGTACCCGTGACCACGAACCCGCCCGCGCGGTGGATCCGCAGCACCATGTCGACGTTCCCGGCGAGGACCTGGCGGAGGTAGGCGTTCTCCGGGTTGCCCGCGGTGTCCGCCGTGGTCTTGAGCAGCTGGTACTCCCACGGCGGGAACAGGACCTCGGTGCGCTCGTCGGTCACGAGCGACTTGTCGTCCGCGTACAGCGCCCTGGAGGTGAACAACGTCGGCGTGATCGACATCCCCGAGCGCGTGAACAGGGCGATCGCGTCCTGGTAGGACCGGCCGATCCGGCTGACGGTGTGCGAGTACCCGAGCCGGTTGGTGGCACCGGTGTGCTCCATCGCGTCCATGCCGATGTTCGCCGCCGGGTACAGGTAGTGCGACGACAGCGGGATGCCCGCCCGGTGCGCGGCCCGGATCACCGCTTGCTGGTAGGCCACCGGAAGCCGGACGTACGTCTTGATCATGTCGTACTCGAGCTCGACCGCGCGGGACAGCTCCAGGTTCAGCTGCTCGGGCGACAGGGTCGGCCGCATGAAGTTGTAGTAGATCCGGGAGCCGTCGATGGCTTCCCCGGTGCCGAAGTACCTTGGGCCGACGCGGTTTCCGGATTCCAGGGCCTCGCGCGTCTCCAGCATCTGGTACACCGGGTCGCCGGGCGAGCGGGTGGTGGTGATGCCGTAGGACAGCCACAGCCTGCCCTGCCGGTCACCCCACTGCCGGCCGCGCAGGTGCCAGTGGTTGTGGATGTCGACGAGGCCGGGCATGGCGGTCAGGTCGTGCGCGTCGACGGTCCCCGGTGCGGCCCGGTGCGGCCGGACGTCGGCGATCCGGCCGCCGGCGACGACGATGTCGACGTCGCGCCGCAGCGTCCGGGCGACGCCGTCCCACGCCGCGCCGACGTGGATGACGGTCGGGTGCGGCGGGCGCGGGCGGGCCCAGGTGAAGTCGAGCCGGATCGTGCGCGGCTCGCCGCCGGTGATCTTCTGGGCCTTGAGCTGCCCCTTCGACAGGTACACGAGCGTGTCGTTCCCCTGCCAAGCCAGGGAATCGGTGACTTCGTGGGTGACCTGCCTCGGCGTACCGATCAGCCGTCCGGAGCCGTCGACGGGGGCGATCCAGGCGACGCTCTCGACCGTGAACGCGAGGTACCGGCCGTCGGGCGACCACAGTGGACCGTCGTCGCCGCGGGTGGCGAGCGACCGGAACGGCATCGGCTCGGCGTAGCGGAGTTCCTGGGTCTTGAGGTCGACCGTGAGGATCTGGCTCGTGCCTTCGCGGTAGCGCTTCGAGTACGGCTTGACCGCGGCCAGTGCGAGGACCGACCCGTCGGGCGACCAGGTGGGACGGCCCGGCATGAACAGCGGCGGCGTGACCTGCTGGGCCTTGTTCGAGGCGACGTCGAGGATCCACGTGGCGCCGTCCTGGTCGGCGTAGGCCACCCGGCCGCCGTCCGGCGACCACCGCGGCGCGACCTGGGCGCCCGCCAGCTGGGTGAGCACGGTGTCCTTGCCGGTGCCGAGGTCGCGCAGCCACAGGTCGGCGGTGCCGAGCCGGTCGCTCGTGTAGAGCAGCTTCGTCCCGTCCGGGTGGAAGTCCGGGTCGGAGCTGAAGTAGCCGTCGCCGATCAGCCGCTGCGGCCGGCCACCGCCGGCCGCGACGACGTAGATCGCGTTGAGGGCCCGGAACGCGATCCGCTTGCCGTCCCGGGAGACCACCGGTCCGGCGATGCCCCGGACGGGCTTCGGCGCGGCCGAGTCCAAGTCACGGACCCGCCTCCGGTAGGCACGCGGTGCCGTGGACACGCTTGCTTCGAACGGGATGTCCTTGACGGCGCCGGACCGTTCGCGCCGCCGGAGGTGCCCGTCGGCGGTGTAGAGCACGGCGGACCCGGACCAGTTCGCGGCGAAGCCGAAGACGTCCTCGCCCTTGGTCAGCTGCTCCTCGCCGAGCATGAGGTCCGCTTCGGCGCCCCGCAGCCGCAGGTAGCCGGGCTGCCCGCCGGGACCGAACGCGGGACCGTAGAACTTGTCGGTGCCGGTCGCGGTGACCAGGCGCGTGCGGGCGCCGGTGGCCACGGTGACGACGTCGATGGCGGCGTCGTTCACCGTGAAGACGATCTTCGTGCCGTCGGCCGACCACCGCGGCGACGCCTCTTCGTCCGGGGTGGACACCACCGTGCTGATCGCGCCGGAAGCGACGTCCAGCAGGTGGATGCCGTAACTGCCGTCGCGGTCGCTGCTGAAGGCGAGCTTGGTGCCGTCCGGCGAGAACACGGGCTCCCGGTGGTCGAACCGCCCGCTGGTGAGCTTGCGGGGCGCACCGCCGGCGACGTCGATGACGTACAGGTGGAAGTTGCCGTCGCGGTAGGACTGGAACGCGATCCGGCGGCCGTCCGGCGACCAGCTGGGGAGCGTGGCGTCCTGGAGGTCGTCGGTGAGCCGGCGGGCGCGACCGCCGCCGGCGGGCAGCACCCAGATCCCGGTGACCAGGTCGACCGCGATCCACCGGCCGTCCGGTGACAGCGCGGCGGACATGTTCGTGCCTTCCCGCAGCACGACGCCGTCGCGCCCGGCGTCCGGCAGCACGTCCGGTTCGGCCTCGGCCACCCCCGCCCCGGCCACGGTCAGGGCGGCAGCGGCTGCGCCACTTCGGACGAGAAGCTCACGACGAGAAAGGTTTTCGGGCCCCATCCGGCCAACTATGCCCAGCTCCGGAGCGACCGCATAGCGGCCGAGCGGGTTTTTCACCGGAAGCCTGACAACCGCGAAAACGCTTGCCGGGCACGGTGGTCCAGGTCGTGAGTGTTTAGGCGGGTTAGAACCCGCCTAAACACTCACGACCGGGCAGAGCGTCAGCCGTGGTCCTCCAGCATCTCGGTGACCAGGGCGGCGATCGGCGACCGCTCCGAGCGCGTCAGCGTGACGTGCGCGAACAGCGGGTGGCCCTTGAGCTTCTCGATCACCGCCGAGACGCCGTCGTGCCGTCCGACGCGCAGGTTGTCCCGCTGGGCGACGTCGTGCGTGAGCACCACCCGGGACGCCGTGCCGAGCCGCGAAAGCACCGTGAGCAGGACGTTGCGCTCCAGCGACTGCGCCTCGTCCACGATCACGAACGTGTCGTGCAGCGACCGGCCGCGGATGTGGGTCAGCGGGAGCACCTCGAGCATGCCGCGGTCGAAGACCTCGTCGAGGACGTCCTGGCTGACCAGCGCGCCGAGGGTGTCGAACACCGCCTGCGCCCACGGCTGCATCTTCTCGCTCTCGGACCCGGGCAGGTAGCCGAGGTCCTGGCCGCCGACCGCGTAGACCGGCCGGAACACCACGACCTTGCGGTGCTGACGGCGTTCCATCACCGCCTCGAGGCCGGCGCACAGGGCGAGCGCCGACTTGCCGGTGCCGGCCCGGCCGCCCAGCGAAACGATGCCGACGTCGGAGTCGAGCAGCAGGTCGAGCGCGACGCGCTGCTCGGCGCTGCGGCCGTGCAGGCCGAACGCCTCGCGGTCGCCCCGGACCAGCCGGATGCGCTTGTCCGCCGTGATCCGCCCGAGCGCGCTGGAGCTGCCCGCGAGCAGCCGCAGCCCGGTGTGGCAGGGCAGCTCGGCGAGCTCGTCCATGCCGTATTCGACCGGGTCGACGGTGCTGCCGCCGAACAGCGTGTCGAGCACGTCCTGCTCGACGTCGACGTCCGCCATGCCGGTCCAGCCGGACGGCGTCACTTCCTGCGCGCGGTACTCGTCCGCCTCGAGACCGACGGCCCCGGCCTTGACCCGCAGCGGGATGTCCTTGGTCACCAGCGTGACCGCCGCGTTCTCCGCCGCCAGGTTCAGCGCGCAGGCGAGGATGCGGTGGTCGTTGGAGTCGGTCCGGAACCCGGACGGGAGCACCGACGGGTCCGAGTGGTTCAGCTCCACCTGCAGCGTGCCGCCGTGGTCCCCGATGGGGAGCGGCGCGTCGAGCCTGCCGTACTGCCGGCGCAGGTCGTCGAGCATGCGCAGGGATTCCCGGGCGAACCAGCCGAGCTCCGGGTGGTGGCGCTTCGCCTCCAGTTCACTGATGACGACCAGCGGAAGCACGACAGCGTGCTCGGCGAACCGAGTGACCGCCCACGGGTCCGAAAGGAGGACCGACGTGTCGAGCACGTACATGTGCTGCTGGAATTCGGGCGAGGTCGAGACTTTCTCCGGGCCAGGAACGGCACCGGTCGAAGAGCGGCCAGAGGCCTTACGGGGCAAACGCTGCGCAGTCACGACGGCATCTCCCTCGAGGGCGTGTGCACCTCACGCCCGCACTCGCTGGGCCGGGCACCTCCCTGGCTGGACCACTCCTCCTGACCTCCTGCGTCAGGTGGTGCGGCCACGAGGGCCGGGTGCCGGCCCCCTCGAGCGTCTCGTGGGCGGCTGTGCCGCCCCCTCGATCACCGCCACGACCAGGGCCTCCCGCGAGGACCCGCACGGAACGCGCGCCCTCACCTCGGAAGGTACCCACGAATCCGGCGTCGCGCAGGGAGCCAACACGGTGATTCGCCAGATCGTCACCTCACCGTCGGTCGCCCGAAATCCACCCTGAGTGTCATTCAGGGCTGCTGACCAGCGGTTTTTCCGGTGTCTAGGAGCCGAACCGGCGGTGCCGCCAGGCGTAGTCGCGGATGGCACGGAGGAAGTCGACCCGGCGGAAGGCGGGCCAGTAGGCCTCGGTGAACCAGAACTCCGAGTGCGCGGACTGCCACAGCAGGAAGCCGGAGAGCCGTTGCTCGCCCGACGTGCGGATGATGAGGTCCGGGTCCGGCTGGCCTGAGGTGTAGAGGTGCTCGGAGATGTGGTCGACGTCGAGGATCTTCGCCAGCTCGTGAATGGACGTTCCCTCGTCGGCGTGCTGCCGCAGCAGCTTGCGCACGGCGTCCGCGATTTCCTGGCGCCCGCCGTAACCGACCGCGATGTTGACCTCCATCCCGCTGCGCCCTTCGCTCCGGGCGGCGGCTTCGCTGAGGCGCTTGGCGACCTCGGCGGGCAGCAGGTCGAGCGCGCCGACGATCCGCAGCCGCCACGCCGTGCCGGGGGCGGCGAGCTCGTCGGTGACGTCGGTGATGATCTTCAGCAGCGGCGTGAGCTCGTCCGGGTCGCGGTTGAGGTTGTCGGTGGACAGCAGCCACATGGTGACGACCTCGACGTCGGCCTCCTGGCACCAGCTCAGGAAGTCCGCGATCTTCTTCGCCCCGGCGCGGTGGCCGTCCGAAACGTCCGCGAAGCCCGCTTCACGAGCCCACCGGCGGTTGCCGTCGAGCATGATGGCGATGTGCCGGGGATGCCGCCCGGCGGCCTGCTGGATGAGGCGCCTGCCGTAGGCGCTGTACACGACGTCGGACAAGAAGGAGCGAACACTCACGTCGAGTCAGCCTACGCACCCGGTGTGAGGCGTGTGACTTGAGCACCGCGGGAGAACCTACGCTGTCGTAACCTGGATGTGTGAGCCTGACGACGGAACCACCCGAGCCCGTAGTGGACCTCCGCCCCCGGCTGCGCGGACACATCCACTTCTGGACGTTCTTCGGCGCGCTGGTCGCGGCGGCCGCGCTCATCACGCTGGCGGCGTCCACAGTGTCCCCGGTCGCCGCGTTGGCGACGTCGGTCTACGGCCTGACTGTGCTCGGCCTGTTCGGCGTGAGCGCGCTGTACCACCGGCGGTTTTGGAGCCCCCGGGCGTACAAGTGGATGAAGCGCGCGGACCACTCGATGATCTTCTTGTTCATCGCTGGGACGTACACGCCGTTCACGCTGCTGGCGATGTCCAAGCCGACCGGGTACGTGATCCTGTCGATCGTCTGGGGCGGGGCGATCGCCGGTGTGGCGCTGAAGATGCTGTGGCCCAATGCGCCGCGGTGGCTCGGGGTGCCGATCTACATCGCGCTTGGCTGGGTTGCGGTGTTCGTGTTCCCCGAGCTGGCCACGCATGCCGGGGTCGGTGCGCTCGTTTTGTTGTGTGTCGGCGGGTTGTTCTACACGCTCGGTGCGGTGTTCTACGCCGTCAAGTGGCCGAACCACTGGCCTGAGACCTTTGGTTACCACGAGTTCTTCCATGCCTGCACTGTGCTGGCTGCTGTGTCGCACTACATTGCCATTTGGTTGGCTATGTACGCCTAGGTTCTCACAAAAGCGCGGCCACTCACTCGTCATCGAGTGAATGGCCGCGCTTTTCTTATTAGATGAGCCGTGGATGGTTGGTGCACACTCAATCAACCAGCCGGCGGCTCTTCCTTTCGATCAGCCGGCCGAGTTGCCGTTGCAGGCGACGTAGGACGGGTTGTGGTCGACCGTCAGCAGCTCGAGCGGGCCGTTCCACTGCCAGGGCAGCAGGCACGCGTTGTCGAGGATGCTGATGCCACCGTGACCGCCGCCGGTGGAGTTGTTGTTGCAGGCCGCGTACGACGGGGCGTGGCCCGCGTGCAACAGCTCGAGGGGACCGTTCCACTGCCACGGTGCCGCGCAGAGGTTGTCGCCGATGCTGATGCCGCCGCCCGGGTGGTGCCCGCCGCCCTCACCGGCGGATGCCGGCGCGGCAACAGCGAGCATGGCGCCACCGATGACTGCGGCTGCGAAGAGCGTCTTTTTCATCATGATAAAATCATCGGGCGATATCCGGTCGTCCTTTATCGACATCACCCGATGGTTTGGACAACCTCACCCGTCCCGGCGATCAACCGGCTTGCGCCAGGCGGGATTCGGTCCACTGTGCCACGTTGAGGGGTTACACCGCCGTGAGGTTGTCACCATTGAAGCTGGTCCCGCGCCCCACGGCAGGTGAACGCTCCCTCAGCCGAACATCCCCGGCTGGTACTCGCCCGCCGGGTTGCGGACGATCACGTTGAGCCGGTTCCACGCGTTGATCGTCGCCACCAGCGCGATCAGGGCCCCGATCTGCTCCTCGTCGAAGTGCTTCCGCACCGCCGCCCACGTCTCGTCGCTGACGCCGGTGTGCGTGTCCGCCAGGCGGGTGCCCTCCTCCGTCAGCGCCAGCGCCGCGCGCTCCGCCTCGGTGAACACCACCGCTTCGCGCCACGCCGCCACCATCGCCAGGCGGACAGCCGTCTCGCCGCCCGCCGCCGCGTCCTTCGTGTGCATGTCGAGGCACATCCCGCAGCCGTTGATCTGGCTCGCGCGGATCTTCACCAGCTCCTGCGTCGCCTTCGGCAGCGACGACTCTTCGACCGGGCGCGACGCCGCGATCAGGCGCTTGACGAACTTGCCGGTGACCTCGTTCTCGAACATGTTGAGCCGCGCTTCCATGGCCGTTCCCCTTTCCTCGTCTGCTTCACCCCTCTGACGACCCGGACGCCATCGTTGTGACAACGCCGCGCGTGACGCCGGTCACGCGAAATCCAGGTCCACACCTTCGCGTCCGCGCCAGGGCGGCCGGTCACGCCGGCGGCACCGCGCCCGACCTGCGGGACCCACCCCTCCTGGCCCGCTGGAGACGCTTCAAACGATCACGATCAGGGGTCACCCACGGGACCACCACGACGGTTGCCGTGCGCACCGGTGCGGCCGACCGTGGATCGCAGACAAGGACTCAACGTGGAAGGAGCACGACCGCGATGGCCAGGACCATGCAGCCCCAAGAACTCATCGACAGCGCCGTGGTCGACCCCGAAGGCAACAAGATCGGGAAGGTCGGCAACGTGTACCTCGCCGACGCGACGCACCAGCCCGAGTGGATCACCGTCAAGACCGGCCTCTTCGGCACCAAGGAAAGCTTCGTCCCGCTCTCCGGCGCCCGCACGGACAAGGACGGCATCCACGTCCAGGTCGACAAGGACAGCGTCTCCGAGGCGCCCCGCATCGACGCTGACGGGCACCTTTCGCCCGAAGAGAGCACGCAGCTCTACCAGCACTACGGCCTGCCGGTGCCGCGCACCTCGGCGGACGGGCGCACGGACGGGCGGTCGGACCGCCGGGCGGACGGGCGGACCGACCGCAGCCCGGCCGCCATGGGCGAGCGCGGGAAGCGCGACGACCGCGCCGCCATGACGCGCTCCGAGGAACGGCTGAACGTCGGGACCGAGCAGGTCGAGACCGGGCACGTGCGGCTGCGCAAGTACGTCGTCACCGAAGAGCAGCAGGTCACCGTGCCGGTGCGGCACGAAGAGGTGCGCATCGAACGCGAGCCGATCACGCGCGGCGACGGCACGGCGGCGGAGATCGGCGAGGCCGAGCAGGACGTCGTCCTGCACGCCGAGAAACCCGTGGTGCGCAAGGAGACCGTGCCGGTCGAACGAGCGCGGCTGCGGAAGGAGACGGTCACCGACGAGCAGACCGTGTCCGGCAAGGTCCGCAAGGAGCAGTTCGACGTCACCGACGACGACCCGAAGCACCGACGCTCCTGAAGGCTCCCGGACGGGTGGCTGGTCCCCGATACCGGCCACCCGTCTGGGTCACACCGCTGTGGCCGCGCTGGGCGGTGATCGAGAACATCGTGCCGCCGCTCAGCACCGCGGTCGCGGCGGCGAGCGCGAAGTGCCGGCCGAGCACCTTCCGCAGCGAACCCACCTTGGCCATGGCGATCACTCCGGGCGTTTCGCCCGCCCGAGCCGCTCTCCCCCGCCCTACCAGGGAAAACGTACAAAACCGCCGATCAGGACACCAGCATCGGCGCCGCGAGGAACTGCTCCGGGATCGCGAACGCGTCCACCAGCGTGCGCGCGTGCGGGCGCAGCTCCGAGCACAGCCGGTTCACCGCCGACGTGACGGCCTTCGCGCGCGACGCCGTCAGGCGGCCGTGGCCCAGGAACCACGCCAGGTCCTCTTCGATCGCCGACAGCGCGTACAGGTCGCAGACGCGCTCGAGCAGCGTGCGGGCGTCCGGATCGTCGCAGCGCTCGATGGCCGCCGTGAACGCCTCCAGCACCAGGCGCTCGACGTGGACGCGGCCCGCGCGCAGCACGTGGTCCTGCGCCGAGTTGAACACGCCGAACGGGTCGGCCGCCGCCTTGCGCAGGCGCTTCGCCACCCCTTCGACGACGTGGTCCTCGCGGTCCTCGAACAGCCGCAGCTGCCACTCTCGGCGGAAGAACACCTCCGCGTCGGACCCCTCGGTGAGTGACTCGAGCGCCTTGCGCACCGACGTCCGCTCCAAGAGCGTGTTGACCACCTGGTCGGTGAAGAACCGGGCCGTCGCCAGCGGCGAAAGGTCCTCGAAGTCCTGCTTGTAGCTGGTCAGCAGGCCTTTCGCGACCAGCTGCAGCAGCACCGTGTTGTCGCCTTCGAACGTCGTGAAGACGTCGGTGTCGGCCTTCAGCCCGGGCAGCACGTTCTCCGCCAGGTAGCCCGCGCCGCCGCACGCCTCGCGCGCGGTCTGGATCGCCGACGTCGCGTGCCACGTCCCGAGCGCCTTCAGCCCGGCGGCGCGCGACTCCAGCTCGCGCTGGTCCTCTTCGGCCGCCGACGCATCGATGTCGTGCAGCTTCGAGACCAGCTCTTCCTGCGCGAAGTGCAGCGCGTAGGTCTTCGCCAGCGCCGGCAGGAGCTTCCGCTGGTGGGCCAGGTAGTCCAGGACGACGACCTCGTCGCCGTCCGGCTTCGCGAACTGGCGGCGGAACTCGCCGTAGCGGATCGCCAGCGTCAGCGCGCGTTTCGTGGCGCTGCCCGCGCTGCCGGCGACGCTCACCCGGCCGCGGATCAGCGTGCCCAGCATCGTGAAGAAGCGGCGGCTGTCGCTCTCGATCGGGCTCGAGTACGTCCCGTCTTCGGCGACGTCACCGAAGCGGTTCAGCAGGGCTTCGCGTGGCACCCGGACGCCGTCGAACGCCAACCGTCCATTGTCGACGCCGTTCAGGCCCGCCTTCGGCCCGCAGTCCTCGATGGACACTCCGGGCACCGGCTTGCCGTCGTCGTCGCGGATCGGCACGAGGAACGCGTGCACGCCGCGCGATTCGCCGCCGGTCACCAGCTGCGCGAAGACCACCGCCAGCCGGCCGTCGCGGGCCGCGTTGCCGATGTATTCCTTGCGGGCCATCGCATCCGGCGTGTCGAGGACGAACCCGCCGTCGGCGAAGGTCGCCGTGGTGCGCAGGTGCTGGACGTCGGAACCGTGCCCGTGCTCGGTCATCGCGAAGCAGCCCAGCACGTCGAGGTCCATGATCCCGCGCAGGTACCGCTCGTGGTGCCGCTCGGTGCCGAGCAGCTGGACGGCGCCGCCGAACAGGCCCCACTGGACGCCGGCCTTCACCATCAGCGACAGGTCGCCGTAGCCGAGCATCTCGAACGACGTCACCGAGCCGCCGACGTCGCCACCGCCGCCGTACGCCGGGTCGAAGCCCAGGCCGGGCCGGTCGGTCTCGGCGAGCGCGCGCAGCTGGTCGAGCACCTGGGCGCGGTGCGCCTCGATGCCGAGGTCCACCGGGTCCCGGAACTCCGCACCGGCCATCTGCGCCCGCACCCCGCGGCGCAGCTCGGCCCAGCGACCGTCCAGGACGGCGGTCAGTGCGTCCGGGTCCACCTTCGAGGGCACTTCGGGGACGTCCACGGCTACCTCCGGAAAGGACGAACGGCAGGCTTCCTACTCGTTGGTAGTAAGCCTGCCGCAGCGCCGCCGATCCCGCAGGTTCAGATCGGCTTGCCGTTGACCGTCACATTCGTGAAGCGGGCGTTGTCCACGTACTTCAGCGTGTTCGACGTGTCGGCCACGCCCTTAAACGTGGAGTTCGCCACGGCGAACCCGTGCACGTGGGCGTTCGAAAGCCCGCTGACGTCGAACGCCTTGCCGGCGATCTTCGTGCTCGAGCAGTTGCTGATCGTGAACGGCCCGAACGACGGGACGAAGCTGCCGGTCTGGCTGTTGTACGTGGACGTCACGTACACGAAGTTCCGCGCGAAGGTGCCGGAAACGCTGTCGAGGTTGATGTTCTCGGAGAACCCGCCACGCAGCGTGTTGGACTTCACGTACAGCGCGAACTTCGTGTCACCCTTCACGGTGAGCTTGTACGCGTAGACGTTGCGGATCCCGCCGGTCTGCTCGCTGCCGCAGGTGATCGCGCCCCAGTTGCCGTTCATCACGCAGTTCACCACGACGAGGTTCTGGCACGGGACGTTCACCCGCCGCCCGTCGGCGTCGCGGCCGGCCTTGATGGCGATGTTGTCGTCGTGCGCGCCGAGGGTGCAGTTGGCGATGACGACGTGGTCGCACGACTCCGGGTCGCAGCCGTCGGTGTTGCTGTGCGCGGTGCTGGGGTCGGTGCTGACGCCGTCGACCGTGACGTTGCGGCACAGCGTCGGGTGCAGCTGCCAGAACATGGAGTTCTTCAGCGTGACGCCCTGGATCAGCACGTTCTCGCAGGCGTACGGCTCGACGAACGCCGACCGCATGGTGTGCCCCGAGCCCGGCACCACCCGCTTCTCCGGCGCGGTTCCCTTGGCCACCAAGGATTCCAGGTACGCCCGATCGCTGCCCTTGTTCCACGACGACGTGGCCGCCGCGTCGAGGGTGCCGCTGCCGGTGAGGCCGATGTTCTTCTCCTGGTAGGCGTAGATCATCGGCGAGTGGTTGACGCACTCGATGCCTTCGTAGCGCGTCAGGACGTTCGGGAACTTCGCCGCGTCGCCGCTGAACTTGAGCACCGAGCCGGATTCCAGGTGCAGGTCGACGTTGCTCTTGAGCCGGATGGCGCCGGTCAGGAAACTGCCGCCGCCCGGCACGATCACGTGCCCGCCACCGGCCGCGGCGCACGCCTCGATCGCCTTCGCGATCGCCGCGGTGTTGTCGGTCTTGCCGTCGTTCTTCGCGCCGTAACCGGTGATCGGGAAACTGCGGTCCGGGAAAGTGGGAATCGTCGTGTTCGCGACGATGTCGTTCGCCGCCGGCCACGGGAGCACGGGAACGTCGATGCGGGGCGCCGCCGAGGCCGGTGAGATGGGCAAGGCCGGGAGCAGCGGCACCGCCGCCACCGCGAGCCCGCCCTTGATCAGCTGCCGCCGGGTGAACCTGCCGTCCATGGACACGTCCTTCACGAGAAAGACCTGGTGCGACGGCGGAACCGCGGCACGGACCGCGGGCACGACGAACTCTAGGCGCGAAAGTGGCTCCAGGTCCAGGCTTGCGCGATCGGCGAAACGGCTGTCATGATCGCCGCATGTCGATTCGAAAGGGCGTGCGCGCCCTCGCTCGTTGAGCGCCTCGCGGCCGCCGAGCCGCCCGCTTCCCGATATTTCCGCGTGGTTGAGCCACGCCTTCAGCACGTATTCCGCGGATCGTCCCGCGGCCGAAGACGCCATCACCCGGCTCTACGCGCTGCTCGGCGAGCCGCCGCCGTCGTTCGTCTGGGCGCTTTCCCCGAACGCCGCCGTGCCGCCGTCCGTGTCGGTCGAGCCGGTGGAAGCCCGGTTGGCGACGCGGGTGTCCGCGCTGCGACGACGCTGGGGCGACGTCTCACCGGAGGCGCGGCAGCTCGTCAAGGAGCCGGCCGGCCTGATCCGGGCCGCCATTCCGCGTTCGCTGGGCCTGCACTGGTACGGACAGCAGGACACCTATTGGGTGACACCCGGCTCGGGTGACCCGGAGCTGGAGCTGTGGGCGACCCTGGTGCGCTCCTGCGGCTGGTGGTGGCCGCGTGACGGCGTCTGCGTGATCGCGGAACGGCCGTTGGTTCTCCGTCTTGACGACGAGGGCCGGCTCCACAGCGCGACCGGGCCCGCGGTGGTCTACCCCGACGGCTGGGGCGTGCACGCCTGGCACGGCACGCGGGTGCCGTCCTGGGTGATCGAAGACCCCACCGCGGAGCGGATCAACCGCGAGTTCAACGTCGAGGTGCGCCGCTGCGCGGTCGAGCACCTCGGCTGGGCGGCCTACATCGAGCAGGCCGGGCTGCGGATCCTGAGCCGGGCGCCCGATCCCGGCAACCCGGGTTGTGAACTGCGGCTCTACGACCTGCCGCCGCAGAAGTGGCACGCGCCTTCGCGGCTGCTCATGGCGGTGAACGGCTCGGTGGAGCGCGACGGCACCCGCCGTCGCTACGGGCTGCGCGTGCCCGCCGAATTCGACCATCCCCTCGACGCGGCCGGCTGGTCGTACGGGCTCACCGGAGCCCAGTACGCGCGCCTGCAGCGCCGGACCTGACTTCCTGAGGTGATCGCATGTTTCTTGCCGAACTGCTCGACCGGACCGGACTCGACGTCCTCGACCACCTGGACCGCCAGGTCACCGTTCCGGTGATCGACGGGCTCCAGGCCCAGGGTGACCTGATCGTGCTGCCGCTGGGGTTGCTGGGGTGGGTGCCCCGGGACTGGTGGGAGCTGCCCGCGGAAGGGCGCGAGCTCGTGCGCGGCGAAGCGGGCAACAACCCGCACACGCTGGTCGCGGACCGCGGAACGTGCCGGATGACAACGTGGCTCAGCGACCCCGAGCGGCTCGCGATCGCGGCGTTCGAGAACACGGCGCCGGCGTGGTTGATCCACCCGGAGCACGGGGCTACGGGGATCGCGCCCGGGGCCTGGTTCGTGCGGCGGCAGCGGGAGCTGGGCGCCGGGTTCCGGAAACCGGTGCTGATCGCGGACTGAGGGGGTGGCCCGGGCCGCGGGGTGCCGCCGAGGGGGCAGCACCGCGCGGCTCGGGCCGGATCCGGGCGCCGTGGGGTGGCGGCCACCCCACGGCCCAGCCCGGATCCGGGGACCGCGGCTCAACCACCGCCCGAACCCCGGGGTACCGCCGAGGCGGCACCCCGCCAGTCAGCCCAGGTCGGGCCCCTTCGAGCGCAGGTCGTCGACCTTGGTCATCGCTTCCCGCAACTCGCCCAGCCAGCTGTCCGCGTGCTGGCCGACCAAGCGCACCGCCCAGGCCAGTGCGTCCGAACGCGACCGCGCCACGCCCGCGTCCACCAGCGTGTCCAGCACCAACCGCTCCGGCTGGCGCAAGCGCGTCATCACCGGTGCCGAATGCGTCGTGAACAGGGCCGTCGTGCCGCCCAGCCGGGCACCCCACGCCACCTTGCGCTGGTAGCGGTGCTCCGCCTGGCGGGCGATCTCGATGCGCTCGTCGCGCGTCTCCTCGCGGTACCTGCTGATCCGGCCCTCTTCGGCCGCCGCGCGGGCGGCGTCGTCCGCGTGCTCCTCCGTCAGCGGCGGGAGCTCGCCGACCACGATGATCTCTTCGCGGTCGACCGTGACCTCCGGTGCGCCCGTGAACCAGCCGTCGGGCAGGCGGCCGCCGAACCAGGCCGCCGCGTCCTCTGCCGGCGGGACCTCGCCCTGCTGCCAGCCCCGGCCTCCGCGCCATCCGCGTCCCATGTCGTACCTCCGGATTACATGATTACATCGCTACCGAAGTTACGCCGAAAACACGACCCCAGACACCGCGTTCACCCAGGGCGAATCAGAGCTGGGCGGTGAGCTCCTCGGCGGACGTGACGGGACGGTCGCAGACGTACCCCCGGCACACGTACGCCGCCGGGGCGCCGTCGACCAACGGACGGTCGGCCAGCAGCGGGACGCCCGGCGCGTCCGGCTCGCCGGCCAGCACGATGCCGCCGCCGTGCACGCCCCGGGCCGCCGACAGCCGCAGCGCGGCGTCCGAGCCCACCACCGCGACCTGCACCGGGCCGGCCTGCAGCGCTTCGGCCACCGACAGCCAGTGCCCGGCGAACCGCGGCACCCGCCCCGCCAGCACCCCGGCCCGGCTCAGCGCCCGCTCGGCCGCCTCCCGGTACCGAGCCGAATCGGCGTGGCCCGCGAGCGCCGACGCCGTCAGCAGCGCCCCGGCCAGCGCGGACGCCCCCGACGGGCTCGCGTTGTCGCCCGGGTCGGCCGGGCGCTGGACCAGCGTCTCGGCGTCGTCGGCCGTGTCGAAGTACGCGCCGGGGACGTCCGGGGACGCGAAGTGCGCCAGCGCCAGGTCGAGCAGCCGGGTCGCTTCGGTGAGCCACTTCGCCTCGCCCGTGGCCTGGTGCAGCGCCAGGAAGCCGTCGGCGACGCAGGCGTAGTCCTCCAGCACGCCGGCGGATTCGCCGACGACGCCGTCGCGCGAGCTGCGCCGCAGCCGTCCGCCGACGACGTGCACCCGCAGCAGCAGATCAGCCGCGGCAGCGGCCCACTCGATCCATTGTGGACGATCCAGCGCGACGCCCGCCTCGGCCAGCGCCGTGATCGCCAGGCCGTTCCAGGACGCGATCACCTTGTCGTCCCGGCCCGGCTGCGGCCGCTTCGCGCGCGCCTCCAGGAGCTTGACGCGCATCTGCTCCGGCAGGTCGCCGAACAGGCGCAACGTCGAGGCACCCTCCTCGAAGGTGCCTTCCTCGGTGACGCCGAACAGCTCGGCGGCGGAGTCGTCACCCACCACCTCACGCAGCTGCGACGGCGTCCAGACGTACGTCAGGCCTTCGACGCCGTCGGTGTCCGCGTCCAGCGAAGACGCGAAGCCGCCTTCGGGCGTTCGCAAGCTCTCGAAGAGGAACTCCGCCGTTCCGGTGGCCACCCGCAACGCCGTCGCCGAGCCGGTGCGCCGCCAGAGGTGAGCGTAAAAGCGCAGGAGCAACGCGTTGTCGTACAACATCTTCTCGAAGTGCGGCACGATCCACTCGGCGTCGACGGAGTACCGCGCGAAGCCGCCGGCCAGCTGGTCGTACAGGCCACCGCGGGCCATCGCCTCGGCCGTTTTGTCCACAAAAGACAGTGCCACCGCGGAGCCCGTGCGTTCGTGGTGGCGCAGCAGGAACTCCAGGACCATCGACGGCGGGAACTTCGGGGCGCGGCCGAACCCGCCGTTGACGTCGTCCGCCTCCTGCTGGAGCTTCCCGACGGCCCCGGCGAGCACCGCTTCGTCCACCACGGACTCCTTGAGCGGCCCGGTCTGCTCGGCGAGGTGCGCGACGATCTGCTTGGCGCCGTCCAGGAGCTCGTCCGGCCGCTCCTGCCACGACTGGACGACGGCGGCGAGCAGCTGCCGGAACGACGGCATGCCCGGCCGCGGCGACGGCGGGTAGTAGGTACCGCAGTGGAACGGCTCGCCGTCCGGGGTCAGGAAGCAGGTCATCGGCCAGCCGCCCTGGCCGGTCATCGCCTGGGTGGCGGCCATGTACACCGCGTCGATGTCGGGCCGCTCCTCGCGGTCGACCTTGATGTTGACGAAGTTCGCGTTCATCAGGGCCGCGGTCCCGGCGTCCTCGAACGACTCGTGCGCCATGACGTGGCACCAGTGGCAAGCGGCGTAGCCGACCGAAAGCAGGATGGGCACGTTCCGCCGCTTCGCCTCGGCGAGCGCTTCGGGACCCCACGGCCACCAGTCGACCGGGTTGTCCGCGT
Organism: Amycolatopsis sp. CA-126428; assembly: GCF_002904335.1. Classification (GTDB taxonomy): domain Bacteria; phylum Actinomycetota; class Actinomycetes; order Mycobacteriales; family Pseudonocardiaceae; genus Amycolatopsis. The sequence continues at coordinate 453,113 of NZ_PPHF01000030.1, read as the reverse complement.
GCTGGAGCAGGTACGGGCTGGTCGCGCTGGCGAGGCGGTTCATGTGTCCAGGGTGGCACCCGGGAAAACCGGGCGCGCGGCAGCCGCCGGAAATCTCGCGGGCCGCGGCAACCTTTCCGGCGCCGGCGGCAACCCAGGGTCGCCCGGCCACGCGGTCGGCGTCAGAGGCAGCGACCGAAAGAGAGCACCGACATGTCCCCTCGCCCACCCACGCCGTCGCCGGCGTCCCCCGCCGGCGGCCGTGGCCGCCCGGCCCGCCCGGGACGGCATCGCGGACGCCGGTTGTTCCGGCGCCGGGGTTTCTGGGCAGCCGTCGTCCTGTCCGTCGTGACCGGCTCCGTGGTCGTGGTCAGCACGGCCTCGGCGGGCACCGTGGACCCGGCGTCCTGGTACGTCCTGGTCAACCGCACCAGCGGGGAGGCGCTGGACGGCCTCGCCTACGCCAAGAACGACGGGGCGCCGGTGGTCCAGTGGGGCCGGCACGACGGGACCAACCAGCAGTGGCGGTTCATCGACGCGGGTGACGGCTACTACCGGCTGCGGAACCGCAACTCCGGCAACGTGCTGGACGACTACCGCTGGTCCAGGACCGCGGGCTCCGCGATGGTGCAGTGGCCCGACCTGAACGGCGCGAACCAGCAGTTCCGCCTGGAGAAGTCGCCGGACGGCCACGTGCGCCTGATCAACCGCTTCAGCGGCATGGCCGTCGAGGTCCCCACCGGCGCCAGGACCGCCGGCGCCCGCATCGCCCAGTACCACGACTGGGGCGGCGCCAACCAGCAGTGGCAGCTCGTCCCGGCCGGGAGCGTCGGCAGCACCGGGAGCCCCACGACGCCCACCCCGCCCACCACATCGCGCACCAGCGTGGCGACGACGAGCCAGGCCCCGAGCAGCACCCGCCCGTCGACGGCGTCGACGACGCCGGCCACCGGCCGCCCTGCTTCGACGACCCGGTTCATGGGCAGCGGCACGGTGCTCATCGGCGGCTCGATGAACGACGCCTCGGCGACGGCCGCGCCGTTCGACGTGCGGTACAACTACGTCCACAGCCAGCCCGCGCCCTCGTCGGACTACTACACGGCGGCGCGCTGCAAGCCCGGGTGGTCGAGCTGGTGGGGCTGCTGGACCGGCGAAACCACGGCTCCCGGCTTCTACGTGACCTGGGGCGACCAGCACGTGGCCCAGGCCACCTACCAGGGCAAGCCGCGCCCGCAGAAGTACCTCTGGACCTGGTACTCGCTGCGCGACCTCGGGGACGCGGCGGGCCAGGGCGACGGTCCCGGCGAGGTCGTCGCCATCAACCGGGCCGACCTGCTCACCCGCTACCTGAACGACTACCGCTTCTTCCTCCAGAAGATCGGCACCTCGCAGGACATGATCGACATCGAGCCCGACTTCTGGGGCTACGTCCGCTCCCTCGGCAGCCCGCACCAGGTCGCCGCGCAGGTCAAGGCCGCGAACCCGGCGGACTGCGGCGGGCAGGAGAACAGCGCCGCCGGCCTGGCCGCTTGCCTGGTGGCGATGGCGCACAAGTACGCACCGAACGCGGGCGCCGGGCTCCACCTCACCTGCTGGGACTGGGAGACCAACGTCCAGGGGTGTGTGAAGGACTACGCGGAACTCGGCGCGAAGAACGCCGACTTCCTCGTCACCGACGTGTCGGACCGCGACGCCGGCTGGTACGCGAAGCCGGCGAACGGCGGCCGCAACACCTTCTGGACCGACCAGCAGGCCAGGGCCGCGCTGAAGTTCTACAAGACCATGGCCGAATCGGCGGGCAAGCCCGTGGTGCTGTGGCAGGTCCCGGTGGGCAACATGGCGCAGAACAACACCCTGAACCACTACCAGGACGACAAGGTCGACTGGTTCTTCGCGCACCTGGACCAGGTGGCGGACGCCCACGTCGCCGCCCTCCTGTTCGGTGCGGGGCAACAGGAACAGACCGGCGTCGAGACCGACGGCGGAAACCTGATCGGCAAGACGATCGCGTACCGCAGCTCGGGCGGCACTCCGCTCGAGTAGCCGACCGGTGACCGCGCACCCGGGAAAACCGGGCGCGCGGTCACCGGCCGCTCCGCCACACTGAGCCGGTGTTGCTGACCATCACCACGACCCGGAACCCCGCCACCGACCTGGGCTTCCTCCTGCACAAGCACCCGGAGAAGGCGCAGTCGGTCGAGCTGTCCGCCGGTATCGCGCACGTCTTCTACCCGGAGGCGGCGCCGGACCGCTGCACCGCCGCGCTGTTCGTGGAGATCGACCCGATCGAGCTCGTGCGCGGAGGCGGGACGTCGCTGACCCAGTACGTCAACGACCGGCCGTACGCCGGGGGCTCGTACCTCGCGGTCGCGCTGCGGGCCGCGTTCACGACGGCGCTCGCGGGCCGGTGCGCGGCGCGGCCGGAACTGGTCGACGAGGCCTTCGACCTGGCGATCCACGTGCCGTCGCTGTCGGCTCGTGGCGGGGCCGAGGTCGTGCACCGGCTGTTCGAGCCGCTCGGCTGGCGGGTTTCGGCGACGCCGATCCCGCTCGACCCGGAGTTCCCGCAGTGGGGCGACAGTCGCTATGTCGACTTGACGCTCACCGGCACCCAGCGGGTCACTGACGCGCTGCGCCACCTGTACGTCCTCCTGCCCGCGCTAGACGGCGACAAGCACTACTGGGTCGGCCAGGACGAGGCCGACAAGCTCCTGCGCGCCGGTGAGGGCTGGCTCGCCGGGCACCCCGAACGGACGCTCATCACGAACCGCTACCTGGAGCGGCGCCGCCCGGTCGTCACGTACGCGCTTTCGCGGCTGGCCGAGGCCGACGACGTCCCGGCGGAGGCCGAAGCGCTGGTCACCGAGGTGCCGGACAAGCCGGAGAGCCTCGCGTCGCAGCGCCACGGCAGCGTGCTCGCCGCACTGCGGGCCGTGGGCGCCCGGCGCGTACTGGACCTCGGGTGTGGCTCCGGCGCGCTGCTGCGTGTGCTCGAGAAGGAGCGGTCGTTCACCGAGATCGTCGGCGTCGACGTGTCGAGCAGTGCGCTCAACATCGCGGAGAAGCGGCTGAAGGACCGCTCCCGCGTCACGCTGCGCCAGTCCGCGCTGACCTACGCCGACCCGGCGCTGGCCGGGTTCGACGCCGCCGTGCTCATGGAGGTCGTCGAGCACGTCGACTCCGACCGGCTGCCGGCCCTGGAACACGCGGTGTTCGGGGTCGCGGCGCCGCGCACGGTGCTCGTCACGACGCCCAACGCGGAGTACAACCGGCTGTTCGAGTTCCTGCCGATGGGGCATTTCCGGCACGCCGACCACCGGTTCGAATGGACGCGAGCCGAGTTCCGCGCCTGGGCGGACGGTGTCGCGACCCGGCACGGCTACGACGTCCGGTACCTGCCGATCGGACCGGAGGACCAGGAATCGGGACCGCCGACCCAGCTGGCGGTCTTCACCACCCACGAGGAGGTGGCCGCGTGAAGCTGACCGTTCCCGACATGGCGCTCGTCGTGCTCGTCGGCGCTTCCGGCTCCGGCAAGTCGACGTTCGCGCGCACGCACTTCGCGCCGACGCAGGTGCTCTCCAGCGACTTCTTCCGCGGGCTCGTCGCCGACGACGAGAACGACCAGTCGGCCTCGGCCGACGCCTTCGACGCACTGCACTACGTCGCGGCGAAGCGGCTCGCGGCCGGGCGGACGACCGTCATCGACGCGACGAACGTCCAACGTGCTTCGCGGGCAAGCCTGGTGAAGCTCGCGAAGGAGCACGACGTGCTGCCCGCGGCGATCGTGCTCGACCTGCCGGTGGCCGTCTGCGCCGCCCGCAACGCGTCGCGCACCGACCGTGAATTCGGCGACCACGTGATCCGGCGGCAGCGCGGTGAGCTGCAGCGGTCGCTGAAGTCGTTGGAGCGCGAGGGTTTCCGGCGCGTGCACGTGCTGCGCTCCGAAGCCGAGGTCGCCGAGGCCGAGATCGTCGTCGAGCCGCTGCGCAACGACAAGCGTGTGCTGACCGGGCCGTTCGACGTGATCGGCGACGTCCACGGCTGCGCGGCGGAACTCGAGGAACTGCTGGCGGAGCTGGGGTACGTCGACGGCGTGCACCCGCACGGGCGGACCGCGGTGTTCGTCGGCGACCTCGTCGACCGCGGGCCGGACACCCCGGGCGTGCTGCGGCGCGTGATGGCGATGGCGGAGACCGGCAGCGCGCTGGTCGTCTGCGGCAACCACGAGCAGAAGCTGGTGCGTGCCCTGCACGGGCGGAAGGTCAACGTCGCGCACGGGCTCGCCGAGTCGCTGGACCAGCTCGGCGCGGAGAGCGAGGAGTTCCGCCGTCGCGTCCACGAGTTCTGCGACGGGCTGATCGCGCACTACGTCCTCGACGGCGGGAAGCTCGTCGTCGCGCACGCCGGGCTGCCGGAGCGGTACCACGGGCGCGCGTCCGGGCGGGTCCGGAGCATGGCGCTCTACGGCGACACGACCGGCGAGACCGACGAGTACGGCCTCCCGGTGCGGCTGCCGTGGGCGCGTGACTACCGCGGGTCGGCGATGGTGCTCTACGGGCACACGCCGACGCTGGAGCCGGAGTGGGTCAACAACACGATGTGCCTCGACACCGGCGTCGTGTTCGGCGGGAAGCTGACCGCGCTGCGCTACCCGGATCGCGAAGTCGTCTCGGTGAAGGCGCACCGGGTCTGGTACGAGCCGGTGCGCCCCTTGGACGCGGCGCGGCCGCTGGCCGGGCGCGAGCCGGCGGTGCTGGAGCTGACCGACGTCACCGGGAAGCGGATCGTGCAGACCGCGCACCACGGCCGGGTCGGCGTCTCGGCGGAGCAGTCGGCGGCGGCTCTGGAGGTGATGAGCCGGTTCGCGGTCGACCCGCGGTGGCTGGCCTACCTGCCGCCGACGATGGCGCCGTGTTCGACGTCGTCGCGCTCCGATTACCTGGAGCACCCCGAAGAGGCGTTCGCCGAGTACCGGGCGGCCGGGGTCGGCGCCGTGCTGTGCGAAGAGAAGCACATGGGCTCACGGGCCGTCGTGCTGGTCTGCCGGGACGACGAAGTGGCGTACCGCCGCTTCGGGATCCGCGGCGGCGGCGCGGTGTACACGCGGACCGGGCGCCCGTTCTTCTCGGCCGCGCAGAACGAGGCGCTCCTGGCGGACGTGCGCGCGGCGGCGGCCGGGCTGTTCGAGGAGCTGGACTCGGGCTGGTTGCTGCTCGACGCCGAGCTGCTGCCGTGGAGCGCGAAGGCCGGTTCGCTGATCGCTTCCCAATATGCGTCGGTGGGAGCGGCCGCCCAGGCCGTGCTGCCGGAGGCGGTTTCGGCGCTGGCGACGGCGGTCGCGCGGGGCATCGACGTTTCGGATTTGCTGGCACGAACGGCTTCCCGGTCGTCCACAGTGGACTCCTACCGGACGGCGTACCGGCGTTACTGCTGGCCGACATCGGGCCTGGACGGCGTCCGGCTGGCGCCGTTCCAGCTGCTGGCGTCGGAGGGGAAGGCCTACCACGACCGGCCGCACGCGTGGCACCTCGCGCAGCTGGATCTTTTGCGCGGATCGCGCTTCCAGCGCACCCGGACGCTCGAGGTGGACCTGCTGGACGACGCGTCGGTCGCCCGGGGCGTCTCGTGGTGGGAAGAGCTGACGGCCGCCGGCGGCGAGGGCATGGTCGTCAAGCCGGCGGGGAACCTCACCCGCGGGACGCACGGGCTGGTCCAGCCCGGGGTGAAGGTGCGCGGGCGCGAGTACCTGCGGATCATCTACGGCCCGGACTACACGCTGCCGGAGAACCTGGAGCGGTTGCGCAAGCGCGGGCTGAACCGCAAGCGCATGCTGGCGCTGCGCGAGTACGCCCTGGGCCTGGAGGCCCTGGAGCGCGTCGCGCGCGGCGAGCCGCTCTGGCGCGTGCACGAGTGCGTGTTCGCGGTGCTCGCGCTGGAGTCGGACCCGGTGGACCCGCGGCTCTGACCTGCCGCGCCCCTCGTGAGTGGTAAGGCGGGTTAGAACCCGCCTTACCACTCACGACCCGCTGCGGCAGGGGTCGAACGTGTCACTCCGATTTGGCCGGGGAGGCGCCGTTCGGCTGCTTCTTCTCCGGCTCCGCGGGCGCCTCGGCCGGCGGCTCGGCGGCCGAGGCCTCCTCCGCGGGCGGGTCGTCGAAGCTCGCCGGGACGCGCTTGAGGTGCTTGGTCATCGAGCGGACCAGGAAGGCCACCGCGATGAGGAACAGGATCAGCACCAGGAAGCCGACCGGGGACGACTTGCCGAAGTCCTCCCCCTGCCCGCCGTTGTCGCCGTTGCCCGGCTGCTGCGTCAGGACCAGGGCCGACGCGGTCACCGGAAGGGCCACGCCGGCCGGCAGCGTCAGACTCATGTGTTCACCTTCTCCTCGGCGCCGGCGATGCCGGCGAACAGGTCGTCCTCCGGCAACGTGCTGTCGACCAGCGACTTCACCAGCTCGTACTCCTCGGTCGGCCAGACCTCGCGCTGCATCTCCCGGGGCACGGCGAACCAGCGGCTGGTCGGGTCGATCTGCGTGGCGTGCGCCTTCAGCGCCTCGTCCCGCACCTCGAAGTATTCACTGCACTCGACGCGGGTCGTCACCCGCTCCATCACATCGCCGCGGTTCGGGTCCCAGTTCGCCAGCCACTCGGTGTACGGCGACTCCAGGCCGGCCTCCTTGAGCGCCTCGTCGAACAGCACCATCCGGGCGCGCGAGAAGCCGTGCATGTAGTACAGCTTCAGCGGCTGCCACGGCTCACCGGCGTCGGGGAACCGGCTCGGGTCCGGCGCCGCGTCCCACGCCGCCATCGACACCTCGTGGGTGCGGATGTGGTCGGGGTGCGGGTAGCCGCCGTTCTCGTCGTAGGTCGTGATGACGTGCGGGCGGAACTCCCGGATCACGCGCACCAGCGCCTCGGTGGACTCCTCCAGGGGCACGACGGCGAACGACCCCTCCGGCACCGGCGGCAGCGGGTCGCCCTCCGGCAGGCCGGAGTCGACGAAGCCCAGCCAGTGCTGGCTCACGCCGAGGATCTTGGCCGCCCGGGCCATCTCCTCGCGGCGGATTTCGCGCATGTTCGCCAGCACCTCGGGCCGGTCCATGGCCGGGTTCAGGATGCTGCCTGCTTCGCCCCCGGTGCACGTGACCACCAGCACCTCGTGACCTTCGGCGGCGTAGCGCGCCATCGTGGCGGCACCCTTGCTCGACTCGTCGTCCGGGTGCGCGTGCACGGCCATCAGCCGCAGGCGCGGGTTGGCGGTGTTCCTCAGCTCGTCGGCGTCCACCATGCTCCGAACGACTCCCCTTCTGCCCTTATTCCGCGACCCACCTGCGGGTCGCCCACCCAGCGGGCGGATAATCGAGACGTACCCGCGTCACCATTGTCCTCACGGGTACGACAAGAACGAGCAGGAGGCCCGGGTTGGCAGGCGGACCGGCGAAAACGGCCGTCGGTGGCAGTGCGCCCGCGCTGCCCGAGGGCCGGTACGGCACCGGGCGCGCGCAGACGTCCCGGCGCTGGCGGCGCTGGCTCTTCCTGGCCATCGCCCTGCTGGTCAGCGGCCTGATCGCGTGGGTCGCGTACGTCAACCTCGGCTCGGCGCCGATCGACGCCGAGCGCGTCGCGTTCAGCGCGAAACCGGGCAACGCGATGGAAATCACCCTCAACGTCACCCGGGACGACGACAACAGGCCGGGCGTGTGCGTCGTCCGCGCCCGCGACAAGACCGGCGCCGAGAGCGGCCGCAAAGAGCTCCTGATCCCCGCCGGCGCGAAGCACAACCGGATCACCACGACGATCAAGAGCATCGGGGAACCGGTGACGGCCGACGTCTTCGGTTGCTCGTACGCTATACCACGGTATCTGTCAACCCCATAGCGGCCAACGGGGTGAACCGCGCGCTCAACGCCCGGGGCGCGGGGAAATAATGGGCGTCGACCTCTCGCGCCGTGATACTCTGACCCCTCAGCACGGCCCGCGACGGGCCGTGTTTTTCCTTTATCTCAGCCACGCGGGCACCTAGGCCCGCGTGGGCCGGCTTGAACACGCAAGCCTGGCAGGCCCGACGAGGAGATGGTGACCGTGAGCGACACCAAGGTGACCTGGCTCACCCAGGATGCCTACGACCGGCTCAAGCACGAGCTCGACGAAATGATCGAGAATCGTCCGGTCATCGCCGCGCGCATCAACGACAGCCGCGAAGAAGGTGACCTCAAGGAAAACGGCGGTTACCACGCGGCTCGCGAGGAGCAGGGCCAGGCCGAAGCGCGCATCCGGCACCTGCAGGAGCTGCTGCGCTCGGCCAAGGTCGGTGAGAAGCCCGCGAACGACGGCACCGCCGGCCCCGGCAAGGTGCTCACCGTGCGGTACGAGGGTGACGACGAGGACGAGAGGTTCCTGCTCGCCACCCGCGAAGAGGGCGCCGAGGGCGAACTCGACGTGTATTCCCCGGAATCGCCGCTCGGCAAGGCGCTGCTCGGCGCCAAGGAGGGCGAGTCCCGCGAATACGAACTGCCCAACGGCAAGGTCCAGAAGGTGACGCTCGTCAAGGCGGTTCCGTACACCGACGCGAAATAGCCCGGCTAGCGTGTCCTCCCAGGATCCACGTTCTGGGAGGACGAAGTCGTGAGCACCGAACCGATGTGCCAGGCCTGCGGCATGCAGTACGCCGCGGCCCGTGAGGACTGCCCGATCTGCGAGGACGAACGCCAGTACGTCCCGCGGTCCGGGCAGCAGTGGACGAACCTGTCCGCCCTCCGCGAAAGCGGCACCTACACCCCGCGGATCGAGGACCAGGGCCCCGGCATCATCGGTGTCGGCTCGGACCCGGGGTTCGCGATCGGCCAGCGCGCGCTGCTGGTGCGGGCCCGCTCGGGGAACTTCCTCTGGGACTGCGCGGCGTACCTGGACGACGCCCTGATCCAGCAGGTCCGCGACCTGGGCGGCATCACCGGCATCGCGATCAGCCACCCGCACTACTACACGACGATGGTGGAGTGGGCGCACGCGTTCGACGTGCCGATCCACCTGCACGAGGGCGACCAGCAGTGGATCGGCCGGCCCGACCCGGCGGTGGAGCTGTGGTCGGGCACCACCCTCGACGTCGCCGACGACCTGCGGCTGATCAACCTCGGCGTGCACTTCACCGGCGGCACGGTGCTGCACTGGCCGGACGGCGAAGACGGCCGGGGCGCGCTGCTGTCCGGCGACATCGTGCAGGTGATCCCCGACCGCACGCACGTCGGCTTCATGTACAGCTACCCGAACCTGATCCCGGAGCGGCCCCAGGTCGTCCGCCGCGCGGCGGAGCTGCTGGCGGGGTACCGCTTCGAGGCGATCTACGGCGCCTGGTGGGACGCGGTCGTGCGGACCGACGGCTTCGAGGTCGTCCAGCGCTCGGCCAAGCGGTACCTGGCCCACGTGACCGCCGAGGACTGAGCAGGTAGCCGACGAGGACTGAGCAGGTAGCCGACGAGGACTGAGCAGGTGGCCGACGAGGACTGAGCAGTCTGCCGCGGCTTTCGTGAGTGGTAATGAGGGTTCTAACCCTCATTACCACTCACGACCGGGCGGTGCGTTCGAGCAGGGGGCGGACCCGCGGCGGCACCGGCGTGGACAGCGCGATCGACGTCGACGTGCGCAGGACGTCGGGGACGCCGACCACCTTGTCGATCACCCGCTGCAGGTCGTCGTTGCCGCGCGCGACCATGCGGACGAACAGGTCGCCCTGGCCGGTCGTCGCGTGGACCTCGCACACCTCGTCGATCGCGGCGAGGGCCTCCGCGACCTCCGCGCGACGGCCCTGCGCGATCTCCAGCACGGCGAACGCCGTCAGGCCGTAGCCCATCGCCGCCAGGTCGAGTTCCGGCGGGAAGCCGCCGAGGATGCCGCGCTCGGTGAGGCGGTCGAGGCGGGCCTGGACCGTGCCGCGGGCGACGCCGAGCCGCCGCGCGCACTCCAGCACCCCCAGGCGCGGGGAGTCGGTGAGCAACAGCAGCAGTCGCGCATCCAGCGCATCCAGGTTCTCCGGCATGCGCAGATTGTCCACGATGACGGCCGATCTCCCATGATCACCGGTCATCTTGCCCAGTAAATTCTCGCTCCATTGCTCAACTTGCCTCGCTGGGTTGATCCTTCGGGTATGACCCAGACTGCCGAACCCCAGGGTGCCCTCGACGACGTCAGCTATGACCAGCTGCGTCAGCTGGTCGGGCTCGTCGACCACGACGCCTCGACCGACCCGTTCCCGGTCAAGGCCATGGACGCGGTGGTGTTCATCGCCGGCAACGCCACCCAGACCGCCTGGTACTACCAGATCGCGTTCGGGATGCAGCTCGTCGCGTACTCGGGACCCGAGACCGGCGACTTCGAGCGCAAGTCCTACGTGCTGAAGTCCGGCTCGGCCCGGTTCGTCATCACCGGCGGGGTGAAGCCGGACTCCCCGCTGCTGGACCACCACCGCAAGCACGGTGACGGCGTCATCGACCTGGCGCTGGAGACCACCGACGTCGACAAGTGCATCGAGCACGCCCGCGCGCAGGGTGCGACCGTCCTCGAGGAGCCGCACGACGTGTCCGACGAGCACGGCACCGTGCGCGTCGCCGCGATCGCGACCTACGGCGAAACCCGCCACTCGCTGGTCGACCGGTCGCGCTACAAGGGCGTCTACCTGCCCGGCTACGAGCCGCGCGAGAGCACGATCAAGCGGCCCGAAGGTGCGCCGAAGCGGCTGTTCCAGGCCGTCGACCACTGCGTCGGCAACGTCGAGCTCGGCAAGATGGACTACTGGGTCGACTGGTACCACCGCGTCATGGGCTTCGTGAACATGGCGGAGTTCGTCGGCGACGACATCGCGACCGAGTACTCGGCGCTGATGAGCAAGGTCGTCTCGAACGGCAACCACCGGGTCAAGTTCCCGCTGAACGAGCCGGCCGTGGCGAAGAAGAAGTCGCAGATCGACGAGTACCTCGAGTTCTACGGCGGCGCCGGCTGCCAGCACATCGCGCTGGCCACCAACGACATCATCGCCACGGTTACGGCGATGCGCGCCGCCGGCGTCGAGTTCCTCGACACGCCGGACTCCTACTACGACGACCCGGAGCTGCGGGCCCGGATCGGCAACGTCCGCGTGTCGATCGAGACGCTGAAGGAGCACAGCATCCTGGTCGACCGCGACGAGGACGGCTACCTGCTGCAGATCTTCACGAAGCCGATCGGCGACCGCCCGACCGTGTTCTACGAGCTGATCGAGCGGCACGGCTCCCTCGGCTTCGGCAAGGGCAACTTCAAGGCGCTGTTCGAAGCGATCGAGCGGGAGCAGGAGCGCCGAGGCAACCTGTAACGCACAACTGCGTGAAGGCCACCGTAGGAGACCTCCGGGTCCCCTATGGTGGCCTTTGACGTGAATCGGGAACCGAGGGCGGCCCGGATCCGTCAGTGTGGGGAAGCAGAGAGAAGGGGCCGTGATGCCGGACAGCATCGACGCCAGCGACGCGATGATCGACAACTGGACCAAGCGGCTCGAGGAGAACGCCGCCCGGTACCAGGCGCTGGCCGATCGCATGCAGGGCCAGTCGGTCACCGAGCGGTCGAAGGACGGGTCCGTTCAGGTGACCGTCGATTCCCGCGGGCTGCTGAAGAACCTCGTGATCGCGGAGTCGGCGGCCGGCAAGCGGATGGCCGAGGTGTCGGCGCAGGTCATGCAGCTGGTGCAGCGGGCGCAGGCGCGGATCCCCGAGCTGCTGCAGCAGGCCATGACCGAGACCACCGGCACCGGCGACCAGGCCGCGGCCGAAATCGTCCGCGAGGCGCAGAGCACGTTCCCGGAACCGCCGCCCGAGGCCGAGCCGGCGTTCCCGGGACCCGACCGCGTCCGCCGGTTCCTGCCGGACGACGCCGAGGAGCCGCCGCCCGCGGCGCCGCGCACCCCGCCGCCACCACCGCGCCGCCGCCGTCCGGGCGGCGACGAGGACGACGACGACTTCGGCGGACCGATCCTTTCCTGAGGGGGAACCGATGACGGATGTGGAACTCAGCACCGACCTGACGGCGCACGCGAAGCAGCTCGACGCCATCGGTGACGGGCTGCAGCAGGCCGTCGACGCGGCGAACCAGGTGAGCATGCCGACCGACGCGTACGGCATCCTCTGCCAGCCGTTCCGGATGCTGCTCGACCCGGTGGAGCAGTACGGGATCGACGCGCTCAAGGACGCCGTGCAGGCGATGACGGCCGTGTCCGGCAAGGTCCGCGAGGCCGCGGCGGCCTACCACAAGTACGAAGGCGGCGTCGCCGACGACCTGAACAAGTCCGTGGACGGTGCCTGATGCCGGACGGGAACCCGCTCGTCGCGGACGCCAAGAAGGACCCGGACGGGCCGGGCGCGTTCACGGCGGGCAACGGCGACTACGGCTGGGCGGGCGGCATCGGGATCGCCGAGTCGTCGATGGACGCGTTCAACGGGATCAAGGACGGCGACTGGGTTTCCGGCGGTCTCGGCATGCTGTCGCTGGCCGGCGAGATCGCCGGGGCGGCGATCGACCCGTTCGGGTACCTGATGTCGTCGGTGGCGTCGTTCCTGATGGAGCACGTGCAGCCGTTGAAGGACATGCTGGACTCCGTCGCGGGCAACCCGCCGGTGATCCAGTCCTATGCGGACACTTGGGGCAACGTCTCGAAGGCGCTCGGCGAGCGGAAGACCGACTTCGACAACGCGGTCAAGAACGGCACGACGGGCTGGACCGGCGCGGGCGCGGACGCGTACCGCAAGTTCGCGGCCGAGCACAGTGAAGCCCTCTCCGGCGCGGCCACGGTGGCCGGCGCGATCAGCACGGTCACGATGATCATGGGCCAGGTCGTCTCGTTCGTGCGCGAGACGGTGCGGCAGCTGATCGCCGACCTGGTCGGCAAGCTCATCGCGTGGGTGATGGAGGAGGTCTTCTCCCTCGGCTTCGGCACGCCGGTGGTGGTGGCGCAGGCGTCGGCCGCGATTGCCAAGTGGGGCAAGAAGATCGGCGAGCTGCTCAAGAAGCTGACCGACACGATCCGGAAGGTTTCGCCGCTGCTTTCGAAGCTCGTGGACATCTTCGAGAAGATCGCGAAGGTCTTCGGAAAGGTGCTGGGCAAGGTCAGCGGCCTGGACGGGCTGAAGGTCAAGGAAGGCGGCTTCGTCCACAAGATACCCAAGGGCGAGAGCGGCGGAGTTCACGCCCGCGCACACGGCGACTCGCCCGACGGCTCCCACGGCGGCGATGGGGACGCGGGCGGCCATGCGGATTCGGATGCGCCAGGTTCCGACCCGATGAACACGGATTCGGCATCCGGTTCGCGTCGGAGCCGGGAGGGATCGGACTCGCCGGACGGTTCCTCGTCGCGTGGAGCCGACGGAGACGGTTCACGGTCCTCCGAGGCCGACGGAGACGGCACAGCGCATGGCGGCGACAGCACCCCGGACGGCAGCCCCTCGGCGGTCCGCTCCGGTGAGAGCAGTCCATCCGCCCGGTCGGGTGACGCGTCTCGCGCCGGGGACACGCACGCGGGCGACGGGACTTCTTCGCACCCAGGCGACTCGAGCCCGTCGCCCACCCGCGGAAGCGACAGCCCGCCCTCCCACACCGGAGACTCCAGCCCTTCCCCGGCCCGCGGCGCAGACACCACCCCGGCACCCACCCACAGCGGCAACGGCACCCCCTCGCACACCGGAGACTCCGGCCCCTCCCCGGCCCGTGGCGCGGACAGTTCTCCAGCGCCGACCCGCGCGGGTGACACCAGCCCGGCGCCCACGCATTCCGGCTCGCCGGACCACGCCGACGGGAGCGGTCCCGCGCACTCCGGCTCTTCGCCCGCCGCCCGGTCGGATGCGTCCGGGACGCACTCCGGCGCCGACACCCCGAGCAGTGCCGCGCCGCCGCGAGCCGATGGCACCTCGGCCAGCGGGACCGCTCCTGTCGCGCCTCGGACCGGTGACCCGGGCACCCAGGTGCCGTCGCCCCGAGGTGGTGACGGCACGCCCGCACCCGGCAGCCAGCCGATGCCGAGCGGCGGCATGCCGCCCGGCGGCGCACCCGGTGGCACTCCCGGCGGCGGTGGTCCCGGCGGCGGGTCGCCGCGCACCGGCGGCGGCCCCGGCTGGACGGGCACGCCCGGCAGCCCCGGGGCCCACGTCGACGCCCCCGCCCGGCCCCGCACCGGCGGTGACCTGCCCGGAGGGCGCCCCGCGCCCCGCACGCCCGACACTCCCGCACCGGCCGCCCGGTCCGGCGGCCCCGGCACGCACAGCCCCCAAGCTCCCGCACCGGCCGCCCGCGGCTTCGGCCCCGGCACGCACGGCCCTGACACTCCCTCGCCAGGCGCCCGCCCCGGCGGCCCGGGCACGCACGGCCCCGGCACACACGGCCCTGGCACTTCCCCACCGGGCGCTCGCCCCGGCGGGCCGCACGGTCCCGACGGCGGCCCTCCCGGCCACGGTCCCCACGAAGGGGGCCCGCACGAGAACGGCCCCCACGACCCCGACGGCGGTCCGCACGCCGGCGACTCCGGCCCGCTCACCCCGGACGAGGTCAACGCGCGGCACGCCGAGAGCACGCCGTCGGGCAGCTCGTACCACGCGGGCGACCCGGAGATGGGCGACCTGCCGCACCGCGTGCACCCCGACCCGGACGGGCGCTACACCGTCGACGTGCACGTCACGCCCGATGGCCACGCCCGGATCGGCGACCGGCTGTACACGCCGGAGGAATTCGCGGACATCCTGCGCCGCAACGCCGACTACGACGGCCGCCCCGTCCGGCTGATCGGGTGCGACGCGAGCTCGAACGACTTCGCGCACCGGCTGTCGCGTGAGCTCGACACCGAAGTGCTCGCCCCCACCAGGCCCGCCTGGACCGACTCGCACGGCCGCGTCTTCTCGTCCGACTACGAGATCGGCCCCGATGGGCGCATGCGGCCGCGGATCCCGCCGGACGGCGAGTGGAACACCCACCACCCGGACGGCTCCGTGCACCGGGCTGGGGACGACGGCTTCGCGCCGGACACCCACCACGGGGACGCGCACGACGTCGACGCCGACAGCGCGCTCAGCCGGGGCAAGGACCACCCCGACATGCACGACATCGACGGCGGCTGGCGCGAACCGCGTTACGAGCACCACGAGGACCTGGTGCTCGGGCGGAACGAGCGGTTCTTCGACCCGGCGAACCCGCGGCACCTCGAACCGAACACGCGGTACGAAATCACCGGCGAAAACGGCCGCTTCACCCGCGTCTACACCAACGACGAGGTGCCGCCGCGGATCACGCACGTCGACGCCGACGTGCCGAACACCCGCGTCGGCCCCGACCTGGACCCGAAGCTGCAGGTCGGCAACCCAGACTGCTCGCACCTGCTCGGCGACGTCCAGTACCGGGTCAACACCGGCGAAGGGCACTTCGAGTTCCGGACGGACGCGCACGGGCAGCCGGAGCTCGACCTCGACCACTTCGACCCGCCCCTCGACACGCCGGAGCGGCCGATCACCGAACGCCGGATCACCGGGTACGACCCGAGCCACGACGGCGACGGGCCCTTCGGGGCCACGCCGCCGGAGGACCTCCGGCCCAACAGCCGGTACGAGATCTACTCGAGGGCACCCGACGGCACCGACCAGTGGCACGGCACCTTCTACACCAACGGGGAGAACCCGCCGGAGTTCACGCACATCAAGACCTGGCACGACAACGAACGCGGCATGATCAACCCGGAGACGGGTGACGCGAACACCCGGCACGACCAGCACGGGGGCCGTCCCGAGGGCATGCCGGTGCGCGGGGTCAAGTACGAGATCGGCGACATGCACTACCACGCCGACGCGCACGGCAACGCGGCCGTTTCGTGGGAGCCCGACTACAGCAGCCCGGCGCAGCGCCGGGTCGACGAACGGGTGCAGCGCGAACTCGGGCACACCGGCCTGGCGGACCACCCCGGCAGCAGTGTCAACCGCGGCGGGCACACGGCCGACCACCGCTCCGGCGGGCTGCAGGGCCGCCTCGGCATGGTGCCGCAGGACTACTACCAGAACCACAGCGTGAAGAGCGACCCGGACAACTGGCGGCGGATGGAGATCGACCGCCAGACGTTCGAAAACCGAGGCGGGGACCACGGGCCGGTCCGGGTCTACGGGGACGCGCCGACGGTCGGGGAGACCCCCGACCGCTTGCACGTGATGTCCGAGAGAATCCACCCCGACGGCACCCGCACCTACAACTACAGGAGTTTCCGCAATGCCCCGAACCCAGCCCCCGTGGTACCCCCCACCCGGACCTGACCTGCGGGACGCGGAACCGGAGCAGGTGGTCCGCTGGATCGCCGGCTGGCTGATGGAGGCCGCGCCGGAAGGCTGGCTGCGGATCGACATGACCGTCCGGCTGACCACGTCGGTCGAGGAGATCTCGCTGGCGGTCGTCATGCCGGACGGGAGCGCCGCGCACCTGGAGCCGCCCCCCGACATCAGCCCGCTGCTGCACGAGCTGCGGAACAAGAAGTACTCGCCCGGGCGCGGGACCTGGCTTTCCCTGCGGATGACGGTCGAACCGTCGGGGGCGTACCAGGTCGTCTACAACTACGACCTCGACCCGATGTGGGACCCGCTGATCGAGACCGACGTCCTCGACGAGGACTTCGAGGTCTTCCACCGCGACGACGAGTGGCTGCCCGCCTGGTACCTGGAGCGCAAGGGCAAGAGCGGGGGCCGGAAGGCCGCCGACGAGCCGAACGACCTGCTGCGCGACCTCAACGACCAATTGGCGTTCGCGCTGCCGCCGGGCTGGGACTACCTGCAGCTGCAGTACCGTGCGGTCGGCGATCACGAAGAGTACGGCGCGATCGTGCACACGCTCACCGGGACGGTGTACCCGTGGACGCCGCCGGAACAGGTGCTCGACCTGCTCCGCCGCCACCGCGCCGCCTCGCTGTCCGACGGCCGGGGCACGTGGGTGAGCCTGAAGTACGAGCTCAAGTTCCCCGATTCGGTCAAGGCGCAGTTCAACACGACCGAGGACCCGGGCTTCCAGCAGCCGCCGCCCGCCGGGGCCTACGCCGAGGAGCTGCGGCGCTACCCCCGCTCCGAGCGGCGCACGCCGGACTGGCTGCGCCAAGGCGCCGAAGGGGCCTGACCATGACGCAGCCACCGGGACCGCTGCGGCCGGAGCAGCAGCAGGAGCTCGTCCGGCAGATCGGCGCGGTGCTGGCCACGCAGCTGCCGCCGGGGTGGGGCCGGCTGCGGGTCGAATACCGCGCCGCGGGCCGCCACGTCGAGGCCGACCTGCTGGTGACCGGCCCGGACGGGCGGCCCCGCGTGCTGCAGCCGCCGCCGGAGGTGGTCCGGCTGCTCGGCGTGCTGCGGTCGGGCATGTACCGGCCCGGCGCCGGCACCTGGCTCGGCGCGATCCTGGTCTTCGAGCCCGGGCTGGAATCCCCGCACGTCGACTTCGTGCGGCCCGACCTCGAACCGCCGTTCCGGCAGCAGCCGCCGCCGCTGGGGTTCCAGGACGAGCTGCGGTTCTTCCCGCGAACCGACGAACACATCCCGGGCTGGCTGCGGGACCGTGCCGGGCTGACCCCGCCGGCGGCCGGGGGTTCGGTGCGGACCCCGCGGATCTACGACGGCCTCGACGCCTCGGGCAAGCCGCTCGTGCGCCGTCAGCCGCTCGTCCCGGCGGAGGCCGAGCGGGTGCTCGCGTACCTCGACGCGGCGCCGGTCATCCTGGCCTCGCGCAGCAACGGCCCGGACGCGTTCGCGCCGGACCGCCCGGACGCGGTGCCGATGAACTTCCGCACCGACGGCGCTTGGGCCTGGCCCGGCGCGGTGGCGTACTACCTGCGTGAGCACGGCGTGCCGCCGGACCCGGATCTGGTCGCCCACATCCGGGCCCGCCGCTTCACCGCGCCTTCGGACGTCCCCGAGCCCGCCAAGGACCTCGCGTTGGCGGCGATCACCGGGGAAGATCAGACGACCGTGTAGCCCGCGTTCGTCAGCGCGACCTCGACTTCCTTGCAGTGCTCGGGGCCGCGGGTCTCCAGCGAAAGCACGACGTCGGCCTCACCGAGGTCCAGGCTGCCGGAGATGCGCGAGTGCTCGACGTCGAGGACGTTCGCGCCCAGTTCGCTGACGCAGGACAGCACGCCGACCAGCGAGCCGGGGCGGTCCGGGACCCGCAGCCTCAGGTGCAGGTAGCGGCCGCCCGCCGTCATGCCGTGCTGGATGATCTGCAGCAGCAGCACCGGGTCGACGTTGCCGCCGGAGAGGACGGCCACCACCGGGGGCTCGAACACGCCGGGGTGCTGCAGCAGCGCGGCGACCGTGGCCGCGCCGGCCGGCTCGACCACCAGCTTCCGCCGCTCCAGGCACAGCAGCACGGCGCGGGAGAGGAACTGCTCGGACACCGTCACGACGTCGTCGACCAGCGATTCGACGTGGGCGAAGCTGACCAGGCCGGGTTCGCCGACCGCGATCCCGTCGGCCATGGTCGAGGTCGTGCTCAGCCGCACCGGCGCGCCCGCGGCCAGCGACGGCGGGTACGCCGCGGCTTCCTCGGCCTGGACGCCGACCACGCGGACGTCCGGGCGCAGCGCCTTCACCGCCGACGCGACCCCGCCGACCAGCCCGCCGCCGCCGGTGGCGACCAGGATGGTGTTCACGCCCGGTACCTGCTCGAGGATCTCGAGGCCGACCGTGCCCTGGCCGGCGATGACGTCCGGGTGGTCGAAGGGGTGGATGAACACCGCGCCGGTCCGCTCGCCGAACTCGATCGCGGCCCGGAGCGTCTCCTCCAGGAGCGCGCCGTGCAGGTGGACGTCGGCGCCGTAGCCGCGGGTGGCGGCGAGCTTCGGCAGCGGGGCCCGCAGCGGCATGAAGACGGTCGACTTGGCGCCGAGCAGCGACGACGCCAGCGCGACGCCCTGTGCGTGGTTGCCGGCGCTGGCCGCGACGACGCCCCGCTCGCGTTCGGCCTCGGTCAGGCCGTGGATGCGGGTGTAGGCGCCGCGGATCTTGAACGAGCCGGTCCGCTGCAGGTTTTCGCACTTCAGGTGCACTGGCCCGCCGTGGAGCCGGCGCAGGTCGCGCGCGTGCTCCATCGGCGTCACCCGGGTCACTCCTTTGAGGAGCTCCCGGGCGGCCTGGATCCGCTCGAGGGTGACGAGTTCCATGGGCCGGACTATGCCACTCAGGAACTCCACAGGTTGACCGGACCAAGACCCGGGTACCCTGGGTCGCGTCAACAGGCGGTAAACAAGGAGCAACCATGGCATCGGGGAACGACGCGAACACGGCCCGACGGGCTCGCGCCACCCGCTCCGCCGGCTTGCTCCCGCTGGTGATCGGGCTGGCCTCGGCCGCCGCGCTGACGGGTGCCGCGTACATCACCGTGGACAACGCCTCGTGCGGCTCCCCGGCCCAGTACATCCGCCACGACAGCCACGTCGAGCTGGTCGGCGGCTGTGTCGACGGCGCGAAGCTGCCGGCCACCGGCACGTCGTCGCCCGGCGGTGTCGTGCACGGCAACTACAACCCCTGACCTGGCGGGTTACCTCCGTGTTCCCCGGGAACACGAAAGTGCCTTCTTCCGCCGGGTGCCCCGGTCCCCGATGATCATCGGGTGACCACCGTTTACGAGCCGGGCCGCGGCCCCGGACCCGCCAAGCCCACCGAAGAAGCGTCGAGCCGGCTGCTGGCCGCCCACAGCCTGGGCGCACTGGCCACCGTCAACCGCGGCGGCTTCCCGCACCTGTCCACGGTCGCCTACGCCTGGGATCCGGGCGAGCGCGTGGTGCGGATCGGGTCCACGGCGGGGCGGGCGAAGGTTCGCCAGCTCGCGCGTGACCCGCACGCTTCGCTGCACGTCAGCAGCGACGACCACCTGGCCTTCGCCGTCGCCGAAGGGCTGGCCGAGGTGTCACCGGTCAGTGCGGTGCCCGGGGACGAGACCGGCCGCGAGCTGCTCGCGATGCAGGCGCCGTTCGGCGACCCCGGCGACGAGGCCGCGTTCCTGCGGAACATGGTCGAGGACCGCCGCGTGGTCATCCGGCTCCGGGTGGAGCGGCTCTACGGCGGCGGCCTCGACGTGAGTTGATCCGGGCGAACTCAGCCCAGGGCGGCCAGCAGGTCGTCGACCAGGTCGCGGCCGTCCTCGATGCCGACCGAGAGGCGCAGCAGGTCGGCCGGGACCTGGAGGGTCGAACCCGCGGTGCTCGCGTGGGTCATCTTGCCCGGGTGCTCGATCAGCGACTCGATGCCGCCGAGCGACTCGGCGAGGATGAACAGCTTCGTGCGCGAAGCCACCTCCAGCGCGGCCTGCTCGCCGTCGACGTGGCTGAAGGACACCATCCCGCCGAAGCGTCGCATCTGCTTCGCCGCCGTCTCGTGGCCGGGGTGCTCCGGCAGGCCCGGGTAGTAGACCTTCGCCACCTTCGGGTGCTTGACCAGGGCCTGGACGACCTTCTCGGCGTTGTCACTGTGCCGCTCCATGCGGAGGGCGAGGGTCTTGATGCCGCGGAGCGTCAGCCAGGCGTCGAACGGCCCCGGCACCGCGCCCGCGGCGTTGCGCAGGTAGAAGAACTGCTCGCGCAGCTCGTCCTCGTTCGTGATGATCGCGCCGCCGACGACGTCGGAGTGGCCGCCGAGGTACTTGGTCGTCGAGTGCAGCACGATGTCCGCGCCCAGCGACAGCGGGTTCTGCAGGTACGGCGTCGCGAAGGTGTTGTCGACCACCAGGCGGGCCCCGGCGTCGTGCGCCACCCCGGCCAGCGCCGCGATGTCCGCGATGCCCAGCATCGGGTTGGTCGGCGACTCGCACCAGATCAGCTTGGTCTCGGGCCGGATCGCGGCGCGCACCTCGTCGAGGTTCGCGAGGTCGGCGACGGTGTGCTCGACGCCCCACAGGCTGAGCACCTTGTCGATCAGGCGGAACGTGCCACCGTAGGCGTCGTTGCCGAGCACGAGGTGGTCACCGGGGCGGAGGGTGCTGCGCAGCACCACGTCGGAGGCGGCCATGCCGGACGCGAAGGCCAGCGCGTGCCGGCCGCCTTCCAGCGAGGCCAGCGCCTCCTCCAGCGCCGAACGGGTCGGGTTCGCGGTGCGCGAGTATTCGTAGTCGCCCTCGCGGGTCCCGCCCACGCCGTCCTGCGCGTAGGTCGAGGTCTGGTAGATCGGCACGATGACCGCGCCGGTGCGCGGATCGGGCTTCTGACCGGCGTGGATCGCGCGCGTCTCGAAGCCCAGTACGGAGTAGTCGTCCACCATCGGTTCAGCGTACGGGCCACCCCTGACATTCCCGGCAGGTGGGATGGATCTCAGCGGCGTGTCCAGCGGCGGGTGGCCGGCAGGGCCGCGAGCACCAGCAGGGCCACGAACGGCACCGCCATGACGATCGCGCGCAGCAGGAGGACGTTGATCCCCGTCGGGCCGCCCACGACGAAGACGATGATGTACTGGTAGCGGAGCACCGTGTCGACGATCGGGGCCACCAGCGCCAGGACGGCGGAAACCAGGCACAGCAGCCGGCCCGCCTCCGCACCCCCGAGCAACGAGACCCCGCCGAGCAGGAGGAGCAGGCCGATGACGGCGTCGGCGATCTGGCCGGGGACCATCAGGTCCCGCTGGCCGAACCCCAGGACGAGGCTCGCCCAGAAGATGCCCAGCAGGAACCAAAGGCCGCCGAGCACGGCGAGCACCCCCGCGGCGACCGCCGGTCCGGTACCCCGCTTCGGCGGGGCCGTGACCGCCACTCACCAGCTCCGGGACGAGTACGCGCCCTGGCCGGACAGCACCGGGACCACGGACGTGCGGTAACGCAGGTAGCGGAACGTCGGGGGCAGGAACGCCAGCACCAGCACGAGCACCGCCAGCGCCGCCAAGCCGACGCGGTCGGCCATCGCGAACCCGCCGTGGGTGAACATCGCGTCGGCGAACCGGGCCGGCGGGACGCCCACCGACATCGGCTCGGTGAGCAGGGCGCCGATGGCCAGCAACGCGCCCAGGCCGAGCAGGACCGCTCCCGCCGTCGCGCGGAAGAGCGTCGCCACCGAACCGAGGAGCAGGACCAGGCCCGCGAGGACGTAGGCGGCGAAGTCCACCAGGACCCAGCCCGGCAGCGCGCCGAGGCTGAATTCCGCCGGCATGTCGAGGAAGGTCTTGACCGGTACGTATCCCGCGGCGACCGCGGCCGGAAAACCGAGCACGCCGGCGAGAACCGCCGTTACTCCGGATGGCCGAGCCGATGAATACGAATGCGAATACGACACCGGATGACGGTGCGGACCGGTCACAACTCCCCCATCAGCCGAGCGCAGGGCAACAGCGTTCACCCTAGTGGGAATTCGGGGGAGCGGTCCGGGATGAGAACGGAATTCGGCCGGACGGCGGAACCCAAGATCATTTCTGTGCGGTAGTGGCGGAAATGCCCTCACGCGATTACGGGCCGTGGCGTCACTCGCTAATTGTCCTCTTCGGACAATCAGCGGACCCGGAAAATGCAGCGTGCCCCGGAGCCGAATGGGCTCCGGGGCACGAATGCTCGCTTCAGCTCACCACTGCTGCTGCGGGGGCTGGCCCGGCTGGCCGAACCCACCGCTCGGCGGACCCTGCTGGCCCGGCGGCTGACCCCAGCCCTGCGGCGGCTGACCAGGCTGACCGTGCTGACCATGCTGTCCCGGCTGACCAGGCTGACCAGGCTGACCGTGCTGGCCCGGCTGGCCGTACTGCCCTGGCTGTCCCGGCTGCCCGTACCCACCGGGCTGACCCGGCTGGCCGTACCCGCCCGGCTGACCCGGCTGCGGGAAGCCCCCGCTCGGCGGCTGCGGGAACCCGCCACTGGACGGGTTGGGCCCGCCCGGCTGGCCGTACCCACCCGGCTGGCCGTAGCCCTGCGGCGGCTGACCCGGCTGGCCGTACCCACCAGGCTGGCCGTACCCGCCCGGCTGACCGTGCTGACCCGGCTGCCCGTACCCGCCCGGCTGCTGCGGGCCGCCGAAGCCCGGCGGCGGTCCGCCGAAGCCCTGCGGGCCGCCCGGCGCGGCACCACCGTCGCCGAGGCCGACGAACTGCCGGGTCGCCGGGATGAGCCCGGCGACGCCGACGATCAGGATGAGGACGCCGAAGATCAGCGGCGGCAGGCCGAGGCCGAAGGTGTCGCGCTCGGTGGCGGACGCCCGCGCGAGCGTCTCGGCGTTCGGCGTCATGCCGATCTTGAGCAGCAGGGCGAACAGCGTGAGCACCGCGCCACCCGCGACGACCGCGATCGGGACGAACTTCCGGATCCCGCCCAGCTTGCCCACCAGCGCCAGCCCGACGCCGCCGGCCAGCGAGATCAGCGAGCCCAGCAGGATCATGATGACGTAGAACCAGACCGTGCCCGGCCCGACGAGCCCGGCCGAGTCCAGCAGCTGCTGGACCGCCGCCTGGTTGGGAGCGCGGTCCAGGAGGGCCGAATAGTCGCTCGCGTCGCTCATGTAGGCGAACGAGTAGATCAGCGCGGCCAGCGCCAGCAGGGCGACCAGGCCGCCGGCGACGTAGCCGAACAGGCCGTTGCCACCCGCGGCCGGACCACCGAAACCGGGCTGCTGCGGCCCGCCGAAGCCGGGCTGCTGCGGGCCACCGAAGCCGGGGCCGCCGAAACCCTGCGGCGGCTGGCCGGGCTGACCGAAGCCCGGCTGCTGACCGAAGCCACCCTGCTGCTGCCCGAACCCGCCCGGCTGCTGGCCGTAACCACCGGGCTGCTGACCGAAGGCCGCGGCCGGGTTGTCGGCCGCGCTCGGCGGCGGGGTGTACGGGATCGCCGGCGGCTGGGAGCCAGGGGGCACCAGCTGCGTCGAGTCCCCGACCGGGGCGTCGCCGCCGAACGGGTTCACCATCTGGGTCGCGTTCGCGTCGACCGGCGGCATCGCCTGGGTCGCGCCGGCCCCGCCGTCACCCGGCTGGCCCGGCTGGACGACCTGGGTCGGCTCCGGCGTCTCCCCGAACGGAGAACCACCGTGGGGCTGGGCGGGCTGCACCACCTGGGTCGGTTCCGGGCTGCCGAACGGGTTGTCCTGCTGCGGCTGGGGGCCACTCGGCGGGCCCTGAGGTGGCTGGCCGCCACCCCACGGCTGGTTCGGTGGCTGCGGTGCACTCATGTGGGTCTTGAACCCCCTTGACGAGGACGCGAAATTGTTCTATTTGCGCCCACGCTATCGGATCACCCGGCAGGGCGCTCGTAACGCCCCTGCCGGGTCCGCCGATCAAGACTCCTTTGCGGTCGGAGTCAGCGACCGGCCAGGAAGCCCAGGAGGTCGTGCCGGGTGAGGACCCCGGCCGGCTTGCCGTCGACCAGCACGAGCGCGCCGTCGGCCCCCTCGAGCGCGGTCATCGCCGCCCCCACCTGCTCGCCGCCGCCGATCGTCGGCAGCGGCGGGGACATGTGCTGCTCGAGCCGGTCGGCCAGCTGCGCCTTGCCGGTGAACAACGCGTCGAGCAGGTCGCGCTCGTTGACGGCCCCGACGACCTCGGCGGCCATCACCGGCGGCTCCGCGCTGACGACCGGCATCTGGCTCACGCCGAACTCGGAGAGGATCGCGATGGCCTCGGCGACGGTCTCGTTCGGGTGCGAGTGCACCAGGTCCGGCAGCGAGCCGCTCTTCTTCGTGAGCACGTCGGCGACCGTCGCGCCCGAGGAGTCCGGCGGCAGGAAGCCGTAGGAGGACATCCAGGTGTCGTTGAAGACCTTCGTCAGGTAGCCGCGGCCGCCGTCGGGCAGCAGCACGACCACGACGTCGTCCTCGGTGAGCCGCTCGGCGAGCTTCAGCGCGGCCGCGACGGCCATCCCGCAGGAGCCGCCGACCAGCAGGCCCTCCTCCAGCGCGAGGCGGCGGGTGACCTGGAAGGAGTCGGCGTCGGAGACCGGGATGATCTCGTCGGCGACGTTCCGGTCGTAGGTGTCCGGCCAGAAGTCCTCGCCGACGCCTTCGACCAGGTACGGCCGCCCGCTGCCGCCGGAGTAGACCGAGCCCTCCGGGTCGGCGCCGACCACCTGCACGACGCCGTCGCTGACCTCCTTGAGGTACTTGCCGGTGCCGGAGATCGTGCCGCCGGTGCCGACGCCCGCGACGAAGTGCGTGATCTTGCCTTCGGTCTGCGTCCACAGCTCCGGGCCGGTCGAGCGGTAGTGGCTCTCCGGGTTCTGCGGGTTGGCGTACTGGTTGGGCTTCCAGGCGCCCTCGATCTCGCGGACCAGGCGGTCGGAGACGTTGTAGTAGGAGTCCGGGTGCTCGGGCGCGACCGCCGTCGGGCACACCACGACCCGGGCGCCGTACGCCTTGAGCACGTTGCGCTTGTCTTCGCTGACCTTGTCCGGGCAGACGAACACGCACTCGTAGCCCTTGCGCTGGGCGACCATGGCCAGGCCGACGCCGGTGTTGCCGGACGTCGGCTCCACGATCGTGCCGCCCGGGCGCAGCTCGCCGGAAGCTTCGGCGGCCTCGATCATGCGCAGCGCGATCCGGTCCTTGACCGAGCCACCCGGGTTCAGGTACTCGACCTTGGCCAGCACGAGCGGCTTGAGCCCCTTGGTCAACGAGTTCAGCTTGACCAGGGGGGTGTTGCCCACGAGGTCTGCGATGTGCTCTGCGTACTCCACGACCGCCAGCCTACTGTGCCGATCGTTGCTGGTCCGACCACAGTCACGGCCGGACGGTGTGGCCCACTCCGCGGGCGGACACTCCGGGTGCGCGTCGGTGATGCCGGGCAGCGAGCGCGGGGCCGGGCCGCCCGGCGGGGACCTCAGGCGGCCACCAAGCCGCTCGTCCGCACCGGTACCGGCCCGGGGGCCGCCGCACGCTGAGCCGTCATCCCGTCCCGGAGGTTCCGCCCGGCGTCGAGGGCCGTGCGCCAGCCGGTCCGGAAGGACGGGCACGTCCAGTAATCGGCCTGGACCATCATCGCCAGTTCACCTCCTGCGTGGAATGGCGACCTTTCACGAGTGGGACGATCCTATCGGGCCGCCGGTTGCCCGGGTTCATCCTTTCGTGCCAATTCCGCCCAGCCCGGACGGTCGGCGATCGGCCGTTCTTCCCACTCCGCCGGCCAGGTCCGGGGAAACCCCTCCTTCGCTGTCGCACCAGCGAGCCGGACGGTGGACTTCGCGCCGAAATCGGCCGGACCCGCGAAAACGGCGCCGTTGAAACTTTCGCGTTCGCCACCGAAAGCGGTTCCGCGGAAATCGACGCGATCGGTGAACTCCGCCTGGTTGAAGTCCGCCTTGGTGCGGAATTCGGTGCCGCGAAAGGTCGTCAGTTCGAGAAACTTCGCGCCGTAGCAGGTGATCGACCGGATCGTGCAGTGCGTGAGGGTGAGCCCGACCAGCTCGGCCCCGGAGAAGTCGAGGTCGGTGTCCGGCCAGAAGTCCCCGCCCGGCTGCTCCGCGCGTCCGCGACGCAGGTGCAGCATGAGGATGCGCTGCGCGGCCTTGCGGACCTGCAGCTCCTCTTTGTCGTGTTCGGCGTCGAAGGGCATCCGCAGGTAGGCGCAGAAGACGTTGACGATCGTCTGCCGGTGCTCCGGGTGCCCGGCCGCGAGCCGTTCCAGGGCGTACAGCCCGGCCAGCCGGACCGGCGCCTTGTCGCTGCCGAGCTGGTCGGCGGCCTTGCCGTACATCTCGGTGATCCGGCGCTCGGTGGCGTCGTGGTCCTTCCGCACCAGCTCCAGCTCGGCCGACCGCTGCCGCCGCGCGGCGAGCAGCAGGGCGGCGGCGCCCCCGGCACCGACGACGATGTTGGCCGCGGTCTTCAGCGCGTCGAGCCGGGCCGAGTCCTCCGGGCGGCCGCCGCCCAGCAGCGTCAGCAGCACCGCAGCGGCGACCCCGGCCACCAGCAGCAGCCCGGCTCCCCACAGCAGGATCGTCCTGGTCCGCAGCACCCGTTCGAGGTCGTTCGCCACGGCGCCCGATCCTGCCAGCTGTTGCCTTGGTCGCGTTCGGCTTTGACCCGGGCGGCGGAGGCGGCAGTATGTGAGCAACCGCTTAGCTCGCGATACGAGGATGTGTCACGTCATGCCTGAAGCCGTCATCGTCTCCACCGCTCGCTCGCCCATCGGGCGGGCCAACAAGGGCTCGCTGGCCGGCATGCGGCCCGACGACCTGACCGTGCAGATGGTCCGGGCGGCGCTGGCCAAGGTGCCGCAGCTCGACCCCGCCGACATCGACGACCTGATGCTGGGCTGCGGCCTGCCGGGCGGCGAGTCCGGGTTCAACATGGGCCGCGCGGTCGCCGTCGAACTGGGCTACGACCACCTGCCCGGCTGCACGATCACCCGCTACTGCTCCTCCAGCCTGCAGACCACCCGGATGGCGTTCCACGCGATCAAGGCCGGCGAGGGCGACGTCTTCATCTCGGCCGGCGTCGAGACCGTCTCCCGGTTCTCGAAGGGCAGCTCGGACTCCTGGCCCGACACGCACAACCCGCTGTTCGCCGACGCCGAGGCGCGCACCCGGGCGACCGCCGAGTCCGGCGCCGACAGCTGGACCGACCCGCGCACCGAGGGGAACGTCCCGGACGTCTACATCGCCATGGGCCAGACCGCGGAGAACCTGGCGCGGCTGAAGGGCGTCACGCGCGAGGAGATGGACGAATTCGGCGTCCGCTCGCAGAACCTGGCCGAGAAGGCCATCGCGGACGGCTTCTGGGCCAAGGACATCACCCCGGTGACGCTGCCCGACGGCACGGTCGTCTCGAAGGACGACGGCCCGCGCGCCGGCGTCACCGTGGAAGGCGTCTCCGGCCTGAAGCCGGTGTTCCGCCCCGACGGCCGGGTCACGGCGGGCAACTGCTGCGCGCTCAACGACGGCGCGGCGGCGCTGGTCGTCATGTCCGACACGAAGGCGCGCGAGCTGGGCCTGACGCCGCTGGCGCGGATCGTGTCCACCGGCGTCACCGGGCTTTCGCCGGAGATCATGGGCTACGGCCCGGTCGAGGCGTCCAAGCAGGCGCTTTCGCGCGCGGGGCTGTCGATCGGCGACATCGACCTGGTCGAGATCAACGAGGCGTTCGCGGCGCAGGTCATCCCGTCGTACCAGGACCTCGGCGTCGACCTGGACCGGCTGAACGTCAACGGCGGCGCGATCGCGGTCGGCCACCCGTTCGGCATGACCGGCGCCCGGATCACCTCGACGCTGATCAATTCCCTGCAGCACCACGACAAGCAGTTCGGCCTCGAGACGATGTGCGTCGGCGGCGGCCAGGGCATGGCGCTGATCATCGAGCGCCTTTCCTGATCCCTCGACGCGAAGAAGGCCCCCTCGCCGGTGTGGCGAGGGGGCCTTCTTCAGATCACGGCTATTCGTTCGTCTTGACGCACATCGTCGTCGCCGGCTCCGGGTACACCGCGACGCGGGTGGCGTCGGTGCCCTCGCAGACGCTCTTGTCGGCCTGGCCCGTCACGACCTTGACGAGCTCGCCGTCCTTGGTCGGGTCGGTGCAGGGGACCTTCAGGTAGCCCTTGGTCTGCGACGTGAAGTTCGCCAGGCAGTCGCCCTGCTTCGCGTTGATCATCAGGCACAGCTTGTACGAGCTGCGGCCGCTGACCGAGTAGGTGTCGTAGCCGGCGTCGGACCCGCCGGGGCAGTTCTCGGAGGAGGTCTCCAGCTTCTTGGCGACCTTGACGTTCGCCTTCGGGTCGTTGCAGTCGGCCTTCGCCGGGTCGTCACCGCCCTGGGTGAACTCGGTGATCGTGAGGCAGTCACCGGCGTTCGAGGTGGCGGGCGACTTCATGAAGGCGACGATCCCGAAGATGACCAGCGCGATCACCACGACGGCGCCGATGCCGCCCAGGATCAGGCCGAGGGCCTTCGAGCGCTTCGGCGGGGCCGGCGGCGGGGGCGGGAACCCCTGCTGACCGGGCGGGAACTGGCCGGGCGGCGGGCCGTACTGGCCCGGCTGGCCCGGCGGCGGCCCGTATTGGCCCGGCTGGCCGTACGGCTGCTGCGGCTGACCACCCGGAGGCGGTCCATACGGATCGGGCTGACCCACCGGCTGCTGGCCCCCGGGGGCCGGAGGGGGAACGCTCACTGTGAACCTCACACATGTGAAATGAGAACCGACCGGCTCATCAAACACGCAGGGTGATCGCCGCCCGCAGCGGGGTCCGCGAATGCACGAATCACCCACAGAAAAGGCGCCCCGCCGGTTACGGAGCGCCTTCACTGCGGAACTGTGAGCCAGATTACTCACGGAAGTACGAAAGCAACCGCAGGATCTCGAGGTACAGCCAGACCAGCGTCGTCATGAGGCCGAACGCGGTGTACCAAGCCCACTTCGACGGCATGCCCTCGCGGATCATCCGGTCGGCCTGGTCGAAGTCGAGCAGGAAGCTGAAGGCCGCGATGCCGATGCAGACGAGGCTGAACACGATGGCGAGCGGACCGCCGTCGCGCAGCGGGTTGAAGCCGAAGGCCAGCGCGCTGATCAGGTTGAACAGCATCAGGATCGCGACGCCGACGGCCGCGCCGACGATCCACTTGGTCAGCTTGGGCGTGACCTTGACCGCGCCGGTCTTGTAGACCACCAGCATGCCGATGAAGACGCCCGCGGTACCGATGATCGCCTGCAGCGCGATGCCCGGGTAGATCGCCTCGAACACGCCGCTCAGCGCACCGAGGAACAGCCCTTCGGCCGCCGAGTACGTCAGCGTCAGCGCGCCGCTGGGCTTCTGGCGGAAGATGATCACCAGCGAGATGACGAGCCCGACGATCAGGCCGGCGAGCATCGCGCCGAGGAGCGCGCCGGAGATCCGGCCGGTCTCGGTGATCTGGACCTGCGCCCAGATGCCCGTGATCACCCCGACGAGCAGCGCGACGCCGAGGGACATGCCCGTCTTGACGACGACGTCGTCGACGGTCATCGGGCGGTCGCCCTCGCCGGCGGTCGCGCGGCCGGGGCCGTAACCGGGCACGCCGCCCTGGGGTTGGTTGAAGCCCACCGGGGGCCCGTACTGCCCGTAAGTCTGGGTTCCGCCGCCGGGCAGGTTGCGGAACGCCGGGTTGCTACTGGAACGCACCTGATCCTCCTGGATCTGCTGCTTCGTGGATCATCGCTGCATCGGGTTCAACGACCGCCGGGGACGAGCGGTTCCCGTCGAGTAAAGACGACTTTACTCGACGGCCGTCCCCCGGCCGCCGACGACACGGTAAGCGAGGGGACGACACGACCGTTCGGCGACAGCCACCCGAAGAGCGGTACACAGTTTCTCCGCTTGACGCAACGCTCACCTCGCGTGCTCGGATGTTCACCGAACGCGTGTCGGGGACTTGATCAGTCGTGTGACCTGCAGAGACGCCGGGCGCTGCCGCGCGTCAACCGAAGGAGCATTGACACCATGGGGTGGTCAACACGCCCGCGCGCGGGTCTTCGCGCGCTCACCGGTCTCGTCGCCGCGGCCCTGCTCGGCACCCTTTCCGTGACGGCCGGCGCGCCTGCCGCCTCGGCCGCGGTCCAGGAAGGCCTCGGGGCCCACGTCGGGGGCCAGGACAACCACGATGAGAAAACGGTCTGGCTGGGGTCGTACGTCGTCGGCGGGCAGCAGGTGTTCTGCGTGAGCTTCATGCTCAAGGCGCCGGACACCGACGAGCAGTACAAGCCCGGCGACGAACTGCTCACGAAGTGGGGCACGAAGCTGCCCGCCGAGGACGCCGCGAACATCTCGTACCTGCTGCTGCGCTACGGCGACACCAAGGACCAGAACGAAGCCATCGCGCTCGCGCACCTGCTGCACTCGTGGACCGCGGCGCCGCGCACCGAGGCCGACAAGAACGTGGACCTGCCCGCCGACAAGATCGCCTACGACGCGGACGGGCACCTCAAGTACATGCAGAACCCCGACAACCACCTGGAGGCCGCGGCCGACGCCGTCAAGCGGCTGAAGGCGGACGCCGAAGCCAACCGCGGGCCGTGGACCGCTTCGATGACCACGCCGAAGGGCGACCAGCACCTCGGCGAAGCGGCCGAGTGGACCACGACCGTGAAGAACGCCGAGGGCAAGGGCATCCCGGGCGTCGCGGTGAAGCTGACGGCGACCGCCGCCACCCTCGGCGACGGGACGGCGGACAGCGCCGCCGGGAACTCGAGCCCGCAGGCCGCCGCGAAGGACGTCACGCTCAAGACGGGCGCCGACGGCACCGTGCGCGTGAAGCTGACTCCGACCGGCGACCAGCCGAAGCTGGTGGCCTCGCTGACCGCGCCGGCCGACCGGCCCTACGTCCGGCTGCCGATCGACACCGGGAAGCAGCGGGTGGTCTCCACCGGCGGCGAGAAGGAACTGACCGCCCAGGGCGTCGTCAACGTCGCCAAGCCCGGCAAGGTCCAGGTGACCAAGACGGACGCGAACACCGGCGCCGGCGTCGGCGGTGCGGTCCTGCGGATCACCGGCAAGGACAAGACGTCCGCGGCACTCGGCCAGGACGGCAAGCCGCTCACCGGGGCCGACGGCAAGCCCGCGGTCGTCACCACCGACGGCAAGACCGGCGGCGTGACGGTCGAGAACCTCCGCGCCCCGCAGGACATCTGCGTCGTCGAGGCGAGCCCGCCGCCGGGGTACACGAACGCCTACGACCCGCAGAACCCGCCGTCGGCGTGCGGCACCGTGCAGCCGGGCGAGACACTCGCGCTGACCTTGACGAACAAGCCGAACGAAGTCCCGCGCGCGATCCCGGCCGGCGACCAGCCGGTCGCGCAGGCCCACGGGGTCGTCGAGACGAGCTACTCCGGGCCGGGCCTGGCCGGGCTCGGCCTGCTCGTGCTGCTGGCGGCCGGGCTGATCGGCGTCGCCGCGCGGCGGGCGTCCCGGCGGTAACGGCGTGGCGAACCACGGCGGCGACTGGCGGGGTGACGACTGGTTCGTCGACGAATGGCACCGCGGCACCGGCTGGGCGGCCGTCGACGACGAGCAACCGGGCGGCCGCTGGGATCCGCCCGCGCCCCAGCGCGGGCGGGGCCGGCTGCTCGCCGGCTTCGCCCTGGGCGCGGCGACGGTGCTCGCGGTGCAGTTCGGCCCCGACGTGGTCGCCGCGTCACCCATGACCGTCGTGACCGGCACGGCCCTGCCCGCCTCGGGCGCGGCCGGAGCCGCGGCGCCGGTGCCGTCCCCGTCCCCGACGGCCACCGCTTCCGCGACCCCGGCCGCTCCGGCCGCGCAGACGCCGTCGTCACCCTCGTCACCGGGGGCACCGCCGTCCCCGCCACCGCAGCCGCCGGGCACCGTGCGGCTGCCCGGCGGCGGGACGGCGACGCTGGTGCGCCAGAACCTCGGCCCGGGCGGCGAACTGCCGGTCCCCGCGAACCTCGGGCAGGCGGCGTGGTGGGGCGCGGCACTCGACGCGGCCGGCGGCGCGAGCGTGTTCGCCGGCCACGTGAACTGGCGGGGCGCGACCGGGCCGTTCGCCGAGCTGTGGGCCGAACGGATCGGCACCGACGTGACCATTGTGGACAGTGCGGGCAAGACGTGGCGATACCGGATCTCGCAGCTGGTCACCGTGCACAAGAGCGACCTGGCGGCGCGCGCCGACTACCTGTTCGGCCCGTCCGGCCCGCACCGCGTGGTGCTGGTGACGTGCGGCGGCCGCTGGGTCGGCGGATCGGACGGCTACGAGGAGAACCGCGTCGTCATCGCCGACCCGGTCTAAGTTACTCGTGGGTAACATCACGTTTAGAAACGGTGGTCCTGTCCGTCGCCATGCAGCAGAATGCCCAGGGTCAGGGCTGTGGCGGCGAGAGGTGTGAAGACAATGGCGACGTTCTTGGTGACCGGCGCGACCGGACTGATCGGGCGTCACTTCACCCGGCTGCTGCTCTCCCGCCCCGACGACGACCGCGTCGCGCTCGTCGTGCGCGCGTCCTCGCGGGCCAAGCTGGCCGCGCTGGTCGACCAGTGGCCGCACTCCGACCGCGTCACGCTGATCACCGGCGACCTCGGCGAGCCGCTGCTCGGCGTGTCCGAGACCGACCGTGAGGAGCTGCGCGGGAGCGTCGACCACATCGTCCACCTCGCCGCGCTCTACGACCTCACCGCCGACGACGAAGCCAGCATCAAGGCCAATGTGGACGGCACGCGGGCCGTCGTCGACCTCGCCGCGGACCTGCGCGCGGGCTGCCTGCACCACGTGTCGTCGGTCGCCGTCGCCGGCGACCACGAAGGCGTGTTCACCGAGGAGATGTTCGACGCCGGGCAGCGGCTGGTCACGCCGTACCACCGGACCAAGTTCGAAGCCGAGAAGATCGTCCGCGAGCAGGACGAGGTGCCGTGGCGGGTGTACCGGCCCGCCGTCGTCGTCGGGCACTCCGAGACCGGCGAAATGGACAAGATCGACGGTCCGTACTACCTCTTCCCCGCGATCAACCGGCTCGCCGGGCTGCCCGACGTGCTGCCGATCGTCGGCCCGGACCTCGGCGACACCAACATCGTGCCGGTCGACTACGTCGCCAAGGCGCTGCTGGAGCTGGTGGTCAAGCCCGGTCTCGACGGCCACGCCTTCCACCTGGTCAACCCCGAGCCGCAGCCGGTCGTTTCGGTGTACAACGCCTTCGCGCGGGCCGCGGGCGCGCCGACGATCACCGTGCAGCTGGGCGAAGGCATTTCGAAGCGGATCGTCGGGCTGGTCAAGCTGACCGAGCACATCCCCGGCGTCACCATCGCGCGCGACGCCGTCATGGAGCGGTTCGGCATCCCGCCGGTGCTGCTGGACACGATGGCGTTCCCGTCGGTGTTCTCCTCGGCCGAGACGCGCAAGGCACTGGCCGGCACCGTGGAGGTCCCCCGGCTGGAGGACTACGCGCCCACGCTGTGGCGCTACTGGCGCGAGCACCTCGACCCCTTCCGCGCGCGCAAGCACGGCCCCCGCGGCGAACTCGACGGCCGCCGCGTGATCATCACCGGCGCGTCCTCGGGCATCGGCCGCGCGACGGCCTTGAAGGTGGCGGCCGCAGGTGGTGTCCCGCTGCTCGTCGCGCGCCGGCAGCACGAGCTGGAAGAGGTCCGCGACGAGATCGTCGCCGCCGGCGGCACGGCGTCGGTGTACCCGGCCGACCTGACCGACGAGGACTCGGTGCGCAAGGCCGTCGACGCGATGCTGGCCGAGCACGGCCGGATCGACATGCTGGTGAACAACGCCGGCCGGTCGATCCGCCGGTCGATCAAGCTGTCCTACGACCGGATGCACGACTACGAGCGCGCGATGGCCATCAACTACTTCGGTGCGGTGCGGCTGATCCTCGCGGTGCTGCCGCACATGTCGGAGCGGAAGTTCGGGCACATCGTGAACGTGTCGTCGATCGGCGTGCAGGGCATCGCGCCGCGCTTCTCGGCGTACGCGGCGTCGAAGGCGGCGCTGGACTACTTCTCGCGGATCGCCGCGACCGAGACGCACGGCGACGGGATCACCTTCACCACCATCCACATGCCGCTGGTGCGCACCCCGATGATCCGGCCGACAAAGATCTACGACGCGTTCCCGACGAAGTCGCCGGAGCAGGCCGCGGACATGGTGATGACGGCGCTCGTCGAACGGCCGAAGCACATCGGCACCCCGGCCGGGCAGGCGATCGGGCTGGCCTACACGCTCACGCCCGGGCTCACCGACGCGATCGCGTACCAGGGTTTCCGGATCTTCCCGGATTCGACCGCCGCGGGCGGTTCGGGCGAACTCAAGATCGGACGTGGCGAGAAACACCTCTCGCGCGCGGCGATGGCGCTGGCCCGGCTCTCCCGCGGCTTCCACTGGTAACTGAGGCTTATTCCGGTCAGGCCGCCGCGCCCCGCGCGCAGGCCGCCACGCAGCACGGATGTCATGCGGCGGCCGACGGCTGAACAAGCCTCACTCTGCGTTTCCGGGGTGAGGCCGTTCCGGCGACACGGCGACACGTGTTGGTGATTCGTCAAGCCGGAAGGCGGAGGCGGCGAGTGCCCGGGTACGGTCGGGCCCATGGTTCCTGAGCGCGACCCCGCCGCAACCGCCCTCAACGGCCTCCTCCCCCTTCGTCGTGAGTACACCCAGGCCTGGCACGGCTTCGACCGCAACGAGGTCCGCCAGTACCTCGACCACATCGAGGCCCAGCTGCGCCGGGTGCTCAGCGAACGCGACGCCGCCGCCGCGCAGGCCGCCGCCGCGACCCGCGAGGTCGAGTCCGTCCGGCAGCAGGTCGCGGTGCTGGAAGCCCGCGTCGAGGAGCTGAAGAAGCCGCCGGAGCGGCTCGAGGACCTCGACGAGCGGATGCAGCGCACGGTGACGCTGGCGCAGGCCCGCGCCGACGAGATCATCAAGCGCGCCGAGGTGGCCGCGGAGAAGACGTGGGCCTCCTCGACGGAGGCGTCGACGAAGCTGCGCGAGCGGTACACGAGGCTGGTCGAGGAACTGGACAAGCAGGCCGACCTGCTGCACACGGAGCACGAGAGCGCGCTGGCGGAGACGCGCGCCGAGGTCCAGCGGCTGACGGTCGAGGCGGCCCAGCGACGCGAGCTGCTGGACAACGAGGCCGAGCGGAAGCGCCGGAAGCTCGAGCGCGAGTTCGAGGCGTCCCAGGCGGCCCAGAAGGCGGCGCTGGAGAAGCACGTCGCCGACCAGCGCACGGCGAGCAAGAACCAGGCGGAGCGCCGGCTCGCGGAGGCCACGGCGGAGGCGAAGCGCCGGCTCGACGAGGCGACCGCGGAGGCCAAGCGGCGGCTCGACGAGGCGACCACGCAGGCGGCCCAGCGGACGACGGTGGCCAACCGGAAGGTCGAGCGGCTGGCGGAGATCCGCGAGCAGGCGCGCAAGAGCCTGGCGATGGCGGAGGACATCCTCAACCGGAGCGAAACGCAGCTGGCGACCCTGCCGGAGGAGGCCGTGATCCCGCAGGCTTCCCGGCTGGTCGGCGGCGACTCGGACGCGGCGACCACGCCGGCGGCACCGGTCGTTCCGGTGGTGCAGCCGACCACCCCCAAGGCGGCGGCGCCGAAGCCGGCCCCGAAGCCGGCCGCGGCCCCGAAGCCGGCGCCCCAGGCGGCCAAGCCGGCGAACTCGAACGGCCCGGCGACCAAGCCGGCGAACGGCAACGGCTCGAACGGCAGTGGCGCGAAGCCGCTGTCGCCGACCGGGAGCAAGCCGGGCAACTGAGCAGGCCCCGTTTTCCACGCTACCGGCAAGCACCGACAGTTCCGGGCCGCCGGCAGCGGCGCCTGAGCGCCTGTCCCCAGGTGGCCTTCGAGCGCTTCAGTTGCGCGCGGTCCGGGGCCAGGGGTTCGCCGCTTCCAGCTGGGCCGCCAAGCCCAGCAGCAGTGACTCCCCTCCCGGACGCGCCACGAGCTGCACCGAAGTCGGCAGCCCGGACACCGCCGACCGGCCCGCCGGGACCGTGATCGCCGGGTAGCCCGCGAAGTTCCACTGGCCCGTGAAGCCCGCCAGGCGCGTCGACGGCAGGACGTTCGCCGGCCACCCCTTCTCGTGCCAGCGGCCCGCCTTCACCGGCCAGTGCGACAGCGTCGGCGTCAGCAGCACCTCGTGCGACGCGAAGAACTCCTCCGCCCGGGAAACCCACCGGTCGCGCGTGCTCTCCCGGATCAGGCCCGCCCGCTCGACCAGCCGTCCCGCGCGGACGTGGGCTCGCGTCCGGCGCTGCAACCGCGACACGTCGAAAGCGCGGGCCTGGGCCGCCGGACCCGCGAGCCAGCGGGCCGTCATGCCCAGGACCATCGTCGCCGGGTAGCGCGGGGCCGCCGGGGCGATCGCGTGACCGGCCGCCGCCAGGTGGCCCGCCGCCGTCGAAACCGCCGCCACCAGCTCCTTCGGGACCGGGGTGTGCAGCAACGGCACCGTCGTCGACAAGCCGATGCGGACCGGCGACGGCGAAGCCACCGAGGCCAGCTCCGGAGCGGAAGCCAGCACCGAGACCAGCAGGGCCGTGTCGGCGACCGTCGTGGCCAGGGGGCCGTGCACCGACATGCCGAACCAGCCACCCTCGGCCAGCAGGTCCGCGCCCGGCTTCAACCCCACCAGGCCGCACATCGCCGCCGGCAGGCGGACCGAGCCCATGCCGTCCGTGCCGTGGGCCAGCGGGACCAGGCCGGCCGCCACCGCCGCCGCGCTGCCGCCCGACGATCCGCCCGCCGCGTACGTCGGTTCCCAGGGGTTGCGGGCGATGCCGTCCGGGGTGTCGCTCATCGGCCAGATGCACAGCTCCGGCACCCGCGTCAGCCCCACGATCACCGCGCCCGCCGCGCGCAGCCGCGTCACGATCACGCCGTCCGCGTCGGCTCGCGTGGACGATCCCGCCAGCGAACCGTGCGACGCGTACTCGCCGGCCAGCTCCGTGACGTCCTTGACGGCGACCGGCACCCCGGCCAGCGGCAGCGACGCGAGATCAGGTCGCGCGGCGACCTCCGCGGCTTCCTTCACCGCCTCCTCGGCGCGCACCCGGCGGAAGGCGCCGATGACGCCGTCCGCCGCGGCGATCCGCTCCAGGGCCTCTTCGGTGACCTCCACCGGATCGAGCTTCCCGGCCCGGACGGAGGCCGCGATCTCCACTGCCGTGAGCGCCATGATCGCGACCCTAGCCCACGAAAAGGTGACAGTGGCAAAGAAAACGTCTCAGATTGCGCCGGCTCGCAGGGCGTAGGCGACGGCGTGGGCGCGGTTGTTCAGGCCGCAGCGCGTCATCAGGCCGTAGAGGACGTTCTTCACGGTCCGCTCCGAGTAACACAGCTTGGCCGCGATCTCCTCGGTGCCGAACCCCTCGGCGACCAGCCGCAGCACGTCGCACTCGCGGGCGGCCAGCCCCGACAGCGTGAGACCGTTCGGCTCCAGGACGTCCTTGCGCATCCGCTGCACCTGCGCGAGCAGCGCGCCCTGCAGCCGCGGCGGCAGGTGGGCGGTGCCGTCGCCCGCGGCGAGCACCGCCGTCAGCAGCTCGGCGCCGCCCGTCTCGCGGCGCGGCAGGATCGCCACCACGCCGCACTCCAGCGCCGCCATCAGGTCGCTTTCGCGGAAGTGCTCGACGACCAGCACGACGTGGGACGCCTTGGCCGCCCGGATCTCGCCCAGGACGGCCTCGGTGACGTGGTCCTCCATCACCAGCAGCACGTCCGGCACCAGGTCGGTCAGCCGGACGTCGGGATGGTTGTCCAGCAGGCTCACCGCGCCGGCGTGTGTGATCGGGTCCGAGGCGAGGACGCTCACTTCGACGGGCTTCATGGGCGCAGTGTGGACGGCGTGTCTTCACGCCTTCCCTATTCCGTCTTCACGCCCGTGAAGACAGCTCCCCGAACGCCGCCCGCGCCCGCTCCAGGCACCCGGGCATCCGGCCGGCCGCGCGGGCCCAGTCGCGCTTGGCGCGCCAGTACTCCTCTCGCGCCTCCGGGGTCCAGCCCGCCAGCTCCGGCTCGACCCGGGCCTCCAGGTCGGCCAGCAGCTCGCCGAGCTCACCGGTGATCGCCCCCATCCGGTCCAGCACCAGATCGGCGAACCGGAAGTCGAGCCGGGTCACGGCAGGCGCGGCCGCGGCATCGGGCCGCCGGTCGTCTCCAGCAGCTCCGCCAGCCGCGAAAGGATCACGTCGAACTCCTGCTCCCAGTCGTTCATCGCCTGGCCGAACCGCACCGATGCCTCACCGCGCCACGACGCCTGCGCCATCGCCATCTCGCTGTTGACGTCGCGCAGGCGGGACCGGGCGCCTTCGAGGGCGGAGGCGAAGCAGGCGGCGGCCCGCTGCATGTCTTCGGTCGGCATCGCGCTCCTCTCCGGCTCCCCGAGGGTGGCGCACCCGGTGGCGGCGCGGAACCCCAGCCGGGTGCCGTTGCCCGAATGTCCGCCATCCTTGCCTGCCGGTTCACGGCGTCCGCGTATGCTCACGGCAGGCATCCGGCGCGTGACGATTCGTTCACGCACGAAGGGAGACCGATGTCGGCCGCGGACGGCTCCGCACCGAGACTCCAGCTGCTGGGCCCGCTGAAAGCCTGGCAGGGCGATACGGAGCTCGACCTCGGCTCCGCGCACCGCCGTACGGTCCTCGCCGCACTGGCGATGTACCCGAACCGCACGGTTTCGCGCGAGGAGCTGATCGACGCCGTCTGGGGCGAGGCGCCGCCGCAGAGCGCACAGGGCTCCATTTACACCTACGTCTCCGGGCTGCGCCGCGCGCTCGAACCCGGCCGGGTCAAGGGCGAGGGCCCGCAGCTGCTCGCGTCGATCGGTTCGGGCTATTCGCTGCGCCTCGACGCCGAAGCGATCGACGTCCACCGGTTCGAAGCCCTGCGCGAGCAGGCGCAACGCCGGCACGCGGCGGGCGATCTCCGCGGGGCCCGCGAGGCCTTCGACGAAGCTCTGGGGCTCTGGCACGGCGTCCCGCTGTCCGGCCTGCCCGGGCCCTTCGCCGCCGCCCAGCGCGCCCGGCTCACCGAGGTCCGGCTCGCGACCACCGAGCGGCGCGCCGAGGTCGTGCTGGAATCGGGTGGGCACACCGAACTCGTCGCCGAACTGACCGCGCTGACCCGCGAGCACCCGTTCCGCGAGACGTTGCGCGGCCTGCTCATGCGGGCCCTCGTCCGGGCCGGACGGCGGACCGAGGCGATCGCGGTCTACGCCGACGTCCGCGACCGGCTCGTCGAGTCGTCGGGCACCGAACCCGGGCCGGCCCTGCGGCGGCTGCACGACGAACTGCTGGAGAAGCCCGCCGCGGCACCGCAGCCGAAACCCCCACCGTCGCGACCGGCGCGGATGCCGGCGGCGGCGCTGCCGGAGCGGGCGGAGATCTTCGCCGGCCGGGCGGCCGAACTCGACCGGCTGCACGAAGCCGTCGTCGGCCTCGGTGCCGGGGTGGGGCGCTCGGTGTGGCTGGACGGCGAGCCGGGCAGCGGCCGGACCGCCCTGCTCGCCGAACTCCTCGCCGCGGCGCGCGATTTCCATCCGGCCTTCGCCGCCGCGGACGCGCTGGACCAGCGGTTCTCCCTGCGGCCGCTGCTCGACGCGCTGGGCGTGCACCCGCGCGCCACCGACGAACGCCGGGCCGCGCTGGCCGCGCGGCTCACCGGGCAGTCCGGCGAGGATCCCGTCGACGACGTGCTCGGGCTGGTCCGCGAGCTGTGCGCGGAGGCGCCGCTCGTGCTCGTGGTCGACGACCTGCAGTGGGCCGACGACACCACGCTGCGCGCCTGGC
Source organism: Amycolatopsis sp. CA-126428 (assembly GCF_002904335.1). Lineage (GTDB taxonomy): Bacteria > Actinomycetota > Actinomycetes > Mycobacteriales > Pseudonocardiaceae > Amycolatopsis. The sequence goes on along the minus strand of NZ_PPHF01000030.1, from coordinate 412,960 downwards.
GCTACCTGAGCCGGGAGACGCGGCAGCTGCCGCTGCTGCTCGTCGGCGCCTGCCGTCCGGTGCCGCGACCGGCCGCGCTCGACGACCTGCGGGCCGAGCTTGACAACGATGACACCACCGTCCTGGTCCTGCCGCCGCTGACCGAGGACGCCACCCGCGAGCTGGCCACCGAGCTGGCCGGCGCGCCACCCGGCCCCGGGCTGCAGCTGCTCGTCTCCTACGCGGCCGGAAACCCGCGCTATGTAAGGGAAATCGTCGAGACGCTGCTCGTCCAGTCGATGATCGTGCTCGACGGCGTCCACGCGCACCTGGACGGCAACGCGTCCCAGACGATCCCGCCGCCGCTGGGCTCGCGGATCACGCTGTACCTCAACTTCCTCTCCAGCGGAACCCGCGACACCCTGCGCTGGGCCGCGCTGCTGGGGCCCGAGTTCTCGCTGGCGGACATCGCCGTCGCCACCGAGCGGCCGCCGACGGCGCTGGTCGGCGCGGTCGACGAGGCGATCACGTCCGGGGTGCTGGTCGAATCGGGCGACCGGCTGGCCTTCCGGCACCCGCTGGTGCGCCGGGTGCTCTACGAAAAGACGCCCGCCGCGATGCGGGTCGCGCTGCACCGGCAGCTGGCCGAGGCGTTCGCCGCCGCGGGCGCGCCCGCGGAACGCGTCGCCGAGCAGCTCGCCGCCGCGCCCGCACAGGTGGACCCGTGGGTCACCGGGTGGCTGCTGGAGCACATCGGGACGGTCGCCACCGAGACCCCGCGGGTCGCGGTCGACCTGCTGCGCCACGCCGTCACCCAGGGGACGTTGCCGCCGGACGCGCGGGAGACGCTGACCGCGACGCTGGCCCGGCTGCTGTTCTGGCTCGGCCGGGAGCCCGAAGCCGAGGCGCGCTCGGTCGTCGCGCGGACGTCGGACAGCAGGCGCGCGGCCGAGATGCGCTGGATCCTGGCCTACGTCTACTACCGCCGCGGCGACTTCGCCGAGGCGACCGCCGAGCTGAAGCGGACCCTCGACGACACCGACGTCCCGGAGATGTGGCGCGGGCGGCACGAGGCGCTGCTGGCGACGCTGGAGAAGCTCGGCGACGAGACGGCGCTGGCACCGGCCGGGCTGCACCCGCTGGACGACGCGGCCCTGACCGTGCCGAACCTCGACAGCCTCGACGACGCCGCCGAACCGCTCGACGCCGCCCGCCGGATCGCCGCGACCCGCGCGGTGCCGGGCGAAATGCACCTGGCCGGCGCGGTGCACTACTACTGGCTGGGCCGCTGGCCGGCGGCACTGGCCGAGCTGGACGCGGTGATCCGCGACGGCGCCGAGACGGCGTCCTACGTCCTGCGCAGCCCGGGCTCGGCCCTGCTGGTCCACGGCGTCGGCGCGCTGATCGCCGGGCACCGCGCCGAACCGGGGCAGGCGAGGACGCACCTGGACGCGGCCGACCGCCGGGAGTGGCCACCGGGCCTGGAGCCGGACGGCGGAGACTTTCTGCTCGCGGCGCGGGCCCTGCTGGCGGAGCAGGAGGGCAGGCCGGAGGCGGCCCTGACGGCGTTGCTGCCCCTGCTGGAGGACAACCACCCCCCGGCGGCGCGGTACCAGTGGCTCCCCGACCTGGTCCGGCTCGCCTTGTCCCTCGGCGACCGCCGGCGGGTGCAGGAGGCGTTGCGCCTGCTCGAGCCCGAGGGAGAGGTTCCGCCGGCCCACGCGGCGGCGGCCGCGCACTGCCGAGGTCTGGCGGCCGGTGACCCGGGGCCGGTCCTGACGGCGGCCGGGCACTACCGGGTGGCCGGCCGGCTGCTCAAGCACGCGAAGGCCACCGAGGACGCGGCGATCCTGCTGGCGGAGTCGGGCGAGCTGACGGAGGCGCGGACGGCGTTCCGGGCCGCGTTGACGGCGTACACGGAGATGGGCGCGGTGTGGGACGTGCGGCGCGCGGAAGCCCGGATGGGGCCGTTCGGCATCCGGCGGGCACCCGCGGCGAGATCGCGAGCCACTGCCGGGCAATGACCTGCCGGGGTCGTGAGTGGTAAGGCGGGTTGGAACCCGCCTTACCACTCACGACGGGGTGGCCGCGCAACCTCGGGAGGGGTTGCCACGTCGGTAAGGTCATCGGAGTAGCCGGTACCGAGATGTCCCTGGGGGAAAGGGGTCTGGGGCGCACGCCCCAGAGGGGACGGCAGCGACATGCCAGGGGATGCGGAACCCGGCCTGCGGGTGGGCGTGCTCGGCCCGCTGCGGGCCTGGCGCGGGGCGGCCGAGATCGGCCTCGGCCCCGCCCGTCAGCGTGCCATCTTCGCGGTGCTCGCGGTCAATTCCGGCCGGCCGGTTCCGCGGGCCGAACTGATCGCCGGCGTCTGGGGCGATTCCGCGCCCGCGAGCGTCGAAGGCAGCGTCCACACCTACGTCTCCGGGCTCCGCCGCGCCCTCGAACCGGACCGGTCGCGCTGGTCGGCGGCCAGCGTCCTCGTCTCCGATCCCGCCGGCTACTCCCTGCTCCTCGGCGAAGACGCGCTCGACGCGGCCCTGTTCGAACGGCACCGCGAACGCGCGCAGCGGCACCTCGAGCGGGGTGATCCGCGGGCCGCGGTCACCGAACTGGACGACGCTCTCGCGCTCTGGCAGGGCGAGGCCCTTTCCGGGGTCCCCGGCGGGTTCGCCGAGCGGCACCGCGAATACCTCGCCGAACTCCGGCTGAACACGCTCGAGCGGCGTGCCGAAGCCGTGCTCGCCCTCGGGGGGCACCTCGACCTCGCGCCGGAGCTGGCCGTGCTGGCCGGCGAGCACCCGCTGCGCGAGTCGCTGCGGGAATCGCTCATGCTCGCCCTCTACCGCAGCGGACGGCCCGCCGATGCCCTCGACGTCTTCCGCGACGCCCGCGCCACGCTCGTCGCGGAGCTCGGCGTCGAACCCGGGCCCGCTATGCAGCGGCTCCAGCGGCAGATCCTCGCCCAGGACGCCGCCCTCGACGCGCCCGCGGCGCCGGTCGTGGTCAACGGGCACCGGCTGTTCGGCCGGGAAGCCGAGACCGCGCGGCTCGCCGAGCTCGTCGCCGATGTCCGGGCCGGGCGCGGCCGGGCCGTCTGGATCGAAGGGGACGCCGGGATCGGCAAGTCCGAGCTGCTCACCACCTCGCTGCCGGACGGCCCCGGCTTCCAGCGGCTCTGGGCGGCCGCCGACGAGCTGAGCACCCGGTTCCCGCTGCAGGTCGTGCTGGAATGCCTGGCGATCGACGCCCATTCCCCGGACCCGCGGCGCGCGCGGGTGGCGAAGGAACTCGCGGGCGAGGGCCCGGCGCGGCGCAGCTGGGGGCCGGCCGACCCGGTGCTCGGCGCCGTCGACCGGCTGCTGGCGCTGGTCGACGAGCTCTGCGCGCAGTCGCCGCAGGTACTGGTGCTCGACGACCTGCAGTGGGCCGACGAAGCTTCCGTGCTGGTCTGGCACCGGCTCTGCGCCGCGACCCGGCAGCTGCCGCTGCTGCTGGTCGCCGCCACTCGCCCGGCGCCGGACCGCGCCGAACTGGCCCAGCTGCGGCGCGGCGTCCAGGCCCGGGACGGGGTCGTGCTCGACCTCGGGCCGCTGACCGGCGAAGACGTCGGCCGGCTGATCGAGGACCAGCTCGGGGCGGCGCCCGGGCCGGGGCTGCGCGAGCTGGCCGCCCGCGGTGCCGGAAACCCGTTGTACGTCAAGGAAATGGTCGACGTCCTGCGCCGGGCGGGCGCGGTCGCGGTGAGCGACGGCCAAGCCGACGTCGACGACCCGGCGGAGTTCGAAGCACCGCGCTCGGTGGTCGCCGCGGTCGACCGGCGGCTGGACTTCCTGACCGCGCGGACGCAGGAAGTCCTGCGCTGGGGTGCGCTGCTGGGCATGGAATTCGCCGTCGGCGACGTCGCCGCGGTGCTCGGCACCCGGCCGTCCGACCTGCTGGCGCCGCTGGAAGAAGCCGTCGCGGCGAACGTCCTGATCGACACCGGGACGCAGCTGGCGTTCCGGCACCCCTTGCTGCGCCAGGCGCTGTACGACCGGCTGCTGGCCGGGACGCGGGCGGCGCTGCACCGGCAGGCCGCCGAGGCACTCGCCGGCATCGGCGCGCCGGTCAAGCGCGTCGCCGAGCAGCTGGTGGCGGCACCGGCCACAGTGGACGAATGGGTGCTGGACTGGCTCGCCGCGCACCACGCGGTCGTCTCGACCCGGGCCCCGCTGATCGCCGTCGAGCTGCTGGAACGCGCGCTGACCGCGTGCTCCGCCACCGATCCGCGCCGCGAGACGCTGCTGGTCGCCCTGGTCAAGGTGCTGTTCCGGCTGGAGCGCAGCCCGGAAACCCTGACGCGGCAAGCCCTCGACGTCGCCACCGAACCGGACGCCGTCGAGGAGATGCGGCACGTGCTGGCGGCGCTGCGGCACCGCCGCGGGGACACCGAAGGCGCCGTCGCGACGCTCGCCGCGTGGGTCGACGACCCGGCGGTGCCGGAGCTCTGGCGGGTCAAGCACCGGCAGCTGCTGGCCAACTTCCGGCGCGGCAGCCTGTCCGATTTGGACACCGCCGAGCAGACGGCGCACGAGACGAAAGCGCTCGCCGGCGGCGATCCCTACCTGACCGCGCACGCGCTGCAGTCGTTGTGGCTGGTCGATTCGGTGCGCCGCGAGCACGACCGCGCACTCGCCCACATCGACGCGGCCATCGAGGCCGTCGGCGACGAACACGAACTGGCCGACCTGCACTTGGACCTGCTCGACAACCGCGTGTTCACGCTGCAGAACCTCGACCGCCTGGCCGAAGCGGGCGACGCCCTGCGTGCGGCGGGCGAAGTCGCCGCGCGGCACGCGCTGCCGGTCGGGCTGCAGGTGTCCGCCGCGGTGCACCGGTACTGGGAAGGCCGCTGGGACGAGGCCCTGGTCGAGCTGGACACGGTCATCGAGGACGGCCCGGCGATCACGTTCTACGGCCTGCGCGAGCCGGGCCCGGCGGCGCTGCTGCTGCACGGCGTCGCGGCGCTGATCGCGGGCCGCCGCGACGACCGGGCCCAGGCGGCGGCCCACCTCGACGCGGCGGAGGAGTACGCCCCGGCGACCGGCGCCGAGCGCGAGAGCTTCGACTTCCTGCTCGTCGCCGACGCCCTGGCGGCCGAGCAGCGCGGCGATCGGGTCCGCGCGCTGACCGTCCTCGAGCCGATCCTGAACCCGACGTACGCGGCGATGATGCTGCGGCACCAGTGGCTGCCGGCGTTCGTGCGGCTGGCAATGGAACAGGACGACGTCGGCCGCGCCCGCCGGGCGCTGGCGGTGTGCGAAGAGGAAGCGGCGAAGGAGCGGAGTCCGGCGCGGGCGCACGCGGCGGCGTCGTGGTGCCGCGGGCTGATCGACGAGGACCCGGCGCCGGTGCTGGCCACGGCCGAGCACTTCCGCGCGGTCGGCCGCCGCCCCGAGCTGGCCTCGGCGCTGGAAGACGCGGCCGTGCTGCTGGCCCGCGCGGGCCGGCTGGACGCGGCGCACGCGGCGTTCGAAGAGGCGGCCGAGCTGTACACGGCGCTGGCGGCGCGCTGGGACCTGCGGCGCGCGGAAACCCGGCTGCGCCGCCTCGGCGTGCGCCGGGGTGCGCTGTTCTCCCCGATCCGGCCGGGCCACGGCTGGGAGTCGCTGACGCCGATCGAGGTCCGCATCGCCGGCCTGGTCGCCGAGGGCCGGTCCAACCCGGACATCGCGGCCGAGCTGTCCCTGCCGCGCCGGACGGTCCAGGCGCACGTGGCGCGGCTGCTCGGCAAGCTGGAGACGCCGTCACGCTCGGGGGTCGCGGACGCCTTCCGCCGGCGTTCCTAGCCCGTTGGCCTTCGCGACCCGGCCGAGGAAGCGGCCCGATTCCTTGACCGTCCGCCGCTGCGTCTCGAAGTCGACGTGCACCAGGCCGAACCGTTGCGTGTAGCCCATCGCCCACTCGAAGTTGTCCAGCAGCGACCAGGCGAAGTAGCCGCGGACGTCGACGCCGGCGCGGAGGGCGTGGTGGACCGCGCCGAGGTGCTCCATGAAGTAGTTGACCCGCGCCGCGTCGAACACCCGGCCGTCGACCACCCGGTCCACAAAGGACGCCCCGTTCTCGGCCACCACCAACGGCAGATCGGACCGCGAGGAAAGCCACTCCAGCAGCGAAGTGAGCGCTGAGGGTGCCTGTTCCCAGCCGAACGCCGTCAACGGGCCCTTGGCCGGCAAGACGTCCATTCCGCGCAATCCCGGCAGCGGGCAGTTGCTCGGGGCGAGTGGGTCGGCGAGCGGGGTGACCCGCGCCGGGGCGTAGTAGTTCACGCCCAGCCAGTCGATCGGTGCCGCGATGACATCCGTGTCGCCGTCGAGCACCGAGGCCGCGAAGCGGCCGCCGTGGAACGCCACGTCGGACACCACGTCCGGCGGATACCCGTGGCCCAGCACCGGGTCGAGGAAGAACCGGTTGTGGATGCCGTCGAACTTCCGCGCCGCCTCCGCGTGCGCCGGCGAGGAACCGTCCGGGATCGCCGGGGCGAAGTTCAACGCCAGCGAGAACTCGTGACCCGGCCCGGCAAGCGCGCGGGTCGCCAGGCCGTGCGCCAGCAGGAGGTGGTGCGCCGCAACCAGCGCTGTGTCGTGGTCACAGACGCCCGGCGCGTGCACCCCGCTGCCGTAACCGAGGAAGGCCGCGCAGAACGGCTCGTTGATCGTCGTCCACTGGCGCACGCGGTCACCCAGTGCGTCGTGGACCGCGGTGGCGTACTCGGCGAACCGGAAGGCCGTGTCACGCGCGGGCCAGCCGCCCGCGTCTTCGAGCGCCTGCGGCAGGTCCCAGTGGTAGAGCGTCAGCACCGGCACGACGTCACGGCTCAGCAGTTCGTCGACCAGCCGGTCGTAGAAGGCGAGCCCGGCCGCCGACGTCGTCCGGCCGTCCGGCATCACCCGCGGCCACGCGACCGAGAACCGGTAGGCGTTCAGCCCCAGGTCGGCCAGCAGGCCGATGTCCTCGGGGAAGCGGTGGTAGTGGTCGCAGGCGACGGCGCCGGTCGCGCCGCCGAGCACCTTGCCTTCGGCCGCCGCGAACGTGTCCCAGATGGACGGTCCGCGGCCACCCTCGGTGACGGCGCCCTCGACCTGGTAGGACGCGGTCGCCGCGCCCCACAGGAAACCCGCCGGGAAGGTCATACCGGTGCCCCTTTCAGGATGCCGCGCACGAGGTGGCGGCCCAGCAGCAGGAACAACGCGATGACGGGCACGACGGCGACGGTCGCGCCGGTGAGCATCAGCGCGTAGTCGGTGTAGTAACCGCTGGCCAGCTGCGAAAGCGCGACCTGCACGGTCGGCGTCTCGTTGGGGTCGAGGACCACCAGCGGCCAGAAGTAGTCGTTCCAGGTGGCCATGAACGTCAGCATCGCGAGCACCGCGGCCGGCGCGCGCAGGGCGGGCACGGCCACGTGCCAGTAGGTGCGCAGGATCGAGCAGCCGTCGACGGTCGCGGCGTCGACGAGGTCCGCGGTGATCGCGTTCTCGCACGCCTGGCGCATCCAGAACACGCTGAAGGCGCTGATCAGCGCGGGCACGATCACCGCTTCGAGCCGCCCGTACCAGCCGAGGTCTCCGACGACGAGGTACAGCGGGATGACACCGAGCTGCGCCGGCACCATCGCCGAACCGACGACCAGCAGGAACAGCGTGTTGCGGCCGCGGAACTCGAGCCGCGCGAACGCGAACCCGGCGAGGCTCGCCAGCACGACGTTGGCCACCATGACGGTGCCCGAGACGATCAGCGAGTTCCCGATGGCCGCCCAGAAGTCGACGGTGCCGAAGACGCGCCGCACGTTCCCGGCCAGGTTCCCGCCCGGCAGCAGCAGCGGCGACGTTTCCCCGATCGCCGAGTTGTCCCGCGTGGCCACGACGAACGACCAGTACAGCGGGAACACCGACGCCCCGAGCACCCCGGTCAGCGCCGCGTACACCCAGCCGCCCGGACGGCGCCGCGCGGTCACGCCGACCTCACGAACCGGCGCACCAGCCGGTAGTTCACCAGCGCGAACACCGCGCAGATCACGAACATCACCCAGGTCAGCGCGGCCGCGTAGCCCGCGTCGAGGTGCGTGAAGCCCTTTTCGTACAGGTACATGACCAGCGTCTGGAACTGGCGGTCGTTGCCGCCGGTCCCGGCCGAGCCGCCGGCGTCGAACAGCTGCGGCTCGGCGAACAGCTGCAGGCCGTTGACCGTGCCGGCGATGGCGGTGAAGGCCAGCGCGGGCCGGATGCCCGGCACGGTGATCGACCAGAACGTCCGCCACCGCGAGGCGCCGTCGAGCTCGGCGGCTTCGTACAGGTCGCCGGGGACGGCCTGCATCGCGGCCAGGTAGATCAGGGCGTTGTAGCCGGTCCAGCGCCAGAGGACCATGCTCGCCACGGCGAGGTGCGACGACCAGGTCGTCGCCCGCCAGTTGACCGGCGCGACGCCGAACCAGCCGAGGACCTCGTTGACGACGCCGTAATCGCGGCTGAACAGCTGCCCGAACACCAGCCCGACAGCGACGACGGACACGACGTTCGGCAGCAGCACCCCGGTGCGCCACCAGGTCGCGGCCCGCAGCGGCCGGTCGAGCAGCGCCGCGATGCCCAGGGCCAGCAGGAACTCCGGGATCGCGGCCAGCAGGAAGATGGAGACCGTGTTGGCGAGCGCGTTGTAGAAGTGCGGATCGGTGAGCAGGTCGCCGTAGTTGGCGACGCCGAAGGCGCCCCGGTCGCCTTCGAGCAGGTTCCAGTCGTGCAGCGAAACCCACGCCGTGTACAGCAGTGGAAAGGCACCGAAGACGACGAACAGGACGAAGAAGGGCGCGACGAACAGCAGCGGCGTGACCTTGCGGTCCCAACGGGCGAGCCGGCGCGGCACGAACGGCTACTTCAGGGCGGCTTGGGCCTGCTGGACGGCTTTCGTCCAGGCCTGGTCGACGGTGTCGGTCCGTTCCTCGATCCGCCCGAGGGCGCGGCCGAACTCCGGCCGGACGTCGGCATCGCGCAGGCCACGGTAGTTCGGGCGCAGCTGATCGGCCGAAGCGGCGAAGATCCGCCCGGTCGGCGCATCGCCGAAGTACGGGTCGGCGTGCGCGAGGACCTCCGGATCCTCGTACACCGCGGGCTCGCTGGGCAGGATGCCGTCGGAGAGGAAGAGCTTCTTCTGCTGCTCCGGGGCGGTCAGCCAGCGGGCGAGCTCGTACGCCTCCTTCTGGTGTGCGCCCTGCTTCGGCACGGTGAGGAACGAGCCGCCCTGGTTGCCGCTCTTGCCGGGCACGGTGGTGACGTCCCACTTGCCGCGGTTGGCGTCCCCGCCGGCTTCCTTGATCTGGCTGAGCATCCACGCGGGACAGGCGACGGTGGCGAAGGAACCCTGTTTGATCGCCACGTTCCACGCCTGGGTGAACGTGGTGGCCGCCGCTGTCTGCCCCTTCTCGGCGAGGCCGCCGGAGAGGAAGAAGGCGCTGCGCACGCTCGGGTTGCGGTCGGCGATGAAGGAGTCGTCACGCTGGGAGAAGTAGTTCTCCGGCGATTGGTTGAGCATCGCCGTGTAGACGGTCCCGGCGGAGTCGGCGAACTTCACGTTCGGCGTCTGGGCGGTGAACCGCTCGGCGGTGGCGGCGTAGGCGGCCCAGTCGGGCATCAGCTTCGCCACCTCTTCGCGATCGGTCGGCAGGCCCGCGGCCTGAAACAGATCGCGCCGGTAGCAGAGGGCGAGGCTGCCCATGTCCGTGCCGAGGCCCAGCACGAAGGCGCCGTCGGTGCCCTGCGCCCACTTCCACGGCACCCACTGCTTTTCGAGTTCGCGGGCGCCGTAGCCGGCGAGGTCGGCGAACTTGTCCTTCGCCTTCCGGTACTGCGGCATGTACTGCTCTTCGATCGCGACGACGTCGGCGGCGCCACGCCCGGTGGCGAGCTGCGTGGCGAGCCCCTTGTGGTGGGTGTCGAAGTCGGTGACGCGGTTCTGCACCGTGATGTCCGGGTGCAGCTTCTCGTACTCGGCGATCAGGGGCGCGTAGCCGAACTCACCGAAGGTCGCGATGGTGAGCTTCGTCTTCCCCCCGGCGTCCCCAGCGTCACCCGGAGTGCAGGCGGCGAGCGGGAGCAACGCGGCGACCACGAGGGCGGTCCGGCGGGCGATCGTTCGCAACAGGCTTCCTCAGATCACACCGGCCCGCACGGCGTACGCGACCGCGTGCGGCCGGTTGCGCAGGTTGAGCCGGTTGGTCATGGCGTAGATGACGTTCTTCACGGTCCGTTCCGAGTAGCAGAGCTTGCCCGCGATCTCGGCAGTGTCCCAGCCTTCGGCCATCAGGCGAAGCACATCCACCTCGCGCGGCGTGAGTGCCGCCCCGCCGCCCTCGTTGGCCAGGGCCTCGACCTGCTCACGCAGCGAAGACGAGCGGCCCCGCGCCGCGCCGAGCACGTTCGCGGTCAGCCGGTCGAGCGCGGTCCGCGGCAGCACGGCGGAGACGTGGCAGTCGGCGAGCACGCCCACGTGCTCGGGGTCGACATGCCCGGCGACCAGCACGATCGCGGCCGGCGACTCGGCGGCCGCGGCCCGCAGCGCGGCGACGGCCTCGCGGTCGACCTCCCCGACGGCGAACACCAGCACCGCCGCCTCACCCCGGCGGGCGCGCGGCAGGACCAGCAGCTCCGGGCGCGACTTCAGGTGGTTGGTCAGCCCGGTCAGGGCGATCGGGTCGGATGCCCACGCCGCCACTCGCACCTGGTCCATCGAACCCTCCCCGCCCACGACGAAACCTGACTCGGGCCAGTCTGCTGAGGACGCCTTCACGAATCCTCTAACGCCGGCGGGACCTTCTTCACACCGTGAAGTTTGGCCGTCGACTACGGTCGAGGGGACACATCGACGAGTGAAGGGACCGATGAACCGCCGAAGTCTTGCCGCCCTCGGGGTGGCGTTCTCCATCGTGGCCGGGTGTCTGCTGGTCTCGGGCCTGCAACCGCGGATCGTCTCCGGGCTGGCGGTGCCGCTGACCTCCGATCGGCCGGTTCCTCCTCCTCCGCCGGCGGCTCCTCCTCCCGCGGCGCCCACCCCCACCTCGCGTCTCGAGCGGCCGGACGGCTGCGCGCCGCTGGTCGGCGGGCTCGACGTCCGCGCCCAGGTGGCGCAGCTGGTCGTCGTGGGCGTCTCCGGCGACAACCCGGCGGCGACGGTGTCCCTGGTACGTGATCACCAGGTGGGCGGGATCTTCATCGGGGGTAACGCAACAGCGTTGTTGAAAGATCGCTCGCTGGCCGCGGTCCAAGCCGTGGCCCGGGTGCCGGTGGCGGTGTCGGTCGACGAGGAAGGCGGCCGCGTCCAGCGCATCGACGACCTCGACGGCGAGCTGCCTTCGGCCCGGACGATGGCCGCGACCAAGTCGCCCGACGAGGTCCGCGCGCTGGCCGCCGAGCGAGGCCGCCAGCTGCACGCCCGCGGGGTGACGGTGGACTTCGCCCCGGACACCGACGTCACGGGCGCCCCGGACGACGACGTGATCGGCGACCGGTCGTTCAGCCCGGACCCGGCCCGGGTGAAGACGTACGCGAAAGCGTTCGCGGAGGGCCTTCGCGACGCGGGTGTCCAGCCGGTGCTGAAGCACTTCCCCGGCCACGGCCACGGCTCGGGCGACTCCCACAAAGGCACGGTGGTCACGCCGCCGCTCGACAAGCTGCGCGCGGTCGACCTGGTGCCGTACCGCGGCCTGGCCGACTACGGCCCGGTCGCCGTGATGGTCGGCCACCTCGACGTGCCGGACCTGACCAACGGCCTCCCGGCGTCCCTCTCGCCCGCCGCGTACCAACTGCTGCGCGGCGAGTTCGCGTTCACCGGCCCGATCGTGACGGACGACCTCGGGGCGATGAAGGCGATCACCGCGCAGTACTCGCTGCCGGAGGCGGTGCTGAAGGCGCTGCAGGCCGGCGCGGACGAGGCCTTGTGGTCCTCCGGGGGCCGGGTGGACGAGGTGCTGGACCGGCTGGTGAAGGCCGTGCAGGCCGGCGAGCTGCCGAAGACGCGGGTGCAGGAGTCGGTCGCCCGGGTGTTGCGGGGCAAGGGGCTCTGCTGACGTTCCGGGACATCCGGCTTGACCCCGCCCCTGGGGGAGGGTTCGACGATGGTTCGCATGACCGAGAACGCACTGCGCACCATCGAAGCCCGGATCCGCGCAGAGATCGCCGCCCGCTGCGAGGCCGACCACATTCCCGGGTTCGTCGCCGGCATCCACCACGCCGGCGCACAGATCGTCTTGGCCCACGGCACCGCGAACGCCGCCACCGGGGCCCCGGTGCGCGAGGACACCGGGTTCCTCTTCGGCTCGGTGACCAAGGTCCTGACCACCACGCTGGTCCTCCAGCAGGTCGAACGCGGGCTCCTGGACCTGGACGCACCGGTGGCGAAGTACCTCCCGAAATTCGCCCTGCGCACGCCCGGCGCCGCGGACCGGATCCTCGTCCGGCACCTGATCTCGCACACCAACGGCATCGACGCGGACCTCTACTTCCCCGACGCCTCGGGCCGCGACGCCCTGAAGACGTACGTCGAGGGCCTGGCGAGCAGCTGCGGCACCCTGTTCGAGCCCGGTGAGCAGCTCAGCTACTCCAACGGCGGCATGATCGTCGCGGGCCGGCTGCTGGAGGTGGTCACCGGCTTGCCCTTCCCGGAGCTGCTCGAGCGGGACGTCTACGCCCCCGCCGGGATGAAGGACTCCAGCACCTCCGCCGCCCGGGCCATCCTGCGCGGGACCGCGATCGGCCACTTCCCGGATCCCACCACCATGACGCCCCGGCCGACGGACATGTTCATGCTGCCTGACACCTGGGGGCCGGCCGGTGGCACGCCGATCGGCACCGTCACCGACCTGCTCGCGTTCGGGCGCACCCACCTCGCGGGCGGGGTGTCGCCCGCCGGAGCCCGCCTCCTCTCCGCCGAGTCGGTCGCGCTGATGCAGCGGGTGTCGCACGACATGGCCACCCCGAACGTCCCGCCGATGGGCCTGGGCTGGGTCCGGTACCCCTTCGGCGACACGACGGTGCTGGCCATGTCGGGTGCCTCGCCCGGTGGCGTGGCCATCCTGTGCGTGGTGCCCGGGCACGACCTGGTCTTCACGGCCTTCGGCAACACTCCCGGCGCCATCGTGCTGCAGGACCGGATCCTGCAGCTGCTCCTGCGCGACCACCTCGGAGTTCCGGTGCCTGCCGTCCTCACCGAGCCGGAGCCGGACGTCGATCTCGCGCCCTACGTGGGCACCTACCGCTCCGACCAGCTCCGCATCGACGTCAGCGTCGTGGACGGCCGGCTTGAAGAGCGCATGACGTACGAGCCGGCGGACGAGGCGCAGGAGCGGATTTTCACCGCGTTCGCCGGTGGGGCGACCTCGGCGCCGCCGCGGTACTACGTGCCGATCCGCCCCGGGCTCTTCGCGCCCGCCGGCTACCCGCCGGAGACGTTCGACGGCTACCTCCGCCTCCTGCTCGTCTCCTACCACGACCTGCGCAACGGCCGGGCGCGCTTCCGCAACGGCGGCGGCCGCCTGACCCGGCGGGTTTGACCGATGTCCTGGAAGGATGCGCGCATGATCACGATCGGCCGGCTCGCGGACTACGCCGGCGTGACCGTCAAAGCCGTGCGGCACTACCACGAGCGCGGCCTGCTCGCCGAGCCCGGCCGCGACTCGTCGGGTTACCGGCGCTACACCGCGCAGCACGCCATCGACCTGGTCAAGATCCGGACGCTGGCCGCCGCGGGGGTGCCGCTGGCCCGGATCAAGGACCTCCTCGACGCCGACGAAGCCACGCTCGCGACCGCCATCGCCGAAATCGACGACGAGCTCGAGGAGCGCATCGCGCAACTGCGGCGGACCCGCGACCAGCTCGCCCAGCTGCGCGGCGGCGACCGGCTCTTCGTTTCCCCGGAGGTCGCCGAGTACCTGGACGACCTGCGCGAGCTCGGCGTCAGCGAGCGCCACCTGCGCCTGGAACGCGACGGCTGGATCCTCATGCGGACGGCCTCGCCCGGGGACGCCGCCCGGTGGATCGCCGAGAAGCGGGATCTGTTGGCGGACGCCGAATTCCGGGCCCTCTGCCTCGAGCACGACGCCGCTTACGACTGGGCGGCGGATGATCCCCGCCTGCCCGGGCTCGCGGACCGCACGCGGAACTGGTTCGCCGGGCGGCCGGAATCCGCCGCGGCCGGCAATCCGGCGATGGCCCGGCTGGCCGCGGAGTCCTTGCCCGGCGGGTCTTCGCCGGCCTGGGATCGTCTTGCCCGGCTGATGGCGGAGCGGTGAGGCCTCGGCCGGCGTTTTCGGTTGTGTGGAAGGAATCGTCGTAGTCACACCAACGACGTTACCGAACACGCGTTCGAACGTCACCGCTGAATCGGGTGAACCTCGGGAAGAGATTTCGGTCGCGAATTCCCTTGTGGTGCAAGGGAAACAGCAGCGTGGCGACGTGAGCAGCCCCCGATTTACACGCTACCGGTTGCCACCGACAAAAACCGGAAGCCGGACGCGGCTAGACTTTCCCGCGACGGCACCCGGAGCAAGGAGCGGCATGGCGAACCTCGGCGGTACCTTCACCCTCGGCGGCGAACTTTCCGTTACCCGCATGGGTTACGGCGCCATGCAACTGGCCGGGCCCGGTGTGTGGGGGCCGCCGAAGGACCACGACACCGCCGTCGCCGTGCTGCGGGAGGCCGTCGATCGCGGGGTCACGCACCTCGACACCAGTGACTACTACGGCCCCCACACCGTGAACGCCCTGATCAAGGAAGCCCTGCACCCCTACCCCGAATCGCTCGTCATCGTGACGAAGGTGGGGGCGCGGCGGAGCGCGGACAAGGGCTGGCCGCCCGCGCTGTCGGCCGCGGAGCTCACCGAGGCCGTGCACGACAACCTGCGCAACCTCGGCGTCGACGCGCTCGACGTCGTCAACCTGCGGCTCAGCAACGCCGCCGGCGACTACCCCGTGCCGATGTCGCTCGCCGAACCCTTCGGGGTGCTCGCCGAACTGCGCGAGCAGGGGCTGATCCGGCACCTCGGCGTCAGCCACGTCAGCGCCGAGCAGCTCGACGAAGCGAAGGCGATCGCGCCCGTCGTCTGCGTGCAGAACCAGTACAACCTCGCCCACCGCGAGAACGACGACCTCGTCGACAAGTGCGCCGCCGAGGGGATCGCCTTCGTGCCCTACTTCCCGCTCGGCGGGTTCAGCCCGCTGCAGTCCGGGCTGCTCGACGACTGCGCCGCGCGGGTCGGTGCCACGCCGATGCAGGTCGCGCTCGCCTGGCTGCTGCGGCGGTCGCCGTCGATGCTGCTGATCCCCGGGACGTCGTCGCCCGGGCACCTGCGGGAGAACCTCGCCGCCGCCGATCTCGAACTGCCCGCCGACGTTCTCGCCGATCTGGACCGGATCGGCGCCGCCTGATCGCTACGCTGAGCGCTCGGACTGGCACGAGGACGGAGAAGCCGTGGCGGAGTGGGGCGATCTGGTCGCTTACATCAGGGAGTCGTACCGGGTGGTGCGCGACGAGCCCGACGAGCTGCGCATCCGCCTCGTCTTCGGCGACGATCCCGACACCGAACAGCGCGCCCAGATCGTGGTGATCGCCCGCGAGATCCTCGACCAGCGCGAGGACTGGGTGCAGATCGCCACGCCGTTCGCCCGCCACGACGAGGTCGACCTCCTCGAGGTGCTGACCGAGGTCGGCGAGGCGATCGTCGTGGGCGGGCTGGCGGTGATGGGCGAACACGTCGTGCTCCGGCACTCGCTGCCGCTGATCAACCTCGACATCAACGAGTTCACCGATCCGCTCGAGCTGGTCGCCGGCGCGGCCGAACTGCTGGAGCAGCAGTTCACCGGCCGCGACGACTACTGAATTCCGGGGCGCTGCCCTCCTTGCGAGCAGTGAGCGGAACCACCGCCACCGCGGCGGCCACGGCGAGCGCGGCACCCAGGCCGAGCGCCGCGGCCGCCGTGCCGGTGCCGAGGTAGAGGCCACCGAGCAGGGCGACGCCCAGGGTGCCGCCGAGCTGCTGCACCGCGTTGAGCAGCCCGGCGGCCGAGCCCGTCTCGTGCGGCCGCACCCGGCTCAGGGCCGCGGTGAAGAACGGCACCGTGAACGTCCCCATCCCGAGCCCGCACAGCGCCAGCGCCCACGGGTAGGCGCCCACCCCGCCGGCTTCCATGGCCAGGATCCCGGTCACCAGCAGGGTCAGCCCGGCGAACATCACGCGCGAGCCGAACTTCGGCACCAGCCGGGCGCCGGCGACGTACGACGACACCGCGAGCCCCGCCGAGAGCGGCAGCAGCGTCAGGCCCGCGGTGCGGACGTCGGCGCCGGACCCGAGCTGGAGCTGCATCGGCACGACCTGCATCAGGCCGGTCATCACCGCGAAGAACAGCAGCGAACCGGCGAGCGCCGCCGGGAACCCGCGGTGGGCGAACAGGCTCCGCTCGACCAGCGGCGCGGCCGCACGGCGCTGCTGGAAGCCGAACACGACCAGCAGCACGGCCCCGGCCGCGAGCAGGCCCCAGTCCGTTCCCGCGGGATCGATCAGCGGGTAGACGAGCAGCCCGGCCCCGCCGACGACGAGCAGCGTGCCGGTGACGTCGAGCCGGGGCCGGGTGGCGGCGCGGTCCTCCCGCAGCAGCCGCGCGGCGAAGAGCACCGCGAGCCCCAGCGGAACGTTCACCAGGAACACCGCCCGCCACGACACCGCCTGCGTCAGCAGGCCCCCGAGCAGCGGGCCGGTGACCGCGGACAGGCCCATGACCGGCCCGATGGTGCCCAGCGCCTTGGCGAGTTCGCCGCCGTCGAAGAGGGCCCGGATGAGGCCGATGGTCTGCGGGATGATCAGCGCGGCCGCCGCGCCCTGCACCGCGCGGGCCGCGATCAGCGGCCCGGCGGCCGGGGCGGCCGCGCAGGCCAGCGACGCGAGCACGAAGCCCGCCACGCCGATGCGGAAGATGCGGGCCCGGCCGAAGATGTCGCCGAGCCGGCCGCCGGTGATGAGGAAGACGGCGAAGGGCAGGGTGTAGGCCGCGCTGAACCAGGGGATGCCGGCGGCCGGGCCGCCCAGGTCGGCGTGGATGGCCGGGCCGGCGACCTGCACGATCGTGGCGTCGAGCAGGTTCATCGCCTCGGCGA
Organism: Amycolatopsis sp. CA-126428; assembly: GCF_002904335.1. Classification (GTDB taxonomy): domain Bacteria; phylum Actinomycetota; class Actinomycetes; order Mycobacteriales; family Pseudonocardiaceae; genus Amycolatopsis. Next base: position 395,809 of record NZ_PPHF01000030.1, on the reverse strand, counting down.
CGAGCAGCACGGCCAATGCGGCCCAGCGCCGCCGGTCACGCGTGATGGTGGGCAAGGGTGGCTCCTTTCGTTCGACGCCCACCCTGACAACTCGGCCGCTCAACGTTCCATCTTCTGGCACTAGTTGGCGTATTTCTTCCGTCCAATACGGTTCAATGAGGGATATGACCACGCTGGATGCCGTCGATCGCGCGCTGATCCACGCGCTGCACATCGACGGCCGGGCGCCGTTCACGAAGATCGGCGACGTCCTCGGCGTCTCGACGCAGACGGTGGCGCGGCGCTACCGGCGTCTTCGTGCGGAGGCGTCGCTGCGCGTCGTCGGCCTGCCGGACCCGCAGCGGGCGGGGCAGGCCGAGTGGATGGTCCGGCTGACGGCGACCCCGCACACGGCACAGGACCTGGCCCAGGCGCTGGGCCGCCGCGCCGACACGGCGTGGATCAAGCTGATGTCGGGCGGCACGGAGATCTGCGTGAACGTGCACACGCCGGCCGCGAGCGACCACGCGTTGCTGCTGCGCGACATCCCGCGCACGGCGAGCATCACCGCGGTCTCGGCGCATCAACTGCTGCACCGCTACTTCGGCGGCCCGACGGCGTGGCTCGGGCGGGCGAACGCCCTCGACGCGGCCCAGGTCGCAGCCCTCACGCCGGTGCACGCGAGCCCGGGCAAACCGCTGACCGCCACCGACGACGCCCTGATGGCGGCCCTGCAGCGCGACGGCCGCGCGGGCCTGGCCGAGCTGGCCACGGCGACCGGCTGGTCGGCGGCGACCGTCGCGCGCCGCCTGGCCGACCTCCAGGCGGGCGGCACGGTGTTCTTCGACCTGGAGATCGCCCCGGAGCCGCTGGGCGTGACGACGCAGGCGCTGCTCTGGATGGCAGTGGCGCCGGCCGGCTGGACCGGGTGGCCCGGACGCTGGCGACGCACCCGGAGCTCGCGCTCGTCGCCGCGACGACGGGCCCGGCGAACCTGGTCGCGCAGGCGCTTTGCCCGGACGCGGCCGCGCTGCACCATTACCTGACGCACCGGCTCGGGGCACTGGACGCCATCCGGACCCTGGAGACGGCGCCTGTGCTGCGGACCGTCAAGGCGGCCGCCTCGCGCTGAGGGTGCGGATGCTCTTGCAGTGCAGGTCAGGACGGTTTCTGCTGGAGACGGCACCCCTGCTGCGGACCGCGCCCCCGCGCTGTCCTAAGTGGACTTGACGTCGACCAGGTGGTCCAGCATGCCGCGGACGGCTTCGAACTCCCGGACCTCCTGGCGGCAGTCCGGGCACGCCGAAAGGTGCCGCTCCACCCGGGCCGTCTCGGCGGCGTCGAGCAACCCCAGGCTGTACGCCCCGAGGTCGGTCCGGTCGTACCGGCCCATGGATCGCGTCTCCGTTCCGCGTCCCGTGAAGAACGCCCGCACTGTCCCGATGTCTCCAGGGTCCTGAGCGGGACGCTTCATCGGCGAAGTTCCCCGGTTTTCTACCCGAACGGCCGACAACTTCAGGGGGCAAACAGCCCATGTGAGTGACACCGATGGTCACGGAGTTCACCCGTCCGAACACGGAAAGCTTTTGTGCCCCCAACTTCACCGATTCGGCGTCATGGGTCCCCGGCTCGCTCGTCGGACTGGCGTCGGACCGGAATTTCCCGGCTTCGACCTGGGCAAGAAGGCGATCCGAAAGAGGAGAGCGATGACCGTACGGAGCCACCGGGCGGACGACGTCGTGGACGAGGTCGGGGTGTGGCTGGCCGGGGAGTTCGCGGGGCGTCTCCCCGCGTCGGAGATCGACCGCGTCGTCCGGACGACGCGGCTCGACCTCGAGGGGAGCATCGCGCCGGAGGAGCTCGGGGAGATGCTCCACCGGCTGGGCCGGGCGAGACTGCAGCGCATCCTGCACGTCGCCCCGGTCGCGCAGCTGAGGATTCCCCAAGCGCGGTGACGTGCCGGGCGGGCCACGCGGCTTGGGTGCCGCGTCGCCCGCCCCGCGGCGCACCCGTTCTCCAAACGTCACCAGGGACGTTCGCGCACAACCCTTGCCCGCGGCACCCGAGCGACCTTGACTGGACTAGACCAATCTGCTCTAGTCACCGTGTCACGTTCGTCTCGGCCGGATGAGCACCCCACCCCTCGACACCGGGCGCCTGCGCGCCCGGGTTCCGTCGTGGCCGAAGGAGTGAGTCTTGAGAAGACGCCTTGTCGCGGTCCTGTCCGCTGTTGCCGCCGTTGCCGGCCTCGTGTTCGGCGTGCCCGCCGTCACCGGGCACGCTTCGCAGGCGGCCGCCGCCTCGTGCAGTGCGCCGAACTGGGTTGCGGGCCAGTGGTACGACGTCGGTGCCGTCGTGCGGTACACCAACGGCGGCTACTACCGCGCCAAGAACGCCAACCCCGGCTACGACCCCGTCATCAGCACCTGGTACTGGGAGCCCTACAGCTGCGACGGCGGCGGCGGGAGCACCTGCAGCTACCCGAACTGGGTGGCCGGCCAGTGGTACGACGTGGGCGCGATCGTGCGCTACACCAACGGCGGCTACTACCGCGCCAAGAACGCCAACCCGGGCTACGACCCCGTCATCAGCACCTGGTACTGGGAGCCGTTCAGCTGTGGCGGCGGCACCGATCCCGGCAATCCGGGTGCCTTCGTCGTGAGCGAAGCCCAGTTCAACCAGATCTTCCCGGGCCGGAACTCCTTCTACAGCTACAGCGGCCTCACCGCGGCGCTGTCGGCCTACCCCGGCTTCGCCACCACCGGCAGCGACACCGTGAAGAAGCAGGAAGCCGCGGCCTTCCTCGCCAACGTCAACCACGAAACCGGCGGTCTCGTCTACATCGTCGAGCAGAACACCGCCAACTACCCGCACTACTGCGACTGGAACCAGCCCTACGGCTGCCCCGCCGGCCAGTCCGCCTACTACGGCCGCGGCCCGATCCAGCTCAGCTGGAACTTCAACTACAAGGCCGCCGGTGACGCGCTCGGCATCGACCTGCTGGGCAACCCCTGGCAGGTCGAGCAGAACTCGGCCGTCGCCTGGAAGACCGGGCTCTGGTACTGGAACACCCAGAGCGGCCCCGGCTCCATGACCCCGCACAACGCCATGGTCAACAGCCGCGGCTTCGGCGAAACCATCCGCAGCATCAACGGCTCCATCGAGTGCAACGGCGGCAACCCCGCCCAGGTCGAGAGCCGCGTCTCGAAGTACCGCCAGATCGCGTCGGTCCTCGGCGTCGACCCCGGCGCCAACCTGTACTGCTGAGCCGTCGGGCGGGCGGGGGCCACTTCCCCGCCCGCCCGCTCAGCCGGCGAGCCGGTCGGCGATCAGCCGGATGACCGCCGCCGCTTGGTCGTTCAGGTAGAAGTGGCCGCCCGGGTACGTCTTCAGCTCGAAGGCCGCCGACGTCCGCTCCGCCCACTCCCGCGCCTCGGCCTCGGTGACCTTCGGGTCCTGGGCGCCGACCAGCGCCACGATCGGGCAGCCGACGTCGGGGCCGGGCCGGTAGTGGTAGAGCTCGGCGGCCTTGTAGTCGCTGCGCAGGGCGGGCAGCACGAGGCTGCGGATGTCTTCGTCGTCCAGCACCGATGTGTCGGTGCCGCCGAGCCGCTTGACCTCGGCCAGCAGTGCTTCGTCGTCCTTCTCGTGGATCCGCTCGTCACGGGGCGCCGACGGCCCTCGCCGCCCGGAGACGAACAGGGTGAGCAGCTTCGTGCCCCGCGCTTCGAGCCGCCGCGCGACCTCGAAGGCCAGGCTGGCGCCCATGCTGTGGCCGAAGAACGCCACCGGCCCGGTGATCTCCGGGGCGAGCACGTCCGCCAGCCGGTCGGCGAGCACGAACAGGTCGTCGACCGGAGCTTCGGTGTGCCGGTCCTGCCGGCCGGGGTACTGCACGGCCAGCACCTCCACCGCGGGCGCGAGCGCCGCCGAAACGGGGTGGAAGTAGCTCGCCGCCCCTCCGGCGTGCGGGAAGCACACGAGCCGCGGCGACGCCGACGGCGCCGGGTGGAAACGCCGGACCCACGCGGACGCGTCGAGGGAAATCGTCATGGCCCCCAATCTGGCAGGCCGCCGGGCCGGCGTCGACCCCTCACGTGCGCGGCCGGCGGCCCGGCAGGCCCCCGGGATGCGGCCGGGAGCCCGCCGGTGCCGATCAGCCGGGCAGCGTCACTCCGCCCGCCACAGGGCCGGGACGGCCGGGGGTTCCCAGCCGGGCTGCGCGGTGTGCGCCTGCAGGCAGACGTAACCGCGGCCGCCGTAGGTGACCCGGGCGCCCGCCGGGTACGCGGTGCCCACCGCCCACGAGGTGCCTCCGGGCGGGGTGGCGGTGGTCGGCGTGGAGGACGTCGGCGTGGGCCGCGTGGACGTCGGTGCCTGCGCGACGTCGAGCACGAAGTCGAAGGCCGCTTCCTTCGCCGAGCCGTTGTCCCGCACGGTCATCAGCAGCCGCGCGTCGAAGATCGTGTCGGTGTTGTTGCGCGGCTCGCCGGGGAAGTAGAGCTGCGTGGTCACGACCGGCCGGCCGGGTGCATGCACCTTCACGTGGATGTGCCGGGTCCGGCCCGGGTAGAGGCCCGGCACGATCGTGGACAGCGTGAACGCGCCCTGGGCGTTGGTGTACTGGTGCCCGCGGAAGGTGTAGCCGGTGTTGTCGTAGGCGCCGTTGACGTCGGCCTGCCAGAAGTCCAGCAGCGCGCGGTTGACCGGCAGGCAGGCGCGGCCGAAGACGTAGCCGGTCACGGTCAGCCGCGTGCCCTGGGTGCCGGGCGTGACGAGGTTGGTCCGTTCCGGCGAGTTCGGCTTGAAGTACGGCCCCTCGGTCTGCTCGATCGTCGGATCGTCGTCGTCGTGGCACGCCGGCGTCAGCTCCGGTGCCGTGCCGCCGACGGCGTTCGCGCGGGCCAGCGCCGGGCCGCCGAGCAGCGCGACCGGCGCGGCGACACCCGCGGCGAGCGCGGCCTTCAGCACCGTCTTGCGGCTGAGCTTGTTCTCCTCGTCCATGCCTGCTCCTCGTGGGATCGGGGGATCCCTCGAACGTAGGCAGCGCACGGGCGGGCGGCGATGGACTGGATCGGTCAGTCGTGGTGCTTCTCCCCGCCGCGCCGGAAGTCCCCGGGGCTCAACCCGGTCTCGCGGCGGAAGAACCGGCAGAAGTAGGCCGGGTCGGCGAACCCGACGCGGCTCGCCACCTGCCGGACGGTGAGGTCCGTCCGGAGCAGGAACCGCTGCGCCTCCCGGGTCCGGGCCTCCCGCAGCAGCTGCGCGGCGGTGCGGCCGGTCGCGGCCTTCACCGCCTCGGTGAGGTGGCCGGGGCTGACGCCGAGGCGTTCGGCGTGCGCGCGCACCGACCACGGCCCCGGTCCGGGGCGGCCGGCGAGCCGGACGAACTCCGCCGCCACCGCGCCGGCGGGTTCAGGCGGCGGCGTTCCCAGCAGCCGTCCCGCCCGCACGACCAGGACGTGGACCAGCGCCCGCAGCACCGACTCCGTGCCCCCACCGCCGCGGTGGTACTCGTCCTCGAGGTCGGCGACCAGCCGGGCGACCTGGGCGTCGGCGTGCTCGTCCAGGTGCAGCCACGGCCGTTCGCTCAGCCGCCGCAGGAGCTCGCGATCGGCCGGGTGGTCGAGGAGGAAGTCGTCGGTGAACAGCACGACGTGCCCGGTGAGACCCCGGACGCCGGCCCACTGGTGCACCTGCCCGGGCGCGATGACGCCGAAGTGCGGCGGCCGCAGCGGCCAGCGCGCGGTGTCGACGACGTGCGCGCCGGTGCCGCCGGTGACGTGGACGAGCTCGTGGAACGTGTGCCGGTGCGGGAAATCCGCGCGGGACAGCGGCCCGATCGTGTCGAACGTGCCGACGGCGAACGGGAGCGTGTGCGGGGCGGGGACCTCGAGCCGGTGCATCGGCAGCTCCCCCGGCCGCGGAGGCCGGCAGGGCGTCCCGGGCGGAACCGTCGTACCGCGCATGGCCCGCAAGTCTAAGTCGGTCCCCGTGCTGTTCGCCGGGTTTGCCCCGATGATCGCAATCCGATCGTCGGGTACCGGACCGCAGAACGGGGCTGGTCCACAGTGGACCAGCCCCGTTCAGTGGTACTGCGTTACCGCGTCACGCGCGGCTGCGGCGCCGGTTGATCAGCAGCATCAGCGCGCCGCCGCCGAGCAGCAGGCCGCCGATGCCGAACGGAACCGCGGCGTCGACACCGGTGTTGGCCAGCTCGCCGCCACCGGAGGGGGCACCGCCGGGCGTGCTCGGCACGGTGGTGGCCGGGGTGGTGGCGGGCGCCTCGGTCCAGCTCGCGGCCGCCTTCGCGGCCACCTCGGTCTTCTCCGAGTCGGCGACGATCAGCGACTGCGCCGGCTGCTTCGCGTAGTTCTCCGCGACGAACAGGCGGCCGGTGTCCACCTCGCCGGTGGCCTTGAGCGAGAACGAGCCGTTGCCCGGCTTGGTGCCGGCCGGGACGTCGACGAACAGCTTGCTGCCGTCCTTGACGTCGGTGCCCTTGACCTCCTTGCCGTCGGCGTCGGTGACCTTGACGCCGTCGGGCAGCTGGGTGGTCAGCGACGTGACGGCACCGTTCGTGGCGACCTGGAACGGGCCGATCTTGGTGCCGGCCGTGCCCGCGGTCTTCGGCCCCGCGATGTCCAGGACCGGCTTCGGCTGCGCGCCGATGCCGGTGTTCTGGTCGCCGATCAGGTAGCTGTACAGCGCGGCGACGTCGGCGTTGGTCTCGGCCGGGTTGTCCTCGGCCAGCGGCTTCTTCAGGTCGAGGTTCACGCCGTCGCTGAAGTGCCACACCGCGGCCTGCGTCCCGGTGATCGCCTCGGCCTCGGTGAGGCCGTCGTGGACCTTGACACCCTGCTTGGCCAGCTCGGCTTCCACCGCGTCGAGCCCGAGGGCCGGGTAGCCGTGGTGCAGCACCCAGTTGAGCTTGTCGCTGTTCTTGCGGAACGGCGAGCCGGCGTTCGGGTACTTGTTCCACGGCGTCTCGACCATGTCGACGTCGTCGCGGGCGTGGGTGGTGAACTCCACGCAGTAGAGCTTGAGCGACTTGCCGTCCGACAGCTTGAAGCTGAACAGCTTGGCGTAGGGGTCACCCTGGTCGGTGTTGACCCGGTAGACGCGCTTGCTCGTGGCCTCGTCGATCCGGCCGCGTGCGGCGCCGTCGTCCGCGAGGGCGAAGGGGGCGCTGACCATGACCGCGGCGGCCGCGGCGAGCACCGCGATCCCGCCGCGCGCGAAAGCTGACCTGACCTGCATAAATCTCCTATCCGAGCCCGAACCACGCCGTTAGGGCCGCGTGAGATCACCAACCCCGACCACGGCGGCCACCGATTCGGGTGAGTGATCACCCGGTCAAGCGAATCGCAGCATACACAGACCTCACAGGGGGCTACACACGGTGCCCCCATAACACCATTCACTTTCGAAAATCCCCTGAATGGGGCGCGAATTCAGGCGCCGAAATACCCGCCGAACAGGATTTCGGCGATCTTCGTGGTGGTCTCCTTGCCGACCTCATCGCCGCCGGAGATCACCCCGGTGTCGTTCATCAAGGCCAGGGTGTACCGCTCGCCCGGCCCCGCGAAACCGACCGAGTTCATGATCCACGAACCGTCGTCGTTGTCGTCTGACCAGCCGTTCTTGTTCCCGGGCCGGGCGGCGGGCCCGGCGCCCCAGACGCCCCACTGCTGGTTGGCGTCCACGGTGCGCAGTTCCCCGACGAGGTGGTCGCGCAGGCGCGGGGGCAGGGTCAGGACGTATTCGATCAGCCGGTCCAGGTCGTCCGCCGTGGTGCGGATCCAGCCCCAGTGGTGCGGGTGGCGATCACTGAACCGCATGTCGGTCATTCCGTATGCCGGAAATCGCCGCGCGAACTCGGCTTCGCCGCCGAAACGGGTCCACAGCGCGTGGGCGGCGGCGTCATCACTGGAATGGAGCATCCGGTGCATCGCGTCGCGGTCTCCGGCGGTCAGCTTGATCGCGCCGGAGTCCTCCCGCAGCAGCAGGTCGACGGCCATGGCCAGCTTCGGCGTCGAGCAGGCCCAGATCAGCGTGCCGGCGGCCGGGCTGCGGTGGACGGCGCCGGTCCGGCGATCCCGGAGCACGATCCCGGTCACCCCGGGCCGGCTGTCGGCGTAGGCCTGCGCCCGCGCGATCCGCGCCCGCAGGTCCGGGCCGAAGGGGTCGGCGTCCCGCGGGCCACCGCCGCCGCCGGCGGCCGGCGACGGCGACGGCGACGGCACCAGCGCGAAGGCCGCCAGCAGCGCGGTGAGCAGGAGCTTGCCCATGGAGTCTCCCGGGTGAAGGCGAGCGGGTGGTTCCGCCCTGAAGACTCGCACGGACGACGGGGCGCGGCGAGCCCCGCTCGGCTCACCCGGCAGCGGCCGCCGCCGCCGTGCTGCCCGGCACGGCGGCGGCGGCCCCGATCAGCGCGTCCGCCCTACGGGTTGACGGTCAGGAGATGGGCCCGGAAGCCCTCGCCGTAGGTCTTGGTCGGCGTGCCGGTGTAGTCCTCGATCAGCACGTTGCCGCCACTGCAGCCCCACGGGTTCCACGTCCAGGCCGTGTAGCCGAGGTTGTGCGCGTCCAGCCAGGCCAGCACCTGGTCGACGTAGTCGTGCCCGCAGCTGTTCTGCCCGATTTCCCCGGCCTGCACCGGGACCTGGGCCGCGACCGGCCCGATCTGGCTGTCCCAGCAGGACACCGTGACGCAGGCATTGAAGTTGTAGGAGTGCCAGGACGCCATCAGGTTGCCCGCCGGGTCGGCGGGCCGGTAGGTCAGCCACTGCGTGAGGTCGTTGGTCCAGGTGAGGCCGGCCGTCATCACCACGTTCTTGGCGCCGGTCGCGCGGACCGCGTCGACCAGCTCCTGCATCCCCGCGACGGGGTAGCCGATCCCCGTGCAAGTGCCGCCGTCGCGCAGGCACTTCCACTCGGCGGCCGCGTCGGACCAGCCGCCGGCCGCGTCCGGGTAGGGCTCGTTGAACAGGTCGAACACCACGGCGTCGTCACCCTTGAACGCGGTGGCCACCTGGGTCCAGAACGCCGGCGCGTACTGCCGGTCGGGCATCGGCTTCTGACAGGTCGCGTTGACGTCGGTGCAGGCGGAGGAGTTCCCGGTGTACTGGCCGTGCGTCCAGTGCAGGTCCAGGATCGGGTTGATCCCGTTGGCCTCCAGCAGTTTCGCGTAGTCCTTGACGGCCTGCTGGTAGGGGGCGCCACTGGGCGAGCCGGACAGGCCGAGCCAGCAGTCCTCGTTCAGCGGGATCCGCACCGCGTGGATGTTCCACGCCTTCATCGCGTCGACCGACGCCTGGTCGACCGGGCCGCTGTCCCACATGCCCTTGCCCTGCACGCAGGCGAACTCGCCGCTGGACCGGTTGACGCCGAGCAGCCGGTAGGTCTTCCCGGCGGCGGTGAGCAGCTTGTTGCCCGAAACGTGCAACGCGGGTGCCGGGCCCGGCGGTGGCGTCGTGGTCGTGGTCGTGGTGGGCGTCGTCGGGAGCGTGCTGGGCGTCGTGGCCGTGGTCGGCGGCGTCCCGGTGCACGCGGCGCCGTTGACCGCGAAGTCGGTGGGCGTGGTGTTGGTGCCGCTGTAGGAGAAGTTCGCGCCGGTGTTGACGGAACCGCCGGCCGGGATGGCGCTGTTCCAGCTCGCGTTGGTCACGGTGACCCGCTTGCCGGACTGCGTCCACGTGCCCGACCAGCCCTGCTGGAGCGTCTGGTTGCCGGCGTACGAGTAGGTCAGCGTCCAGCCGTCGACCGCCGCGGAGCCGACGTTGGCGATCCCGACGGTGAGGCTGAAACCGCTTCCCCAGTCGTTGGCCGAGTAGGTGACCCGGCAGGCGAACGCGGCGCTCGTCTCACGCGCGGACGACACCGCGGTCGTCGACGTCACGACCACCCCGGCGGCGACCGCGAGCCCGGCAACCGCAAGCACGGCAGGACGTTTTCCGGCTCTTCCCCACATCGGCACTCCCTTGTGCACACTGGCGGCGGAGCTTCTGGGAGCGTTCCCAGAGCACGGTCACACCGTCGCTTCCCCGGCCCCGGCTTGTCAATCTCCCCCGTCGACAAAGCGGCCGATTCAGGCGAACAGCGTCCGGCGCGTACGCCCATCGCACGCAGCCGTCTCCCCCGGCCGGAGTCCGTGCCCCGGCGGCTACGGCCGCCACGGGCGGTAGCCGCCGGGCTCGGCCGTGAAGACGGCTTCCCCCTGGCCGAGGGCGGGCAACCGGCGCCGGAAAGCCGCGGTCGCGGCCGCCGGCACTGAGCCGCGCAGCCGGGCGACACCGGCTTCGGCCACCGGCGGCTCGCACACCGCCTCGAGCTTGGCCAGCGCGAGCACCGCCGCGCCGGCGACGTGCTCGGGCACTTCGAGGTCGAACCGATCCACCGGCTCGTACACGCGGGTCCGCGCCCGCGCGAACGCCAGCGAGAGCAGCCGCGCGGTGACTTCGCGGAAACCGCCGGCCGTGCTGAGCGGCGGCTGGAACCCCGAATGGGTCAGGGTGACGACGCAGTCGGTGACCTCCCAGCCGTGCGGGCCGCACCCCGCCGCGCGGTACACCGTTTGCTCGATGGCGGTGTGGAAGGCCCGCGGGAGCGAGCCGCGTTCGACGCCCAGCTCGTACCGGACGCCGCTGCCGGTCCGGCCCGGAGCCACCCGCAGCCCGACCGTGGCGACCGGATCGGTCGGGCCGAGCCGGTCCAGGAACTGGGCCGCTTCGCCCACCCCGACGGGCTTTTCGACGTGGATCGGCGCCGGCGGCGCGAAGCCGGCCACCAGCCCGAAATCCTCGCGCAGCCGCTCGAGGAGCACCTCGATCTGCACTTCGCCGTAGGTCCGGACCGACAACGCGCCGCGGTCGACACGAAGGCCGAGCAGCGGGTCCTGGTCGCACAGCTCCCGCAACGCCCGGTGCAGCCGGGTTTCCTCGCCGGGCCGCGCGGTGACGACCGAAACGAGCCCGGGCGGCGGGAACAACCCGGCGTCCGCCACGCCATCGGGGGAACCGAGCCGGTCGTCGACCCGGACGTCGCCGAGCCCGGACAGCCGGATCAGGTCCCCCGCGTCCGCACGGGTGACTTTGGCGCCGGCGAGGATCATCGCCGTTATCCGGCGCCGGCTTCGCTCGACCGTGCCGTCTCCGGTGCGCCGGAAGAGCTCCACCCGGTCGCGCACCCGGAGCGTCCCGCCGTGCACGCGGGCGTAGGCGATCCGGTCGCCGCCGCGGCCGCGTTCGATCTTGAAGACGGTCGCGCGGAGCCCGGCGCCCGGCACCGCGGTGGGCAGGAAGTCCACGATCGCGGTCACGAGCTCGGGCACGCCGGCGCCGGTCACGGCCGAGCCGAGGAACACCGGATACGCCTCGCCGGCCGCCACCTGACGGCGGAAACGGTCATCCGCGATGCGCGGCCGGTCGCGAACGGTGAGCTCCGCGCGGCCGGCCGCCTCGACGGTCACCATCGGCACCATCGCGCGGGACAGCTTCTTCCGCAGGCTTTCGAGCACCCCGGCCGGATCGGCCCCCGCCTGGTCGAGCTTGTTGACGAACACCAGCGTCGGCACGCGCAGCCGGCGCAGGATGCGCCAGAGGATCCGGGTGCTCGCCTGGACGCCCGCGGGCCCGGAGACGACCAGGACGACGCCGTCGAGCACGCCGAGCGCGCGTTCGACCTCGGCGACGAAGTCGGCGTGCCCCGGTGTGTCGATGACGTTGACCGTCCGGTCGCCGGCCCGGAAGGAGACCACGCCGGTGCTGATCGTGATGCCGCGACGCCGTTCGATGTCAAGGGTGTCGGTCTGGGTGTTGCCGTCGTCGACGCGGCCGAGCGCACCGACCGCGCCGGTGTCGAACAGCAGCCGCTCGGTCAGGCTGGTTTTACCGGCGTCGACGTGGGCGAGAATTCCGATGTTCAAAGAGGGTTCGGGCAACGAGGGCTCCAGCTTCCGCAACGCGTACTCGGGATTCGGCGGTGGTGCGGATCTGGCGCATGGTGCCCCCTCACGGATCGATCGAAGCCGGCCCGACCGTAGCCGACGGATCGGCGGCAGGCCAACGGATTAACGGCCGGTCGAGTATTCGGCGAAGATTTCGGCGAGGACGCGATGCGCTTCCCCGGCCTCCTCGCCGGTCCGGGCCGCGGACACGAGCGTCTTCCAGAGCGCCCAGCCGCGTCCGCGCGCCCACGTTTCGTCGTCGACGCACAGGCGTTCGCGGAACGCCCGCCGGCCGTCGGCGGTCAGCAGCGTCCAGGCGATGGCCGTGTCGCAGGACGGGTCGCCGACCCCGCAGGTCCCGAAGTCGATGACGGCGGTCAGGTTCCCGGCGGCGAGCAGGAGGTTCCCGGCGGCGACGTCACCGTGGAACCAGACGTCCCGGCCGTCCCAGGGCGCGGCCAGCGCGGTCGTCCAGATCTCGCGGGCCAGGCCGGTGTCGATCCGGCCGTGCAACGCCATGAGCGCGCGCTCGGCCTGCGGCTCGTAAGTCCGCAAGGTGGCGCCGCGGAACCAGTTGTGCTTGCCCGGCTGGGGCCCGTCGGTGGCCTCGACGTCCTGCAGGGCGGCCAGGAATCCGGCCAGGTCGGCGGCGAAGCGGACGGGGTCGGAAATCCGGCCGGGGGCAGCCGGTTCGCCGTCGAGCCACGGGTAAACGGACCACCGAAAGGGATAATCCGCGCCAGGCCGCCCGTTCGCCAGCGGGACCGGGATGGGCAGCGGCAACCGGGGAGCGAGCACCGGGAGCCACCGTTGTTCCTTGTCGACCGCCAAGGCGTATTCGGCCGCGCTGGGCAGCCGCGCCACCAGCTCGCCGCCGACGTGGAAGGTGCAGTTGTCCCACCCGCCGTGGGACACCGGCCGGACCGGAAGCTCCACCCACCGCGGGAATTGTTCGCCGATCAACCGGCGCACCAGCTCGGCGCCGACGATGTGGCGCTGCGGCACGGGACCGAGGTCAGGAACGTGGTTCGGCTTGATCACGAAGAACAATATGCCAGCGATATCCCGCGCTGCCTACGATCCGCTCGTGCACAGGCGCCCCGGGCTCAGCGCGCGGCTGAAACTCACCATCAGCTACGCCGGGTTCCTCATGCTCGCCGGCGGGGTGCTGCTCGCCGTCGTGCAGGTGTCGCTGCTGCGCTACGTGCCGGACAACGACCAGGGCCTGCTCGGGATCGCTCCGAACCGGTACCTCCTCACGCGCATTTTCGCGCGCTCCGCGGCCATCGCGCTCGGCTTCCTGCTGCTGTTCGGGCTCCTGGGCGGCTGGCTCCTCGCCGGCCGGATGCTCGCCCCGCTCACCCGGATCGCCGACGCCGCCCGGCTGGCCGCGCACGGGTCGCTGTCCCACCGCATCCGCCTGACCGGCCCCTCCGACGAGTTCCGCGAGCTCGCCGACGTCTTCGACACGATGCTCGCACGACTCGAATCCCAGGTCGGCGAGCAGCAGCGGTTCGCCGCGAACGCCTCCCACGAACTGCGCACCCCGCTGGCCGTCTCGCAGGCCATCCTCGACGTCGCCGGCCGGGACCCGACCTACGAACGGGGCGAGCTCATCGCCCGGCTCCGCACGGTGAACACGCGGGCGATCGACCTCACCGAGGCCCTCCTGCTGCTCAGCCGCAGCGACCGGCGGCACTTCACCCGCGAACCCGTCGACCTGTCCCTGGTCGCCGAAGAAGCCGCCGAAACGCTGCTGCCGCTGGCGGAACAGCGCCGGATCACGCTCGACGTCACCGGCAAGCCGGTCCACGCGACCGGTTCCGTCGCGCTGCTCCTGCGCATGGCGACGAACCTCGTCCAGAACGCGATCGTCCACAACGTCCCGGACGGCACGGTCACCGTCCACACCGAACAACGGCGCTACGCGAGCGTGCTGCTGGTCGAGAACACCGGCCGGCCGCTTCCGCCCGAGCTGGTCCCGACCCTGACCGAGCCCTTCCAGCGCGGCACCCGGCGGACACGCACCGACGAGCACGACGGCGTCGGCCTCGGGCTGGCGATCGTGCACAGCATCGTGCGGGCCCACGACGGGATGCTGGAGCTGGTACCCCGCCCGGCCGGCGGCCTCCTCGTCACGGTCCGGCTCCCCGTCCGCCGGTGACGAGCGCGGCCGCATTTTTGGGGGTTCCGGGTGGCGGAGCCCCCGGCCCGGGGCGAAGTCCCGGTTGGTACCGCCACAAAGTTTTCAGGATCGATTCAGTAAATTCTGCTAGCCTCGCCACGTCTCGCGGCTCACCGTGGCGCCGCTCCCGCTCGACGAAGTTCACGAGGAGTGCGATGACTGCCATCGTCGGTGTCAAGGGCCGCGAAGTGCTGGACAGCCGGGGCAACCCGACCGTCGAGGTCGACGTCGAACTGGCGGACGGTTCGCGTGGCCGGGCCGCGGTGCCCTCGGGTGCCTCCACCGGCACCCGCGAAGCGGTCGAACTGCGGGACGGGGACAGGACCCGGTTCCACGGCAAAGGGGTGCGCAAGGCCGTCGACGCGGTCAACACCGAGATCGCCGAGGCCATCGTGGGCCTGGACGCCGAGGCGCAGGCGACGGTCGACCACGCGCTGATCGAGCTGGACGGCACCGCGAACAAGGCCCGGCTCGGCGCGAACGCCACCCTGGGCGTGTCGCTCGCCGTGGTCAAGGCGGCCGCGGCCGCCCACGGTCTCCCGCTGTACCGGTACGCCGGCGGCGTGTTCGCGCACCTGCTGCCGATGCCGATGATGAACATCATCAACGGCGGCGCGCACGCGGACAACCCGATCGACTTCCAGGAGTTCATGATCGGCCCGGTCGGCGCGACGACGTTCGCCGAGGCGGTGCGGATGGGCTCCGAGGTGTTCCACACGCTGCGCAAGTCCCTCCACGACGCCGGGCACAGCACCAACGTCGGCGACGAAGGCGGGTTCGCGCCCGACCTCAGCTCGGCCGACGAGGCGCTGGAGTTCGTGCTGCGGGCCATCGAGCAGTCCGGCTACACCCCCGGCGAGGACATCGCCCTGCTGCTCGACCCGGCCGCGTCGGAGTTCTACACCGGCGAGGTCTACGACTACACCGGCGAAGGCCGCAAGCGCAGCGTCGAAGAGCACGTCGGCTACCTCGCCGAACTCACCGCCCGCTACCCGATCGTGTCCATTGAGGACGGTCTCGCCCAGGACGACTACGCCGGCTGGAAGCAGCTGACCGACACCATCGGCGAACGCGTCCAGCTCGTCGGCGACGACGTCTTCTGCACCAACGTGAACCTGCTGACCGACGGCATCGAACGCGGCATCGGGAACTCGATCCTGGTCAAGGTCAACCAGATCGGCACCCTCACCGAGACCCTGACCACCGTCGAAACGGCCCACAAGGCGGGCTACTCCGTGGTGATGTCCCACCGCTCCGGCGAAACCGAGGACACCACGATCGCCGACCTCGCGGTGGCCACCAACTGCGGCCAGATCAAGACCGGCTCGCTGTCCCGCGCCGACCGCACCGCCAAGTACAACCAGCTCATCCGCATCGAAGAAGAACTCGGCCCCGAAGCACGCTACGCGGGCGCGAGCACGATCAGCGGCCGCCGCTGAAACCACCGCGTCCCGGCCGGGTCGTGAGTGGTAAGTCGGGTTAGAACCCGACTTACCACTCACGACCGCGGGGCACGTGCCGGACCACCACGCCGACGATCCGCTCCCGCGGCACGAACCCGTAGTGCCGGGAATCCCAGCTGGTCGGCCGGTTGTCGCCCAGGACAACGGCGCAGCCGGGTGGGACCAGCTCGCCGCCGAGGCCGTGGACGTCCGGGGCGGCCCAGTCCGGCGGGATGCGGTCGCCCGCCACCGCCACCACGCGCTTGAGGAGCAGCTGGTCCGTCGATGCCCCGCTCGGCAGCTGCGGGAAGCGCAGCAGGGCCACCTGGCCGCGGCGCGGGCGGCGGGTCCGGCGCACCAGGACCCGGTCACCGGACGACAACGCCGGCTCCATGCTCGGACCGTCCACTGTGGTCATGATCAGCCGGCAGCGGACAGCGAAGAAACCGAAAGCCAGTAGCCCGAGGAAAACTTTCACGACACCGCCTGGTAGCCGTCCGCCTGCAGGCGGAACAGGCGTGCGTAACCACCGCCGGTGGCGAGCAGGCTCTCGTGCGTGCCCAGCTCGGTGACGCGGCCGTCCTCGAGGACGGCGATGCGGTCGGCGTCGCGGACCGCGCTCAGCCGGTGCGAGATGAGCAGGCTCGTCCGGCCCGCCCGGTGCTCCCGGATGCGCGCGTGCACCTCCTGTTCGGCCTCCGGGTCGAGGCCGGAGCTCGGTTCGTCGAGGATCATCAGGTCCCGGCCCTCCCGGACGAGCGAGCGGGCCAGCGCGAGCCGCTGCCACTGCCCGCCGGACAGCACCACACCGGCCGAGGTGCCGATCTCGAAGATGCGGGTGAGCGGCGTGTCGTACCCCTCGGGCAGCGCGGCGATGCGGTCGTGCGCGCCCGCCCGCGTCGCGGCGGCCACCAGCCGGGCCCGGTCGTCCAGCGCGGACAGCTCGCCGAGCCCGATGTTCTCCGCCGCGGTCATGTCGTAGTTCATGTGGTCCTGGAAGACGGCGCTGATCCGGTCGCGCAGCGAGGCGGGCGGCAGGTCGCGCAGGTCGGCGCCGTCCCAGAGGATCTGCCCGCGCGTCGGGTCGTACATGCGGCACAACAGCTTGACGAGCGTGCTCTTGCCCGCGCCGTTGAGACCGACGAGGGCGACCGCGGCGCCGTGCGGGATGGTGAGGTCGACCCCGCGCAGCACCCACGGGTGGTCGTCGCTGTACCGGAACCAGACGTCACGCAGCTCGATCCCCCGCCGCAGCGCGGGAACGGTGTCGCGGGACCCGCTCGGCAGATCGGGTTCCGCGCGGACCACGGCGACGTAGTGCGCGAACGACAGCAGCCGGGCCTGCCCGTTGGCGATCGACGACGCCAGCGTGCCCAGCGCGGCCTGCACCCCGGCGACGGCGGCCACGAACATCGAGACGTCACCCGCGCTGAGCGACCCGGCACGCGCCGACGTGATCGCCCACCAGAGCCCCGCCCCGGCGACGGCCGCGCTCAGCGCCGTCAGCCCGCCCATGGTCCACAGCTCCCGTTCGTCCATGCGGCGCTGGGCTTCGTTGGCGCTGCGGCGCTCCTCCATCAGCCGCGCGCGCAGGAACGCCCCGATGCCGAACAGCCGGATTTCGGACGCGGCCGGGATGCCGGTGAGCAGCTGGCTGTAGAAGAACTCGCGCCGGGTGAACCGCTCGATGCGCCACTCCACCGCGGCTCGGCGCCGGGCCAGCAGCAGCTCGGCGAGCAGGGCGGGGATCGCGGCGGCCAGCACGACGCCGGTCATCGCCGGGCTCAGCAGGAGCAGCGAGCCGAGGAACCCGGCCAGGGAAAGCGTTCCGCTGAGCGTGCCGCCGACGCCGTCGACGATTTCCGGCATCCGGCCGCAGCTTTCCTGGGCCAGCCGCAGCCGGTCCTGGTAGGCCGGGTTTTCGAAGGTGCGCAACCCGACCTGGCGGCCCAGCGCGGCGAACAGCCGGTCGGTGGCGACCGTGCTCGCCGCGCGGCCGATCTGCGCGCGGACGTAGTGGACGACCACCGGCAGCGCGGCGACGGCGAGCCCGGTCAGCACCAGCGCCACGGCGAGGCCGCCGACCGCGCCGGTGCGCTCGACGAGCCGGTCGAGGACGAGCTTGGTCAGCCAGGCGGCGGCGATCGGGGCGGTGGCCGCGGCCGCCGTCATGGCCACGAGTCCCAGCAGCCGGGCCGGACCGGACCGCCAGAGCAGCCGGGCGGCGGCCGCGCCCGCCGCCCGGACCTCGCCCGCGCCGATCCGGCGGCCCGGTTCGCCCACGGTCACCGGCCGGCGGGCACGGGCAGTTCGTGCACGCGGCCGGCGGTCGCGGTCACCCGCCCGTCCGCCACCACGTACAACGCGGGCGTCCAGGTGTTGCGGAACGCGGCGGCGACCGGGCCGCCGTCGAGTTCGGCCGTCACCACGTGGGCGACTTCGGCGAGCGCGCGCACGGTGTCCGGTTCGTCGCCGCCGAAGACGGCGAAGACGTTGTCGCGGCCCTGGGCGCGGGCGTAGGCGAGGAAGTCCGGCAGGGTCTCGTGGCACGCGGCGCAGTCGGCGGAGAAGAACGCCACCGTGCCGTCGAGCCCAGCGAGGGTGAGCGGCTCGCCAGCGGTCGTGGTGACGGCGAACTCGCCGATCGCCGAACCGGGGCGCAGCACGAAGGGCGGCTCGGAAATCCCGGCCGGCTGGGCCCGCATCCGGCGCAGGATCCCGACGGTCAGGAGCAGGTTCAGCAGGCACATCAGGCCCAGCAGCACCAGGGTGGCGACGACGTAAGGCATCAGGAACTCCTTGCGAACACGACGGCGATGTCGTCCATGGCGATGACGAGCACGGCCACCACCACGCCGGCGGCGAAGGCGATGGCGGCCCCCGCGACGGGCGGCTGGTGCTCCGGCGCGAGCGCACCGAGGACGGCGAAGCAGATCAGCAGGGTGTTGCGGGCCAGGTGGCGCGGGCCGATCGGGGTTTCGGTCGCGCCGAAGCAGCGGCAGGGGGCACGCCGCCCGCGTCGCAGGGAAGCGGCGATGGCGGCGGTGAAGGCCAGCAGCAACGCCGAGGCGAGGACGAAGCCGGCCGTCGGGGTGACCAGCACGAGGACCGCGGAAGTGAGTTCCGTGACCACGACGGCCACCGACACCGGCATGACCCACTTCGCGGGCATCGGCACCAGCGCGGGCACCGAGCGCGCGAACCCGCGGAAGTCCCGCAGCTTCGAGAACGCCGAAGCGGCGAACACCACGGCGATCAACGCCGCGCCGGCGGCCCGCAGGTACTCCATGGCACTCCATCCACACCGGGTGGTGTCCGCGGGGAAGGCGGCGGACACCACCCGGCACGCTCGGACCGGATCAGCAGCTGCTGCGGACCTTGGACCACTCGCAACCGGTCTGCGGGCAGCAGAACCGGTACCAGTAGCCGGGGTGGCCCGCGGCGTTGCAGAAGTACAGGCCACTGCAGGCGGAGGCCTTCGCAGTGGGCACCACCCGGTTCAGCACGCGGTCGATCAGGCGCCCCATGGTTTTTCCCTTCGACGGTGAGTGTGTCCGCGGTGTGGGACGCGCTACCGCGATCCCGCACCGGCTGCGAGCATCGCGGCCGGTGCGTCCGCGGGCAGCAATCCCGGACGAACCCGGACGCCGGCTCGGCCCGGCGGCCACGGAACAGCCCGCACCTGCGGGGATATCCGTCGATTCCGGCAGGCCCCGCCCGCGCCCGCCACCCATTCCGCGGCCCCGTCACCCGCCGGCCGCCACCGAGCACTCCACTCCCGCGGCGATCTCCGCCGATTCCGGCAGCCCCAGCTCCCGGTGGTGCTCCCGGGCCGCGAGCCAGTGCGGCCGGGCGCCCTCCGGATCCCCCAAGGCGGTCAGCGCCCGGGCCAGGCCCGTGTGCGCCCGGGCCGCCGCGTGCAGGCTCCCCAGCTCCACCGCGATGGCCAGCGCACACTCGTGCGTCGTCCGCGCGTGCTCCGTCCGGCCCAGTTCCATCGACGCGTCCGCGAGGCACAGCAGCGCTTCCACGTGGAGGTCGCGGTCGCCCGCCTGCTCGGCGATCGCCGTGGCGCGGCGGAAGTAGCCGCAGGCCTGCGCGGGATCGCCCGAACGCAGGTGCGTGTCGCCGATGTTGAGCAGGGTGCGTCCCGTGTCGCAGAGATCGCCGGTCTGCTGGTCGATGGCCAGCGCTTTCCGGTGGATCTCCAGCGCCTCGGCGTACCAGCCCAGCCGGCCGTAGACGAAACCGAGGTTGGTCAGCGCGGTCCGTTCCCCGGCCCGGTCGCGGAGCTCGCGGGCCAGCGTCAACGCCTCCCGCAGGAACCCCGCCGACCGCACGAAGTCGGCGTTCCAGGACGCGATCGCGCCGAGCGTGCCGAGCGCCCGGCACTCGCCGGAGCGGTCTCCGGCACCGCGGAGGCAGTCCAGCGCCTCCTCGGCGTACCGCGTCGCCACCTCGTAGCGGCCGACCTGGCTGTGCGTGGCCGCGAGGCTCACCAGCGCGTGCCCGCGGGCGGCCGGGCCGGCCGATTCCGCCCCACTCGCGTGCAGGACCAGCGCTTCGCTGATGTAGCCGCCGGTCTGCAGGTACCGGAACAGCAGCCGCGACAGCAGACCCGCGTGGCCGGACGGCACCCCGTGGACACCGGCGCCGACGAGGTTGGCGCGTTCGGCGTCCAGCCACGCGGTCGCCGGCTCGCGATCGGTCAGCGGCGGGATCGGCAGGCCGGGGTCGGGGACGCGCGGCCGGTAGGCCCGCATCCGCGGCGCGTACTGGTCCATCGCGGTGGCCGTGGCGAAGGCGTAGTAGTCGAGCAACCTCGTCAGCGCGGCCTTCCGGCCGGCGGGGGCGTCCTCGTCCTCGGCCCGCGCCATCCCGAACGCGCGGATGAGGTCGTGCAGCTCGAACCGGCCCCCTTCGCCGCGCCGCACCAGGTGCGCGGTGACGAGCCGGTTGACGATCCGGGTCGCCTCCGCCAGGCCGGTACCGGCGAGCGCGGCGATGCCGTAGGCGTCCAGGTCCGCACCCGGGTGCAGCGCGAGCAGCCGCAAGGCCCGCCGCTCCGGCTCGGCGAGCTGGTCGTAGGACAGGCTGATCGACGCGTCCACGGCGTTGTCGAGCCGCAGGTGCGCGCGCCGCTGCTCGAGCCGCTCGAGGTGGTCGGCCAGCAGCCACGGCCGGTGGGCCGGCGCGGTCATCCACAGCGCGGCGAGGCTCAGCGCGAGCGGCAGCCGGCCGAGTTCGGCGGTGATCCGCCGGGCCACGGCGGGCGCCTGGTCGACCCGCTCCGCGCCGACGGTGCGCCGCAGGTACGCGAGCGCGTCGTCCGGGCTCAGCACGTCCAAGGGCACCGGCGTGGCCCCGGCCGGCCCGGCGAACGCCAGGCGGCTGGTGACGAGCACCGGGCCGCCCCGCTCGCCGGGCAGCAGGGGGCGGATCTGCTCCTCGCTGCCCGCGTTGTCGAGGACGACCAGCAGGCGCCGCCCGGCCGATCGCTCCTGGTAGACCCGCGTCTTGCCGGCCAGGTCGGCGGGGATGGCGTGCCCGGGCACGCCGAGCAGCCGCAGGAAGGAGTCGAGCGCGGCGGCCGGATCGACCGGCGGCCGGCCGGGGTCGGGGTCGAACCCGCGCAGGTTCACGAACAGCGCTCCTGCGCAGCGGCCCGTGCGCAGGAGCTCGTGGCCGGCCTGGACGGCCAGCCCGGTCTTGCCGACCCCGGCCATGCCCGCGATCACCGCCACCCGCCCGCCCGCGCCGTCGCCGAGCACCGCACCCAGCCGCGCGAGTTCCGCCACGCGGCCGGTGAAGTGCGCGACCGCCTCCGGCAGGCCGAGCTGCGCCTGCACGAAGGTCGCCGCCTCCGCGCGGCCGCGGACCACCCGCAGCACGTGCTGCCAGTCGGCGACGTAACCCGGGTCCGGGTGCAGCACCTCGACGACGGCCAGCAGCAGATCGGTGTTGGGCCGCGCCCGGCCGGTCTTGAAGCAGTCGGCGACGGTCGTGCGGGCGGTCCGCTCGCCGGGCGGCCGCCCGGCGGCCGTCCAGAGCCGGTTGACGCGCTCGGCGATCTGCGCGTACGACGGGCCGCCCGCCCACGCCTTGAGCAGCCGCAGCTGCGCGATGAGCTCGGCCAGCGTGCGTGCCTGACCGGGGTCGGGGGGTTCGGTGAACGCCATCCCGCCATGGTGACCGCGTTCACCCGGCCGGCGTCCCGGTTTTCCGGAGATCGCCGCCGGGTCGGGATCAGCTGAACAGCGCCAGGTCGATCGAGTCGGCCAGTGCGCGGTAGCCCGCGTCACTGCCGTGCAGGTGGTCGCCGGAGTGGAAATCCTCCCGGATCCGGCTGGGGTGGTCCGGGTCGCGCCAGACGGCGTCGAAGTCCAGCACCGCGTCGAACTCGCCGCCGGTGCGGATCCACTCGTTCACCATCTGGCGTGCGGCCTCGCACCCCGGGGTGAAGGCGTCGGCGCCTTCGAAGGGCGCGATCGTGGTGGCGTAGACCCGCACCCCGCGTTCACGCGCCCGCGTCGCCAGCTGCCGGTAGCCGGCGATGACGTCGTCCGTCGTCACCGGTGCGCCGGGGAACACCTTCAGGAAGTCGGCCAGCGGACCGTCGTCGCGCGGGGCGAAGGAGATGGCGAGGTCGTTGCCACCCACGGACAACACGACGCCGCCGAGGCCCGGCGTCGCCAGCACGTCCCGGTCGAAGCGGGCCAGGACCGCGGCCCCGATGCCTTCGTTGAGCAGCCGGTTGCCGCTGATGCCCTGGTTGACGACGAAACCCGCGCCCCGCGCGGCCAGCAGCTCCGGCCAGCTGTGGTGGGTGTCCGGAGTGGACCCCGCGCCGTCGGTGCGCGAGTCGCCGACCACGACGACGGCCGAGGCCGGGGCGTCGGGGACCACGTCGACCGCGGAGATGAGCGCCCGCACCGGCAGGACCGTGGCGTCCGTCGGCAGCAACGAAGCCGCGACGGCGTCACCCGGGATCGTCCAGCCGGTGTCGAAGACGGGTTCGTGGCACGTACAGGTGTCCACGCGCTCGGGCAGGTAGAGGCTGACGGACAGCTCGGTCAACGCCGCCGCGGGCAGGTCCACCGGATCGCTCAGCATCGGTGCGCCCGTCGGAATGGTGACGGAGGTGGCACCGGAGAACGTCAGCACGCGCCCGTCCCGCACGCCGCCGCCGGGCACCGCGAGGCCCACTCGCGCCGCGCCGATGGTGACGGGCGCGGTCCCGAACTCGTTGGTGAAGCGGACGCGCACCCGGCGTCCGCCGCCGCTGAGGCGCACCACCTGGCGGAGCGTCACGTCGGCGAAGGGCGGGTGGTCGTCGAGCGAGCCCAGCCCGCCGTACGGCGATTGGGGCGAGGCGCCCCAGCTGCGGACCCAGCCGGTGTTCGTGTCGGTCATCTGTTGCCTCCCGTGGTCGTGCTGACCTCCGAAGGCTGCGGGGGGTCGCGCACACGGGACGCACACCGCGCTCACACGCACCGCCCTCGTTGAGGCCACGAGGCCGGGCGCGCGAAGATCGGGGCATGGACGGGCTTCGCATCACGCTGCTGGGCACGTTCCAGGTGTCCCGGGGCGAAACGGTCCTGCCCGTCCCGGGCGCGCGGTTGCAGGCGCTGCTCGTCCGGCTGGCGCTCGCCGGGGGCCGCGCGGTCGAGCCGGGCGTGCTGGTCGACGCGGTGTGGGGCGACGAACCGCCGTCCGGCACCGCCTCCGCCCTGCAGACCCTCGTTTCCCGGCTGCGCCGCGCCCTCGCCCCGGCCGACGGCCTGCTCGTGCAGATCGCGGGCGGCTACCGGCTGGCGGTGGCCGACGTGGACGCCCTGCGCTTCGAGCAGCTCACCGCGGCCGGCCGGGAGCGGCTGCGGGCCGGGGACGCCGAAGCCGCGAGCGCGGCCCTCGCCGAGGCGGTGGCCTTGTGGGGCGAGCCCGCGCTGATCGCCGCCGTCGCCCCGGCGGTCGCGACCCGGCTGGCCCGGCTGTCGATCGAGGCCGTCGCCGACCTCGCCGAAGCCGAGTTGTCGCTGGGACGCGCCGAGCCGGCCGCCGCCCGGCTGACCGCGCTGCTGGCCGAGCACCCGGCGCACGAACGGGCGGCGGCCCTGCTGATGGACGCCCTGGCCGCGCAGGGACGTCAGGCCGAAGCGCTGACCGTCTACGAGCGGGTCCGCCGGACGCTGGCCGACGCCCTCGGCGCCGACCCGGGCACCGCCCTGCGGGAACGCCACCTCCGGCTGCTGCACCCCGCTCCGGCGCCGGCTGCTGCCCCGGACCGGGTCCGGCCCGTTCCCCTGCCCGCGCCGCTGACCAGCTTCATCGGCCGCGACGACGACCTCGCGCGCGTCTCCGCTCTGCTCGCGACCGGACGCCTGGTCACCGTCCTCGGCCCCGGTGGCGCCGGCAAGACCCGGCTCGCGCTGGAGGCGGCCCGCCGGCACGGCCACGACGTCCGGCTGATCGACCTCGCCTCCGTCACCGAACCGGCGAAGGTCGCGCCGGCCGTGCTCGCCGGGATCGGCCTGCGCGGCAGCGCGGTGTTCGACGCCCGCAAGCGCGCCGGGACCGACGAGCTGGCCGTGCTCGTCAGCGAACTCGGCGGCCGGGAAAGCCTGCTGCTGATCGACAACTGCGAGCACCTCATCGACGCCGTGGCCCACCTGGTCGCGACGCTGCTGCCCCGCTGCCCCGCCCTGCGGGTGCTCGCCACCAGCCGCGAACCGCTCGCCGTGGACGGCGAAGCACTGGTACCGCTGGGGCCGCTCGCCCTGCCCGGCCCGGACGACGACGTCCGTGCGGTGGCCTCGGTGCGGTTGTTCACCGAGCGGGCCGCCGCCGTGCGCCCCGGTTTCGCCGTCGACGAAACCACGCTGCCCGACATCGTGCGCGTGGTCCGCGGCCTGGACGGCCTGCCGCTGGCCCTCGAGCTGGCCGCCGCCCGGTTGCGGACGCTGTCGCTGCCCGACCTGGCCGACGGGCTCGCCGACCGGTTCCGGCTGCTCACCACCGGCAGCCGCACCGCGCCGCCGCGGCACCGCACCCTGCGTGCGGTCATCGCGTGGAGCTGGGAGCTGCTCGACGAGCGCGAACGCACGGTCGCGGAGCGGATCGCCGTCCTGCCCGGCGGCGTCACGCCCGCCTCGGCCGCCGCCGTCTGCGCGGGCACCGGCGTGCCCGCCGGCGAGGTCCCCGACCTGCTCGCCGCCCTCGTCGACCGGTCGCTGCTGCAGCTCGCGCCCGGCACCGGCCGCTACCGCATGCTCGAAACCATCCGCGAGTACGGCATCGAACGCCTCGACGGCGACCTCGGCCCGGCTCGCGACCTGGCCGCCGCCCACTTCACCGAGCTGATCGCCCGCCACGACGCCGAGCTGCGCGGGCCCGGCCAGCTGGCGGCCATGGCGGTCATCGGCGCCGAGTACGACAACGCGGTCGCCGCCCTGCGTCACCTGTGCGCCACCCACGACTCCGCCGGCGCGATCGCGCTGGCCCTCGCGCTGACCTGGTACTGGCAGATGTTCGGCCGCGACTCCGACGCCGGCTACTGGCTGGGCGAGGCCTTGGCGGTGCCTGGCGGCGAGCCGACGCCCGAGCGGGACTGCGCCCGGGCCGCCCACCTGCTCAGCCGCGCGGACATCCTGTCCGGGATCACCGCCGGGGAAGCCGCGGAAGACCGGGCGGAGATGCGCGAGCTGGCCGGACGGCTGCTGGCGCACCCGCGGCTGCCCGGCCACTACCGCGTGTTCGGCCCGATGCTGCTCTTCCTGCTGGGCGACGAGTCCGCACTCGCGATCTTCCGGCAGCTGGCCGACGGCGACGACGGGTGGCTGTCGGCGCTGGCCCACATGTTCCAGGCCGAGATCGCCGAAAACTCGGGCGAGCTCGACCGGGTCGGCGTCCACGTGGCGGCGGCGCTGGCCGGCTTCCGGCGGGCCGGCGACCGGTGGGGCCAGGCGGCGACGCTGCCGATGCGGGCCCAGCTGCGGCGCTACGACGAGCTCGACGGCGCGCTGGCCGACCTGCGCGAGGCCCAGGCGCTGGCGGCCGAGTTCGGCACGCTCAGCCTCGGCGACCAGCTCTACAACGACCTGCGCTGGATCGACCTGCACATCCGGCGCGGCGAACCCGGCCGGGCGCTGGCGGTGATCGGCTCGGTCCGGGAGCGGCTGCTGCGCGCGTCGGCGACGGAAATACCCGTCCTGATCGACGGCTGGGAGGCCGGCCTGCGCGTGCGCCTGGGCGACCTGACCGGGGCGGGTGCCCTGCTCGACGACGCCGAACACCGGCTGCTCGTCGACACGGGGTTCCCCTCCGACCACGCCCGGGCGCTGATCGCCGGGGCGCGGTCCGCGCTCTGCCTGGCCCTGGGCGACCCGGCCGGCGCGGACCGGGCCGGGCGAGCGGCGTACGCGGCGGCGCTGGCGGCCCGGGACCTGCCGATCCTGTCGCTGGTGACGGTGCACACGGCCGCGCTCGCCGAAGCACGCGGGCGGCCGCGGGACTCGGCCGAGCTGCTCGGCGTCGCCGCCCGGCTGCGTGGCGCGCACGACCGCACCGATCCGCAGGTCCGCGAGCTCAGCCACCAGGGCCGGGCCGCACTGGGCGAGGACGACTTCGCCGCGCTGTACACGGCGGGCTGGGAGCTGGCGGCGCCGGCCGCCGTCGCCGCCGCCGACCCGGCCCGGCTCGCGTTGTGAGCGCTGTGAGCGCTGTGAGCGCGATGTGCGCGCCGTGTGCGTGACGGCCGTCAGTCTCGGGGCACGTCCAAGACCTCGAGAAAGTGGTTTGTCATGCACGACGTGGTGATCGTGGGAGCCGGCCCGGTCGGGCTGTTCCTGGCCTGCGAGCTCGGCCTCGCGGGCTGTTCGGTGCTGGTGCTCGAACGGGAGCCGGAGCCGCGCTCCCCGTGGCGGAGCTTCCCGCTCGGCATGCGGGGCCTGTCCGGCGGCTCGGTCGAGGCGTTCTACCGCCGCGGGATGCTGGCGCCGCTGCTGGCGGCGTCTGGTGTGGACGAACAGCCGGTCACGGACGAGCCGGCCCCGCCGCGGTCGGCCGGCCACTTCGCCGGAACGCCCGTCGACCCGGCCGACGTCGACCTCACCCGCCTGCCGTACCGGCTGCCCAGCCCGGCGCTGGACGGCATCATGACCAGTCTCGAGGCGGTGGAGACGGTCCTGGCCGAGCGGGCCGGAAAGCTCGGCGTCGAGATCCGCCGCGGCGTCCCGGTCACGACGATCACCCAGGACGCCTCGGTGGCCGTCGCCCGGTCCGGGGAGCAGGAGTACCCGGGCCGCTGGCTCGTCGGCTGCGACGGCGGCCGCAGCACGGTCCGGCGGCTGGCCGGCTTCGAGTTCGCCGGCACCGAGCCGCAGCTGACCGGCTACCTCGCGCTGGTCACGCTCGCCGAGCCCGGTCTCCTCGCTCCGGGCTTCACCGTGACCCCGCAGGGCATGTACCTGACGATGTCCGAGCCGGGCCACCTGGGCGTCATGGACTTCGACGGCGGCGCGTACGACCGGTCCCGGCCGCCGGCCCGCGAGCACCTCCAGTCGGTGCTGCGCCGCGTGTCCGGAACCGACGTGACGATCGGTGAAGTCCACTTCGCCTCCACGTTCACCGACCGCGCGAAGCAGGCGACCACGTACCGCCGCGACCGCATCCTGCTGGCCGGGGACGCGGCGCACATCCACTCGCCCTTGGGCGGCCAGGGCCTCAACCTCGGCCTCGGCGACGCGATGAACCTGGGCTGGAAGCTCGCGGCCACGGTGGCCGGGCGCGCCCCTTCCGGCCTGCTCGACACGTACCCGGCCGAACGCCACCCGGTCGGCGCGCGGGTGCTCCACTGGTCACGGGCCCAGGTGGCGACCATGCGCCCGGACCCGCATTCCCGCGCGATCCGGTCCGTGGTCCGCGACCTGCTGGCCACCCGCGACGGCACGACGTACGTCTTCGAGCGCACCAGCGGTACTTCGCTGCACTACGACCTGGGCGGCCACGGCCTGGCCGGCCACAACGCCCCGGACTTCGTGCTGGCCAACGGAACCCGCGTCGGCGACCTGCTGCAGGACGGCCTCGGCGTCACGCTCGACTTCGGCGTGGACGCGCCCCTGCGGGAGGTGGCGCTGCGGTACCCCGACCGGATCCGGTACGTGGCCGGCCCGGCGCGGGACGACCTGGGCTTCGGCGCGGTGCTGATCCGGCCGGACGGCATCGTCGCGTGGGCCGGCGACCGCGTCCCGGACTCCGGCTCGTTCGAACGGGCCGTGCGCCGCTGGTTCTGAACCTGGCCTTGTCGGCGCGAGGCCGGGGGAGAACGGGAACGGCCGCAACCGGAATGGCACCCGGTTGCGGCCGCAGGGTCTGCGAAGCCCTTAGTTGTAGCCCATTTCGTTCGGCGACACGCCGTTGTAGCCCATTTCGTCGGGCGACACGCCGTTGTACCCCATTTCGCTGGGGTGGCCGGCGGGCACCGCCGTCGGCGCCGCGCCCTGCGCGGTGACGGCGGAAGCAGGGGAAGTACTCAGGACAGCGGCCGCGAACAGGGTCAACGCGACCGTCACGACCGCGCGGCGAACCCGCATCATTCCTCCGGTGGTCAATCGGGCGAAACTGAGTTTCGGGCCCGGCGGACGTTCCCAGAGCCGGCACAACCAGCGGACAACGGACGGTTAATGACCCGCCAACGTCAGGCGGCCAAAGCGCACGCGAGAGGATTTGCGAACAATTCCGGAACCACGCATTTCCGAAACCGGAACAGCAGATTGCCGGACGACGGGGCAGCCACGTCGCGTACACCTCTTGTTCAGCAAGTGTTTTTCTTCTATTATCGTCCGTGTGCAACCGCTCACGGACGGTGCTGACCTCCTGATCGGCCGGGACGGTGAGCTGTCCCGGCTCGCGGGGTGGGTGCACGACGTGGCCGCCGGCCGCGGCCGCGCGGTCCTGGTGGACGGCGAGCCGGGCATCGGCAAGTCCGCCCTCGTCCAGGCCGCCTGCGCGGTCGCCACCCGGGCCGGGTGCCAGGTCTTCCGCGGCGCCGGCGACGAACTGGGGCAGGCGCTGCCACTGATCCCCCTGCTGGACGCCCTGCGCATCACCGGTTCCGCACCGGATCCCCGGCGCGGGGCCATCGCCGGGCTCCTGCAGGGCGACACCGCCCGGGGCAAGGGGGCGGACCTCGCCGCGGCGGCCGCCGAGCAGCTGCTGGCCCTGGTGGACGAGCTGTGCCAGACCGGCCCGGTCGTGCTGGTGGTCGACGAACTGCAATGGGCCGACCGCGCGACCGTGGCGGTGTGGGGCAGGCTCGCCCGCTCGGTCCGGCAGCTGCCGCTGCTCCTGGTCGGCGTGCTGCGCCCGGTTCCGCGCCGCGACGACGTCCGCGCGTTGCGGCGGATCGTCGGGCCCGCCGAACGGCTGCGGGTCGGCAGGCTCACCGAACCGGCGGCGCTCGAACTGGTGGCGGAGCTGGCCGGCGGCAAACCGGGCGACGAGCTGGCGCGGCTGGCCGACGGCGCCGCCGGGAACCCGTTGTACCTCACCGAACTGCTCGGGGCACTGACCCGGAGTTCCTGCCTGGCCGTCGACGAAGCCGGCATCGCGGAGCTGACGGGCGGGCCCACCCCGGATTCGCTGCCGGAGGCGATCGCCGACCGGCTCGGCTTCCTGCCGGAGCCGACGCGGACGGTGCTGCGGACGGCCGCGCTGCTCGGCGTCGGCTTTTCGGTCGCGGACCTGACGATCGTGGCCGAGGCGGAGCTGACCGCGCTCCTGGCCGCGCTGGACGAAGCACGGGCGGCCGGGGTGCTGGTGGCGGCCGGCGACGACCTGGCGTTCCGGCACCCCCTGATCCGCCAGGCCCTCTACGACGAACTGCCCGCCGGCGTCCGGGTCGTCTGGCACCGGGCCGCCGCGCGGGCGCTGGCCGACGCCGGTGCCCCGGTCGAGCGGGTCGCCCGCCAGCTGCTGCCCACGGTGTCGGCCGCGGACGCCGGTGAACCGGTGCCCCGCTGGGTCGTCGACTGGCTGCTCGGGGCCGCCACCCCGCTGATCGGCCAGGCGCCCGAGGTGGCGGTCAAGCTCCTTCGCCGCGCGATCCGGGGCGGCGACGCCACCACCGGAGCGCTGAGCTGCCGGCTGGCCGAGGCGCTCTACCGGGTGGGCGACTTCGCCGAAGCCGAACGGGTCGCCGTCCGGGCCCTGCCGCGGGCGCTCGACCCGGAGCTGCGCGTCGACCTGCACACGACGGTGACGCAGTGCCGGGCGATGACCGGCCGGTCCGCCGAATCCCTCGCCGCGCTGAACCAGGCCGCGGCCGCACCGGACCTGCCCGCCCGGCACCGGGCGCGGCTGCTCGTGCTCACCGCCCGGACGCACCGCGACCTCGGCGAAGTCGACACCGCCGCCCGGGTCGCCACCGCGGCGCTGGCCGAAGCGAGCGACGACCACTGGGCGACCGGTTGGGCCCTGCACGTGCTGAGCCTGGTGGCGATGATGCGCGGCGAATGGACCGAAGCGCTGCCGCTGTTCGAGCGCGCGATGGCGACCGCTTCGGGCGACCCCGCGCTCACCGACCTCGGCCTGCTGCTGCGGATCAACCAGGCCGTCACCTTCGGCGCGCTCGACCGCTACCCCGACGCGCTCGCCGCCGCCGAGCGGGCGCGCGAGCGGGCGGACCGCGCCGGCAGCGTGGTGCGGCTGACCCAGGCGCAGAGCGCGCTCGGGCAGCTGCTGCTGGGCAGCGGGCGGTGGGACGACGCCGTGGCGGAGGTGGACGTCGTCCCGGACGACCTCAAGGATCCGAGTGTGGCCTGCTGCGACCACGGCGTGGCCGCGATCATCCACTTCCACCGCGGCGAAACGGCCGAAGCGCGCCGGCACCTGGACGCGGCGGCGCCGTGCGCGGAACGCATCGGCGGCCGGGTGGTCGAATCGCTGACGCTGGCGCGCAGCCTCGCGTGGGAGCAGGCGGGCGAACCGGACCGGGCACTCGCCGCCCTGACCGCCGCGCTGACGGCCGAAGACGAAGGCGAGGGCCTCCTCGGCGACGCCGTCCGGCTGGCCGTGGAAACCGGCGACACCGCCACCACGGCCGAAATCGTGGCGCGGATCGGCGCGATCACGGCCGGGGCGGGCGTCCCGCACCGCCGGGCGCTGGGCCGCTACGGCCGGGGAATGGCCGACCGCGACCCGGCCGAGCTGCTGCGCGCGGCCGACGGTTACCGCGACGCGGGCCGCCCCCTCCCCCGCGCCAAGGCATTGGAGGCCGCGGCCATCGCCTTCGCCGAAGCCGGCGACCGCGGCTCGGCCCGGGCGGCGTTCACCCGCACCCTGGACCTGTACGGCAGCCTGGGCGCGCATTGGGACGTGGCCCGGCTGCGCGCCCGCTTCCGCGCGTTCGGCATCCGGCGCGGCCCGACGGTGAAGCACCGCCAGGCCACGCACGGCTGGGAAAGCCTCACGCCGACGGAGACCAAGATCGCCGGCTTGGTGCTGGAGGGGTTGTCGAACCCCCAGATCGCGACGCGGCTGTTCCTGTCCCCGCGGACGGTCGCCACGCACGTCTCGCACATCCTGGCCAAACTCGGAGTGCATTCCCGCATCGACATCGCCCGTGAGGCGACCCGCAATTCGGCGTCGGGCTAGCGGGTCCCGGAGTTGCGGACCCGGCTCCACATCGGCACGACGAACCACCACAGCGAGAACCAGCCCAGCGCCCCGGCGGTGAACCACGCGGCGAGCGCGGGCCCGAGGGTGACGCTGAGGATGAGCAGCAGGGCCGAGCCGATGGACAGCATCAGCAAGGTCAGCCCGCACAAGGCGAACCGGCTGGAGGCTTCCACGAGCTGCCGCTTGAGCCGCCGCTGGTAGACGAGCCGGTGGAAGGCGGCGGGCGCGATCAGCAGCGCGGTGGCGGCGGCCCCGAGCACGAGCGCGGCCACGTAGACCCGCCGTTCGAACTCGGTGAGCGTCGCGAAGCGCGGCGTGAAGGCGACGGTGAGCAGGAAGGCGAGCAGCAGCTGCACGCCGGTCTGCGCGACCCGCACTTCTTGGAGTATTTCGGCGTAGTTGCGATCCAGCCGCTGCGTCGGCGTCTCGTGGCGCACGGAGAAGTTCCACTGGTCGTGGGCATCCGGGAGCTCGTCCAGCAGCGGCCGGGTCGGTTCGATCTCGTTCACCGTCATACCGGAACGGTCCCGCGAACACCGGAGCGAGACATCGGTAGATCAAAGGATCCGGGAAGCGGCTCCAGCCGCCCCGAAGGTAGGTTCGGCGGCGTGCATGATGCCATCTCGGCGCAGTGGGAACGGCTGCGCAGCCAGCAGGACGTCGTCGTCCTGGAGGGCTTCCACGCCATCAAACACGCCCTCCGGTTCGGTGGCGCCGTCGATGCCATCGTGACCACCAGTACGGCCGCGCTCAGGAAGCTGGCACAAGAGCTCGCACCGGACATCGAGGACGCGATCACCGCACCCGCGCAGACCGTGAGCGCGTCGGAGATCGCGCAGCTTCTCGGGCGCGTTCATCAAACCGAAGTGGCCGCTCTCGCCCGCAGGCCCGCCTGGCCGGAAGCGGCTCAACCCGCGAACCGGCCCAGCCCGGCGGTGCTCCTGGAAAACCCCCGGAATCTCGGCAACATCGGGGCGGTGATCCGTGTCGCCGCCGGGCTCGGACTGTCCGCGGTGTATTCGACCGGCACGGTCGACCCTTGGCACCCGACGGTGCTCCGCGGAAGCGCCGGCCTGCACTATGCGCTGCCCGTCCGCCGGCTGGCCGGCATCCACGAGGCCAAGGGGCCGATCTATTCCCTCGACCCCGCGGGAATAGATCTTCGTGAAGCGGTCATTCCGCAGGACGCCTTGCTGGCCTTCGGATCCGAACGCAGCGGCATTTCCCCCGAACTCCGCCGCCACTCCGACGTATTGCTCTCGATTCCCATGCGTGCGGAGGTTTCGAGCTACAACCTGACGACTTCCGTCGCCATGGCGGCGTATCACTGGGTACTCGGCTCCCGCCATCAGCGCTGACCAGGACCGCGCAAGATCGCCGACTTCCTCGGGACGCCCTTTGCTGCGCCCCGCCCCAGTCCGCTGACTAGCGTGTTTGGTGCGCGCAGTTGAGGCGCTTACACACCCACCAAAAGCGACACGGCGATTACTGGAAGTAGCATCACGCTGGTCAGACGCGGTTCCGGCCGAACTTCCTCCCCTGCCGACGTATCGCACTCAACGCCAGTTGAAGCCCGAAGAGGTGGAGCAGGTCGTGGCGGCGTTCAAGGCTGGCGCCTCCATGCAGAAGCTCGCCGACCGCTTCGGCGTCGACCGCACAACCATCCTCCGACGACTTCAGGGGCTCGGGCTGCGCACGCGGTTCTCCAAGCTGGAGCCAGACGATGTGCAGGTCGCCGCCGAGCTCTACCGCAGCGGGTGGACGATTGACGAACTGGCCCGGCTGCATCATGTGGCAGCCAGTACAGTGCGGGCGTACATGCTGGATGCTGGGGTGGCGCTGCGACGGCGCGGGCGGCAGGGGTTCAAGTAGCTTCGTAGGCTTTGTCCACACGTACTGCGTGAGCTCTTCATCTGCGAGTCCACTGCCGAGCCAAATACATGTATCTACGAGCAAATTCAAGACGGAGCTAGCTGTTAAGCTTTATCCTGTTGCCGCTTGTGTTTTTTGCGGCTCAGTCATGCAGATACTATCTCGACGAATCAACCGGATCGCCGTCGCCATGAGCCAGATCCGGCACCCTATGGCGACGCCGCCAAACATGACGGATATCGACTGTCAACTAAATCGCTCTGGCAAGTACGGCGTCAAGGCAGACACAAGCTTGTCGTGAAGAGGCTTGAGGGCCACATCTTCGGCGTTCACGAGTGCCTTTGCCACCAAGTCCGTGTATGCGCTTAACTGCATCCCCGCCGTTCGCGCAGCCAGCGGCACCAGTTGCTTACCAGGAATAAGAGAAAGTAACTGCTCCTCCGCACCGCCGGGAATCACCGACTCAACTCGCTTCTTCTCTTCTTGAAGTAAATCTTGAGGCGAAAAGCTCCAGTTAGATGGATCGAAGATATTAGGCAGTTCCTTTACCAAATTATCGAGCGAATGACCTTTCTTACTGACACCACTAACAATTCCAGCAAGGTTTGGTTCGATACGAGCCTTCCAACGCTGCACGACAAGCTGATGGCGCTGCGCCTCGGAAACGCTTGCGCCCAGCTGCTGCAAGTAACTTGGCTCATCAAAGTCCGCACTGAGATGTTCACAAATAGCTCGTACTACGCCGACCAGGCAGTACAAGCTCTCGACTTCATGGAGCCTGAGCGCATGGACACCGGCCGGCACTCCGCCCTTGAACGCATCCGAATGAAAATCGCCGTCAATTATTCCGGTAGCACTAAGAGACTGGGCGATCCCGGAGCGCCGTAGCGACTCGACGCAACGAAGGACCATCTGACAGCTACCCACCGGCTTAACCACCGTATCAATTCCATTGAACCAGGCGCTGTACAACTGGCGATCCAGGCTCGACTCTTCACCCTCACAGAAGACCACGCGAGAAGCATAGAACGAAAGAGATGCCGATCCGAGCAGTGCACCGGCAACGTCACCGGGCAAGTCACCGTCGATTTCGATCGCTCGAAGCCCATCGGTCGGACTAGCCAACACATAACGAGCGTCGCGCCGCGAAAGAGCAAACGTTAGGTCATGGGTGACATAGACAAAGCGAACGTCAGGGCGAGCATCTTCTAAGGCATTCCAAAGTCTCACTGCCAGCAGTGAGTGGAAGTGCGTTTCAGGCTCATCGACGACAAGAACTCCCGGATCGGCTAGGAAAACCCGACCCGCAAGATACAAGGCAGCTTTTTCGCCGTCACTCATCTGATTAGCGCTGTATTCGACACTATCGCCATTGACTGTGCTAACTACCAGAGGCTTCCAGTCGCGCCAAAGGAGCTTCCGACCTGGGTAGACTTTCTTCCAGAGGTCTTCGACTCGCTCAAGCGGTCCCGCTTCAGGCTGGCCGACTTCAGCAGAATTCTCACGGAAGCGGCTCACAAATTGCATAGCCATCATTGAGCTTTGAGCAATCAATTGAGACAGCATGAAGTCGAATTCAGAAGTCAGTTCCCAGTGAGCATTTCGCGCTTGGTTCTTCTGACCTTGAAAATTGCTGCGAGCAGTATCGAAACCCATGACGGGGAGTTCTGGCGCGACACGCGTGTTGCGAAGCGCATTGACGAAGTCAATAGTAATATCAGTGGCAGTCCTCAGGTTCCGCGTCTGACGAGTCTTGCCGCTACCATTGGGACCGATAACTACGACCGGCGAATTACCTTCAAGTCGCGTCGTGCCGTCAGGCAAGATCATCGTAAGATCAGCTACCATAGTTCACTCAGTATAGCCGACTTACGGGCGTACTTCACACTTCAGCAAGAGATGTCACTCGACGAAGTGAACTACGCAGTTCGCAGTTGGACCGCGAACACTTCACGGCACTATGAGCAGAAGTGCATCAGTCTACCGCTCGGCCGAGCTGCCTTGTCCCGGCAAAATGAGATCTTCCCAAGCGGGGGGCCAGCTTCCGCCAGAGGACGCTACAGCAGCAACAGCTTTGCGACAGCCAGCTGCTACGACGTGCCGCGCCTCATTGACAAGTTCCTTGAGAGCGACTTGCTCACCGCGTACCTTTATGTCTTTAGGCTTTGGTGTCCCGCCGTGAGCCACTGCGCTGCGTACATCATACGCGGTGCGCATCAGCTTGAAGATGTCACGGCGTCCTATATCAGTCTCGGCCGCATCGGCCCAGAAGGCAGCTCTAAGTGCCAGGCGGTACTTCAGCTCTCCACGGTCCGACTCGTTGCCGGCCTCCGATAAGTAGAGAGCTTCAGCTGCGATCATGATATCGAGCAGCTCGTCCTCAGGTCGCTCACGCTGAGCCTGGTAGCTCAGCCGACGTAGAGCGAGAGCCAGCCCCCTGTTCTTCCGCTGAAAATCAGGTTGTCGAAGAACCCGCCACACGTCAAGAAACTCGCCGACCTGCCCTTGATCCAGCTCATGCCTCGTGAAGTAGGAGTTTCGAGATTCCGACCTGAATGTGACGCCGTAGCCATGAGGCCGCCACGAGCTGGAGTAGGTGAACCTGCCCACTGTCAAGGTGGGCCTTGGCAGAACGGTCGCCAACGCTTCTTCAAAATCACTCGATATGCGATCAGCAGTCTCTTCGAGCGCCTGCGAGGCTTCCGTATCGACCGCGTCGGGCATGCCGACGATTTTAGGAAGACGATATCGATACCTAATGCATGACCTATCTTCGGGTCGCGCGAAGAAAATCGCCTGAGTGGGAAAGTTCGGGCGAACAATCGCAAACTCAAGCGCCAGAGAAAGTTCCGCATTCGACATCATTCCGAGCTCGATGTCCGGTTCAAGCGACACCGGCAGAGGTTCACCCGTTAATCCAGGTACCGGCCATACGGTCGCACTTTCAAGCTCGTCCGCCTTGAGATAGCCTTCTAGTTTGACGTAGCGCTCGTCAAATGCGTCGTCAACACGACTCAACTCATCGGGCGAAGGAAGCACAACCAGGCCCGTATGAATAGCCTCTACGCGGGTGGCGCTTTGCACTGTCCCGACAAGGGTATCAAGCTGGCGGCTTATGCGCTCGTCTCCTTGAGCGGCATCAACAACTGACTGCCAGCCGGGCAACTCTTGGAGCTGGTCACGGTATCCGGAATTCCAAGCATTCACAGGCCGTTCGCGGGCACGAAAGACGCCGTCCTCGTCGCATCCCCAGCGCCGCACGGCCGAGGACACCACGATGCCGTTAGGTAGTCCCTGAAGTTTAGCTATGGCCTCGTCGATCCACCCGCGCAGCGCTGCTTTGTAAGCAGGGAACTCAACGTTGGTCAATGCCATCCCTTTTGGTCTGCCGAACCGTCTTGTCCACGCCCCGACTGTACGCCACGACTGCTGTCATAGCGGGTAGGAGCAGACGCCGACATGCTCAGTCGCGGCTCTCGCGAATCAGCCGGACCGCCGTCGCCACGAGCCAGATCAGGCACCCGATGGCAACGCCGCCAAGGATTATCGACAGCGGCCACCGCCACATGAAGCCGTTGGATGTGTCATGAAAGTGCGTGACATCCAGGCCGCTGCCCAGCATGAACGCCGCAATAGCCGAGACGATCCCGAGCAGCAGCACACGCCGAATCTGCCGAGCTAGCCTGCGCCGCTCGCGAAGGCGTTGCTCGCGTTCGGCGGTGTCCGGCCGTGAGGCGAACGAGAACGGATCACGGCCGGAGAAGGGCTCGTACGGGTCGAAGGTCATCGCTTGCGCCTCCCCCTGACGGGTGCAGCCGGCGTTTCTACGGAGTCGCGTCGCCAAAGCCCGTTGTTACGTCCCTGGTCCTGGCGCATCGGGAGTCACCTCTGCCTGCATGTCGTTTCCGCACGTCGACGACATGATCAGCAGAGTCCGCGCGGCCCGCGCGTTGACGGGCGCGCCACCCTCAGTCACCATGGGCGGTATCCGCGCAACGTCCCGCACATTGCTCGCAAGGAGGCATCATGCGCGCCCGGTTCCTCGGCAAAGACCCCGACTCGCAGGTGGACAACTCGCCGACGCTGTTCGCCACCGACCGGACAGACCGGGTGACGTACATCGCTCAGGGCTGGAAGGTGACCGATCCCCAGGTGCTGGCCGACGTCGGCCCGGTGCCCGACCACGAGACCCTGATCGAGATTCCCGAGGACGTGCTGAAGTTCTACGCTCGTCGCTACGCCCAGGAGGAGGGGGAGCACTGACCGAGCTCATTAAGCCAGGCCCGGAGTTCCGGCGGCTCTTCCACACGTTCGAGCACACGGCCTTCCGGCTGGAGACGTTCGACCAGTACGACGCCACGTATGAGAACGAGTCGCTGCGCAAGTACCTCGCTGGCGAGCCGGACGACCTGCCCTGGATGCAGAGCTGGTTGACCATGCTCTGCGAAGCGACCGCGGCCGGACGCACCTTCGCGCGGGTGCGGGTGGTGACGATGCCACTGACCGACTACAGCCGCTTCGGCGTGTGGTGCTCCCAGTTCACCGGCGGAGCTGGCGAAGACATCCGCTACCTTCCTCGCGACCAAGCCGGCGATCTACCGAAGCACGACTACTGGCTGTTCGACTCACGCAAGCTGGTACGGATGCACTTCGATGAGCGGATGGCCTTCCTCGGCGGTGAGGTGGTCGAGGACCCGGCCGAGATCGTCCAGCACAACTACTGGCGGGATGTCGCCCGGCATCACGCGGTACGACGGGAAGACTTTGCCAAGGAATAAGGCCACGGGTGCCTCGAATGTCCACGAAGCACGCATGGCGCTCGGCGGACGGCTCCGCGAGCTGCGCGAACAAGCCGGGCTGACCGGCAAGCAGCTCGCGGAGTCGCTCGGGTGGCAGGCTTCCAAGGTCTCCAAGATCGAGAACGGCAAGCAGACCCCGAGCGTCGCTGACATCGAGGGCTGGACGCAGGCGACGGGCAGCTCAGACCAGGCGCCGGCGCTGCTTGCCTCCCTGCGCACGCTTGAGGTGCAGCACGCCGAGTGGCAGCGCATCTTGCGCGGCGGCATCCGGCCCCGTCAGAACTCGCTGGCCGAGCTTGACCAGAAGACGCGGCTGTTTCGCGTGTTCGAGCCGACCGTCATCCCCGGCCTCTTGCAGACGTCGGAGTACGCGCGGGCGCGGTTCGCCGAGAGCATCCGCATCTTCAAGCTGCCCAACGACATCAACGAAGCGGTCGAAGGGCGCATGAAGCGCCAAGACATCTTCTACCGCCCCGACAAGCGCTTCCACTTCGTCCTGACGGAGGCCGCGCTGCGCTTTCGGATGTGCTCCGCGGCGGTCATGCTCGGGCAGCTCGACCGGCTGGTGTCGCTGTCGGCGCTGCCCAACGTGAAGCTTGGCATCATCGGGTTCGAGACGCAGTACACGGCCTCTCCGTGGCACGGCTTCTGGCTCTACGACGACCAGAAAGTGCTGGTCGAGACGTACTCAGCCGGGCTCAACCTAGCCCAGCCGCAGGAGATCGAGCTGTACGCGAACGTGTTCGGCGAACTCTCGGCCGTCGCCAGCTACGGCCGTTCGGCCCGAGCCATCATCACCCGCGTAATCGACGACTTAGCGGCCCAGATAGCCGAGTCTTCCCCCGAATTGCCCTGATCTCCTGCGGGTTTCTTCATTGCGAGCAATACCGAGAAACTTGCTGTCTGTACACGTGACGCCGCGCTTACTCTCCTGGCATCCAACCCGCTGACCAGGGAGAAGCGCCGTGCCGACGCCCGTACCGCTCCTCGATGCCGACCAGATTGCGCGCTTGCCGGAGCGCGCCCGGGAGGTGGTCGAGTACCGCAAGAGCGGCCTGAGCCTCAACCATATTCAAGGCTGCCCGCTCGGGTGCGCGTACTGCATCCGCCACACCTACGGGCTGTGGGACGAGAACCAGCCGCGGGCCCTGATGACGGACGCGGCGGCGGTCGAGGAGCTGGTCAACCACCGGTACTTCCAGCCGCACATCACGCCAATTCAGCTGTTCAATCGGGCAACCGAGCCGTTCCTGCCGAAGGTGCGGCCGCACACGTTCGCCGTGCTCGAAGATCTCGACGCCCGCGAGCTGACCAACCACGTTCTCGTCATCAGCCGGCACCAGATGAAGCCTGATGACATCGGGCGGCTGAACCAGTTGCGGCACGTGAAGGTGACGCTGCTGTTCACGTACTCCGGCATCGATGACCCGAAGATCGAGCCGTACCCGTCGCAGGTCGCGGCCGACTCGCTGAAGCTGATGAGCGCGCCGCAGCTGCGGCGGTACCGGACGGTGCTGTACTGGCGGCCGCTGGTGCCTGGCCTCAATGACACGGACGAGCATCTGGCCGCCGCGTTCGAGCTGAGCCAGCACGCCGACGCCACGGTGTTTACGGGCTTGTTCTACCGCGACCAGATCGCCGCGTACTACCAGGCCAACGGTCTCCCCGAGCCGTACGAGGACACGGCGCGGCGGAAGATCGTGCCGGAGACGCTGGAACGGCGCGTCCTCGAGGCGTTCTCAAACTCGGCAGCCTTGTTCCGGAAGACGTCATGCGCGGTCAGCTACGCCAACGGCCTGCCGGACTACAACGGCCATTACGGCATCCGCGAGCTGTGCGACATCTGCCCCTTGAGCCAGCTCGAACGGTGTGCAGGCGCCCACCGCGCGCCGACGCGCGAAGACGTACACCAGATCGCCCGCGTGTTGCCCGAAGCCGACCGCCTCCAGGTCGTAGACATCACCGAGCGGGCCGCCGTCGTGACCGGCCTGGCGGTGGAGCAACCGCGCTACTTCCTGCAGCACGCGCTCGGCTTCCAGGTCCACGACGCACGCCACCCGCACCACGCGAACCGCCACGGCCGCGCGGACATCGGATGGAAGGACAGCAACAGCTCATGACGGACTGGACAAGCCTCAGCTACGTGGTCGTCGATGTCGAAGGCAACGGCCAGCAGCCGCCCGATCTCGTGGAGCTGGCCGCGGTGCCGATCGTGGCCGGCGTGATCGGGGAGCCGTCGAGCTGGCTGGTGAAGCCGGACCAGCCGATCACGCCCTTCGCCCGCCGCATCCACGGCATCCGCAACGAGCAGGTTGCCGACGCCCCGGTGTTCGGCTACGTAGAGGCGGACGTGCTCAAAGCGCTCAACGCCTCAGCCTTAATCGCCCACAACGCCCATGTGGATGTTGGCGTGCTACAGCGCAAGCTCGGGGATTGGGAGTGCCCCGAAGTCTTCGACACGCTCAAGCTCGCCCGGCGGCTGACGCCAGGGCGGCCCAGCTACAAGCTCGGATCACTGGTCGAGGAGCTCGATCTCGCTCACGGTCTTGGCGGCGAAGACCAGCCGCACCGGGCGACGTACGACGCCATCGTCACAGCTCGGCTGTTCGTCCATCTCGCAGGCCGGCGGAGCCTCGAAGAACTCAGGGATCAGCCGATAGGGGGTGGCTCCGATGACGAACCAGCTCTTTTCTAGCTCGAACCGTATTGGCTTCGGCTCCATGCAGCTCACCGGCCCTGGCTATTGGGCCGCGCCGGACAACCCGGAACAGGCCATGCAGGTACTCCGCGATGCGGTCGACGCGGGCGTGACACACATCGACACCGCCGACGCCTACGGCCCGTTTACCGCAGAGAAGTACATTCGCAAGGCGTTGCATCCTTACCGCGACGGCTTGGTTATCGCCACCAAGGGCGGTCTCACTCGTCAAGGTCCCGACCGGTGGGCACCGTGTGGGCGGCCGGAGTACCTGCGCCAGTGCGTCGAGATGAGCCTCCGGCGGCTACAAGTCGAACGGATCGACCTGTACTACCTCCACCGCATCGACCCCGCCGTAGCCATGGAGGATCAGCTCGCTGTGCTCTCCGATATGCAGGCGGAAGGGAAGATCCACCACATCGGGCTGTCCAAGGTAGACCTCAGTCAGGTTCGCAAGGCCAGCGAACTAATCGACGTCGCCGCCGTACAGAACAAATACAACGCGAGTAACCGGGCGTTCGAAGAGGTTCTTCGCTACTGCCAGGACGCCGGGATCGGCTTTGTGCCGTATGCCCCACTGGCATCAGGTCGGCTCGCAGAGCCTCATGGCGTGCTTCACGAGCTGGCTACCCAGTACAGCGCGACACCTGCCCAGCTTGCACTGGCGTGGCTGTTGCACCGGTCCCCGGTGATGATGCCGATCCCCGGCACCAGTTGCAGCGCACGTCTCCACGAGAATCTGTCAGCCGATCAGATCAACCTCAACCGCGAAGCCATGACCGCTATCGAACTAGCGGCCACCAAGAGCGCGCGGTCAGAAGTCGGAAGGGGCGATAATGAAACTTCGGTCCTCTTCTGACCGCCAGCACGGCCTGTTCGTCAGCGTCGACGGACCGGGTGGGGCGGGCAAGACCACGATCGTGCGTCACCTGGCCCAGATGCTGGTGGCAAGCGGTGAACACGTGCACGTCACCGCGGAGCCGTCCACCAGCGCGATTGGGCAGCTAGCCTCCGAGCTGACGCCGACCGTCACCGGCCACGCCTTGGCCTGACTCTACGCCGCTGACCGCTATCACCACGTCGAGACCGAGATCCGGCCCCGCTTGGGAGACGGCACCATCGTCATCTCCGACCGCTACGTGGCCTCAGGCTTGGTTGTCCAGCGCTTCGATGGTGTGGACCCCATGTTCCTGTGGCAGCTCAACGCGGAAGTCGAACAGCCGGACCTGGCGGTCATCCTCGAAGCCGACCCCGCGGTGATCGCAGAAAGGTTGAGTGAGCGCGGACCGCACAACCGCTTCCAGCTGGCGCCTGGCAGCAGCCGGGCCGAGGTCACGTACTACCGCCAGGCCACCGACACCCTGATTGAGGCGGGGTTTGAGGTGCTGCGGGTGGACTGCAGCAAGCGCCCGCCCGAGCAGTCCGCGGCCGTGATCCGTGACCGGCTCGCGGCCCTCCTGGCACCGGGTGGGGTGCTGGCATGACGAGCGAGTCCATCACCGATGACCAAGCGGTTCGCCGGTATCCGGAACTTCAAGCTCTGGTGACCGCCCGGCAGGCCGGCTGGATATTCCGGGCGCTGCACGAGGACGGTGATCCGGTCGGGATCGCTGGGAGTTACAGCCGTCAGCAGTACACCGACGCCCTGTTCATCTTCGACCGGACCAACGTCAGCGCCGCCCGCGTCCTCGATGAGGCCTACGGCGGCGGGTGCGTCTGGGCGAAGGAAGGGTCCGACCTGCAGGAGGTCGTCCACGAGCTGCTCGGCCTACCCGAACCCGGCCAGCGGGGAGCGCCCGCGCTGGTCAAGCGGTCCGGCCTGCTGTGGACGCCTCGATGAACGCGCCCACGCAGGTGCACGGTGAGCTACCGCTGCAAGCCGAGATTCCCCGGATGCGGGAACAACCGCGCTTCGAGGCCTCGCTCGACTTGGTGGCGCTTCCCACGGCCGTGCCTGTCGCCCGCATGTTCATCGCCGACACCTTGAGGCGATGGCACGCCCTGTTCATCGAGGAACACATGGAGGCGGTGGCGGTTGAGCTGGTGTCGCTCGCCGTAGCGGCAACCGGGCCAGTTGAAGGGACGAGCTGGTCAGCCCTCACCGAACTCAAGCCGATCCGACTGCGGCTGCTCGGCTACCAGCGACACATCGTCTTCGAGGTCATCGACACGGACCCTGAACCTCTGGAGCTTGCGGACGACGCGCCGTCAGGCTCCGGCTTCGGCCTGATCTGTGCGCTCGCGAGCCGCTGGGGTTCGACTATCACCCCGCGAGGCCGGGTGAACTGGGCCGAGCTAGCCGTCTACCAGCGGACGGCTGCCGGTCTGCCACGACGTCCCAGCACGCCATCACCCGAACCGCTGGCTTCGACCGTGGAAACACCCTATGACCATGATATTCTCCAGCGAATCCACGAGGGGCTGGAGCGGCTGTAGCGTGACCAAGGACGCTTGCAGTCACTTAGCAAGGGACTGCGGGGATATTCGTGGCCGGAAGCAAGTTCTGCATAGTGACGGAATGGCCATCCCATCGGAGTTCTGCCGACCACTTCTTGACGCAAAAAGCAGCGCCGTTATACGTCGTAAACGCCAACAGAAACTTGTCGTCACTACTCTTCAGCCGCTCAATGCCGGCGTGCTCAACTTGCTCGCCAAGAGCAACATCGCCGAGGTCGATCGCACCTAAGATCTTCTCCTCAGCCGAGTACACCACTACATACTCCGGCCAACTAACTCCACCCTGAGAACAGTCGAAGACGGCCGCCATCTCCGGCACGCCGTCACTCGTGATGTCGCCGATGGCGAGATTATCGATCACGTTCTCGGGTTCCCCCTTCGCCGCTAGTTCGACGACACCCTGGTTGTCGGGGATACCCGGAAGTGCGCCGTCAACCAACGTTCCTGCTGGGTGCTCGCACAAACTTGGAACCGGCGCACTATACAGTCGCTTTCGTAGGCTGAGCAGGCTCGGCGGAGGACAGCCGACTGGGTCGACCTTGCACGGATCTTGCAACGGCAAGCTCGGCGTTTCCATAGTGGTTAGAACTATGACGTCCTCGCCAACTTTCTTCTGACTGCCACCTTGGGAGAGAT
This sequence comes from Amycolatopsis sp. CA-126428, assembly GCF_002904335.1. Classification (GTDB taxonomy): domain Bacteria; phylum Actinomycetota; class Actinomycetes; order Mycobacteriales; family Pseudonocardiaceae; genus Amycolatopsis. Next base: position 352,119 of record NZ_PPHF01000030.1, on the reverse strand, counting down.
ACAGGTCGTAGGCTTGATCTGATGGAGTAAGCGGCAGGCGAGGAAGTAGCGTGACGCTCGACCGTCCACCCAGTTGCCGGGTGGTGCGTGTTTGCTCTCCCGAGACCGGTAACCAATGGCCATCGTGAAGACGCCATTCAGTAAGCGAATTGGTTGCGTCGCCGACATTAGACGCACCGCACGTATCGTTAACAACAATCGCGTGCAGATCTCCGGTATTGTCCCACCAGAGATCAACCGCCGCGAGGGCACCGTCTATGCCAGGCAAAATATGGGCGTGGTCAGCAATCCCCAACTTCGTATCCTCGACCAGCAGGCCATCCGACGAGAATATCGACACCTTGCCATCTACGGCACAGGGGAAGTCGCTCCGAGTTGCTGCCGTACTGACTGCAAACCGTGCCTCACCGCTTGGGAGGATCGTCGCAGCAGAGCGACCGATCACGAACTTATGGCGATACGCTGGCGGCCCGTAGTAATGAGCCTCAGGTCGGTCAATCACGGCAATCTTGCGCTCCACACCGTCTTCGTGAACGACGTAAAACGCCTCCTTAAGCGCGTTGAACGGATCACGTGTCGCCGCCAAAGCCGCACCCGCTGCACCGCTTAACAATCTCAGCCGATCCAAAAACTGGTCTCCCGCCGGGAACCGAAGCGGAGGCTTAGACTCGGATAGGCTAAAGCGCAGGAAGCCATCGTTCGTGTTCGCCAGTACCCGTGGGCCCCCGACAGCGGCAATGGACTCGCACGCAAGGCAGTCGTGGACTTGAACTTGACCGCTCCTGGCATCAACGGCAACGAGTTGAGGCGATTGCTTGCCTCCGTTTGACTCAGCCGGGCCAGACAAGACCGCGAAGTACCTTCCGTCACTGGTGGTGATGAGATCGCCATGGCTGATGTCGTACTGCACGGGAGCGCGACCAACGACATGGTCGCCTTGCATGGCCACCAACTCGATGCCCGTGAGGTAGGCGTAGGGCAACGGCGCAATATCTGGCAGCCCCGACTGAGATACGAGCCCGCCGACGAGCAGGGCAACAGCCGCAATTACCACATAGCGCCGCCCAGTCGTCATCGCCTCAGCTCACCATCCTATGCATCAGGCTCAGTAACATCGACCAGCAAAGTCATTCGGGTCAATGTTCTTCACGGCGTAGTTACCAGCCGTGTTGCCGGTCGAGTCGAGACCCACGACGCGGCGATACCGAAGCGTTCTCAGCCGTTCAAGTTCAGCGCTGCTTACCTCCGGGGCCGGCGTCTGAAGCCGCTCTTTGCACAGCAAGGCGGCCGCCCGGAACGGCTTGCCATCAGGGGCGCGGTGAAGGACTTGAGTGTACTTCTGCCCTTGGTATTCATAACTCAGTTCAATGTCGAAGGTCTCGGCCACCGTTTGAGTGTTGAAGGCAGCGTCGATGACGCCCTTACTTGCTTTCGATAGCCCCATCATCTCGCTGGCGCCGAAGCGTTGCGGATGCCCCGAGCCTACGTCCATGGCAACCGGCACAGCTTGGTCAAGGGAAACTTGAACTTTCGCAGCCGGACCGTGGCCCAGCGATAGGAGCACGAGGGTGTCAAGCGGGACAGCCTCGTGCTTAATGTTGACCGGCTTGATGTCGTAGAGGCTGATTTCGCCGTCGGCTAAGACTTCCAGGGCGATGTTTACTCTGATGCCTCCAGCAGCATAGGCGCCGTCGCTGAGTTCGTCTTGGAAGATCCGCTCATAGTCGGCATCATTTGGCGCCTTGCTGAGTTTGTCGACGTAGCTGTCAGCTTTGGTGCTCAGTTGTGCCGGGAAGATTCCCCCATACGCGGAATCTGTTCCGGTGGCTAGGAGGGTTGCGCGCAGCAGGCTCTGCGGATCGAGGGGCGTTTCACGTCGGGATGCGATCATGGCACCGGCAGCAACCAGCAAAGCGACTGTTACCCCCAGTGCGCCGAAGAGAACCCGACGTTGGCGCCAGAAGGGCTTTACTTCAGGAACGCCGGCAAGTTCATCAGGGTCACTTGAGGACTCCTCTTCGACAGGGGCCCGCTCGTCCCGATCGGCGACCTTCTTCAACAGCGAGACTGGCACATTGGCAGTAAATTCATCTGCTGCGAGCATCTGCTCGGCTATTGCCTCACACGCACGCTCTAGCTTGCGCTGAACCGCACGAGGGCTACTACCACGACCTCCCTTAGCGGCGTTCCTGACCTGCCCCTGTCTTTCGAGCTTTGGCCGCGACCAATAAGGCGGGGGAACATCAATGTTGAAACTGTAGTTGAATGAATGCCTAAATACTCCCACGTCAGCATCTCTATGCGCAGATGCCACCCCTTGCGCAAGCATCTTTTCTAAATGTTGACGTAGCTTATTTCGAATTTCTTCCTGCAACTTGCTAAGATCAGTCTTCTGGATTTTATCCAGATCGGCACTTGCGTGGAGCTTCCAGGATCTACGGAGATCATCCAACTCGCACGTGAGCAACTTCGGCAAGTCTTTTCGAAGCACTCCGCCGCGATTTGCGAGCATGAGCAACTGTAGTTGCAGCGACGATAGTTGCTCCGCCCGACTCATGCGAGAAGGTGTCGTCACATGCCCTCGCTTCGACGCTCCATTGACACGAAGCCGAAGATGCTACTACATGCACTAGGCCAATGACTGCCGGTTGCCAAGATGTTATAAATAGAGCAGTTAAACAAGATTGCATCCATGCCTGAAGGTTTCCCTGGTCCCGGCAATCCTGAGCAAGAACGCGCTCCCGAATCTGGGGAGACGTTTGAATATGACGCCGCAGCAATTGACGAAGAGGTAGCTCGTCGGATGAGCTCTTCTGAATATCAGGAGTATCTTAAGTTGCCCTCGGCCATAACACGCGAGGAGCTTGAAGCCACAATCCGCGCGCAAGTCGTGGACGAAATGGCCGCCGAAGAGGCTCGTCGACGCTATGGATGGGAGTCAGATCCGCTATACCCATTCGAGCCCGGCCGCGATACCTCGGCAATTGACGAAGAAGTAGCCAAACGGATGAACTCGCCTGAATATCAGGAGTATCTTAAGTTGCCCTCGGCCATAACTCGCGAGGAGCTTGAAGCCACAATTCGCGCGCAAGTCGTGGACGAAATGGCCGCCGAGGAAACCCGTCAACGCTACGGCTGGGGGCCAGGTCACCCCCTCGGGCCTCCAGCAAGCAGCGATTCGGACGAGCATGAACCACCACATGAAGATCCACGCGGCTGAGCGCTCGCCCGCGGACGACGTATGACTAGTCGTTGACTAGTCATGACAACAACCGGTTCAGGCCCCTGACCTGCGCAGACGTTGTTGACTTGTCATGCTGGCCAAGGTTTTTCCACCACGGCAAGCCAGCCGGCCGTAGCGTTGCTCTTGCCCCGGGCAGCTCGGACTTCTTCGCCTAGGGCACTCCCAGAAGATGATGCGATGGCCGTTCAGGCGATGGCATCTGGTGTGTCAACTCACAAACAGGAAAGGACGGCCCACATGGGTGCGCCCGAAGTTCTCGCACTGCTGGCAGTACTGCTGATCGTGCTGTTTGCTTTCGGTTTTCAGACCGGCTGGTCAGTGGCGCGACGCTTTGAGCGAGGACGCAGTAAGGAAGACTAATTTCTTGCTGTGTCAGCCCTAACGAAGGAGGTGGGTTAGCGCCGCTTAGGGATGGTGCGTGACAGATGTTTACTGCCACGCACCATCCCGATTCGGTCGAAATCGCCGCCTACTGCACACCTATTTACCTACCGCGCAATTATTCTCGAAGGAGATAAAGATGGACAAGCCCCGAGCCACCACCGACGCCTACGGCCGGGTGGTCAACGGCCACCTCGGGCTGCAGCCCGACTACGGTCTCACCCGCAGAGCCCCGAGCTCTCCGGCCCGGCGGATTCCCGACCCGGTCAGCTACTCCAGTGATGTGACCGAACGAGACCGGTACTACCGTGCAGCCTCGTCGCTCTACACGGGCGGCGAGCTGGTCGCAACCGCCTTCGACCGCGTCGAGGAGTCGGACCGGCGGATGCAGCAGGCCCGCGACCGCGGCGTGTCGCCGCTGACGCTGTCGCTGATGGAGCGGATGCACGTCACGTACGGCATCAGCGCGAACTTCCTCGTCGAAGATTATTTGTGCAGACCGTACGAGCGGTGGTGAGTCCGTCATGCTCACGGTCGCGTGTGTCATAGCGGTGGTGCTGCTCATCGCCTTCAACATCTGCATGCTCGGCTCCTACCGATACGACTTGCGGCGCTTGGATCAACGTATCCAGGATTCGGAAGCCGCATCGCAGGAGCTGCAGCGTTTCATGAAGCGATTCACTGAGCACCAGCTGAACGCCCTGTGGAACCGCGCTCAGGGCGACGTTGATCAGGAAATCATTCGAGCCCGCCAGCGCAACCGCGTCTAGAGGAGGTGCACTATGAGCAAGTCTAAATCGCCCCTGGCGACCATGCTCGGCAAGTTCCGCTCGGTCATGCTGGCAATCTTCGCGCTCACCTTCGGGCTGGGCGTGGCCCACGCCATGCCCGTCCAGCTGATCTACGCGCTCGGCATCCTGTCGGCGTTGTTCCTGATCCGCCTCTACATGGAGCGCAGGCGCCGCTAGCCCGGCGATCGCGCCATCTCTTTAATTCCAATCAATTCGCGCCGGGGCAGAGCCATGCCTTTTGACAGCTTCGCCCCGGCAGGAAGGAGGCTCTTACCGCGCAATGACCCAAGCTCAGTATCGAACCATCCTGGCCGATCCCCCGTGGGACATCAACCAGCGCGGCAACCTCGGCGCTGAGCGTCACTACCCCCTGATGAGCCTCGACCGCATCTGCGCCCTCGGCGTCGAGCAGCTGGCCGCGCCTGACGCGCACTTGTGGCTGTGGGTCACCAATGGCTCGCTGCCGGTCGGCCGAGAGGTGATGGCGGCCTGGGGCTTCACCTACCGGAGCTGCCTGACCTGAGTCAAGCCGCGCTTGGGGCTCGGGCAGTACCTGCGCAACCAGACGGAACACCTCCTGCTGGGAACGCGGGGTCGCGCCCCGATCCAGTTCCGTTGTCAGGGCTCCTGGTTCTACGCCCCGCAGCAAGAACACAGCCACAAGCCGGAAGAGCAGTACGCCATCATCGAGCGCTGCTCAACCGGGCCGTACCTGGAGTTGTTTGCCCGGAGACGCGTCCCCGGATGGGACGCGTGGGGCAACGAAGTCGACAGCGACGTGCCGGTGTCCGGCGCCCGTTTCTAAAACCACCCCATTCACGCCGGGGCAAAGCTCTGCCTGCATCACGAGGCTTCGCCCCGGCAGGAAGGAGGCACATGATGTCTCGAAGGACGCGCCGACAGCTGGTCGGCGGCAAGCGCGAGGATAAGCCGATTGAAGAAGGCCGGCGATCGCTGGCCGCGTTGAGCCGGGAGTTGCGTCGCGCATGGCGACGTAGGTCGCATTGTGAGTAGATGCTCGCGTTTGAACTGAAGTTCGAATCTTAACGATCAGTTCAAGCAAACTTTTCGGATTTGTGCTATCTAACAGATTTTTTGTAAACTTTCGTCTGGTAGTTCGCTACTTATTCCTGCAGCCGCTCGCTTTTCACCTTGTGGATAAGTACCTTGCAGGCCTCATAAGGCCTCCCGCATAGTAAAAAGTCTGAACGCGCCGCCAGGCGCACCATGCGGAGATTGCCTTGGATAGTTCTCTCCGCCTGGCCGGTTCTGGCGACATCGTTCAACTGTTTTCCACACAACAACCTTTCGTTTTGAGACTCGGGATTGCTGTGTGCACTCTATTTTCATAGTTGCTGTACTGAAGTGTCAAGCAGTATTGGCAGCCTTAGATGTGCACGCTTATTTGCCCTCGTTTCGAAACGGATCGAAAGGAGGGATTTTTATGCCTGAGTCAGAGCACCATGTAACGGTCACGGCCGAGGAACGCGTACACCCGGCGGTGCGCAAGTTAGCGAGAGCGTGCATCGCGCTGGCGCGGTTTCAACTCGGCAGACAGCCGGCGCCGGGTGAGAAGTCGGGGGCCGCCGGGGCGGCTGTCTCGCCGTCGACTGCGCCACCTGAGACGGAGGTGACGCCATGATCGACCTTCGTTGGTTCGAGGCCTTCCCGCCGCGTGACGCGTCGCTTGCGGATGTCACGGCCATGCTGCGCGTGCTGGCCGGACGCCCGCACTACGGCTTCCTCGGGCTTCAGCCCATGGTGGCTTTCGAGTTGTGGCTGCACGCCGACCGGGTGCGCTGGCTGGTCGGGATCGACGAGCGGATCGCGCGCACGTTGCCCGGTGAGCTGTGCGGTCACCTGGCGGGTTTGGTGCTGACGCCGACCGCGGCGCCGGAGCGGCCGGCCATGGTGACCGCGCGGGAGTTGCGCATTACGAGCGTGGTGCACCCGATCCGGCTCGACACGGCCGGTCAGGTGGCTGCTGGTCTGATGCGGCTCCGAGACGAACTACGGCGTGGCGAAGCCGTGGCGGTGCAGTGGGTGGTCGGGCCGAGCCAGACGTCGACGACCCCGCCTGACCATCGTTCGACGCTGGAACTGCTCGGCTTCGGGACGCCGCATCAGCCGAACGGCGACGACCACCACGGTTGGAAAGCCCGCCTGAGTGAGCCCCGGTTTGGCGTACGCGGCCGGGTCGGCAGTGTCGCGCCGAACTTGCGCCGGGCCGCTGAGCTGCTGCGTCCGACCGCGACGGCGCTCGGGCTGGCCAGCACAGCCCACGCTCGTCTGTACGCGGCGCACCAATCGACGCGGACGGCCGAGCAGATGGACGCGGTGATGGGCCGCAAGCGGTCGTGGTCGGCGATGCTCAACGCCAGTGAACTGGCCGCCGTCCTTGGCTGGGGCCTCGGTGGATTAGAGGTCCCCGGAAGCGCGGGCGTCTTCGCGGCGCCGCCGCCCCGGCTGCTTCGACCTGCTAAGACGGGGTCGCCTGGTCCAGCCGCGCGGCCCTTGGGCCGGAGTACGCATCCGGCCGCGCGCGGAGCGGCGGTGTGGTTGCCTCGTTCCAGCTACGGGACGCACAGTCACGTGATCGCTCCCAGCGGGGCGGGGAAATCGACCCTCTTGGCAGGCTGGATCACGGCTGAAGCGCAGGCCGGCGGCAGCCTGGTGGTCGTCGAGCCCAAAGGCGACCTGATCACCGACGTGCTGGCCCGACTCCCCGAGAATCGCCTCCGCGACGTGGTGGTCATCGATCCCGGCGCGCCCGGTCCCGTCATCGGTTTCAACCCGTTGCACGGCCCGCGCGAGGATGCAGAGCGCCGCGCCGACAGTCTCCTCGGCCTGTTGCGCACGGAGTTCGGTCCGGCCATTGGTCCGCGCAGTAGTGACGTGCTCCTACATGCCTTGATCCTGGCGGCGCGGCTGGAGGACGGAACCTTAACCGACCTGCTGCCGATCTTGAGCAACGTCAAGTTCCGACACCGGGTGGCGGCTCGCGTCGGCGACCGGCTGATAACCGCGCCATGGCTGGTTTGGTTTGACAGCTTGTCGGAGGCGGAACGCACGCAGGTCGTGCAGCCGGTCGCCAATAAAGTTCGCCCGTGGACGGCGCGGCCCGCCGTGCGGCGCCTGCTGAGCGGAGGTCGGCCGAAATTCGAGCTGGCTTCGGTGTTCACCCGACCGACGATTCTGCTGGTCAATCTCAATACCGGAGCCATCGGTCCCGGGACCTCCAAACTCCTTGGCAGTTTGATCTTGAGCCAGCTGTGGGAGGCCATCCAGCGACAGACGACGCGACCCGCCGAGTCACGACGTCCGGTGTCCGTGTTCGTGGACGAGTGGCAAGGCTTCACCGGTGGGCTCGACTTCGCCGACACGCTCGCGCGCAGCCGGGGAGCTGGTACCTCCTGGGCACTGGCCAACCAGCATTTGGGGCAGTTGGGCTCTGACCTGCAAGCCGCCGTCTTGGCCAACGTCGGGGCACGGGTGGTGTTTCGTCCGGCAGAGGGCGACGGCCGGACGCTTGCGCGGGTCTTGGGCGAGCCCGTGACACCCACTGACTTGGAACGGCTTCCGGCCTACCACGCGGTCGCTCGAGTTCTCGTGGACGGTGCGCCGAGTCGGCCGTTTGAAGTGGCGACCCCGCCGCTCTCGGATGTGCTACACGATCCGGACACGGTGCGCCGTGCGAGCGCCGACCGCTACGGCACCGATCCGGCCGAACTGGACGCGGCGCTGCTCGCGCGCTGGCACGGCGGTGAGCCACCGGCGGCAGCGATTGGCGCTCGGAGGACGGACGTATGAGGCGGCCTTGGAGCAGGAGTCAAGCCGCCGGTCGCCCCGCCGATCGCGTCGAGTTGGAAACGCCCCGACGTGCGCAAATGCCGGATAGACGCCGCCGACACTCTAGCGCTCTACAAAGCCACTTTGGAGTTCTTCGATGAGCGGCCGCGGACGGGCCCGCCGTCTGGCCCGGCAGCTCAGCGAGCGCGACGTTGCCATCCTGAAGTCGCTGGAAGCGCTGCGGCTGGCGAGCAGTGCCCAGCTCGGGAGACTCCACATCGAAGCCAGCAAGCCCGCGACCCATGGCCGGAAGACTCGGGCAACCTTGCAACGCCTGACGACCTTGGAACTAGTGGTGCGCCTGCCCCGGCGCATCGGCGGGCTGCGGGCTGGTAGTGACGGGATCGTCTACGGCCTGTCCGGCTTGGGACAAGCGGTACTCGATCTCGGCCACCGCGAACCGAGGCGGCACCGGCGGGTCAGCTACACCAAGCCCGCCTTCCAAGACCACACCCTCGCGGTGTCGGAACTGCTGGTGCAGCTCGTCGACCGCGCCCGCGACGACCAGGCCAAGCTTCTCGGCTTCACCAGCGAACCAAACTGCTGGAGACGCTTCTCAGGCCTGGCGGGTGAGCTCATCACCCTTAAGCCCGACGGGTTCGTCCGGCTCGGCGTCGACGACGGCCGGTACGAAATCAGCGCCTTCCTCGAAATCGATCTTGATTCCGAGAGCGCGCCCACCATCCGCCGGAAGCTCGGCGTTTACCACGCGTACTGGAACTCCGGCATCGAGCAACAACGGTTCGGGGTGTTCCCCAAGACCTGGTGGCTCGTGCCGGACGCCGCCCGGCTGGAGGCCATCACGCGTGTCATTGCCCGGCTGCCGGAAGAGACACAAGAGCTGTTCACGGTCTGCCTCCTGTCCGAGGCCGCCGACCAACTAACGCAAGTCCCCCTCGAAGGAGGTGCCCGATGACCGAACCCATAACCACCCTGCCCCTAAACCACATCTTGGTCGGCGACGTCCGCGAGCGCCTCGCCGATCTGCCGGACGCATCGGTGGACTGCATTTTCACGAGTCCGCCGTACTGGAACATGCGCAGCTACGGCCACGAGGACCAAATCGGCGCGGAAGCTGATGTTGAAGCCTGGGCGGCGGAGATCGCAGGCATCTGCGACCAGCTGGCGCGGGTCCTGGTGCCGACGGGCGCGCTGTTCCTGAACCTCGGCGACGGCTACAGCCGTCATCCCCGCGAGGGGGCGGAGAAGAAGTCGCTCCTGCTTGGGCCCAGTCGCGTCGCGCTGCGCCTCACCCGTTCCGGGTGGCTATTGCGCAATACCATCGTGTGGACGAAGCCGAACCCCACGCCGTCGAGTGTGCGTGACCGCTTCACCAACGCCCACGAGTACGTGTTCTTCTTTACCCGGCAGGCAACCTACACGTTCGACCTCGACGCAGTGCGCGAGCCCGCCAAGACCGCGGGTGCCGGCCGGACTTCGAGTCGGGCTCGGCCCTCCTTGCCGCGTACGGCGGTGCCGAGCCTGGGCGGCGGTACGAGCCCGCGCGTGGATCTGAACCACGGCTTGGCCCGGCTGAAGCGAGCTGGGATCGCCAGTCACCCGCTCGGGAAGAACCCCAACGACTGGTGGGTGGAGGCGACGGGCAGCTACCGGGGCGCGCATTTCGCCACCTTCCCCCTGCGGCTGGTGCGGAGAGGTTTGCTGGCCACCTGCCCGGAGCGGGTATGCACGGCCTGCGCCACGCCGTGGCAGCGGGCACCGCAACGCCTGCATGGTCGGTTGCTGGCCACGGGACCACTGCGCCCGGCGTGCTCGTGCCGGGCGGACTGGCGACCGGGCCGGGTGCTCGACCCGTTTCTGGGCTCCGGCACCACGGCGCTGGCGGCCGAGATCTACGGCCGGGACTGGGTCGGCATCGAGCTGAATCCGAGCTACGCGAGGCTGGCGGAGGAGCGCTTGGCGGCGGGGCGGGCGACGCAGGCGAGGGCGGTCTCGTGACCGCCCTCGCTACCCCCGCACTCGTCGGTGGCCTGCGGTCGCTCATTCCAGATTCGGCGCACCAGGCGTCGAGCATGGGCGGTCGCACCACACCGAGGAGGACACTCGTGTCCGAACCAAGAGCGGGCGTGAAGACGTTGGGGATCAAGGTGCCCGACGCCCTGCACGCTCAATTCACGCTGGTTGCCCAGCTGGACGGCATCTCGCTCAACGATGCTGCCCTGCGGGCGGTCGAGCTCTACGTCAGCACGAAGCGGCAAGAGCCCGACTTCGCCCAGCGCGCCGCCGCCGCGCTGGAGGAGATCGAGAAGGAAGCTGCCGCGCGACGCGGAGCCATCGAGGGACTGTTCGGCACCAACCCGGAACAGGTCGCCGAGGCGGCCAAGCCGGCGACGAGCCGCAGCCGTAAGGCCGGAACCGAAGGGTAAGCCTTTCGGTCTCCCCAACGGTGACGGGTGGCGGCCTCACATCCGCTACCCGTCACCTCAAACTCGACAATTAACCGTTCATCAAAATAAGGACAGCATAGCCTGTCTTGGCACTTCCTAAAAAGACTGAAAAAATGAACGAAAGGAAACCAATTTATGGCTCCGTGAAGCCAATAGGAGAACTGCTATGACCAAATCAGTTGAAACTGCGAAGGCGCTCATTTACCTGCGGGTAGCCCGGGACGAGCCACCACGTGAGGCTGCCGCCCGGCAACGACGCGCGTGCGAACGGCGGGCTGCCGAACTGGGCCTAGAAGTCGCCGGGATCTACACCGACCGGGGCTCGGGCAACAGGTTGAACCGACCAGGACTAGCCGCCCTGCTCGGCGACCTCGACCGCCGGGATGACGTGGCCTACGTCATCACCTTCGACCATGGTCGGGTTGCGCTCAAGATCGGCGATTACAGCCAGCTGGCCTGGACGATTAGCAAGGCCGGTGCCCGGCTCGAAATCGCCAGCATGCCGCACCGGGAGGCGACGGAAGTCGAATTGCAGCTGATCGCGCGGATCGGGTCGGTACAGCTGGCGGAGACGGCCCGGCGATTACCACCATGCGATGAACCAGATAGCGACTTGTCATAACTAACTTCCCGAGAGGAGGAACCATCATGTCAACCAAGAAGCAATCGGCCAAGGCGCCACTGCCGAGTCCACAAGAAGCCGCCGACAACCTGACTATGACGATCGTGCGGGCAACGGCTGAGTACTACAGCATTGAGCACCGCCGGGCGATATTGGCAGGACAAGCCAAGCGGCGCGAACGCCTGAAGAAGGCGGCTGAGGGTGCGCGCTCATGACCGACGAGACCGCCCCCACGCAGGCGACCACCGAACCGAGCCGCGCCCTGGTGTTGGCCAAGAGACGGGCGGTACGCCTGTCTCGTGCCAAGCTGCAGAAGCAGGTAACCCGGCGCGCGACACCCATCGCGTTCATCTACCTGCGGGTGAGTACGAAGGAGCAGGCCCGGACAGGCGGGGGCGCGGAGGGCTACTCGATTCCCGCGCAGCGCATCGCATGCCTGGCTAAGGCGGACCAGCTTGGGGCGGTCGTGCACCACATCTACATCGACGCGGGTGAGTCGGCGCGGTCCGCCGACCGCGAGGGGCTGCAAGCGATGCTCAGCGATGTGCGGAAGGTCAAGCCGGACTACGTCATCGTGCACAAGATCGACCGGCTGGCCCGGAACCGGGAAGACGACATCGCGATTAACTTGCTGCTGCGGCGTCACGGCGCGGAGCTGGTGTCATGCACAGAGAACATCGACAACACGCCGAATGGCCAGCTGCTGTACGGGTTGCTGGCGGAGATTGCCCAGTTCTACTCCGGCAACCTGGCCCAGGAGGTGATGAAGGGGCTGCTGCGCAAGGCCGAGGAAGGTGGCACGCCGTTTCGGGCGCCGACGGGCTACTTGAACGTACGCAAGACGGTCGAGGGGGTGACGTTCTCGACGATTGACCTCGACCCGGAACGAGCTGATTTGATGCGGTGGTGCTTGGAGCAGTACGCCACCGGCGGCTGGTCGGCGGCTGACTTGCTGTTGGAGGCGACCGCGAGAGGCTTGACGAGCCGGCCGACGGCGACAAAATCCGCGCGGCCGGTGGGACTGACGACCTTCTACCACATGCTGCAGAACCCGTACTACATGGGCATTGTGTCGTATCAGGGCATTCACTACGAGGGCAAGCATGAGCCACTGATCGAGCCGGAGACATGGCTGGCGATCCAAGACATCCTGGCGGTGCACGCCCACCTCGGGGAGAAGGACCGCAAGCACACGCATTACCTGCGCAGCACGATCTACTGCGCCGACTGCGGCGGCCGGTTGGTTTACTCGATCAACGTCGGCAACGGAGGTCCTTACACCTACTACGTATGCGTGAAGAAGAAGACCAAAACGAACAACTGCCGTCGTCCAGCCGTGCGACTGGAGCGCATCGAAGAAGGCATCACCCGGTTCTACGAGCGGTTCCAGGTAAGCGCGGCTCACGTCGAACAGATCCGGGCCGGCGTGCGGGCGCTCATGACTGCCGACCGCGAGGAGACACGCCGTCACGCGGCGGCTGCCGTCAAGCGCAAGCAGCAAGCGACCGACGAGCGGCAGAAGCTCTTGCGCGCCCACTACGCCGGACACATCCCGGAAGACGTACTCGGCGCAGAGATGCAGCGGCTGACCCGCGCACTGGCGGAAGCGGACACGTTGATTGCCGCCGCGCAAACCTCGACGGCTGAGGTGGAAGCGACGCTCGAAGCGGCCTTGGCAGCCGCGGGACGCTGCCACCGGGCTTACGTCACGGCACCGGAGGCCATCCGGCGACAGATTAACCAGGGCTTCTTCGTGAAGCTGTTCATTGGACAAGACGGGTCGGTGGCTCGGGCTGAGCTGACGGAGCCATTCGCCGCCCTGCTGTCTCCGGATCTGTCGGCACGGATGGCGAACGGCCGGTTAAGCGGCCACGGAACCACCACAACGGCGGCCCAGCGGCCCGCAGACACGCCAAACGGCGTGCCCGGACAACGACAGACCGGAGTGAACCGGCCCGGCCGCCCAGTAACAGAAAGTGATGATTGCGTCACACCTAGCGAAGTTTTTTCATTTGCTAATGGTGTGCAAGATGATTGCATGGTGCCCCCGACGGGACTCGAACCCGCACTGAATCGATTTTAAGTCGACTGCCTCTGCCGGTTGGGCTACGGGGGCACCGCACACTCTAGGTGATCGAGCCGGTCTCGCGTCCAGTGCGCTGCACTATTCCGGGTCGGCGTCGAGGAGGCCTGGGCCGTGCTCACCTCTGCGCCAGTCCTCTGATCTGCGGCGGCGGCGTTCCTGCTCCCTGACTATCCAATCGCGGCCCTCCGCCGAGACCGCTTCCAGCACGTGCAGTGCGCCCGCGATGCCCGATGACTCCAGGGCGAGGCGCTGCAACATGGCCTCGTTCTCCACCCTCTCGTCCGTCAGGCCTTCGAAGCCCTCGGCGACGACGGAAATCTGCTCGCCGCTCACCAGTGTCAGCCGGAATGCCCGTTTTCGCACGGACTGCGTCTGCTGGAGGACCGCGTTGTCCCCGTTCAGGATCTGGTAGTGCCACCCGTCCGCGTACCGGACGCCGACTTCGGCGACGCGGGCTGCGGAAAGGGCGTCGTAGCGGAAGGAGGTTCGGCGCTCGTCGTGGACGTCCGCCTTGAGGAAGTCCAGGTCCACCTCGATCTCGCGGACGCCGCTGTGGGTCAGGAGGAACACGAGGATCACGTAACGCGAGTAGCGCATCGGGCCGCCGAGGACGCGGGCTCGCTGGGCGTTGGCCGCTCCCTCCGTCAGGACCACGTGCGCCACCAGGTCGCGGTTGGTCAGCGCGCACCGGCGCAGGGCCTCGGTCTTGAGGTGGGACTTGTCCAGGTCGAGCCACCAGGCCATCTCGGCGTCGTCGGGCCGGTCCGCGAGCACCTGCGACCACTCCAGGAACGCCTGCTCCTCCTCCTTCAGCAACCGGCTGCCGCGCTCGTTCTCCTCCGCCTGGAACTGGTGGGACACCATGATCCGGAGGCCGTGCTGCATCGCGAAGAAGCCGCCTGCGCCGAGGAAGAGCGCCGCGCCGATGAAGCTTCCCGCGCCACCGAGCATGATCAACGCTCCGACGATCGCGACGGCGATCCCGGTGCGGTGGACGAGGAGGCTGGTCGGCGACGGGCGGACCTCGTCGCGGTAGGCGAACAAAGTGCCGTTCCGCCACTGCGCGGCGACCCGGCGGGCGTGCCACCGGATCAGCCAGTTCACCGCCCCGGCCTCGACCTGCGCGTTGCCGAACAGGGTCACGAACCGCCACTTGTAGTACTCGCAGATGCCGCGGGTGTCGTTCACCCAGCTGCCCGGCGTGTGCGGCCGCGCATCCCAGAACCGCGCCTCCACCAGCTTGTGGATCTGCTCGACGAACCGGGACGACACCCAGTGGCCGGGCGAGCCGACGGCCTGGAACTGCAGCGGGACGCCGTGTTCGCGGTCGCGGGCGACCAGCCGCATCGTCCCCAGCTGCTGCTCCCGCCCCGCCCAGATCGCGCCGGCGAACCCCGCCGCCATGACGAGCAGGCCGGCGATGCCCGCCGCGGGCCGGCCGTCGCCGAACCCGCTGAGGAAAGCGATCAGGCCGAGGAGCACGCCCGCGCCCCCGAGGCCCGCCTTCACCCATTCCGCGGAGGGGATGGCCGCGCGTGCGGGCACGAAGTACCGCGGCACCGCGGGATCCGGCTCGAAGAACTTCCACGCCCGGTCCACCCGGTCGTGCCCGAGCCGCTCGGTCCGGACGCGCTGGGCGTCCACGACGTCCACGCTGTCCTGGAGCGCGCCGCCGAGGACGAGCGCGAGGTGCCGGGTGATCTCGTTCTGCCGGTCCCGGGGCAGTTCCTGCAGGTTCGCCATGGCCTTCGCCAGGTCGGCGGCATCGAGGGAACTGCCCATCTCCTGCCGCCACACGAAGGACATGAGCTCCCACACCACGCTCAGCGCGCCACGCCACTCGTCGTGGGCGAACCGCCGGGCCGTGAGGTCCGCCATCCGGAACCGCGCGTACACGTCGTCGCTGATCTCGTTGAGCGACCGGTCACTGAGAACGGACAAGGCGTAGTGGTAGGCGAGCTCGGTGGACGTGTGCCCTTGCTGCAGCAGCTCTTGGAAGAGCGTCTCGGCCATCCGCGGGGTACCGCCGCGCAGGTGGTTCAGCGCGACCTCGAACCGCCGCTCCGGCGGATCCGAGGGATTGATGTGGTAGGTCGTTTCGTTGCGGTGGAACGTGCCGCCGTAGATCGCGCCGATCTGCTGCTCGACGTGGGATTCGCCGGACGCCTGGTTCTGGAACCCGTGCGGGTCGTTCATGCGTGCCTCCGCGGGGATCGCTGCGTCACGTGGAAGTCCCCGTAGACGGCGCCCACCTGCTGCCCGACGCGCGCGTTGTCCTGGGCCACGTTGGTGTAGGTCGCCACCGGTACCCGGGTGCGCTCGTCCTCGCGGGCACCCTCCGCGCCCCCGATCCCGGCGGCGAGCGCCCGGACGAAGTCCGCCGCGTTGCCGGCGGCGACCGCCTGCCAGTCCGCCTCGTCCGCCGCGTCCTTGGCGCCGTCCGCGCGGTCGCTGATCCCGCGGACGGTCAGCGCCGGGACGTCGTCGTTGAGGTGGCCGGTCAGCGCGAAGCCGGCGCTTTCCATTTCGACCGCCACCGCGTCGTGGTAGTTGTCCCACAGGTACCGCGCGGCCGCGGACGTCCGCCCGTCGACCACCACCTCGCCCGCCGCGACCGGCTCGAAGTGGACTTCCGGCACGCTCTGCGCGCCGCCCCAGTTCCCCTCCCTGGCCAGCGCCCGCGCCAGTTCCAGCAACCGGTGCGACGGTTCCCAGGCCTCCGGCCTGCTCCGGAAGCCCGCGTCGTCGCTGTAGCCACCGTGGTACGCGTAGACCTTCCGCGCGACGACGACGTCGCCGAGCCGGAGCCAGTCACGCAGCCCGCCGGCGACGCCGGTGAACACGACCGCGGACGGCGAGAACTCCGCGACAGCGCGTTCGGCGATCGCCGCGGCGCGGGCGTTGCCCGTTCCCACCATGCCGAGCGCGACCGGGCGGCCGGCCAGCTCGCCGACGTCGAACACCGTGCCCGCGTGGTGCATGTGCCGCCGCACCCCGGTCATCCGGGCGCGCACCGCGGCACGCTCCACTTCCAAGGCGGTCAGGATCACCAGCACGGGGCGACCGCCCCCTCGTTCCGCTCTGCCATGACGATCTCCCTCTGTTCGCCGAAACGGCGCCCTCGCGACCGGCAGGATGCCGAGTGCATCGTGCAAGGTAGCCCCATCGGGCCGTTCTCGTCAATAAGACGAATATTGGCCGGCTGCGTACACTGTGCACTATGGACACTCCACCGACCACGACCGGCCGGGTCGCCGGCCATGCCTGAGCCCGGCGAGTGGACGATTCCCGAGGTCGCGGTCGCCGTCGACCTGGCCATCCTCACCGTGCACGACAGTTCGCTGCAGATCATGCTCGTGAAGCGGGGAATTCCGCCGTACGAGGGCATGCTGGCCCTCCCCGGCGGGTTCCTCGCGTCGACGTCGGAAGACCTCGACCACGCCGCGGCCCGCGAACTACACGAAGAGACGGGCCTCGACGCACGGGCGTTACACCTGGAGCAACTGCGCACGTACGGGACGCCGGGCCGCGATCCGCGCCGGCGGGTGATCGCGGTCTGCTACGTCGCCTTCTCGCCCGAGCTCCCGGTTCCGGTGGCCGGTGGCGACGCCCGCGAAGCGGTCCTCATGCCCGTGGAGAAGGTGCTGAAGCCGCGCACCCGGATCGCGTTCGACCACAAGAAGATCATCGCCGACGCGGTCGAACGCGCCCGCGGCAAGCTCGAGTACACCACGCTCGCGGCGGCCTTCTGCGCAGCGGAGTTCACGATGACCGACCTGCGCGAGGTCTACGAGATCGTCTGGGGCGAACAGCTCGACCCGCGGAACTTCCACCGCAAGATCATCGGCGTCGACGGATTCCTGATCCCGACCGGGGAGCGGGTCTCGCGACAGCCCGGCCGGCCCGCCGCGCTCTACCGCCGCGGCCCCGCCACCGTGCTCCACCCGGCCATGCTCCGGTCGCGCCCGTAATCGTCACCTTGACGCTAACCAGCCGGGCGGGCTACCGTCGGTTCCGACCTTAATCGTCACTCTGACGGGAAGTGCCGGCATGGAGATCCACTGCAAGGCGAGGTTCGCGGTCCGGACGGTGGCGCTGGCCTTCGCCGCGGGCGCGGTGCTGGGCGCGGTCGCCACCGGGTACGCCGTGTCGCCCGGACAGAGCGTGCCCCCGGCACACAGCGCCGTCGCCCCCTCGGCCACCGGACCCCACGCCGGCTGAGCCTCCCCCGGAACGACGAAAGCCCCCGGACACGAGGGCCGAGGGCTTCGACGAAACGAACGTCAGGACTTCGAGACGCGCGCGAACTCGTCCTTCGGGTTGTTGATCTGCCCGAGCGAGATCACCTCGCGGCGGAACAGGCCACCGAGGATCCAGTCGAACAGGATCCGGATACGGCGGTTCCACGTCGGCATCGCCTTGAGGTGGTAGGCGCGGTGGAACAGCCAGGCCGGGAAGCCCTTGATCTTCAGGTTCAGCGCGTCCGCGACGCCCTTGTGGAGGCCGAGGCTCGCCACCGCGCCGAGGTTCTTGTGGTAGTAGTCCTTCGGCTTGCCGCCGCGCAGGACCTTGATGATGTTCTTCGCCAGCAGGCGGGCCTGGCGGACCGCGTGCTGCGCGTTCGGCGGGCAGGTCGCCGTCGGGTCCTCTTCCGTGCGCGAGAGGTCCGGGATCGCCGCGTTGTCACCGGCGGTCCAGACGTCGGGGTGGCCGACGACCTGCATCGCGGCGGTGGCCTCGAGGCGGCCGCGCTTGTCGACCGGCAGGTCCGACTGGCCGACCACCGGGTTGGCCTTCACACCGGCCGTCCAGATGATCGTGTCGGTGTCGAACTCCGTCCCGTCCGAGAGCACGACGTGGCCGTTTTCGAACGACTTCGCCGCCGTCGACAGGTAGACCTCGATGCCGCGCTTCTCCAGCTGCTCGACCGTGTACACGCCGAGCGTCTCGCGGACCTCGGGGAGGATGCGGCCGGCCGCCTCGACGAGCACCCAGCGGATGTCGGAGGTCTTGATGTTCGGGTAGTAGTTCTCCACCGCGAACCGGGTCATGTCCTCGAGCTCGGCCAGCGCCTCGATGCCGGCGAACCCGCCGCCGACGACGGTGAACGTCAGCAGGCGCTTGCGCAGCTCGGGGTCGAGCGTGCTGGCCGCCTCGTCGAGCTTGGTCATGATGTGGTTGCGCAGGTAGATCGCCTCGCCGATGGTCTTGAAGGCGATGCCCTGCTCGACCAGGCCCGGGATCGGGAGGATGCGCGCGACGGCGCCGAGCGCGACGACCAGGATGTCGTAGCCCAGCTGCTCGACGTGGCCGTCGGCCGCCTCGACCGTGACGGACTTCTTCTCGTTCTCGATCTTGGTGACGCGCGCGGTCAGCACGTGGCAGCGCTTGAGCACGCGCCGCAGCGGCACGACCACGTGCCGGGGCTCGATCGCGCCGGCCGCGGCCTCCGGGAGGAACGGCGCGTAGGTCATGTGGGGCTGCGGGTCAACGACGGTCACGGAGGCCTCGTTGGCCCGGAGCATCTTCTGGAGGCCGTACGCCGTGTAGAGCCCGACGTACCCACCACCGAGGACGAGGATCCGAGTCGGTTCCGACTTCGACTTCGCAGCAGCCATGTCCTCATGGTGACACCTTCGCCGCGACCTCGCTCGGGGGCCCCATCCGGCTGTGACCAGCGTCGCTGCGGTTTCCGTAACGATTCAGTCGTGCCCTGTCACCGAGGTCGCGGCCCGGAAGACGTCCGCCACCATGGCGTGGGTCACGCGGCGTGTCTGGACATTGCGTGGCGACACGTGATAACAGCCGAAAAGCCGCAGGTCGCCCAGTTCCACGACGGCTCCGTGGGCGAACGCCGGGCGAGGCTGCGGCACCGGCCAGCCGGCCGCCGCCAGCACGGGCAGTAACGCCTGCCAGCCGAACGCGCCCAGCACGACGATCGCCCGCAGTGTCGGACGTAACAGTGCGAGTTCCTCGGCCAGCCACGGGCGGCAGGTGTTCCGCTCGGCCGGCGTCGGCTTGTTCTCCGGCGGCGCGCACCGCACGGGCGAAACGAGCCGGGTGCCGTACAGCTCGAGGCCGTCACCGAGCCGCTCGGACGTCGGCTGCGAGGCGAGCCCGACCTCGTGCAGGACCCGGAACAGGAAATCACCCGACGGATCGCCGGTGAACATCCGCCCGGTGCGGTTCGCGCCGTGCGCCGACGGCGCCAGGCCGACGACGGCGAGCGACGCGTCCGGTGGTCCGAAGCCTGGTACCGGCCGCGCCCAGTACTCCTCGCCGCGGAAGGCCGCCTTGGTGCCCGCGACGCCCTCGCGCCAGGCCACCAGCCGCGGGCAGGCGCGGCAGCCGGCCACCGCGGCGTCCAGCTCGGGCAGCGACCTCATCGCAGTCCCGCTCGAAAGAGCCGATCGGCGTGCCGCGTGGTCTCCGGCAGCCGGTAGCGCGGGGGGAGGTAGCCGGCTTGGACCGCGATCGGGTGCCACGTCGGGAGGTCCTCAGCCTCGATGCCGCCCTGGGTGCGCCCGGCGGCATCGACCGGTGCCACCCGGAGGCGGCGGACATTGTGCGTGCCGTACCCGCCGGCGGCCCGGGACTCGACGACGCCGAACGGCGACCCCCCGGTCAGTGGGCCGGCGGAGGCGGAGGCGAGGCGCTGGGAGTGCGCGAGATAGTGGCTCTCGTCGCCCGGCACGCCGAACCGCTGGTCCAGCGAGATCGCAATCGGCGGCAACTCGCGGAAAGCGAACGGGCCGGGGTCGGCCGTGATCCCGGCTCGCGCGCGCCCCGTCAGTCCCGGGGTCTTCGGCGTGATGGCCGAATCGGCATCCTTGCGCTCGACATCGGGGTCGGTCACCGGCAGCTCCAGCCGTCGGCGAGCTCGACCCGGCCGCGAAGCCGGTCCTGCACGGCGAGCGCCTCCTCGATCGTCGCCGGCCAGTCCTCGGTGTGCACCAGGTCACCCTGCCACAGCCGCCCGGTCCCGCCGACTAAGTTGGGTCCATGGCGGACAGCACCCCCGAAGAGGCCTCCGAGCCGAAGGCCGCGGAGACGACCGAGATCCCGGCCGAGCCGACCGACGACATCGTCACGACCCAGCACACCTTGACCGTGAAGCGGAAGAAGCTCGCATACACGGCGAAGGCGGGGCGGATCGTCCTCCGCAAGGAGATCGTCAAGGACGGCAAGTCCGAGGGCGTCAAGGCGAAGGCGGAGGTGTTCATCACCTCCTACACCCTCGACGACGCCGATCCGGGGTCGCGGCCGGTGACGTTCGCCTTCAACGGCGGCCCCGGCTCGTCGAGCATCTGGCTGCACATGGGCCTGCTGGGGCCGCGCCGGGTGCTCTCGGGCGACGTCGACGACCTGGTGCCGCCGCCGTACGGGCTGGCCGACAACCCCGAGACGCTGCTGGTGCACAGCGATCTGGTGTTCATCGACCCCGTGTCGACCGGCTACTCGCGCGCGTCCGAAGGCGGCGAGACGAAGGACTTCCACGGTTTCAAGGGCGACATCGAGTCGGTCGGCGAGATCATCCGGCTGTGGGTGTCGCGCCACCAGCGCTGGCTGTCGCCGAAGTTCCTGGCCGGCGAGTCGTACGGCACGCTGCGCGCCGCCGGGCTGGCCGCGCACCTGCAGGACCGGCACGGCCTGTACCTGAACGGCCTGCTGCTCATCTCGTCGGTGCTCGACCTGGGCACGCTGCGGTTCACCGAGGGCAACGACCTCCCGTACTCGCTGTACGTGCCGACGTACGCGGCGATCGCGCACTACCACGGCCTGCACGGCGAGCGCCCGCTCGACGACGTCCTCGCCGACGCCGAGGACTTCGCGGCGAAGGACCTGCCGTGGGCGCTGTCCCGCGGCGCCCGGCTGTCCACTCAGGACCGGACGGACGCGGTGGCCACGCTGGCGTCGCTCACCGGTCTGGCCGAGTCCTATGTGGACCGGGTGAACCTGCGGATCGAGCACGTCCGGTTCTTCACCGAGCTGCTGCGCGACCGCGGCCTGACGGTCGGCCGGATGGACGGCCGGTTCACGACCTGGGAGCCGGACGGCGGCCGCGAGCACATGAGCGACGACCCGTCGATCTCCCGCGTGGTCGGCGCGTACGCGGCGGCGTTCAACCACTACGTGCGGGCCGAGCTCGGGTACGCCAACGACCTGCCCTACGAGCTCATCAGCGAGGACACGTTCAAGGCGTGGTCGTACTCGGACTTCGAGGGCCGTTCGGTGTCGGTGGTGGACTCGCTGAGCGCGGCGATGCGCGCGAACCCGCACCTGAAGGTGCACGTGGCCTTCGGTCACTACGACGGCGCGACGGCGTACTACGCGGCCGAGCACGTGCTGGCCCACCTGCAGATCCCGGAGGAACTGCGCGAGAACATCGACTCGGCGTACTACCCGGCGGGCCACATGATGTACATCCACGAGCCGACCCGGGTGCAGCAGTCGAAGGACCTGGCGAAGTTCGTCAAGAAGGCGTCGAACCGCTGAGCCGGCCGGCGGCAGGTACCAGCGCTTCCAGGTGAACCACGGTTCCGTCAAGGAGGCCGCCGCCCACAGCGCAGCCGCACCCGGAAACGGCCCACCTCCCGGGGGAGATGGGCCGTTTCCGGGCGAAAAACCTACTTCAGGTACTGCGAACCGCGCGTCACCGCCGCGTAGGCGTCGACCGCGCCGTGGCCGTAGAAGCCGTTGAACGACGGGTCACCCTCGCAGGTGGCCGTGAACGTCGCGTCGCGGCCTTCCTTCAGGTAGTCCACCGTGCGGGGCACCGGGCAGGCGATCTTGGCCGCCGTGCCCTCGAGGACGCGCTGGACCTTGTCCGGGTCGAGCCCGAACTCGCCGTGCGACTTCTTGCCGTACTGGGAAATGATCAGCGCCGCGACGCCGGTGGCGTGCGGGGTGGCCATCGACGTTCCCTGCAGCCACTGGTAGTAGCCCACGCGGCCGTCCGGGGCCGTGGCCTTCTTGACGCCCGCGGCCAGGCCGGCTTCGGTGATGTTGCCGTCCGCGTCGATGTTGCCGTCGGCGACCCCCACGTTCTTCGGGTACGTCGAGAGGATTTCGTTCTCCACCGTGCGGTACCACGGCGTGCCGAAGCCGTCGCGGAAGAAGCCGCCCGGGGCCGACACCGAGATCTGCTCGAGGCCGTAGTTCGAGTAGTCCGCCTTCTTCTGGGACGGCCCGAACGAGCTCACGCCGATCGTGTGGTTGCCCTCGACCGGCAGGCTCAGGCAGGAGCTGTTGTCCACCGTGCGCGGGTGCGTGCCGTTCGCCGGGTAGTCGGGGCTCGTGGTGTCCGGCTGCGGTGCGCCCAGGTCGGTGTGCTGGTTGCCCAGCGCGACCACCATCGTGACGCCCTTGCGGTGCGCGTAGTTCAGCGCGCGCTGGGTCGCCTCGATGATCGTGCGCTGCTCGGCCTGCTCGGCGGGCGAATCCGCCGGGTTCGCCGTGCAGTTGTACAGCCACGGGTCGGTGTAGAACGACATGTTGACCACGTCGATGCCGGCGTCGCCGGCGTAGGTCAGCGCGTCGACCGTCGGCTGCAGGAAGAAGAAGCCCGAGTCCTGGCCGGCGCGGATGTTCACCAGCGTCACGTTCGGCGCGACACCGGAGACGCCGAAGCCGTTGGCCGCGGCGGCGATGGTGCCGGCGACGTGCGTGCCGTGGCCGCCGTCGTCGTGGTTGGCCGGGTCGACGCAGCCGCGGAACTCGCACGGCCCGTCGACTTCGGCGCCGTTGACGTCGGTCGGGATGTCGCGGGTGAAGTTGCGCGAGTCGGCCTCGTCGAAGTTCGGCGCGATGTCCGGGTGCGTGCCGTCGATGCCGGTGTCGATGACGCCGACCTTCACCTGCTTGCTGCCCGGCTGCTTGGTGCGCGAGAGGTCCGAGCGGACGGACTTGAGGCCCCAGAGCTGGTCGTCCAGCGGGTCCAGGCCCGCCGGCGCGGCCGCGGCCTTCTTCGAAGAAGCGGTGCCGCGGCCTTCCTTCTCGACGCCGGCGTCACCCTTGGCCTTCTTGCCCGTCTTCGGCACCGAGCCGATGGACTGGGCCTTGGCCGCGCCGAACACCGCGCGGTTCGTGGCCACGCGCTCGGTGAAGCCGGTGGCCGGCGCGCTGGCCCTGATCAGGCCGACCGCGGTGTTGGTCTCCAGGACCGTGCCGCCCGCGGCCTTGATCGCCTGCTGGGCGCCGCCGATGCTCTGGACGTCCTTGGCGAGCACGGTGAATTCGGTCGCCGGGCCGGACAGCGCGGGCTGCGCCGACGCGACCGGGACCGCGACCGCGGAAACCGCGCCGAACAGCGGCACGGCCAGCACCGCGGCCAAAAGCCTGGGTCTCTTCACGTTTCTCCTCCTCCGAAAGCGGTTCCTGCACCGTATAGACCGGACATAGCGCGTACAACGGCAAAAAGTACGTTATGGAACAACCGACTTCTGCTCGGCGAAGTGACAAGCTGACAAGTGGCCGTCCGTCCTGGGCACCAGCTCCGGCACCTCCGTCGCGCACCGGTCCTCGGCCTTCCAGCACCGCGTGCGGAACCGGCACCCGGACGGGGGATCCAGGGGACTCGGCACGTCGCCGGTCAGCCGGATCACCTGGCGGTGCCCGCGCACGGCCGGGTCCGCCACCGGCACCGCGGACAGCAGCGCCTGGGTGTACGGGTGGGACGGCCGTTCGTAGATCTCCTCTTCGGTGCCGAGCTCGACGATCTTGCCGAGGTACATCACCGCGACCCGGTTCGACAGGTGCCGCACCACCGAAAGGTCGTGCGCGATGAAGACGTACGACAGGCCGAACTCGCCCTGCAGGTCACCGAGCAGGTTCATCACCTGCGCCTGGATCGAGACGTCCAAAGCGGACACCGGCTCGTCGCAGATGATCACCTTCGGCCGCAGCGCGAGCGCCCGCGCGATGCCGATGCGCTGGCGCTGCCCGCCGGAGAACTGGTGCGGGTAGCGGTTGAGGTGCTCGGGGTTGAGCCCGACCACCTCCAGCAGTTCCCGCACCTTCCCCGCCCGCGAGCCCTTCGGCGCGACCTCGGAGTGGATCTCGAACGGCTCGCCGACGATGTCGCCGACCGTCATGCGCGGGTTGAGCGAGGTGTACGGGTCCTGCAGCACGATCTGGATCTCGCGCCGCAGCTTCCGCAGCTCGGCGCCGCGCATCGCGAAGATGTCGCGGCCCTCGAACGTCGCCGTCCCGCTCGTCGGCTCTTCGAGCCGCATCAGGACCTGGGCCAGCGTCGACTTCCCGCAGCCGGACTCGCCGACGACGCCGAGCGTCTCGCCCGGCATCAGGTCGAACGAGACGCCGTCGACCGCCTTGACCTGGCCGATCGTGCGCTTGAACAGGACACCGACGCGGACCGGGAAATGTTTTTTGAGGTCGGTGACCGAAAGGATGGGGTCAGGCACGGGAGCTCACCACCTCTTCGGCGAAGTGACACGCGCTCGTGC
The DNA here is from genome assembly GCF_002904335.1 of Amycolatopsis sp. CA-126428. Classification (GTDB taxonomy): domain Bacteria; phylum Actinomycetota; class Actinomycetes; order Mycobacteriales; family Pseudonocardiaceae; genus Amycolatopsis. The sequence continues at coordinate 327,273 of NZ_PPHF01000030.1, read as the reverse complement.
GGCCGAAGCCGAGGGCGTGCTGGGGCGGGACCTCCGAGGAGCAGCGCGCCTCCGCCCGCTTGCAGCGCGGGTGGAACGGGCAGCCGGGCGGGATGTCCAGGAGGCTGGGCGGCAGGCCCTTGATGGTCTCCAGCGTCTGTCCTTTGAGGTCGAGCCGGGGCAGGGAATCCATCAACGCCGCGGTGTACGGGTGGCCCGGCGCGCGGAACAGCTCGCCGGCCTCGGCCTGCTCGACGATCCGGCCCGCGTACATCACCGCGATCCGGTCGGCGACCTCGGCGACCACGCCCAGGTCGTGGGTGATGAGCACCAGCCCCATCTTGCGTTCGGCCTGGATCTCGCCCAGCAGGTCCATGATCTGGGCCTGGACGGTGACGTCGAGGGCGGTGGTCGGCTCGTCGGCGATGAGCAGGTCGGGATCGAGCGCGAGCGACATCGCGATCATCGCGCGCTGGCGCATGCCGCCGGAGAACTGGTGCGGGTAGTCCTTGATCCGCCGGTCCGCGGCCGGGATGCGGACGGTGTCGAGCAGCTCGATCGCCCGCTTCCGCGCGTCCTTTTTGGACATGCCGAGCCGGACGCGCAGCTGTTCCTCGATCTGGAAGCCCACGGTGAACACCGGGTTCAGCGCGGACAGCGCGTCCTGGAAGATCATCGCGATCTCGCTGCCGCGGACTTCGCGGCGGCGTTCTTCGGGCGCGGTCAGCAGGTCCTCGCCGCGCCAGCGCACGGCACCGCCGGTGATCACGCCCGGCGGCATGTCGAGGATGCCCATCACCGTCTGGGCGGTGACGCTCTTCCCGGAACCGGACTCGCCGAGCACGGCCAGGGTTTCCCCGGCGTGCACGGAGTAGCTGACGCCGTTGAGCACGTTCGCCACGCCGTCGGACGTCCGGAACTCGACGCGCAGATCCTCTACTTCGAGCAGGAGTTCGTTGTCGGACAAGGGGATCTACCTCGACTTCGGATCGAGCGCGTCGCGGATGCCGTCACCGAGCATCACGAAGGCCAGCACGGTCAGGGTGACGAAGGCGCCGGGGAACAGCAGCATGTGCGGGTCGTTCTGGAAGTAGTCCTTCGAGTCGGAGATCAGCACGCCCCACGAAACCACCGGCGCGCGCACGCCGATGCCGAGGAAGGCGAGCGTCGCTTCGGCACCGATGAACGCGCCGAGCGCGATGGTGGCGTACACCAGCACCGGCGCGATCGTGTTCGGCAGCAGGTGCCGGAAGATGATCCGCGGGGTGCTCGCGCCGAGGCCGCGCGCGGCCTTGACGTAGTCGAGCTGCTTGGCCACCAGCGTCGCCGAGCGCATGATCCGCATGGCCACCGGCCAGCTCAGCGCGGCGATCGAGCACACCACCTGGACGATGATCGTGACGCCGCCGGGGTTCGAGCCGGGTGCGTTGAACGTCGTCAGGATGACGATCGCGCCGAGGATGAACGGCAGGCCCGCGAAGATGTCGCCGAAGCGGGAGAGCAGGCTGTCGACGAACCTTCCGTAGTAGCCGGCGAGGATGCCGACGAGCGAGCCGAAGAGCACGGTCAGCAGCGTGGAGAACACGCCGACCAGCACCGAGGCGCGGGTGCCGTAGATCGTCCGGGCGTAGACGTCGGCGCCCTGGTTGTCGTAGCCGAACCAGGCGTCCGCGGACGGCCCTTCGTTGGCGTGGGCCAGATCGCTGAAACCCGCGTCCCGCGAGCTGAACAGGCCGGGGGCGATCGCGAGCAGCACGATGAACAGGATGATCACCGCCGAGGCGATGACCGCGGGCTTGCGCCGCAGCTGCTGCCAGGCGTCGCTCCACAGGCTGCGGGCTTTCTGCGGGCCGGTGGCGGAGTCGTCGACGCGGGACAGCTCGGCCGCGTCGGCACCGCCACCACCCACCAGGTTCGGGTCAGTCATAGCGGATCCTCGGGTCGAGAACGGCGTAGAGCAGGTCGACGATCAGGCTCATCAGCAGGTACACCAGCACCAGCAGGACGACGACGCCGACGACGGTCGCGCTCTCCCGGTCCTGGATGCCGCGGAAGATCAGCCTGCCCAGCCCGTTGATGTTGAACACGCCTTCGGTGACGATCGCGCCGCCCATCAGGGCGCCGAGGTCGGTGCCGAGGAACGTGAGCACCGGGATCACCGAGTTGCGGAGCAGGTGGACGCCGACGACCCGGCTCTGCGGCAGCCCCTTCGCGATCGCCGTCCGCACGTAGTCGGCGCGGCGGTTTTCGGCGATGCTGCTCCTCGACAGCCGGGCGACGTAAGCCATCGACAAGCTGCCGAGCGCGATGCCGGGCACGATCAGCTCGCCGACGCTCGGGTCCTCCGACACGCTCGCCTCGATCCAGCCGAGGCCGTTGCCGCCCAGCGCGAGCTGCAGCACGATCGCCGTGACGAACACCGGCAGCGAGATCAGGAACGTCGTGGACACCAGCACCAGGTTGTCGAGGAAACCCTTGCCGCGCAGGCCGGTCAGCACGCCGGCGGTGAGGCCGATGACGGCTTCGATGGCGACGGCGATCACGGCCAGCCGCAGCGTGATCGGGTACGACGTCGCGATCAGCTCGCCGACGGAAGTGCCGTTGAAGGTTTCGCCCCAGTCCCCGGTGAAGAGGCTCCCGAGGTACTTGAAGTACTGGACGAAGATGTTGTCGTTCAGGTGGTACTTCTCGGTCATCTGGGCGATGTAGGCCGCCGGGCAGGCGGCCTGGCCGCACTTGCCCGAGAACGGGTCGCCGGGCAGCGCCCAGACCAGGACGTAGATCAGGAACGTGGTGCCGAAGAACACCGGGACCAGCTGGAGCAGCCGTCGCAGGACATAGCGGATCATGACGAGTTCCTAGTGCGCGCCGGCCGTCGTGAGTGGTAATGAGGGTTAGAACCCTCATTACCACTCACGACGGCGTGGTGGTGGTTGCGGCAGGTCAGCGCGCCACTACTTCTTGAGGACCTCGATGGACGGGTAGTCCGGCATGCGCCGGAAGTCCAGGGCCGCGGACTTGAGGTTCTTCGACTTCGCCGCGACGCCCTTCTCGTCCCACACCGGGATCGACGGGAGGTCCTTGGCGATCAGGTCCTCGGCCTGCTGGTACAGCTTGACCGCCGCGTCCTTGTCGGCGGTGGCGTCCGCCCGCGCGAGGAGCGCGTCCACCTGCGGGTTCGAGTAGCTGGAGTCGTTCGAGGACCCGCCGGTCTTGTAGATCGGGTTGAGGAAGTCCTCGATGGACGGGTAGTCCGCGGACCAGTCCGAGCGGCCCATGCCGGTCAGCTTCTTCTTGGTGACGATGCTGCGCCACTGGCCGAAGTCGGTCGCGGGCACGAAGTCGCACTCGACGCCCAGGGTGTTCTTGATGCTGTTGCAGGCCGCGACCAGCGGTTCCTTGCGGCCACCGTCCGCGTTGGACGCGATGGTCAGCTTGCCCTGGAAGCCGGACTTCTGGAACGCCGCCTTGGCCGCCGCCGGGTCGAACTTGCAGAACTCGCAGACACCCGGACGCGCACCCGGGATGCCCTGCGAGATGTAGCCGTCCGCGGGCACGTAGGTGTCGTTCATGACGGTCTTGGTGATCTGCGTGCGGTCGATCGCCATCGAGATGGCCTTGCGCAGCTCGAGGTTGTTGTAGCCGGGCACGTAGTAGGGCACGGCGATGGTGCTGATCCCGAGCAGGTGGCCGGTGACCAGCCGGTCGCCGAGGTCGTTCTTGTACTTGCCGCCCGCGACCGCCGACGGCGGCAGCGCCTCCATGAAGTCGAGCCGGCCGCTCAGCAGGTCCTGGTAGGCGGTCTCCTGGCTGGCGTAGATCTTGATGTCGAGGTCCTTGAAGTGGACCTTGTCGTCACCCTTGTAGTCGTCGTTGCGGGTGAGCTTGATGTCCTGGTTCGGCGTCCGCGAGACGAACTTCATCGGGCCGTTGCCGATCGGGTGCTGCTCGAAGCCCTTGGGGTCCTTGAAGAACGCGTCGGGCAGGGGCGCGAACGCCTGGTAGCCGACCTTGATGTCGAACACGGAGAACGGCGCGTCCAGCGTCACCTGGAACTCGTAGTCGCCCTTGGCGACCAGGCCGGACATCTTGTCCGTGGCCGGCTTGGCGTTCTCGTCCTCGGGGTGGACGTCCTTGTACCCCTGGATGTTCGAGAAGAAGTCGGTGTTGAGCTGGCCGTTCGGCCCGTAGGCGCCGTAGTTCCAGGCGTCGATGAAGTTGTGCGCCTTCACCTCGGTGCCGTCGTGGAACTTCCAGCCCTGCTTGATCTTGATGTCGTAGACCTTGGAATCGGTCGTCGTGATCGAGTCCGCCATCAGGTTGAACGGCTTGGCGTCCGCACCCTTGAACCCGACCAGGGTGGCGAACATGACCTGGATCGCCTTGGTGCCGCCCAGGTCGTTGATGTTGGTCGGGACCAGCGCGTTCTGCGGCTCGGTGCCGTACACGCTCACCGTGCCGTCCGGGTTCGTCTCGCCGGCGCCCGCGGAGTTGCTGCCCGACCCGCCGCCGCCGCACGCGGCCAGCGCGAGCGCCAGCGAGGTCATCACCACCGTGGGTCCCCAGAGCCTGCGCGAACGACGCATGTTCCCCTCCATTTCCGGTGTGTCCGAAAGGTGAGACGCACGCTATCGGGGGCGGTGAAGCCGATCACAGGAGTGCGGTGTTGCAAATGTGTGACGGTCGTCAGGACCACCTGGTTGGAGTACAACCAACGTAGGAATCCGGATACTCCGGACGGTTCAACGCGGACAGCAGGTCATCGCGCGCTCACCCTCGGTCCCGTTGTGGCACAAGCCCTTTCGGGCGGCCGAACGGTCGGTCAGGCGAGCGAGGGCGGTGGGCCGGGCGCGGTGTCCCGGTGGGCCGGTCAGACGAGGGAGAGGGCGATGCCGTCGAGGATGTCGTGCTCGCTGACGACCAGCTCCGTCGGGCCGCCGCGGGCCGCCAGCTGCTCGGCGAGGGTCTGGACCACCACCGCGCCGCCGCCGATCACGTCGACCCGGCCCGGGTGGATCACCGGGTTGGCCGCGCGGGTGGCGTGGTCCTCGCTGAGCAGGCGGGACGCGAGCCGGTCGATGTCCGCCGCGCTCAACGTGGACAGGTGCACCCGCTCGCTGTCGTACTCCGGCAGCCCCAGCGCGATGGCCGACAGCGTCGTCACCGTGCCCGCCACGCCCACCCACGTCCGGGCGCGGGCGACGTCGACCACGTCGAACGCGTCCGTCAGCACCTTGCCCGCCAGGTCACGGGCGGTCGCGATCTCGCTCGCCGTCGGCGGGTCGCTCTTCAGCGCGCGCTCGGTGATGCGGACGCAGCCGATGTCGACGGACTTCGCCGCGAGCACGTCGGCCCGCTTGCCGTCCCAGGTGCCGAGGACCAGCTCCGTCGAGCCGCCGCCGACGTCGACCACCACGAACGGGCCGTCGTCCGGGTCCTGCTCGCCCACCGCGCCGGTGAACGACAGCCGCGCCTCTTCGTCGCCGCTGATCACCTCGGCCTCGGTGCCGAGCGTTTCGCGGGTCATCCGGAAGAACTCGTCGCGGTTCTTCGCGTCGCGGGTCGCGGACGTGGCGACCATGCGGACCTTCTCCACGCCCTTGCGCCGCGCGGCGATCGTGTAGTCGGCGAGCGCGGCCCGGGTGCGCTCGAGGGCCTCGGGGGCCAGCTCGCCGGTGGCGTCGACGCCCTGGCCGAGCCGGACGATCCGCATCTCGCGGTGCAGGTCGCGCAGGTCGACCGTGCCGTCGTGGCGCGGCGTCAGCTCGGCGACGAGCAGGCGGATGGAGTTGGTCCCACAGTCGATCGCGGCAACACGAGGCATGCGATCACCCTAACCGGCGCGGATGCGTCAGGGCGTAGGCGTCGGCGGCGTGGTCGTGATCAGGACGACCGACGTGGGCACCTCCGTGACGATCTGCCCGCACGTCGGTTCCGGCGGCGTGGTCTTCGTCGACGTGGTGGTGGTCTCGCTGGTCGTGCCGGTCGGTGCTGGCACGGTCGTGAAGCTCGTGATCGTCGTCGGGACGCCCGTTGTCGTCGTCGGCGGCACGCACGTGGACGACGACGTGGGCGGCGGCTCCGAAGTCGAAGTGCCCGGCGTGGTCGGCGGCGGCGTGGAAACCGTCGTCGCCGGGACCGGTGGAGGCGGGATCGACGGCGGCGCGGGCAGGGCCGCCGCGTTCGGCGCGCCGATCGGCACCGTGCTGTCCGGCACCTGCATGATCCCGTTGCGGTAGGCGTCCGCCCACAGGACCACCGTGTTCACGTACGTGTCGGAGTTGTTGTACCGGTAGATCGCCCCGCGCAGCTGGTCCGGGTTCGCCAGGTCGAACCCGCCGGAGCACAGGTAGCGGCCGGTGGCCAGGGCCGCGTCGAAGAGGTTGTTCGGGTCGGACTTGCCGTCGCCGTTGCCGTCGGACGCGTAGCCCCGCCACGTCCCCGGGATGAACTGGGTCGGGCCGACCGCCCGGTCCCACACCGGGTCGGTGTCGAGCAGGCCCTGGTCGGTGTCCGGGATCGCGGCGAACCCGCCTTGGCCGTTGAGCTGCGGGCCGAGGATCGGCTCGCGGGTGGTCCCGGCACTGTCCACGTAGCCGCCGCGCGCGTGGTTGGACTCGATCCGGCCGATGCTGGCGATCAGGGCCCAGTCGATGTGGCAGGCGGGCTGTTCGCGGCCGAGGATGTCGGCGGCGTTCTTGTACGCGGCGAGCGCGGTGGCCGGGATGCCGAGCGGGCCGTCCGGGAGCTCGTAGGCCGGCAGGGGCAGCGGGGTGGGCACGCCGGGGAGGGTGCCGTCGACGGCGATCTGCTGGAGGGCGGCGTGCCCGGGGTCGTAGCCCTGGCCGAGCGCGGCGTCGCGGGTGTGCTCGCCGGTGCCGCCGAGCCAGCCGAGGGTGCCACCGCCGGCGACCAGCGCCGGGAGCACGGCCAGGATGCCGGTGATCAGGGGGTACGCGGTGCGGTGGCGGATCCCGAATCTTCGCGCGTAGCTCCCGGCTGCGTCTGGCAGCCGCCGCACACGCATGCTCAGAGCCCTCCTGGCCGGTTCGATCGCCGCTTTCGGGACACAGCCTGCCGCAAGTGCGGCGAAGTTTCAGCCCATCGAGAGTCGCGATCGAGGTTTTCGCTCACCCAGACCAGTTATCTGTTCACAGCGCGCGAGTGTTACGCGGCGCAGTCACCCGAGGGCCACCCGTTGGCCTTAAGCAGGGCCAGCGTCTCGTCACCGAACGGATTCACGCCGGGACCGACGGCCAGCGAGTGGGCGACGTGCACGTGCAGGCACTTGACGCGGCCGGGCATGCCCCCGGCGGTGACCTGGTGGCCGAGCGGCTCGATGGCGTCCCGCTCGGCGAGGTAGCCCTCGTGGGTGCGCTGGTACTGCGCCGCGAGCTCGGGATCGGTGGTGAGCCGCTCCGTCATCTCCTTCATGATCCCGGACGCCTCGATGGTGCCGATCATCGAGTTCAGCTTCGGGCAGGTGAGGTAGTAGAGCGTCGGGAACGGCGTCCCGTTCTCCAGCCGCGGGCTGGTCTGCACCACGGAGGGGTGCCCGCTCGGGCACCGCGCGGCGATCGCGCGCAGCGCCCGCGGCGGCCGTCCGAGCTGCTCCGCGATGATCTCGCGGTCGGCGTCGGTGACGGGCTCGAACCGGTGCTGCTGCGTGCTGTTCACGTGGTCAAGGTTAGAGCGTGGCTCTCAGCCGCCCGAGACCTGGTTCCAGAGGTTCTCGTACCAGGAGCTGCCCGCGACCTGCTGCTGTCCGGCCGGCGGGGCCGCGTCGGGCGCCTTGTCCTCCGGCAGCTGGACGATGTACGGCGTCTCGCCCGGCTTGACGTACCGCAGCCGGCGGCGGGCTTCGGCCTCGATCTGCGCGGGGTCGCTCAGCTCCGCCTTGCGACCTTGGAGCTGAGCGACCTCCTGCTGCAGCTGAGCCTGCTGGGCCTGCTGTTCGCGGACCTCGGTCCGCTGGGAGAGGTACGTGCGCAGGGGCACGGCGATGGTGAACGCCAGCGCGCACACCACGATCGCCACCACCGCCGCGCGGCGGGTGGTGGACATGCCGAGCACCTTCGCCGCACCCGACGCCCGCTTCGCCGCCAAGCCCCGGCGCAGCCGGGCCCTGGTGGTCTCCGCGTCGGCGGTGCGGCGGCGCGCCGCTTCGGGGCGGCGGGCCGGTGCGGGCCGGTTGCCCCGCGAAGCCCCGCCGCCACCGTCGCGGCGGCCGCGTGTCCTCCCCCGGTCCGCCATCGGCGTCAGGCCTCGGCGCTGAACCGCGGGAAGGCCAGCTCGCCGGCGTACCGGGCGGCGTCACCGAGGGTCTCCTCGATGCGCAGCAGCTGGTTGTACTTGGCGATCCGCTCGCCGCGGGCCGGGGCACCGGTCTTGATCTGGCCGACGCCGGTGGCGACCGCCAGGTCCGCGATGAACGTGTCCTCGGTCTCGCCGGAGCGGTGGCTCATCATCGACTTGTAGCCGAACGACGTGGCCAGCGAGATCGCGTCGAGCGTCTCGGACAGGGTGCCGATCTGGTTGACCTTCACCAGCAGCGCGTTGGCGGCGCGGCGGGTGATGCCCTCCTCGAGGCGGTCCGGGTTGGTGACGAACAGGTCGTCGCCGACGATCTGGACCTTCTCGCCGATCTCGGCGGTCAGGGTGACCCAGCCGTCCCAGTCGTCCTCGCTCAGCGGGTCCTCGATGGAGACCATCGGGTAGTCGCGGATCAGCTCGGCGTAGTACGCCGACATCTGCTCGGCGCTCTTCTTGCCGCCCTCGAAGGTGTACGCGCCGTCGGCGAAGAACTCCGTCGCGGCGACGTCCAGCGCGAGCGCGACGTCGCGGCCCGGGGTGTAGCCGGCCTTCTCGATGGCCTGCAGGATCAGGTCGAGCGCCTCGCGGTTGTTCGCCAGGTTCGGCGCGAAGCCGCCTTCGTCGCCGAGACCGGTCGAGAGGCCGCGGCCCTTCAGCACCGACTTCAGCGAGTGGTAGACCTCGGCGCCCCAGCGCAGGGCCTCGCGGAAGGTTTCCGCGCCGATCGGCGCGATCATGAACTCCTGGACGTCGACGTTGCTGTCCGCGTGCGAACCGCCGTTGAGGATGTTCAGCATCGGCACCGGCAGCACGTGCGCGTTCGGGCCGCCCAGGTAGCGGAACAGCTCCAGCTCGGCCGACTCCGCGGCGGCCTTCGCGACGGCCAGCGAGACGCCGAGGATGGCGTTCGCGCCGAGGCGGGACTTCGCCGGGGTGCCGTCGAGGTCGACCAGCTTCTGGTCGACGATCCGCTGGTCGACAGCCTCGATGCCGACCATCTCCGGGCCGATCTCGTCGAGCACCGCGGCGACCGCGCGCTCGACGCCCTTGCCGTTGTAGCGGCCGGTGTCGCCGTCACGCAGCTCGACCGCTTCGTGCTCACCGGTCGACGCACCCGACGGGACCGCGGCCCGCGCCAGGGTGCCGTCGTCGAGAGCCACCTCCACCTCGACCGTCGGGTTGCCGCGCGAGTCCAGAATCTCGCGCGCGCCTACCTGCTCGATGAGAGCCACGCCATGCTCCTCGGTGCGTCGTGCCTGTGGTGAATGCCGCCTCCGCGGAGAAGAGAACGTCGGCGGTGGTTTCGCGCCCAGCCTAGCCGTCGCGGCAGTTCACCCGTTGGAGGACTCACCGCCCGCGCGGATCGCCTGCCAGCCCGGCGGCAGCTCGACGGTCTCGGACGTCTGCTGCCAGAAGGTCCAGCTGTTGCCCCCGAGATCGGCGACGGTGTACACCCGGGCGCCGTACGGCTGGTCCTGCGGCGGATCGAGCTCGCACTCGTCCCCGAGCGCGGCGGAGATCCGCTCGTAGTGCTCGTCGACGTCGTCGACGTAGACGATGTTGAGCTGGCCGACCGGGCCGTCGACGCCCTTGGCCTGCCAGTAGTCCGGGCCGACGCCCGCGATCTGGATCGGTGCTCCGCCCGCGCGCAGGGTCGCCTGGAAGACCTCGCCCGCCGCGTCGCAGAACCGGACCTCCTCGGTGAAGCCGAAGGTCCTGGTCAGCCAGGCGAGCGCCGCCGTGGCGTCGGCGTAGTAGAGGTAGGGCGCCAGGCCCCGGTACCCGCTGCTCATGGCGGCACAGTCCATCACGTCCCGATCGGAGGCGTGTGCAAGCCCCTCTCCACGGGTAACGTGGGAGCGACCATGACGGACGCCGCAGCTGCTTCGCAGCCTCCCGAGGAGTCGCGGTTTCATGCCTTCCGCCAGGCCGAAGACCTCGTCGGCCGCCGTCGTCCGCTCGACGCGCTGAAGGCGTTGCAGCCCCTGCTGGAATCCGAAACGGACAAACCGTCGGTGCACCTGCTGGCCGGGCGCGCGTACTTCCACTCCGCTCAGTTGCGGCGCGCGGAAGCGGCGTTCACCCGGGTGCTCGAACTGGACCCGACGGATCACTACGCGCGGTTCATCCTGGGCCGCACGCTGCAGCGCCTCGGCCGGCTCGTCGAGGCGCTGGCGCAGATGAAGATCGCCTCGGCGATGCACCCGGTGCCGGAGTACCTCGAGGCGATCAGCGAGGTCAAGGCCCGCATCGCGCTGCGCGAACCCTGAGCCGACCAGGGCCGAACGGCCCGGGTCACCTCAGCCGTTCGGCCGACCAAGGCGGGCCCCTCGACCGATGTCCGGCACGCCCTCGTCCGGCGAAGCTGGTTCCAGACCGAACAGGGAGGGACCACGATGTCGATCTTCGCCACGCTGGGTGCTTACGCCGGACTGCTGCTGCTCGTGCTGATGGCCGTCACGCCGTTCGTCGCCGACCGCGAGCTCTGACTCAGGGCGCGACGCTCGCCTCCGCGTAGGCGTCGGCCGCGCTGAAGACGTCTTGGCCGTACGCCAGGGCCTGGTTGTAGAACAGGATCGCCCGCCACCAGCCGGCCGGGGTGCCGAGGTCGTCGCCGCCCGAGCACAGGAAGCGGGCCGCCGTGAAGGCCGCGTCGTCGATGTTCTGCGGGTCCGGGGTGCCGCCGTCGCCGTTCGCGCGCTCCTGGTACTTCTTCCACGTCGACGGCAGGAACTGCATCGGGCCGATCGCGTGGTCCCACGACTTGTCGCCGTCGAGCTTGCCGCCGTCGCTGTCGTGCACCGCCGGGATGCCCGGCGAACCGTCCAGCGGCGGGCCGACCACCGGCTTCGCCACCCGGCCGTCCGCGCCGATCGCCGCGAGGTCGAACTCCCCGCGCTCGTTCTCGACCCGGCCGATGCCCGCGAGGGTCGCCCACGAGAGGTGGCACGTCGGTTTCTGGCGCTGCATCCACATCTCCGCCCGCCCGTACGCCGCCAGCGCGCGCACCGGGATGTGCGTCTTGTCCGCGACGCGGGTCGCCCACGCGTCCAGCTCGGCCCGGTCGGACACCTGCGGCCGGTCGACCGGCGCGGCGAGCCCCGCCCGCGGCGCTTCGGCGCCGGGCTGCGGACGCTGTTCGGGGATGGCGAGCGCCGGCTGGACCGGCGGCGGCGCTGTCGGAGCATCCGGGTTCCGGACCCCGATGGTGACGACCAGGACGACGCCGGTGAGCACGAGCCCCACGGCGAGGGCCGCCCGGCCGAGATACCGCCGCGGCGGACCACCCGATGGAGGGGGTCCGGCAGGCGTGACGGTCGGCTGAGCGGTATCGGCCACCCGAACAGGTTACGGACGCACTCAAGAGGGACTGTGTTGCTCCGGGGCTTCGCTCCGGGCCGGGGGCTCCGCCACCCGGAACCCCCGAAAGACGGACCCCCGGAAGCCTGACCAGGCAAGCGGAAGGTAAAAACCCTCTCCCTGCCTGCGACATCACAAATTTTGTTACCGAGTCGACGCGCAGGCCCCTGACCTGCGGTTACCCTAACCTAACTTCAAAATCGAGTCCCTTTTGCCCGATTTCTCCGAGTCGAGCGGGCGTACGCTCACTGGACTTACAGGTGAGCCTTACCTAAAAACATCACGGAAGCAGAACTCAGGGAGGCGGACCGGTGTTGTTCTCGAGCGCGCTGATCGGGCTGCGCGAAGGCCTGGAAGCGGCGCTGGTCGTCAGCATCCTGGTGGCGTTCCTGGTCAAAACGGACCGGCGCCACGCGCTGCGCTGGGTGTGGCCGGGTGTCGGCGCCGCGGTGCTGCTGTCGGTCGCCGTCGGCGCGGTCCTCACCTTCACGACCGCCCAGCTGACCTTCGAGCACCAGGAGCTGCTCGGCGGCAGCCTGTCGATCGTCGCCGTCGTGTTCGTCACCGCGATGATCTTCTGGATGCGCAAGGCGTCGAAGAGCATCGCCGCCGAGCTGCGCGGGAAGATGGACGACGCGCTGGACGTCGGCCCCGCGGCCGTGCTGCTGCTGTCGTTCCTCGCGGTCGGGCGCGAGGGGCTGGAGACCGCGGTGTTCTTCTACTCGACCGTCCAAGCCGCGCAGAACGAGACCGTGCAGCCGCTGATCGGCTTCGCCATCGGCATCGCGGCCGCGGTGGTGCTCGCGTACCTGCTCTACAAGGGCGCGGTGCGGTTCAACCTCTCCAAGTTCTTCACGATCACCGGCGTGCTGCTGGTGTTCGTCGCCGCGGGCGTGCTCGGCTACGGCCTGCACGACCTGCAGGAGGCCGCGTTCCTGCCCGGCATCCACACCCTCGCCTTCGACGCTTCGGCCACGCTGCCCGAGACGTCCTGGTACGGCGCGCTGCTGAAGGGCATCTTCAACTACTCGCAGCAGACGACCGTGCTGCAGGCCGTCGCCTGGGTGGCCTACGTCGCCGTCGTGCTGCCCCTCTTCCTCAAGCCCAGCAAGAAGACCGCGCCGGCACCCGCCGTCGCGGCCGCCTCGAAGGAGTGACCGTGCGCAAGACCCCCTCGCTGGCCGTACTGGCCGGCGCCGCCGTCCTGGTGACGCTGGCCGCGTGCGACAGCAAGAGCGACCCCGCGGGTGCCTCGGCCGGCGGTGGCCCGATCAAGGTCTCGGCGTCCGACGCCGCGTGCGAGGTCTCCGCCACCACGGCCGGTGCGGGCAACCTCACCTTCGAGATCACCAACAAGGGCACCAAGGTCACCGAGTTCTACCTCTACGCCGAGGGCGACCGGATCATGGGCGAGGTCGAGAACATCGCGCCTGGGCTCAACCGGCGGCTGATCGTCGAGGTCGCCGACGCCGGCAAGTACCAGACCGCGTGCAAGCCCGGCATGTCCGGCACCGGCATCCGCGGCGACTTCACCGTCACCGGCGGCGTCGCGAAGCAGAACGACAGCAACGCGCAGAAGGCCCAGGCCACCAAGAGCTACGCCGACTACATCGCGAACAACACCTCCGCGCTGCAGGACGAGACGGGGAAGTTCGCCGACCTCGTCAAGGCGGGCAAGGTCGACGAGGCGAAGGCCGCGTACGCGCGCACCCGCGTCTACTACGAGCGGATCGAGCCGGTGGCCGAGAAGTTCGGCGACCTCGACCCGGCCATCGACGTCCGCGAGGCCGACCTCGAGCCGAACCAGCAGTTCACCGGCTTCCACCGGCTGGAGAAGGACCTGTTCCAGACCGGCCTGCAGCCCGACAGCGGCCAGATCGCCGACAAGCTGGTGACCGACGTCAAGGACCTGGTCGCCAAGACGAAGACGCTCGAACTGTCCCCTTTGGACCTCGCGAACGGCGCGAAGGGCCTGCTCGACGAGGTCGCGACCGGCAAGATCACCGGCGAGGAAGAGGCCTTCTCGCACACCGACCTCTGGGACTTCCAGGCCAACTTGGACGGTTCGAAGGGCGCGATCACCGCGCTGCGGCCGGTCCTGCAGGCCAAGGACCCGGCGCTGGTGTCCACTCTGGACAAGGAGTTCGCGAACGTCCAGGGCCTGCTCGACAAGCAGCGGGCCGGTGACGGTTTCAAGTCCTACACCGAGCTGTCCCAGGACCAGGTCAAGGAGTTCGCCTCGGCCGTCGACGCGCTGAGCGAACCGCTGAGCAAGGTTGCGGAGGTCGTCTCCAAGTGACGTCGGCAGAGGGCATCCGGGCGGAGGGCACGCGCGTCTCGCGGCGGAAGCTGTTCGGCCTGGCGGGCGCGGGTGTCGCGCTCGCCGGGGCGGGGGCCGCCGCCGGCATCGGGATCGACAAGGCGACGAGCGGCCACGCCGAGGCGTCGACGAACACCGTCGACTTCCACGGCGAGCACCAGGCCGGGATCGTCACGCCGGCGCAGGCCAACCTGCACTTCGCGGCTTTGGATGTCACAGCCACCGACCGTGAAAAGCTGCGGCGGCTGCTCAAGACGTGGACCGACGCGGCCCGCCGGATGACGGCGGGCCAGGAGGTCGTCGCGAACGGCGCGGTGGGCAACGGCACGTACGCCCCGCCCGGCGACACCGGTGAGGCGCTCGACCTGCCGCCCTCGAACCTGACGCTGACCATCGGGTTCGGGCCGTCGCTGTTCGACGGCCGGTTCGGCCTGGCGGGCAAGCGGCCGCCGCAGCTGATCGACCTGCCGCTGTTCCCGAAGGACAAGCTCGACCCGGCCCGCAGCGGCGGCGACCTGTGCATCCAGGCCTGCGCGGACGACCCCCAGGTGGCGGTGCACGCGGTCCGCAACCTGGTGCGGCTCGGCTTCGGCGTCACCGAGGTCCGCTGGTCGCAGCTCGGCTTCGGCCGCAGCTCGTCGACGTCGCGGGAGCAGCAGACGCCCCGGAACCTGTTCGGGTTCAAGGACGGCACGAACAACATCAAGGCCGAGGAACCCGACGTGCTGGGCGACCAGGTGTGGGCCACCGCGGCCGACGGCCCGGCCTGGATGGCCGGCGGCTCGTACCTGGTGGCGCGCCGGATCCGGATGCACATCGAGACGTGGGACCGCGAGACCCTCGACGGCCAGGAGAAGATCATCGGCCGCACGAAGGGCACCGGCGCCCCGCTGGGCCAGACCGCGGAGTTCGACGAGCTGGACCTCGACGTCGGCGGCGCCGGCGGCGAGAAGCTGATCCCGGCGGACGCGCACGTCCGGCTGGCCTCCCACCAGGCGCTGAACGGCGTCCGGATCCTGCGGCGCGGCTACAACTTCGTCGACGGCTCCGACGGCGTCGGGCACCTCGAAGCGGGGTTGTTCTTCCTGGCGTTCAACCGCGACACCCGCAAGCAGTACGTGCCGATGCAGCAGGCGCTGTCGTCGAAGGACGCGATGATGGAGTACGTCCAGCACACCGGCTCCGCGCACTTCGCGGTCCCGCCGGGCGTGACCCGCGAGTCGAGCTGGGCGGACGCACTGTTCTCCTGACCCCGGTTGCCTAAAGCCTTTAGGTTGATCTACTCTGGCTTTAGGCAAATGGGAGAAGGCTGATGGCTCGGGCAGGATTGACCACCGAACGCGTGGTGCGCGCCGGCGCGGAGCTGGCCGATGAGGCGGGCTTCGACCGGGTGACGCCGTCGGAGCTGGCCCGGCGGCTCGGCGTCCAGGTCGCCAGCCTGTATTCGCACGTCAAGAACGCGCACGACCTGCGGACGAAGGTCGCGCTGCTGGCGCTGGACGAGCTCGCCGACCAGGCCGCGGCCGCCCTCGCGGGCCGGGCCGGGCGAGACGCGCTCGTCGCCTTCGCCGACGTCTACCGCGACTACGCCCGCGAGCACCCCGGCCGGTACGCCGCCGCACAGCTGCGGCTCGATCCGGAGACCGCCGCGGCGAGCGCCGGCTTCCGGCACGCCGAAATGATGCGCGCGATCCTCCGCGGCTACGCCCTGACGGGGCCGGACGAGACCCACGCCGTGCGGCTGCTGGGCAGCGTCTTCCAGGGGTTCATCAGCCTCGAAACCCAGGGCGGGTTCGACCACAGCTCGCCCGCCGCGCCCGAAAGCTGGGTCCGCATCCTCGCCGTCCTCGATTCCCTCCTGCGTGATTGGCCACGGTCGTGATCGACATCCCCCTGACCGCGGACCTCTTCCGCGGTGCCCTCGAACTCGAACGCACCGGGCGCGGCCTGGTGCCGCACCGGCTCCCGGCTCGCGCGCGGGCGCAGAACAGCGACCCGCGGCTCGCCATGGTCGAAGCGCAGCCCGCGGGCGTCCGGCTGCGGTTCCGGACCCGGGCTCGCGTGGTCGAACTCGACACGCTGCCGACGAAGGTCGAGTACCCGGGCGCGCCGCCACGGCCCGACGGCGTCTATGACCTGCTGGTCGACGGCAAGCCGGCCGCCCAGGCGACCGCACCCGCCGGCGTCCGGTTCGCGGACCTCCCCGGGCACGACAAGGACGTCGAGATCTGGTTGCCGCACAACGAACTGACGACGTTGGTCGCCTTAAGCACCGACGCGCCGGTTTCGCCGGTGCCCCGGGCGGACCGGGTGTGGCTGCACCACGGCAGTTCGATCAGCCAGGGCTCGAACGCGGCGAGCCCCGCGACGACGTGGCCCGCGCTCGCCGCCACCGCGGCCGGCGTCGAGCTGGTCAACCTCGGCTTCAGCGGCAGCGCGCTGCTCGACCCGTTCACCGCGCGGGCGCTGCGCGACACGCCCGCCGGCCTGATCAGCGTCAAGCTGGGGATCAACGTGGTCAACGCGGACCTGATGCGCCTGCGCGCGTTCGGGCCCGCGGTGCACGGCTTCCTCGACACGATCCGCGACGGCCACCCGGACACCCCGCTCGTGGTCGTCTCGCCGCTGTACTGCCCGATCCACGAGCAGACACCCGGGCCGGGCGACTTCGACCACGAGGCACTGGCCCGCGGCGAGGTCCGGTTCCGCGCGACCGGCGACCCGGCCGAGCGCGCGGCGGGCAAGCTGACCCTGGAGGTCATCCGCGACGAGCTGGCCCGGATCGTGGCGCAGCGGCAGGAGTCGGACCCGCACTTGACCTACCTCGACGGCCTCTCGCTGTACGGCCCGGAGGACTTCGCGGAGTTACCGCTGCCGGACGACCTCCACCCGTCCCCGGCAGCCCACCGCCGGATCGGCGCGCGGTTCGCCTCGCTGGTGCTCGGAGCTTGACTTCAAGGGAGCTTGAAGTTGGAAGCTTCGGGCATGTTCACCGAAGCAGAACTCGCCTACCTCGCCGCCCAGCCCCTGGGCCGGCTGGCGACCCAGCGGCCCGACGGAACCCTCCAGGCCAACCCGGTCGGCTTCCGCTACAACCCGGACGAGAAGACCATCGACGTCACCGGGCACAACCTGCGCACCAGCAAGAAGTTCCGCAACATCGCGACGCACGACCGCGTGGCGTTCGTCGTCGACGACCTCCCGTCGACGAACCCGTGGCGGGTGCGGTGCCTGGAGATCCGCGGCCGCGCGGAGGCCTTGGTGGGCGTGAATCTGCCGGACAACCACTTCGACGACGCGGTGATCCGGATCCACCCGGAACGCATCCTCGCCTTCGGCGTGGAGGACTGGGACCGGGAGCCCCTGGAGCTGGAGACGAACATCCGCAACGTCTGAGTTTTCTCCGCGGCCGCCGGTAGCGCTTCCGTGGCCCCGGCACGGCTACCGGCGGCCGCCCCAAACGGTGTACGTCGCCGCTCCCGTGGCCGCCAAGAGCACCGCCGTCCAGGTGGCCACCGGGGTTTCCGCGGGTTGCAGGGCCCAGGTCAGGACCCGGCTCAGCGTCGAAGAGTCCCGCGGGACGAACGGGCTGACCGCGGACCAGGCCAGCGGGAGCGTCCAGCCGAACTGGCCGCCCGCCATCGTGGCCGCCAGGCCGGCCAAGCCCGCCAGCCCGGCCGCGTCGCGGACGATGATCGACGCCGCGACCGCCGACGGGCCCAGCTCCTGCACCGCCAGCACCACCGACCCGGCCACGATCGCGATCAGCGCCAGGTGGGCGAACCGCCGGATCGGCCACGGCAGCGCCGCGGTCCGGTCGAGGTCGGGGTCCTGGCCGCTGAGCCCGATCGCCGCCACCGCGACCGCCGTGGTCAGCGTCAGCGCGACGACGACCGCGTTCCACGAGTCCCGGCCCAGGAACCACACCCCCGAGGTCGCCACCAGCAGGGCCGCGAAGGCCACCGGCAGCTGCCGCGAGCGGGCGTACAGCGTCGCCCACCTCATCGGAGCGCTCCCGGCACCAGCGTGTCCATCGGATCGCCCTGGCACGTCAGCAACGCCTGGCGCAGCGCGACGATCCGCGCGAACCGGACGTCCGCGGGCAACGCCCGGAACTGCTGCCAGGCCTGCTCGATCGGGCCGGACTGACTCTTGAACCAGTTCCGGAAGAGCTCGGGCAGCGGCTTCAGCTCCCCGGTGAAGTACGCCGCCGCGATCATCCGCGCGCCGGTGTCCGACAGGCTGGGTGAACTCGGCCGCTCGCAGGACGGCACGCCCACCCCGGAGAGCACCGCCGCCCGCAGGTCGCTCGCGTCCGCCGTCAGCAGTGCGTCGTTGCGCTGGAAGTCGAGCAGGACGACGCCGGGGTCGCGCTGGGCGCGTTCGAGCGGGGAGACAGGCGCGACCTGCTCCTCGACCCGCGTCGGCGCTCCGGGCAGCTTCGCCAGCATCGCGAGCGCTTCACGCCCGGGGCCGGCCAGCGCGGCCAGGCGATCCCGGTGCAGTTCCGCCACGCAGACCGGGCCATCGCAGACCTTCCGGGCGGCGGCGCCGTCGGCGGTGAGGGCGTCCGCCGGGAACAGCGGCAGCGCGATGGCGACCCCGGCGACGAGCGGCAGCAGGCTCAGCAGCCGCGCTCGCACCGACCGCACCGACAGCAGCAGGAACCCGGTGACGGCGAGGCCGAGGAACCACACCGCCTGCCCGGCGTCGAGCGACGCCGCGGTCGTCACCATCGACCCGCGCGGCTCGGCCAGCGCCGGCGCCAGCGGCCCGGCCCGGCGTGGCAGGACGGCGTCCAGGCCCTGTTCGAGCGACATCCAGCAGAGGACCGTCCCGACGAGGGTGAGCACGGCCAGCCCGGGGGCCGTCAGCGGGTGCGGCAGCAGCCGCCCGACGGCCAGCCCCAGCCAGCCACCGGCGACCACGGCGAGCACCCCGACGCCCAGCACCGGGAGGAAGCCGGCCGAGACGAACCCGTCGTGGGCGAGG
Organism: Amycolatopsis sp. CA-126428; assembly: GCF_002904335.1. GTDB lineage: Bacteria > Actinomycetota > Actinomycetes > Mycobacteriales > Pseudonocardiaceae > Amycolatopsis. The sequence continues at coordinate 308,309 of NZ_PPHF01000030.1, read as the reverse complement.
ACTTCGGCGACGCCCACGCCGAACACGACCAGGTAGGCCAGCGCGGACAGCGCGCCGACGGCGCCGGCGAGCCGGATCGCCCGGTGCCACCCGGGCCGCGGGGTGGTGGCCAGCAGCTCGGTCATGCCGGAGCGGCTGTCACGCATGCCCTGGATGGCCCCGGCGCCGACCACGACGGGCCAGAGGAACTGCAGGAGGAAGCGGATCCAGATCGCGGTCGTGGTCGTGTTCGCCGACCAGGGTGCGGGGGTCTTCCACCACGGCCCCGAGAGCAGGAAGAGGAACGCGAGCGCGAAGACGACGAGCGCAAGACCGGCCCAGGGCGCGATCGAGCGCCGGAGTTCGATGCGGAAGATCACCACGCCTCCCGGCCCGGCTCGTGGTTCAGCAGCGCCGAATAACCGCGTTCGATCGGGCTGTCGCCGACGTGCTCGAGGGTGCCCGCGGCGGCCAGCCCGTCCGGCGTTCCCTGGAACACCAGCTTTCCCGCGGCGAACAGCACCACGTCCGTGCACGCCGTGGCCACGTCCTCCACCAGGTGCGTCGAGATCAGCACGCACGAGTCGCGGCCCAGTTCCTGGACCAGCTCGCGGAACCGGACCCGCTGCGCCGGGTCGAGGCCGGCCGTCGGCTCGTCGAGGAGCAGGATCTCCGGGTCGTTGACGATCGCCTGGGCGATGCCGACCCGGCGCACCATGCCGCCCGAGAGCGTCTTCATGCGGTCGTCCGCGCGGTCGGCCAGGCCGACGCGCTCCACCGCCCGCTGGACGGCCCCCGGGATGTCCTCTTTGGACATCTCCTTCAGCCACGCCAGGTATTCGACGAACTCGCGGACCGTGAACCGCTTGTAGTAGCCGAAGTTCTGCGGCAGGTAGCCGATCCGGCGGCGCAGCTCCCGCTGGCCGGAGTTCCCGCCGGCCGGGGTGCCGAGCAGCGACAAGCTGCCCGACGCCGGCCGGAGCACCGTCGCCAAGGCCCGGATCAGCGTCGTCTTGCCGGCGCCGTTCGGGCCGAGCAGCCCGTGCACCCCCTTGCCGAGGGACAGGTCCAGGCCGTCCACCGCCATCGTCCGCCGCCCCACCCGCACCCGCAGCCCCTGCGCCTGGATTTCCCAGGCGTACGTCGCCGGTGCGACCTCGGCGGCCCCTACTGCCCGCATGCTCTTCCTCCCTGAAGCCCTGAAGACCCGAGGACCTGAAGTCCTACTGACGTGCGCCGAGCCGGGTGAACGCCGGCCCGCGCAGGGCGACGACCACCGTGGTCAGCACGAAGACCGCCGCCCACACCGGCAGCGCGCCGGTGCCGAGCGAAAACGCCTGCCCCCGCTGGACGAACGCCGGCAGGACGACGATCACCACCCACACCGCGACCAGCGCGTACGCCGCCCGGCTGACGCCGATCAGGCCGCCGAGCGCGAGCGTGCCGGTGGTGAAGGCCAGGCTCGGCAGCAGCCAGAGCGCCGGCTGGGTGCCGGTCAGCCACCCGGCGACCCCCAGCACCGGCAGGACGACGGCGAGCACCGCCACCGTCCGCCGGGCGACCAGGTACAGCCCCGCCCGCGGGGTCGCGGTGACGACCTCGTAGGCCGGATCGAGGCCCCGCGCCCACGACACGGCGACCCCGAACACCGGCAGCACCGGGGCGAAGAGCTGCACCGCCGGCACGTCGAGCACCGCGTGCCACACGCTCTCGAGCAGGAGCGCGGCCAGCGTGACGGCCACGATCATCGCCAGCCACGGCGCCATCGCCGGCGTCACCCAGGTGTCGAGCCACCGGCTCCGGCGCCGCGGCCGGGCGACCGGCTGCCGGACCTCGGCCGAAAGCCGCTCCCAGACCAGGTCCACGACCGGCTGGACCGGTGCGGCCCGCGCGAGCCGCGCCCGGCATTCGCGGCACGCCTCGAGGTGGGCCTCGAGGCCCCACAGCTGGTCACCCGGGAGGTCGTCGCCCACCGCGTACGCGACGATGAGCCGCTCCGGCGCGTGGTTCACGACAGTGCCTCCCGCAATGCGATCCGGGCCCGGCGCGCCCGGGTCTTGACGGTCCCCTCCGGCAACCCCAGCAGGACAGCGGTCTCCCGGACGGTCAGCCCGTCGAGCACCATCGCCTGCAGCACCGCCCGCAGCTCCGGCGCGAGGTCGCGCAGCGCGGCACCGACCTCGTCGCCGATCGTCGCCGCCAGCGCCTCGTCTTCGGCCGCCACCACCGGCGCGACGTCGAGGGCCACCGCCGGCGGCGGCTGCGCGTGGTGCGCCCGGCGCCGGAACGCGTCGACCAGCCGGCGCGCGGCGATCGTCCAGACCCAGCCGACCGCGCTCCCGCCGGTGGTGGCGCCCGCGAACGACGCCGCCGCCCGCCAGACGGCCAGGAACGTCTCCTGCATGACCTCCGCGACGAGCTGCTCGTCCGCACAGCGGCGGCGCAGGCGCACGGCGAGCCAGGGCGCCGTGCGGCGGTAGAGCTCCTCGAACGCCGCGCGATCGCCCTGGGCGGTGCGCCGGACGAGGTGCTCCTCGTCGGCGTCCTCCAGTGGCGTGTGCTTCACACCAGGCAAGACGCCGGAAGTCCGGGAACGGTTCTCAACCGAACGTGTGCTGCGTCACACTGGCGTCACTCTGGGCGCGGGGGCCAGAACTTCCGCCAGCCGTCGGCCTCCAGGGTCGTCGGCTCCAGCCCGGCGTCGCGGGCGGCCTGCTCGGCGGCCTGGATGTCCTTCGCGAACTGCTTGGCCACCGCCCTCAGCTCGCCCTCGGCGTCGACACCCGCCCGGCGCGCGGTGGCCGCGATGCGGAACAGCTGGGCGGCCGCCGCGGTCCCTTCGGGGAAGAGGTCGAGCGGGATGCCCGCGCGCCCGGAGCGCTGCCCCAGCTTGCCCGCCAGCGCGACGGCGGGCTGGCCGAGCGCGACGCCGTCCACAATGGACTGACGTTGCTTCTCGCGCTGCTTCAGCTCTTCCCATTTGAGGTTCTGGTGCTCGACGGTGTGCACCTGGTCGGCGCCGGCGAAGACGTGCGGGTGCCGGCCGACCAGCTTCGCGACGAGCGCCGCGGCGACGTCGTCGATGCCGAACGGGTCTTCGGCGTCCTCGGCCGCGACCCGCGCGTGGAAGAGCACCTGCAGCAGGACGTCACCGAGCTCTTCGCGCAGCGCCTCGCGATCGCCTTCTTCGATGGCGTCGAGCAGCTCGTAGGTCTCCTCGACCAGGTACTGCCGCAGCGAATCGTGCGTCTGCACCGCGTCCCACGGGCAGCCGCCCGGCGAGCGGAGCCGGTCCATCACCTCGGCGGCCTCGACCAGCGGCGGCACCGGCGTCTCGATGACCTCCGCGCCGGTCGCGATGAGCAGCGACGCCGCGGGCTCGTCGCGAGACCCGGCCAGCAGCACGACGTCCTTCAGCGAAGGCGCCTCGATGACGGCCGGGACACCGAACGCGGCCGGATCGACGTCCGTGGCCGCGTAGACGGCGCCTGCGTCACGCAGGATCTTGAGCGCCGCACCGGGCAGCGTCGTCCCGCGGACGATGACGACGACACCCGTGCTCACTGCTGCGCGGTCGCGGCACCGCGAATGGGCAGCACGATGCCCTGGGTGGCGCCGGAGTTGGGCACGAGGTTCATGCCCACAACATCCCACACGCCGTACCGCGGGTTGACGCGCAGGCCGCTCTGGCCGAGGTACGGCTGCAGCAGCCGGGTGCCGATCGCGGTCAGCTGGGCGTCCGTCGGCTTCTGCGCTTCCTGGTCGGCCGGCACGGCCTTGTCGGTGCCGCGGGCGCGGATGACGAAGATGAACCAGTCCGCGCTCTGCGGCTTCTGCGCCTGGAAGACGACGACGCTGTTCTTTTCGGAGCCGAAGAGCGCGGTCTGCGCGAGGCCGGGGTACTGCGCGGCGCCGAAGAGCTCGGCGGTCTGGCCGGCGGAGTACCCGCCCGGGCCGGGCGCGCCGGTCTGCTGGGCCTGCTGCCCTTCCTGCTGCGCCTGCTGGACGACCCCCTGGACCTTGGCGGGGTCGTCGGCGAACTCCTTCGCGAGGGCGAAGGCGCGGGTGCGGGCGGCCTGGTCGTTGTCGCCGGTCGCGCTGATGCCGACGTAGTCCGCGCCGACCGACAGCTTCGGCAGCACCTTCCGGGCGAGCTCCTGCTCGAGGAGGACGTCGCTCGCGACCTCGTTCCGGTCGCGCAGCTTCGAGACGATCTGCGTGACGGCGACCGGGTCGCCCTGCCCGGTGTCGGTGACCGGGGCAGGCGTCACCTGCGCGGCCAGCGCGGCGACCTTCGCCTGGTCGGCGACGAGGTTTTCCTGCTTGGTGGCGCGCAGGGTCAGTTCGTGCAGCACGGTCTGCCGGACGATCTCGCGGCCCAGCAGTTCGAGCTTGTGCTCACTGGCGAGCTTCTGCGCGTACGGGTGTTCGCGGACGGCCTGGTCGATCATCGACTGGACCCGGTCGAGGGAGACAGCTCGGTCACCGACGATGACGGCACTGCCGACCTGGCTGGGGCCCGAGCCGCACCCGGCGAGCAGAAGTGCACCGGCAACGACCGCGACCAGCGCGCGAGGGCGCCCCATGATCCGCATCACAGGCCATACCCTCTCACACCATCGCCCCCGAAACGCAACACCCATGAGGACGCGGCGGCGGTAATGTCGACTTATGGACCATTGGCTGACCATCGAAGTGTTCGACGGGGAGCATTCGGCTTCGCTGTGGCGCCTGGCTCAAGGGGACGCTCTCACCGAAGCAGCGTTGACGAACGGCGCTGAGCAGTGGGTTTGGCACGAGCACCGCTGGGGAGTGGTGCTGGAGATCGAGTTTTTGACGGAGGAGAGGCGAGACGCGTTCAGGCAGCTGCCGGTGGTGACGGCGGCGCTGGACGCGGTCCCGGACCCGGCGCGGGGATTGCTGGTGTATCCGGGCCGGGGCGGGGGTTCGGGGTCGCGCATGCCGAGGAGGCCCCGGCCGTTGCCGATGGCGGGCGCCGGGGCGGTCCCGGTGCCCGTGGAGTCGGTGCGGATGGGGCTGGCGGAGGCTCTGCCGCCGATGTTCAGCGAAGTCTGCTGAGCAGTTCGCGCCAGGTTGCGGTGGAGGCGGCGAGAGTGCCGCCTTCACGGTCCTTCGTGTCCCGGATCAGGACAGGCCGGTTGAGGGCGACCTCAACACACTCGCCACCGTTGGTGCTGTAGCTGCTCTTAACCCAAGTGGTCGGCATCGGGTTGCGCTCCCGTCGAGTAGAGGTCGGCGATGAACCTCTTCGATTCTGCCTGATCGAGCGCGATCTGAGCCAGGCCCTTGAGTACTCGACGGTAAGCCGCCAGATCGGCGGGTTCCTCGAGGAACAAAGACGAATCCTCACTGTCGATATAAATCACTGGACTGAAATCCGCTGACTCGATCAGCTGGAAATGCCCCGCCATCGCTGGATGACCACCGCATCGCGCGGGGATGATCCGGATCGAGATGTTGCTGCGCTCGGCGAGCCGAGCGAGCTGGCGAAGCTGACCGCGCATGACATCGGGCGCTCCGCGCCCGATGGGCAGCCGGAGCACGAATTCGTGCAGGTAGAAATCGAAGGTGACGGCAGGCCTCTTGTCCAGGATCACCTGGCGGGCCATCCGGGCGAACACCAGCTCATCGATGTGGTCCGGATCGGTCGCGTTACCGATCTCCGCGATCAGGCTCCGGGCATAGTCGGCGGTTTGCAGCAACCCGGGAACCGAGCAGCCGTGGAACTGAGACATGGCAGTCGCCCGCTCTTCGTGCCAGATCAACGTGCGCAGTTGGAGCGGTTTCTCGAGCAAGCCGGGGTTGCGCATTTCGTCGCCCATGGCCATCAGCGCGCGGTATTCCTCACCGCGGAACCCCAGCGTCGTCAGAAACCGGGCCAGGTGCACCGGGCTCGGCCGGGCCCGGCCGCGGGTCACCGAGGAGACCCACTGCGCGCTCATCTCCAGGCGCCGGGACATTTCCCGGACTCCCCAGCCCTTCTCCGCCATGCGTTCGAGGAGCCGTTCGCCCAGCTGCCGGGCCCGGATGTTCGGCTCGCGATATTCCGCCATGCGCCGAACCTAAAACCACCGAAACCGGAAACCCCGGCGCCACAACGGAAAGTCCCCCGAAATGGCGCCGGGTGTCCACCCCTCTTTACACGGCCGCGGGCTTCTTCGTCAGCTGGATCAGCAGCTTCGTGCACCACTCCAGCAGTTCTTCGTCCCGCAACGTCGGCGCGCCGATCCGCCCACCGGCCGGACCCTCCGTCGGCTTCGGCACCGACACCGTGTTCGTCACCGCCTTGAACACCGCCTTCGGGTACAGCCGCTTCAAGCGCACCATCTGCGAGTCCAGCAACGGCAGCGGCGCGAACCGGATCGTGTTGCCCTGGACCGCCACCTCCGTCACGCCCGCCTCGCGGCACGTGTGCCGGAACTTCGCCACCGCCAGCAGCCGGTTGACCGGCGCCGGCGGCTGGCCGTACCGGTCGATGAGCTCTTCGCGGACCGCGTCGAGGCCCTCGGTGTCCGGCGCCGCCGCGATCTTGCGGTACGCCTCCAGGCGCAACCTTTCCCCGGGCACGTAGTCGTGCGGGATGTGGGCGTCGATCGGGAGGTCGACGCGGACGTCGGCCAACTCCTCTTCCTCCGCCGGCTCCGCGCCCGCGTGCCGCCTGAACGCGTCCACCGCTTCGCCGACCAACCGCACGTACAGGTCGAACCCGACACCCGCGATGTGCCCCGACTGTTCCGCGCCGAGGATGTTGCCCGCGCCGCGGATTTCGAGGTCCTTCATCGCGACCGCCATGCCCGCGCCCAGCTCGGTGTTCTGGGCGATCGTCGCCAGGCGGTCGTGGGCCGTCTCCGTCAGCGGAGCCTCCGGTGGGTACAGGAAGTACGCGTACCCGCGCTCGCGCCCACGCCCGACCCGGCCGCGCAGCTGGTGCAGCTGCGCCAGCCCCAGCAGGTCGCCGCGCTCGACCAGCAGCGTGTTGGCGTTCGAGATGTCCAGGCCCGTCTCGACGATCGTCGTGCACACCAGGACGTCGTACTCGTTTTCCCAGAAGCCCTGGATGATCTTCTCGAGCTTGTCTTCGTTCATCTGCCCGTGCGCGGTGACGACCCGCGCCTCCGGCACCAGCTCGCGGATCCGCCGCGCCGCCTTCTCGATCGAAGACACCCTGTTGTGGACGTAGAAGACCTGGCCGTCGCGCAGCAGCTCGCGCCGGATGGCCGCGCCGACCTGCTTGTCGTCGTACGCGCCGACGTACGTGAGAATCGGGTGGCGGTCTTCCGGCGGGGTCAGGATCGTCGACATCTCGCGGATGCCGGCCAGCGACATCTCCAGCGTGCGCGGGATCGGGGTCGCCGACATGGTGAGCACGTCGACGTGCGTGCGCAGCGCCTTGATGTGCTCCTTGTGCTCGACGCCGAAGCGCTGCTCCTCGTCGACGATCACGAGCCCGAGGTCCTTGTAGCGGATCCCCGTCTGCAGCAGGCGGTGCGTGCCGATGACGATGTCGACCTCGCCGCCGGCGAGCTGCTCCAGGATGATGTCCGACTCGGTCTTGTTCGTGAACCGGGACAGGCCCTTGATCGTCACCGGGAACGAGCGCATCCGCTCGTGGAAGGTGTTCAGGTGCTGCTGGGCGAGCAGCGTCGTCGGGACGAGGACGGCGACCTGCTTGCCGTCCTGCACCGCCTTGAACGCGGCGCGGACCGCGATCTCCGTCTTGCCGTAGCCGACGTCGCCGCAGATGACGCGGTCCATCGGGACGCCGCGTTCCATGTCGGCCTTGACCTCGTCGATCGCGGCGAGCTGATCGTTGGTCTCCGTGAACGGGAAGGCGTCTTCCAGCTCGCCCTGCCACGGCGTGTCCGGGCCGAACGCGTGCCCGGGCGCGGCCTGGCGCGCCGCGTACAGCTGGACGAGCTCGGCGGCGATCTCCTTGACCGCCCTCTTGGCCTTGGCCTTGGTGTTCTTCCAGTCGGAGCCGCCGAGCTTGTTGAGCGTGGGCAGCTCGCCGCCGACGTAACGGGAGACCTCGTCGAGCTGGTCGGTGGGCACGAACAGCCTGTCGCCCGGGTGGCCGCGCTTCGACGACGCGTACTCCAGCAGGAGGTACTCGCGGGTGGCGCCGGCGACCGTCCGCTGGACCATCTCGACGAACCGGCCGATGCCGTGCTGGTCGTGCACGACGTAGTCGCCGGTCTTCAGCGCGAGCGGGTCGACCGCGTTGCGCCGCCGGGACGGCATCTTGGTGTTGAGGTCCTTTGTGGACGTTCCGGCGCCTGCGCCGCGGCCCGTGAGGTCCGCTTCGCTGAGCACGACCAGGGCGCGCTCCGGCGAGACGAACCCGTCGGTGAGGCCGCCGCAGGTGACCGTGACCATGCCCGGAGCCGGAGCGCCCCGCAGGCCGTCGCCGGCCTGGGTCGCCGGGACGTCCGCGCTCGTGAGCTGCTCCACCGCGCGCGCCGCGGTGCCCTGGCCGGCGACGACGAGCACCGCCGTGCCGCCCGCCGCCGTGTGCGCGCGCAGGTCCGCCGTCGCGCGCTCGATCTCGCCGCGGTACGCGGGCGCGGCCTCGACCGAGACGCGGTAGACATCGGGGTCTTCGCTGGTCAGCTGGGTGATGGTCCACCAGGCGCGCTTGGTGTCCTGCGCGTGGGACGCGATCTCGTCGAGCCCGCGGTAGGCCGACGCGCCGAGGTCGATCGGGGCTTGGCCCCCCGCCGCGGCCGTCGTCCAGGACGCTTCGAGGAACTCCTGGCCGGTGCGGACGAGGTCGGCGGCGCGGGCGCGGATCTTCTCCGGATCGGTGAGCAGGACGTGGGTGCCCACCGGCATCGCGTCGGTGAGCAGTTCCAGTTCGCCTTCGCAGAGCACCGGGATGAGCGCCTCCATGCCCTCGACCGGGATGCCGTCGGCGAGCTTGGTGAGCATCTCGGCCAGGTGGGCGTCGGCCTCGTACGTCGTCGCCAGCTCCGCGGCCCTCTCCCTGACCGGCCGCGTGAGCAGGAGTTCGCGGCACGGCGGCGCGGTGACCCGCGCGATCTCGCCGGGCAGCGACCGCTGGTCGGAGACGGCGAACGCCCGGATCTCGCTGACCTCGTCGCCCCAGAACTCCACCCGGACGGGGTGCTGCGCGGTGGGCCCGAACAGGTCAAGGATGCCGCCGCGGACGGCGAACTCGCCGCGCTTCTCGACCATGTCGACGCGGGTGTAGGCCAGCTCGACCAGCCGTTCGAGCAGGCCCTCGAAGCTCTGTTCCTCGCCGACGACGAGGTCGACCGGGGCGAGCGACCCGAGCCCGGGCGCCATGGGCTGGATCAGGCTGCGCACGGTGGCGACGACGACCCGCAGGTCGTCATCGCCCGTCTTCAGCCGGTGCAGCACCTCGAGGCGCCGGCCGACGGTGTCCGCGCGCGGGGAGAGCCGCTCGTGCGGAAGGGTCTCCCAGCTCGGGAAGTCGGCGACCCGGCCCTCGCCGATGAGCGCTTTGAGCGAAGCGGTCAGCTCATCGGCCTCACGCCCGGTGGCGGTGACGGCGAGCACGGGCTTACCGGCCCCATCATCGGCGGCAAGCGCGGCGGCCACGAGCTGCCGGGCGGCGATCGGGCCTTGCAGCTCGAGCAGCGGCGCGCCGGCGCGCTCGACCACGCCGCGCAGGGCCGGGTCGGGAAGGATGGCGGTGAGGAGTCCGGACAGTGGAGCGTCGGTCACGGTCCCAGCCTACGTGCCACCCCCGACAGGTTTCCGATCACGGCTGGTCGCGCAGCAGGTTCACCACCTCCGCCACCCGCGGCAGCTGCTCGTCGAACACCTTCGGGTCCGTGCTCGCGATCCGCAGCAGGAAGTGCTCCACCCCTTCGTACTTCCGCAGCTGCGCCGCCACTTCCGCGGCACTGCCGCACACCTGCATCTGGATCCCCTGGACGAACGCCGCCGGGCGCCCGTAGTTGCGCTCGCAGTACTCCTCCAGCAACGCCTGCCCGCGGTCGGCGTCGTCCTCGACCAGGACCGTCGCGAACAGCGCGGGCGTCACCGGCCGGGACGACACCGCACGGATCCGGGCCAGCCCGGTGCCGTAGTCAGCCGGGTTCGGCGGGTAGGGCAGCCAGCCGTCGTACAGCCGGCCGACGCGCTCCAGCGCCCCCGGGGTGTACGCCGCCAGCCACACCGGCGGGCCACCCGGACGAGTGGGCGCGGGGAACACCGGCAGCGAGTCGTAGTGCAGCACCGAGCCGTGGAAGGAGGAAGCGCCGCTCCAGGCCGCGCGCCAGAGGGCCACGATGTCGTCCAGCCGGGCCCGGCGGCGCTCCCACGGCACACCGGCGAACGCGAACTCCGGTTCGCTGCGCCCGGCGAACCCGGCACCGACGGCCACCGTGAGCCGGCCGGAGCTCAGCAGGTCGATCGAAAGCAGCTGATTCGCGGTCAGCAGAGGGTTCCGCAGGGCCGGGAGCAGGGCGGACGTCCCCAGGGTCACACGTGACGTCCGGGCGGCGAAGGCAGCCAAAACGGCGAGCGCGTCCAGCGGCGCCCGCGCGAGGGTGTCGCCGACCCAGACCGAGTCGAGGCCGAGCTCCTCCGCGGAGACGGCGGTGGCGACCAGCTCGGGCGCGGTCCGCCCGGCGTCGAGGATGGGCTGGTAGGTCGGGATGACCAGGCCGTAGTTCGTCATGCGGCGAGCCTGGCCCGGCCGGGGAATGCCCTCAATTCCCCGCGGGGAATGGACCGCCCGAGCAGGATGGACCCGTGGACTTCGGAACGGCGCTCAAGGACTGGCGCACCCGCCGGCGGATCAGCCAGCTCGACCTGGCGCTGCGCGCGGGGACGACGCAGCGGCACGTCAGCTTCATGGAAAGCGGGCGTTCGGTGCCCGGCCGCGGCATGGTCCTGCGCGTCGCCGAGTCCCTCGAACTGCCCCTGCGCGAACGCAACGGCCTGCTCCACGCCGCCGGCTACGCGCCGACGTACCCCGAAACGCGGCTCGACGACCCGGCGATCCGGCCGGTGCTCGACGGGCTGCGGCGGCTGCTCGACGGCCACCGGCCCTACCCCGCGATCGTCGTCGACCGCTACGGCGTGCTGGTCGCGGCGAACGACGGGTTCCGGCTGCTCACCGAGGGTGTCGCGCCGGAGCTGCTGCGCGAACCGGTCGACACGCTGCGGCTGGCGCTGCACCCGGAGGGGATGGCGCCGCGCGTGCGCAACCTCGACGACTGGGCGCGGCACATCCTCGAACGCCTGCGCAACGACCTGGCCCGCACCCCGGACGACCGGCTGGCCGCCCAGCTCGCGGAGCTCGAGGGGTACCTGCCGCCGCCGTCCGCGCCCGGCCCGGAGCACCTGGGGTTCGCGGTGCCGGTCCGGCTGGCCACCTCGGCCGGCGAGCTGCGGCTGATCACCGCGATCACGACGTTCGCGACGGCGGCGGACGTGACGGTGTCGGAACTGAAGCTGGAGACGTTCCTGCCCGCGGACGCCGAGACCGCCGAACGGCTTCACACCACCAGCGCCGTCGTGTGACCCACCAGCAGTTCCGCGCTCGCCCACAGCACCGCCGCCGCCACGCTGCCCGCCGCGAACCGGCGGTACGGCATCGCCGCCGAGCCCGCCACGCGCGGCACCAGCGTCCGGACGCCGGCCAGGCAGCGGCCCGCGATCACCGCCGGGACGCCGTAGCGCGCGAGCGCCGTTTCCGCGCGCCCCCAGCGATCCCGGCCGACGCGGCGGGCCAGGCGCGGTCCCCAGCGACGCCCCTCGAGGTAGGCGAGCTGGTCGCCGAGGACGGCCGCGGCGACGGCGACCGCCCAAGCGAGCCCGAGGTGGAGCGTGCCGCGCTCGGCGAGGAACCCCATCAGCAGCAGCGTCGACAACGTCGGCAGCACGATTCCCGGCAGCAGCGCGGTTTCCGCCGTGATGACCAGGGCGCAGACGAGGTAGACGACCGCCGGGGGCGCGTCAAGCAGGGGCCGCAGCAGGCTGTCCACGCCGTTCCCTCCCGACCGCCACCGGCAGCGCCGCGCGGTAGACGAACGCGGGCGGCAGGTTGCCCCAGACGACCTGCGTGCGCTCCACGACCGCGAACCGGCTTCGCAGCGACGCGGCGAAGCGGCGCGCGGGTGGGGTCCAGGCCGTGTGGGCGTAGGCGAACGTCGTGAACCGGCCGTTCGGGGCGAGTGCGGCGGTGACCGCGTCGAGGATGCGCTGCTGCCGGGGCGCGGTCATGGCCGTCCACGGCAGACCGGAGACGACGACGTCGACGTCCTCCAGCGCCAGGTGTTCCGCCGAGCCGGTGACGACGTCGACGTGAGGAAAACGCTCGCTCAAGGACTTTGCGAGTCGCGGGTTGATCTCTACTGCCGTGAAGCGCGCTTCGGGGCGAAGCAGCGCGAGGACCGCTTCGGTGAACACGCCGGTGCCCGGCCCGAGCTCCGCGACGCACGACGCGCGTTCCAGGCCGAGGCCCGCCGTCATCTCTTCGGCCAGCCGCGGCGAACTCGGCGCGATCGCGCCCGTCAGCACGGGATGGCGGAGGAATTCCCTGGTGATCGACATGATCCCGACGCTAGGAACGGCCGGGGTGGCCCCGAATCCGCCGCGCCGGCCGGGCTGATCCTCCCAAGGGAGGACACGGTCGGGCCGAAGGGATGACGCCCCGAGCCCATCCCCGCCACTAAGTTCGGTGGCGTGGAACGAATCGTCGTGTGGATGCGCAGGCACCGGTGGACGGTGGACCTGCCGCTGTACGCCGTGTTCATCTTCCTCGCGCCGAACTGGGTCGGCTCGGGTTCCTACGCCGTCCGCGCCATCCCGATGCTGTTCCTGCTCCCGCTGCTGCTGCGCCGCCGGTTCCCGCGCACGGTGGCGGTGCTGATCATCGCCGGGGCGGCGGTGGTGTACTTCGACGACGTCTGGGCCTACGACCGCGGCCGCACCGAGCTGGCCATGGCGGTGGTGCTGTTCAACCTGGTGAAGCTGGGCCGGCAGTGGTTCGCCGCGGCGATCGCCGTCGCGATCGTCGTGCTCGACGTCCAGTGGGTCGCCCTCTACGCGCCGGAAACCGACTACCCGACCTTGTCGTTGGTCGGCATCCTGCCGCTGCACATCGCGGCGTGGGCGCTCGGCGAGTTCTTCCGCAAGCAGGAGGAGCTCACGGACGAAGAGAAGAAGCGCGACGAAGCCCAGACGCGCGCGGCGGTCGCGGAGGAGCGCACCCGGATCGCGCGCGAGCTGCACGATGTCCTGGCGCACAGCATGAGTGTGATCGTGCTGAACGCCGAGGGCGCGAAGCTCGCCCGGCACCGCGACCCCGAAGCCGTCGACCGCACGCTCGACACGATCGTCCACACAGGCCGGGACGCGCTGGGCGAGCTGCGGCGCCTCCTCGAAGTCCTGCACGCCGGCCAGGCGGCGCGCAGTCCCCAGCCGACGCTCGCCGAGCTGCGCGAGCTGGTCGACCAGTCCGGCCGGGACGTCACGCTCGACGTCACCGGCGACCCGGGCACCCTGCCCGCGAGCGCGGCGCTGCAGGCGTACCGGATCGTCCAGGAGGCACTGACCAACATGATCAAACACGCCCCGGCCGACGCGACCGGCCGCGTCGGCGTCGCCTTCGAGCCCCCAGAGGTCCACATCGAGGTGACGAACACGGGCGGCCACGCACCACCGGCCCCGGCCCTCCCCTCATCCGGCCGCGGCCTGGCGGGCATGCGCCAGAGAGTCGAGATGTACCACGGCGTGCTGAACACGGGCCCCCTCCCGGACGGCGGGTACCGCGTGTCCGCAAGCCTGCTGGTGGGCCCATGACCACCCGGCTCCTGCTTCCGCCGACCAACAACTCATCCGCATCGCACTGCTCCGAGAATCGCGGCCCAACCCGGCGCCAACGCCCGCCCGGCCGCCCACGGCCCAATCGGATCCGGAACCACCCGCCCCCGATCGCAACACCCCGGCCACGCACCCCCACCCGCCGCGACACCCCGGGCCTCCGCAACCACCGCGCCAACACACCCCAGCCACTCCCCAGCGGCCACCACAAACCCGCGAACCCGGCAGTGACCCCATGACCACCCGCATCCTCCTCTGCGACGACCAGCAGCTCGTCCGCGTCGGCCTGCGCATGATCGTCGAAAGCCAGGATGACCTCACCGTCGTCGGCGAAGCCGCCAACGGCGACGAAGCCGTCACCCTCGCCCGGGACCTGCGGCCCGACCTGGTGCTGATGGACGTGCGGATGCCGGTGCTCGACGGCGTCGCCGCGACCGCGCGGATCTGCGCCGAACTGCCGGATGTGCGCGTCCTGATCATCACCACCTTCGACCTCGACGAGTACGCGTACGCCGCGTTGCGGAGTGGGGCCAGCGGGTTCCTGGTGAAAGACGCGCCTTCGGAAGAGATGCTCGTCGCGATCCGGGGCGTGCTGCGGGGCGACTCGATGGTCTCGCCGTCGGTGACGCGGCGGCTGCTCGACCGGTACCTCGCCGACGAGCGCGATCCCGTCGACGTCGCGAGGCTCGGGGTGCTGACCGAACGCGAGAAGGACGTGCTGGGTCTCATCGCGCGTGGGCTTTCGAACTCGGAGATCGCCGCGAAGCTGTACATCGGCGAGACGACCGTGAAAACGCACGTGGGCCGGGTCTTCGGCAAGCTGCGGCTGCGCGACCGGGTGCACGCGGTGGTCTTCGCCTACGAGTCCGGGCTGGTGCGCCCAGGTTCCTGATCACTCCCTATTTAGCCCCTTGATGCGGAGGTTTAGAGTACTTTGCATGACGATATACAAGTCTGAGGCCGGCGCTGCCCTCCTCCGCGAGCGATACCTCGACACCCTGCAGACCTGGCCCGTCCCCCATGACGCAACGCGCGTCCCGACGCCCGAAGGCGAGACGTTCGTCCTGGTCTCCGGCCCGGCCGACGCCCCGGCGCTGGTGCTGCTGCACGGCTCCGGCAGCAACTCCTCCGAGTGGGCCGCCCGGATCCCGGCGCTGGCCGAGCGGTTCCGGGTGTACGCCGTCGACATCATCGGCGAGCCCGGGCTGAGCGCCGAGGCACGGCCGCCGCTCGACGGTGACCGGTACGCGCGGTGGCTGGACGCGGTGCTGGACCACTTCGGTGTCGGGCGCGCCGGCTTCCTGGCGTCGTCGTTCGGCGGCTGGGTCGCGCTCGACTTCGCGATCCGGCGGCCCGGGCGGGTCGCCGCGCTGGCGTTGCGGTGCCCCGTCGGCCTCGGCCCGATGAAGAAGGGGTTCGTCGTCAAGGCCGTGCTGCTGGGGCTGCTCGGCGAGAAAGGACGGCGGAAGGCCGTCGCCGGTGCGGTGGGCGAGCCGGAGTCGTCGCCGGTCGTGGCGCAGCAGCTGCTGGTGGCCGCGAACTACCGGTACCGCACCGGCCCGTTCCCCGTCTTCGGCGACGAGGCGCTGGGCCGGCTGACCATGCCGGTGTACGCCGTCGCCGGGGCGGACGACGCCATGGTCGACTCCGTGACGACGAAACGGCGTCTCGAAGCGGCCGGTGCCGTGGTGGACCTGCTCCCCGGCGCCGGGCACTACCTCCCCGGCGACGCGGACCTGGACTTCTTGACACGCTCGGCGGCGAACGGCGATTTCACCACTTGATGGCAGGATGAGGCGTATGCGGCGTTCGCTGGGTCTCATCGGTGTGGTGTCCCTGCTGGTCCTGGGCTGCTCGGGGGCGGCGAGCGAGCCGGTGCAGAGCGTCCCGCCCGCGGCCACGCCGGCCGCCGCGAGCGGGAAGTTCAAGGTCGAGACGGTGACCGGCGGGCTGCAGCACGGCTGGGACGTCGGCTTCCTGCCCGACGGCGGCATCCTCGTGCCGCAGCGGCCCGGCAAGCTCGCGCTGGTCCGGAACGGGCAGGCGGCCGAGGTGCGCGCCGACTTCTCCGACGTCCTCGTCCAGGGCGAAGGCGGGCTGCTCGGCCTGGTCGTCAGCCCGGACTTCGCGACCAGCCGGGAGTTCATCACCTGCCAGGACCACCAGGAAGGCGGCAAGGCCGTCGACATCCGGCTGGTCACGTGGAAGCTGGCCGCCGACGGCGCGAGCGCGTCGAAGGTGAAGAACCTGCTCACCGGGCTGCCGGTGAACCCGAGCGGACGGCACTCCGGCTGCCGGCCGACGTTCGCCCCGGACGGCGCGCTGCTCGTGGGCACCGGTGACACCGCGCGCGCGTCGATCGCGCAGGACCGCCACTCCCTCGGCGGCAAGGTGCTGCGGCTGGACGCGAAGACCGGGAACGCGTTGCCGGACAACCCCTTCATCACTTCGAGTGACCCGCACGAACGGCTGATCTACACCTTCGGCCACCGCAACGTCCAGGGCGTGGCGATCCGGCCGGGCAGCGGCCAGGTGATCACCGCCGAGCACGGGCCGACGTTCGACGACGAGGTCAACCTGCTGAAGCCGGGCGCGAACTACGGCTGGGACCCGTCGAAGGGCGGCACCGGGACGAGCTACGACGAGAGCGTGCCGATGACCGACCTCAAGCGGTTCCCGGACGCGGTCAGTCCACTGTGGACCTCGGGCAGCATCACCGAGGCGATCAGCGGCGACGCCTTCCTGACCGGCGCGCAGTGGGGCACGAACGACGGCGCGCTGGTCGTGGTGGCGCTCAAGGGCCAGAAACTGCTGCTGTACCACCTGGACCCGGCGGGCAAGGTCCTCGACGTCACGCTGCCCCCGGAGTTCGACGACAAGTTCGGCCGCCTGCGCGCGGTCCGCAGCAGCCCGGACGGCGCGCTGTACGTGACCACGTCGGACGGGACGGACGACAAGCTGCTGAAGGTCACGCCGGCCTGATCCGACGGCCGGAACAAGGAACTGGAACATGCGAAAGCCACGGCCACCGGGTGCCGTGGACACTTACGCCGGGGTGGCGGAGCGCGGAACATGGTGTGCACCAGAAGTTTCGCACCCCCGACGCGATGTTGGACGTGGTCCGAAGAAAGCGTTCCCGCGGCAGCACCGCGCCGGTCCCCGGGCGCCACCGCCGACCTGGCGACCCGGGGACCGGCATCCACTCCTGATCGGGTTCAGGCCTTGGCCGCCCTGAGCGAACCCTTGAGCGCGCCGAGGGCGGCGGTCAGCGCCGTGGTCGCGGTGGGCCAGTCGATGGTCTCCTTCCAGGAAGCCATCACCGCGACGGCGTAGGTCCGGGACGCGGTCCGGACCAGCCCGGTGGTGTTGAGCACCCGCCGGGCCTCGGAGCTGCCCCAGCCCTGCTTGATCGCCCACGTCGCGCCCGGGAACGCGCGCGGGATCCCGAAGTGCTGGTCGAACCCGTCGGCGGCGTTGCGCGGCGCGCTTTCCATCGCTCCGGTGAGGAACTCGCGGCCTTCCTCGGACAGCCCCGCGGTGAGGTACCGGTAGACCGTGACGACGTCGGTGGGTGACATCCCGGTGGAGCCCCACTGGCCGGCGTCGGCCGGGGGCGTGGTGTGCGTGAGCCCCAGCTTCGCGACCTGCCGCCGGACGATGTCCGGGCCGCCGTTCTGCTGCCAGAGGCGGTTGGCGACGTGATCGTCGCTGGCGGCGAGCATGGCGCGGACGGCCGTCTCTTCGCTGCCCGAAGGCACTCCGGAGCGCTCGATCAGGTCGAGCGCGATGAGCAGCTTCACCACGGACGCGGTGGGCTGCGGCTGGTCGGCTTTCCACCTCGTTTCGACGGCGCAGGCGCCGAGGTCGACGATCTCGATCCCGAGGCGCGGGTCGTTCCCGGTGCTCAGCAGCGCTTTCCGGGCTTCGGCGACGCGGCTCGCCTGGCTGTCCGCGGGATCGGCCGGCGGCGAGCCGCATTCGGCGCGCCAGCTGTCGCTCCCGGAGCCGCTGTTGACGGCGAACGCGATGAGCAGGCCTCCGACCACGATGACCACCGCGATCGCCACGAGCACCTTGATGTTGTTCAGTCGCTCGAGCACCAGGACACCTCCGCCGGATTCGTGAGCAATCCGAAGCTATTGCGGAGGTGGACGGCGGGTATCGCCCGATGAGCCGGGCTGTTTTGGCCATCCGGTGGACAACCGAGCCCCGGCGAGCGCGCACATCGGCCGGATGGCCGATGCGCCCGCCCTAGTTACCGAGGTAGGCGCCGCCGTTGACGTGCACCACCTGCCCGGTGACGTGCCCGGCGGCGGGGCTCGCCAAGAACGTCACCACGGCGACGACGTCGTCCGGCGTGCCCGCGCGCTGGTTCATCGTGTTGCCGATCAGCCGGTCACGCCGCCGGTCGCTCAGCTTCCCGTGGAAGAACTCGGTCTCCCCGATCAGCCCCGGCGCGACGACGTTCGCGGTGATCCCGCGCGACCCGAACTCCCGGGCCACGCTCACGTTCCAGCCCTCGACCGCGGCCTTCGCGGCACCGTAGGACCCGGCGCCGGTGTGCGCGGCGATCGACCCGATGGTGATGATCCGCGCGCCTTCGGCGAGCCGGTCGCGCAGGGCGTGCGTCACCAGCGCGGCACTGACCACATTGGACCGCAGGTTCCGCTCGAACGCGGCCGCGAAACCGGCCAGCCCCTCTTCGCCGTCGCCGTCTCCGTCGAGCAAATCGGTGTTGCCGCCGGCGTTGTTGACGAGGACGTCGACGCCGCCGGGCAACTCCTCCAGCGCGGCTTCGACGGCCGCGGGGTCGGCGGCATCGAACACGACGGGCCGCGCGCCGGCGAGCGTCGCGGCCTCGGTGAGCACCTTCTCCCGGCGCCCGGTGATCGTGACCCGCTCGCCGGCCTGGGCGAAGGCCGACGCCACGGCGTAGCCGATGCCCGTGCCGCCACCCGTCACCACGATTTCCCTGTTGTTCGCCATGAACCCGACCCTAGTACCTAGGATCGGGGGATGAGCAAGATCGACCCGGCCACGTCCGCGGCGCTGGCGTGATCGACAAGATCGCCTGGATCCACCTGCTGGACGGCCGCATCCTCAGCACCCGCTCGCGCGGCAAGGAGGTCTACTACCTCCCCGGCGGCAAGCGCGAGCCCGGCGAAACCGACCGTGACACGCTGGTCCGCGAAATCCGCGAGGAACTCGACGTGGCGATCACGCCCGAGTCGGTCGCCGCGGCGGGGACGTTCGAAGCGCAAGCCGATGGCCACTCCGCGGGGACGCTGGTGCGGATGACCTGCTACACCGCCGAATACCGCGGCACCCTGAAGGCGAGCAGCGAGATCGAAGAGGTCGCGTGGCTCGGCTACGCCGACCGTGGCCGGGTTTCCGCGGTGGACCGGCTCATCTTCGACCACCTTCGCGAGGCCGGGCAGCTGCGATGAGCGGCGCGTCCCGCGAAAACGCCCGGAACCCCACGCTGTGGTACAACTCCCGCGCCGGTGCCGGCTCGCCCAGGCAGGCGACCGTCGCGTGCCGGGCGCCCGCCGCGATCGCCCGGTGCATCCCGTGCAGCAACATCGCGCGGGCCAGCCCCTGGCGGCGGTAGCCCGGGTGGGTGCCGACCGGCTCGAACTCGACCGTCTCGTTCGCTTCGTCGAGGCGATCACGTCGTCGACCAGCGCAAACTGGTCGGGGTGCACCTGGTAGGCCAGGTACGCGCCGGTCATGTCGCAGGGCCGTCGAGCCGGTTAAGCCAGCCGGAGCTTCGGCTTGTGCTCCAGGTGCGACAACCCGTTCCACGCCAGGTTGACCAGGTGCGCGACCACCTCGTCCCGCTTCGGCTTGCGGGCGTCCAGCCACCACTGGCCGGTCAGCGCCACCATGCCCACCAGGGCCTGCGCGTACAGCGCGGCCAGCTTCTCGTCGTAGCCGAGGGAACCGAACTGCTGGGCCAGGATGTGCTCGACCTGGCTCGCGATGTCGTTCAGCACCGTCGAAAACGTCCCCGTGGAGCTCGCCACCGGCGAATCCCGGACCAGGATGCGGAACCCGTCGTGGGAGTCCTCGACGTAGGACAGCAGCGCCGTCGCCGCCTGCTCCAGCATCACCCGCGGGTGACCGCCGTGGAGGGTCGAAACCATCCGGTCGAGCAGCAGCTGCGTCTCGCGGTCGACGACCACGGCGTAGATGCCCTCTTTGCCGCCGAAGTGCTCGTACACCACGGGCTTCGAGACGTTGGCGCGGTGGGCGATCTCTTCGATCGACGTGCCGTCGAAGCCCTTCTCGGCGAACAGGGCCCGGGCCACGTTCAGCAGCTGCTGACGCCGCTCGGTGCCGGTCATCCGGACCCGGGTCACCGGGGCGGCCGGACGCGCCCCGGTGACCTGCTCACGCTTCGAACGTCGTCTCCCCGCCATCGGGGCAGCCTAGTTGACTAGGCTTTTTCGGTGGCGATACGGGCCAAGCGCTGCGGCGTCGGCCAGCGGACGTCGTGCACCCAGCCGAACTTTTCGAAGATCCAGATCAGCCGCGCGGAGATGTCGATCTGGCCGCGCTTCACACCGTGGCGCGCGGACGTCGGGTCGGCGTGGTGCAGGTTGTGCCAGGACTCGCCGAACGAGAAGATCGCCAGCGGCCAGAAGTTGGCCGAGTTGTCGCGGGCGTTGAACGGGCGGTCGCCGATCATGTGGCAGATCGAGTTGATCGACCACGTCACGTGGTGCAGCACGCAGATGCGGACCAGGCCGGCCCAGAAGAACGCCGTCACGGCGCCCCAGAACGACCACGAGATGAGCCCGCCGAGGATGGCCGGCAGCAGCAGGCTGACCAGCGCCCACAGCCAGAACAGGTCGTCGACCTTCTTGATCGCCGGGTCCTTCACCAGGTCCGGCGCGAAGCGCTCGGCGTTGGTCTGGTCGCGCTCGAACAGCCAGCCCATGTGCGCGTGCCAGAAGCCCTTGGCGATGGCCCACGGCGAGGTGCCGAACGCCCACGGCGAGTGCGGGTCGCCGTCGCGGTCGGAGAACGCGTGGTGGCGGCGGTGGTCGGCGACCCAGGTGATCACCGGGCCCTGCAGGGCGATGCTGCCCGCGATGGCCATGAGCACGCGCAGCCACTGCTTGGCCTTGAACGAGCCGTGCGTGAAGTAGCGGTGGTACGACACCGTGATGCCGAGCCCGCTGATCGCGTAGAACACCACGAAGATGCCGACGTCGACCCAGCTCAGTCCCCAGCCCCACGCGAACGGCACGGCGACCAGGAGGGCCACCAGCGGCGCGATCACGCCGAAGTAGACCGACAGCTGCACGCCCATGCCGCGCGTGCCTTCGGTGACTGGTTTGGGGCCCTTCGGGGCCGAAGGTTCTCCGGCGGACTGAGAACGGTCGAGCGTGGCCGTCATACGCTTCACTTCTTCCTACACAGGCACGCCTTCATACCAAGGGCGCCCTTACCTACGATGCCGTAAGTTACGGTACAGGAGGTTCGGCCCGCTGGGGAGAGCCCGAACTCACACCTGTTCTTCGGAACCGGAGTACCCGGCAGACGGGCGCGTAACGCATCCCCCGCGCGGACGACACCCGATCGTCGCTATCCTGACCAGGATCGATCCGCCGTAGTGTAATCGGCAGCACTTCAGATTTTGGTTCTGACAGTTCAGGTTCGAATCCTGGCGGCGGAGCAGCAGAAAGAACCGGAAACCCACGACACCGGGAGGTTGGCGCTGACCGACGAGGCGACCGACCCGGTGACGGCCAGGCGGCCCGCGCTGGCCGAGATGTCCGACGCCTGGATCGTCGGGCGCGCGCGGGAGCTGAACGCCGCGGTCCAGCGGCACGAGTACACCCAGCAGCTCGAGATCGTCGCGATGATGGACGAACTGCTGGACGAGACCCAGCGGCGCGGCGAGCCCCTGCTCGTCGCCCAGCTGCTGCGCTCGTCGGCGCTGGCCCGGCTGGCCACCAAGGGCCTGGCCGCGGAGGCCGAGCCCCGGCTCGACGAGATGCTCGCGCACACCCGCCGCCACGGCATCGCCCTGCTGCGGGCCGACGCGCACGCGCTGCGCGGGCGCCGGCTCGTGATCGCCGCGCAGGAGGACGCCGCGCTCACCGAGATCGCCCGGGCGCTGGCCATCCTCGACGACTCCACCATCCCGGACCGGCAGGTCGGGCTGCGCAACTGGAACCGGCTGCTCTCCTCGACGCTGATCGACTGCTGGCTGGTGCTCAACCAGCTCGGCGTCTACGAAGCCGCCGAGGAGGTCATTGGCCGGGCCGCCACCGCGATCCGCGAGAGCGCGAGCCCGCACGACATCGCCCTGCAGCTGATCAACCGGATCAAGATGCTGCTCGGCTGGGGCCTGCGGCTGGAGCGCATCGACGAGTACGACGAGAGCGCCGAGAAGTTCCGCACCGCCGCTTCGATGGGGGCGGCCGCCGAAGGCCCGTTCGCCGAGTCGCTGTTCCCGCGCAAGGCGAACGTCGCGGCGATCGACCAGGTCGGCGTCCTGGCCGCGGCACCGGCGCTGAACCAGCCGGGCGCGGAGCACGTCGAGCGGCTGCAGCACCTCTACACCGAGCGCGCGTTCGGGCACGACCGGGAGATCGTCGCGATCGCGCTGGCGCGCTGCCTGGACAAGGAGGGCCGCCGCACCGAGGCCCTCAGCGTCCTGCGCGAAACCCGCCAGTCGATCTCGGACGACACTTCGCAGCCGTCGATGCGGCTGAACATCGCCCGCGAGCTGGCCCGGCTCGACACGAGCCCGGACTACGCCTCCGGCGCCAGCGAGTCGCTGATCGACTACGCGCGCCGCCTGGAGTCGGAGATGTGGAGCCTGCGCGAGTCGCAGATCGCCACGCTGAACGCCCGCCGCGAGCACGAACGGCTCTCCGCCGAGCACGGCGCGATCACCCAGCAGGCGCTGCAGGACCCGCTCACCGGCCTGCCGAACCGGCGTGCGCTGGACGAGAAGCTGCGCCAGCTCGCGTCGTCGGCCGACGCGCAGCCGCTGGCGGTCGCGCTGGTCGACCTCGACGGCTTCAAGGGCGTCAACGACAAACAGTCGCACGCCGAAGGCGACAACGTGCTGCGTGTCGTGGCGAGCACCCTCCGCGACGCCTTGCGCGGCGACGACCTGGTGGCGCGCTACGGCGGCGACGAGTTCATCGTCCTGCTGCCGGGCACACCGGCGTCCGCGGCGAAGATGGCGCTCGGCCGCGCGGTGAAGTCGGTCTCCAACCTGCCGCACCACCTTTCGCACGGCGTGACGCTGTCGATCGGGCTGGTCTCGCTGCGGCCGCAGGAACGCGGCGAGCAGGTCCTCGCCCGCGCGGACGCGGCCATGTACCAGGCCAAACGCGGCGGCGGCAACCAGGTGGCGTCGGCCAACTCGATGGCCGCGGACCCGGCCACCGCGTGGGCGAACGAGGCGCCGCCCACCGACCCCGCGTGGGACGCGGAAGAGCACAGTTAGGATCGGTGCCCGACAGACGCCATCTTGTGGTAACCCGTTGGGAGCGCCGTTGACCGGCCCGCTGAGCACGTTGATCCTGGCTGCGGGTGAAGGCACCCGCATGCGTTCCTCGACGCCGAAGGTGCTGCACCCGATCGCCGGGCGGCCCCTGGTCGAGCACGCCGTCCGGGCCGCCGCCGGCCTGAACCCCGAACACCTCGTGGTGGTCGTCGGGCACGGCCGCGAAGCGGTCGGCGAACGGCTGGCCGCGGTCGGGGACGCGCTCGGGCGCACCGTCGGCACCGCGGTGCAGGCCGAGCAGAAGGGCACCGGCCACGCCGTGTCCTGCGCGCTCGCGACCCTGCCCGCCGACGTCACCGGCACCGTGCTCGTCAGCTACGGCGACGTCCCGCTGCTCGACACCGCGACCCTGGGCGCGCTGCTCGACGAGCACACCGAGGCGAAGAACGCGGTCACCGTGCTCACCTCGGTGGTCGCCGACCCGGCCGGGTACGGCCGGATCGTGCGCGACAGCGCGGGCAAGGTCACCGGGATCGTCGAGCACAAGGACGCCACCCCGGAACAGGCCGGGATCACCGAGATCAACTCGGGCGTCTACGCCTTCGACGCGGCGGTGCTGCGCGACGGCCTTTCGCGCCTCTCGACCGACAACGCGCAGGGCGAGCTCTACCTCACCGACGTGCTGGGCATCGCGAGCGGCGACGGGCTCCACGTCGGCGCGCTGGTCGTCGACGACCCGTGGCTCACCGAAGGCGTCAACGACCGCGTGCAGCTGTCGGTGCTCGGCGCCGAGCTGAACCGCCGGATCGTGCAGCGCTGGCAGCGCGAGGGCGTCACGATCACCGACCCGGCCACGACCTGGATCGACGCCGGCGTCACCCTTTCCCGTGACGTCGTCATCGAGCCGGGCGTGCAGCTGAAGGGCACCACGTCGGTCGGCGAAGGCAGCACGATCGGCCCGGACAGCACGCTGACGAACGTCACCATCGGCGCGGGCGCCTCGGTGGTCCGCGTGCACGGGTCGGACTCGGAGCTCGGCGACGGCGTCAACGTCGGCCCGTTCACCTACCTGCGGCCGGGCACGAAGCTGGGCGTCAAGGCGAAGCTGGGCGCGTTCGTGGAGACGAAGGCCGCCGACATCGGGGCCGGGACGAAGGTGCCGCACCTGACCTACGTGGGTGACGCCACGATCGGTGAGCACAGCAACATCGGCTGTTCCAGCGTGTTCGTGAACTACGACGGCGTGCACAAGCACCGGACCGTTATCGGGTCGTATGTCCGGTTGGGCGCGGACAACACCTTCGTCGCCCCGGTGCACATCGGTGACGGCGCTTACAGTGGTGCGGGTGCCGTGATCCGCGAAGACGTCCCGCCGGGCACACTCGCGGTGTCGGCGCCGCCGCAGCGCAACATCGAAGGCTGGGCGATCCGGCGCCGGCCGGGTACGCCCGCGGCGGAGGCGGCCCAGGCCGCCCTCGACGCCGATTCAGCAGCAGGAACCGACGGGGAGTCGCCAGCATGAGTCCGAAGCAAGGCACACCGAAGAAGAACTTGATGCTCTTCTCCGGACGGGCCCACCGCGAGCTCGCCGAAGAAGTCGCCGAGCACCTCAACGTGACGATCACCCCGCAGACGGCGCACACGTTCGCCAACGGCGAGCTGTTCGTCCGGTTCGAGGAGTCCGTCCGCGGTACCGACGCGTTCGTCATCCAGGCGCACACCACGCCCATCAACGAGTACGTGATGGAGCAGCTGATCATGGTGGACGCGCTCAAGCGGGCGAGCGCGAAGCGGATCACCGTGGTGATGCCGTTCTACCCGTACGCGCGCCAGGACAAGAAGCACAAGGGCCGCGAGCCGATCTCGGCGCGGCTGATCGCGGACCTGTTCAAGACCGCGGGCGCCGACCGGATCATGACGGTCGACCTGCACACCGCGCAGATCCAGGGCTTCTTCGACGGCCCGGTGGACCACCTGATGGCGCAGACCGTGCTGGCCGACCACATCAAGGCCACCTATGGCGACGCGGACATCACGGTCGTCTCGCCGGACTCGGGCCGCGTGCGGCTGGCCGAGAAGTGGGCGCAGACGCTCGGGGACCGCCCGATCGCGTTCATCCACAAGACGCGCGACCCGGACAAGCCCAACCAGGCGGTGGCCAACCGCGTGGTCGGCAAGGTCGAGGGCAAGCTCTGCGTCCTGATCGACGACATGATCGACACCGGCGGCACGATCGTGAAGGCCACCGAGGCCCTGATCGAAGAGGGCGCGGCCGACGTGGTCATCGCGACGACGCACGGCATCCTGTCCGACCCGGCCACGCAGCGGCTCTCGTCGTGCAAGGCGCGCGAGGTCATCGTGACGAACTCGCTGCCGATCCCGGAGGAGAAGCGGTTCCCGGGGCTGACGGTGCTGTCGATCGCCCCGATGCTGGCGGAGGCCATCCAGCAGGTCTTCGAAGACGGCTCGGTGACGTCGCTGTTCGACGGCAACGCCTGACGACCCTTCCGCCGGGCGCGAAACTCCGCGCCCGGCGGGGGTTCCCGGCGCTAGCGTCGCCGGCATGGGGAACTTCAAGTTCGGCGTCAGCTTCCGCGAGATCGGCAGCCGCGACGCCTGGATCGCCAAGTGCCGGCGGGCCGAAGAGCTCGGCTACGACGCCATCACCGTGCCCGCTTACCTCGGCACCGGCCGGTTCGCGCCGTTCCCGGTGCTGGCCATGGCGGCCGCCGTCACCGAACGGCCGCGGCTGGGCACCCTCGTCTCCAACGTGCCCTTCTACAACCTCGCGCTCTTCGCACGCGAAGCGTCCTCGACGGCCGCGCTGCTCGACGGCCGCCTCGACCTCGGCCTCGGCGCCGGGCACATGAAGCGCGAGTTCGACGCCGCCGGTATTCCGTGGCAAACCGCCGCAGCCCGGATCGGCTACCTCGAAGAAAGCCTTGGCTACCTGCGGAAACACTTCGAGGACGAGGGCGTCGACCACCCGCGGCTGCTCATCGCGGGCAACAGCGACGGCGTCCTGGCGCTGGCCGCCGAGCACGCGGACGTCGTCGGGTTCGCCGGGCTCCGGCAGCAGCCCGGCAAGCCGCCGGGCACCTTCAAGCTCGACAACGCCGAGGCGATGGACGAGCGGGTCGCGTTCTTCCGGTCCAAGACGAGCCGCGAGGTCGAGTACAACATGCTGGTCCAGCACGTCGAGGTCACCGACGACCGGGACCGAGCCGCCGAGGCGTGGCACGAGCTGACCGAGCGCAGCGCCGTCCCCCACGCCCGCGAGCTCCTCGACGCGCCCCAGCTCTTGCTGGGCACGGTCGAGGAGATCGCCGGGCAACTGGTGGACCGCCGCGAACGCTACGGCTTCTCGTACATCACGGTCTTCGAACCGGACCTCGAGACCTTCGCGCCCGTACTGAAAGAGCTTCAGTAAGCAACCGTGAAGCGCGCGCGGCGGTGCTTCGGCTGCTCGATCTCGTCGACGTACGCGATCGCGAAGTCGTCCCCGCCGATGTGCGACTTGCCGTTCTCGTCGGTCAGCAGGACGTCGCCGCCGATCCGGAACTCGCCCTTGCGCTCGCCGGGGGTCCAGGCGCCGAACTCGGCGGCCGGGCTGACGTAGAACCAGTCGAGGCGCTCGGGCTGCTCGCGCAGCAGGCCGAGGACCTCGGCGTGGCTGCCGGCCTCGTCCTTGTACTCGGCGGGGAACTCCGGGGTGTCGAACAGCCGCGGGCCGCCCTCGGCCACGTGCAGGCTCGCCGCGCCGCCGACGAACGACAGCCGGACGCCGTTCTCGCCCGCGATCCGGGCCAGGGCCGGGACGGCGTCGATCAGTTTCTTGCCGTCGATCTCGCGGGCCGGGGTGGCCACCACGATGACGTCCGCGTCCTTCGCGACCTGCGCGACGAGCTCCTCGTCGTGCAGCGAGCCCTGCCAGGCGTCGACGCCTTCGGGGACCGCACCCGCGTTGCGCGCGACCCCGACGACCTCGTGTCCGCGGCGCAGCGCCTCGGCGCCGATCTTGCCCCCGGCGTACCCCGTCGCTCCGAAAACCACCAGCTTGGCCATGGGATCTCCTCGTTCGTTGTCGGCCGTTCACGGCCGATGCTAGGAACGGGAGATCACCTACTTCAACGGAAGCAACACACCCGGGGGTAGGTGTCCAGGTCAGCCGCCGAGACCGGCGAACTCCGCGGCCACCCGCTGCTTGACCGCGTCGACGTCCAGGCCCGCGCGCACCTCCGCCGACGCGCTCGGCTTCGACAGCACCTGGTAGCTGGCCGTGCGGTTGGGCAGCTTGAACTTCACCGCGCAGGACAGCTGGATCGTCTTGTACGGCTCCGCGTCCCCGGCCGTCGTGCACGTCTGCGCGCCGAGCGACTCGGCACTGACCTCCACCGAGAGGGTGATGTGGACGACGCTCTTCTCCCCCGACGCCGGCGTGCCGACGACGCTGTTGGAGACGTCGACCGTGGTCGTGCAGGAGCCGACGAAGTCCTTGCAGTCGAGGTGGTCGTCGGTGACGACGGCGCTGGCCTGCACCAGCCCCTCGAACGGCTGCCCCAGCCCGCCGACGGCGGCGTCGAGGTCGGTGTGGAACGCCTTCACCGCGTCCCCGGTGAGCGCGGCGACCTGGAACTCGGCGCCGTACTTCGGGCCGTTCTGCGGGTCGAGCAGCGTCGGGGCGAAGCTGACGAGGCGGTTCGGCTTGGCCGTCGTGACGCGCAGGACGCTGGGCGCGGCGCCGAGCTGGTAGACCTCGGTGCCGTCCGGCAGCTTCGCCTTGACCGGCTCACCCTGCCGGTCAAGCCCGGCCAGTGCCTTGCGCAGCCCCGAGGCGAGCGCCGGCGGGGTGAACCGGGCCGCCGGGTCGAAGGGCAGTTCGGAGCCGAGCGAGCGCACCCAGCTCGTGCCGAACTGCGTGCTCTCGTCGATGGCGTGCGCCTTCCAGTAGTCGGCGTCGGCCTGCAGGTAGAACTGGGCCGCGGCGGCCGTCACCTGGATGAAGCGGCCGTCCAGCGGCAGCCCGCCGACGGCGTAACCGCCGCGGGTGATCCGGAACTGCTGCTCGGCACCCTGCACCGTGGACTTCAGCGCGAGCGCGGGCGCCTGGCCCAGCGCCGTGAGGGCCGCGTCGACGGCGTCGCGCTGCTCGGCGCGCCGATCCGCCGTCGCCTGGTCGGCCGCGGAGACACCGGCGGTGCCGGCGACCGCCACCTGACAGCCCGCCAGCAGCCCACCCAGCAGCAGCACCGCCGCCACCCTGCTCCCTCGAGCCCGCATTTGCCGCCCCCTGCTCTCCCGCTACCGAGCACACCTCGGCCGGCGTCGTCCCGCCACCGGATTTGTGTCGTCACGTACCGGGGTTCCAGGAGGGTTCTAGCCTGGGCCGGGCACCCGCCGCAACCCACCGTGATGAGGTTGGTTTACACTCTTGAGGTTGTCTCGGCGAGGCGGGGCCCTTCTGGGGTGCCCGGCGTGATCGACGCGGCGGCTCGAGTAGCCCCCGTCGTCGTGCACGCCCGGAAACTCGCCGCCGAAACTTCCTTGAACAGAACACATCGGCTTCCCCCGCCGCAGCATGCTGTCTTGATTTGAAGGAGTGCCACACCGTGTCCGAGGTACGTCTGTCCGTCGAGCCGCGCACCGAGTTCGGCAAGGGCGCCGCGCGCCGCACGCGTCGCGCCGGCAAGATCCCCGCCGTCCTCTACGGCCATGGGTCGGACCCGCGGCACTTCGCGCTGCCGGCGATCGAATTCGCCCGCGTCGTCCGCGAGAACGGCTCGAACGCCGTCATCACGCTGGACCTGGAGGGCTCGGTCGAGCTGGCGCTGACCAAGACCATCGTGGTCCACCCGCTGAAGAACTACATCGAGCACGTCGACCTGCTGGTCGTGAAGCGCGGCGAGAAGATCGTCGTCGACGTCCCCGTCGTCGTGACCGGCAACCCCGGCCCGGGCGGCCTGGTCAACCAGGACGTCGACACCCTGCAGGTCGAGGTCGAGGCGCTGCACATCCCGGAGCAGTTCGAGGTCTCGATCGAGGGCCTCGAGATCGGTTCCCAGGTGCTGGCCGGCCAGGTCGAGCTGCCCCAGGGCGCCACCCTGATCACCGACCCGGAATCGCTGGTCGTGGCCGTCAACGAGCCGCAGCGTGAAGAGGGCGGCGACGAGGACGAGGCGGCGGGCGAAGAGTCGGCCGAAGCGGCCGAATAGCATCGCAGCATGACCGAAGACCTGCCTGGGGCCGGCGAGCTGATCCTGCTCGCCGGCCTCGGCAATCCCGGGCCCCAGTACGCCGGAAACCGGCACAACGTCGGGTTCATGGTGCTGGACGAGCTGGCCGCCCGCGTCGGCGGCAAGTTCAAGACCCACAAGACCGGCGGCGAAGTGCTCGAGGGCCGGCTGGCCGGCCGCCGCGTGGTGCTGGTGAAGCCGCGCTCGTACATGAACCTCTCCGGCGGGCCGGTGGCCGGCGCGGCGCGGTTCTACAAGGTCGAGCCGTCCGGCATCGTCGTGGTGCACGACGAGCTCGACGTCGACTTCGGCGCGCTGAAGCTGAAGCTCGGCGGCGGCGACAACGGCCACAACGGACTCCGCTCGATCTCGAAGTCCCTGGGCACCCGCGACTACTACCGGGTGCGGTTCGGCATCGGCCGCCCGCCCGGCCGCCAGGACCCGGCGGACTTCGTGCTGAAGGACTTTTCGACGGTCGAGCGCAAAGAACTCCCGTTGGAGGTGGACCGGTGCGCGGACGCGACCGAAGCGCTGATCGGCACCGGCCTCGCGGCCGCGCAGAACTCCTTCCACGCGGGCTGACATGGGTGGCGAGGTGAAGCCATGACTCCGGACGAAGCCCGGTCGATCGCCTTCGGCAAACCCCGGTTCGGCCGCCGCGGCTACAACGAGGACGAGGTGGACGCCTTCCTCGACCTCATCGCCGAGGCACTGGCCGGGCGGAACATCCTGACGCCGGACGACATCCACTACGTCGAGTTCACGATCATGCCGGTCGGCATGCGCAGCTACGACCAGGCCCAGGTCGACCTGTTCCTCGACGAGGCCGAGGCGGCCCTGGTGGAGCTGCGCAACCCGCGGCCGGCGGAAGTCGAGGAGCAGCAGCGGCCGCAGGGCCCCCGGAAGTGGTTCGGCCGCTGACGCGGTGCTTACTCGGGTTGCGGAGGCCCCGGGTGTCACAGCGGTTCTTCGGGGGTTCCGGGTGGCGGAGCCCCGGATGTCACGGTGTGAACCCGGCCACACAGCGCTGCGTAGCGCCGGCTCACCCGAAGGCGGGCGCGAGGCCGCCCGTCGGGGTGAGGTTGGGGGCAGCCCCTTTCGGGCAGCCTGTTCAGGGGTTAGGACGGTGTACGGGAGTTCGCACCCGCCCAACCCCGGAATCGGAGAGTTCCATGTCGTTCACCGCCGAAGACCTCGCCGAGGTCACCTTCGCCAACGCCCCGATCGGCCGCCGTGGTTACGCGAAGCACGACGTGGACGCGTTCGTCCGGCGGATCGCCAAGACGCTCGCCGACGAGGACGACCTGACCGCCGCCGAAGTGCACCACGTGATGTTCGTGAAGCCGCTGATCGGCAAGCGCGGCTACGACGAGCGCGAGGTCGACGAGTTCCTCGACGCGGTGGAGGACCAGCTCGCCGCCCGCACCGGCCAGGCCCCGGACCTTCCCGGCGCCCGCACGGCGCCGGAAGCCACCACCGAGCGCGCCGCCCCGCCGACCCTGCGGGCGGTGCGCGTCCAGCAACGCTGACCCCACCCGCCCGCGGGGGCGCCCCCCGTTCTCCACGCTACCGGAGGCCACCGACAGTTTCGGCCCTTCCCCAGCGCCCCGATGCGGCCAACGCAACCACGGCCACATCGGGGCGTTCTGGTCAGGCGTCGGCGTTCTTCTTGATCCGGTCCGCGTACTGCTGCGCCGTCGCCGCGCGCTTGACCTTGCCCGACGGGGTCTTCGGGAGGCTGCCCGCCGGGAGCACCACCACCGCGTACGGCCGCATGTCCACCGCGTCACGGACCCGGGCCGACACCTGCTTCATCAGGTCCTTCTCGGCTTCGGCGTCACCCGCCAGCTTCGACTCGACGACCACCGCGAACCGCTCGCGGCGGCTGCCCGCGTCCAGCCGGACGGCCACCGCGTTGCCCGCGCGCACGCCCTCGACCGAGGTCGCCGCGCGCTCGATGTCCGTCGGGTACAGGTTGCGGCCGCCCATGATGATGACGTCCTTGCGGCGGCCGCAGATGACGATCTGGCCGTCCACCAGGTAGCCGAGGTCGCCGGTGTTCAGCCACCCGTCGTCGTCCTGCGTCGCGAGCGGGCCGTCCATGGTCAGGTAGCCGGGTGTCACGGCCTCGCCGCGCAGCCGGATCTCGCCGACCTGACGCTCGCCCAGCCGCGCACCCGCGTCGTCGACGATCTCCGCTTCCAGCCCGTCGAGGGGCCGGCCGAGCAGCGCGAACGACCGGACGCCGTCGGTGCCGCGCCGCGGGTCGCCTTCGGGGACGGGCACCGCGCGGTTGTCCGCCTCCAGCGCGTCGGCCTCGACGACGTCGAGGGTGAGGCCCGTGAACAGCGGCGCGAACGACACGGCGAGCGTCGCTTCGGCCATGCCGTAGGCCGGGAAGACGCACTCCGCCGGCATCTTGAACCGGGCTCCGGCGTCCACGAAGGTCTGCACGGCGGTCTCGTCGATGGGCTCGGCGCCGTTCAGCGCGATGCGCAGCGTCGAGAGGTCGTAGGCGTCGTCCTCGTCGACGCGGGCCATCCGGCGCCCGACGATGGCGTAGGCGAAGTTCGGGGCCGCCGTCGTGGTGCCCTGGTACTTCGTGATGAGCTCCGGCCAGATCAGCGGCCCGGAGAGGAACTCCACCGGCGTGATCTTGACCAGCTCGACGCCGAAGGTCATCGGCACGGTCAGGAAGCCGACCATCCCCATGTCGTGGAACGTCGGCAGCCAGGACACCATCACGTCGACGTCGAAGTCGAACTCCGCGCGCTCGACCATGGCCTTGACGTTCGAGTACAGGTTCCCGTAGGTGATCCGCACGGCCTTCGGGTCGGCGGTCGAGCCGCTGGTGAGCTGCAGCAGCGCGGTGTCGCCCTCGTCGGTGACGACGACGTCCGGCAGCGGCTCGGCGGCGGCCAGCTCGGTGACGAGCTTGAACCCGATGCCCTTCTGCTCCAGGACGGGCGCCAGCTGGTCGAACGGCTCGCCCAGCAGCACGAGGTCGGAGCCGATCATGCCGAGCACCCGCACGGTGTCCTCGGCCCATTCGGCGAGATCGGTGCGCGGGGTCGGCTGGTGCAGCATGGTGACGCTGCCACCGGCCAGCCAGACGGCCTGCACGGTGGGCGCGATCAGCACCGGCGCGGCGGCCAGCACGGCCACCGCACCCCCGCGCTCGAACCCGCCGGCCACGAGGCCACCGGCGATCCGCCGGGCTTCGGCGTGCACCTCGGCCCAGGTCCGCCGGACCGGCTCCTTCGGCTCCCCGGTGACCATGCCGCGCTGCTGCCCCCGCTTCGTCGCGGTGGCGACGAGCGTGTCCACGAACCTGCTCATGGCTGGAACATTACTGTCTCGGAGTCAACGCCCGCCGCGCAAAGCGGAAACCGGGTCACTCCAGCAGCTCGGACGTCTCCAGCCAGCGCGCCTCGACGTCCTCGATCTCGCCCTGGACGCCCTTCAGCGTCGCGTTCAGCTCCATCAGCTTCGCCGGATCCGTCGCCGCCTCCAGCAGTGAGGCGTGGAGCTTCTCCTCCTTGGCGTGCAGCTGGTCGAGCTTGCGCTCCAGCCGGCCGAGTTCCTTCTGGGCCGCGCGCAGGTCCGCCGCCGACTTCTTCGCCTCGGCCTTCGCCGCCGTCGGAGCCGTCGCGGCCGCCGGTTCCTTGGCGAGGGCGCGGCGGTTCAGGTACTCGTCGATGCCGTTCGGGAGGTGGGTGATCCGGCCGTCGCCGAACAACGCGACGATCGTGTCGCACACCCGCTCCACCAGGTAGCGGTCGTGGGAGACCACGACCATCGTGCCCGGCCAGCCGTCGAGGAGGTCCTCCAGCTGCTGCAGCGTGTCGATGTCCAGGTCGTTCGTCGGCTCGTCGAGCAGCAGCACGTTCGGCTCGGCCATCAGCAGCCGGCACAGCTGGAGCCGGCGCCGCTCGCCACCGGAGAGGTCCGCGACCGGGGTCCACTGGCGGGCCGCCGGGAAGCCGAGCTTCTCGCCCAGCTGCGACGCCGTCATCTCCTGCTTGCCGAACACCACGCGCCCGGCCACCTGCTCGATCGCCTGCAGCACGCGCAGGTCGCCGGGCAGGTCGTCGAGCTCCTGGCGCAGGTGCGCGAGCGCGACCGTCTTGCCCTCGACGCGGCGGCCGGTCGAGCCCTCGATGTCGCCGCCGAGCAGCTTGAGCAGCGACGTCTTGCCCGAGCCGTTCACGCCGACCAAGCCGATCCGGTCACCTGGGCCGATCCGCCAGGTGACGTGGTCGAGCAGCGTCCGCTCGCCGACCTGGTACGTCGTGTCTTCCAGCTCCAGCACGGTCTTCCCGAGCCGCCGCTTCGCGAACGCCTGCAGTTCGACGGAGTCACGCGGCGGCGGCACGTCGGCGATCAGCGCTTCGGCCGCCTCGATGCGGTAACGCGGCTTCGACGAGCGGGCCTGCGGGCCGCGGCGCAGCCACGCCAGCTCCTTGCGGGCCAGGTTCTGCCGCTTCTCCTCGGCCGTCGCGGCCAGCCGGGCGCGCTCGGCGCGCGCGAAGATCCAGTCGGCGTAGCCGCCTTCGTACTGCTCGACGCGGCCGTTCGCGACCTCCCACGTCAGGGTGGCGACGGTGTCGAGGAACCACCGGTCGTGGGTGACGACCACGACCGCGATCCGGCGCGTGAGCAAGTGGTCGGCGAGCCACTGGACACCTTCGACGTCCAAGTGGTTGGTCGGTTCGTCGAGCACGACGAGGTTGAGCTCACCGGTCAGCGCGGCCGCCAGCGAAACCCGGCGCCGCTCGCCACCGGAGAGGTTCGCGGTCGGCGTGTCGAGCCCGATCGCGGTGATGCCCAACCCGTCCACAATGGACCGGACGCGCGCGTCGGCCGCCCATTCGTGCTCGGCACCGTAGCGTTCGAGCACGACCTCGCCGACGCTGCTGCCGTCCGGCAGCTCCGTCCGCTGGGTGACGACGGCCATCCGCAGGCCGCCGACATGGCTCACCCGCCCGGAATCGGGCTCGGCGAGTCCGGAAAGGACTTCCAGCAGGGTGGTCTTGCCGCCGCCGTTGAGGCCGACGACGCCGATGCGCTGCCCGGCCGCGACACCGAGGGAGACGCCGTCCAGCAGTGGCTTCACCCCGTAGGACTTGCTCACCGACTCGAGATTGACCAGGTTGGCCATCCGTTCAGCCGATCCTTTCGTTGGGAGGTGCCGGCACGATGACGAACCGGGACTCGGCGACCAGCTTGTCGCGCAGCGGGCCGGGGAACGCGAACTCGGCGTGCTTCACGCGTGCACCCGCGGCGGCGCCGGGCGTGGCGCGTCGTCGCCGCCGACGACGCGGGCGCCGGGGACCGGGCCGTGGGCCACGCGGACCGTCCGGCACACCCCCGCGCCCGACAGCTCGGCCGCGACCTCCACCGCCGACTGCGCGTCTTCGCAGAGGAACGCGCACGTCGGGCCGGAGCCGGACACCGTGCCCGCGAGCGCGCCCGCGTTGACCCCCGCCCGGAGCGTGCGGCGCAGGCCGGGGCGCAGCGAGACCGCCGCCGCCTGGAGGTCGTTGCCCAGTAGCAAGGCCAGCTGGCGCGGGTCGCCGGAGGCCAGCGCCTCGACGACCGGCGTGTGCGAGCCGATCCGGGGCGGGTTGCCCGCCGCGCGCAGGCGGTCCAGCTCGCCGAACACCTTCGGCGTCGACAGCCCTTCGGCGTCGAAGGCCAGCACCCAGTGGAACGTGTGCCGCGACAGCACCGGGACCAGCTGCTCACCGCGCCCGGTGCCCAGCGCGGTGCCGCCGTAGAGCGCGAACGGGACGTCGCTGCCCAGCCCGGCGGCGATTTCGGCCAGCTCGTCGCGGGTGACGTCGAGGTTCCAGAGGCTCGCCAGCCCCACGAGCGTCGCCGCCGCGTCGGCGCTGCCGCCCGCCATCCCGCCGGCCACCGGGATGCCCTTGCGCAGCACCACCCGGATCTTCGGTTCCCCGGGGCGGCCGACGTGCTCGCCCAGCGCTTCGACGGCCCGCCAGGCCAGGTTCTCGGGACCGGTCGGGACCGAGCGCTCCCCCTCGCCGTAGACCTCGATGCCGGGCTCTTCGGTGACCGCGACGGTCACCTCGTCGGTCAGCGACAGCGCCTGGAACACGGTCACCAGCTCGTGGTAACCGTCTTCGCGCAGGTCGTCGACCGACAGGTGCAGGTTCACCTTGGCCGGGACCCGGACGGTGACTGGGGGCGGAACTACGGCGAGCACCCGACCAGCCTACGTGCCCGCGAAAACGCCCCGATGCGACCTGCGCATCGGGGCGTCCGGGGTAGAACGATCAAGCAGCCGCGACACCCTGCGGGCCGCGAGCGGTGTAGGTCACGTGGCCGCCGCGCTCGGCGACCCACGCCAGTGCCGCGTCGGCCCGCTCGCCGCGGACGCCGAGGCGGAAGCGGCCGACCGGGGTGTCGCCGATGCGGGTCAGGCCGCCGCCGATGGTGGCGAACTCGACGCCGAAGCGGCCCGCGGCTTCGGGCAGCAGCGCGCCGACCGAGGCGAACCCGACCAGCACGACGTCGGCCGAGCGGTCGTAGCGGGCCGCCTGCGAGCGGACGGTCTCGATGGCCGGCAGCAGCGCCCGCGCGGTGCGGCTGGCCGGGTCCGAGATCAGGTCGAGGACCGTGCCGCGCTCGACGACCGTGCCGTCTTCCAGCACCGCGACGTCGTCGCAGACCCGGCGGACCACGCCCGCGTCCGGCGTCGTGACGACGACGGTGACGCCCAGCTCGGAGCGCGCCCGGTCGAGGACGGCGAGCACCGCGCCGGCCTCCTCCGGGTCGACGCCGGCGGTCGGGTCGTCGGCGAGCAGCACGGCGGGCGCCGCCGCCAGGGCCTTCGCGACCGCGACGCGGCGGAGCTGACCGGCGGACAGTTCGCCCGGACGCTGCGCGGCGCGCGGGGTCAGGCCGACGAGATCGAGCAGCGAGCCGACCCGGCTGCGGCGCTGCGGGCCGTCGACGCCGAGCTGCTCGAGCGGGGAAGCGATGTTGCCGGCGATGGTGCGCTCGGCGATCAGCTCCGGCTTCGTCGAAACGACCCCGAGCTGGCGGCGGATCTCGCGGAGGCGGCGGCCGTCGAGGGTGCCGGTGTTGAGGCCGTCGAGGCGGACGACGCCGCGGTCGGGGCGCTCCTGAAGCGCGATGCAGCGGGCGAGGACGGACTTGCCGGACCCGGCGGGACCGACCACGCCGAAGAGCGAGCCGGCCTGGACGTCGACGCTCACGTCCCGGAGTGCGACGACGGAGTTTCCGTTGGTGGCAAAGGTTTTGGACAGGTTTTCGACGGTGATCACGAAGGCTCCAGAAAACGGGGTGCACGCATGGCGGCACCCGGCCGCAGGCAAGTTCCGTCCTGTTCGGACGGTGCGTGAAGAAGAGGTGGACCGGCTACGACAAGCTCAGTTGGAGCGTCGACATGCGGTCACGGAGCGGCGGCCTTCGTCGACTACGCGACGCCTGGTCAGGAGCAGGGGGCGAGCTACCCTCTTCATCGAAAACGGCCTCCATCGGTCCTGGCGGTAGCACCTGCCCCGTGGAGGGTGGTTGCTGCGACTTCGGCGAGCCAGGTCTCTCAGTCGCTCGGGATGGACGTACTGAGTAAAACCGATCCCGAGGAGCGAACGCAAGCCTGTTGGCCCAGATCACACGAGTGGCGGTGTCCGAATCGCGGGATCATGGGCGGCGAGGGCGTGTTTCCGCTTCCACTGTGGAGCGGCTAACGCGCGGCGGCGATCCGGGCGAAGTCGTGCACGCCGAGCTGCTCGCCGCGGGTCCGGGGGTCGATCCCGGCGGCCGTCAGCAGCTCGCCGGCGCGTTCGGCCGACCCCGCCCAGCCCGCGAGCGCGGCCCGCAGCGTCTTCCTGCGTTGTGAGAAGGCGGCGTCCACCAGGCCGAAGAGCAGGTCCCGGTCTTCGGACGCCGTCGTGTCGCCGCGTTCGAAGGCGACGAGCGCGGAATCGACGTTCGGCACGGGCCAGAACACCGAGCGCGGCACGGCGGCGACCTTGCGCGCAGTGCCGTACCAGGCGAGCTTGACGCTGGGCACGCCGTAGATCCGGCTGCCGGGGCCGGCGGCCATCCGGTCGGCGACCTCGGTCTGCACCATGACGAGGCCCTTCCGGAGCGAGGGCACCTCGGCCAGCAGGTGCAGCACAACCGGCACGGCGACGTTGTAGGGCAGGTTGGCGACGAGGGCGGTCGGCGCGGGCAGCTGCTCGCGGGTGATGCGCATGGCGTCGGCACCGATGACCGTGAGCCGTCCGGCCGCGTCGGGCCCCCGCTCGGCGACGGTCTTGGGCAGCCGCTGGGCGAGCTTGGGATCGATCTCGACGGCGACGACGTGGGCGCCGGTGGCGAGCAGCCCGAGGGTCAGCGACCCGAGCCCGGGCCCGACCTCGAGGACGACGTCGCCGGGGGCGATGTCCGCCAGCTCGACGATCCGGCGGACGGTGTTGGGATCGTGCACGAAGTTCTGCCCGAGCTTCTTCGTCGGCCGCACGTCGAGTTCGGCCGCCAGCCCGCGGATCTCGGCAGGTCCCAGCAGTTCAACCACCGGACGAGCCTACCCAGAGGGCCGGGGCACGTACCCGGACGGTCGGTTGACGTACCTGGAGGGTCGGCTCGCGTACCCCGAGGGACGACACGCGTGATTGAGGGGACGACACGCGTGATTGGACGGACGACACGCGGAACGGCCCCCGTCCGAGGTGGACGGGGGCCGTTCCGGGAAGTGGCGCGTCAGGCCTTCTTGCCGCAGACCGGCCAGGCGCTGTAGCTGCCGCCGCGGCCGGCCTTGACCTTCTCCGCGACCGCGATCTGCTGCTCACGCGAGGCCTGGTTCGGCAGCGCGGCGTACTCGTCGCCGCCGTAGGCGTCCCACGTGCGCTTGTCGAACTGGAGGCCGCCGTAGTAGCCGTTGCCGGTGTTGATGGCCCAGTTGCCGCCCGACTCGCACTGCGCGATGCGGTCCCACGCGGAACCGTCGCCGATCTCCGGGGCCGGGGCCTGCTTGGTGCCGACGTGGATGATCTTCGGCTTCGGCTGGGTGATGACCTTCTCGGAGATGCTCTCGCGAGAGACCTCTTTGCCGTTCTTCTGCGTGACCTTGTAGGTCACCATCTTCTCGCCCGGCGTGCCGGGGTCCTCGACCGAGGTCTTGCCCTTGGCGAGGTCCGGGTCGTCGACCTTCTGCTCGGGCGGGTCGATGGACTCCTTCTGGGTCACCGTCGAGACGCCGGTGCGGCTGAGGTGGACCTCGGCGCCGTCGGTCAGCTTGACGTCCAGGCCACCCTCGGCCTGGTCCTCCGGGCCCAGGGTGAGCTTGTACTCGCCCAGGAACTCCTTCGTCGTGACCGCGGTCGTCTTCACCTGCTTCGGCGCGTTGGCCCCGTCGAACAGGGTGATGTTCTTCAGCGTCTTGATCTCGACGGTCGCACCCTGCAGGGGCAGCTCGCCGTCCTTCGGCATCGACATCCACGTGCCGGGCTTGTCCATGCCGGCCATGCCGAGCTGGGACAGCGCGTCGCCGAGGTGGGTCGCGCGGACCCAGGAGGTGTGCTCCGCGCCGTCGACGATCATCTTCAGCTGGCGCCCGCGCTCGAGCTTGATGACACCGCCGTCGCCGACCTCCGCCTGCGGGGACGGGGAAAGCGAGTCGTGCGCACCGACGGACAGGCCCGCGTCCTCGAGCACCTCGCCGACGGTGCCGCCGAAGGAGTGGACGGTCTGCTGGTGGCCGTCGACGTCGACGGTGATGCTCTTGTTCATCGCCAGCGCGGCCGCGCCGCCACCGGCGACGCTGATCATCACGCTGAGGACGGCGCCCTTGAGGAACCGGCGCTTCCAGATCTTGGTGGTCTCGCGGAGACCTTCGTCGAGCGCGGCCCGCTTGGCCTGCGGGGACGCGGTCCGGTCCGCCTCGATCTCGTCCGGGATGACGATCGGCGGCAGGTACGTCGTCTCGGCGTTGATGAGCCGGATCAGCTCGTCGACGTCGACGTCGATCTCGGCCATCATCGCGTCGGCATCGGGGCCGAGTGCGGCGAGGATGTCCTGCTGCGTGATGTTCGGGTCGTCGGAGAAGTCGAGCTGGCCGTATGCCGTGTCCTCGAAATGACTGCGTTCGAGGACGGCGGAGCGCGCTCCAGCCTGTCTGCTACCTGTCACCGGGGATCGTTCCCTTTCTCGAGACGACGGTCGGGGGCGCCGTCTCTACGACTGGGCGTGACGATCGGCAACTGCTGAACGCAGGTCCGACCGGCACGATCACGGGACAGTAACGGGTCGCGGCGGGTTCCGCAAACACCCCCCGGAGTGTCGTGATCTGGGTCACTCCATCAAGTGGCCGAAGGAGGAACCCTGTTGTCGCAATGCGTTCAACCCGTTGTGACACTGGGGAGTCGGTAGACGCGCTCGGCAGTGGTCCGGACCGATTCGGCGACTTCGTGGACAGCTTCGCCCCTGAGCGCCGCGAGGTGACGGACGGTGTAGGCGGCGCCGAACGGCTCGTTCGGCCGCCCACGGAACGGGTGGGGGGTCAGAAACGGCGCGTCGGTCTCGACGAGGTACTGCCCCGGCGGGCAGAGCCGGGCCGCCTCGTGGAGGCCTTTGGCGTTCTTGAACGTGACGGTGCCGGCGAAGGAAAGGACATAACCCGCGCCGACGCACTTGCGCGCCATTTCGGCGTCCCCGGAAAAGCAATGGAAAATTACGGCATCCGGCGCACCCTCTTCGGCCAAGATGCGCAGCACGTCGTCGTGGGCCTCGCGGTCGTGGATCATCAGCGGCTTGCCCAGCCGCTTCGCGAGGTCGATGTGCCAGCGGAACGCCTCCTGCTGGGCGTCGTGCGGCGAGTAGTCCCAGTAGTAGTCGAGGCCGGTCTCGCCGACGGCGACCACGCGGTCCCCGGCCGCCAGCCGCTCGACCTCGGCCCGCTCGGCCTCGCCGAACTCCTTGGTCCGGGTCGGGTGGATCGCGACCGCGGCGAAGACGCGCCTGTCCCAGCCCGCCGCCTCGACGGCCCAGCGGGCCGAGGCGAGGTCGTCCGCGACCGTGACGACGCGGGCGACGCCGGCGCGCTCGGCGCGGTCGACCATGGCCGTGACATCGGCCGCGGTGACCGCGCCGCACGCGTCGAGATGGGTGTGCGCGTCCACCACCGACACCGGGAGCCGGTCCGGGACCGGCGGCAGCTCGCGCTTCTCTTCACCCATGCGTACTTCTTACTCCTTGATGATCGGCGCCCACTCCGGACCGGTCTCGCCGAGCGCCGGGTCGAGCTTGGTGAACAGCGGCGACGGCTTCTGCAGGGGCGTGCCGACCTCGATCGGCTTCGACTCCCACTTCGCCTGCTCGCTCGCGTAGTCGCCGGTGAGGATCGGGTTGACCCGGCCGTCGATGTCGAGGTCGTCGACCTCCTTGAGCTCCGGCTGGGCCGCCCAGACGCCGGTGCCGCCGAGGGCCTCGTGCACCTTCTGCGCCGAGTGCGGCAGGAACGGCGTCAGCAGCGTGTTGGCGTCGGAGACGACCTGCAGCGCGGTGTGCAGCACCGTGTCGCGCCGCGTGGGGTCGTCCTTGAGCTTCCACGGCTCCTGGTCGGAGAGGTACTTGTTCGCCGCGGTGACGACCTTCATCGCCTCGGCCGCCGCCAGCTTGAACCGGGACCGGGCCAGGTGCGCGCCCGCGGTGTCGAACGCCTTGCGCGACAACGCCTTCAGCTCTTCGTCAGCCGCCGTCGGGGCCTCCGGGCGCGGGATGGCGCCGACGTTCTTGTGCGCCATCGAGATGGACCGGTTGACCAGGTTGCCCCACTCGTTGGCCAGCTCGAAGTTGGTCCGGCGGACGAACTCGTCCCAGGTGAAGTCGGTGTCCTGGGTCTCCGGGCCGGCGACCGAGATGAAGTACCGCAGCGTGTCCGGGCCGAAGTCGCGCAGGAAGTCCTCGACGTAGATCACGCGCCCGCGCGAGGTCGAGAACTTCGAGCCGCTCATGGTGAGGAACTCACTGGAGACGATCTCGTCCGGCAGGTGCAGCTTCCCGTACTTGCCTACGCCGCCGCCAGGCAAAACACTGTCGCCCTCGCCGTTGTGCCCGAACAGCAGGGCCGGCCAGATCTGGGCGTGGAAGGTGATGTTGTCCTTGCCCATGAAGTAGTACGACCGGGCGTCGGCGTTGTTCCACCACTCCTGCCACGCGTCCGGGTTACCGGAGCGCCGCGCCCACTCGACGCTGGCCGAGAAGTAGCCGATCACCGCGTCGAACCAGACGTAGAACCGCTTCAGCGGCTGGTCGCGCCAGCCGTCGAGGGGGATCTTGACGCCCCAGTCGAGGTCGCGGGTGATCGGCCGGGGCCGCATGTCGTCGATCAGGTTCTTGGTGAAGTTGAGGACGTTCGGGCGCCAGTCGGTCTTGGTGCCCAGCCAGTCGCCGAGGGTCTTGGTGAACGCCGGGAGGTCGAGGAAGTAGTGCTCGGTCTCGACGAACTTCGGCGTCTCGCCGTTGATCCGCGACTTCGGGTTGATCAGCTCGGCGGCGTCGAGCTGGTTGCCGCAGTTGTCGCACTGGTCGCCGCGCGCGCCGTCGTACCCGCAGATCGGGCAGGTGCCCTCGACGTAGCGGTCGGGCAGCGTGCGGCCGGTGGACGGGCTGATCGCCCCGCGCGTGGTCTTCGGCACGACGTAGCCGTTGCGGTGCAGCGCCAGGAAGATCTGCTGCGTCACCTCGGCGTGGTTGCCGGTCGTGGTCCGGGTGAACAGGTCGTAGGAGAGGCCGAGGCCCTGCAGGTCGGTGCCGATCTGGCGGGTGTACTTGTCCGCCGTCAGCTGCGGGGTGGAGTTCTCCTTGTCGGCCTGGACCGTGATCGGGGTGCCGTGTTCGTCGGTGCCGGAGACCATGAGCACCCGGTTGCCGGCCATTCGCTGGTAGCGGGAGAAGACGTCGGACGGGACGCCGAATCCGGACACGTGGCCGATGTGGCGGGGGCCGTTGGCGTAGGGCCAGGCCACCGCGGTCAACACAGGGGTGCTCATACCTTATTAGCCTACGGAGGGCGTCACGCGCATTGTCGAGAGGGAGGCCCGGTTGTCGGCGACACGGTTGCTCGTGCTCGGGGTGGTGCGGATGTACGGCCGCGCGCACGGCTACCAGGTACGGCGTGAGCTGCTGACCTGGTCGGCGGACAAGTGGGCCAACGTCCAGCCCGGGTCGATCTACCACGCGCTGAAGAAGATGACCGCCGAAGACCTGCTGGAGCAGGTCGACGTCGAGCCGGGCGAGGGCGGCCCGGACCGGATCGCCTACCGGGTCACCGAGGAGGGCGACCGGGAGTTCCACCTGCTGCTGGGCACCGCGCTGTCCGATCCCGAGGTCGGGCACCCGGAGCTGTCCGCCGCGATCTCGCTGATGACCGCGCTGCCCCGCAAGCGGGTGATCGGCATGCTCAGCCAGCGGCTCGTCCACCTCGAAGCCGAGGTTCGGCGGGCCGGGCTGCTCATCGACGAGGGCTCCGAGTGGGGGCAGCCCGCGCACATCACCGAGCTGTTCGGGCTGTGGGCGCAGATCTCGGCGGCGAGCCTGGACTGGCTCCGGACCCTGATCGCCCGGCTCGAAGCCGGTGAATACGTGATGGCCGACGATCCCGGCCGCGCCTTCGGCCAGCCGCCGGCCGACGTCACCGAGTAATCAAGTTTGACTAGAGCTTCTCCGTGGGGCACAGTGTGCGCCTCAGCTAGTCAAGTTTGACTACTTTGCGAGAGGGGTTCTCATGATCACCGCACGCGGTCTCGAGCGGCGGTTCCGCCGCAAGGGCCGCACCGGGGGCGAAGTC
This sequence comes from Amycolatopsis sp. CA-126428, assembly GCF_002904335.1. GTDB lineage: Bacteria > Actinomycetota > Actinomycetes > Mycobacteriales > Pseudonocardiaceae > Amycolatopsis. The sequence continues at coordinate 264,937 of NZ_PPHF01000030.1, read as the reverse complement.
CACGCGGTCAAGGGCGTCGACCTCGACGTCGAAGCGGGTGAGCTGGTCGGCTTCCTCGGGCCGAACGGCGCCGGGAAGACGACCACGCTGCGCATGCTGACCACGCTGCTCGAGCCGACCGCGGGCACCGCGACCGTCGGCGGCCGCGACCTGCTGTCCGACCCGCTGGGCGTGCGCAAGCGCATCGGGTACGTCGCCCAGGGCGGCGGCAGCGCGCCGGAGAGCAAGGTTGCCGACGAGCTGGAGCTGCAGGGCCGGCTCTACCGGATGAGCAAGGCCGACGCGATCGCGCGCGGCGCCGCCCTCGCCGAGCAACTCGACCTGACCGGGCTGGAGCAGCGGCCGACCAGGACGCTGTCGGGCGGGCAGCGGCGGCGGCTCGACATCGCGCTCGGGCTGATCCACTCGCCGGGCCTGGTGTTCCTCGACGAGCCGTCGACCGGCCTCGACCCGCAGAGCCGCGCCAACCTGTGGGAGCACATCCGCCGGCTGCGCGCCGACCAGGGCGTCACCGTCTTCCTCACCACCCACTACCTCGACGAGGCGGACGCGCTGTCGGACCGGCTGATCGTGATCGACGACGGCCGGATCGTCGCCGAGGGGACGCCGGACGCGCTGAAGGCGCGGGTCAACGGCGACCGCGTCGAGGTGGGCGTCGACCCCGGGCGGGCCACGGATGCCGCGGAGATCGCGGGACGGCTCACCGGCGCGCAGGAGCTGTCCGTCGACGGCGGGCAGGTCCGGTTCCGGGTGCCGCGCGGCGACGTCGCGCTGCCGGAGCTGCTGCGCGCCCTGGACGCCAAGGGCCTCGCGATGCTGTCGGTCCAGGTCCACCGGCCGACGCTCGACGACGTTTTCCTGAACCTGACCGGGCGTTCGCTGCGAGAAGCGGAGGAGGCCGGCCGTGCTGCGTGACACCTGGCTGATCTTCCGCCGCGAAATGACGGCGGCGCTGCGCAACCCGACCTGGGTGCTGATCGGGATCATGCAGCCGCTGCTCTACCTGTTCCTGTTCGGGCCGCTGATGGTCCGGGCCGTGCAGGCCCAGGGCCTGTCCGAAGTGGACGGCTGGATGCTGCTGACCCCGGCGCTGATCGCCCAGCTGGCACTGTTCGGCAGCTCGTTCGTCGGCTTCGGGCTGCTGGCCGAATACCGCGCCGGCGTCGTCGAGCGGTTCCGTGTGACGCCGGTCAGCCGGGTCGCGCTGCTGCTGGGCAAGGTGCTGGCCGGCGCGCTGCAGGCGGTGGTCCAGGCCGTGCTGATCATCGTGCTGGCCGCGCTGGTGTTCCCGCTCGACGCCCCCGTCGGGGGTGTCCTGCTGAGCCTGGTGATCGTGTTCCTGCTGGCGGTGTCGCTGGCGTCGTGCTCCTACGTGCTGGCCTTGACGCTGAAGAGCGAGGAGACGTTCCCGGCCCTGCTCAACGCCGTCCTCATCCCGCTGCTGCTGCTCTCCGGGATCCTGCTGCCGATCACCGCCGGGCAGGCACCGGACTGGCTCTACACGGTTTCGCGGGCCAACCCGTTCCGGCACGTCGTCGACGTCGAGCGGCACAGCTTCGCCGGCGACTTCTCGATGGACGCCCTGTTCACCGGCAGTGTCGTGGTGCTGGTGATGGCGGGGTTGTCCCTGTGGTGGGGGACGCGGACCTTCCAGCGCGACAATGCCTGATCAACGGGCCTGATCACCGGGCCTGATCAAAAGGCCTGATCAACCGTGGGGTGTTCACTGCGGGTCCGCCTCCGGCGACGTATGGTGTGCTCTCCACCGACGTGCCGGGGGCGGAACCGTGACAGAGCCCGAGAGTGAACTCGGCATTTCGCTGTCGCACCGCGAGCAGGTGGCCGACTGGCAGGCCGTGCGCGCCGCGCAGACCCGGTTCGTGTCGGTGACGATCAGCGAGAACGTCAACTGGAGCAACCCGGCCGCGGAGCGCAACCTGGCCGGCGCCCAGGAGGCCGGGCTGCACGCGGGCGGGCGGCACTACGCCCGGCCCGGCGCGGTCCACGACCAGGCGGACTTCTTCGTGCGGACGGCGAGCCGGCTCGGCGCGTTCGCCCCGGGCTCGCTCGCGCCGGCGCTGGAGGTGGCGGCCCCGAGCGTCGACGACCGGTTCGTCAAGGCGTGGATCAAGCACGTCCGGCACGCGGCGCGCATCGAGCGGGTGCTCGTCTACGCCGACTTCGACTGCTGGCAGCACCGGCTGCACCCGGACCGCTGGGCCGACAGCGAGGTCGTGCTGTGGCTGGTCCGGCACAACGGCATCCCGGGGCGGGCGGGCTGGTTCCACTCGCGGCTCGGCGTGCACCAGCACGCGTACGCCCCGGACGTGCCCGGCATCGCCGCGCCGGTGGAGCAGAACGCCGTCGTGTACCCGTTCACATTGGGCGACTTGCTGCTCTGACGTGTGGTGGTATGTCGCCATGCGCGTGACGAGCAGGCCGCTCCGGACGAACCTGACGCCGTCGCGCGCTTTCTCGGTGCTCGCCCACCACGCCGCTTCCCGGGGGTTGCCGCCACCCGCGATGCTGTCCGGGGACTGGTTTTCTTCCCGGGCCGTGATCGCGCCGTCGCTTTCGGTCTCCCCCGCCGCGCTGCCGCCCTTCGCACCGGAGGTCGACGCCCCACCGGGCGTGCTCGGCGGCGGGTGGTTCGGGTACCTGGCCTACGACCTGGCGGATCCCTCGGGCCGCACCGGCGCGCTGCCGGCGTCGGCCTGGGGCTGGGCGGACCACGTGCTGCGCTGGTCCGCCTCGGGCACCTGCTACCTGGAATCCCTGGACGGCGGCGGTCCCTCGGTGTCCACAATGGAGTCACTGCTGGCCGCCGACGTCCCCGCGCTGTCCTGGACGGCGGAGCCGCTGCGGCGGCCGCTGCCGTCGGAGCACCGGGACGCCGTGAAGGCGTGCGTGCACGCGATCGAGGCCGGCGAGCTGTTCCAGGCCAACATCTGCGCGCGGTTCACGGGCCGGTTCTCGGGGTCTTCCGCGGCGTTGTTCGCCGCCGGGGTGCGTTCCCTGGCACCCCGCCGCGCGGCCTACTTGTCGGGGCCGTGGGGATCGGTGGTTTCGTTCTCGCCGGAGCTGTTCCTCGAGCGCCACGGGCGCGCGGTGCGCTCGACGCCGATCAAGGGCACGCTCCCCCGGCGCGGACCGGAGGACGACGGGAACGCCGTCCTGCTGCGACAGTCCGCCAAGGACGTCGCGGAGAACGTGATGATCACCGACCTGGTGCGCAACGACCTCGGCCGGGTGTGCGAGGTGGGGTCGGTGACGGTGCCGTCGCTGCTGCAGGTCCGCCCGGCACCGGGGGTCTGGCACCTGGACTCGACGGTGACCGGGGTGCTGCGGCCGTCGGTGCCGGATTCGGCGCTGCTTTCAGCGACGTTCCCACCCGGCTCGGTGACGGGCGCGCCGAAGATCCGCGCGCTGGACCTGATCGCCTCGCTGGAGCCGTGCGGACGCGGGGTCTACACGGGAGCGATCGGGCTGGTGTCCCCGGTGGCCGGGCTGGAGCTGAACGTCGCGATCCGGACGTTCGAGATCGCTGCGGGCACCATTTCGCTGGGGGTCGGCGGCGGGATCACGGCGGATTCGGACCCGGAGGCGGAATGGCAGGAGTGCCTCCACAAGGCGGCACCCCTGGAACGCCTACTTGCCGGGGTCGAGCAGTAGCTTGCCGACGGTCTGGCGGGAGCGCAGGGCCTCGTGCGCGCCCCGGGCGTCCGAGAGGGCGTACTCGCCGCCCGGGATCGCCTTGAGCTTGCCTTCCCGGACGAGCCCGAACAGGTCGGTCAAGGCGGTCCCGAAGACGTTGCCGGGCAGCCGGAAGACGTGCGGCAGCCACATGCCGCTGATCGTGGTGCTGTGGCCGAGGACGTTGCGCAGTTCGACCGGCTTCGGGTTCTCGCGCCCGGCCATGCCGTAGAAGGCGAGCCGCCCGAACGGCGCGAGCGCGGCGATGCTCTGATCGGTGGTCGTCCCGCCGACCATGTCGAGCACGATGTCGACGCGCCGGCCGTCGTTCGCCTCGATGAGCGCGGCGGTCATGTCCTCGGCACGGGAGTCGATGGCGACGTCTGCGCCGAGTTCGAGGGCGAGCGCGCGCTTCTCGTCGCTGCTGGCGGTGGCGATGACCCGCCCGGCACCCCAGGCCTTGGCGAGCTGCACGGCAACGGTCCCGACACCGCCGGCCGCGGCGTGCACGACGACCGATTCGCCCGGTTCGAGGTGGGAGTTCTTGCGGAGCAGGATCCAGGCGGTGGTGCCCTGGACCAGCATGGACAGCGCGGTGAGGTCATCGATGCCGTCGGGGACGGGGATGGTCGTGGCCTGGGGCGCCACGGCCTTCTCGGCGTACCCGCCACCGCCGTTGAGCAGGGCGACGACCCGCTTGCCGTCGCTCGTTCCGACAACCTCGCCCCCCGGCACGAGCGGCAGCTGGGACGGCGCGAGGTAGGAGTTCTCGGCCTGGTGAGTATCAGCGTAATTAACGCCGATACGCTCGACGTCGATGAGCACCTCGCCGGGGCCGGCCACCGGGTCGGGCAGCTCGACGGGGGTGAGCACCTCGGGCCCGCCGAACTCGGTCACCTGCACTGCGCGCATGTCGCTGTCCCTCTCCGTCTTGGTATGAGACATTCTGGCATATGTCTCAGGAGTTCGAACTGGCACGCGACTGGTTCCTGGCCGGCCGGCGGGTCGACATGGGCGAGCTGGCGGAGGCGCTGTCGATCAGCCGGGCGACGCTGCACCGGCGGGTGGGGTCCCGCGACCTGCTGCTCGGGGAGATCCTGTGGTCGCTGTCCGCCGCCTCCATCGCCCGGCTGTTGCCGTCTTGCGCGGGGCGTGGAGCCGCTGGGGTTGCGGACTTCGTGAGCGGGTATGTCCGGTTCGCGAACGACTCACCGCCGTTCCGGGACTTCCTGCGTCGCGAGCCGGAGCGGGCCTTGCGGTTGTTGACGACCCGGGCGAGCGTGTGCCAGCGGCGGACGACTGCCGAGGTGGAGTCGCTGCTGTCATCCGAGGTCGCCGCGGGACGGTTGGTGCCGCCGTTGCCGGTGCCGGACCTGGCTTACCTGCTGGTGCGGATCGGGGAGTCCTTTGTGTACACGGACGTGATCACCGGGGATGCGCCCGATGCGGAGAAGGCGCATGCCGCGGTGACCGCGTTGCTGACCTGATCTCAAGTCGGCGGGTAACCCCACTCATCGAAGTCTGTGACGACGCTTCACGAACGATCGGCTCGGTCGCCTTCGGCGACCAAACCGCGGAAGAGGTCGGCGTACTCCGAATCCTCCTGCACTCCGATCTCCCACTGGCTGTTGTCGAATCCGCGCAGATAGAAGAGCGCACCGAGACCGCTGTCGAACTCGTCGGCGATCTGCTCCAGTTTGGCCGACGAGTCGGTCGCCACGAGGAAGCAACTGTGAACCTGTTGGACATCCTCAGCGAACTGGAGCAGCTCAGGCCACGTGAGCACGTATCCGACACGCTCCTGCCGCGCCATCGCCTCGAACTCCGGAATGGTCAGTCCGTGTGGCGCAGTCCCCACGCCGTCGAACTCCAGGAAACTCCAAACCAGGTCGTTGTCGGCTATCAACGCCAGAATGTGCTTCAACTCCTCCCATGATCCATCGGGCCTGCGCATGGGCATCACGGATTCACGCATCACGGGTATTCCAGGGGCTCGGCATCGCCCCGGCTCCGGGTCCCGCCGGATGGCGGGTCCGTGTACCGGTGCTGGTGCGGATCGGGATGGTTTGCCGGCCGCCTGTGGTCAGTGAAGTCGATGTCGCGAACCGGTTTGCCTTCGGCGTCGAACTCGCGGGCTTGGGCGTAGTTGTCCCGTCGTCCGGTACGTCGGCCCAGCTGAGTGTGCGGGTAGCCGGCCGCCTTCGGATCCGCCTCCGGTTCCCCGTGTTTCTGCTTGGGCAGTTCCCGATCCGGAAAGGCGTCGCCGGGCTTGCAGTTGTGGACCAGGACCGACGCTGCACCGGCGCCCACGTAGTAGTCGTGGACGTCGTCCACCGTGAGGTCGTAGACCGGCGCCACCTGCTCGAAGTGGCGAACCGCCTTGACCTCGACCGACCGACCATCCGCCGAGTGTAGGTGCTGCCCCACCTCGAGCGACCCGATCGCAACCCAGTCACCGGCCTCTTCCACCCAGACGGGGTGCCAGTCCGTCGCCACCAGGGACCCACCGGAGTCCAGCGTGACCTCGGTGCGCTGCTCCTCGTCACTGTGGACGAGCGTTCCCACCACCTTGTGCTGCTCGACCGCGCCCGTCGACGGATCCGTCGTCTCGACCACGTCGCCGTTCGCGACCTGCTCGATCGGCTTCGTCGAACCATCCGCCAGGAGAACCCGGGTCCCGGCCACGAAACTGTGCAACGCGCACGAAGCGCCGCTCTCGGCGCCCTTCGCCTCCTCGGCGCCGTGGGCCACCTTCGAAACCGCCTGCTCGGCGTCCTTCGCCGCATTGGCCGCGCGATCCGCGTCGACCAGGACCTTCTCCGTGTCGACGATGACCTTCTCGGCCTTCTCCACCTCCTTGCCGAACGTGATTAGGGCTTTGGCGCCCTTCCAGAAGTCCGCGATGATCTCGCCGGCCTTGAGGATCTTGCCCCAGGGGATGAAGTTGATGACCGTCCGGACGCACGCACCGAATGCGCCCTGCGTCACGCAGTCCTTGATGTCGTCCCAGCCGATCAAGCCCTTGATCAGCTCGCCCGCCGCTTCGACGAACACGTCCCACTTGGACTTCTTCGCCACCGCCTGTGCGTCGCGGTAGGCCGCCGTGTTGACGTTGTGGGCGGCCAGGTACTGGTCGCGGGCGGTCTTTCCGCTGCGCTTGTCGATCTCCTGCTGCGTGTGGTGGCCCACCACGTTGCAGCTCGGGTTCCACGAACACCCCTCGGCCTGCGGGGTGCCCGGGTTGCAGAGCAGCCCGTCCGAACCCATGCTGTGGCACGCCGACAGCCCCGACGGGTCCGACTCCGTCGCCGGCGAGTTGTTCGCGTACGCGTACGCGTTCAACGTCTGCGGCAGGTCCGGCGTCAGCACCGGGTCCGTCTTCGTGAACCGGCCCGTCACCGGGTCGTACTCACGCGCACCCAGGTGCGTCAGGCCCGTCGTGTCCTGGTAGCCGCCCACGAAACCGTGCTTGTCCGGCCACGTCGACGTCTGCGCGCGCACGTTGCCGAACGGGTCCGTGTAGCGCTGGTTCGGCTGCAGCGTCCCCTGCGTGATCGACAGGCCGTTCGTGCCGTGGAGATCGCCCAGCATCCACCGCAGCCCCGACGTCCCCACCCGCTCGGCCACCTGCGTGCCGCCGTGCGCGTAGAAGCGGATCGCCGTCGCCGCGTGCGTGCCCGCCGTCTGGAAGACCTCCAGGTCGCCGATCGACAGGGTCGCGCCCGTCGGGTCGTGGGCGATCAGGCGGTTGCCGTCCGCGTCGTAGACGTACGAGCTCTGGCCGCCCTTGTCCGCCTCCGTCGCCGTGCGGCCTTCGGCGTCGTAGGTGAACGTCTGCGTGTCGCCGCCGACGTTGCGCGTCTCCACCGAGCCGGCCTTGTCGTAGGTGTACCCCGCCGTGGCCGTGCCGTTCGGGCCCGCCGTGTCCGTCTTCTGCAACGCGTGCGGCCGGACGGCCGAGGCGCCCGAAGCCGGGTACGTGTACGTCGTCGTCACATCGCCGGCCGTCTTGTGCTCGACCTGGGTCTTGCGGTTGCCGGTCTTGTCGAAGGTGTAGGTGTTCCAGTACGGCGCCGCCCCACCCAGCGCGGACGCCGACTTCGCCGTCGCGCAGTCGCCCGACGACGGGGTCCACGCGTCCGACATCCGCTGCAGGTAGTCGTAGTCGAAGCACTGGACGTCGGCCGTCGAGCCGGCCGGGGTGTCGGCGATCTTCCGGACGTTGCCCGCCGGGTCGTAGGTGTAGGTCCGCTTGGACAGCTCGGGACCGACCTGCGTCTCCCGGGTGACCGTCGTGGTCTGCGGACGCCGGGTGACCTGGTCGTAGGTCTGGGTGACGCCGACGTTCGCCACCGACGTCAGGCCGTCCAGCTGCAGCGTCGACATCTCGTTGAGGGTCGTGTACCCGGTCGACGAGACCAGGTCCGTGCGCGCCCCGGTCGACGAGTCGAGCGCGTACGTCGTCGCCGGCAGGCCCAGGTCGGTGTACTCGTGGATGATGTTTTCCTGGTGCAGGTTCCCCGCCGCCGGGCTCACGGTCTTCGCGATGGCGCCCGTCGCCGTATATGCCGTCGAGAACTCGTAAGTGCCCTTGAGCGCGTCCTCCTTCGTGGGGATGTCGACGGCCGTCTTGGTCGGCCTGCCGAACCCGTCGTAGGCGACGACGCGGTTCGTGTAGCCGTCGGAGCCGTCCCAGCGGGTCGACGAAGCCGGCAGGCCGAGCCCGTGCAGCACCGTGTCGTAGGTCCAGGTCGCCAGCTGGGGACCGGTGTCGGAATCCTTGTTCTCGCGGACCTTCCGGCCGAGCGTGTCGTAGGTGTAGACCAGCGTCTGGTTCCGGGCGTCCGTGCTCGTCTTGAGCTGCCCGGCCTGGTCGTAGGTGAACGTCGAGCGCCCGGCGTCCGGGTCGTTCTGCTCGACCTTGCGGCCGCGCAGGTCGTACTTCGTCGTCCAGACGTTGCCCGACGAGTCCTGGAGCGACGTCATCGCGCCGGCGGCGTTGTAGGCGTACGTCGTGACGTCGGCCGGGTTCGCCCCGCCCGCGGTGTAGCCGTTGGTGTACTGCAGCCGCTGGACGGTCTGCCCCTGCACGTCGGTGACCACTGTGGACGGTGAGCCGCCCGCGGGCGGGATCGTCGTGGTCCGCTCACCCTCGTACCGGGTGGAGGTGCGCCACTGCTCGACGGCCTTGGACATCAGGATCGACGCGGTCGGCCGCGCCCGGCGGTCGTACTCGGTGACCGTCTGCGCCATCACCACGTCGTCGGCGGCACCGACGAGGGTCTCGTTCGGCCCCGAAGCGTCGTTGTAGAACGGGGCGTTCGTTTTGAACTGCAGGCCGCGGGAGTCGTACAGGGTGTCGGCGATGATCCGGCCGCCGCCCTGCGCCGGCACCTGCGTCTGCCGGATCCGGCCGAGCTTGTCGTAGATCGTGTACGAATCGGTGTAGGAGTTCGTGTCCTGCAACGTCTTCGTGCGCACGAAGATCGGGCCGGTCTGGCTCAGCCCGTACTCGAACGTCGCGCTCGCCGTCTGGCTGCCCTTCGTCCGGCCCGGGTTCCAGACCGCCGTCTTCCGGCCGAGCGCGTCGTAGTCGACGTCCGTCCGGACGCTGTTGACGTCGGCCGACGTCGTCGGGTTGCCGCGCGCGGGTTCCAGGGTGGTCGTCGACGTCCAGCCGAGCGGGTTGGTCGTCTTGATCTGGGTGACCGGGCTGCCGGTGAACTCGGTCTTGGTCAGGTTGCCGAAGACGTCCCGCGCCTCGGTTTCGCGGCCCAGGTCGTCGTAGCCGTTCTGCGCGGTGGCGACGTAGTGCTTGCCGGCGGCGTCCCAGGTGTCGAGGGTGTCCTGCTCGGTGATGTCACCCTGGGTCGGCGGCTTCCCGATGGCCTGGTGGTCGTAGGCCACCTTGACGTCGGTGATGCTGTTCGCCGCCGTCTGGGTTCCGGCGCAGGTGCCGCCGAACATCACGACCTCGCTCGACCGGTCGAACATCCCGGTGTCGTTGGCCAGGTAGGTCGTGTTGGTGCAGGTGTCGTCCTCGGGCACCGAGGTGTCGCCGAGATCCTCGACCTGGGTGGTCATCCCGTTGTCGTTGAACGCCTTCTTCACCTGCGTGCGCCGGTAGGTCCTGCCGTCCGAGAGCAGCGTGCGGCCGCGCACCGAAGCGGTGTCGATCATGTACGCCTTCAGGCGCCCGTCGGAGCTGGTCGCCGTCGGGCCGCGCAGCCAGGGGTCGTTGACCGAAGCCGAGTCGACGGTCCGGCCGTCGTCCAGCTTCGTCCGCGACTCGCGCAGGAAGCCCTGCAGCGGGTCCTGGTCGGTGATCGTGCCGCCGTCGGAGTCCGTGACCACCTCGCCGTCCATGCCCCGCAGGTAGAGGGACTCGGTCACGGTCTGCGTCGCGCCCGGGGCGCCGATGGACGTGGTCACCACGTTGTAGCCGCGCCACTGGTTCCAGGTGCGGCGGTCGTCCGGGGTGAACTGGCTGTCGTCGTAGTGCCAGGCCGCGCTGTCCGCCGGGTAGCTGTAGTGGGTCTCGACCGGGATCGCGTCCCCGGGCCCGTCGTCCTCGGTGACGTCGGTGACGACGTACTTGTGGAACCAGTCCAGCACCGGGTCCTTCGCCTCGGGCGGGCTCCAGTAGGAGGCGTAGCACCGGTACTTGTCCGTCTGCGGCGACGCCGGCATCTTCGTGCCCGGGACGCAGTCCTGCGCCGAGTAGTTCACGGTGATCCGGCTGCCGGTCTCGGTGCGGATCTCCTTGAGCCGGCTGCGGGTGATCGCCGCGTACTTGTCGCCGAGCGTGTCGACGCGGTTGGGGAAGATGTAGCGGTCGAACTGGGTCGGTGGCAGGGTGATCGGCGTGGCCCCCGCCTTGCCGGTGTGGGTGACCGAGTTCAGCCACGGCGCGGGCGGGGCGTTGTCCCCCGACCCGGGGTAGGACTGGACGAGGTCCCACTGGTCGATGTCGTGCGGGGTGGTGCCGGTGAAGTACTGGGTGCGAACCGCCGTCAGGCGCTTGCGGGTGAAGAAGGCCGGCGCGCCGTAATCACAGGTCGCGCCGTCGGCGCAGATCTGGTCGAACGGGACGTCGGGCCAGTGGGACGCGTTCGCGGCGGTCAGCTTCGCCGGGGCGCAGTCGAAGGAGGCGTCCGGGATGCACCGCTCGGCCGTGTCGAAGAGGACCTGGTTCGTCGGGCCGCTGCCGTAGACGCTGCCGTTCACCAGCCGCAGGCCGTACTCGACGCGCAGCGGGTAGCCGCCCGCCACGTACGGCGTGCCGGCCGAGGTGACGTTGAGGTTCAGCCCGTAGGAGTTCTTCTCCGGCTGGTAGTAGAAGGTGCTGACGTTGCCGTGCGGGTCGACGGAGTAGTCGAGGTTCCAGCGCCACGCCTGCTGGCACCACGAGTGCGCGAAGTCGTTCGGCTTGTAGCAGTCTTCGCCGTCGTTGTTGCCGAACACCGGGACCGTCCACGCGGACTGCGTCTCCGGCTTGCCGCTCGCCCAGCCGGGCAGGTGGTTGAGGCCGAAGTAGTACTGGGTGCCGTCACCGGTGGTGACGCGCCAGTGCTGACCGCGGGAGACGCCGTTCGCCGCGCCGGTCAGGAGCTCGACCTTCGACCCGTCGTCGCTCTTGGGCCGCCACAGCGTGTCGTTGATCTTGATCAGCTGCGTCGACCGGCCACCGAGCACGAGCGACGCGTTGTCGGGGCCCCAGCACTGGTCGCCGGTCTTCGTCTGGCCGTTGTTGCCGCCCAGGTCCTCGCTGCAGCCCTTGTAGTGGCGCTCGATGAAGCCGCCCGGCGTGAAGTCCCACCCGTCGCCGATCCAGGAAGCCTGGTTGTTCGTCGCCGAGGTCAGGCCGTCGATGCTGCCCGAGGAGTAGCTCAGCGCGAGGTTGGGCGCGGCGCCGTTCGGGGCCTTGGGCGCGGTGAACGGGTAGCTGTAGGAGAAGTCGCCACCCGATCCGCCGCCGGACCAGTCACCGGCCGCCGAGAGCGGCATCGCCGTCGTCGAGCCGGCCGAACCGGCCGCGGCGGCCGTGGCCGCGAGCACCTGCGTCCGCCCGCTCGGCGCGACCTCGGCGCTCACCTGCTTCGCCTTGGCGTCGTTGGCCGAACCGGCGATGGGCGTGCGCGTGCGGCACTCCGGCTTGTCCGGTGTGGACAGTGCGCACCCCGGCAGCGCGAACAGCCGGAGCCGGTCGCTCCAGCCACCGCCGAAAGCGCCGGCGAACCCGCTGTAGTCCAGCCCGACCCGGACGGGGCCGTCGGTGGCGCCGGTGACCGACAGGACGACGCCCTCGAGCCCGAGCGCCTCGGCGGCCTGGTGGTCGGCGACCTTGACGTGCGCCTTGCCGGGCTTGGCGGCCGCTGCGGCCCGGCCGAGCCGCAGCGGGGAGTCCGCGACGCGCTGCGGCTGCGCGGCCGGCGCCAGGTCGACGTCGAACTCCCCGGCGGCCGGCCAGACGGGCGCCGCGACCGGCGCCGTGCCGACCTTGAGCTCGGGCAGCTTCCCCGTGACGACCGGGTGCACCGGGATGCTCTTCTCCTTCGGCGCCGGCGGGACCGACCAGCCGCCGGGCGGTCCCACCGGCGCGGCGACGGCCGTGCCGCCGGAGCCGAGCATGACGGCGGCGAGCACCACCGCGGTGACCCGGGAGAAGCGGACCCGCCGGGCCCGACTGGCACTTCTGCGCATGACAAACCTGCCCAATTCTGCGAACGCGGGGAGAAGCCGGCGGGATTACGGGTGGTCGAGCACGGTGTCCGCGTTGATGTGCTGCTCGTCGAGCACACCGCTGTAGACCCGGATGCCGCGGAGGTCGCCGTACCAGTAGTCGGTGTCCATGCCCTCGAAGCGGCCACGGCCGAGGAACAGGTCCTCGACGTCGCTCGCGCCGTTCCAGCCCACGACGTTGCCGACGCACTTCGTCGTGTACCGGTAGGCGTCCGTGGTCGCGTACAGGCAAGCCCGGTGGAGCACCGCGTCGTACGTCCCGGCCAGGTGCGTCCAGACGTTCGGCTGGGCGTCCCCGTCCGGCGTCACCAGCACGGACACCGGCGTCGACGGGGTGGACTCCTTCATCCACATCGCCCAGCTCCAGCGCGGGTGCCAGGCGCCGCTCGTGTCCTGGACGCCGCGGTGGCCCAGGAGGTAGGGCGAGTAGTAGGCGCCGTTCGCCCCGAGCGCGGTGCGGCCGGGCTTGTCGACGCCGGCGGGATCGGACGGATCCCGCTGCTTCTCCTTCGCCGCGTCCGCGTCCGTCCAGGTCTTCTTGACCCACGCCTCGACGGTGAAGCTGCGGTCACTGCGGAAGTTCTGCGGCCGCGGCCCTTCGATCTGCGAGCCCCACGCGAAGGGGAAGCGGGCGACGTTCGCGCCGTTCTCGTCGGTGGTCAGCTGGACGTTGCCCGACGGCGTGCCCGTCACGCCGCTCACGGTGTCGGTCGTCGTGCCGTCGAGCTGGTAGTTCGCCCGCAGCACCGCCGTGTTGGCGAGCCCGGCGATCTCGGCGGCGGGCAGCGCCCGGTCCCAGACCTGGACCTGGTCGATCGAGCCGTTGAAGACCCCCAGGTCCTGGTCAGCCACCTTGCCCACGGTGAACGGCCCGGTGCCCCGCCACACGGTGCCGGCGGGAATCGCCACCTCGGTGGCCAGCACGCCGTTGAGGTAGAGCCGTTCCTTCGCGGCCACCGAGTCGTAGACCCCGGTCACGTGGGTCCACAGTCCCACGTGAGGCGTGATCGGCACCGCGGCCCAGCGCCACCCGGCCGCGTTCGGATCGCCGCTGTCGGTGGTGCTCATGCCGATCCCGATGTTGTCGGGCGAGCTGCTCATCTGGACGGCGTTGCCGTGGACGCCCTGCTGGGCGAGGATCGTGTAGTGGTTGGCGTCCTTCAGCTTCACCCAGGCCGAGACCGAGAAGCTCTGCGAGCTGTCGACGGCCGGCGCTGACGTCGCGGCGTAACCGGGGCCCTGGTCGGCCAGCGCCTGGCCGCTCCCGTGGCCGATGCCGTCCTCGGTCGCCGACTGGCCCGCGGAGTCCGAATACCCCGGGCCGTACGCCAGGTTGTGCAGCACGAGGGTGTTCTCGGTGCCGGTGGCGTCCTTCGTGTCACCGTCCAATGTGTACTCCCGCGCGGCGTTCAGGCCCGCGGGGACGCCGTTGGCGCCGTACAGGGTGCTGACCTCGCTCGCGGAGAGGGCCCGGCCGACCACGACCGCTTCGTCGATCGATCCCTTGGCCAGGTAGGCGCGGGCACCGCCCGACTTCGCGCCGCCCAGCACGAGCGGGCCGGTCACGTTCGCCGCCGTCGCGGACACGGTCTGCTGGAGGGCACCGCCGACGTAGAGCGCGGCGGTGTGTGCGGTGGCGTCGTAGACACCGGTCAGGTGGGTCCACGTCCCGGCTGCCGGTGCGGTCGTCGAAACCGCCGAGGTGACCGCCGGGCTCGCCACGTCCGCGCCGCTCAGGCTGAACGCCCACTTGCCGGTTTCCAGGTACTGCAGGGCGAACCCGCTGGTCTGGTCGCCGTCCTGGGAAAGGAACGCACGCCGGCTGCTCAGGTCGGCCGCGTTCACCCACGCCGACACCGAGAAGGACTTCGCGGTGTCGACGATCCGGGCCGGTGTCTCGAAGTAGTCACCGGACTGGCCGCTGAGCACCGCGGCCTGGCCGAGCTTGCCCGCCGCGAAGTTGCCGGTGCCCGCACCCGCGTACCGCAGGCCGGTGACCTGCGAACGGCCGTCGCCCTCGAACTGCCAGGACGCGACCGGCGCCGCCGCGTCCTTCACCGTGAACGCGTAGTCGACCCGGTTCGACGGGGTCTTCGCCCGGTTGCACGACCACGCGCTGAGCACGTGCGGTCCCGAGCTGCCCGGGGCGATCGCCGTCGTACCGGGCCCGTTGAGGGCCTTCGGCGTCACCGTGCCGGCTTCGGTGCCGTTGCAGCTCGGCGAGGCCGTGTTGTCCAGCCGCCAGACGTAGTGGTCGACCGGGGCCGCGGTGCCGGCCGGGGTGAAGGTGAAGTCACCGGCGCGGCCGGGGCCGCCGCCGTAGGCGCCCGACGGGTAGGTCTGCGACGCCACCCCGGGGACCGCGGGCGGGGTCAGCTCGACCTCGGCCTCGCACGGCACGGCCCACGACGTGTCCTTGCCGTCGAACGCGTGGACGTCCCACGAGTAGAACCCGTCGGCGTTCATCTCGTCCTTGGGCAGGGTCGTGACCGCGTTCCGGTTCGCCTGGTTGCCGTCGCTCAGGATGTTGTCCGAGCCGAACTCCCGGCCGTCCCAGGTGTAGTTGCCGGACCCCCTGCTGACGAGTCCCTTGTAGATGCGGAACCGGGCGTCGAGCGCGTTGCCGTCGGGGTCGGAGACGTTGGCCCGGGTCACGTAGCCGGTGCTGGTCGGGCCGAGCACCGGGCGTGAGGCGCCCTGGACGCAGGGGTAGGGCTGGGTGCCGTTGAAGACGGCGAGGTTGGCCGGCTGGTTCGGCGGGGAGTTGTAGATGACCGAGAACCCGACCTGCGTCGAATAGCGCTTCCAGGTCCAATCGTCGCCCTCGTTCCGCGAGACGAGGCCGAAGGTCCAGGTCGGCGAGTTGCTGCCGACCGCGTTCGCGATGACGTCGGTGATGTCGAAGCCGGCGTTCGCCGGACAGCCCGCGACGGTCCTGATGGGGCTCCACCACGACGGCCCGCTGTTGAACGCCATCCCCGCGGAGATGCCACCGGACCAGACGACGTCGTTGTCCCGCTCGCACCTGCCCGGGTTGGTGAGGGCGAGGTTCAGCTGGGCACCGTAGATCTTCTTCCCGGCGAGCCCGCCCAGGTTCATCTCGACGAACGAGCGGGCGGTGATGAGGTGCGACCCGTTGCAGGTCGACTTCGGGTCGTTCACGTACCCGGCGCGAAGGTTGTCGTCGCTGTCCCAGACCGCGTCGCCGGGCGACTTGTTCGAACCGCAGGCGTATTGGACGAGGTAGTGGTTGCGGCCGCAGTTCTGGCAGTAGATGTCGTGCCAGGTCGGGTCGACGTAGACCGGGTAGACGGTGTCGGGCGCGGCCAGCAGCTTCTGGTCCGGGGTGAGGGTGAGCTTCGTCCCGGCGAGGTCCACGCCGACCGCGGCCCGGTGGCCGCCGGGCGCCGGCCCGCGGGTGAAGTCGCGGCCGTCCGGGTCGATGCCGGACGAGTCCCACATGGTCGCGGGCGGGGCGCTGAACTTCTCGTCGCCCTTCGCGTCCCGTACGTGGAGGCTGCCGTCGGCGTCCTTGACCACGGTGCCGTTCTGCACCGGCAGCCCGAAGCCGAGGGTCTCCACCTTCGCGGCGGCCTCGGGGGTTTTGACCACGACGACCTCGTGCACGGTGTCGACGTCGACCTCGACCCGCAGGTCGACGCCGGGCAAGACCTCGGAGTAGGTGGCGGTGGCGCCGGTGACGACCGGCTCGGGCAGGGCGCCGGCCCAGTCGAACCCGGCCGTCGTGCCGTCGCGCGTCAGCCGCAGCAGGGGCTGCGCGCCGGCGGACTTCACCGCGCGGGGCTTGCCCGCCGACAGGGTGATCCCGGTGGTCGCGGCCTTCGGGGCGAGCACGCCGTCCTTCGCCGCGAGCGTCGAGTCGGGCGCCGCCCAGCCGCCGCCCTGCTTGACGCGCACGGGCCGCAGGTGGCGGGTGGCGGTGAAGGTGCCGTCGGGGTTGGCGAAGGTTTCGGCGGCCTCGGTGGTCTGGTCCATCGCCTGGACGCGCTTGTGCGCCAGTCCGGCGTAGCGGCCGGCGGTCGCCTCGTCCGGCGCGGTGTCGGGCACCTGCGCGACGGTGCCGGCCGCGGCGGGCGCGGGACGCGAAAAGGCCGTGGCCGGGAGAATCCCGAAAGCCACGGCCAGCACGAGCAGAACGGCGCCGGATCTGGATCTCGGGCAGGACGAAGACACGCGAAGAACCCCCTCGTTGTGCGGCCGGACCACCCCCGGACCGCGCTTCGAAACGATCTCCGATGAACGCCTCGCGCGCCAGCGGCCAGAAGGCTTAATCCACGCGGAGCCGCCCATCCCCACAAAAAGGACATACTTCCCGGACAGTGCGACGCAGAGTAGAACGGCGTTCTCCAGGCGAAGTCATTGCGACTTCCGGGCCGCCAGCACCGCGTCGTAAAGCTCCTTTTTGGACACCCCGGTCGCTTCGGCGACCTCCGCCGCCGCGGACTTCAGGCGCTCGCCGGAGGCCACCCGCGCCGCGACTTCGTCCACCAGGTCCGCCACCGACACCGCCCGCGGCTCGGCCCCCGAGAGCACCACCGTGATCTCGCCGCGCACCCCGTCCGCAGCCCACGAAGCCAGCTCCGCGAGCGTGCCCCGCTTCACCTCTTCGTACGTCTTCGTCAGCTCCCGGCACACCGCGGCGGGGCGGTCCGGGCCCAGCACCGCGGCCGCGTCGGACAAGAGGGAGGCCAGCCGGTGCGGGGACTCGAAGAACACCGCCGTCCGGGGCTCGGCGCGCAACGACGTCAGCCACTTGGCCCGCTCGCCCGGCTTGCGCGGCGCGAACCCCTCGAAGCAGAACCGGTCACAGGGCAAACCGGACAACGCGAGCGCCGTCGTCACCGCGGACGGGCCCGGCAGGCACGTCACCGGCAGGTCTTCCGCCACGCACGCGGCCACCAGCCGGAAGCCCGGATCGGACACGCTGGGCATGCCCGCGTCCGTCACCAGGACCACCGTCTCGCCCGCGTGCAGCGCTTCGAGCAGCTTGGGCAGGCGCGCGGTCTCCACGTCCTCGTAGAAGCTCACCACCCGGCCGCGCGGGGTCACCTCCAGCGCCGACGCCAGCGATCGCAGCCGCCGGGTGTCCTCGGCCGCGATCACGTCGGCTTCCGCCAGGGCCGAAACCAGGCGCTGGGAAGCGTCGCGGACGTCGCCGAGCGGGGTGGCGGCGAGGATGAGGCGGCCCGAAGTCACCCGGCCAGCCTAGGCTGATCAGCGGATCCGGACGACGGACGCCCCGCCCCGCCCGTAGGATCGCCCCCGTGACCGCCGTGCTGACCCGTCCCGACGACGAAAGCGTCCGGCCGGACCCGGTCGAGGCGCTCCGGCCGCCCACCGACCGCGAGCTGACCCTGCTCGGCCGAGGCATGCCCACGGACCGGTTGCGCGGCTGGGTCGTCACCCTCGTGCTGACCGTGATCGGCGGCATCGTCCGGCTGCAGAACCTCGGCGTGCCGACCGACAAGGGCAGCCCCGTCTTCGACGAGAAGCACTACGTGCCGCAGGCGTGGCAGGTGCTGCGCAACGGCGGCTACGAGGACAACTACGGCTACGAACTGGTCGTCCACCCGCCGCTGGCGAAGCAGCTGATCGCCATCGGCGAATGGCTGTTCGGCTACAACGGCTGGGGCTGGCGCATCATGCCCGCACTGGCCGGCACGCTGCTGGTGCTGCTGGTCATCCGCGTCGCCCGCCGCCTGACCCGCTCGACGCTGCTCGGCGGCATCGCCGGCATCCTGGTGATCAGCGACGGCGTCCTGCACCTGCAGTCGCGGATGGGCATGCTCGACATCTTCATCGCGCTGTTCGTGTTCGCGGCGTTCGCCTGTGTGCTCGTCGACCGCGACCAGGTGCGCGAGCGGCTGGCGACGGCGGTCCGCGAGGGCTGGGTGAACGAGTCCGTCTGGGGACCCAAGCTGGGCTTCCGCTGGTGGCGGTTCGCGGCCGGGCTGATGATCGGGCTGACCTTCGGCGTCAAGTGGTCGGCGCTGTACTACATCGTCGCGTTCGGGCTGCTCACCGTGTTCTTCGACGTCGCCGCCCGCCGCGCCGCCGGCGTCGAACGGCCTTGGCTGGGCACGATCCGCCGGGACGTGCTGCCCGCGCTGTGGGCGATCCTGGTCATCCCGTTCCTGATGTACTTCGCCGCGTACTGGGCCTGGTTCGCCAGCGAGACCGCCACCGACCGGCACTACACCGAGATCAAGGACATCGCGCCGGGCTTCTGGTCGTGGATGCCGCCGGCGCTGCGCTCGCTCGGCGACTACACGGCGAACGTCCTGCACTTCCACGAAACGCTGGTCACGCCCAAGGACAACCCGCACCCGTGGGAGTCGAAGCCGTGGACGTGGCCGATGGGCCTGCGCCCGATGCTCTACAGCTACAACGGCGAGGTCACCGGCTGCGGCGAGGCCCGCTGCATCAGCGCGACGATGCTGATCGGCACGCCGGCGATGTGGTGGCTGGCGATCCCGATGCTCGGCTGGGCGGCGTGGCGCTCGATCTTCCGCGCGGACTGGCGCTACGCGGCCGTGCTGGTCGGCTACCTCGGCGGGTACGTCTTCTGGTTCACCAACATCGACCGCCAGATGTACTTCTTCTACGCGACGCCGCTGGCGGCGTTCCTGGTGCTGGGGCTGACGTTGTGCCTGGGCCAGATCCTCGGCAGCGCCCGGCGCGGCTTCGAGAGACGCGGCACGGGCCTGCTGGTGGTGTCGCTGTACGTCGGGCTGGTGGTGGCGAACTTCGCCTGGCTGTGGCCGATCCTGAACGGCATCGCGATCACGAACGGCCAGTGGGAGGCCGAGCGCTGGCTGCCGTCCTGGCGGTAGTCAGCCGGCGAAGTACGCCCCGGGCGTGACGCCGACGGCCCGCCGGAACGCCGCGACGAACGCGCTCGCCGAGCTGTACCCGACGCGGTGGGCCACCGTCTCCAGCGGGACGGCCTGGGCCAGCAGCGGCAGGGCCGCCCGCAGCCGCGCCTGGGTGCGCCAGGTCCCGAACGGCATCCGGCACTCGCGGACGAAGATCCGCGCCAGCGTCCGTTCCGCGGCCCCGACGTCGCGGCCGAACTCGGCGAGGGTCCGCGGGTCGGCCGGGTTCGCAAGCACGGCCGCCGCCACGTCGAGCGCGCGCGGGTCCGCCGGCGACGGCACCACGATCGGCACCACGTCCAGGGGCTCCAGCAGGTCGAAGGCCACGGCTTCGGCCCGCAGCCGGGCCGCGGGCGCGACGCCGTCGCCGGTCAGGTACTCCAGCAGCTCCCGCAGCAGCGGCCGGACGACGACCACCCGCGGCTGCGGCCACGACACCGGCGACCGCGCCGGGTCGGCGTAGATGCCGCGCAGCGCCGCCCGCCCGAGCGCGCCGGTGCGGTGCCGGACGCCGGCGGGCATCCAGAGGGCCCGCGTCGGCGGCAGCACCCAGCCGGCGTCGCCCGCCTTGACCGCGACGACCCCGCGGGCCGACCAGACCAGCTGGTGCGCCGGGTGCGCGTGCCACGGGAACCAGGTGCGGGCGGGCAGGTCGACCTCGCCGAGCAGCATGGCTTGACCGGTTCGCGACATCGGTTGGCAGCGTATCGGCTACCGGTCACCCGCGCGCCGAAATAGCGTCGGACGCATGCCGATGAACCTGATCCACCGCAAGATCTGCAGCTCGGAGAAGTGGGCCGCGACGGTCGAGGAGCGGCTGACACCCTGGCTGGCCCGCCACGACCTCGGCGACGACGTCCTCGAGATCGGCCCCGGCTTCGGCGCCACCACGACCGTGCTGCTCAAGGCGGTCCCGAAGCTGATCGTCCTGGAGATCGACCCCGCGTCGAGTGAGCTGCTGCGGGCGAAGTACGGCGACCGCGCGGAGGTCGTCGAGGGCAGCGGCGCGCAGATGCCGTTCGAGGCGAACCGGTTCTCGGCCGTCAAGCCTCGTGAGTGGTAAGGCGGGTTCTAACCCGCCTTACCACTCACGAGAGGTCAGCGGCGCGGGAGCTGGCTCCCCGGCTGGCGCGGCACGACCCGCGTCACCGGGCCGTCCGCGGACTTGCCCGCTCGCGACAGCCAGCCTTCGACCTCGCGGCGCACCGCGTTCAGCGTCGGACGCCGCCGCGGCTCCGGGTCCAGTGAGGCCGCCAGCAACCGGGCGTGCGCGCTGCGCTGCGGCAACCGCGACACCGGCTCGGCCCGGGCCGCCGCCATCAGCGCCGCCATCGGCGTCTCCCGTGTTCCGCGCGGTGGCTGGCCGGACAGCGCGTAGCTGATCGTCGCCGCCAGCTGCCACGCGTCGGACGCCGGGGACGCCGTCGCCCCCATGGCCTGCTCCGGGGCGACGAAGTCGGGCGTGCCGATCATCATCCCGGTGGCCGTCATCTTCGAATCGCCCTGGCTGCGGGCGATGCCGAAGTCGATCAGGTGGGCCAGGCCGCTGCGGTCGAGGACGATGTTCGACGGCTTGATGTCGCGGTGCAGGACGCCCTTCTCGTGTGCCGCCGCCAAGGCACCCGCCATCGTCGCCCACAGGCGGCCCGCGGCGACGTCGTCGAGCGGGCCCTGGCCGTCGACCAGCTCGGCCAGCGGACGGCCTTCGAGGTACTCCATCACCAGCGCGAGGCCGTCCGGCTCCTCGGCCAGGTCGTACACCTTGACGCAGTTCGGGTGGCTGACCACGGCCAGCGCGCGGGCCTCGCGCTGCATGCGCTCGGCCGTGTCGCGGTCCGGCGCGTGCGCGATCTTCAGCGCGACCGTGCGGTTCAGCTGGGTGTCGACGGCCTGCCAGACCGTGCCGAAGCCACCCGCGCCGAGCTGCTTGACGCGGCGGTAGCGGCTGCCACCGGCGTTGCGGGAGCCGGGCGGCGGCGGGATCGGGCCCGGCGCCGCGGCCAGCGCGCCGAGCGGCGGGGACGGCGGCTCGGGCGCGGAGGCCAGTGCCGTCTTCGGGTACGGCCGGTTGGCCGGGGGCGGTGGTGGTGGCGGCGGGGTCGGGCGCGGCTGGACCTGCGACGGCGGCGGCTCCTGCTGGCGGCGCGGCGGCGGCTCGTCCGACCGGTCCGACCGGTTGATCACCGACCACGGCGGCGGGCCGACCATCGCGACCGGGATCAGGCCCAGCACGCTGAACGGCAGGAAGCCCAGCAAGAAGTGCAGCGCGGTGTTCGCCTCCATGCCGACGCTGAACACCAGCATCGCGGCGAACGGGATCCAGAAGAACCGCGACGGCCACTTCGGGCCGCGGCGGAAGGCTGTGCGGCCCTGCAGCATGACGAAGAACAGCGAGCCGCCGCCCAGCACGGCGAAGGCCAGCAGGTACACGAAGAACGGGAGGTCACTGCCGGTCTTCGAGAACAGCACGTCGTAGACGCTCTGGCCGCCGCCCAGGTACTTCACCTGGCTGCCCACCCAGCAGCCGCCGTCGCCGCCGAGCGTGCCCAGTTCCGTCCGGCTCAGGCCGGTCTTGTCGCCGCCGAACGCCGCCCGGTAGACCCCCGACACGCCGTTCGACAGCAGCCACGGCAGCACCAGCGCGCTGACCAGGCCGATCCCCCCGAAGACGCCCAGCGTCGTCGCGTCGTAGCGGTTGCCGGTGCCCTTCCGGATGATCGACACGGCGACCGCGCCGATCGGCGGAAGCAGCGCGACGAGCGCGCCGGCCGCACTCGTGGCCCAGACCCATTCGCCGGGGCAGAAGCCCGGGCCGAACAAGGAATGGGCTAGCGAGAGCAACGCGCTCGCGAGTCCGTTCACCGCCGGGCTCCCCTCACTGTCCGTGTTCACTTCGTGGCCGTCACGCGGCGTTTCCCCGCGGTCCAGCTTAGGACGCTCCCGGGCTCCCTGAGGTTGCCGGGTCTTTCCGCGGCCGAATCCGGCGCGGCCACCGCTCCCGCGCCATGATGGGGATCGGCGGAACCGCCGACCCGAAGGAGCGGAGCATGGGCGCGTACTCCGAAGCCTACCGGCGCAGCCTGGCCGAGCCGGACGCGTTCTGGCTGGCCGCGGCGGAGTCGATCAGCTGGACCAGGCCACCGCGACGGGCGCTGGACGACACGAACCCGCCCTTCCACCGGTGGTTCCCGGACGCCGAGCTGAACACCTCCTACAACGCGCTGGACCGGCACGTCGAAGCCGGCCGCGGCGGCCAGGCCGCACTGATCTGGGACTCTCCCGTGACCGGACGGCAACGCACCTACACCTACGAGGAGCTGCGGGACACCGTCGCGCGCTTCGCCGGCGCGCTCAGCTCGCTCGGAGTCACGAAGGGTGACCGGGTGATCGTCTACCTGCCGATGGTGCCGGAGGCCGCGATCGCGATGCTGGCCTGCGCGCGGATCGGCGCCGTGCACTCGGTGGTCTTCGGCGGGTTCGCGCCGAAGGAGCTGGCCGCGCGGATCGAGGACGCGAAGCCGAAGGTCATCCTGGCGGCGTCCTGCGGCATCGAGCCGACGCGGGTGGTCGAGTACCAGCCGATCATCGAAGCCGCGCTGGGGATGACCGAGCACCAGCCCGACCACGTCGTCGTGCTGCAGCGCGAGCAGGCGCCGGCCGTGCTGACCGGGCGCGACCTCGACTGGCGGGAGCTGGCGGCCGGCGCCGGCCCGGCCGGCCCGGTGCCGGTGGCGGCGACCGATCCGCTGTACATCCTCTACACGTCCGGGACCACCGGGAAGCCGAAGGGCGTCGTGCGCGACACCGGCGGCCACGCCGTCGCGCTCGCCTACTCGATGGAAGCGGTCTACGACGCCCACGCCGGTGACGTCTGGTGGACGGCGTCCGACGTCGGCTGGGTCGTCGGGCACTCCTACATCGTGTACGCGCCGCTTCTCGTCGGAGCGACGACGGTCATGTACGAAGGCAAGCCCGTCGGCACGCCCGACGCGGGCGCGTTCTGGCGGGTCATCGCCGAGCACGGCGTCCAGGCGCTGTTCACCGCGCCGACCGCGTTGCGGGCCGTCAAGAAGGTCGACCCGGACGCCCGTGAGCTGGAGAAGTACGAGCTGAAGCAGTTCCGGACGCTGTTCATGGCCGGCGAGCGGCTCGACCCGGAGACCTACCACTGGGCGCACGAGAAGCTCGGCGTGCCGGTCGTCGACCACTGGTGGCAGACCGAGACCGGCTGGCCGATCGCCGCCAACCCGCGCGGCCTGGAGCCGATGGACGTCAAGGCGGGGTCCGCGACCAAGCCCGTCCCCGGCTGGGACGTCCGGATCCTCGACCAGGCGGGCGAGGAGCTGCCGGCCGGGCGCGAAGGCGCCATCACCGTGAAGCTGCCGCTGCCGCCGGGATCGCTGCCGACGCTGTGGGGCGACGACGAGCGGTACCGCGAGGCCTACCTCTCGCGTTACGAAGGCCATTACCTGACCGGCGACTCCGGCTACTTCGACGAAGACGGCTACCTGTTCGTCATGGGCCGGACCGACGACGTCATCAACGTCGCCGGGCACCGGCTGTCCACCGGGTCGATGGAGGCCGTGCTGGCTTCGCACCCGGCGGTCGCCGAGTGCGCCGTGATCGGCGTGGCCGACCAGCTCAAGGGCCAGCTGCCGCGGGGGTTCGTGGTGCTCAAGGCGGGCGCGGACGTTCCGGCGGACCGGCTGCGGGACGAACTCGTGGCGCTGGTCCGGCGGGACATCGGCCCGGTCGCCGCGTTCCGTGACGTGTCCATTGTGGACGCGCTGCCGAAGACGCGGTCGGGGAAGATCCTGCGCAAGACGATGCGCGCGATCGCCGACGGCCGCGACGAGGCGGTGCCTTCGACGATCGAGGACCCGAGCGTCCTGGAAGCGATCCGGGAAGCCCTTCGTTAAGAACTGTTCCAAATGCTCCGGCTGGTCTGTACCTTTGCGGGGAGGGAGTCCCCGACCGGAGGTGCTTCGATGCGCTTGTCCAGAGCCGTCCTGACCGCGGCCGTCGTGAGCCTCACGGCCGCCGGCCTGCCCGCTTCCGCGGCAGCCGCCGCGGCCGCTCCCGAACGGAGCGTGACCGACGTCGTCCCGGCGCCCGTCTCCGCGAAGGCCGATCCTCACGGTGAATTCCGGCTCACGCCGTCGACCGTGATCGCCGCCGACCGCGGCGCCGGCCAGGTCGCGGACTACCTGCGCGGCCTGCTGCGCCCGGCCACCGGCTTCCCGCTGCCGGTCGTGCCGCACGCCGCCGGCCTGCCCGCGCTCTCGCTGAAGCTGGGCCACGACCCGCGGATCGGCACCGAGGGTTACGAGCTGAAGGTCGCGCGCGACGGCGTCACGGTGAAGGCCAACACCGCGGACGGGCTCTTCGAAGGCGTGCAGTCGCTGCGGCAGCTGCTGCCGTCGGCGATCGACGCCCAGCGCGTGCAGCACCGGACGTGGACCGTCGCCGGCGGCACGATCCTCGACTACCCGCGCTTCGGCGAGCGCGGCGCGATGCTCGACGTCGCCCGGCACTTCTTCCGGCCCGACCAGGTGAAGCTGTACGTCGACCAGATCGCCCAGTACAAGGTCAACACGCTGCACCTGCACCTGGCCGACGACCAGGGCTGGCGGATCGAGATCAAGAGCTGGCCGAAGCTGGCGACGGTCGGCGGCAGGACCGCGGTCGACGGCGACCCGGGCGGCTACTACACGCAGGCGCAGTACCGGGACATCGTCGCGTACGCGGCTTCGCGGCACATCACGGTGATCCCGGAGATCGACATGCCGGGCCACACGAACGCGGCGCAGTCGACGTACGCCGAGCTGAACTGCGACGGGAAGGCCGTGCCGGTGCGCACGGACACCGAGGTCGGCTACAGCTCGCTGTGCATCTCCTCGCCGATCACGTACAAGTTCGTCGAGGACGTCGTGCGCGAGCTGGCGGCCCTCACGCCCGGCCCGTACCTGCACATCGGCGGCGACGAGGCGCACTCGACGCCGCCCGCCGACTACCTGACCTTCGAGCGGAAGGTGCAGCCGATCGTCGCCAAGTACGGCAAGAAGGTCACCGGCTGGCACGAGATCGCCAAGTCGGTCCCGCCGGTTTCGGCGGTCCCGCAGTACTGGGACTTCGGCGGCGACAACCCGGACGTCGCGGCGGCCGCGGCGCGCGGCAACAAGATCCTGATGTCGCCGGCGAACTACGCGTACCTCGACATGAAGTACAACGCGCAGACACCGCTCGGCCAGGACTGGGCCGCGCTGGTCGAGGTTCGCGACGGCTACAACTGGGATCCGGCGACGCTGGTCAACGGCGTGGGCGAGAGCCAGGTCGCGGGCGTCGAAGCGCCGCTGTGGACCGAGACGATCCGGACCAGCAACGACATCGAGTACATGGCGTTCCCGCGGCTGCCGGGGATCGCGGAGATCGGCTGGTCCCCGAAGTCGACCCACAACTGGAGCGCCTACCGCGCGCGGCTGGCGAAGCAGGCCCCGCGCTGGGTGGCGCAGGGCATCGACTTCTACCGCTCCCCGCAGGTCGACTGGAAGTGACCGCCAGGTCGTGAGTGGTAAGGAGGGTTCTAACCCGCCTTACCACTCACGACCCCCAGGCGGGCGCGAATGGCCCGCCTGGCCAGTTCGTAGGGCCGGGTTCCCCCGTTCAGGACGGCGTCGGCGTTGGCCGCGCGGCCCAGCGCGTGGAGTTCGAACGCCAGGACCTCGGCATCCGCGTCGACGTGGCCGAGCGCGACCGCTTCCGCCGCGATTTCCCGGAGGAAGGCGGCGAACGAGCCGTTCGCCGCCGCCACCGCGTCGTGCACCCGGCCCGGGCGCGCGTCGAACTCCGCGCCGACGTTGAAGAAGAAGCACCCGCCCGGGAAGACCCGGGTTTCCGAGTAGTCCAGCCACTTTTCGCACACCGCGCGCAGCCGGGGCAGGCCGGGCGCCACCGCCCGCGCCGGTGTCACGACGTGCGAGCGGAAGATGTCCAGCGCGGCTTCGATCGTCGCGAGCTGCAGCTCCTCCTTCGAGCCGAACAGCGCGAACACCCCGCTCTTGCTCAGCTCCAGCTCGATGGCCAGCCGGCCGAGGGACAGCCCCGCCAGGCCGTCGACCGAAGCGACGTCCACGGCCCGGCGCAGCACCACGCGCCGGGTCGCGTCGCCGCGCGCGATGCGGCCGTCACCCGGCACGCCGCGCCCGCCAGCGGTCCACAGTGGACTGGACGCCGTCGCGGTAGGCGGCCGAAAGCGCGGGCGTGGCCAGCACCCGGTCGGCGAGGTCCAGCGCCGCCTCGACCTTGTCCTCCGGCAGCTGCCCGTAGTTGGCGAAGGAGACCAGGTACACCTCGGTGATCGTCGGCCCGTCCGCGCGTTCGACCGGCTCGATCGCGCCGGACGTCGGCACCGTGCCGGGCCGCAGCACGCGCAGGTACCAGCCGCAGCGCCCGCTGTCGATCATCAGCGGGGTGACGTCCTTGCGGCCGGTCTTCATGGCCAGCTTGAAGCACGGCTGCCGCGGCTGCGAGACCTGGACCAGCGCGTCACCCCAGGCCCAGACGTCCCCGATCCGGACGTCGTCCTCGGTGACGCCGCTCAGCGAGACGTTCTCGCCGAAGCCACCCGGCTCGGCCTCGAAGCCCTCGGCCGCCCAGGCCGGGTAGTGCTCGGCGGGGTAGACGTAAACCGCTTTGTCGACCCCGCCGTGCACGGTGAGGTCGGCCTGCCGGTCACCGTCGAGGTTCAGCTCGGTCAGCGTCAGCTCCGGCGCCGCGACCCGCGCCTTCGTGATCGCGCTCAGCACCGGCCGGTCCCGCCGGTGGCCCAGGACGCTCGGTTCCCCCACAAACACGCCTTCGACGTTCATGGGCCCGAAGGTAGCACGATCGTTCGTACAGTTCCGCGCCTTTTACGGTTCGAGGTCCGCCACCCCTCGGCCACTCGCCATGTCGAACGGCACGGACGCCTGGTCGTGGACGATCACCCAGCCGTCGCCGCGGTGGCGGAAGACGAAGGTGGCCCGGACCCACATGCCGGCCACGGCTTCCCTGGTCGGCAGCGTGCCGCTGACCCGGCCGAAGCCGTGGCCGACGGCCAAGCCGGCGCTCACGGTGATCGTCAGGTCGCGCAGCTCGTAGTCCACCTTCTCGAAGATCGTGAACACCTTCGCCCAGTTCTTCAGCTTCGCTTCGACCCCGGCGTGCTGCAGCGGCGGTTCGACGTCGAAGGACACGACGTCCGGCGCGTAGATCCCGCGCAGCGCCTCGAGATCCTTGGCCCGCAGCGCTTCGACGACCTCGTCGAGCCGGCGCCTGATCGCGGCCTCCGCCTCCCCGCCCCGCAGCGGCGCCAGGGCGGTGCTCCAGGCGACGACGTGGTCGAGCAGGGTTTCCAGCGCGGCGAGCTGGTGATCGCCCGGCGCGAACACGGTGTGGTTCTCGAACTCCGTCGCCAACGGCAGCGTCACCTGCGGCGCCACGTCGGCCAGCTGCAGTGCCCCGCAGACCAGCCGCAACTGCTCGACCGAACGCGCGCCGCCGACGCCGCCGTACGAGACGAACCCGGCGGCCTTGCTGTTCCATTCGATGTGGATGTGGTCCATGGCGTTCTTGAGCACCCCGGGCAGGGAGTGGTTGTACTCCGGCGTGACGAAGACGAACCCGTCGCACGCCGCGACGACGGCCGCGAAGGCCCGGGTGCGCTCGTCCTGGTACCGCCCCGAGAAGCCCGGCGGCTCCTCGAGGTGGGGCAGCGGGTGATCACGCAGGTCGATCACGGCGAACTCCGCGTCACCCCGGCTCGCGGCCCGCTCGCGGACCCAGCGGGCGACCTGGTCCCCCTTGCGGCCCGGGCGGGTGCTGGCCAGCACGATCCCGATCTTGAGCATCGTTGTCCCCTGTTCGGTCGATGGTTGCCACCGGTACGACGAAACAGCCCACGGGAATGTCAGGCTCGTCACCGCGGCGCAGGACCAGGCCCCTGGCTCGGGTGAACTCGAAGTAGACACCGTCTACAGAAGTTTGATAGACAGTGTCTACAAGGTGAACCACGGGTTACGGAGATCGAGATGAGTTACCACCGATTCGTCGTCGTCGGCGACAGCTGCGCCGAAGGCCTCGACGACCCGTACCCGGACCAGCGCCACTACCGCGGCTGGGCCGACTTCGTCGCCGCCCGCCTGGCCGAGGACGAGCCCGGCTTCCGCTACGCCAACCTCGCCGTCCGCGGACGCCGGCTCGACCAGATCGTGCCCGAGCAGCTCCCGGCGGCCACCCGGCTGGCACCCGACCTGATCGCCCTCTTCGGCGGCGGCAACGACGTCATGAGCCGCGGCTGGGACGCCCGGACCGTCGCCCGCCGGGTCGACGCCGCCATCCGCGCCTGCACCGAGATCTCGCCCGTGGTCGTGACGTTCACGCTCAGCGACGTCTCCCGGCGGATGCCGCTGGGCGGCCGGATGCGGCCGCGGATCGTCGCGCTCAACGAGGCCATCCGCGAAGCGGCCGTCAGCTACGGCGCCCAGCTCATCGACCTGTGGCCCGACCAGGCCGTCACCGATTCGCGCTACTTCGGCGCCGACCGGCTGCACCTGTCCGCCCACGGCCACCGCCGGCTCGCCGCCTACGTCCTCGCCCGGCTCGGCCTCGACCACGACCCCGCGTGGCTCGCCCCGCTGCCCGGCACCGCGGCGACCGGCAGCCGGCGCGCCGACCTGCACTGGCTGCTCCGGGAAGTCCTGCCGGTCGCGGTGACGCGCACGCGCAACCGGCTGATCGGCCGCCAGCCCGGCGACGGCTTCTTCCCGAAGCGCCCGGACCTGCTCCCGATGACCTTGGACGAGGCGTGGGCACCCGGCAACGCCTGATCACGACGGCGTCGGAGCTGCTGGCCGAAGAAGGCGTCGGCGCGGTCACGCTGCGCGGGATCGCCAAGGCCGCCGGGGTTTCGCACGGCGCGCCGCTGCGGCACTTCTCGGGCCGCGCGGAGCTGCTGTCCGCCGTCGCGACCCGCGGGTACGCCGACCTGCTCGCCCGCCGGGAGACGCTGCCGGAAACGTCCCCGCGGGAGCGGCTCACCGCGGCCTGCCACAGCTACCTCGACTTCGCGCTCACCAACCCGGCGATGTTCGAGCTGATGTTCCGCCGCGACCTGGTCGACCCGGACGACCCGGCGCTCTCGGCGGCGGCGAGCGCGGTGTTCGACACCTTCGCCGTGCTGGTGGCGGCGGTGCCGACACCGGTCGCGCGGTCCGGTGCCGACCTGCGGCTGGTCGCCGCGTCGCTGTGGGCGGCGCTGCACGGCCTCGCCCAGCTGTGGCTGTGGGGCGGTCTCGCGGACGCGAGCTTCGCGCCGTCACCCGAAGCGGCGCTGGCCGTCACGCTCGACGCGTACCTCGACACGCCGACCCGGTCCACCCGCCCGAACACCTGATCGAATACCCTCTCGCCATGACCGAGTCAGACCCGCAGCTCGAGCGCATCCGCAAGCTGCTGGCGAAGGCCGAAGACCCGGCGGTCACCGAGGCGGAAGCCGAGGCGTACAACCAGAAGGCCGCCGAACTCGTCGCGCGGTACGGCATCGACCAGGCGATGCTCGCCGCGGCCGGGGCCGGCACCGACGAGATCGGCACGCTGAAGATCCCGATCGCGGACCCGTACAGCCGCGAGAAGGCGAGCCTGCTCACCTCGGTCGCGTACCCGCTGCGCTGCCGGACGCTGCTGCACCGCCTCGGCCAGAAGGTCGAGAGCGTCACGGTGTTCGGGTTCCGCTCCGACCTCGGCCGGGTGGAGCTGCTGTTCACCAGCCTCCTGCTGCAGGCGAGCACGCAGCTGACCCGAGTCCGGCCGGGCGGGTTCTTCCCCGGCGAATCCCTGGCCGCGTACCGGCGCACGTGGCTGCACGGCTTCGCCCGCGCGGTCCACGAACGGCTTTCCCAGGCCGAGCAGGAAGCCGTCCGCACAGCGGTGCCCGGCGAGCGGTCGGCGGAGCTGGTGGTCCGCGATCGCGCGCAGATGGTGCAGCACGCGTTCGACTCCGAGTACGGCGACCTGCGCGCCGCGTCGCCCAGAAGACTCAGCGGCAGCGGCTACCTCGACGGCCACGACGCCGGTACCCGGGCGAACCTCGACCCGGCCGCGCTGACCCGCCGCCGGAAAGCCCTGCGCTGAGCGTCGCCCGGTTGCCGCACGACGAAAGCCTGGTCTGACTCGGACGGCTGTGGACAAGTTCGGCTGTGCGCGCCGGGCCGCGCCGAAACTGTCGGTGCGCGCCGGTAGCGTGGAAGACGGGGGGCGCCCCCGAGCCGCCCGGAGCCGGACCGGCCCGGTCTAGCGCCGGAGGGTCGTGGACAACTTCGGACCGCGCGTGCCGGCCGCGCCGAAACTGTCGGTGCGTGCCGGTAGCGTGGAAGACGGGGGGCGCCCCCGAGCCGCCCAGCCCGCCGACTCGCGGCCGCCGCATGGGGCCCTGAACGCGCGGGCGGCGGAAACGGGGCTGCGCAAGCTGATCGTCTCGGTCCGCCCGATCGGCCAGGAGGCCGAGCCGGCGGTCCCGATGCCGGAGTACGCGGCCCGCCGCCGTCCCGACGGCCTCCTGGCCGACCGCTGGCTGCGCACCCACGAGCGGCTGGGGGGCGCGCGTGGTGAAGGTGTGCCCGTTCGCGGTGACGCTGGCGGCCTCCCTGGCGGACTGGCACGACTGGACGGGCGTGAAGCTCCAGGACGGCGAGAACTTCATCCCGGGCGGCATCGCGCCGGTGTACGCGTCGACCGCGTACGACACCGCGACCTACGTCGAGCCGAACGTCTGGCTCGAACACCCGATGTGATCTCCGGGATCACCCCGATGGCGCCGCCGGCGGCCACCTGCTAACTTTTGTTTGCATGTGGACGACCGGCGACGAGCTCCTGCGGCAGCTGGGCGCCCTCGGCAACCCGCACCGGCTGCGGATCATCGCGGCCCTGTCCGCCGAACGCACCTACGTCAGCAAGCTGGCCCGCGAGCTGCGGATCAGCCGCGCGCTGCTGCAGGTCCACCTGCGCAAGCTGGAAGCCGCGGGCCTGGTCTCCGCCAGCTCCGAAGTCGGCGAGGACGGCAAGACACTGCGGTTCTACGAGGTCACGCCGTTCTCCGCCGTCCTGACGCCACAAGCGATCGCGGCCGCCGTGCCGACGCTCACCACACCGGAATCCGTCCAGGGGGACGGCGAGGAGGGACGGACATGAACTGGCACCAGTGGCAGGAGATCATCGGCGTGACCGGGGTCTTCGTCCTGATCACGGTCGTGCTCTCGATCGCGATCGTGCAGCTGGCCTCGACCTGGCGCGCCAAGGCGAAGCTGGCGCGGGAGCACGAATACCGGTCGCTGGCCGAGAAAGCCGTCCGGACGCAGGAAGAAACCGAACGGCAGCTGCGGGACGTCCAGGACCGCTTGCGGTCCATCGAACACGTGCTCAAGGAGGTCGACTGACCGGATGAAGGCCCTGAACCGCCGAGCGGCAACTCGGCGGCCCAGGAGGAAGAAGCAACCACCTCGCCCGAGGGCGAGCTCTCATCGGATCACTCCTTCACGAGAGGACCTTAGTTCATGCTGCCTGCAGGCACCCCGGCTCACCGGCGGGGGCCGGTGGTCGAAGCCGTCACGAACTGGTCGCTGCGGCACCGCGCCGCCGCGATCCTCGGCTGGCTGGCGCTCGTCGCGCTGGCCTGGGCCGCCGGCACGTTCGCCCCCGGCACCGACGCGCGATCCAGCCCCGCCGGCGACGCCGGAACCGGCCAAGCCGTCCTCGACCGCCAGCACACCCGCGAACCCTTCTGGGAGAACGTCCTCGTCCAGCCCCTGTCCCGAGCGGCCACGGCCGACCTCGTGACCACGTTGGCCACGTCCGGCGCGGCCGCGGACATCCGCTCCCAGGTCTCCGCCGACAGCCGGTCGGAACTGGTCACTTTCCGGATCACCGGCACCGGAGCGGAAATCCGCACGCGCCTGGCAACAGCGACCGCGGCCGTCGACACGGTCGCCGCCCGGCACGCGGGCGTCCGGCTGGCCCAGGCCGGCGACCTCACCGTGTCCGGCGCGGTCGACCAGAGCATCAAGGAGGACATCGGGCGGTCCGAAGCCCGCTCGCTCCCGATCACCGTGCTGATCCTGCTGGTCGTGTTCGGCTCGCTGGTCGCGGCCGCGATCCCGGTCCTGCTGGCGGGTACCGCGGTGTTCGCCACCTTCGGCTTCCTGTCCGTTGTGGACAACTGGATCCCGGTCAACAGCGCGACTTCCGCGATCACGCTGCTGATCGGCATGGCGGTCGGCGTCGACTACTCGCTGTTCTTCCTGCGCCGGGTCCGCGAGGAATGCGAACACGGCGTCGACGAGTCGATCCGGATCGCGGCGCGGACGTCGGGGCACGTGATCGTCGTGTCGGGACTGACCGTCGTGCTGTGCGTGACCGGCCTGCTGTTCACCGGGCTCGACAACCTCCGGGGCCTGACCGCGGGCACGATCCTCGTCGTCGGCCTGGCCGTGCTGGCGGCGGTGACCGTGCTGCCCGCGACGCTTTCCCTGCTCGGCTCCCGCCTCGACCGCGGCCGGATCCCGTGGCTGGGGCGACGAAAGACGCGCTCCCGGTTCTGGGCGGCCGTGGCGACCGTCGTCACCCGGCGACCCGCGGTGTGGAGCGGCCTCGCGACCGCCTTGCTCGTGCTGCTCACCTTGCCCGCGCTGGGGATGCGGCTGCAGGACCCGGCCCCGACCGAGAGCCTGCCACGCAGCATCCCGGTGATCGACGCGGCCGTCCGCGTCCAGGAAGCGTTTCCCGGCCTCACCATGCCCGCGCACGTCGTCCTCTGGAACACCCGCGGCGGCCCGGTCGACACGCCTGCCCTGCGCCGGGCGATCGGCGAGCTCACCGCGGCGGTACCGCAACCGGCTGTCGTCGTCCCGGTGGACCAGGCGCTCGTCGTCCGGATCCCGCTCGGCGGCACCGGCAACGACGAAGCGGCGAGCCGCACGCTCACAGCGTTGCGCGAAACCCTGCTGCCGCAAACGGTCGGGCGGATCGGCGGCGTCGGGTACGCGGTGGCCGGCCGGACCGCCGAAGCCCACGACTTCACCACGCAGGTGCTCGCCCGGGCGCCGTACACCTTCGGGTTCATCCTGCTGCTCGCGTTCGTGCTGCTGCTCGTGGTGTTCCGGTCGGTCGCGGTGCCGGTGGTGTCGATCCTGCTCAACCTGCTTTCGGTCGGCGCCGCCTACGGCGTGCTCACCCTGGTGTTCCAGGGCGGCTTTCTGGCGCCCCTACTGGGTTTCACGCCCTACGGCGGGGTGCTCGGCTGGCTGCCGATGTTCCTCTTCGTGCTGCTGTTCGGCCTGAGCACCGACTACCACGTGTTCATCCTCAGCCGGATCCGCGAACGGCGGCGGCCGGGGGTGCCGGCCCGGCAGGCGATCGTCGAAGGCACCGCGAGCAGTTCCGGCGTGGTGACGAGCGCCGCGCTGATCATGACCGGGGTGTTCAGCGTCTTCCTCAGCCTCGCCGCGATCGAGTACAAGATGCTCGGTCTCGGCATGGCGTTCGCGATCCTGCTCGACGCGACGATCGTCCGCGGTGTCCTGCTGCCCGCCGCGCTGGCGTTGTTCGGCGACCGGCTCTGGCGCCAAGACACTGTAGAAAGCCTTAACGATCCCTCCAGAACTCTTCGCTTGTCCTGATAGATCTTTTTCGGCACCGTTGCTCTCATGAACGGTGGACGGGGCGCCTCGGCGCGCATAGTGGTGCTGGCCCTGCTGTGGGGCTCGGGTTTCCTCTGGATCAAGCTGGCCCTGACCGGCCTGAGCCCCGTCCACCTCACCCTCGTCCGGTGCGCCCTCGGCGCGCTGACGCTCTTGGTCATGGCCTTCGCGGCCCGGCAGCGGCTGCCCCGGGATCGCGGGACGTGGACCCGGCTGATCGTCGCGGCGTTCTTCTGCAACGCCCTGCCGTTCGCGCTGTTCGGCATCGGGGAACGCACCGTCGACTCCGGGATCGCCGGCGTCATGAACGCCACCACCCCGCTGTGGTCGCTGCTGATCGGCGTCGCGCTCGGCACCGAACGGCGGCTCAACCCCGCGCGGCTGCTCGGGCTGGCCCTCGGCTTCGCCGGCATCGTGGTGATCTTCGCGCCGTGGCAGCAGTCGGGGCTGCTGAGCACGGGTGCGCTCGCCCTGCTCGGCGCCGGCCTCAGCTACGCGATCGCGTTCGCTTACATGGCCAGGAAACTGCCGCCGGACGGCGCTCCGCTCGCGCTGTCGGCCGCGCAGCTGATGACCGCCACCGCGCTGACCGCCCTCGCGCTGCCGGTCGCGGGCACGGCACCGCACCTCACGCTCACCGCCGTCGTCGCCGTGACGATCCTCGGCGTCTTCGGGACCGGGATCACCTTCTACCTGAACTACCGGATCCTCTCCGACGAAGGCCCGACCGCCGCGGCGACGGTCGGCTACCTGCTGCCCGTCGTGTCGGTCGCGCTCGGCGCGCTCTTCCTCGGCGAGCCGCTGTCGCTCCGGGTGATCGGTGGCATGGCGGTCGTGCTCGTCGCCGTCGGCCTGACCCGGTGGCAGCCTCAGGTGCCGGCGAACTGCCCGGCGAGCTCGGCCGGCGGCCTGGCCACCCCGAAGTAGTCGCCGGTCGCCAGCTCCGCGCCGGCCGTGCGCCACCAGTTCGCCTGGTCTTCGGTGTGGATCCCGTCGACGACGAGCGTCGCGCCGACCTGCCGGACCAGCGGCACGAGGGCGCCGAGGAACGTCGAGTCCGACCACGCCTGCCACTCCGCAAGCCGCCGGTCGACGCGCACGATGTCCACCGGCAGGTCCTCGATCGCCCGCAGGTCGTCGGGCCCCAGCCCGAACTCGTCGAGCATGACGTGCACGCCGAGGTCGGTCAGTGCGACGACGTTCTCCATGACGCCGGACACCGGGAGCGCCCCGGCCGGGACCCCGAGCAGCAGTTGCTCGGGCGGCAGGCCGGTGTCCGCCAGCAACCGCGTCACGCGCGTGCCGAGCGCGTCGTCCGACACCTGGTGCCCGGTCAGGCCGACGACCATGGAGCGGCCGAAGCCCGCGCGCTGCCGCCACCACTCGCCCTGACGGGCCGTGGCGCGCAGCAGCCAGTCGCCGAGCGGCAGCATGAGCCCGGTCGACTCGGCGAGTTCCACGCAGCATTCGTGCGAAAGCGCCGTGTCGTCCGGCCGGTTCCAGTGCAGGCGGGCTTCGACACCGGCGGCTCCGCCGTCCGCCAGCCGCGCCATCGGCCGGTACCGCACGCCGATCTCGCCGTGTTCCCAGGCGCCGGCCATGCCGACGGCCCGCGCCTGCGTCCGCCGGTCGTGGGCGTCGGCCTCCCGGTCGAACATCCGCCACTGGCCGCGGCGCCGGTCCTTGGCGCGCCGCAGCGTCTGGTCCGCCTGGCGCAGCAGTTCCACCGGGTCGATGCCCTTCGCCGGCCGGTGCACCACCCCGGCGCTGGCCGACAGCGCGAGCCCGTGCCCGTCGACGAAGAACGGCTCGGCGAGCTCGTCGTTGATCGCGCGCACGATGGTGTCGATGTCCGGCGTCGACTCGGTGTTCTCGACCAGGATGCCGAACTCGTCGCTGTGGAACCGCGCGATCATGGCGTTTTCGCGGGCCATCACCGCCTTGAGCCGCTGCGCGAAGTGCACCAGCAGCTGCTCGCCGACGCGGCGGCCGAGGCTGTTGCAGACCATGCCGAACGCGTCGAGGTCGACGTGGAACAGCGTGACACCGTACGCCGGGTCGGCGCGCCGCAGCGCCGTTTCCAGGTGAGTGCCGAAGTACTGGCGGTTCGGCAGCCCGGTGAGGACGTCGTGCAGCGCCTGGCGGCTCAGCTCGCCCTGCAGCAGCATCAGCTCGGTGCCGTCCTCGATCACGACGACGAAGTGGGACGGCCGGTCATCGGCGTCGCGCAGCAGCGAGGCGGTGAGCGAGATGCGGACGACGTCGCCGTCCCGGCGCAGCAACCGCTCCGACTGCCGGATCCGCTCCTTGCCGCCGTCCAGGAGCGCCATCATCGCGTCGCGGAGGACCTCGACGGATTCGGGGTGGACGACGTCGTAGAGCACCGAGCCGGCCAGCTCGCCGACCGGGTGCCCGAGCATCTCGGCCAGCGCCGCGTTGGCCCGCACGATCCGGCCGTCGAGGGCGACGACGGCGATCCCGCTCGCCGACGACGTCACGACTTCGTCGAAACGCGCTTCGCTCTGCTTCAGGTTCCACTGGGCGTCCCGCACCGCTTTGAGCAGCGACAGGTGCATGATCTCCTGCTGGTCGAGGACGCTGCGCTCGTGCGCGAGCAGGAAGCCGCAGGACAGCGCGCCCAGCGCCGCGACGACCCGGTCGGCGGCGCCCTCCACCGCCTGGAATTCGGGCAGCGCGGGCAGGCCCTTCCCGAGGACCTCGAGCGTGCACCGCAGCCCGGGCTCGCCGACGTAGCCGAGGGCGACCAGCCGCGCGCCGATCCGCTCGGCCGGGCTCAGGTCCGGGGGCGTTCGGTGCGCGGAATCGCCGCGGTGCAGCGCATCGCAGAGCAGGCCGAGGAGGCCGCCGAGCTCCACGTCGAGCTCCTCCCGGCTCAGCGAGACGACTGTCACGCCGCTGAGCAGGTACGCCCATTTCCGGGCGAGCCGGGTCCGCCCGCGGTCCGCATCGGGTGCGGCGGGCTGGTCCGGCTGGGGTTCGATCATCGGCATGGGAGAGGCCCGCATCAGATCTTGCGGCCGATTCCGGCGTTCGTCGCGGATCGGCCGGCCGATCCGGCTTCGACGATATCGAATCCGGC
The DNA here is from genome assembly GCF_002904335.1 of Amycolatopsis sp. CA-126428. Taxonomy (GTDB): domain Bacteria; phylum Actinomycetota; class Actinomycetes; order Mycobacteriales; family Pseudonocardiaceae; genus Amycolatopsis. Next base: position 227,777 of record NZ_PPHF01000030.1, on the reverse strand, counting down.
GGAAAGCGCGAAAACCCCGGCGCGCGTTCGCGAGATCCCCTGAGCAGCGCAAGCGCGGACCGGCCCGGGGATTTCGATACCCGGTGGGGTCCATTCCGGTGATCGTGTCACGAACAACACCTTCTCAGTTCAGTCGGACCGGAAAGAGCTTAGCGATTCCCCGCGGTCCGGCTACTGGGCCATCCGCGTGAGCCCACACCACCCGATCGGGCACTGTCCGGTTCGCCCGGGCGCGCCTACCGTAAGCCGTCTCCTGGGGAAATCCGCACAATGGCGCAACGGGGAGTACGCATGGGCGTCCCGGTCGCACCGGGCCGGTGGCCTTTTCTCGGGCACACTCCGGCACTCCTCCGGCAACGCTTCGCATTCACCGACGCATTGCCCGCGCACGGCGAGATCGTGAAGCTCTATCTCGGTCCGGCGCCCGTCTACTTCGTCGCGAGCCCGCGATTGGCCCACGAAGTGCTGGTCAACGAGGGGCCGAAGTTTCGCAAGGGCGCCATGTTCGACAAGTTCCGGCCGTTCGTCGGAAATGGCTTGGTGCTTTCGAACGGCGACTTCCATCTGCGGCAGCGCCGGCTGATGCAACCGGCGTTCCACCGCGACCGCCTGACCGCGTACGCGGAGATCATGCGGCGCGCGGCGGCGGAGATGAGCGGCTCGTGGCGAGCCGGCGAAGTGCGGGAGATCGACGACGACCTGCAGAGCCTCGCGGTGACGATCGTCGGTGAAGCACTGTTTTCCACCGAACTGGGAAAAGCCGCGATCGCCGAAGCCCGCCGTTCGATTTACGTGATCATCCAGCAGGGAATGATTCGCGCGTTGTCGCCCAAGTTCGTCGAAAAGCTCCCGGTGCCCGGCAACCGCCGGTTCGACGAGGCGATCGCCCGGATGCAGGGGATCGTCATCGAGGTGATCCGCGACTGGCGGCGCGAAGGCACCGACCGCGGCGACCTGCTGTCGACGTTGCTGCTGGCCGGCATGACCGACGAGCAGGCGCGGGACGAGGTGCTCACCCTGCTCACCGCCGGCATCGAGACGACGGCGCTGGCGCTGGCCTGGACGTTCCACGAGCTCGGCCGGCGCCCGGACATCGAGGCGCGGGTGCACACCGAGCTCGACGAGGTGCTGGGCGGCCGCCCGGTCACCATCGACGACCTCCCCCGGCTGACCTACGTCCGGCAGGTGGTCGACGAAGTGCTGCGGCAGTACCCGCTCTGGATGCTGATGCGCCGCACCCTCACCGAAGTCGACCTCGGCGGCACCCGCCTGCCGGAGGGCGCCGAAGTGATCGTCAGCCCGCACGCGCTCCACCACGACCCCACGTCGTTCACCGACCCGGACCGGTTCGACCCGGACCGCTGGGAACCGGCCCGGGCGGCGACGATCCCGAAGGGCGCGTTCGTGCCGTTCGGGGCGGGGACCCGGCAGTGCATCGGAAACCGCTTCGCCCAGAACGAAATCGTCATCACGGTCGCCACGGTGGCCGCGCGCTGGCGGCTGGTACCGGTGGCGGGCAAGCCGGTCCGGGTGAAGTTCACCTCCGCCGCCTATCCCGACAGTCTCCCGATGACGGCGGTTCCCCGCTAGCCCCAGCCCCGGGACAGTGGGCAGATCGTGGACAGTTCCCGGACAGTTGCCGGTGATTCGCGCCGGTCCGGCCGCGCGCGTAATACAAACGGGCCCCAGGCACGAAAGCACCGGGGAGGGCGCATGCGGGTCGTGGCGGTCATGAACTACAAGGGCGGCGTGGGCAAGACGACGCTGACCGCCAACCTCGGGGCGGTGGCGGCGAGCCGCGGCCTGCGCGTTCTCCTGCTCGACCTCGATCCGCAGACCAACCTCACCTTCTCGTTCTTCTCGATCGACGACTGGCACGAGCGCCTCGCGGACCAGCGCACGATCAAGCAGTGGTACGGGGCCGAAATGCCCGGCCGGGACATCCCGCTGCCCCAGCTCGTCGTGTCGCCGGACCGGGTGAACGCCGTCCTCGACGGCACCGGCGGCCGGCTCGACCTGATCTCCTCCCACCTCGGCCTGATCGACATCGACCTCGAACTCGCCGCGCTGCTCGGCGGGACGACCACCCTCGACGGATCGAAGCGGCGGTTCCTGGACCTGCACGGCTGCCTGCGCCAGGCACTGGCCGACAGCTTCTTCGCCGAGTACGACCTGGTCCTCATCGACTGCGCCCCGAACTTCGGCCTCGTCACCAAGACGGCGATCGTCGCGAGCGAGCACATCCTCGTCCCGGCCAAGGCGGACTACCTGTCCACGTTGGGGCTGGACTACCTGGTGGGCAACTGCACCGGCCTGACGCAGCAGTTCAACGACTTCGTCCACCACAAGGGCGGCGACCGGGACCACGAGCCGATCGAGCCGGAATTCCTCGGCGTGGTGTTCACCATGGTGCAGATCTACGCCCAGCAGGTGACGGCCGCCCAGCACCGCTACTTCGAGGAAGTGCAGGCGAACTCCCAGGTTCCGGTGCTGAAGAGCTACGTCCGCAACAGCTCCCACTTCGGGGACGCGGGCGAAAACGGCGTGCCGGCCATGCTGCGCGCCGCCGGCCGGGACAACGTCGTGCGGGAATTCGACGAGCTCGTCGACGAGGTCCTCGGCGCGCTTTCGCTGTCCGGTGACCGCCGGTGAGCGAACTGAAGAAGCTGGCGGCGTTGCAGGCCCGCGTGTACGAATTTCTGGCCCAGCAGGACGAGGCCACGCTGGAAGCCATCCTCGGCGGGACGGCCCGGCTCGCGGTGGCCGGGCTGCCCCGGGATCTGTCGAAACTGACTGTTCCCGAGCTGAAGGCGCTGGCCAAGGAGCGCGGCTTGGGCCCGTTCGGCAAGCTCAGAAAGGCCGAGTTGATCGAGCTGCTCACCAACCCCGGCTCCGGCGCACCCCCGGCCGAACCGCCGCCGCCACCCGCCCCCGCTGCGCCGCGGCCGGTCGCCAGTCCGCCGCCGCCGGTCATCGCGAGATCGGACGTCGACGCGGCCGCCATCGCCTCGCGCCTGCGGGAAACCGAAACCGAAGACGAAGGCGCGTCCTACCTGGACGCGCAGCACCTCGATCGGGAGAGCCTGCTCGCCGTCGCCGCCGAGCTGCAGCTCACCCGGGTGGACCGCTTGAGCCAGAAGGAACTGACGAAGCGGGTGCTCAAGCAGGCCATCGGGGCCCGGCGCAAGTTCGCCGGGCTGCGGAAGTGGTGACCGCCGAGGGCCGTTCGATGTACCTGATCGGCGGCCGCCGCGTCACGGTGCCGGACCTGCTGGAAGCCGGGCTGCTCAAGGCGGGGGCGAAACTCAGGTTCAAGCGCAAGCGCATCGGTGCGACCTTCGACGCGACCGTCACCGGCACCGGCCGGATCCGGCTCGAACCCGACGGTGAGGAGTTCCGGTCGCCCTCCCGCGCGGCGATGGTGGCCGCCGGGATGCGCGCGGTGGACGGCTGGCGGGCCTGGGTGGTGGTGGACGAGAAGCGCCTGCTGGATTCGGTGCGCCAGGAGTTCCTCGACCAGGCGATCTCGGCCGCGAACCCGCAGACCGAAGACCGAGCGCCGCAGCGCGTCCACGAGCGCTTGCGGCAGGCCCGCACCCGCGCCGACCAGGGTGACCCCGAGCGCATCACCGTCCGCGAGCTGCTGAAGCTGTGGGGCGTGGCCGATCGCGGCGACCAGATCAGCCAGATCGAAGCGGACCTGGCCAACCACGGGCTGGTGACGTCCCCCGGCTTCCGCGCGGTCACGCTCGACACCGTGGTCACCTTGACCACACCCCGGGACGAAACGGAAGTCCCGCCGGCACCCGACCCCCTGCCGCCCGCCGAAGACGACGAGGGCGGCGACGACCTGAACGTCCGCCTGACGGTGGGCAACCTGACACCGCTCGACGGCGTCGGGTCCGTCGGGCCCAGCAGTTCGCTCGAAGAAGCGATCACCACCATGCTCCTCAACGACTACTCGCAGCTCGCCGTGCTGAGCGGCCCGCGCAACCCCCGCGGCGCCGTGACGTGGCGCTCGATCGCCCAGGCGATGCACCGGAAACCCGGCGCGGCCGTCGCCGACGCGATCGTCCGCGCCGAAGTCGTCGCCTACGACCGCGACCTCTTCGACGTCCTGCCCACCCTCCAGCAGCGCGAGTTCGTCCTCGTCACGGACGAAAGCAAGGCCGTGAAGGGCATCGTCACGACCGCGGACGTCGCCCGGCGCTACGGCGAGATGGCCACCCCGTTCTTCCAGCTGGGCGAGCTGGACCAGACGCTCCGCTGGATCCTGCGGTGCTCGCTGGACATCCCGACCGTCCAGCCGCTGTGCGGCCGGGCGATCGCGGAGTTCGACCAGCTGGGCTTCGGCGACTACCAGCGGATCCTGGAGAACAAGGAGATCTGGGACCGGCTCGGCTGGCCGCTGGACCGGCAGAAGTTCGTCGACCGCCTCGACGAGATCCGGCGCATCCGCAACAGCGTGATGCACTTCCACCCGGATCCGGTCTCCGAAGACGCGGTCGAAAAGCTGCGGAACTTCACCATGCTGCTGCACCGGTACCGCGCCCCGGCGTAGCCGCTCAGCCGAGCCGCCGCCGGAGGGTGGCGAGGGCGGCGTCGAGCCCGGGCGAGGACTGCTCGAGCTCGAAGTCCGCGTCCAGCATCAGCAGGTTGAGCGCGAGCGCGCCCGGTGACTCGCCCGTCGCGTGCACGCGGCAGTGTTCGTCGTCCACCAGCTCGACGGGCACGGTCGGCGGCAGCCTGGCCGTGATCTGAGCGGCCGGTGCGTGAACCAGGACAACGGCGCGGTGGCGGCCGAAGACGGCGTCGATGCCGTGCACCACGTCGGCCACGGAAGGCGCCTCGCGCGGGACGAACCTCGCGCCTTCCGGGCGCTGGACTGTCATCCGGTCGAGCCGGAACTGCCGCCAGCCGTCGCGGGCCGGGTCGAAGGCGACGAGGTACCACCGCCGTCCCACCTGGACGACGCGGTGCGGCTCCACCTCGCGCCGGGACTCCGTGTCGTCCCGCGTCCGGTAGCCGAACCGGATCCGGCGGTGGTCGCGGCAGGCGCCGGCGAGGAAGATCAGCAGGTCGGGGTCGACGCCACCGGAAGCTCGCGCAGTCTCCGTGTACCGGCGCATGGCCGAGACCCGCCCCCGCAGCCGCCGCGGCAAGACCTGTTCGAGCTTCACCAGGGCGGTCCCCGCGGCTTCGCCCAGCGAAGCACTGCCGGTGGCCGTCCGCAGCGCGATGACGATGGCCACGGCTTCGTCGTCGTCGAGCTGCAGCGGCGGCATGGACGTCCCGGCACTCAGCCGGTAGCCGCCGGCGACCCCGGAAATCGCCTCGACGGGATAGCCGAGGTCACGCAGCTTCCGGATGTCGTAGCGCACGGTCCGGGGACTGACTTCGAGCAGCTCGACGAGTTCCGCGCCGGTCCACGACGGGCGGGTCTGCAGCAGGGTCAGCAACGCCAGCAGGCGAGCGGTCGGGTTCGGCATGGCTCCACACTGCGCCGGATCAAGGCAAGGATGTTGCCGCAATAGCCTGCACCATCGACAGCATGACCACCCACACCAAGACCGTCCTCGTCACCGGCGCCACCGGCACCGTCGGCCGCCACCTGGTCGGCGAACTGCTCGCCGGCGGGCACCACGTGCGAGCGCTGACCCGCTCCCCCGAAGCGGCCGGCCTGCCCTCGGAGGTCGAACTGGTCGCGGGTGACCTGGCCGCCGCGCCGCCGGAGGGCCTGTTCGACGGCGTCGACAGCGCCTTCGTCTTCCCGGCCCCGGGGGTGGCCGGCTTCATCAAGGCAGCCGATGTGCACCTGGTGCTGCTCTCCTCGCTGGCCGCCGCCCTCGAGCACGAGCGCGACCACGGGTCGGCCAGCCAGGTGCACCACAGCGCGATCGAGGACGCCGTCCGCGACAGCGGGGCGGACTGGACGATCCTGCGGCCCGGCACCTTCGCCGGCAACCTGCTGCCCTGGGCCCAGCCGATCCGGTTCACCGGTGGCGTTCGCGGGCCGTACCCGACGTCCGCGCAAGCCCCGATCCACGAGGCCGACATCGCCGCCGTCGCCGCGGTGGTGCTGACCGAGCCGGGCCACGCCGGCCGGCACTACCCGATGACCGGCCCGCAGGCGCTGACCAGGATCGAGCAGCTCGCCGCGATCGGCACGGCCATCGGCCGGGAGCTGCACTTCACCGAGACCACGCCGGACGAGTTCCGCACCGAAATGCGCTCCTACGGCGTCGGCGACGACATCATCTCGATGCTGCTGCGCCACTGGTCGGACACGGTCGAGACGCCCGACGTCGTGCGGCCGACCGTATCTCAGCTGACCGGCCGGCCCGCCCGCACGCTCGCGGAATGGGCGCGTGACCACGCGGCGGACTTCGCGTGATCACCGCATCCGCGGGTCCTGCGACGGATCGGCGTACATCGGCGGGCAGCCGTGTTCGACGGCTTCGGGCCGCAGTTCGTAGTGCCACGGTTCGTTGCGGTAGACCTGGCACAGCCCGTACCGGGCGCCGTGCTCGGCCAGCCACTTCCGGGCCGCCGGCGGGCCGACGTCGACCGCCTGTCCCCGCACGTGCGCCGACCGGTCCGGGGTCGTCACCCAGCGGGCCGCGGCCGCTTCCGAGCCGTGCTTCGCGATCCCCTGACGCCGGAGCTGCTCCTGGTACGCCCAGGAACGCCAGCCGCCGTTGACGACGAACGCCACGCCGTCGGCCGCGGCACCCGCCGCGGCCCGGCGCAGGGCGTCGAGCAGCTCGGGCTCGAGGTTGGCCACGGCCGGGGATTCGTCGTCGAAGACCGGCAGACCGGCCGGGACGGCGCCGTGTCCCCGGCCGAGGGACGTGCGTTGACTGGAGGTCATGGCCCTCAGTCAAGGCAGCGCGGTGTTGCCGGCACGTACGCGGTTTCCGATATGCGCCCGATAGGCGCCCGCTCGTAGCATCGGGAGGGTGCGTGTCTTGATCGTCGAGGACGAGCCCTACCTGGCCGACGCCATCCGCGATGGCCTCCGGCTGGAGGCCATCGCGGCGGACACCGCCGGCGACGGCGACACCGCACTGGAACTGCTGAGCGTCAACACCTACGACATCGCCGTCCTGGACCGCGACATCCCCGGCCCGTCCGGTGACGAGGTCGCCCGGCACATCGTCGCTTCCGGCAGCGGGATGCCGATCCTCATGCTCACCGCCGCCGACCGGCTCGACGACAAGGCCACCGGGTTCGGCCTCGGCGCCGACGACTACCTCACGAAGCCGTTCGAACTCCGGGAACTCGTGCTCCGGCTCCGGGCCCTCGACCGGCGGCGCGCGCACAACCGGCCGCCGGTGCACGAACTCGCCGGCCTGCGCCTGGATCCGTTCCGCCGCGAGGTCTACCGCGACGGCCGGTACGTGGCCCTGACGCGGAAGCAGTTCGCCGTGCTCGAAGTCCTCGTCGCGGCCGGAGGCGGGGTGATCAGCGCCGAAGAACTGCTGGAGCGGGCGTGGGACGAGAACGCGGACCCGTTCACCAACGCCGTGCGCATCACGGTTTCCGTGCTGCGCAAGCGGCTCGGCGAACCGGGGATCATCGCGACCGTCCCCGGCGTCGGCTACCGCATCGAAACCGGGGGCGAAGACCGTGCCTAGGGAACCGGGGTTGAGCGCCCGCCTCAAACTCACCCTCAGCTACGCCGGCTTCGTCATGCTCGCGGGCATCCTGCTGCTCGTGGCCGTGCTGGCCTTCTACCTGTACTTCCTGCCGAACGGCTGGATCACCACCGAGGGCAACTTCTGGATCAACCGCGCGGTCCTGGTCCGCGCCTTCGTCCCGTTCATGGCCGCCGTGATCGTCTTCCTGCTGGTGTTCGGGTTCCTGGGCGGGTGGGTCCTGGCCGGCCGGATGCTCGCCCCGCTGACCCGCATCACCGACGCCACCCGCGTCGCCGCGACCGGCTCGCTGTCCCACCGCATCCGGCTGCCCGGCCGCACCGACGAGTTCCGCGAACTCGCCGACGCCTTCGACACCATGCTCGCGCGGCTCGAGGCGCACGTCACCGAGCAGCGGCGGTTCGCCGCCAACGCGTCCCACGAACTGCGCACCCCGCTGGCGATCACGCAGAGCCTCCTCGACGTCGCCCGCAACGACCCCGAGCGCACCACCGGCGAACTCGACGAACGCCTCCGCGTCGTCAACACCCGGGCGATCGAACTCACCGAAGCCCTGCTCCTGCTCAGCCGCACCGAGCAGCGGGCCTTCAGCCGCGACCGCGTCGACCTGTCCCTGGTCGCGGAGGAAGCCGCCGAAACGCTCCTGCTCCTCGCCGAGAAGCGGGGAGTCACCGTCGAGACGTCCGGCGAGGCCGCGCCCACCTTCGGCTCGCCGGCGCTCCTGCTGCAGCTGACGACGAACCTGGTGCACAACGCGATCGTCCACAACCTGCCCGAGCAGGGCGCGGTGTGGGTGACGACCGGCATCGAACCCGGGACCGTGGTGCTCACCGTCGAGAACACCGGTGAACACCTCCCGCAGCCCCTGGTCGCCACCCTCGCCGAGCCCTTCCAGCGCGGTACCGAGCGCATCCGCACCGACCAGGCGGGGGTGGGCCTGGGCCTGGCCATCGTCAAGAGCATCACCCAGGCCCACGACGGGACGCTCAGCCTGACCCCGCGTCCGGCGGGCGGCCTCCGCGTCACCGTCCGGCTGCCCATCTCACTCGGCTACGCGACGGGGAAGTCGAAGTACGTGTCCGGGTAGGGCTCGTCCTTCAGGCCGTAGTGCCACCATTCGCGCTCGTACGCGGCGAACCCGCAATCCTCCATGATGGACCGGAGGTGGCGGCGGTTCCCCGCTTCGAGGGGCGAAATCCCCCGTGCGTCGTGGTGCGAGATCGCGTCCATCAGATCGTGGCCACCGCCCATGGCCGCCAGCTCACCGGTGACGAGGTGGTAGAGGGTCAGGTCGACGGTGCTGCCCCGGCTGTGCCCCGATTTGGCCGCCACGTACCCCTTGGCGAACATCGTGGCCCGGTCGATGTTCGGGTAGTGCCAGAGCTTCGTGCGGCCGTCCTCCGGCTCGTCCACCCAGCGCAGGAAGTGGTCGACAGCGCGTTGCGGGCGGTAGCCGTCCCACAGCAGCAGCCCGAAGCCGAGCGACGCGGCCTTCTCCTGCGCTTCCGCCAGGGCGGCGCACAAGGTCCTCGTGCCGACTATCCGGTTGGCGAGGTAGCCGTCCACCGGCTTGCCGGTGAAGTTGTCCCAGGTGGCGTACTTGGCGTCCCAGCGGATGCCGGGCACCAGCTCGTCCACGAAGGCGAAGTCGTCGTTCACCGGACTGTCCCGGCCACGATCCGGTCGATCAGGTCCGGCAGCGGCAAGCCGGCGGCCGCCATCATCCTCGGGTAGCGGCTGTACGACGTCAGCCCGGGCAAGGTGTTGACCTCGTTGAGGACCACCGTGCCGTCGTCGGTGAGGAACATGTCGACCCGGGCCAGTCCCCCGCAGCCCAGCGCGCGGTAGATGGCTTTCGCCGTGTCCTGGACGCGTGCGCGGGTCTCGGCCGGGATGTCGGCGGGCACGATGAACGTCGAGTTCTCGGAGCCGCTTTCGGGGGTTTCTTCCTGGTGGATCCGGAAGAAGCCGTGGGTGAGGGCGACCCGGTCGACCTCGCCGGCGAACAGCTCCGGGCCGCTGCCCAAGATCGCGCACCCGACCTCGCTCCCGGCGACGGCCTCTTCGATCAGCACCTTCGAGTCGTACCGCGCGGCGGTCTCGATCGCGGCGGCCAGCTCTTCTTGGCCGGACACCTTGCTGACGCCGAACGACGAGCCCGAACGAGCCGGCTTCACGAAGACGGGATAGGTGAGTCCCTCGACTTCCTGGCCCGCCCGCACGATCCGGAAGTTCGGCGTGGCGATGCCCGCGTTCGCGGCGACGACGTAAGCGAGCGATTTGTCGATGCACAGCGCGGAACTCGGGACGTCGCAGCCCGCGTAAGGAATCCCGGAAAGCTCCAGCAGACCCTGCACCACGCCGTCTTCGCCGAACTTGCCGTGCAGCACGGGCAGCACGACGTCCAAGCCGATCGTCTCGTACTTCCCGTCGTCGAGGACCAGCAGGCCGGGCACACTCCGGTCCGGCGACAGGACGACCGTCCTCCCGGTTTCCCAGCCCGTTTCCGGGCCGTCACAAAGTTTCCAGGCGCCGTCCTTCGTGATCCCGATCCAGAACGGTTCGTACTTGCCGGTGTCGAGGTGCCGCGCGACCTCTTGCGCGGACTTCACGGAGACGGGGTGTTCCTCGGAGACGCCCCCGAAGAGGATCCCGGCCTTGAGCCTATTCATGCCGCTTCCCGCTTTCGAAGTTCAGGCAGTTGACGATGGAGTTTTCGACGGTGTCGCCGAGCGCGTGGTCGGTGTAGTAGGCGGTGTGCGGAGTGATCAGCACAGTGGGCAGTTTTTGCAGCCGCACCAGCAGTTCGCTCCGGACGGGCCCACCCCGGCAGTCGGCGTAGAAGACGCCCTCTTCCCCTTCGAGGACATCGAGCGCGGCCCCGCCCAGCCTGCCGTTTTCCAGCGCCGCGACGAGCGCCTCGGTATCGAGAAGGGGCCCGCGCCCGGTGTTGACGACGAACGCCCCGGCCTTCATCAGCTCGAACCGCCGTCGATCCAGCAGGTGGTACGTGCCGGCGTCGAGTGGAGTGTGGAGCGTGACGATGTCGCTCGACCGCAGCAGTTCGTCAAGCTCGGCGTAGTCGATCCCGCCCCGAGGGCGGCTGTCGTAGGCGACCACGCGGGAACCGAAGCCCCGCAACCGATCGACGACCGCGGTCCCGATCCGCCCGGTCCCGATCACCCCGACGGTGAGGTCACGCAGCTCTTTCCCGCGCACGTCGTTCAACCGGTAGTCGTGCTCATCGGCCCGGCGGAGGACGGACTTGGCGTCCCGCACGAGCATCAACATCAGCATCAGCGTGTAGTCGGCCACGCTGTCCGGCGAATAGGCGACGTTCCCGACGGAAATGCCGACGCGCTCGGCGTATCCGACATCGATGTGGTCGTAGCCGACGCTCCGGGTGGAGACGTACGCAACGCCGACCTGGCTGAGCGCAAGAAGAGTCGCATTCGTGACCGGAGTCTTGTGACCGACGCTGACGCACCGGTTGCCGGACGCGAGTCCGGCGTTGACCTCGGACACGGGAGCGTCCGTGATGGTCGGCGTCACGCCGAAGCGCGGCGCCAGCTCCCGGAACAGCACGGCCTCGTCGGGTTCACACCCGTAGATCGTCATCCCGGGTGCCGGTTCGCTCATGCCGTTCAGTCAAGGGAACGCGGCGTTGCCGGCACGTATGCGCTTTTCGATACACCGAGAATAAGTTACTCACGGGTAACCCGCGTCTACCTCTTTTCGCGCTGCTCTTGTGCAGCCGCGAGAAGGGCGCCGAGAGCGCGCTGGGAGGCCCGGAGCTGCCCGATCGCCTCGTCGATCCGGGCGTGTTCTCGCTGGAGGTGCGTGACCATGTCCGGGCAAGGTTCGGGAACGAGCTGTCCGCCGTCGGTGTGCACGCAGGGCAGGATCTGCCCGATGACGGTGGTGGGCAGTCCCGCGGCGAGCAGAGCGCGGATGCGCACGACCGTGACGATGTCGGGCTCGCTGTACTCGCGGTAGCCGTTCGCCCGCCGCGCCGGCCGGAGCAGGCCCTGCTCCTCGTAGTAGCGCAGCAGCCGTTCGTTCACCCCGGTTCTCCGGGCCAAAGCGCCGATCCGCATGTTCCCCCTTGACCTTCTCACCGATGTGAGACTTTAGCCTTTTGTCATCGGTGACGGAGGAAGACGAAGGAGCCAGCGATGCCAGGCGTGGTGATCATCGGAGCGGGACCAGGCCTCGGCCTCTCGGTGGCCCGCAGATTCGCACGGGAAGGACTGCCCGTCGCCATGGTGGCCCGGTCCGGGGAGAAGCTGAAGACCCTGGCCGACGCCCTGACTCCGACCGGAGTCCCGGTGATCACGCTGACGGCGGACAGCACCGACGAGACAGCGCTGCGAACCGCACTAGACACGGCAACGGCAAAGTTCGGCCTACCGCAGGCCGTGGTGTACAACGCGGCAATCATCCAGCCGGACCGCCCCGGCGAGCTGTCCGTGGCGGCGCACCAGCAGGCCTGGGCGGTCAACGTGCTGGGAGCGATCACGGCCGCGGCACACATCGCCCCGGCAATGTCCCAGCGCGGCAGCGGTTCGTTCCTCATCACCGGCGGAATGCCCGACCCGAACCCCGAGTACGTGAGCCTCTCCCTGGGCAAGGCGGGAGTACGAGCCCTGGTGACATTGCTAGACAAGCAGTACGGACCAGCCGGCGTCCACATCGCATCGGTCACCGTGAATGGCCCGATCGCCCCAGGCACAGCGTTCGACCCCGAAGACATCGCGGAGCACTACTGGCACCTGCACGCCCAACAGCGCCACGAGTGGAGCCAGGAACTAGTGCACCCCTGACCGGGACCCACGCGGACGCAAAAAGGCCCGCACCCTCCGCGGGCACGGGCCACCAAAGCGTGGAGCTGAGGGGAATCGAACCCCTGACCTTCTCGATGCGAACGAGACGCGCTACCAACTGCGCTACAGCCCCTTGGTTGTGCTCGTAGAGCTTAGCAGTGCCCCACGAGCACCCCGTGCAGGGGGGTCACTCCCCGACGGCGCGGCGGTACGGGCCGGTTCCGGGCTCGTCGAGCTCCTCGAACGCCGGGTCCTCGTCGTCGAGGTCGACGACGACCGCGCTGCGGCGGACGCGGGATGTCGGGGATGGGCGGCGCTCGACGACCTGGCGGCGGGCCGGCTCGACGACGTCCACGTCCTCGGTTTCCGCGTGGTCTTCTTCCGCCGACGAAGCCGACGTCGAAGTCGAAGGAACCGCCGATGTCGAGGGACGCCGGGGCGCACGGGTGCTGTTGAAGCGGGCGAGCCGGCGCTGCCGGATCTCCTCCTCGATGCGCACCTGGCGGCGCAGGTACACGAGGTACCCGACGAGCACGACGTCGATCGCGCCGTGGCCCCACCAGGCCAGCGGGAAGACGACGCCGGCGACGACCCCGCTGATCACCGCGATCACGAGCAGGGCGACGACGATGCGCTGCCGGAAGCCGTACTTGGCGCGGGCCGCGATCTCGGCGGCCTCGGGGTCGAAGCCGCCGCGGCCGGGCCGGTAGCCGGACCGGTCGGACCGGTCACGCTCGGCCCGCGAGCCCCGGGCCGGCTGCGGGAGCGGCTCGGGTTCGGGGTCCGGTTCCTCGAAGTCGTCTTCGAGTTCGAGTTCGGCCTCCAGTTCCGCGAGGTCGTCCTCCACCGAAGGCCGGGACTTCCCGGGATCGGACATGGCGAATTCCTCCCGGTCTTCGTTGCGTCCACTGCGTACGACCCTGGCCGCGAGCGCCGAGTCGGCCGTTCTCGCGACCTGCTGCCGCCGACGCGCGACCATGGGCACGAGTACGACGAGCCATGCCGCGGCGAGCGCGACGATGATCACGGAGCTGGGCATCTCCCGTCACCTCCCCCGATCCTTCCACCACGAATCACGTTAGTCACAGGAGTAACAGATCGGACGGAGACTCGCCGGTTTGGATCTCGGAAAAGCCTCACCGGATTAGGTGAAACTCACAGCATGTGGTAACGCGGCTACTGACCCAGGTGGGTAATCACGTTCAGGCGTAGTCGGCGCGGCCCGTCGCGACCAGCCGCGACACCAGCCCCGGCCCGGTTTCCTCGCGCGTCACGGCGTAGCAATAGTGGTCCCGCCAGCCGCCCGCGACGTCGAGATAACGCTCGAACAGGCCCTCCCGCCGGTAGCCCGCCTTGGTGAGAACCCGCAGGCTGGCGGCGTTTTCCGGCCGCACGGTGGCCTCCAGCCGGTGCAGCCCGGCCGGCCCGAAGGCGTGGTCGGTGACGAGCGCGACGGCGGCCGTCGCCACTCCGCCGCGGACCACCTCGGACGACACCCAGTAGCCGATCCAGGCCGACCGCAGCGACGCCCGGATGACGTTACCCACAGTGATCTGCCCCGCCAGGCGACCGTCCAGGGTGATGGTGAACGGGAGGCACTGACCACGCCGAGCGAGCGAACGCAGCGCGGCCCACTGCGACGGCCACGACCAGAAGGCGTTGCGTTCCGGCCACGGGCCGACGCCGGTGGGCTCCCACATTTCGAGGTGCGCGCGGTCCCGGAGCCGGATCCGGCTCCACTCACCGGCGTCGCGCAGCCGGACCGGCCGGATCGCGACCTCGCCCGCGGGCACCCGCAGCGGGCCCAGCCGCGCCGGCCAGCCCGGGTGCCGGCTTTCGACCGGATAGGACACGCCCGACACGGAGTTCATCAGGCCCGTTGCGCCAGGAAGGTCACCTGCACCTGCTCGCCGGCGGGGACTTCGGTCGCCTCTTCCGGCACGTTGATCAGGCAGTTCGCCTCGGCCAGCGACGCGAGCAGGTGCGCCCCGGACTGGCCGAGCGGCTGGACCAGGTACTCGCCGTTGGCCTCGTCGCGCAGCAGCTGGCCGCGGAGGAACCCGCGCCGGCCGGCGGTCGAGGTGATCGGCGACAGCAGCCGCGCGCCGACGATCCGCCGGTGCGGGTTCCGGGTTCCGCGCGCCGCCCGGATCAGCGGCCGCACCAGCACCTCGAACACCACCAGCGCGCTCATCGGGTTGCCCGGGATGAGGAAGGTCGGCACCGAGTCGGGGCCGAGCCTGCCGAACCCCTGGACCGAGCCGGGGTGCATCGCCACCCGCGTCATGTCGATCCGGCCGAGGTCGGACAGCGCGGCGTGGACCTCGTCGCCGGTGGCGCCCCCGGCGCCGCCCGCGACCACGACGATCTCCGACATCAGCAGCCGGCCCTCGACGACCTCCCGCAGCCGCTTCGGCTCGCTCGGCACGATGCCGACCCGGCTGACCTCGGCACCCGCGTCCCGGGCGGCCGCGGACAGGGCGTAGGAGTTGACGTCGTAGACCTGCCCGACCGACGGCGTCCGGTCGACGTCGACCAGCTCGTCGCCGACGGACACGATCGACACCCGCGGCCGCGGGTAGACGAGGACCTTCGCCCGGCCGACCGCGGCCAGCAGGCCCACCTGGGCCGAGCCGATGGTGTCGCCACGGCGCACCGCGACGTCCCCGATCTGGACGTCCTCGCCGGCCCGCCGCACGTACCCCGCCGACGGCACCGAGCGGTGCACCGTGACCTTGGCCTGGTGCCCGTCGGTGTAGGCGAGCGGCACGACGGCGTCGGCCAGCGTCGGCAGCGGCGCGCCGGTGTCGACGCGGACGGCCTGGCCGGGCTGGAGCCGGCGCGGCTGGCGCGAGCCCGCCGCGATCTCCCCGACGACCGGCAGCTGCACCGGCTCCTGCCCGGCGTTGCGCACGTCGACGCTGCGCACCGCGTACCCGTCGATCGCGGCTTGGTCGAACCCGGGCAGCGCGTGCTCGGCGACCACTTCCTCGGCGCAGAGCAGCCCCTGGGCCTCGGAGATCGCCACGCGCACCGGCTGGGGCCGGACGGCGGCGTCCAAGGTCATCGAGATCTGCGCGTCGACCGAGCGCAGCTCGGCCTCGTCCCCGGCCGCCTCCGGCCGTGCCGCGTCGAGGGATTCCGTCATGGGCGCTCTGTCCCGATCCGTTCCGTCAGCCACGCCCGTAAAGATGGACCGTACTCGGGCGTTTCAAGCGCGAAATCGACCGCGGCGCGCAGGAAACCACCCGGATTCCCCAGGTCGTGGCGTCCGCCGCGGTGGACGACGACGTGCACCGGGTGTCCCTCGCTGATCAGCAGCGCGACCGCGTCGGTCAGCTGCAGCTCGCCGCCGCTGCCCGGGGTGATCCGCTTGAGCGCGTCGAAGATCGCCCGGTCGAGCAGGTACCGCCCGGCCGCGGCGTAGGTCGACGGCGCGTCCTCCGGCTTCGGCTTCTCGACCATCCCGTGCACCTGCTTGACGTCCGCGTCGTCGGTGTCGGTGACGTCGAAGACGCCGTACGGCGAGATCTCGGCCTTCGGGATGTCGAACGCGCAGAGCACGCTGCCGCCGTACTGGGCGCGGACCGCGCCCATCCGCTCGAGCACGCCGGTGGGCAGCACCAGGTCGTCCGGGAGCAGCACGGCGACGGCCTCGTCGTCCGGGCGCAGGTTCGGCTCGGCCTGCGCGACGGCGTGGCCGAGGCCGAGGGCCTGCTCCTGGATGGCGGTTTCGACGGCGAGGAGATCGGTGCCCCGGCGCACCTTGGCGAGCAGTTCGGTCTTGCCCTTGGCCTCGAGGTTCTGCTCGAGCTCGGGCTGTTTTTCGAAGTACCGGACAACGGCGTCCTTGCCCGGCGAGGTCACGATGACCAGGCGTTCCGCGCCGGCGGCGGCGGCCTCGGCCGCGACCAGCTCGATGCCCGGGGTGTCCACCACCGGCAGGAGCTCCTTGGGCACGGCCTTCGTCGCCGGGAGGAACCGTGTCCCCAGGCCGGCGGCAGGCACGATGGCGGTTCTGAACGTCTGGGTGGTTGCGGCGCCCGTCATGGGCGCAGAGCCTAACGTGAGGTCATGCACGCGCTGGGCAATGAGCACCTGAGCAAGGCGGAGTGGCGTGACCGGGTGACGCGCGCCCGGGCGGGACAGGCAGCCGATTCCCACGCCCGGGAGGCGTCGGCGCTGGTCAACGCGGTGGCGAAGGTCACAGCGAACACCGTCTGCGCGTACCTGCCGTTCGGTACCGAGCCGGGTACGACGGCGTTCGTCGACGCGCTGGTGACCGGCGGTGCGCGGGTGCTGCTGCCCGTCATCCTCTCGCGGACGGATCCGCTCGACTGGGCCGAGTACACGGGCGAGGCCCACCTGGTGCCCAGCCGGTTCCGCGGCATCCGCGAGCCGGGCGGGAAACGCCTGGGTACCGGGGCCGTCGGGGCCGCGGAGCTGGTGCTGGTCCCCGCGCTGGCCGTGGATCGCCGGGGCGTCCGGCTCGGGCGCGGGGCGGGCCACTACGACCGCTCGCTGGGGTTCGCCGCGCCCGGCGCTACGCTGCTGGCCGTCGTCCGGGACGAAGAGCTCGTCGAACGACTGCCCGGCGAGCCGCACGACGTGCGGATGACCGGGGCCTTGACGCCCGGTCGAGGCGTGGTCGAACTGCCGGTGTGAGCAACCTGGAATTGCTTTCGGGGAATGTTTTCCCGCACAATCGGGTTGGCACTCTGGTCGGATGAGTGCCAGCAAAGGAGCCGTCAGTGCCTACGTACCAGTACGCCTGCAAAGAATGCGACCACCGGTTCGAAGCCGTGCAGTCGTTCTCGGACCCCAGCCTGACCGTCTGCCCGCAGTGCTCCGGGGCGCTGCGCAAGGTCTTCAGCTCGGTCGGCGTCGTCTTCAAGGGGAGCGGGTTCTACCGCACGGACTCGCGTGACTCGAGCAAGTCGAGCACCTCGGCCACCCCGCCGAAGACCGAGACCAAGACGGAGACCAAGAAGGAGTCGAAGCCGGACACGAGCTCGGCATCCTCCTCCTCGACCACGACGAAGACGGCCGCCGCGGCCTCCTGACCGCGCTGGTTGTCCACAACACCCCGGTTGTCCACAGATGCCGGACGTGGCCCTTCCGGCGGCCCGTCCGGCTTCCCTAACGTCGATCTCGTGCAGCACACCGCCGCACCCGATCCGGCCGAGGGGGCCCCGTGGACATCCTGCCGAAGCTCCGCCCACTACATCTGACCCGGCCACAGAGCCGGCGGACGCGGCTCATCCGCCGCTGGCTCGCCATCGGCTTGTTCGTGGTGGGCGCGGTGTTGCTGATCCACCCCGGCTCCGCGCGAGGCGCACCGACCGTCCTCGCGGCACACGACCTTCCTTCCGGCGCGACCCTGCGGGCCGGCGATGTCCGGCTGGCCGATCTCTCCGACGAAGCACGTCCGATGGGCGTGTTGAGCACCCTCGACGCCGTCGACGGGCGCCTGCTGGCGGGCGCCGTCCGGGCCGGTGAACCGCTGACCGACGTCCGGCTGGCGTCGGCCCCCGCCCCGGGTGATCCCGGCACGGCGACCGTGCCGGTCCGGCTGGCCGACGTGGCCGTCGCCGCACTGCTCCGGCCCGGCCAGCGCGTCGACGTCGTCGCCGCGCCGGAGCCGGCCGCGCCCGCCTCCGTGCTGGCCGGTGGGGCGACGGTCGTGACGGTCGGGCACCAGGAGCCGGCCACGCCCAAGGGGCCGCTGGTCCTGCTCCGGCTGCCGGAAGCAGCCGCGACGAGGGTGGCGGCGATTTCACTGGAGCGTCCGGTAACGGTTACTCTCCGCTAGCCCACGCCCGCCGAGACGGGCGCGGGCGTCCCCGTTCCGGTTCGTGAGGAGAGCAAGGTGCTCAAAGGTTTCAAGGACTTCCTGATGCGCGGCAACGTCGTCGACCTCGCCGTGGCGGTGGTCATCGGCTCGGCGTTCACGGCGATCGTCACGGCGTTCACCAACGGCCTGATCAAGCCGCTGATCAGCACGATCGGCGGCACGGACGCCGCCAACGGTCTCGGGTACCAGATCTTCGACAACAACAAAGCCACGTTCCTGGACTTCGGCGGCGTGATCAACGCGGCGATCAACTTCGTGCTGGTCGCGGCGGTGGTCTACTTCGTGATCGTGATGCCGGTCAAGAAGGTGCAGGAGCGCCGCAAGCGCGGCCAGGAGCCGGGCCCGTCGGAGCCGACGGACGTGGAGCTGCTGATCGAGATCCGCGACCTGCTGCGCGCCCAGCAGACCCAGCGCGGCACCGACCGCGACTGACGAGGTCAGCGGTCGTGGTGCGGTGGCCGGTTCTCCCGGTACCAGTCGTCCGGGAGACCGGTGCGCCGCCCGGGATCGCGCTCGTCGGAGGTCGTCTCGGGCAGGACGTCCCCGAAGATCTCATCAACCCGGCGGCGCTGCTCGCTGCTGGTCTTGAGATCGCGTTCCTGGCCTGCCATACCCCCAGTGTCCCACGACGCGGTGTTTGACAACTCCAGAGCGAACCTCGACAGCGGCGGCGCGCTTCTCAGGCCCGGCGGTGCGCCCGCACTTCGTCCCGCCACGCGCGGATCTGCTCCTCGTCGTGCAGCAATCCGGCGCCGGGCCCGTGCGTGAGGTCGATGCCCCCGAGCAGCTCGAGCGCCCACAGCTGGTCTGGGGCGAGATCGACCTTGCCCGCGAGGTCGCCGCTGAGCCACCGCGCGGCCCAGCGATCGGCCGCGTCGCGGGTGACCCGTCCGGCCAGGACATCGTCGAACCAGCCCTCGATCTCGCCGAGGTCCGGACGCGCTCGCCCGCCACCGACGACAGCGCGATCACCGTGCCGTGGCCCTGGGCCTTGAGATTCTCCGACACCGCGACCCCGACCGACACCGCCGCGGTGTGTTCACCGTGGCCGACTCGACGGCCTTCGCGTGGTCCTGTCCGGCCCGGTCACACCTCTTCGAGGCCCGAAAGTTCGTCGATCACGTGCGGAACGAGCGAGGTCAGCGTCGCCATCCCGTCGCGGACCGCGGACCGCGACCCGGCCAGGTTGACCACGAGCGTGCTGCCCGACACCCCGGCGAGCCCGCGCGAGATCCCGGCGTCGACGGCGCCGGCGGCCAGCCCGGACGCGCGGATGGCCTCGCTGATGCCCGGGATGGGCCGGTCGAGCACGCCGGCGGTGGCGTCCGGAGTCCGGTCACGCGGCAGCACACCGGTGCCGCCGACGGTGATCACCAGGTCGGCGCCGCCGATCACGGCGGTGTTGAGCGCGTTGCGGATACCCGCGGTCTCGGCCTCCACGACCACGACACCGTCGACGATGAAGCCCGCTTCTTCGAGCAGCTCCGTGACCAGCGGGCCAGTGGTGTCCTCGTGCTCGCCGTGCGCCACGCGATCGTCCACGATGACCACGAGGGCCCGGCCCAGCCGTTGTGCACTCCGTTCCATGGCGCCCACCGTAGCCGGTTTCGGCGACCGGCCGCCGGGAGGTGCCGGGTGAGTTCTGACGATTCGGTGACGTGACGCCGCAGGCTCCGGCGAGCCCCGGCGAAGGCCCCTAGCGTGGCCGGGGTGCGCGTACTGGTCACCGGCGGAGCCGGGTTCATCGGGTCTCACATCGCCGACCTCCTGGCCGACGGCGGTGACGAGGTCGTGGTGCTGGACAACCTCCTCCCCACGGCCCACGGCTCCGGCTCCCCGCCGCCGTACACGGGCAGGCACCGGTTCCTGCGCGGCGACGTCACCGACACCGAAATCGTCGCGGAGCTGCTGGACGGCGTCGACGCGGTCTGCCACCAGGCGGCGGTGGTGGGCCACGGGATCGACCCGTCGGACGCACCGTCGTACGCCCTGCACAACGACTACGGCACGGCGGTGCTGCTGGCCGGAATGCACGCGGCCGGCATCCGGAAGCTGGTGTTGGCCTCGTCGATGGTCGTCTACGGCGAAGGCCGCTACGCCTGCCCGGACCACGGCGTGGTGGCGCCTTCGCCACGCCGCCGGTCCGATGTGGACGCCGGCCGGTTCGAGCCACGCTGCCCGTCGTGCGAAGCGGAGCTGAGCTGGCAGCTGGTGCCCGAGGACGCACCGCTGAACCCCCGCAGCACGTACGCGGCGACGAAGCTGGCCCAGGAACACCTGGCCGGCGCCTGGGCCCGCCAGACGGGCGGCACGGTGTGGGCGATGCGCTACCACAACGTGTACGGCCCCCGGATGCCCCAGAACACGCCATACGCGGGAGTCGCGTCCCTCTTCCGCTCGTCCTTGGCCCGCGGCGAGGCGCCCCGGGTGCTGGAGGACGGCGGCCAGCAGCGCGACTTCATCCACGTCCACGACGTGGCGAGGGCCAACGTCCTGGCCCTGCACACGGACGGCCCGGCAGCCGAAACAACTCCGCTCAACATCTGCTCCGGCACCCCGCACACGGTGGGCGACCTGGCCACGGAGCTGGCCCGCGCCAGCGGAGGCCCGGCCCCGGAGGTGATCGGCGGCGCCCGCCCGGCCGACGTCCGCCACGTCGTCGCGGACCCGGCCCGCGCCCGCGAGCTGCTGGGATTCACGGCGGAAATCGGCTTCACCAAGGGCATCGCGGACTTCGCGACGGCGGAGCTGCGTGACCCGGTCTGACTTCAGCCGGTGAACGCCTGCAAGACGGTCAGGCTGTCTTCGTAGACGTGATACCGGGTGATCACCCCGCGCTCGACGGTGAGATGGAGAGCAGAGCGGGCGGTGTAGGGCCGGCCGGTGGCCTGCACCGTCTGGCGGATGTCACCGAGCACCACGGCATCGCGGCCGTCGACCAGGATCCGCGGTGTCACTCCGCCCCGCTCCCCAAGGAAGGCGGCGAGCGTACGGAAGTGGTCGGCGATCCGGTCCGGATTCCCCTCGGCCAAGCGGCCGAGGAACTCGACCACGGCAGCACGGGTGCTCGCTTCCGCACCGGTGAACTGGTAATCGCGCCGGATCCGGCCGCGTACGCACCGGCGATCCGGTCCGTGAAGGCGTCGTGTCCCCGGTGCTCGGCGGCTTCGGTGTACTCCACACCGTCCTCGGCCCACAGCTCGGCGACGGCCCGGCGCCTCGCGGCGGGTCCGGTTCGTTCCACACCGCCGTACGATCTGCCGGGACGTGGACTCCCTCGGCGCCGCGGGCGTGCCGGTGTACGGCGAGAGGGGTCACGAGGGCGGCTACCGGCTCCTCGACGGCTACCGGACCCGGCTGACCGGGCTCACCGCGGACGAGGCCGAGGCTTCGTTCCTGACCGGCCGCTCCAAACCTGACGTCCATCGCCGAGGCCACCTGGAACCAGCACGCCCTGGAGATCCGCTACCTGCGCTGGGCGGAGCCGCACGAGATCAGCCGGGTCGTGCCGCCCCACGGCCTGGTCCTGAAGGCCGGCAACTGGTACCTCGTGGCGCGCGGCGACGGGCGGTTCCGCACCTACCGGATCTCCCGGATCGTCGACGTGGCCGTCCTGCTCTGTGCGTTTGATCGCGCCGAAGGATTCGACCTGGCCGGCCATTGGGAGAGCTACCTCGCGCACTTCGACCGGCGGCGGCACGACGGCCGGGCCGGACGAAGGCTGGACCGAGGTCGAAATCCCCATCGAATCGGTCGAAGCGGCCGTGCCCGAACTCCTGAAGCTCGGCGCGGCCATCGAAGTCCTCGGCCCCGAGGAACGCCGGACGGCGGTCGTCCGGACCCTGCGCGCGATGAACCACACCGACGGCGTCTAGGGCATCGCGAGCGGCAGGCGCACCTCGAACCGGCACCCCGGCCCGTGGTTGTGCACCCCGATCCGCCCGCGGTGCGCCTCGACCAGCCCCTTGGCGATGGCCAGGCCGAGGCCGCCCCCGCTGGTCGTCCCGCCGCGCTCGGGCGTCCGCGCCTGCGTCCCGCGGAAAGCCACGTCGAAGACCCGGGTGATCTCGTCGTCCGGGATGCCACCGCAGGAGTCGTCCACGGCGAGCAGGGCCTCGTCGCCGTCGACGCCGATCTGCACCGCCACCGTCCCGTCGGGCGGGGTGTGCCGGATCGCGTTGGACACCAGGTTCCGCACGATCCGGGCCAGTTCCGGGTCGCTGCCGGTCACCACCGGCCAGGTCGACGCCTTGGCGAGGACCCGGACCCGCTTCCGGTGGGCCACCGGCGCCTGGGCGGCCACGGCGTCGCTCACGACGTCCCGCAGCGGCACCGCGGACATCGTCAGCTCCAAGGCCCCTGCGGTGATCCGCGAAAGCTCGAACAGG
The DNA here is from genome assembly GCF_002904335.1 of Amycolatopsis sp. CA-126428. GTDB lineage: Bacteria > Actinomycetota > Actinomycetes > Mycobacteriales > Pseudonocardiaceae > Amycolatopsis. Next base: position 205,054 of record NZ_PPHF01000030.1, on the reverse strand, counting down.
TCGCCGACCATCGCGGACAGCCGCCGGGTTTCGCCGCTGATCCGCTGGGCGTAGTCGGCGACCTCGTCGCGTTCGGACACCACGCCGTCGGCCAGTGCCTCGGCCATCGCCTGGATCCCGGCCAGCGGGCTGCGCAGGTCGTGGCTGATCCAGGCCACCAGTTCGCGCCGCGACGCCTCGGCGGCGCGTTCGCGCTCGCGTGCCTCGCGTTCCCACACGCTGCGGCGTGCGATGGCCCGGCCGAGGATGATCGCGGCGGGCACGGTGACCAGCCCGACGAGCAGGCAGACCAGGAGCATCGTGGTCAGCGCCGGGGTGAACATGAACCCGCTGATCCCCAGGACGCCGACCAGCGTGGCGAGCACCGGGATCAGCACCAGCACCGTGAGCGTGGTGGCCAGCGAACCGCGGCGCAGGACGTACAGCGCCACGCCGCCCAGCGCCGCGACCGGCAGCGAGAACATCAACGCGAACGGCAGGATGTGCCAGAGGTGCGTCAGCATCTCCGGCAAGGGCTCGCCCGAACCGATCATGGCTGCTCCCGGTCGTAGCGGTAGCCGACACCCCACACGGTCGCCACCCGGGTCGGCTTGGCCGGGTCGCGCTCGATCTTCTCGCGCAACCGTCGCACGTGGACGGTCACAGTGGACTGATCGCCGAAGTCCCAGCTCCACACCTTTTCGAGCAGGTCCGCGCGCGAGTACGCGACGCCGGGGTGGGCGAGGAAGAACGCCAGCAGGTCGAACTCCCGGGTGGTCAGCGGCAGTTCACGGCCGCGGAGGGTCGCGGTGCGTGCGTTCATCTGCAGACGCAGGTCGCCGTCCACCAGCTCGGCGGCGGCCGGCTCCGGGCGCGGCATCCGGGCCCGGCGCAGCACCGAGGCCACGCGGAGGGCGAGTTCCTTGGGGCTGAACGGTTTCGTCACGTAATCGTCGGCGCCGAGCTGGAGGCCGGCGATGCGGTTCTCCTCCTCGCCGAGGGCGGTGAGCATGACGATCGGCACCTGGCTGACCTGGCGCAGCCGCTTGCACACCTCCAGGCCGTTGATCCCCGGCATCATGACGTCGAGCACGACCAGGTCGGGCTCGTGGGCGGCGAACTTCGCCAGCCCCTCGGCGCCGTTGCCGGCCATGTCGACGGTGAACCCGGCCACCTCGAGGTAGCGGCGGACGACGTCGCGGACCGTCTCGTCGTCGTCGACCACGAGCACGCGTCCGGCCTGATCGCTCATCACGTCTCCCTCACCAGCCCGTCAGCAGCAGGTGGTTGACCGCCAGTGCCGTCGCCGCCTGTGCGGCCAGCCACCACCGGCGGCCGGGTCGCGGCAGCAGCGCCGTCAACGGCAGCAACCACACCCCGAACGGTAGCCAGATCCGTTCGGTCTCGGCTTTCGACAGGCCCGAGACGTCGGCGAAGAGGACGGCGGCCAAGGCGGCGAGGCCGAGCAGCAGGACCGGATCGGTGAGCAAAGCCCGGCGCGAAGCCCCGAAACCTCGCCGGACGGCGGCCACCACGGCGGGGCCGAGCGCGACGGTCACCGCGGCGAGGTCGGCCCACACCCAGTACGAGTAGGGCCGGACCAGCGCCACCCCCTGGTAGTAGCGCTCGACGACCAGGTGATAGCCGTCGAGCCACCAGAACCCCGCCCAAGCGAACACGCCGACGACGGCAAGGGCCGCGACGATCGCCAGTGCCGCCGCCCGCCACTGCCGGCCGAGGACGGCGACGGCCAAGGCGAGCAGGCCGAGCAGCACCAGGCCGTACGACAGGAAGATCCCGAAGCCGAGCAGCACCCCGGCGGCCAGTCCGGCCGGAGCGGCGTACCGGCGGCCGTGGGTGAACCCCGTCGCGGACAGCGCGAGCAGCGCCAGCCCGGTGGCGGTCACCCCGGCGAAGAGGCCGTCCGCCGAGACGCCGATCCACACCGCGCCCGGGGTGAGGACGGCGAACGGCAGCACCGCGCGGGCCGCCTCGGGCCGGCCGAGCAGGGCGACCGTGGCCGGCACAGCCACCGCGACCAGGCTGCCCACAAGGACCACAGCCGTGGCCGCCCACGCGCCGCCGTGCAGGCCGAGCCGGTCCAGCCAGACGAAGACGAGCGTCGCGCCCGGCGGGTGGCCGGACACGTGCGTCGTCCAGGATTCGGGCCGGAAGTCGAGAATGCGGGAGGAGAACTCGCGCAGCATCCGCGGGATGTCGGTGATCCCCGGGACTTCGTGGAGGTACTCCTGGGGAATGGTCAGGTGCCCGGCGAACCCGCGCGACCAGCCGTCGACCATGGTCAGCGAGAAGATCCACGTGAGCGAGGCGAGGTAGCCGGCGGCGAGCGCGCGACGCCACGGGAGGCGGGCGGCCAGCGCCGGGCCGTGGAGCACCACCGCGACCGCGACGAGCACGGCGAACACCGAGCCCGGGCCGACGTGCGGCAGCCAGTCGGCGAACAGCGGCGGCGCGGACACGAAGATGATCACGCCGGAGTGCGGCCGGTTGTAGTAGAGGCCGACAGCGGTGGCCGCGCCGACGAGCACCACCGCCGCGGCGACGGCAAGGAGGTCGGCGCGGCGGCCGGAGACCGGGGCTTCGGGTTCGCGGGCAGGCGGCTCGGCGAGCCGGGCTGCCGAGGTCGGCTCACTCATCGTCGCCCACCCTAGGGTCACCGCGGGTGATCCGCGCCCGGGAAACCGGAGCCGTAACGACGCGGTAAGAACTCGTCCGATGTCATGATTCGGTAAGCCCCGCAAGGGTTCTGCGACGTTTCGGACGGCCTTACGGTCGGCGCCGTGACTGACTTGGAAGTGGACGTCGTCCTCCCTTGCCTCGACGAAGCGGGCGCCCTCCCCGCCGTACTGGCCGGCCTCCCACCGGGCTACCGCGCGATCGTGGTCGACAACGGCTCGGCCGACGGCTCGCCGGAAGTGGCGGCCTCGCTCGGCGCGAAGGTCATCCACGAGCCGCGCCGGGGCTACGGCGCGGCCGTGCACGCGGGGCTCGAAGCCGCCACCGCGGACATCGTGTGCTTCGCCGACGCCGACGGGTCCCTGGACCTCGCCGACCTGCCGCGCCTGGTGACCGCGATCGAACGCGGCGCGGACCTGGCCGTCGGACGCCGGGTGCCGACCGGTCCCGGGGTGTGGCCGTGGCACGCGAGGGTGGGCAACGTCGTGCTGGCGACGCTGTTGCGCAGCCGCGGGCTGCCGGTGCGGGACATCGCGCCCCTGCGTGCCGCGGACCGGCTCGCCCTGCTCCGGCTGGACGTCACCGACCGCGCGTTCGGCTATCCCCTGGAGCTGCTGATCAAGGCCCAGCGCGCCGGGTGGCGGGTCAGCGAGTTCGACGTCCGCTACGGGGAGCGTGCCAAAGGGACGAAGTCGAAGGTGTCCGGGTCGGTGCGAGGCACGTTGCGCGCGGTCCGCGACTTCGGGCGGGTGCTGGCGCGATGACCCGTCCGTTCATCCTGCTGGTGGTGGCCAAGGCGCCCGTCCCGGGGCTGGCCAAGACCCGGCTGTGCCCGCCGGCCACCCCGGCTCAGGCGGCCGAGATCGCCGCGGCCGCGTTGCTCGACACGCTCGACGCCGTCTGCGCGGTGCCCGGCGCCGAGCCCGTCGTCGCGATGACCGGTGACCTCGGCGCGGCCGCCCGGCCCATCGAAATCGGCATGGCGCTCCGCTACGTCACCACGATCCCGCAGCGTGGCCACGATTTCGGCGCCCGGCTGGCGAACGCCCACGCGGACGCCGCCCAGGTGCACGCCGGCCTGCCGGTGCTCCAGATCGGCATGGACACCCCGCAGGTCACGCCGGAGTCGCTCGCCGCGGCCGCCGCACCGGTCCTGCACGGCGGTCACGACTCGATGCTCGGGCCGGCCGCGGACGGCGGCTGGTGGGCGCTGGGCCTCGCCGAGCCGCGGCACGCGCAAGCCCTCAAGGACGTCCCGATGTCCCGCGAAGACACCGGGGAGCGCACCCTGCGCGCCCTCACCGCGTGCGGGCTGCGGCCGCGGCGCGGCGCCCTGCTGTCCGATGTGGACACGATGACGGACGCCCGGTCGGTGGCGGCGGCGTGCCCGGGCGGCCGGTTCGCCCGCGCCGTCGCGGCGGTCGGCGGACGGGCGGTGGCGTGATGACGGCCCCGGTGAGCACCGGCCACGAGTTCGACCATGGCCTGCTCGGCCACCAGTGCTGGCTCGAGCTGGCCAGCGGCGAGCGGATCGAGCTGGCGGTGGAACGCTGGGCGGAACCGTCCGAGGGCGACGACGTCCTGCTCGACGCGTGCTCCGGCCCCACGATCGACCTCGGGTGCGGGCCCGGCCGGCTCACCGCGGCGCTGGCCGGGCGCGGAGTCGTCGCGCTGGGCGTGGACAGCTCTCGCACGGCCGTCAGGCTGACCCGGCGCCGCGGTGGGAGTGCGTTGCAGCGCAACCTCTTCGACCGCCTGCCCGGCGAAGGGCGGTGGCGGCACGCCCTGCTCGCGGACGGCAACATCGGCATCGGCGGCGACCCGGCCGCGCTGCTGCGGCGCACGGCGCGGCTGGTCGCCCCGGGCGGCGACATCCTCGTCGAGCTGGAGCCACCCGGCCGAGGCCTGCGGCACGAGCGGGTCCGGCTCCGGCCCGGCCACGCCGACGTCGCCTGGTTCACCTGGGCCTGGGTCGGGGTCGATGCGATCGCCGAGGTCGCCGTGCGCGCCGGGTTGCGCGTCGACTGGACCACCCGGCACGGGCACCGCTGGTTCGCGCGATTGGAGCGGCCGTGAAGCTCCCGATTCCCGCAGAAGAGCAGTTCCAGGCGCCGGCGCACCACGAACGCGTGACGTCGAGAATCGGCCTGGCGCTCGCGATCACGTTCACGACGTGCTTCGTGACGGGACTGATCAGCCACCTGATCCAGCACCCGCCGGGATGGTTCTCCTGGCCCAGCCGCCCGATCGGGCTCTACCGCGTCACCCAGGGGCTGCACGTGATCTCCGGCGTGGCGTCGATCCCGTTGCTGCTGGCGAAACTGTGGAGTGTCTACCCGAAGCTGTTCGGCCGGCCGCTCGTCCGCTCGCTGCCGCACGCGCTGGAGCGGCTGTCGATCCTGGTGCTGTCCGGTGCGGCGTTCTTCGAGCTGACGACCGGGCTGCTGAACGTCGCGCAGAACTACCCGTGGGGCTTCTACTTCCCCCAGGTGCACTACGCGGTCGCGTGGCTGGCGATCGGCTCGATCCTGGTGCACGTCGCGGTGAAACTGCCGATCATCCGCCGCGCCCTGAGCCGGACCACCACCGCGGCAGAGGCTCCCGCCGAGGCGTCGGCCGAGGGGCTGTCCCGGCGGGGTTTCCTGGTGACCACCGGGCTGGCGACCGGGGTGGCGGTCGTGGCCACCGCGGGCGCGACGGTCCCGTTCCTGCGCGGCGTCTCCGCCCTGTCCTGGAGGTCCGGCAAGGGCACGCAGGACCTCCCGGTGAACCGCACGGCGGCGGCCGCCGGTGTCACGTGGTCGCCGACCTGGCGGCTCTCGGTGGTGACCGCGCGCGGCACGATGAAGTTCTCGCTCGACGAGCTGCGCGCCCTCCCGCAAACGACGGCGGAGCTCCCGATCGCGTGTGTGGAGGGCTGGAGCCAGTCGGCCACCTGGCGCGGGATCTCCCTGCCCACGCTCCTGAAAGCCGCCGGCGCGGCACCGGGCACGGCGGTCCGGGTGTCCTCTTCGGAGCGTGGCGGGCTGTACGGCGTCAGCGTGCTCCCGGGCGAGCACACGGCCGACGAGCTGACGTTGCTGGCCTTGGAGCTGAACGGCGAGGTCCTCGCCCCCGACCACGGCTTCCCCTGCCGGATCATCGCCCCGAACCGCCCCGGCGTGCTGCAGACGAAGTGGGTCACGAAGCTGGAGGCGCTGTGAAAACCGCCCGAGTGCTCCTCGCGTTGCCGGGCCTCGCGGCCCTGGCGTGGGGTGTCATGCTGTTCGCGGAGTACGCGCTGCCCCTGCGTCCGGACGTCTTCGGGACGGTCGGCTGGATCATCGGCGGCCCGATCCTCAACGACGCGGTCATCGCCCCGCTGACGGCCCTGTTCGGCATCGCCCTGTCCCGCGTCCTGCCGCACCCGTGGAAGACCCCGGTGGTGGCCGGCACGGTCATCACCGGGGTCTTGGCGATCCTGGCGTTCCCGCTGTTCTGGCGCCCGTACGGAACCGCACCAATGCCCGGCCTCCACGACACGAACCCGGCCCCCGCCCTGGCCCTAACACTGGCAACGGTCTGGCTGGCCGTGCTCCTGACCGCCCTCCGCCACCGTCTCGTCCCCCGCCCCACCCGTGTCGCCCCACCAATCACGCGTGATGCCTCCCCAATCACGCGAGATACCCCTCCAGGCACGCAAGACGCCCCTCCCGACACGCCAACCGACCCCCCAGGCACGCCAACCGACCCTCCAGGGACACCAGCCGACCCTCCAGGCACGCCGGCCGACCGTCCCGGTCCCTGACCAGTCAGGTCCAGGTCAGGGCACAAATGCGGCCACGCGCGACCGGCATCGAGTGCCTGGTCGCGCGTGGCCTTGTGGGTCCGGCCCCGAAGCCGGGGGTCGAGCCGAAGTTGGTCTCGGCCGCGCCAGGGCGGCCGAGCGTCTGAACCGGGTCAGTTGGGCTGGACGGGCTGCCCGCCGAACGTCACCTCGACCGTGCGGCCGTCGGCGAGCGTGAACGTCGCCTTCTCGTCCGGGGCCCGGGTGCGGACCGCCGCGACCAGCGTGTCGGCCGAGTCGATCGGCCGTTCGTCGATCTTGGTGACGACGTCGCCCGCCTTCAGGCCGGCCTTCTCCGCCGGGCTGCCGGGCTTGATGGCACCGAGCTCGGCGCCGCCCTGCGGGGCGTCCTTGACCTCCGCGCCGATGTAGGTCTGCACCGCCTGGCCGGTCTTGATGATCGTGTCCGCGGTGCGGCGGGCCTGGTCGATCGGGATGGCGAAGCCGATGCCGACGTTGCCACCCTCGGACGCGCCCTGGCCCTGGCCACCGGACGCCGACTGCGGGCTGTAGATCGCGGAGTTGATGCCGATGACCTGGCCGGACATGTTCGCCAGCGGCCCACCCGAGTTGCCCGGGTTGATCGCCGCGTCGGTCTGGACCGCGTCCATCACCGTGGTCTGGTCGCCGCTGCTGCCGCCCGCGCGCACCGGCCGGTGCAGCGAGCTGACGATGCCCGAGGTGACCGTGCCGGCCAGCTCGAACGGCGAGCCGATGGCCACCACCGACTGGCCGACCCGCAGGTCGTCGGAGCGGCCGAGCTCGACCGGGGTCAGGTTGCCGACGCCGGTGACCTTGACAACCGCGATGTCGGTCGTCGGGTCGCGGCCGACGACCTTGGCGGCGGCCTTCTTGCCGTCCTGGAACACCGCCTGGATCTGCCCGCCGTTCGCGGCGACCTCGACGACGTGGTTGTTCGTCAGGATGAAGCCGTCGGTGCTGATCACGAACCCGGAGCCTTCGCCGGCCCCCTGCTGGCCGCTGACCTGCAGCTCGACGACGCTCGGCGACAGCTTCTGCGCGACGGCCTCGACCGAGCCGGCGGGCGCGTTGCCCGTCTGCTGGGCCGGCTTCGGCGCGTTGAGCGCGTTGCCGGACGGGCCGGACGACCCGGCGGTGAAGTACCCGACCGTCCCGCCCGCGATGCCACCGACCAGCAGCGCGACCAGCGCGACGCCGGCGAGCAGCTTCCCGCCGGACCGCTTGGGCTGCGGCGCGGCCACGGGGTAGCCGGACGTGCCGGGCTGCCCGTACGGGTTCGGCGGCGGATAGACGCTCTGCTGGGTCGGGCCGGACGGCATCTGCGCACCCTGGGCGGACCACGGGTTCGAGGCCTGCCCGCCGTACGCCGGATCGGCCCCGGTCACCGCGTGGTAGGACGGCTCGGAGTACTGCGGCGCACCGCCGGACTCGGGCTGGGCCTGCTCACCGTACGGGTGCCCCGCCCAACCGCCCTGGGCCGGCTGCTGGCCGGTCTCGGGGTGCCGCGGGTTCGCGGGGTCGTGCGCGCTGGGGTCGTTCTCGGTCATGTCCTCACCTTGCGCGATGGTCCTGAGAGGTTCCTGAGCCGAACCTGTGCATCGGAGATGAGTATGCCCGGATCAGCCCGCCGCGCGGAGCCGTTCCGCGATCTGCTCCGGCGTCGCGTCGTTGATCCACACCGCCATGCCCGACTCGGACCCCGCCAGGTACTTCAGCTTGTCCTTCGCGCGCAGCACGGAGAACAGCTCCAGGTGCAGCCAGCCGAGCTCCCGGTCGCGGTGCACCGGCGCCTGGTGCCACGCCGCGATGTACGGCAGCGGCCGGTCGTACAGCGCGTCGCAGCGGCGCAGCACGTCGAGGTAGACGTTCGCGAAGTCGTCGCGCTCGGCATCGGTCAGCGCAGGGATGTCCGGGACCTGCCGGTGCGGCACGATCTGCACCTGGACCGGCCAGCGGGCCGCCGGCGGCACGAACGCCGTCCAGTGCTCGCCGGAGGTCACCACGCGCGCACCGGACTTGCGTTCGGCGGCGAGCACGTCCCCGAGCACCGGACGGCCGTGTTCGGCCTGGTAGGCGCGGGCGACGTCGAGCATCCGCTCGGTCTTCGGGGTGACGAACGGGTAGCCGTAGATCTGCCCGTGCGGGTGCGACAGCGTGACGCCGATTTCTTCGCCGCGGTTCTCGAACGGGAAGACCTGCTCGACGCCGGGCACCGCGGACAACCCGGTCGTGCGGTCCGCCCACGCGTCCACCACGGCCCGCACCTGCTCGGCACTCAGCTGCGCGAAGGATCCATCGTGGTTGCTCGTGAAGCAGACGACCTCGCAGCGGCCGCGGCCGGGCCGCACCGGCACCAGCCCGAAACCATCCACAGTGGACGGCTCGCCGACGACGTCCTCGGCGAAGGACGGGAACCGGTTCTCGAAGACGACCACGTCGTAGTCGCTTTCGGGGATCTCGCTCGGTTTGCCGGGCTTGCTCGGGCACAGCGGGCAGAGGTCCGCCGGCGGCTTGTAGGTCCGCGTCTGCCGGTGCGCCGCCATCGCGACCCACTCGCCGGTCAGCGGGTCCAGCCGGATCTCCGACGCGGCCGAAACCGGCGGCAGGTCACGGGTGTCCTCGGCGACGCGGTCGGGCGCGCCGGGCTGGTCGAAGTAGATGATCTCCCGGCCGTCGGCCAGGTGTCGTACGGTGCGCTTCACGCTTCTTGGGCCTCGTCCGTCTCCGCCGTCTCGGCGATCATGAGTTCTCCCGCCCGTTCGGCGAGAATTTCCTTGGCCTCGTCGGAAATTCCGTCATCGGTGACGACGACGTCGGCCTCGTCCAGGTCGGCGATCGTCGAGATCCCGACGGTGCCCCACTTCGTGTGGTCGGCGAGCACGACCAGCTTGCGCCCGGCCTCGACCAGCGCGCGGTCGGTCTCGCTCTCGGTGAGGTTCGGGGTCGTGAACCCCGGGCCGTCGAACATCCCGTGCACACCGAGGAAGACGGCGTCCAGGTGCAGCGACCGCAGGCTGTGCACGGCGACCGGCCCGACCAGCGCGTCCGACGGCGTCCGCACCCCGCCGGTGAGCACGACCGTGCGATCCGGCTGCGTCGACCCGCGGAGCACGTCGGCGACCTGGATCGAGTTGGTCACGATGGTGAGCCCGGGGATGTTGTCGAGCGCTCGCGCCAGCGTCCATGTGGTGGTGCCGGCGGAGATGCCGATCGCGGTGCCGGGCCGGATCAGCGTCGCGGCGAGTTCGGCGATGGCTTCCTTCTGCGCCCGCTGGCGCACGGACTTGGCCTCGAAGCCGGGTTCGTCGGTGCTCTTGCCGACGACCGAAGTGGCGCCGCCGTAAACTTTTTCGACGAGTCCGCGGCCGGCGAGGACGTCGAGGTCGCGACGCACCGTCATGTCGGACACGCCCAGCCTGGTAACGAGGTCGCTCACGCGGACCGCACCGGTCCGGCGGGCCTCTTCCAGGATCACCGCCTGTCGCTGACGCGCCAGCACCGTTTACTCCATCCCGTCCAGCCAATTACACAAAATCCTACACGACTAAACACAGGATTCGCAGACCCGGCGAGGGTGAACTTCGAAACACCAGGTCATGACGTGGGCACGAACGGACGTCCCGGGTACCAGCCGAACAACGCGTAGCGCGAACAGGCAACAGCAGACCGGCGCCGGTCTCAGCCGGGCGCCCCCGGCAGCCGGATCGTCATCAACGCGCCGCCTTCGGGCGCCTGCGAGGCGTACACCGCTCCACCGTGCCGCTCGGCCGCGTGCTTCACGATCGCCAGCCCCAGGCCCGAACCCGGCAGCGTCCGGGCCTCCGACGACCGGTAGAAGCGGTCGAACACCTTGGGCAGGTCCTCTTCGGCGATGCCCGGCCCGGCGTCCGCGACCTCGACCACGGCGGTGCCGTCGCCGAGCGGGTACAGCCGCACCCAGACCGTCGCATCGGGCGGCGAGAACTTGACCGCGTTGTCGAGCAGGTTCAGCACCGCGCGTTCGAGCGAGCTGTTGTCGCCGGTGAGCACCCACGGCTGCAGCGAGACGTCGAAGTTGATCTCGCCCGCGCGCCGCCGTGCCCGGTCGAGCGCCCGCTCGACGACCTCCAGCAGCTCGACGCGCTCGAAGCGCTCGCGCGGCTCGTCCTGGCGCGCGAGCTCGACCAGGTCGCCGATGAGCTGCGTCAGCTCGTCGAGCTGGCCGCTGATGTCCGCGATGATGTCGACGCGGTCCTCGTTCCGCAGCGGCGGCGCGCCCGGTTTGCTCGCGGCGAGCAGCAGCTCGAGGTTGGTGCGCAGCGACGTCAACGGCGTCCGGAGCTCGTGCCCCGCGTCCGCGACCAGCTGGCGCTGGCGTTCCTGCGAGTCCGCGACCGTGCCGAGCATGGTGTTGAAGGTCTGGGTGAGCCGCGCGAGCTCGTCGTCGCCGCTGACCGGGATGGGCCGCAGGTCGCCGGTCTTGGCGACGCGCTCGGCGGCCGACGTCAGCCGGTCGACCGGGCGCAGGCCGGTGCGCGCCACCGCGGTGCCCGCCGCGGCGGCGACCAGGATGCCGGCGCCGCCGATCAGGAACAGCACCAGCGCGAGCTCGTTCAGCGTGCGCTTGGTCGGGCCCATCGACTGGGCCAGCACGATGGCCTCGCCGTGCCCGGTCGGCAGGGCGACCACGCGGCTGTCGGAGCGGAAGTCCGTCCGCAGCGACTCCGCCGAGTCGCCGTTCGCGACGGCCAGCTCGTCCGGCCCGAACGGCGGCGGCGAGCTCGACAGCGGGTAGGTCATCACGGCGTGCTGGACGTCGGGCGCCGCGTTGAGCTGCCCGATCTGCAGGTCGGCGCTGGCCAGGAACGCGCCGGGCACCTGCCGCAGCTCGGTCTGCACCTGCGGCGAGTTGGCCGCCGCCTGCGCGCGCGCCAGCAAGCTGTCGTCGAGCTGCTGGTAGAGGTTGCTCCGCACGACCATGTAGGCGCCGATCGACACCAGCGCGACAGCGCCCGCGACGCAGGCGGCCGCGAGCAGCGTCACCCGGCCGCGCAGCGAGAACCGGCGGGCGCCCCAGCGCGTGCCGCGGGGATCGCCCGGTTCGGTCACGGCGGGGTTTCCCTCAGGACGTACCCCACTCCCCGCACCGTGTGGATCAGCCTCGGCTCCCCCTCGGCCTCCGTCTTGCGGCGCAAGTAGCCGACGTAGACCTCCAGCGCGTTGCCCGACGTCGGGAAGTCGTAACCCCATACTTCCTCCAGGATCCGGCCACGCGTGAGGACGTGCTTCGGGTAGGAAAGGAACAGTTCCAGCAGGGCGAATTCGGTCCGGGTCAGGCTGATCTCGCGGTCACCGCGGCGGACCTCCCGCGTGCCGGGGTCCAGCGTCAGGTCCGCGAAGGCCAGGGACTCCGAGGCCTGGCCGTTCTGGCCTTCCGGGACGGCGCGGCGCAGCAGCGCCCGCAGCCGGGCGAGCAGCTCCTCGAGCGCGAAGGGCTTCGGCAGGTAGTCGTCGGCGCCGGCGTCCAGGCCGGACACCCGGTCGGAGACGGTGTCGCGCGCGGTGAGCACCAGGATCGGCAGGTCGTCACCGGTGCTGCGCAGGCGGCGGGCGACCTCGAGGCCGTCGAGCCGGGGCATCATGACGTCCAGCACCATCGCGTCCGGCCGGTCGGCGATGATCGCCTCCAGGGCCTGCGCACCGTCACTGGCCAGCTGGACCTGGTAGCCGTTGAACTCCAGGGACCGCCGGAGCGACTCACGGACGGCGCGGTCGTCGTCCACCACAAGGATGCGCATGGCGCTAGTTTTACGCAGCGTGCTGAGACCCGCCTAAGAACACACGCAGAACTCACAAAGGATTTCTCACTCCGGACCGCGCGCGACCGGCGCGTTCCAGTGCCGCCAGAGCGCGACCATCCTGATGGAAACCACGACAGCGGCCGCGACGACGGTCACGAGCCCTTCCGGAAGTCGCAGAGAGTGACCGAAGGCGACGAGCGCCGAGCCGGCGAGCGCGGCCACGGCGTAGATCTCCTTCCGCAGGACGAGCGGGATTTCCCGGAGCAGCAGATCGCGCACGGCCCCGCCGCCGATGCCGGTCGTCATCCCGATCAGACACGCGGCGTAGACGGTGGCGCCGGCGTTGAGCGCGATGGTCGTCCCGGCGGTGGCGAAGACGCCGAGCCCGAGCGCGTCCGCCAGCAGAACGCCGCGCCGCAGCCGCGCGACCTGCGGGTGGAAGACGAAGACGACCAGGGCGGTCCCGGCGCAGACGGCGAGGTAGGGCCAGTTCCGCAGTGTCGTGGGCGGGTGGATGCCGAGCAGGACGTCCCGGATGACGCCGCCGCCGAGCGCGGTGGTGAGCCCGACCACGACGACGCCGAAGACATCGAGCCGCGCCCGCACCGCGGCGAGCGCCCCGGACGCGGCGAAGGCGACGAGCCCGACGAACTCCAGCGCCGTGAGCAGCATCTACTGGTCGAGCAGCCCGCCGCGGTAGGCCAGCAGCGCGGCCTGCACCCGGTTGGCCGCGCCGATCTTGGAGAGCACGGCGGAGACGTACCCCTTGACGGTGGCTTCGGAGAGGTGCAGCCGCCCGCCGATCTCGGCGTTGGACAGGCCCTGCCCGATCAGCGCGACGACTTCACGCTCCCGTTCGGACAGCGAGGCGAGCAGCTTCCGGGCGGGCTGAGCAGCGCGTTGTTCATCCCGGTGCGACTGAACCATCCGAGCGGCCACACCCGGATCCAGCACGGCCCCACCCCGGCTCAGATCCCGCACGGCCCGCAACAGCGCGGCGGGGTCGATGTCCTTGAGCAGGAAGCCGTTGGCCCCGAGCCGCAGCGCGAGGCTGACGTATTCGTCGATGTCGAAGGTGGTCAGCATGGCCACGGTGGGCGGATCGGGGAGGGCGAGGATGGCCCGGAGAGCGCGAATGCCGTCGTCAGGGGCCCGCATCTTGATGTCGAGCAGGGCCACATCGGGGTGATACCGCCGGGCAACTTCCACGGCGGATCTGCCGTCGCTCGCCTCGCCCACGATCTCGATGTCCTGGGCCCCGGACATCATCGCGCGCAACCCCGAGCGCACCAGTTCCTCGTCGTCGGCGAACATGAGCTTGATCAACGAAGCCCTCCGCAACAGCCAGTAGGAGGCGGCTCCCCGCGTCCCGTTAACGAAGGTTACCTACTGTTGTTCAGCAGTTCGAAACCAGACACGACCAGGTGAGGCACTGGTCCGTCCAGGTCAGGTGCGGTGGGCGGTGCGCCAGGGTGTATCTCCGGGTTCCCGAGAGCCGGAGAACCACTCACCTGGGTGACGACGTCCGTCGGGTTGCTCCATCCGTGCCCCTGCTGCTGCGGGTCCCTTCGGCAAGCTAAGCTGACCCGGTAGTAGCAGGCCCTCGTAGCTCAGGGGATAGAGCACCGCTCTCCTAAAGCGGGTGTCGCAGGTTCGAATCCTGCCGGGGGCACCTCTGACGATCAACGTGGACAGTGGCGGTCAGCTCGCTGAGACCTTTCCGACGGACATGGTCGACAGGAACCGGCTGGGTGCGCCGTGCCAGAAGATCACCAGCTCATCGCGGGCACGGGTCGCTGCGACGAACAGCAGTGCCCGATCCAGCTGGATCGGACGCCGGAACCGGATCGGATCCTCGGCACGCATCCGGTCGAGGCTCGATCGGGGAATCAGCCCGTCCGATGCTCCCGCGATGATGATTGGCTGGAACTCGAGCCCTTTGAACCGGTGCATGGTGCCGATCGAGAAACCGCCGGCGCCCTTCGGACCATCCGGAGTGAGTTCGACCGTCGGCAGCCCTGCCTCGGCGAGCATCCCGGGCACCCGGGCGACGAGGTCCTTCGTCGGGACACACACTGCAAGCCCTTTGGGGCCGCCCTGCTCGGCCCACTCGACCGCTTGGCCGACCACCGCCTCGAGCTCTGCAGTCTGGCTCGTGAAGCCTTGGAAGGTCGGCTTGGGCCCTCTCAGCACCGAGCGGTATCCCTCGAGCCCATCGACTCCGCCGTCGAGGTCGTCGTAGGTCCGACCGTGCATCACCGCCATCGCCGCCGCGAGAATTTGCCTGCTGGTCCGGTAGTTCAGCGTCAGCTTGGCCGACCGGCCGCGGATGTTTGATGCCGAGGCTTCCCAGACTCACCACATTGTCGTAGATCCTCTGGTGCGTGCCCCCGGCACAGAAAATGTCGTTGCGGTCGTCCGGGACCATCGCACGCAGCATTTCCAGTGCGCGCCATGGAGGTCCTGCGCCTCGTCGACGACGATGTGGCGGTAACGGAAACCCGAACCGGAATTTTCGCCGGCCCCGACCCGGGCCGCCCGCTCGGCTTCTCAACGCGCGGCATAGGCCGCCATTGCGTTGTGCGTGGTCCAGTTCCGGTCGTTAAGGCGCTTGCGGAACCGCTCGGTCAGCTGCCAGATTGTCCTGCGGTCGGCCCGGGTGAGCCTGCGGCCACGGCCGGCTCGTCTGGCTTGCGCGTACTTGGCGAAGGAAATGAGCGCCTGCCCCAAGATATCTATCCGTCGAGACCACGCAGACGCTTGAGCATCTCAGCCACGTCCGCGGCCAGTTCACTGTCGGTCCCCAAGGCGCTCAACACGTCGTGCTCCAACTCATGCAGGTCCGAGCGAACGCTCTTGAGGTGGCCGGCACCCATCCGCAGCCCGATGATCGTACGACGGATCTTGAGGACATCCTCGACGTATTCCGGTCCGAGCTTTCGATAGCCGGGCAGAATCAATTCCAGCTCGGTCAGCGCCCCCGCAGTAAGTCCCAGTGCAACCTGGCAGTACGCCGCCTGCAGACGGCATTGCAGAGACTGCTCGCCGTCCGGGCCGGTGGACCGGGCATACGCCGCTGCGAGAGCCGTAAAATCCACCAGCGCGCGACGGAGATCGCCACCCAGGAATAAGGCGACGGCCTTGGCTGTCCACAGTTCCAGAACGGCCGTGTTGTTCTTGCCGAGCGATGAAGCCGCAAGCGCCACCAAATCGCCTGCGATGTCTGCGGCCTGAGTGAAGCGCTCCGCATCGATGAGGTCGTATGCGCGTTCCTGCGCTGCATACACCTCCTCTACCGTGACGCCGGACCGCCCGGCTGAGACCTGTCCCGCCAGGCCGGGCACCTCGGTCGAGAGGGCTGGCCGCGGCCGCAAACCGACTGGACGTCGGTAAGGTCGGGTTGGATCCGGCATCGCCCCCGGCGCCGGATCCGGATCATCCACCTGCGATTCCAACGCCGGCATGAACGGCACCAACCGGTCGTAGACGGCCCAGGCGTCGGCTGGACGGTCTGATGGACGCTTCGCCAGCAGGTCGAGTACAAGTTGCTCAAGTTCGGCCGGAATGTCGGGTTTGATCTCGCGCAATGGGGTCGGCTGGTTCTCGAGATGCTGGTACATCAGCGCGATCTCGTCGTCCGCTTGGAAGACACGCTCGCCGGCGAGCAGTTCGTGCGCCAGGCAACCAAGTGCGTAGAGGTCGCTCAGCGGAGTGATCGGCGAGTTCTGGATCTGCTCCGGGGACATATAGGGCTTTGTGCCGATAATCCGGCCAGTGGACGTCAGCTTGGTGACGTCGTCACGCAGCAGTGCCGCGACTCCGAAGTCCAACACCTTCACGTGGCCGTCCCACGAAATCATCACGTTGCCCGGTTTGAGGTCCCGGTGAACCACTGGCACCGCGTGCGCGTAGGACAGGACCGCGCAGATCTGCGCGACGATCGACGTTGCCCACGACACCGGCAATGCCCCGCGTTCGGCGAGCACGTCAGTAAGAGAAACGCCGTGAATCAGCTGCATCACCAGGTACAGGCGTTCGACATTCTCGTCGAACGCGGCGTCGTATATCGCGGGCACCCCCGGGTGCTCGATCTTCGCGGTAACCCGAGCTTCGCGCCGGAACCTCGCGATCAGTTCGCCGCGATCGTCATCCGTGTCAGCAACGCCTGGCCTGATGAGCTTGACCGCGATGTCGCGGTCAAGGACGGTGTCGTAGCCACGCCAGACCTGGCCCATCCCGCCGGAGCTGATCGGCGCGGTCAGCTCGTAGCGCCCAGCGATGATCTGCGGTGCAGCGGCCACGTCCTCCCCCAGATCGGCACCCGACAGTGTGCGTCACTGTCGTGTCACTGTCCAGGGACACCGCCTGCCGCCCTATTCTCGTTCGTCGTCCCTCCGCAGCGCATTGGCCAGTTCGACGAGCGAGCCCTCGCGACCAAGATGCCAGCATTTCGGCCCTTGGACCGCCACCGGCGCTTCGTCCCACCCGGCCTCCTGCCAGATGTGCATTACCAGCCCGGATGGCGAGTATCGCTGGCCATCACCCGCCCAGAGCAGCGGCTTGCGACGGTCAGTCACCCACGTCGCAAGGCTGCGACGTGAGTCCTGCACCAGCCAGCCTCCGATTGCTGCCTGCTCACGTTCGGTGGACGGTACGAAATGCAGTGTTTCCCCTTGATCGATGCGATTCGCATCGATCAAAACGCTCACCGCGGTGCGCGCACGCCCCTTGGCCGGCCGCGGCGCCGGGTGGTACTCGGCACCGATCTCCGGTGCCGGTTCCCCGGAGTCGAGACGCGCATGCACCCGCTTCGCCAGCTCAAGAAAACGCTCGTGCTTGGCAAACGTGCTCGTGACGAACGAGGCGGCACCGTAGGCGCTGTCCACTTCGTGAATCAGCCATCGTATGGCCGCCACGACCAGTTCGTCCAGGTTCGCCGGAATCCTCCAGTCGGAGTCGGCATCCTCGATGCCCTCCGCGTCGATCGCCTGAAAGACCAGATGGGTGAGCATGAGGTCGCCGTGGTCGACAATCGTCGACGCGCGCCCCTCCAGCTTCTTTCCTTCTCGGCGGAGAACACTGTTGATCTCGCGGAAGAGCTGCACCGAGTGCCAGATCAAGCCCGCCGACGGCTGATTGCCGAACAGGCTCGGATACGCGCCGCCCCGGTCGACCTCCCAGAGGAGGTCCCGGTCTCGTTTGGCTCGAAAGACGAACTCCGGATTCCGGTGCGCGCACGCCAACGCGATCGCCGCGGTGACGACCGAACATCCCGCGTCCGGCGCGGGATCGATGTCCCCTCGTTTGAAGACATAGGTCTTGTCCAGCGACAGTGCGAAATCTTCCCGGATCGCCATCTGGACCTCGTCGAGCGCGATGAAGTCCCTGCGCTCCATGTGATTCTGGGTGTTGGTGCTCCGGGTTACGACTCCACCGAACACCGCATCGTCTGCCGGCACCTGGATGACCCGGACGCTCACGTCGGCGTCCTGCACGGCTTCTGGCGCTTTGCGGAAGGCCTCATGGATCGCGGTCACCGTTTGTGCCCCGTTGACCACGCTGACACCGCTCAAGTGGAGGTCCACCGGCAGGTTCGGACGCCGGCCGGACGGATAGCTGGTTTGGATCTCCGAGCAGAGCACCGTGATGCCGTTGTTCCGCGACCAGAAGCTCATGGGGTCGTTCACCAGGGTGTCGACCATGGCTTGGTTGACGGTGGTGAGTCCGAGCGACTTCCGTACGTTCTGCTCGAACAAGCGGTCACCGAACTCGGCGAACCACTGTGCCACTCCGTCCGCGGCGACGCTGCCTTGATAGGCATCCGCCGGAAGATCCCGGTGGATCCACTGCGACATGTTGATCTTGAGCGAGATAGGGATCTCCGATAGGTCGTCCCTGACCTGCTGGTGAAAGTCGGCGCTGCTCAGGACCTTGTAGTGAAGGTAGCGGCCGTGGCCGTTGAACTCCGTGCACGCGTCCTCGAAAACCTGCGTGACTTCGGGCGCGAGCCGACCATCACCCATGACCGCTTGCACCAAGGTGACCCTCAGGTGCGGTTCGGCCAGCACTGCTCGGAGCTTCTCTGCCATCGCCTGGAACCGCGCGTTGAAGCGTTCGAACCGGCGGTCCTCGATCTGCCGGAAGCCTGCCACCATCTTGTGGGCGGCGGCGGTGTCGATGCCCGCTGTACCTCGTTCACTCCACTTGGCCTGGACCAGGAATACTTCGGAAGTTCCATCAGCCAACGCGACGGCGTCGATGCCCTGGTCGTGGCGGCCGTCGATCACGGTCTCCGCGGCTACTTGGCTGCTACAGCCGGTCAGCTTACGAACGGCCAGTGCGGCCAGTGATCGGGACAGGAGCTGCTTCTCCACCTCGTCGGGTCGCGAGGTCTCGACGTTCGAGAGATCGATCAGCTCCGAGAATTCTCGCAGCAATGCCTGGCGAACCTGACGAACCTGGTTCGGCGACTGGGTTTTGGCCGGTTGGTTGTTCACTACGCTCCCCTGCGTCACGAGTGGCCGGGATCGGTCAGGCGGTCGTGTCGGACAAGCCGTGGCGACGGCGGATCATCCGATACGCCGCCTTGCGCGCCTCACGTGTGAGGCGACCCTGGAATTCTTTATCGGAGAAGTACTTCTCGGTGAACTTGGTGTCGGCCTCGGCGCGCTCGACCATGATGTCGTTGAACCGCTGGTTGAACGGCATCTCGAAGTCGCCTTCGTTGCGGCTGGCGACAGCAGCCTGCTCCAGGTCGGGATCGCCGGCAGCTGCAACGATCCGCTCCTCGTACATCAGCCGGTCGGCATCGCTGAGCCCCAGGCCGTAGCGGTCGTTGAACTCCTCGATGAGCTCCGACAGCAGAGCCTTTCGCGGATCCTTCGGCAGTGCGGCAGCACCATCGTCGAAGCCGGGCAACATCTGCTCGCCTTCGGGCTCGAGGCTCACGTCATGCTCGCCGGTCTTGCTGACGCGCAGATGGGTGAGGTCGACCGCACCGACGTCCATCGCCGGATCCGCCCGCGACATCAACTGGGACAGCAGGTGCTTGGCGAACAGGTACAGCATTTCGAGCTCGTCGTCGGTGTACTGCATGACCTGCGTAAGGAACCCGTACTTCCGGACGTAGTCAGCCAGGTCGGACCGGAACAGCTCGGCGGCGTCGCGATCTTCGTGGTGCAGTTTGGCAAATCGATCTCGGGCCGGATCGGTCAGCCGGACGAGCGCAGCGTGCTTTTTCTCCCAGCCTCGCAGGCGGCTCTGTCCATTCGCGGCCGGCTGCGCCTCGGCGTAGGCATCATAGAAGGACTGGATCTCCGACGGGACCAGAAGCTGATGATCCATCAGCACGCGCTGCTTCTCGTAGAGCAGGTTCGGGTCGGCCGGGGTCGTCACGGCTTCTTCGTAGTAGGGCTTGAATTCCCGCTGGATGTCCTCGGCCTCGTTGGCGAAGTCGAGGACGAACAGGTCTTCCTGGCTCTTGAGCGGATGCGTGCGATTCAGCCGCGAGAGCGTCTGGACCGCCGCGACTCCCGCCAAGGGCTTCTCCACGTACATCGTGGTGAGCAGGGGCTGGTCGAATCCAGTCTGGTATTTGTCAGCCACGACCAGGATGCGGTATTCCTTCCGCTCCGGCGCTCCACCAGGCTTACCGCGCGATGCGGCGTGTGGGTCGTCGGCGCGGGTGTAGGCGAATGCATCCGGCAACTGGCTTTCCGGGAACCCATTGATGTTGGCCTCGGTGACCTCGGCGCCGTTGTGGGCAAGGCTGCCGGAGAACGCCACGAGCAGCCCCGGATTGGGAAGGCTGAGGTCATCGAATGCCTTGTGCAGTGCGGTGAACATGCGCAGCGCGCTCTCCCTGGACCGGCTCACGACCATCGCCTTGGACCGGCCGCCGAGCTGCCTGCGTGTGCTCTTGTGGAAGTGACGAGCGATGATCTCCGCGTGTGCCTCCATCGTGGCGGGATTGAGGTACACCAACCGGGCGATTTCAGCCCCGGCTTTGTCCGGGTTGACTTCGATGTTCTCGGCACCCTCCTTGGCTACCTTCCAGTAGGTCTTGAAGGTGGTGTAGTTGCGCAGCACGTCGAGGATGAATTTCTCATCGATGGCCTGGCGCATCGAGTAGATGTGGAACGCACGCTTGTCACCGCTGACAGGATCGTCGATGCCGAACAACTGGAGCGTCTTGGTCTTCGGCGTGGCGGTGAAAGCGAAGTAGGACAGGTTGGGGTGCCGTCCTTCGACCATCGCAGAGGAGGTCAGCGGGTCGGTGTCGTCTCCGGCCTCCTCGGCGCCCAGGCCACGCAGCACTTTCTTCAGCTTGCTGACCGAATCACCGGACTGGCCGGAATGTGCCTCGTCTACGATGACCGCGATGCGCTTGCCAGAGAGCCCGGACACGCCTTCGAGGACATGCGGGAAGGTCTGCACCGTCACGATGATGATCTTCGAGGCGGTGTTGGCGAGGGCTTCGGCAACCTCGGCAGACTTCGAGCCGCTAGTACCGGTGATCCGCTGCACGACGCCGGGCGTGTGATCAAACTGGTAGATCGTGTCCTGGAGCTGCTTGTCCAGCACGGACCGATCGGTGACGACAACGATCTTGTGGAAGACCGCCTGGTTCGCCTCGATCCGGCCCGTCTGCACGGCGGCGCTGTCGAGCGCACCGGGTTCGGCCGAACCGTGCAGCGTGGACAGCCGGTGCGCGAGCCAGCCGATGGTGTTGGACTTGCCGGACCCCGCCGAGTGCATGATCAGGTAGTTGTGGCCGGAACCGTACCGAGCGGCGTGCTCGGTGAGGCTGCGCACAGCGTGCCACTGGTGATAGCGCGGGAAGATGAGCGGCCGGTCGTGCACGCTCGTGCGTCCCTTGGCGGCCTGAACATGCAGGAACCGCTTGAGGAGGTCGATCCAGTTGTCCTTCTGCCAGACCTGCTCCCACAGATAAGCCGTCCGGTAGCCGGACCCGTCGGCGGACGCGGGTGGGTTGCCCGCGCCACCCACATTGCCGGGACCACCGGTGCCCTGGTTGAACGGGAGGAAGAGGGTCTGCTCGCCACGGAGGCGCGTGGTGAGGAAGACCATATCGGTGTCGACGGCGAAATGAACGAGGGCTCGCTTCGCGAACAGCAGTTCCTTGGGGTCTCGCGTGGTGCGGTACTGAGTCATGGCGTCGTCGACGGTCGAGCCGGTGAGCGGGTTCTTCAGCTCAGCCGTGGCGACCGGGAGACCGTTGACGAACAGTACGAGGTCCAGTTCGTGCCTGCTTGTCGCTGAGTAGCGCAACTGCTGGGTAACGGAGAGCCGATTCCGGCGGTACTCGTCGAGCGCGCCTTCGGCAACAGTGTGGGCCGGGCGGAAGTAAGCGAGCTTGATACGGACGCCGCGATCCTTGACGCCCGCGCGCAGCACATCGAGAGTGCCGCGCTGGTCGATCTGCTTGGCGACGAGCCGAAGGAACTCCTTTTCGGCGACCGCAGGGTTGCCGCCGGCAAACTGTTCCAGCGTCTTCCAGGCGTCGGGCTGGGTGGCTTCGACGAACGGCACCAGCTGGCTCGGGTCGAGGCCGAGGTCGGGGAGGTAGGCGTCTTTGTCTCCGGGGCGCCAGCCTGAGGTGACCAGCGCTTCGACGATGGTGTCCTCGAACGGCTCCTCGGTGTGGGCGCGAGCCATCAGACATCCGCCCCTCTCGCGGTGGTGACGTCGAATTGACCCGTCACTGCGGCGGTGATCAAGGCTTGACGACGTTCAGCAAGAAGAGCCGAACGCTTCACGATTCGATCCCCCATCGATGTTGATGCTCGAAAAGTATCATCAAGCCTTCGAGTTATATCTACCTGCTCAGACGGCGACGGGACAGGAACCATGAAGTCAACCACGTGAGAAACATTAATTTGCTCTTGCGCTGCACCGTATCGAACAGAGTCGACATAAGCTTTTCCCAGCAGACTATTGAAATATGCAGCAAGATAAGACGGAAGTAGCGACTTTCCCTTCTTCAGGACAATAATTGAAGCACAGTTTGCTCCATCAAGATCACCAGTGATTACCGCAGCCCTGCCCGGGTAACCAGCCCGAACGACAACGACATCACCTTCCTCGAGGCGCGACCTCCACAGTTTCCTGCTATCAAGGTCGGAGATCCTTCGAACATCCCTCACGTCAATCTTTCCAGCAAGAATGTTCGCCCCATGCAGGAAAGGCACACCTTCCTCCGAAAAGTACGATGACGGGTCGACAACCACCCCCACTCCGACTCTTGGAACCAGGCGCCTTAGCTTCACCACCGGCCACCGACTCGGAAGACTTCCCAGCATCGGATGATCGACTCGGCAACCGGCTACGTCAGAGCCAGAAAGGGCCGCATAAAGCTCCGACTCTTGGCGTTCTTTGAGCAGCTTCGCATAGTTGTGATCCGCAGCAATTAGAGCGTCTATACGCTTTACTTCACGATCGATGAAGTCAACGATTCTTCGCTGCTCCACCAAAGGCGGGAGGGGAATTCGGATGGATTCGAGATCTGGCATGTATATGGTCAAGTGCGTGGAGCCATAGGCAAGCCTGGCCCACTCTTCCTTCATTGCACGCAAGACCATAAGGAGGTAACGAGAGTCCAGCTTCTCCCCCGACTTCCAGGTTACAAACGCCTGCGTTGTAGCCATCGGACGTCCGATTCGAACACTGTAACCAATGGATGCCGTACGCGAAAGCATTACCGTGTCTTCTGGATGCAACACGGCCGCACTTTTTGCCATCCCGAGCCGACTTATTTTCTGTTCAGTTTCCAGCAGTGGCGCAAACGAATCTGCCCGCTTGGTAACATCTGGAGTTGTCACCCAAGGAATTGTGCAGTCTTCCCAGTACTCCGCCTTATTTCTATCTGGCGTGTGACCGGTACCCATGTCAGCAACGTAGCGAAGAGGAACGACTTGCCAATGACTCGGAATAGCAGGCGCCCAGCCGAGACGGCTATCGCGGATTTCACTCACTTCACCACCTCGCTCAGAAGACCTCGAATTTCCATCTCAATTGCTTCTAGCTCGGCGTCGATCTCCACAAGCGAGCGGGGCGGCTTGTACACGTAGAAGTATCGGGTGAACGGGATCTCGTAACCCACCTTGGTCTTCGCGTGGTCAATCCAGGCGTCAGGCACGTGCGGTAAGACGTCGCGCTCCAAGTAGGCGTCGATATCCTCGTACAACGGAACGTTCTCGAAGCCACGCAGCTCCGAGTCAGGCTCCAGCTCACCCTTCTTGTACTGCACCTCACCCTCAGGATCACGTACCGACACCGCCGACCACACGGCCTTGTCTACAGCGGCCGGCAACTTGCCCACCCCAGCCAGCGCAGACCGCAGCACGGCGGCGAACTCCGCCTTCTTGAACGACGGCTCCTCACCAACCAGCGTCTTCAACGCGCCCAGCAGAGCATCGCGCCCCTCGTACTTCGCCGTCGTCTTGCCGCTCTTCAGGGCCTCTTCCAGCTCGACGAGAGCATCCTCAGTCACCTCGAAACGAAGCTTCAAGGGCCGTTCGACGGTGATGCGATGGTAGCCGAACTCCTCGTTGGCGAAGACCTTCACCTTTCCGTGCAACTCGTGCTCAGGGTCCGCAGCCACACTGAGTGCCTCGCCGTACAGGCGCTGGATCTCGTCGATCTGCTCTTCGGTAATTAGTTTCCGCTTGTCGCCCAGGGACTTTCGCATTTTGGCCCAGTAGTCCCGCGCGTCCAGCAGGACGACCTTGCCGCGGTGCTCGGGCGCCTTGCGGTTGGTCAGAATCCAGAAGTACGTCGAGATACCGGTGTTGTAGAACAACTGGTCCGGCAAGGCGACGATGCTTTCGAGCCAGTCGTTCTCCAGGATCCACTGCCGGATCTTCGACTCGCCCGACTCCGCCGCCCCAGTGAACAGCGGTGAGCCGTTGAAGACGATTGCGATACGGCTGCCGCCCTCGCTGACGGGGCGCATCTTCGCAATCATGTGCTGCAGGAACAGGAGCGAGCCGTCGTTGATCCTCGGCAGACCAGCACCGAAGCGTCCGCGCATCCCGAGGTCCTCGTGCTCGTCCTCGATCTGCTGCTTCGCCTTCTTCCACTCCACGCCGAACGGCGGATTCGACAACATGTAGTCGAATCGCTGGTATTCATGGTGGTCATAGGTGAACGAGTTGCCCAGCTTGATGTTGTCCGGCTCCTGATTCTTGATCATCAGGTCGGACCGGCAGATCGCCCAGGACTCCGGATTCAGCTCCTGACCGAAGGAGTACACCTTCGCGTCGGAGTTGTGCTTGAGGATGAAATCTTCGGCGGCGGTGAGCATGCCCCCTGTCCCGCAAGCCGGGTCGTACACCAGCCGTGCGGCGCCAGGAACCTTCAGATCTTCCAAATCCGGCGCGATGAGCAACCCGGTCATCAGTTCGATGACCTCACGAGGAGTGAAGTGCTCACCAGCTGTCTCGTTCGACGCCTCGGCGAACTTCCGGATCAGCTCCTCGAAGACGTAGCCCATCTCGTGGTTGCCCACCGTCTCGGGACGCAAGTCGAAATCCGCGAACTCAGAAACCACCAGATGCAGGAGCTTCGCCTCATGAAGGTAGGTCACCTGCTCGGCGAACTTGAACTTCTCGAACACCTCCTTGGCGTTGTCCGAGAAGCCGTTCACGTAGCTCATCAGGTTCTTCACCGCGTCGTCCGGTGCGGCGGCTACCGAGACAAGCCTGTGCTTGGTCATGTTGAAGAAGCGCCTCTCCGTCACCTTCGTCAAGAACGGCGAGGGATCGATGCCCTTGTCGACCCACTTCTTCTTCTCCTTGAGCACCGCATCGCGCGTCGGCTCCAGCACGCACTCCAGCCGGCGCAGCACTGTGAACGGCAAGATCACCTTGCCGTAATCAGCTCGCTTGTAGTCGCCGCGCAGCAGGTCGGCCACCTGCCAGATCAAGCCCGCCAGGTTCTTCGGCGTCGTGTCGGTCACCAGGATCCTCTCGAAGGTTCTGTCCAGTCAATCAAGTCGGCGATCGCCGCTGTTACGCGGCGTGGTCAAATCGGCATCGAACGCTCCCGCAGCCAGTCCGTCGCCGAGCCCTCGCGCCAACAGCCGACCGAGGTCGTTGACCCGGGCCAGGGACGTTTCAAAATCGGCGATCCGACGGAACGCCTCGCCGTAACGCCGCTGGACGTCGATCGGGGGTAAGGGCACTCGAAGGCGCTTCACGTCGATCCGCGTTTGTGCTGACGACGTCGTCGATTGCCGTACAACGATGTGCTCGTTCTCCCTCCGACTCAGCACACCCGCCAGGAACCATGGATCGAGCATGTCCGCATTCGGCCGTAGCGCCTGGACCGTCGTGTCCAACTGCGCACCCACCTGCTCAGCGGTCGCCACGCGGGCGAGAAGCTGCCCGGCGATCTGGGGGACGAGCACATCGCCCGCTCGTACCTCGCTGCCGTTGGTCGTGGTCACCCCACTCGGCGGCCTGCCCTTGGCGACATCGTGACTGGTCACAGCCTTCCGGTCGGCCGACGAACCACCGGCGGGTGGTGCCGTCCGATGCAGGGTCAGGTCGCCGTTCTGCATCAGCTGTTTCACCGGTACGAGGTGAGCGTCCCCGATCGGCGACGCACCCCCAACCACCAGCGGCGGGAGCTTGGCAAGCAGTCCCCCGAGTTCCGCATCCAGGGTCTCGTAGGCGGTCAGCAGGTCGGCGGAATCGCGGTACGGGACGTCAGGCAGCGGAAGATACCGCTGCGGTGTCAAGTCCGTCGCGTCGTCAAGCAGGTCGATCACCGATACCACGGCACGCACCCCCGGCTCGGCAGGTACAGACGCCGGATCCTCGCGAAACGCGTGCCAAGCGGCGACTGCGACCTCACGCATGGTGTCCGACTTCGGCGACGTGTCGACGAACAGCACACACTGCGCGCTACGCGCTCCATCGAGTGGCCGTCGAAGGACCCACAGATGCAACGCGATCGATGTGTGTGGAAGGAGCTTCGGCGGAAGAGCGACCACGGCTTGGAGCGCGCCCCGGCGAAGCAGCTCGGCGCGGATCCGGCGGCCGGCCGGACGCTGGGCAGCCGCGGGCGGCATTAGGAGGACCGCGTACCCGCCTGGCTTCAGGTGCGCGAGCGCGTGCTGCACCCACGCCAGCTCAGGCTCTGTCCTCGGTGGTACCCCGCCGAACTCCCAGCGCGAATCGTAAAGCAGGCGATCATGCCCCCAGTTCTGTAACCCGAACGGCGGGTTCGCCAGGACGACATCCACTCGCCTCCCAGGGAAGGCATCGGACAGCAGCGAGTCGCCAAGCCGCACCACAGACCGTCCGTCGACCCCGGGCGCAACCCGACGGGTGAACAGCTGCCTCAGCTGAGTGATCCTCACCGCTGCCGGATCGATGTCCTGCGCAAAGCAATCGACGCAGGTGCCGGCCGCAAGCGCTGACCCGAGCAAGGTCCCCATGCCGCAAGTGAAGTCGAGCACCGACGTGGCGGGGCCGGCCAGCTCGACCATGAGATCGGCGAGGCTCGGCGGCGTGGTGAAATTCGACGCCGCGCCTCGCGCAGCCACGTACTGAGTGAAGAGAAACTCGAACACTTCACGCGGTCCGTGCTCCTCCGCAAGTTCGGCGACGGCCGTCAGGACTTCGTGCTGTCGCGGCGACCATTCGTCGGGGAAGCCAGCACTCAGCAGTTCCGCTGCCGACTTGTCGATGCTGGCCAGAGCCTCGGCGAGTCCCGAGGGCGTGGGGAGCCGCTCGTTGCTGTTACCCGAAGCGATCAGGAGAGCGCCGGCTAGGCACAGCATTTCGGCCAGCTCGAGGCCGTCCGACGACGAATGGAGCCGGCGCCACACCAGCTCGCGAGGGGACAATTCGGCGAGCTTGCCCTGCACGCGGAGCCAGTCCTCGACCTCGGCAAGCCCGAAGAGCGGACTGGTGGCGCTCCCACCGACAGGTTGGGGAAAGTCGAGGTGCCGCCGACGCCAGTTGCTGACCGCGGCGCGACCCACTCCGGCAAGCTTGGCGATGCCGGTGGCGGACACGGTGCTCGTACCGTCCATGAACATCCCTTCGACCTCTGTGAACCATACATCGGCCTCTTCCGCCGTGTGCAAGGTTGCCGAAACTTTTTTTGTTGACTATGTTCACGCAATAGCTCGACGGGCGGATCCCACGGACTCACCGGCTCGAGAAAGCGCACGTCAGCGCCTTCGCTAGGAGATTTTGTGCCGAAGTAGCGGCCCAGCGGAGTAAGGACTTCCGCGGCTCTGCCCTGGCCTCGACGGGGAAGCCTCCCGCACCGTGCGCCGTCATTGCTGCCCTCGCGCCGTGCAGGACACCGACTCCGCGCTGCGCCGCATCGCTCGCCGGTTCGATCCTCCGGCCGAAGGTGAGGAGGCCAGTCGGGGCGTCACCGAACTGAATTCGGCGCCCGCCTCGTCGCCACGAGGCCGGCCACCCGCACGGCACCCTGTATATCGCCGGGATGCGCGATGGAGTCGAGCCGATCCCGGTGGACCAGTACCGCGGCACCGGATCGATCTGGAAGTACTGACATCCGCTGGGTTCAGCGGTAGCGCTTCTTGCATCGACCCGGCCGTCTCCAGCAGGACGAGGAACCGCTCGGTCATGCTGAGCCAAGGTTCCCGGTCATCGACTTCGCTGAGGTCCAGTTCATCGCTGCCGACCAGCACGCGCTCGCCGTAGCAGGGGTGATCAGATGCCTGCCTGGTCGAGGCGTTCGATGAGGCTGGGTTTGCGCGCGTGTGTTTGCCGCACTGCGTTGACGCGGGAGGCGAACATGTCGTCGCGGTCCTCGCGTTCGGCGAGCGCTTGGAGATCGGTGAGCAAAGTGACGGCGACGTCGTAGTCGGCCGGCTTGCGGGTGGCGATCAGCGCGTCGACACGCGACCACGCGGCGTCTCCTTCCTCGGCAAGCCTGTCGAGTCGTCGCTCGCGAGCCCGGGACCGGGCTTGTTCCCGGTGTGCCTCTTCGTCGGCACGCTGGAGGGCCAGGCGACGCTCGCGGTCGGCCCGCCGGCGCGCCGTGGCGTCGAGCAGGTCGGCCACGGTCCGGCGGGCCGGGCGGGGGCTGGCCGGAGCAGTGTCATCGCGGTAGCGGCGCAGCAGCTCCATCCGCACCCGCCCGGCCTCTCCCAGCACGTCCCGGGCCAGGAGCCGGTCCTTTTCGGCGGCAGGCAGACGGTTCACCCAGCCGGCGAGATCATCGGGATTTTCGGTGGTGTCCTCCAGCGGCGGAGACGCCTCGGCCACTGTGGCGAGGAGGTCGTCGTCGACGCGCAGGAAGTCCGCGAGCGCTCGCTGCGACGCAGTGAGAGTGCCCAACCCGGCCGGAACCGGCGGTTCGAGATCGTCGTCGGCGTCGCGGTCGAAAACGTCCTCGTCGCGCTCCCAAGCGCCGTAGGCCGCCAGCCAGGCGAGGTAGAGCGGCCGGAGGTCACCCGCGGCGAGTTCCGCGCGAACTCCGACGATCCCCGATAGCAAGCTCTCGGGGTCGTAGTCGAAGTCGAACTCACCGACGTCGTCCTCGCTCGTGAAGTCGAGCACGACGAACTCGCCCGTGACCCAGGCGCTCGCCGCGTGGCCGACGCAGTAGTCCTCGACGACGTCCGGGTCAAGCAGATCACGGGGCAGGCGGAACATCACGTGGTGGGTGCCCCAGTTCGCGACGTACAGATGCGCGTCGTAGTACCGCTCCATCAGACGGCGCGGGTCACCCTTGAAGTCACCCCAGTGGTACTCGTTCACGAAGCTGGTGGCGCTGATCCTCGCCCGAGTGGACAGGGACCTGACCTCGGCTTGCTCGCCGTCGTCCAGTGGCCGGTCGATCGCCAGGAACTCGTAGTACTGATATTCGCTCACGGCTCGTCCAGTTCGTCGGCGCCGGTGAACGGCTTCGCCCGGAAACTCGAATCGTCGCCCAAGTGGAAGAACAGATGTCCCTCGATCGTGTCATCGTCGACCAGCACCGCCCAGCCGCGGCCGCTCACCTGGTCGCCCTCGTCGACGCCTTGCCAGGAGAACTCGACACCGGGCAGGCCGCCCCGCTCGACCGTGCGGCAGTCCAGCCAGCCTTCGACAGCGATGAAGCCGAGCCGACCTGTACCGTCACGGGCGAATTCGATGAAACCCGGCTCGACCAGGTCGATCGCGTCACGATCCCAGCCGCTCATGCTGATGATGCGCCACCGGCCGAGCAGCCCGGCCGGGGGTTTCCGGACATTGCGTGCCACGAGGCGGCAGAGTAGCGACCGCGGCTAGCATCGCCGACGAGCCCCCACACGACCCGAGAGCCAATGGATTTCGACGACCTTGACTTCCTGCGCCGCAACGACCCGGCGTGGCGCTTGCTGCGCGCCGACAACGCGCCTCTGGTGCTCGGGTTCCTCCGCAAGGTCTTCGTCGACGACAACGTCCGGTCGATCTCAGCCACCGAGCTGGCCGGCCGTCTCGACGACGAGCTGTACGCGCTCAACGAGCGGCTCGGCGAAGGCACGTTCCCCAAGACGGCCAAGGCCTACCTGGACGACTGGGCCGCACCGGCGAACGGGTGGTTGCGCAAGTACTACCCGACCGGTTCCGACGAGGTGCACTTCGACGCGACTCCGGCCGTGGAGAAGGCGCTGACCTGGGTCGATTCGCTCCAAGCGCGCTCCTTCGTCGGTACCGAGTCACGCCTGAACACGATCTTCGAGCTGCTGCGCCAGATGGCCTTCGGGGCGGAGACCGATCCGGACGTCCGGCTGGCGGAGCTGCGTCGGCGGCGCGCCGAGGTCGATGCCGAAATCAACCGGGTGGCAGGCGGTGACTTCACCGTCCTCGACGGCTCGGCTCAACGGGACCGTTATCAGCAGTTCGCCGCGACCGCACGGGAACTGCTGGCCGACTTCCGCGAGGTCGAGGCCAACTTCCGCGGGCTCGACCGGGAGCTTCGGGCACGCATCGCCGGCTGGGAGGGCAGCAAGGGGCAACTGCTCGACGAAGTTGTCGGCAACCGGACCACCATCGCCGACTCGGACCAGGGGCGCAGTTTTCAGGCGTTCTACGACTTCCTCCTTTCGCACGAGCGGCAGACCGAGCTCACCGAACTGCTCGAGAAGGTGCAGTCGCTGGACGCCGTCGGCGAACCCGACCCGCGCATGCGGCACATCCACTACGACTGGCTCGACGCGGCGGAACGCACCCAGGCGACCGTGCGGCTGCTGTCGGAACAGCTTCGGCGGTTCCTCGACGACCAGGTGTGGCTGGAGAACCGCCGGGTGATGGACATCCTGCGCAGTATCGAGTCGTCCGCGCTCAAGCTCCGCGAGCACCCCGCGCCGGACCTCACCTGCGAACTCGACGGTACGGCCCCGGTCATCGCGTTGCCGATGGAACGTCCGCTCTACACCCCGAAGGAGAAGGTTCCGCTGGACAGCGCCGACATCGCCGCGGCCGACGAGGACCTCGACGCCTCCGCGCTCTTCGAACAGGTGTACGTCGACCGTGAGCGACTGTGCGGCATCGTGCGCGGGGAGCTGCGCGAACGAGCCCAGGTCGGGCTGGGTGACGTTCTGCGGAGGCGACCGCTCGAACAGGGGATGGCCGAGCTGGTCGGCTACCTCTCCCTGAGCGATCCGATCTTCCAGGTCGTCTTCGACGAGACGACCCGTGAACAGGTGCGCTGGACCGACGACACCGGGGTGGATCGGGTCGCGACCATACCGAGGGTGACGTACACCCGCACCTCGAGCAGCGACGGTTCTGTCGGTGGGCGCCTTTAGCATGGGCGGCGTGTCCACATCGTTGCGCCGGGACGAGCTCGACCTGCCACTGGTCATCACGCACCTCATGAAGGGGGTGGTCTACGCGGACAGCCACGAAAAAGCGTGGCGCCACCTGCTGCCGCTGCAAGCCCAGGTGCGTGACTACGTCGGTGTGATGGGCCTGACCGTCATCATCGACGAAGCGGAGGGCTACGCCTTCTTGCGCTCGAAGCCGGCCGACGAGGAGGAAGACGGGAAACTACCGCGACTGATCCCGCGGCGCGCGCTGTCCTTCCACGTGAGCCTCCTGCTGGCCCTGCTGAGGAAGAAACTCGCGGAGTTCGACGCGTCCGGCGCCGACACGCGACTGATCCTCACGCGGGAGCAGCTCGTCGAGATGGTGCGGATGTTCCTGCCCGAGAGCAGCAACGAGGCACGTCTGGTGGACCAGATCGACGCCCAGCTCACCAAGATCGTCGAGCTCGGTTTCCTGCGCCGGATCACCGGCCAGGAGGCCGCGTACGAGGTGCGGCGCATTCTCAAGGCGTTCGTGGACGGGCAGTGGCTGGCCGAGTTCGACCAGCGGCTCGCCGAGTACGCCGGGCAACTCGGCGGCAGAGGGGATCAAGACTGATGGGCGGCCTCTTCAGCGCGGCCGGACTCGACACCGAGGCGGCCGAGCTCGCCGGTTACCGGCTGGAGCGCCTCGAGGTCTACAACTGGGGCACGTTCGACCAACGGGTGTGGACGTTCCACCCCGCGGGACGCAACAGCCTGCTGACCGGCGACATCGGCTCGGGCAAGTCCACCATCGTCGACGCGATCACCACGTTGCTCCTGCCCGCCCATCGCATCTCCTACAACAAGGCGGCAGGGGCCGAGGCGAAGGAGCGGCACCTCCGCTCGTACGTCCTCGGCTACTACAAGTCCGAGCGCAACGAAGCGACCGGCGCCTCGCGACCGGTCGGACTGCGAGACCGCCGGTCGTTCTCAGTCATCCTCGGTTCGTTCACCAACCGCGGCTACGACTCGACGGTGACCTTGGCCCAGGTGTTCTGGTTTCGCGACGCGTCCGTCGGTCAGCCGGACCGGTTCTACGCCACCGCCGACCGGGACTTGACGATCGCGGGCGACTTCGCCGACTTCAGCGGGGACATCGCGGTGCTCAAGCGAAGGCTGCGCAAGCAAGAAGTCCGCGTCCACGACCACTTTCCCGCCTACAGCAAGGACTTCTGCCGACGGCTCGGCATCGACTCCGAGCAGGCGATGGAACTTTTCCACCAGACCGTTTCGATGAAGTCGGTCGGCAACCTGAACGATTTCGTCCGCTCCCACATGCTGGAGCCGTTCGACGCCGCCGGCTGGACCAATCGGCTGGTCGAACACTTCGAAGACCTGTCGAAGGCACACGAAGCGGTCCTCAAGGCACGTACCCAGCTCACCTTGCTGGAACCGCTGCTCGCCGAGTGTGACGCTTACGACGAGCTCGACGCGCGGATCACGGCCGGCAAGGCCGCGCGCGAAGCCCTGCGGTTCTACTGCGCGGATCGCAAGGCGGCCTTGCTCGGTGACCGGCTGACCGCGCTCGGCGGTCAGATCAGTGCACAGCAGAATGCTCTCGCGGGCGCGGAGATCGAACTGGACCGGCTGCGCCGGAAGGAGCGGGACCTCGAGATCCAGCGCGCCGGCCGCGGTGGCGACCGGATCAGCCAGCTCGAAGCCGAGATCGCCGCCGAGGAGAAGGAACGCGACCGGCGGAAGGAACAGGACAATCGCTATCGAACGCTCCTGACCGCAGCCGGCCTGCCCGCGGTCGCCGACCCTGCGCAGTTCACCGCTCGGCAGCGTGCCGTTGCCGAAATGCAGGGTTCTCTCGACCAGGAACAGGCCGATCTGCAGAACCAGCTCACGGACCTCACCGTCGAACGCCGCGATCTCGATGCGGAA
The DNA here is from genome assembly GCF_002904335.1 of Amycolatopsis sp. CA-126428. Classification (GTDB taxonomy): domain Bacteria; phylum Actinomycetota; class Actinomycetes; order Mycobacteriales; family Pseudonocardiaceae; genus Amycolatopsis. The sequence continues at coordinate 172,074 of NZ_PPHF01000030.1, read as the reverse complement.
GCCGCGGAGCTCAACACGGAGCTGCTGAGCTTGCGGGAGCGGCGCAGCAACATTCCCAAACGCAGCCTGGACGTGCGGGAGGCACTGTGCGCCGCACTGCGGGTCGACTCCGCCGAGCTGCCCTTCGCCGGCGAGCTCATCCAGGTGCGCGCGGACTGCGCCGCTTGGGAAGGCGCCGCCGAGCGCCTGCTGCACAGCTTCGGGTTGTCGATGCTGGTCTCGAGCGAGCACTACGACGCCGTTTCCGAGTGGATCAATGACCGGCACCTCGGTATCAAGCTCGTCTACTACCGGGTGCCCGAACGGCTGGGACAGATTCCGCCTCCGCAGTTGTCGGAGCGATCTTTGTTCGCCAAGCTGCAGATCAAGGACTCGCCGTTTTCGACGTGGCTGGATCGTGAGCTGACGCACCGCGCCGACTACGAGTGCGTGGACACCATGACCGACTTCCGGCGGGCGGCGAAGGCCGTTACCCGGGCCGGGCAGGTCAAGGGTGCTCGCGGCAGGCACGAGAAGGACGACGCCCGCCGGATCGACGACCGCCGTCACTACGTGCTGGGCTGGGACAACCAGGCCAAAATCGACGCGCTGCTCGACCAGGCGAACCGTCTTCAGCTTCAGCTGCGTGGCCTGGACGGCCGGACGCAGAAGGTCAAAACCGAGCTGAGCGCCAAAGGTAAACTCGCCACCACGCTGACCATGCTGGAGCAGTTCAACGGGTTCACCGAGATCGACTGGCAGGCGTCGGTGAACCGCATTGCCGAACTCGCCGGCGAAAAGACCCGCCTGGAACAGCAGTCGGACGAGCTGAAACGGCTGACCGCCGAACTGGAAGCCGCCGGCAGGCAGATCAAGGCGGCAGAAGAGGCCAAGGGGGCGGCCCAGACGGAGCTCGGAAATCTTGGTGGCCAGCGCAAAGCCGCGGAGAAGCAGCTACGCGACACGAGGACCACGTTGGACGAGCCGGCGGCCGCGACCGCGACCGCGTCGTTTCCCCTCGTCGCCCAACGCGTCGGTTCCAGAAGCCTGGTCACTCCGGAAGACTGCGATACGTGCCGCGTCGAGGTGAACGACGAGATCACCACGGAGATCGATCGGCTCACCGGCAGGCAGAACAAGGTCGCGGCCCGGGTCGTCGGAAAGATGAGCGACTTCCGCAAGGCGTACCCGCTGGAGACCGAGGAGTTCGACAACTCGATTCAGTCCGCGGGCGAATACCGCGCGCTGCACGACCGGATCGCGTCCGACGACCTGCCCCGGTTCGAGGCCGAGTTCAAGACCTACCTCAACACCAACACCATCCGCGACATCGCGGGATTCCATTCGCAGCTGACCAAGCAGGCCGAGCTGATCAAGCAGCGGATCGAGACCATCAACGACTCGCTTGTCGACATCGACTACAACCCCGGCCGGTTTATCCGGCTCGAGCCGCATCCCACGGTGAATGTCGAAATCCGTGACTTCCGGAAGGATCTTCGGGAGTGCACCAGCGGATCGCTCGGCGGCGACGACTCGAACCAGTACTCCGAGCAGAAGTTCCTCCAGGTGAAGTCGCTGATCGAACGGTTCCGTGGGCGCGAAGGGCAAACCGAACCGGACCGGCAATGGACCCGCCGGGTCACCGACGTGCGCAACTGGTTCACCTTCTCCGCATCCGAACGATGGCGTGCGGATGACACCGAGCACGAGAACTACACCGACTCGGGCGGTAAGTCCGGCGGTCAGAAAGAGAAACTCGCCTACACGATCCTCGCTGCCTCGCTGGCCTACCAGTTCAAGCTCGACTGGGGAGTAAGCAAGTCGAAGACGTTCCGGTTCGTCGTCATCGACGAGGCGTTCGGCCGCGGTTCCGACGAGTCGACCCGCTTCGCGCTCGGCCTGTTCCGGCGGCTCGGGCTGCAACTGCTGATCGTGACACCGTTGCAGAAGATCCACGTCATCGAACCGTTCGTCGCTGCGGTCGGGTTCGTGGACAACAAGACCGGCGACAGCTCGCGGTTGCAGACCCTGACCATCGAGGAATACCAGCAACGCCAGCTCGCGCACGCTCTCGGCACCGTATCCGATCAGGGCGTGTGATGCAGTGTCGACCGGCTGGACCACACCCGATGACGTGCGCGGCAAACTGCGGCGACGATGGGATCGCGGCGAGTTCCTGACCCAGCTCGCCACCGGAAACCGATGGGAACCGCTGGCGATCGGGTTGCGGGGTCCGAGCGCACAGGACACCGCTGTGCACCTCGACCGCGCACGCGCTTGGGCCGAGCAGTGGCAGCGGCTCCGGCATCTTCGTATCGAGACGAGAACGGTCGGCGGCCGGGTCGCCGGAACGAACGAGATCCCCGGCCGGGTCTGGGTCGACTCCTACGAACAGCTGTGGGCTTTTCTCGGAGTGCAGCCGGATGTGCGTACGTTCACCACCCTGCTGGAAGCGACGCGGTCGCGGGCGCCGGTCGTCGTCGACTGGATGTCCGCCAAACCCATGGAAGTACTCAAGCACCGGGATGAGTGGCCCCGGCTGGTCGACACCGCGTTGTGGATCGAGGCTTACGCGCGTCCTGACATGTACGTCCGGCAGATCGACGTGCCGGGCGTCGACACAAAGTTCATCGAGCGGTTCCGCACCATTCTGGCGGCGCTACTGGACTGTCTGCTCCCGGAACACCGCATCGACCGCACCTGCCCGCCATCGGATTTCGCCGGCCGGTACCTTTTCCGTAAGAAGCCCGCGTACGTCCGGTTCCGCCGCTTGTCCGCCGGTCACGGATTCAGCGAGCTGGCCGTGCGGGTGCCCGAACTGGCCGCGGCACCGCCCGCGGAACGCACGGTGTTCGTCGTGGAGAACGAAATCACCTACCTGGCGTTCCCACCCGTCGAGAACGCGATCGTGATCTTCGGCGAGGGATATGCGGCTTCCCGGCTTCAGCCGCTCGAGTGGCTGGCCGGCAAGAATCTCGTCTACTGGGGTGACATCGACACCCACGGGTTCGCGATCTTGAACCGGGTGCGTCGCTCGTTCGAAGGCACCCGGTCCATGCTCATGGATCGGGCCACACTCCTTGCCCATGAGGGACAATGGGTTGGCGAGGCCAGTCCCACCAGCGAACACCTCGAAGCGCTCGTGCCGAATGAGGCAAGTCTCTACACCGACCTCGTGGAAGATGTGCTGGGCAGATCCGTGCGGCTGGAGCAGGAACGCATCTCGTACGCAGCCGTCCAAGACGCCTCTCTTCGTTACACTGAGTAACTTGAAGCCAGAGATTCCCGGCCAGGTACCGGCAAGCTCCTCATCCGTGCATCGACGGCAGCATTTCAAGCAAGCTGTCGGACGGCAGCCCCATCCCGATAGTCACTCCATGCGATCAACGAGACACTGGAATCATACCGTGTTCGATGTTCTCGCTTGACCGAACACCGAACACCGTAGACAATCGGGACCATGCCCCTCGATCGGCGCCGGGCCGTCGATGCCGTGATCGCTGCGCTCACCGCAGTAGGCATTACGGCTGCGACGTCGGCGGAGGACCTTGCCGCCCCCCTCGCGGCCAAGGTCAATGGCGTGCGTTTGGACATCGACGTCGAAGTTGCCTCGACGGTGACGCCGGAGTCGCTGGTGAACCAGCTTCGTCGACATTCCTGCACGAGTCCTCAAGCGGCCCCGGTTCACCTGCTCGCCGCCGATCGGATCGTGGCGGCCGCCCGCGAAGTGCTTCGCGAGCAAGGCTGGAGCTGGCTTGATCTTCGAGGCCACCTGCATCTTTCCGGCCCAGGTATACTCGTCGATACCGCAGTCCCTGCAGCACCCGACTTCCCTCGCCCGGTCGACCTCTTCGCCGGCAGGGTCGTACTTGAAGTTGCCTGCGCCCTACTCCTCAACCCGGAACATCCAGGTTCCGTCCGCCAACTCGCGCGGGAGCTCCACCGGTCACCCAGTTCGGTCTCCGCTGCGCTGAGCTCTCTGCGAGAAGCTCAACTAGTCGATTCACAGGGGCTTCCGGTGACTCCGGAGCTGTTCTGGGAAACGGCGAGCGCCTGGCGACCAGCAAAGACGACGGTGGCGCGTGTGGCGCTCCTTGACGACCCCACGATTGCAGGTGCGTTGCACACTGGCTGGGATGAGCCGCCGACCGGCGTCGGCTGGGCCTTGACAGACACGATGGCGGCTGCCGCCTACGGAGCTCCCGCCGGCGTCAGGGCCGGTTATCCGCCGGACTTCTACGTCCCCGACGCGACGACGGCGCACCGGGCCGAGACCCTCCTGGGCGTGCCGACATCCGAGGCCGCCCGTGGTGCGACCATCCGGATCGCGCCGGTGCCCCAAGTGTGCTCCCTGAGATTGCCGGCACCGCCGGATGGGCCGCCGTGGCCGCTGGCACATCCACTGTTCGTGGCTCTCGATCTGGCCGCCGACCCCGGCCGCGGCCGGGAGATCCTCGAAGGCTGGGACCCACCGCAAGAGGTAACGCGTGTCTGGTGATCAACCCCGAGCAGTAGAGCTCTTCGGTCCGGTCACGGCGTCCCTCGTTCAGGCTCTCCCGGAGATCGAGCGGCGACTCGATCGCAGGATCACCGTGGTCGGCGGCCTCGCCGTCCTGTCACGTCTCGGTTCCGCCGCGCACCGGGTGACCAGTGACGTCGACACGGTCAACCGGCGTCTCGGCGGCGAACCGGGCCAGCTCGATGTCCTGCTCGCCACCGGGGCCACCGCGGTCGATGGAGCGGGCGCGATGGTGACCACGCCGACCGGCGATGTTCGGGTGGACGTGCTCGAAGTCAGCGAGGAGCAGCTCGACGATCTCCCTGAAGATCCGACCGACCGGCTCTACCTGCTCAGTCACGACTGGGCCTTGCGTTCGGCGACACCACTGCATATCCGTGCCGTTGGCGGGGGCACCACAAGCGAACACACGGTCCAGGTCGCCGAGCCGGGACCGCTCGTCGCGACAAAGTTGCAGGCGCTGCCGAACCGGGCCCGCGTCAAGGAAGCGACCGACCTGCTCGACATCGTCCGGCTTGCCCTTGACGAGGAGACCGGACCGGTCGTCCGCGCGCAGCTGGCAGCAGCCGATGTTGTGCTGAAACAGGACGCGGCTCTGCACGTCGAACGGTGGTTTGGGACGGCCTCCGAGCGGAGCTTGCGCCTCATCAGGACAACGCCCAGTGGCTCCGACACCACGTCGGACACGGTTGCCCTGGTCGGCGAACTTCTCCTCGCTTCGCTCGCGCACTGAGGACCTTCAGACGGCGCCGGCGTTGAGCTGGCTCGGCATGCCGCGCGACGTGCCGAGCCAGCTCGTCGTCCTACGCCGCGATGATGCCGAACGGCAGTTGCAGCTGACCAGCCGGCTCACCCGCAGCCAAGTTGGCCGCGGCCGTCAACGTCACGGCGAGGCGACGGGCTTCGTCCTCGGTCATGTGCCAGCCCTGATTGGTCACTCCCTTGCCGCACCAGATCCGCGGCGCGTCCTCGCGGACGCCCTGGTCAAGGCTCACTACCGCGTACTCAGGCTGCCACCCCAACCCAGGCCCCATCTCCTGGGCATCCTCCAAGGTCAAGGGCACCTGTTCCTCCCAGCTGGAGAAGTGACGACGGTCGGGGCCGGCATCGCGATCGTCGTGTAGACCGTTGCACCATCGCGGGCACGGTTTCGCCAGCCAGAACACCGGCCGCGAGCAGATTGCCGCATCCTCGCCGGAACAGGCGATCAGATCTGCCGCGCCGACCTGCCTCAAGTCAACTCGATGAAGCGGAACGCGTCCGCACCGGACGCAGGTATGCCCGCCACGCTGCGCCGCATCGAGCGCGCTCAGATCAACCCCTGGCACGTTGTCCAACAGAGCGTTGTTCTCCATACAGTTCTCCTTCAACGCAGAGGACGTAGACAAACGATCGAGCAATACGGCGGAGCGACACGCCATGCAGGTGTCGCACAATCGAGTGGTTCCTTTCATGATCACGCCGCAGATTCCGTATTAGGGGGTGTCGACCTCCCCCGACAAGGAAGGCAACGCAATGCCTGACCATCAGCGGTCGCTCACCTCGCTGGAGATCATCGAACGACGGTTCAACGAGCTGACCGCGCAGCCGACCTCGCTGTCGCTCGACGGACGCGTCATCGGCTTCGGCCTCCCCGACCGGCCGATCCCCCTGGACGAACTCCGGATCACGCTCCTCAAGCGCCAGACCAGCAACCAGGTGAAGAACGCCGTCTGGAGCGAGGTCGTACGACGCGCGCAGGAACAGGGCGACCCCTGGACCACCGCAGCACTCGGGTTGATGATGCCGGGCCTGAAGAAGGTCGCCGGCAGCATCGCCCGCAACTTCCGCGGCGATATCGCCGACTTCGACGCCGAGATCGTCGAAGGGTTTCTCCAGGCGCTGAACTCGCTGGATCCCGACAAGCCGATGCTCTACTCGTCCCTGCGGTTCATGGTCCATCGCTACGGGCTGGAGGCTCGCGGCAAGGAAGACCGGATCAACGGAACACGCTCCACCTACGACGAGAGCACGTTCGTCAGGTACCGAGCCAGGATGACCGGACATCCGGACCTTGTCCTGGCGCAAGCCGTGAAAGACGACACCCTGACCGAAGACGAAGCCAGCCTCATCGGACGAGTACGGCTCGACGGCGAGGGTGCCGCATCCGTCGCCCACGAACGCGGCGTCTCCTCCTACCAATTCCGGCAACAACTGTCACGAGCCGAGCGACGACTGACAGAGGCCCTCACTCGCCATTCCGCCGCTGCATGAACCCCTGGTGGTGTCGGTGGCCAAGTCTGGCCGCCGACACCACCAGCGACGAAGACCTCTCCGTTTCACTCCAGAAAGCCAATTCCATGGATCCTCAAATAGCTCGCGAACTCGACCGGCCACGGTTCTACCGCGTCGGCGAGGCGGCAGCGATGCTGAACCTGTCATCCATGACCCTCTACCGAGCAATTCAGGCAGGCGATTTCCCCGCCGTCAGAGTCCGGAACCGCATCATCGTCCCGGCGCGCGCAATCGACGACATCGAGCAGGCCGCCGTTACCAGCAACAGCGTCGTCGACACGGCCGACTTCACCACGATGACTCCACCTGCCGAGACCTGAGGCGTGATCCACGTCGCTGCCCGGGAGTAGACGACCGGGGAGCACGGCGCCCGCCGGCGTGGAACCTTGAAGACCGCGACACGCCCGGGCGCCAAGCCGGGATCTCGTGACCCATTTCATGACCCGAAACGCTGCTGCCTGGCGATGTTCAGGAGGACACCACAGAGAATCGTGTGGACAAAGTTGCAGGTAGAGGCCACCGTAACCGCTGTTGCCTGCTCTCCTAAAGCGGGTGTCGCAGGTTCGAATCCTGCCGGGGGCACCTTCACCGAGCGCACGTTCTCCGACAATGCGCTTCTCCCTCACACGCAACAAATCCGCGACTGGCCGATGTCCGGCTCGCGGTGATGACATGCTGGATCCGTGTTCGAACGGCACGACCTGTCGTTCCGCGAGTGCCGGGCCGCCGCACACGCGGCGCTGGGGTCCACACGCGGAAAGACCGTCCTCAACAGCGTGCGGCCGCGGGGGTTGTCGGGCGTGCTGCGCAGCCGGCCGCCGCTTGCCGTGCAGCTCTTCCTGGCGGCTCGGGCCGGGCGGCTGTGGTGGTCGGCGACCGACTGCTTCGCGCTGCTCGAACCGCCGAGCGAGCACCGGCCACCGAACCGCGCGGCCCGCCGGCTGCGTTTCCTCGACCACTATTGGGAACTCCTGGTGTGGTTCGCCCCGCTCGCGGTCCTGATGGTGGCCGCCGCCGGGCTGGCTCTGGTGCCCACGGCGTCCACCAGGATGGCCGGACTCCTGTTGGTCGTCCTCGACATGACCGTCGCCGTGGTGATGGTCGTCCTGGTGACGCTGGGCGGCTTGCGGTGGCTGTTCGGCGTCGTGGAACCCGCCAGGTGGAAGCACGACAACAGCGCGATCGACGCCTATCTCGACGAGCACTGGTCCGTGCCGTTGTGCCACATCCGCGACGCGACGGCGGCCGGCGACGGGATGCGAGCCCTGCACGGCTGGGGCGAGAGCGTGCTGGTCCAGGAATCCGGCGTCACCGGATCCGACACCCTGGCGGCCATCCGGGACGCCACCGCACCGCTCGGCTCCGAGAACTCGGGTGTGCTGGTGGTGCACCGCTCGGCCCGGCGACGGCTTCCGGTTCCGGACGCGCGACCGCTCGGCGGAGTCACCCTGCTGGCCGCCGTCACGGTCGGCCTCCCGTTCTTGATGGCCGGGATGATCGCCGGCTGGGAACAGGCGGTGTGCGGCGAACAGGACTGCACGGGACAGCCGTCGACCTACGGTCGCGCTCTCTACTGGCTGTTCTACCAGTACTTCTGGACCGATCCGCCGGGCCTGGCACCGGTGTCGACCCAGGCACGTTTCCTCGGCCCGGAACTCCGCGTGCTGATCCTTGTGGTCGTGGTGACGTTGGGCGTCACCGCCGTCCGGTACACGCGCTGGCGCAAAAAGGAGATCGAGAAAGTGAGCGCCGCAGCAGTGGCACACGCGACGACCACACTGGTGCTCGTCGCCAGTACGGTCGAGCGGGACGCGGTCATCGAAAGCGTCCGCAAGTCCAACGGGAACTCGACGCCGAGGCGGACGTTCTCGAAGCACCACACGATCTTCGACCTCGGCTCGGTCGCCGGATCGCACGTGCTCTTGGCGCAGAGTGAGCAGGGCATCGAGTCGCCGGGTGCGATGATGCTGACCGCCAACGACCTGATCACCGGCAGCTCTCCGGACTACGTCGTGCTCGCGGGCACCTGCTTCGGTCTCCGGGAGGGCGAGCAGCGGATCGGCGACCTTCTCGTCCCCACCCAGCTGCGCAACCTGAACTGGACCAAGGTCGTGCAAGCGGTCGACGGCGCGTCGGCCGAGTTCGTCCGGGGCGACCGCGTGTCACCCGGCGTCCTGCTGGATCGCTGCCGCGCGGCCACCGTGGACTGGCCCGGTGCCCGCGTGCATTTCGGGATCCTGCTGTCGGAAAACGTCGCGGTCGATTCGCCGGAATACGGGCGGCAGTTGCGCGAACGCGAGCCGGACGCGCTGGGTGCCGAAATGGAAGGCACCGGCGTTTACGCCGCGGCGGCTAGAAGCAAAGTGGATTGGATCATCATCAAGGGCATCGCCGGTTGGGGGCGGCAGGCCACCGACGAGTCCCAGGCCACGGCCGCCAAGTCGGCGGCCGGCTTCCTGGTGCACCTCCTGCAGATCGGTGCCCTCGGCGGCGAACCGGCTGCCGAACCACCGCGCGACTCGGCGGAGAGTCATGCTTCTCCCGCCATCCGGACATCGGTCACAGCCGACGGGGAAGTGCGGCCGGTCGACGGCACCCGGTCGGTTTTCCTCTGCTACGCCCACGAACACCCCGGTTCAAAGCCGACGCCAAGAGGCTGGCCGACATCTTGACGGCTGAGGGGCTCCGGGTCCACATGGACCAGCTCTACACCGGACCGAGGCAGAACTGGCAGCACTGGGCCCTGCACAATTTCCAGGAGTGCGACTTCGTCCTCGTGCTCGCATCACCGATGTGCCGCAGGGTCGGCGACGGTTCGGGGGACGGCGGTCGCCACCCGGGCCTGCGCAGTGAACTCACCGCGCTTCAGACGCTTTACCAACGCCACCCCGAGTGGGCGAAGTACGTGCTACCGGTGATCTTGCCGGGGCAGTCGCGCCTGGGCATCCCGATCTTCCTCGGCCCGGAAAGCGAGGACTACTACACCGTGCGCGATTTCACCCCGCAGGGTGTCGAGACCCTGTTGACCACGATTCGGGTGACCGAACGGCGGAGCTGGCAGTTCGATTGAGCCTCGCCGCTCAGATCGAGTCGAAGAATTCCGGGTGCACGGTGACCTGCTCGACCAGTTCGGTGGAAATGCCCAGCTTGTGCTCGCGCAACAGCTCCACGAGTTCCTCGCCGTCGATGAGGTCGAGCGGCGGGGCGCCGTCGCGGGTGGCTTCCGCGCGAGCCGCCGAGGTGAACGTGCCGGTGGTGATGAGCAAGCCCTTCTCGCCGCGGCCGATCATCGCTCCGCGGAAGTCGCGGACCTGCGAAGACCCGACCGAACCGACGTAGCGCTTGCATTGGAAGAAGACCGGGAAGGAGACCAGCGACATGCGGTAGGTTCCGACGCCGTCGATCCCGCCGTCGCCGGTGCGGCCGGTGACGGCGACGTTGATGAACCCGGCTTGGCGCAGGAGACGTTGGCACAGCCGCTCGAAAGCGTCCGGCGTCATCGCTTGGAGCGCGACCAGCGCCGTGGCCTGCCAGGCCTGTCCGGCATCGTCGTCGCCATCGAGAACGTCCACGACCTCGGCTTCGTCGCTCGCCTCAGAGGAGACCGACGTGCCCTCCGGCATGGCGCTTCTCCTGCGGTCGGACGCGTGCATCACGCGCCGGCGCTTGACCTCCTCCTGGTCGACCTCTTTGCCGTCCTTGGTGAGCGCCCACACGCCCCGGCTGACGATTTCGACCAGACCGCGTTTCTTCGCCATCGTGCGAGCCCAGCGCAGCCGGTACGGAAGCTCCAGCCCGTTGCGGCCGTCGAACTGCTGCTGCTCGTCGGTGAAGCCTTCGAGCTGGGCGACCTTGTCGTCGATCTCGTCGATCCGCCCCGAGCCACCCAGCTCCCGCAGCGCGCGCACGACCGGCCAGACCAGCGAGCGCGCCGACGGAATCTCCACGTCTGTACCTACGATGGTCACCGATCGGCTTCCCAGTCCTTCGATCCTCCAGTGCGGCGGTCCATCGTCGCATGAAGGCTCACGGCTGATCCGCCCACCGGGCCCCGTACACCAGCCCCGGCGTGAGGTGGCGGAACTGCAGGTGGACCTCCCCCGCCGCGTCCACCTGCTGCGCCCGCCCCCGGTAGCCCGGGTCCGCGATGTCCCTCTCGAATGCGCCATCCAGCGCGAGCACCTCCGGTGGGGACTCCTTGCCGAACCGCACCCGCAGGTCGAACACCTCACACCGGTGCCGCGGGACGTAGACCATCTGCAAAGCCGGCTCCACCTTGAACACCGCCGCGAATTCCCAGGACTCCCCGCGGTGAAGGAGTGATGGCAGTTCCACCGTGCCCTCCGAAAGCGTCCCTCCGTACAGCACCGAGCCCGAAGGCGAAGACAAAGCCAGCTCGAACGAACGAAGGCCGTCCTGATCGGCCACCACCCGGTGCTGCTCGAACACACACGACTCCTCGAGCACCAACGCCAGCGTCAACGACAAGGTGTGCCACTCGTCCGGCGACGAAGTGGCCGACGCAGCCAGCTCCGCCAGCAGCTCGATCGCCTCGTCCACGCGCCGCCGGACTGTGCGCGGGTCGCGGTCTACCCGAGCTGCCGCCCAGCGCATTCGCTCCTGGTACAGCGGCTGGCGGGCCTCCGGGGTGATCGCGAAGGCCGCCAGTGCCGCCAAGCGGAGGTCCTCGGGCAACTGCGCAGACAGCTCCGACAGCCGGGCCGTCACCTTCGCCCGGATCGTCACCATCCCGTCCGCGTCCGACACCTCGCACGCCGACCGCAGGGCCGGCCCCACTCGCTGCTCGACGCGGCCCGCCAAGGCTCGGCCCTTGCGCAGGGTCTTCAACTCCCGGACCAAGTCAGCGCGGTCCACCGGCTTCTCCCTCAGTGAGTCTCCATGGCCACCCCCTTTTGGACAGGGTGCGTTCGGCCGGTGGACTGCAAGTGGACAGAACGTGCATCACCGAGGCGATCAACGCCGTCCCCATGTGGATGCCGTCGCGGCTCAAGTACGTGCGGAACGTTCCGATTCGGCCGAGGGCATCCTGGTCCGCGTCGCCCAAGCCGAACGTCACCACGCGGGGCCAGCGCGGCCACGCCGGGTCGGTCAGCGAGGCGAACGCAGAAGGCCAGGTCACCGGGTCCGTCGGCTGGCCGTCGGACAGGAAGAACACCAGGGGGCGGTGGACCTGCAGGCGGTGGCGCTCCAGCGCGAGCACATCGCGGTCGATCTCCGAACGCAGGAACGTGAACAGCGGGCCGAAGTTCGTGCCCGCGCACCGGCGCGGTTCGGGCAGCTCCGCCAGGTCGTCCATCGGGAGGAGGGACTGGACCACCTGCGGCCGCTCGCCGAAGGCGATCACGCTGCAGAACACGCGGTCGGCCGCCGATGCGTCCGCGTGGACCGCTCCGCGGAACTCGCGCAACCCCGTTTTCAGCTCCTCGAGGTGGTCGGCCATCGACAGCGAGACGTCGCAGGCCACGTAACACGGCAACACGTCGGACCCCATACCCGTTTCTCCTTCACCCCTGATCGACCGGCGGAGTTTGCCAACCCCGCGTGCACCGAACGTGGAAGAAATGCGGATTTGCGAAACCCCGGCGGCCGATCGCGCGACATCCAACGACGACAGCAAGCCGACGCCGGGGAGGCCGCGTGGAGTTTCGGATGCTCGGCCCGCTCGAGGCGTGGCACGACGGCGTGCCCGTGCCGCTGGGCGACCAGCAGCAGCGGTTCGTCCTCGTCGTGCTGCTCCTGCACGCCAACAAGCCCGTGACGCCCGCCCGCCTCGCCGAAATCGTCTGGGCCGACCGCGAAGCCAAGCCCACGCTGGTGCGCAGCTACATCAAGCGGCTGCGGGACGTCGTCGGGGACGCGACCATCGAGACCACCCCCACCGGCTACCTGCTGCGGCTCGGCGAGGACCAGCTCGACACCGCTCGATTCAACCGGCTTCGCGCCGACGCCGCGGACGCCCGCGCCGACGACCCCCGCCGGGCGATCACCCTGCTGCGCGAAGCCGCCGGTCTCTGGCGCGGGAAGTTCCTCGAAGACATCGACATCGACCGCGTCGGCGGGGCCGAGGTCATCTCGCCGGACGAGAGCTACCCCGACGTCGTCGGCGACCTGGCCGAACTCGAGCTGGAGTCCGGTGACCACCGCTCGGCGCGCGACCGGCTGCGGCCGCTCGTCCAAGCGGATCCGGCCAGCCAGAAGCACGCCGAACTGCTCATGCGCGCGCTGATCGCCGGCGGCGACCGGGTCGCGGCCCTGCGCGTCTTCCACGGCACCCGCGACGCCCTCGCCGCCCTGCGGATGGCGCCCGGGCCGGTGCTGCGCAAGCTCGCCGCGCGGGCCGAGCAGGGTGATCCGCCCAGCTCGCTGCCGTCCCGGCCCGGTGGGTTCACCGGGCGCGCCGCGGAGATCGCCACGATCGAAGCGGCCGCCGCGGCCGGACGGCGGGCGGTCTGGATCAGCGGCGCTCCGGGGGCCGGCAAGTCCGGCTTGGCCATCGAGGCGGCCCACCGGCTGCGGGACCGCTTCCCCGACGGCCAGCTCCTCGCCCGCCTGAACGGGTTCACGCCCGGGGTCGACGCGGTCGAGGTCGGCGATGCCCTCAGCGAGCTGCTGATCGAACTCGGCGTGCCCGCCGAGCAGATCCCGGCCACCGTCGGCCGGAAAGTCACGCTCTACCAGGCGACGCTCTGGGGCACGCGCACACTGGTCGTGCTGGACAACGCCGCGTCGCCGGAGCAGATCCGGCCGCTGCTGCCCGAAGCCGACGGCTGCCTGGCCGTCGTCACCAGCCGGCGGATGGGGGACGCCGACACCGGCGAACACCTCCGGCTCTCGCCGCTGCCGCCCGAGGAAGCGGCCGAGCTGTTCCACGCCCTGGCCGGCCCGGCGCGGCTGCGCGGCCGCACCGCCGAGGTCGCCGCGGTGGTCCGGCGGTGCGGCTTCCTGCCGATGCCCATCCGCGTGGCCGCCGCACTGTTCCGGCGGCACGACGGCTGGCCGCTGGAGCACCTGCGGCGCCTGCTCGAAGAAAACGGGCCATGGGGCGAGGACGGCGGCGTCGCCGCGGTCCGGGTGTCCTACCGGCAGCTCGGCGAACCGCAGCGGGCCATGTTCCGGCTGCTGGGTGGCCTGCCCGGCCCGGACGTCGACGTCGCCGGCGGCGCGGCGCTGGCCGGCTGCGACGTCGCCGAAGCCCGGGAGCTGCTCGACGACCTCCACGAGGTCAGCCTGCTGGAGGAAGCCGCGCCCGAGCGCTACCAGCTGCTCGACCCGCTCAAGGAGTTCGCCGCCGGCGAGCCGGCGTCCGAACCCGCGCTCGTGCGGCTGCTCGACTACTACCTGGTCACGCTGGCGGCCGCGGTTCGCGCCGCCTACCCGTTCGACCGCGCGCAGCTGCCGTCGACGACGGACCGGTCCTGCGCGGTGACGCCGACGTTCGCCGACGCCGCGGCCGGGCTGCGGTGGATCGTCGGCGAACGCGACAACGTCGTGGCCGCCATCCGCTACGCCGCCGGGCACGCGCTGCCCGAGCACACCTGGCGGCTGGCGGTGCTGCTGTGGCGCTACTTCAACACGACGAACCAGTTCGAGGACTGGATCGGCACGCTCGAACTCGCCTGGAAGATCGTCTCCGCCGACCGGGGCAACGACTACGGGCAAGCGCACGTGCTGCTGCGGCTGGCCACCGCGCACGACCGGCGCGGGCAGCTCGCCGAGGCCCTCGAACTCGCCGCCGAGGCGCTGCCCAAGTGGCGCCGCCTCGGCGACCCGCGCGGCGAAGCGGCGACGCTGTGCGCGCTCGCCATCCCGACGATGGAACTGGGCCGGCACGAGCAGGCGATGGCCCACCTCGAGGCCGCGCTGGCCAAGTACGAGCAGACCGAAGACCGGCGGGGCGAAGCCCACGCGCTGAGCATGCTGGGCTACCTCGACGAACTGCACGGCAACCTCCGGATCGCGTTGCGCCGGCACGAATCCGCCGCGCGGATGCTGCGGGAGATCGGCCACGTCCAGGGCCTCGCGCACGCACTCAACAACCTCGGGTCCGTGCAGGAACGCCTCGGCCTGCTCACCGAAGCGCTGACCAGCTACACGGACGCGCACGGGCACGCCGCCGAAGTCGGCGACCACTGCGTCGAGGCCTACGCGCTCAACAACCTCGGGAACGTGCACCGGCAGCGCGGCCGGTTCGCCGAAGCCGTCCGCTACCACGACAAGGCCCGGGACGTGGCGGCGAACGTGCCGGACGCCGACCTGCGCACCCAGCTCTACCTCGACCGCGGCGCGACGGCGCTGGCCCGGGGTGCCCGGCAGGAGGCGCTCACCGCCGCCAAATCGGCGCTGGACCTGGCCGACGGCAGCGGGAACCGCGCCTACCGGGCCCGGGCCCACCGCGGTGTCGCCGAGACGCTGCACGCCATGGGCGACCACGAAGGCGCCGTCACGCACTGGGCCGCGGCCGAGGCCGAGTTCGCCGCGCTCGACCTGCCGGAAGCCGGTGAAGTGCGCGAAGAACGTTCGGCGCTGGGGTGCGCCTGCGGTGAGCCGTGAGTGACCGCCCGGATCGGCCACCCACGGCGAGCCGTCAACCGTGCCAGGGGTTGCCGTCGGTGGTGTCGGTCGGCGTCGGCGTGACGACGGGGGCGGCCGGCGCGCCGTTGTCGTCGTCCGCGTACGCGGTGGTGGAGCCGATCACCGGCAGCGCGGCGAGCGCGGCGACAGCGAGCACCGGACCACCGATTTTGGCCAGCTTCTTGAACATGGCGAACCCCTTCTCGGGAATGGTGATTTGTTCCGGGCGTTTCGGAGAATTCCGCGCCCACCACCGAGGATTCGCGTGACCGCATTCAGCGACAAGGGGTTTCCTGTTTCATAAACGAAGAGGAAACGGTCACCGCTCCGGCCAGGAGCACGCCCGCGGCCGCGACCAGCGCAATCGACGTCGTCGTCGCGGTCAGCACGGCGCCCAAGACGGCCACCCCGAGGGCGGCACCAGCCTGGCGAGAGGCGTTCAACGCGCCGCCGGCGACGCCGGTCAGGTCGGGCGGAACGGCGGTGACCACCAACGTCAGCAGTGCGGGGATGGCCAACGAGACCCCGAAGCCCAGCAGGGCCAGCGCGACCACCGACAGGGCCGCCGACGTCGTGGCCGCCTGGAGCAGCGTGCCGCCGGACATCAGCAGAAAGCCGGTCACCGCCGGAATGCGCGGCCCGACGCGAGCCACCAAACGGCCGGTGAAAATCGGGTTGAACGCCGTCGGGATCGTCAGGGGAAGAAACGCCAGCCCGGTCATCGACGGCGGATAACCGCGGGTTTCCTGGAAATACAGCGACAGCACGAACAGCACCCCGGACAACCCGAAGTTCACGATCGCGCCCGCCACGAGCCCCAGCGGGAACGCGCGAACCCGGAACAGGCGCGCGGGGAGCATCCGGCCCGCTCGCGCCGGGGTCGAGGGCGCCGAGCGTGACAACGCCCACGCGATCGCGGCCACCGGGACGTTGACCAGGAAGATCGCCCGCCAGCCGAACGCCTCGGTCAGGAGGCCGCCCAGGAGCGGGCCCGTCACCAGGCCGGTCCCGCTCACCGCGGCCCACACCCCCATCGCCTTCGCCCGCGCGGCGGGTACCGGGTAGGCCGCCGCGATCAGCGACAGCGATGACGGGACCAGCAGGGCGCCCGCCACGCCGAGCAGGGCGCGGAGGGCGATCAGGAACGGGGTCGAGAACGACAGCGCCGACAAACCGGACAGCGTCGCGAACGAGACCAGGCCGACCGAGAACACCCGGTGGGCGCCGAAGCGGTCCGACCACGCGCCCGCCGTCAGCAGGAACGCCGCGAACGTCAGCGTGTAGCCGTTCGAAATCCATTGCTGTGCCGGTAAGGACGGCGAGAGAGCCGGGAGCGCGACCGTCACGATCGTCGTGTCCAGCATGACCAGGAAGTAGCCCAGCGAAAGGCCGATGAGGAGTCTTGCCACGTCCAAAGCCTGGACGCTCGGTGATCCCGGTGGAAGCAGGCAGTTACGATGACGGGTATCGGGAACGCCGATGGGGGATGCCATGGAACTGCGCCACCTGCGCACCTTCCGCGCCGTCGCGCGGACGCTCAACTTCACCCATGCCGCCGCTGAGCTGCACTACGCGCAATCCAGCGTCACCGAACAGATCCAGGCCCTGGAAGCGGAACTCGGCTCGAAGCTGTTCGAACGCGGGCGGCGGCTGCGGCTCACCGGCGCCGGGGAACGGCTCGTCGGCTACGCGGACCAGGTGCTCGAACTCGTCGAAGAAGCCCGGGCGGCGGTCGACGAGGAGCGCGGTGAGCCCGAAGGCGAACTGACCATCGGCGCCCTGGAAACGCTGTGCGCGCAACGGATCCCGGCCCTCTTCGGCGAGTACCGGACGCGGTGGCCGCGCGTGCGCGTCAGCCTGGCGGAAGGCAGTCGCGGCGAGCTCTACCAAGCCGTGCAACGGTCCGAAATGGACGTTTGCTTCACCTTCGGCGAGCCGCCCGCCGACCCGGCGCTCGCCAGTGCGTCGCTGGGCACCGAACCGCTCGTCGTCATCGTCCCGCCCGGGCATCCCCTGG
Source organism: Amycolatopsis sp. CA-126428 (assembly GCF_002904335.1). Classification (GTDB taxonomy): domain Bacteria; phylum Actinomycetota; class Actinomycetes; order Mycobacteriales; family Pseudonocardiaceae; genus Amycolatopsis. The sequence continues at coordinate 154,693 of NZ_PPHF01000030.1, read as the reverse complement.
CGGAGCGGGAAGAAATCCGGCCCGGCGACCTCGACGGCGTCGGCTTCCTCGCGACGCCGAACGGCTGCGGCTTCCGGGAAATGCTGGACCGGATCGACGGACCCGTCGTCGAGGCGGAAGTCGGCAGCCTCGCCGCCCTCGCGCGGTGCGTGGCCGCCGGCCTGGGGTGCGGGATCGTGCCCGCGCTCGCCGAGCACGCGGGCGCGGTCGCCGTTCCGCTGGCCGGGGCGACCACGGAAATCACCATGACGTGGCGGCGGCGCGACGAGCACAAGCCGAGCGTCGCCGCGCTGCTCGCCACCGCCTACGCGTTGTCCAGCAAGGACAACAGCTCGTCCGGCAGCTCCAGCGTGAAGGCCGGCGCGATCGACTCGTAGTGCGCCCAGGTCCGCGGCCCGATCAGCGGGATGACGCCGTGGCGCAGCAGCCACGCCAGCGCCACCTGGTTGCCCGTGGCCCCGAGCTCGGCCGCCACCTTGGCCACCGCGGCCAGGCGCGCTTCGGCGTCCGGACCCGCGTAGGACCGCCACACCGGCGTGGACTCGCGGTAGGTGGCGTCGTCGTAGATCCCGCGCAGCAGCGAGGAATACGCGGCCAGCGAGACGTCCGGGTGTGCGGCCAGCCAGTCCAGCAGCTCGCCGCTCGCGATCGACGCCGCGTCGACGCCCGCCGCGGGGCGGAGGTAGGAGTGCTGGACCTGCACGGCCACCGGGGAAGCCCACCCGTTGGCCAGTGCCAGCGAGCGGATGCGCTCCAGGCGCCACGTGCGGACGTTGCTCCAGCCGATGTGCCGCACCTTGCCGGCGCGGACCAGTCCGTCCAAAGCGGACAGTGTCTCCTCGAGCGGGACGCGGCGGTCGTCCACGTGGACGTAGTAGAGGTCGATGTGGTCGGTGCCCAGCCGCCGCAGGCTCGCTTCGGCCTCGCGCTCGATCACCGCGGCACCCGCGCCCTCGAACGTGCGCTCCACCGCGTCCCAGTCCACCGTGCCGGCCGGATGACGAGCGGCGCGCGCCGCCGGGAGGTCGGTGATCCCCGCCGACACCTTGGTCGCCAGGAAGACCCGGTCGCGGCGGCCCCGCAAAAGGCGGCCGAGGAGTGCTTCGCTTTCGCCGCCCGTGGCGTCCGGCGCCCACCACGCGTAGCAGTTCGCCGTGTCCAGGAAGTCGCCGCCCGCGTCGAGGTACGCGTCCAGGATGCGGGCGGACGTCGGCTCGTCCGTCGACGTGCCCATCGTCATGCAGCCCAGCGACACCTGGCTCACGTACTGGCCGGTCCGGCCCAATTCCACCTTCTTCATGCCGACCACGCTAAGCCCGGATCGGTCCGGTACTACAGTCCAATACCGTGGCGGGATCACAGACCGATTGGGGCGTGCTGCTGGAACCGGCCGGACCGGGTCCGAAGCACGAACAGCTGGCCAGGGCCCTGCGCAAGGCGATCCGGGACGGCGTCCTGGACGGCACTGTCCCCCCGAGCCGCCGCCTGGCCGCGGACCTCGGGTGCTCACGGTGGGTCGTCACGCAGGCCTACGCCCAGCTCGTCGCCGAGGGGTACCTGGCCGGGCACACCGGGTCGGCCACCCGGGTCCGGCGGGTGGGTGACGCGGTGGTGGCGGCGGAGCCGGCGCGCGTCACGCCGCCGCGGTACGACCTCGCTCCGGGCCTGCCCGACCTGCGGAACTTCCCCCGCCGGCCGTGGGCCGAAGCGGTGCGCGGGGTCCTCACGACCACCCCGCACCCGGACTTCGGGCTGCCCGAGCCGGGCGGCCACCCCCGGCTGCGGCGGGTCCTGGGCGAGTACCTGCGGCGCGTCCGCGGCGCCGCGCCCGGCACCGTGCTGGTCTGCGGCGGCGTCACCGACGGCGTCACCGGCGTGTGCCGCGCGCTGGCCGAGCGCGGCTGCACGCGGCTGGCCGCCGAAGATCCCGGGTGGACGCGGTTGTGGCGGGCGGCCGAGAGCGCCGGGATGACCGTCGACCCGGTGCCGGTCGACGACGAGGGCATCGACGTCGGGCGCATTCCGGCGGGCGTCCGCGCCGTGCTCGTCACGCCCGCGCACCAGTTCCCCGCCGGCTCGGTCCTCTCACCGCGCCGGCGGGCCGAACTCCTCGGCTGGGCGCGGGACGTCGACGGGCTGATCCTCGAAGACGACTACGACGCCGAGTTCCGGTACGACCGGCGGCCGGTCGGCACCGTCCAAGGCACCGACCCGGCGCGAGTCGCGCTCTTCGGGTCGGTGAGCAAGACGCTCAGCCCCGCGCTCGGGCTGGGCTGGGCCGTCCTGCCTCCACAGTGGACAGTGCACGCGCACCCGCCACCCGTGGTGGACCAGCTCGCGCTCGCCGGCTTCGTCGAAAGCGGCGGCTACGACCGGTACCTGCGCGGCGCCCGGCTGCGCTACCGCGCCCGGCGCGACCGGCTCGTCGCCGCGCTCGGGCCCGCGCGGCTCTCCGGGGCCGCCGCCGGGCTGCACCTCCTGATCCACCTCGACCAGGACGCCGCGGCCGTCGTCCGGAAGGCGAAGGCGGCCGGCGTCAAGGTGGCCGATCTCGACGGCTACCGGTCGGCGCCCGGCGAGCCCGCGCTCGTCCTCGGCTACGGCAACCTCGCCGACTCCGGCGTCGAAGCCGCCGCGCGGCTGCTCCGGCGAGCGATGACAACGGCTTGACCTGCTTGCCGCCTTCTCAAATGCCCCCCGATGTGAAAAGCTGCTGGACAGTCCGCTTCTGACAACGTTGTCACCTGGGAGGTGCGCGCCCCATGGGGTCGCCAAGCAGACCACTGATCGCCGCCGCGGCCGCCGTGCTCGTGGTCGCCGCCACGACCCAGGCCACCGCGGCCGCCGCCACACCGGTCGATCCGGTGAGCCTGGTCAACCCGTTCGTCGGCACGCAGAACTTCGGGAACACGTTCCCCGGCGCCAGTGCGCCCTTCGGAATGGTGCAGGTCAGCCCGGACACCGGCGGGCAGGGCGGCTACGACTACCTGCAGAACGCGATCTACGGCTTCAGCCAGACGCACCTGTCCGGCGTCGGCTGCGGCGTGATGGGCGAGCTGCCGATCATGCCGACCACCGGCGCCGTGGACAACGTTGACAAGAACGCCTACCGGTCCGAATACAGCCACGACGACGAGCACGCCGAGCCCGGCTACTACCGCGTCGGCCTCAAGAAGTACGGCGTCAACGCGGAACTGACGGCGACCGCGCGCACGGGGTGGCAGCGCTACACCTTCCCGTCGACCGGCGCGGCGAACGTCCTGTTCAACACCGGCCAGGCCAACCAGTCCGTCAAGGACTCCGAGATCCACCTCGTCGGCGACCGCACGCTCGAAGGGCGGGTCAAAGCCGGCGGGTTCTGCGCCGGGCACGACGAACACACCGTCTACTTCACCGCCACCTTCGACCGCCCGTTCAGCTCGTTCGGCACCTGGCGCGACTCGACGCGCACGCCGGGCAGCCGCGACGCCGCGGGCACCGGCGGCAACGGCGCCTGGGCGAGCTTCGACGCAACCACCGACCACGACGTCGTGCTCAAGGTCGGCCTGTCCTACACCGGTCTCGACGGCGCCCGGAAGAACCTCGCGGCGGAGACGTCGAACTTCGACTTCGACGCCACCCGCGCCGCGCTGCACCAGCAGTGGGTGGACCGGCTCGGCGCGATCAAGATCGCCGGCGGCACGACCGAGCGGCAGACGGCGTTCTACACCGCGCTCTACCACGCTCAGCTGCACCCGAACCTGGCCGGCGACACCGACGGCGAGTACACCGGCTTCGACGGCAAGGTGCACACCGCGAGCGGCTACACGCCGTACCAGAACTTCTCGCTGTGGGACACCTACCGGCCGCAGAACCAGCTGCTGGAGATGCTGGAACCGCAGGTCGCCCGGGACGTCGCGCTGTCGGTCGTCGCCATCGGGCGCGACGGCGGGTGGCTGCCGCGGTGGGCGCTGGCCGAGAGCGAAACGAACATCATGACCGGCGACCCGGTGACGCCGTTCCTCGTCGAGGCGTGGTCGAAGGGCCTGCTCGCCGGGCACGAGGAAGAGGCGTACGCACTGCTCAAGAAGAACGCGACGAGCACGCCACCCGCCGATTCGCCGTACAACGGCCGCTCCGGCGTCGACTACTACAACGACCGCGGGTACATCCCGAGCGGGCTGGAGCTCGGCAAGGACTGCGCGGCCAAGGGCGGCGACAACGACTGCGAGCACCCGGCGTCGGCGACCATGGAGTACTCGGCGGCCGACGCGGCGCTGGCGTTGCTGGCCCGCGGGCTGGGCCACGGCGCCGACGCGAAGATGTTCGCCGACCGCGGCCAGTGGTACAAGAACCTGTGGGACTCCTCGACCCAGCAGTTCCGCCCGCGCACGACCGAGGGCACCTTCGTCACGCCGTACAACCCGGTCGACGCCGGCCACCAGTTCCACGAGGGTGGCGCCTACCAGTACCAGTGGCTCGTGCCGCAGGACCCGAGCGGGCTCGTCTCGCTGATGGGCGGCAAGAAGACGACCGAGAAGCGGCTTGACTCCTTCTTCGCGTACGACAAGCTGCTGACCGATCCCGCGGGCACCGCGCGGAAGGACTGGATCGCCAGCCCGTACGACTACTACGGCAAGGCGACGTACAACCCGAACAACGAGCCCGACCTGCTGGCGCCGTACATGTACAACTGGGTCGGCGCGCCGGCGAAGACGGCGACCGTCGTCCGCGCGGCGATGACGCTGTTCACCACCGGCCCCGACGGCATGACCGGCAACGACGACCTCGGCACCATGTCGGCCTGGTACGTCTTCTCGTCGCTCGGCCTGTACCCGACGATGAGCGGCGCGAACTTCCTCGCGCTGTCGAGCCCGCAGTTCGAGTCGGCGACCGTCCGGATCGGACAGTACGGCTCCGCGCAGGGCGGGACGCTCACGGTGTCGGCGCCGGGCGCGAGCGACGCGAACCGGTACATCCAGCGCGTGTCGCTCAACGGCCGCGACGTCCGGCAGACGTCTCTGGACTGGGCTTCCCTGGCGCACGGCGGAACGCTGGCGCACCAGCTCGGCTCCCGGCCGTCTTCGTGGGGAACTTCGCCGGCCGCGACACCGCCTTCGGTGAACAACGCACCGGGCGACTCGCGGCGGCACGTCGACGCTTCGCTGCGGCAGGCGTCCGTGGTGATCCCGTCCGGCACCGCCCAGGAGGTTCACCTCGATCTGGACGTGGTGGCCCAGAACCCGGTGTTGCAGCCGGTGACGGTCTCGGTCACGGCGCCGTGGAAGGCCCGGGTCCAGCCGTGGGAGTTGATCTGGTCGGGACGGCTGCCGGTGCAGCGGACGGTGCCGATCACGGTGACCGTGCCGGCGGGCGCGGATCTCGGGACGTACCCGGTGCAGGTGACGGTGTCGGGCTTGGGCGCGAACACGGTGACCCGCTCGGCGACGATCGAGGTCCGGACGCCGTCGGCGTGCGTGTCTCCGGGCCCGCAGTGCGCGGTGGACCTGGGCCGCGACCGCAACCACGACGGCACGGCCACGGTGGCGGCGTCCACGGAAGGCAACTTCGACGGCGGCGGCTGGAGCTACGACGCTTCGCTGCTCCCGGCGGCGGGCCCGGTGGTCTGGGACGGCGTCACGTACGCGGCGCCGGACGCTTCGGGGACTTCGCCCAACTTCGTGGAGGCCCGCGGGCAATCGCTGCTGCTCCCGGCGGGTCAGCACGCGGCGCTTCGCGTTGTCGGGGCGTCACACAATGGTCCGGTGTCGACGACAGTGACCGCGCACTACACCGACGGCACGAGCGCCGACCTGGCCGTGACCTTCGGCGACTGGGCGGGATCCGGGAGCCCGGTGGTGCTCGAGATGCCGCACCGGATCAAGGCCGGGAGCGGGGTGGACGGGCCGCCGGTCCGGCTGTTCGGGATTTCCGGCGGGCTGGACGGCGGGAAGACCGTGCAGTCGGTGAGCCTGCCGAACGACCCGCGGGTGGAGATCTACGCGCTCACCCTGGCGTGACGGTCCGGTTCGCCGGGGCACCGGCGAACCGTTCCGCCAGGTCAGGGCGAGGACCGCAGGTCCCCCGGTAAGGCCGTCAGGCGACGATCCGCGGTTCCGACGCCAGCCGCGACAGGACGTGCGTCAGCCGCCGGGCCGCCACTTCCCACTCCTCCAGTGCGCTCCCCCGGCCCAACGCCGCGGTACGCAACGAGCGGCGCAACTCCGGGTCCGCGTACCAGCGGTGCAGCGCGTCGGCCAAAGCGAACGGGTCGTCCGGCTCGACCAGCAGGCCCGGCATCTCGCCGTCGGCGTCGACGCCCAGTGCGTCGTACACCCCGCCGACCTCGGCGGCCAGTACCGGGATGCCCCGGGCCAGTGCCTGGGCCACGAACATGCCGGACGTCGCCGCGCGGGCCGGGATCACCAGCAGGTCCGCCGCGTTGTACGCCGCGCCGAGGTCGACCGCGTCGCCCGCCAGCGTGATGCGGTTGCCGAGGCCGAGGCGCTCGATCGACCAGCCGAGCTCGCTCACGTACGCCGGGTCCGCCTCCAGTGAGCCGGCGAAGACGCACGACAGGGCCAGGTGGTCGACCTCGCCGAGGGCCTGGACCAGCACGTCGTGGCCGTTGCGGCGGGTCACGTCCCCCACGCACAGCAGCCGGGACACGCCGTCCGCGCCCGCCGCGAGCGGGGCCGCGTCCGTGCCGGGCTTGGCGACGTAGACGCGGCCCGGGTCCAGGTCGTGGCGGTCGATCAGCAGCCGGGCGAGCCACGGGCTGGTCGCGACGACCATGCCGGCCATCCGCAGCGTCTCGCGCTCGCACGCGTCCAGCTCCGCGGCGTGCGACGGGGTGAGCCCCGGCTCGTCGGCCAGGGCCTGGTGCACCAGCACGGCCAAGCGCAGCCGCCGCGCGTGCGGGACGACGATCTCGGGCACGCCGGAGGCGATCATGCCGTCGAGCAGCACGACCGTCCGGTCCGGCAGCGCGGCGAGCGACCGCGCCAGTCTCCGTCTCGACGTCGCGTCCGGCTCCGGCCAGTCGCCGGCGATCGGCAGCTCCAGCACCGGCTGCCCGACGGCGGGCAGGTTCTGGCACATCCGCTTGTCGTAGGTGTCGGTGCCCGGCGGCGCGGCCGGGAGGATGAACACCATCGGGTCGGCGGGCCTCATCGCACACGCCGGAGCAGGTCGGGTTCGGAAACAGACACGGCTACCTCCAGCGTGGATCGACGGCGGTGACGGCTCATACGTCACACGCACCCCGAGCCGGGAAGGTTCAGCTCTGCGCGTCAATCTTCCAGACGCCGTTGTCCTGGACCATGGTGAAGGTGTCGTTCTCGGCGTTCCCGCCGTCGTAGGTGACGTGCGCCGAGACCCGGTTGGGTCCGACCTCCTTCGCCCCGCTCACCTGCACCGACTTGTACCGGCCCCAGAAGCTCTTGTACGTCTCGTATGTCTGGTTGCGCGAGGCCCGGAAATGCGGTGTGAGCAGGTCCCACGCCGCTGCCGGGTTGCTCGGCAGCAGCCCGTAGTAGGCGGTGAGGGCGTCGACCGGGGTCTTCGACGAGGCCACGGTCGAAACCGTCTGCGAGGTCGGCGCGGTCGAAGGCGCCGAGGTCGCCGAAGTCGGCGGCGAAGAGGGCGCAGGCGTCGACGGCTGCGTCGAGGGAGTCGCGGACGCCGAGGTGGACGACGCCGATGCCGGCGGCGGTGCGGCCACGTTGTTGTCCTGCGGCGCCCGCTGCCGCACGACCAGCAGGATCGCCACGACGACCGCCACGCACAGCAGCGCCGCGCCCGCCCCGACGGCGATCAGGCCCTTGCGCGCGCCCGGCGACACCGTGGTGACCTCGCCCGCGGGCACGGAGACGGCGGCCGGCACGGTCGGGACCGCGGGCGGCTCGGTTTCCGGCACGGTCGCCGCGAGCACCGAGTCGCCGGGTTCCGCGTCCGGCAGCAGCGCCAGCAGCTCCTGCTCGACCTCGTCCATCGACGGGCGCTCGGCCGGCTCGGAGGCGAGCATCCGCAGCAGCAGCGGGGTCAGCCGGCCCGCCTTCTCCGGCGGCACGATCTCGCCGCTGGAGGCCTTGTAGAGCAAGGCGATCGGGTTGTCGGCGGTGCCGTACGGCGACTGCCCCTCGACGGCGGCGTACAGCGTGGCGCCGAGCGAGAAGACGTCGGCGGCGAAGTCCGCGTCCTCGCCGCGGGCCACCTCGGGCGCCAGGTACGCGGGCGTTCCGGCGATCTCCCCGGTGGCCGTCAGCTTGACGTCACCGATCGCGCGCGAGATGCCGAAGTCGGTGATCTTCGCCGTGCCGTCCTCGGAGACCAGGATGTTGGCCGGCTTCACGTCGCGGTGCACGACCCCGGCGCGGTGCGCGCCGGCCAGCGCCGAGCTGATCTGGACGCCGACGCGGATGGCGTCGTCCACCGTGGCCGGCTCCTCGCCGAGCACCAGGGCCAAGCTCTTCGACGGCAGGTACTCCATCACCAGCCACGGCCGGTCCTCCTCCTCGAGGACGGCGAACACGGTGATCGCGTGGGAATGCTGGAGCCGGGCGGCGATCCGCGCCTCGCGCATCGCGCGGTTCTTCGCCTCCTGGGTGCGTTGCTCGTCGTGGTCGTGCGGCAGCAGGAGTTCCTTGATCGCCACGGTGCGGTCGAGCTTTTCGTCCTGGGCTCGCCACACCGTGCCCATCGCGCCGCCGCCGATCGGCTCGAGCAGCCGGTACCGATCGCGGATCCGGCGACTTTCCACGAGCATCCACCATTCTCCGATGTGGCCGACGAGATCCGGTCAGCATGCCAGCCTGCGCGGCCGACCGGTACCAACGTAACCGAAAACCTTGCGCGGACAGCGCAAAAGAGCGCTGTGGCGCCGCCCACGGTGTACCCAGGAATCCTAACGAACAACCCCGTACGCCCGATCAAGTGCGTCCACGATCTCCTTGCGCAGCCCGGCGCCGACGGCGATCGTCGCCGCCGAACCGACCGTGTGCTCGCTGCCGTCGCGGTCCACGACGGCGCCGCCGGCCTCCCGCACGAGCAGCACGCCGGCCATGGTGTCCCACGGGTTGTTGGACAGGATCAGTGCGGCGTCGAGCTTTCCGTCCGCCACCCAGGAGAGGTCGATGGCCGCGGTGCCGAGCATCCTGATCTTCTGCGCCCGCGCGCCGAGGTCCGACAGCAGCGTCAGCCGCGCGCGGTTCTTCTCCTCGGCGAGCTCGCCGATCGCGAAATCCCCGACGGCGATCATCGCGTCGGAGATTTCCGTCGCGGTGGAAGCGCCGACGCGCTTTCCGTTCGCGAAGGCGCCTTCGCCGCGAGCGGCGGTGTACGTGACGCCGAGGTACGGCAGCGTGATCGCGGCGACCGTGCTGTGCTCGCCGTCCACCAGCGCCAGGGAAATCCCGCAGAGCGGAATTCCGCGGGCGAAGTTCGCGGTCCCGTCGATGGGGTCGAGCGCCCACCAGCGGCCACCGCCGTCCCCGCTGCGGCCGCGCTCCTCGCCGAGGATCCCGATCTCCGGCGTCTCGGCGGTGAGGAACTCCCGCAGCGCGTCCTCGACCGCGGTGTCGACGTCGGTCACCAGGTCGCGATCGCCTTTCGCGGAAACGGAAAAACCCGGGCGCGACCGGACGATCTCGGTCGCCTTCGCCACGGCCTCGCGCGCGACGTCCAGTAGTGCGGCATGCTCGGTCATGCCACCAACATAGAGAAGGGCCGCGCGCATGACCGATCTGTTCCCGCTCGCCACCACCGCCGACGAGCAGGAGCGGCGGGCGTCGGTCGCGGTGCTGCCGGTCGGCAGCTTCGAGCAGCACGGCGCGCACCTCCCGCTGGCCACCGACACGGTGATCGCGGCCACCCTCGCCGGCGCGGTGGCCGAGGCGTACCCCGTCCTCCACCTGCCGCCGATCACGATCTCGTGCTCGCACGAGCACGCGGGCTGGGCGGGCACGGTGAGCATTTCGGCGCGCACCCTGCACGCCGTGGTCACCGACGTCGCCGCGTCCCTGAAAGCGTCCGGGGTGGACCGGCTCGTGCTGGTCAACGGGCACGGCGGCAACTACGTACTGTCCAATGTGGTCCAGGAGGCGGCGGGCGCGATGGCGCTGTTCCCGGGGGTCGCGGACTGGCAGGCGGCGCACACCGCGGCCGGCCTGCGGACGTCACTGGACGACGACATGCACGCGGGCGAGCTGGAGACGTCGATCCTGCTGCACGCCCACCCGCACCTGGTCCGCCCGGAGTACGAGGCGGCCGACCACGTCACCGACCGGGAGCACCTGCTGACGCTGGGCCTGCGGGCGTACACGGAGTCGGGGGTGGTCGGCCGTCCTTCGCTGGCGAGCGCGGCCAAGGGGCACGTCCTGCTGGACACGCTGGTCCAGCGCTTCGCCGGCGTCCTCGAGGTGCTCACCCCGTCGTGAGTGGTAATGCGGGTTCTAACCCTCATTACCACTCACGAGCCGGCGAAGGCCTGGCCCAGGTGCGGCAGCAGGTGGGCCATCCGCTCGGCCTTGGTCCGCAGGTATCGCAGGTTCTCCGGATTCGGCGGAACCAGCAGCGGAACCTGCTCACTGATCCGGATTCCGTAGCGCGTGAGCTGTTCGACCTTCGCCGGGTTGTTCGACAGCAGCCGCACCGAGCGGATGCCGAGGTCGGTCAGGATGCCCGCCGCCGCGTGGTAGTCGCGGGCGTCGACCGGGAGGCCCTGTGCCACGTTCGCGTCGACCGTGTCGAGCCCCTCGTCCTGCTGCAGCCGCATCGCCTCGAGCTTCGCCAGCAGGCCGATCCCGCGGCCCTCGTGGCCCTGGACGTAGACGAGCACGCCCGAGCCCTCCTCGACGATCCGGTCCAGCGCCACCGCCAGCTGGTCGCCGCACTCGCAGTGCGTCGAGCCGAAGACGTCGCCGGTCAGGCATTCGCTGTGCACCCGGACCAGCGCGCCCAGCGGGGCGACGTCGCCGTAGACCAGGGCGACCTGCTCGGTGCCGGTGCGGTCGAGGTACCCGAACGCGCGGAACGTCCCGTGCCGGGTCGGCAGCCGGGTCTCGACGACCCGCTCGACCACCGCCCGGCGCGGCAAACCCCCAGCAAGATCACTGACGTCACTTGCGGTCATGACTTCAACCCCACTTCCGATTCGAGCCCGGTGTCGGCCGCCGTGCGCGGAGCGGGCACGACACCGGTGTGCGGAGCGCGGGTCACGCGGAACCCGGCGACACTCCGGACGAACAGGACACCGGCGCCGGGCAGGCTCGCGACGAGCGTGAGCACGCCGTAGACCACGGCGACGGTGACACCTTGGGCGGCTCCCAGACCGGCCGCGCCGAAGAGCAGGGCGCAGACGCCCTCGCGCGGGCCGAAGCCGCCGACGTTGAGGGGGAGGCCCATCGCGAGCAGCGCGAGGACCATCAGGGGCACGAGCTGCCACACCGGCGCATCGACCCCGGCGACCCGGGCGGCGACGACGAACAGCGCCAAGTGCCCGGCCAGCGTCGCGACGGACAGGAAGCCCACGCTGGGCCACGTTTCGCGGGTCAGCAGGCCGAGCCGGACATCGGCGAGGGTGGCGGCGAAGCCGCGGCGCCACTTCGACGGGCTGTGGATCCAGCGGCCGCCCAGCAGGCGGCCGACGACCAGCGCGGCGACGGCGGCCAGCACGACGACCACCCCGGCCACCACGACGACCTCGCGGAACGCGCCGGGCACGACGTCCGGCGACGCGAGCACGACGGTGACCGCGGACGCGATCAGCACGACCTGGCCCGCGGTCCGTTCCAGGACGACGGCTCGCACGCCGCGCGGCACGTCCCCGCTGTCGCGGCCGTGCTGGACAGCGCGGTGGACGTCGCCGAGGACGCCCGCGGGCAGCACGCCGTTGAAGAACAGTGCGCGGTAGTAGTCGGCGACGGCGGTGCGCAGCGAAAGCCGCAGGCCGAGCCGGGTGGCGACGATCTGCCAGCGGCCCGCGCTGAACAGCGTCGTCGCGAAACCGATGACGAGGGCGGCCAGCACGCCGGGGACGCTGATCCGGCCGAGCCCGTCGAGGAAGGCGGCGCTGCCGAGCTGCCAGACGAGGACGGCGAGGATGCCGACCGCGCCGAGGATCCGCAGCCAGGCCAGTGCGCGCTTCACGCCGCCACCTCCCGGCTCGGCGGCAGGACCAGCAGGTCACCGTGGTGGATCACCGCGTGCAGCTCGCCGGATCGGGCCATCTCCAGCCGCCGCTGCAGGTAGACGTCGGCCACCGGGCGCAGCTCCGGCAGCTGCTCGACGGCGGCGCCGACCCAGCCTTCGAGCCACTGCCGCTGCAGTTCGGCCTGGTCCGGGCCGAGCCGCCAGGCGCTGTCCGCGCGGACGACCGTCGCGCCGAGCCTGCCGAACGCGGTCGCGGCGACGTCCACGGCGTTCGGGCCGAGCAGCCGGCGGCCGTCTTCGGTGACCCGGCGCTGGTGGGCGTTGAACGCCGTGGCCATCGCGGGGTCGAGCGGGTCGGCGGGCGAGAGCTCCACCTTGCCGGTGACCGAAAGCATCAGCAGCGCCGCGCAGCCCGCTTCGACGACCGCGGTGGCCAGGGCCGTGACTTCGTCCCTGGTCAGCAGGTCGAGCAGCGCGGACGCGGTGACCAGCGACGTCCCGGCGAGGTCGGCGGCCCGCAGCGCGGTGATGTCGCGCTGCTCGGCGACGGCGTCGACCGGGCTGCCGTCGAGCGCGGTGCCCGGGAGGCTCGCCTGGGCGTGGGCGAGCAGGTCGGTGTCGTGGTCGTGCAGGATCCAGTGCTGGCGGCCGGGCAGGCGGCCGGCCAGCCAGCGGCCGAGCGAGCCGGTGCCGCAGCCGAGGTCGCGGACGACGAGCTCCTCGCCGGCCGGGAGGAACGCGCGGAGCGGGTCGAGGAGCTCGGTGGCGCGGGCCGCGGCGTCGGCGGGTTCGCGCAGGTAGAGCCAGTCGGGGGCGAACGCGGTCATGCCGCCGCCTCCTGCCGGTGCAGGATCTCGGCGATCCGGCGGGCGGTGTGGTCCCAGCCGGTCAGGGTCTCGCGGCGCAGCTTCGCCGACGCGCGCAGCCGGGTCCGCAGCGCCGGCTCGGTGAGCCAACGGCGGAGGGCGGCGCCGAGCGCTTCGACGTCGTCGCCGGGGACGAGCATCCCGGGCACCGAGCCGTCCGGCGCGACGCCGACGGTGTCGGGCAGCGCGTCGACGTCGGTGGTCAGCACCGGCACGCCGCGGGCGAGGGCCTCGGTGACGACCATGCCGAAGGTCTCGGCGCGCGAGGGCAGCACGAGCAGGTCGGCGGTGTGGTAGGTGGCCTCGAGGGCCGCGCCGGTGCGCGGGCCGGTGAGCGTGAAGCGGGCGCCGAGCCGGTGCTCGCGCAGCCGCTCGACGTACTTGGTCTCGCGGCGGATCCCGCCGACGCATTCGCAGGTCCAGCGCAGGTCGGCGACGGTTTCGAGGGCCTGGGCGAGCACGCCCTGGCCCTTGCGCGGGGTCACGTTGGCCACGCAGACCAGGCGGGACACGCCGTCGGTGCCGACGGCGAGCGGCGCCGGGTCGACGCCCGGCGTCACCGAGTGCACGCGGTGCGGGGCCAGGCCGTGGTGGCCGATCAGGCGGCGCGCGGCCCACTCGCTGGTCGCGACGACCGAGCCGACGGCCCGCAGCGTCTCGCGCTCCAGCGCGTCGAGCTCGGCCGCGAGGGCGGGCGGCAGGCCCGTCTCGTCGGCCAGCGGCAGGTGCACCAGCACCGACACCGACAGCCGGCGCGCCTGCGGGACGACGACCTCGGGCACGCCGCAGGCGACCAGGCCGTCGAGCAGCACGGCCGAGCCGGTGGGCAGCGCGGAAAGCAGGTGGCCGAGGACCGCGCGGGCCTCGGTGTCCGGCCGCGGCCAGCTGCCCGAGACGGCGATCTCGCGCACGTCGAAACCGGCGGCGGCGAGCCGGTCGCACATCCGGCGGTCGTAGGTGTTGCCGCCACTGGGGACGGTCGAGTCGTCGACGTCCCCGGGGAGGATCACGTAAAGGGAATTCACAGGGCACGCTCGTAACTCGCCCAGGCGAGGTGCGATTCGTGCAGCGAGACGGTGATCCCGTCGAGGCCGCGCGCGCCTTCGCCGAGGCGTCCGGCGTGGACGGCGTCGGCCAGGCGGTCGGCGACGACCTTCGCGAGGTACTCGGTCGAGGTGTTGATGCCCTTGAACTCCGGCTCGTCGTCGAGGTTGCGGTAGTTCAGGTCGCTCAGCACCGCCCCGAGTTCCTCCGTGGCCTTGCCGATGTCGACGACGATGTTGTCCTCGTCGAGCTCGGCCCGGCGGAACGTCGCATCCACCACGAAAGTCGCCCCGTGCAGGCGTTGCGCGGGACCGAAGACTTCCCCGCGGAAACTGTGGGCGATCATCACGTGGTCACGGACGGTGATGCTGAACACCAAGACCTCCGATGCGTTCGGGTGGACGTGGTCACTGCGGCTGATACATGACACGGAGGCACAGGGCGGAAAGTTCATTCGCGACCAGCCGGGGTAGCACCGACGGAAGATCGTTAAACATGCACTCGCCGCTGACCAGCGCTTCGAAGGCCGGATCGGCCAGCAGATCCAGGGCGACGCCGAGGCGCTGGGCGTAGCTGCGATCGGGTCGCGCGACCGTCCCGACCTGGCTGCTGCGGATCACCAGGCGTCGCGAGTGGAAGTTCTCGCCGAGCGGAACGCTGACCCGGCGGTCGCCGTACCAGGACAGCTCGACGACCTCCCCTTCCGGCGCGAGCAGTTCCAGGGCCTTGGTGAGGCCGGCCTCGGACGCGCTGGCGTGCACGACGAGGTCGCAGTCGCCGAGCGCCTCGTCCGGCGTCGAGAAGTCGACCCCGAGCGCGGCGGCGATCTCCGCCTTGGCCGGGTCGACGTCGATCAGCTGCACCCGCACGGCCGGGAAGCCGGTGAGGAGCTTCGCGACGCTGCAGCCGACCATCCCGGCGCCGATGACGGCGATCCGGTCGCCGAGCCGCGGGCGCGCGTCCCACACGGCGTTCACCGCCGTCTCGACCGTGCCGGCGAGGATCGCGCGGCCGGGTGGGACGGCGTCCGGCACCGGCGTCACCGCGTTCGCCGGGACGACGTACGCGGTCTGGTGCGGGTAGAGGCAGAAGACCGTCTTGCCCGCGAGGTGCGCCGGGCCCTGTTCGACGACGCCGACGTTGAGGTAGCCGTACTTGACCGGGCCGGGGAACTCGCCCTCCTGGAAGGGCGCGCGCATGACGTCGTG
The DNA here is from genome assembly GCF_002904335.1 of Amycolatopsis sp. CA-126428. Lineage (GTDB taxonomy): Bacteria > Actinomycetota > Actinomycetes > Mycobacteriales > Pseudonocardiaceae > Amycolatopsis. The sequence goes on along the minus strand of NZ_PPHF01000030.1, from coordinate 139,446 downwards.
CTGGCTCGTCGGGACACCACCGCGGAAGACCAGGGTTTCGGTGCCGCGGCTCACCCCGGAGCACAGCGTGCGGACGAGCACGTCGTCCGGTCCGGGCGTGGGCAGCCGCTCCTCGCGCAGCTGTCCCGAGCCGGGACTTTGAACCCAGAAAGCCTGTTCCACGTGTTTCTCCTCAGCGGGCGACCGGAGGCTGGTGTCGCCACCCTATGAGCAATTCGCGGAGTCGACGATGATCAAACAGGACCTTCTCCTGCGCGCGGCGGTGCCGGCGCCGGTGTTCGCCGCGGGGGTCGTCACGGCCGGTTTCACCCCGCTCGCCTGGGCGACCGGCGTCGTCTACGTGCTCGCGCTGGTGCTGCTCACCGAGTGGGGGCTGCGCCGCACCGGCCGCGGCGCCTTCGGACCGGCGGACTGGATCACCTTCGCCCGCGCGATCTTGGTCGGCTGCGCCGCGGCGCTCGTCGCCGAAGGTGATTTTTCCCTCTGGTGGCTGGTCGGGCTGGTCGGCGTGGCGCTGCTCCTGGACGGCCTCGACGGCCAGGTGGCCCGCCGCACCGGCACGTCATCGGAGTTCGGCGCGCGCTTCGACATGGAGGTCGACGCGTTCCTGATCTTGCTGCTGTGCATCCAGGTGTCCCGCACGCTCGGGCTGTGGGTGCTGGCGATCGGCCTGATGCGGTACGTGTTCGTCGCCGCTTCGTGGACCATGCCCTGGCTGACCGCGCCGCTGTACCCGAGCATGGCGCGCAAGACGGTCGCGGCCGTGCAGGGGGTCGTCCTGGTGGTCGCGGTCTCGGAGCTGCTGCCGTCGTCGGTGACGTGGGTGTTGGTCGCGGTCGCCTTGGCCTCGCTGGCGTGGTCGTTCGGCCGGGACGTCGTCTGGCTGGCCCGCCACCGCGTCGCCGACCAGCCGGCCCGGATCGTCGCGATCACCCGCGCGTCCCTGCGCCGACCGCTGGGCTACGGCCACAACCAGGCCGCCTGACCCCCCAGGCACGCCAGCCGACCGTCCAGGTACGCCAGCCGACCCTCCCGGCACGCCAGCCGACCGTCCAGGTACGCCAGCCGACCCTCTAGGAACGCCAGCCGACCGTCCAGGTACGCCAGCCGACCGGGTGGGCACGACCTCGCCACGGAAGCCTGGACCTTCACCGCCAGTTCAGGGCTCCGGCCGAGGTTGAGCCGACCGGGGCGCTACGCGGATTCGCTCGATTCGCGGGCCGCGCGGGCGCGGCGCTTGCCCTCGTGCATCGCGACCACCCGGGCGATCGGGATCGTGTGGCCCTCCTCGACCAGGTCCGCGGGCAGCCTGAACGGCTCGGGCATCTCTTCGGTCCACGGGTCGCCGTCGTCCAGCAGGTCCGGGATCGTGTGCACGGTGAAGTCGGCCGGCTTGACGTCGTCGAGGCCGGCCCAGCGGACCGGGAACGACACCGGCGCGCCCGGGCGGTGGCGGGGGCTGTAGACCGAGACGACCGTCGCGCCGCCCGCTCGCGTCGAATCGAGGAACACCTTGCCTTCGCGGCGCTCGACCACGAACTCCGTCGTGCCCAGCGCCGGGTCGATCCGCTCGGCGCGGGCCGCCACCGCCCGGGTCGCCGCCGCGATGTCCTCGGTCGGCTGGCCCGGTGCGAGCGGCACGAAGACGTGGACGCCCTTGGAACCGCTGGTCTTCACCGCGCCGTCGAGGCCGTCGTCGCGCAATGCCTGCCGCACCAGTTTCGCAGCGCCGACGGCCAGGGAGAACGGGGCGTCCGGGGGCGGGTCGAGGTCAAGGATCAGGTGCGTCGGCCCGCTCGCAGGCTCGCCGCGGAACAGGGACGTGTGGTACTCGATCGCGCGCTGGTTGCCGAACCACAGCAGCGTGCGCAGGTCGTTGCAGAGCGCGTAGGTGACTTCGCGCCGCGAGCGATCGGCCCACAGCGCCCGGCGCTCCACCCACTCCGGCGTGTACTTCGGCAGGTTCTTCTGCATGAACGGCCCTTGGCCGCGCAGCACCCGCACCACGCTCAGCAGCCGGTCGTGCAGCTCCGGCAGCATCCGGCCGGACACCGCTTCGAGGTAGTCGAGCAGCTCGCGCTTGGTCACCCCCGCGTCGGGGAAGACCTCCTGGTCGAGACTGCTCAGCTTGACGCCGTGCCGCTCTTCATCGCCGCTCATCGGCCCACCTTCGCGTCCCCGCGCGAGGCGGTCAACTCCCCACGAGCGGCCGCCCGGTGCGCAACCGCCACCGGAGATCGGCGAGGCAGAGGTTGAACGGGAACCGCCGCAGCGGGCCGGGCAGGACGCGGACGACCAGGCCGAGCGCGGCCAGCAGCGCCTCGAAGCGGCGCTGGTCGGCGGCCGTCCAGGGCAGCCGCATTTCGTCGCGGAAGCGCTGCGGGAGGAACCCGGTGGTGACGAACCGGTGGAACCCCCGGCCGGGCACGGCGAAGACCGGCGGCAGGAACTCCAGGTCGACGATCCGGGTGAGGTAGCGGCGGACGGTGTCGTCGATGTCCACCTCGGCCAGCCCGCCGGCCCAGTACTCCTCGAAGGCGGCCCGGTCGCCGGGCCACCGCTCGGGAGGCACCTGCAGCGTGGTGCCGAGAGCGGCGGCGTCGGCGTAGAACCGCTCCGGCTCACCACCGGCGAAGGCGAGGAGGACGTCTTCGATGCCCTTGTACAGGCAGGCCGCGACCCACAGCTGGAGGTCGGTGTCGAAGGCGTCGTAGGCGACCGGGCTCGACGCGGTCGAGTGCACTTGGGCGTGGGCCCGGTCGACGCCCCTCCGGAAGGCCGCGCGCTCGGCGTCGGTGCCCATCGTCGCGACCGCGAGGTAGGTCAGCGTGGTCCGGGTCCGCTTCACCGGGTGGCGGAAGAGGTTGCCGCTGTCGACCCGGCTCTCCAGGACGCCGTGCCCGACGGGCGCGCGGGACAGCTGCATGATCACGTTCGCGCTGCCGGCCAGCAGCCCGGCGCCGATGACGGCGTCGCGAAGGGCGGTCTCGGGCATCGGCGCACCTCCTGGCCCACCAGGGAACGCCGTTGTTGACGAGCTGTCAAGAGCGGTAGGCCGCCCGGGCGAACGCGATCAACGCCCGCGCCGCCGGGCTCAACGGCCCTTCCGTCCGCCACGCCAGCGCCAGCATCCCCCGCAGCCCCGGCCCGCGGAGCCCGGCGACGGCCAGCTCCGCCTGGTGGTACCGGGCCAGCGACTCCGGCACGATCGCGACGCCGAGCCCCCGCATCGCCAGCTGCACCAGGACGTTCGGATCGGCCGCCTCGAACGCGATCCGCGGGGTCAGCCCCACCCGCGCGAAGGCCGCGTCCAACGCCGTGCGCAGGCCCGTCCCCTTCGGCAGGGCCATCAGCGGCAGGCCGTCGAGGTCGGGGATCTCGACCTCGTCCCGCCCGGCCAGCAGCCCGGACGGCGCGGTGACGGCCCGGAACGACTCCTCGAGCAGCACCTGCGTCGCGATGCCGGGCGGCGGGGCCGTCGAGATGCCGACGACGGCGAGGTCGAGCCGTCCCTCGCGCAGCGCGGCGAGCATGGTGTCGGAGTCGGCCTCCGAGAGCGTGATTTCGACCGCCGGGTACCGGTCGTGGAAGCCCGCCAGCAGGTCGGGCAGCCCGACCGGGCCCACCGAGGTCACCATGCCGATCGCCACCTGCCCGCGGACCAGCCCGGCCAGCTCGTCGACGGCTTCGCGCACGCCCTGCACCGCCGCGAGCGCGGCCCGGGCGTGGGGCAGGGCCGCGGCGCCGACGTCGGTGAGCCGGACCGTCCGGCCGGAGCGGTCCAGCAACTCCTGCCCGAGTTCCCGCTCCAGGCGTTTGACCTGCGCACTCACCCCCGGCTGGGCCACGTGCAGCCGCTCCGCCGCGCGCGTGAAGTTCCCTTCCTCCGCGACGGCGACGAAGTAGGCGAGTTGATGCAGTTCCATAAGCACTGATTCTAGTCAGCAGACAAACCAGATCTTGGACTTCTGATCGAGATCGTCCGAAGCTGGAGGCAGCGAACGAAAGGACCTGAAATGAACCTCCTCCACCCCGGTCAAGACGGCTACCCCGAAGAAATCACCGGATTCCAGACGTCGGTGCCCACCTCACCCGCGGCCGTCGTCGCCGCCGAAAGCGCCGCGGACGTCGCCGCCGCCGTGCGGTACGCGGCCGAGCACCGGCTGCCCGTCGCCGTCCAGGCGACCGGGCACGGCCAGACGGCGGGAACCGACGGCGTCTTGATCAGCACCCGGCGGATGACCGGCGTGGCGATCGACGTCGCCGCCCGCACCGCCCGCGTCGAAGCCGGTGTCCGGTGGGAGGCGGTGGTCGAAGCCGCCGGCCGGCACGGCCTGGCGCCGCTCAGCGGCTCGTCCCCGGACGTCGGCGTCGTCGGCTACACGCTCAGCGGCGGCTTCGGGGTGATGGCCCGCCGGTACGGCCGCGCCGCCGACCACGTCCGCGCCCTCGACGTCGTGACCGCCGACGGCGAACTCCGGCGGGCCGAGCCCGGCTCGGACCTGTTCTGGGCGCTGCGCGGCGGCCGCGACGGCTTCGGCGTCGTCACGGCGATGGAGTTCGGCCTCCTGCCGGTCAGTGACCTCTACGGCGGCAGCCTCACCTTCGACAGCGCCGACGTGCCGGCCGTGCTGCGGGCGTGGCGGACGTGGTCGGCGGCCGCGCCGGACACGCTGACGACGTCATTGGCCGTGATCCAGTACCCCGACCTGCCGATGGTGCCCGAGCCCGTGCGCGGCCGGCACATCGCCCAGGTCCGGATCGCCTACCTCGGCGAGGACGGCGACGACCTCGTCGCGCCGCTGCGCGCGGTCGCCCCCGCGCTGGCGGACACGCTGCGGCCGATGCCGTACACCGAGTCGGGGTCGATCGCGGCCGAGCCGCGGCAGCCGCACGGCTACCACGGCACCAACGCGACCGTCTCCCAGCTGAACGACGCCATGCTCGACGCGATCGTCGAGCACGCCGGCCCGGGCGCCGCCGCGCCGCCGGTGCTCATCATCGACCGGCTGGGTGGCGCGCTCGCCCGGACGCCGGAGACGCCGGGCGTGGGCTGGGATCGCTCGGCCGAGTTCGTCGTCCGGGCGCTGTCGATGGTCGGCGACGACGGTGTCGCGGCCGTCCGGAGCGCCCACGCGAAGCTGTTCGACGCGCTGGCGCCGTGGACGACCGGCCGGCTGCTGCCGTTCGTCTACGGCGAGCACGCACCGGCGGAGATCGCGGAGAGCGTTTTTCCGGCCGCCGACCTGCGGCGGCTCCGGGAGCTGAGGTCCCGGTACGACGCCGGGAACGTCTTCAAGGCCTGGTGATACGCGAACCGGCCGGGGAAAAGGACCGCAAATCGTAGCCATATACTCGGCCGGCCACCGCATCGATAGGGGACGTCTTGCGCACCATGAGCCACGAGGACTACCTCGGCATGCGGCGGTTCCCGGGGCTCGACGGCCTGCGCGCGCTCGCCGCGACGATGGTCATCTTCTTCCACTTCGGCGGCCCGAACTGGACCTGGCTGTCGGGCTGGGTCGGTGTCTATCTCTTCTTCGTGCTGTCCGGGTTCCTGATCACGACGCTGCTGCTGCGCGAGCAGGACCGCACCGGCCGGATTTCGCTGTCGAACTTCTACATCCGGCGCGTCTTCCGGATCCTGCCGCCGTACCTGGTGATCCTCGGCGGGATCGTCGCGTTCGTCGTCCTGCGCGGCGAGTTCTACTCACGCGACTTCCCGCAGGCGCTGAAGTACTACCTGACGTTCCTCAACGAATTCCTGCCGGCGGCCACCCACGGGGCGGACAACTTCTTCAGCGGCTCGTGGACGCTCGGGATCGAGGAGAAGTTCTACCTCGTCTGGCCGTTCCTGCTGGTCGCGATCGGGATCGGCGCGGCGAAGCGCAAGTTCCTGCTGGTCGGCGCGGCGATGGTCGCGCTGCTGGCGCTGGTCCCGCTGACCACCGGCGGCTGGGTCCTCGAGTACTCGCAGACGGCGATCTACCGCTCGACGATCCACTACTTCATCCTGGCGGGCGGCTGCCTGCTGGCAATCCTGCTGCACTACCGCCGCGGGTACGCGCTGCTGAAGCCGCTGACGCACCCGCTGGCGGCGATCCCGATCGTCGTGGCGTTCGCGCTGCTGCACACGAACTTCGACGACCTCTGGCACGAGACCCGCAACAACCTGTGGCTGCTGGTCGCGTACGCGGCGCTGACGATGCTGCTGCTGATCGTGCTGGTGAGCCCGGGCCCCCTGCGGTGGCTGCTCGGCACGGCCCCGATGCGGTTCGTGGGCGAGCGGTCGTACTCGCTGTACCTGCTCCAGGGACCGGTGCACTTCGTCGTCGTGCAGGCGGTACCCGGGCTGGGGCAGCACCGGACGGTCTCGGCGCTGACGGTGTTCCTGGTCGGCCTGGCGATCGCGGACCTGATCCACCGCTGGGTCGAGAAGCCGCTGATCGACGTCGGCAAGCAGCTGATCACCCGCAAGGAAGCCCGGCGCGCGGAACGGCGGGAAGCGGAACGTCCCGCCGAGACGCGCGCCGAGCCCGCGCCGGTGGCTTCTTAGCGCTCCAGCACCACGATCGGGATGACGCGGTCGGTCTTCGTCTCGTACTCCGCGAAGCCCTCGGCGTGCGCCACCATGCCCGCGTACAGGCGGTCGCGCTCGGCGCGGTCGGCGATCACCGTGGCCGTGGCCTCGAACTTCTCGGTGCCGACCTCGACCGTGACCTTCGGGTTGGCGACCAGGTTGTGGTACCAGGCCGGGTTCTTCGGCGCGCCGCCCATGGACGCGGCGATGACGTAGCGATCGCCGTCCGTGGTGTAGACGAGCGGGGACAGGCGCTCCGCGCCGCTCTTCGCGCCGATCGTGGTGAGCAGGAGCACGTTCTTGTCCGCGAACATGCCGCCGACCTTGCCCTCGTTGGCCCGGAATTCGGCGGCGACCTGCTTGTTGAACTCGTTCATGTCGGCTGGCGCGGTCATGGGATCCCCTTGTTTCTGGCCGGTAGGCTCGAGCAGGCGCGAGGTACGCTCGAGCTAAGTGTTTGCTTTGCAAACAAAGCTACCGACGGGAGGTGAGTCGTGTCAACGGAGGCCGGACCGAGCGTCGAGGACGGCGTGCGACAGCTCCTGCTGCTCATGCCACGGCTGGTCGGCCGGGCGAAGCGCACCCCGGTGCCGGCGGAGCTCGACGGCTGCGCGCTCGCGCCGAGGCACCTCTCGCTGCTGTCGTACCTGCTCTTCGACGGCCCGATGACGGTCACCGAGCTGGCCACCCGCCTGCAGGTGGCGCCGACGACGGCGAGCCTGATGGTCGGCGACCTCAGCCGCCAGGGCGTGCTGAACCGCGACGAGGACCCCGCCGACCGCCGCCGCACGATCGTCAGCATCACCCCGGACAAGCGCCCGGCCGTCGACGCCTGGCTGGCCCGCGGCGCGAAGGCCTGGAGCGACGCCCTGACGCCGTTGACCCCCGCCGAGCGGCAGCTGGTGATCGCGACGCTGGAAGCCTACGAACGCGGCACCTGCGACGGCCCCGCCTGCTGATCGCGGGTTATTCGTCGCCGCGCTTTTCGCGGGCCAGCTTGCGCTGGGCTTCCGCGCGTTCCCGGCACTTGCGGAGGAATTCCTCGTCGTCCTCCGGGCTCGTCGCCGCGAACCGGCCCGGCCGGTCGTACTCCGGGAACGCCGGCGCGTGCCGCTCGTACCGGCCGCGCGCCCGCGCCACGTGCTCCGGACGGCCCGCGACCAGCCAGATGATCGAGCCGACCAGCGGCACCACCAGCACGAGCAGCAGCCACAGTCCCTTGGGCAGGTTGCGGCAGGACGATTCGTCCGTCGTGATCACGTCGACCAAGCAGAAGATCCACAACCCGAACGTGACGATGCCGAGCAGGCCGTCGAAGTACAGCAATTCCCCGCCTTCCCCCAAGGATGAACGCGGTAAGTCTTAGCAGAGGGCCTTGACCGGTCAGCCGCGGGTCACCCGGAGCACCGACGGCATCCGGAGATTCGGCGACGAAACCCAGCTCGATTCCCCTTCTGTCAGGCGAAAACCGCGCAACGCCTGGAGAACGCCGGCCGAGAGCGCGAGGGCGTGCCGCGACCCCGGGCACGCGCGCGGCCCGGCCCCGAACGGCGTCCCGGCGAGGGACACCGTGATGTCCTCACCGCCGATCCGGCGGCGTGTGGCGAGCACCGGCTGCTCGGCGGGTTTTCCGGTCAGCGACGCGAAAAGCCCGTTGCCGATGAGGCCGGCCGTGGCGTCGCAGGCCTGGACGAGCAGGCCGATCCGGGCGGCCGCGAGTTCGACCGGCCCGCCGCAAGCGACGACCAGCCGCGTCAACGCCGCTTCGGCGGCCTCGCCCGGCTCCACGTGCGGGTGGTACGCCGCCGCGACTCCGGCGACGTCGGCCGAGACGTCCGGCAGGCCCAGCGCCTCGGCGAGCACCCCGACCGGCACCGGCCGCGCGATCTCGGCCATCACGTCGACGACGCCGAGGCCGGAGATGATCCCCTGAGTGCGGAGAAAAGCCTTCTCCCGCAGGGAATCCGCGTCGACCGAAGCCAGCGCGTCCACGGCCAGCGCGCGCCGCCGGACGTGGTCGGCGCCGTTGCTGAAGCGGGCCACGGACGCGCGCAACCAGGCGATGCTCCCCGGCGGAACGTCGAGGGGAACAGGCGGGACCGGAGCGGAAAGCGAAGTCATGCGGCGAAGTTAGCCGCGGAAAGCGTCGGCGACGGCCGAAGTCTGTGTCATCCGGGGCTCCGCCACCCGGAACCCCGAAAGAAGTCAGAGCACGGACGACACCGGGAACCACGTGGCTTGGGGCCCACCGCAGCGCGTCGGGCGCGGGACGTCGTGCTGGAACCACCACGCCTCGGTGATCCGGCCGTCCGGCAGCCGGTACGTCGGCGGGCCGGCCACCCGGGCGAGCCCGGCGGCCTGCAGCGACCGCGCGCTGGCGATGTTGCCGACTTCCGCGCCGGCCCGCACCCGCGCCAGGCCGAGGTGCTCGTGCGCCAGCGTCAGCCCGGCCGCGAAGAGCACCCGTCCGTGGCCGCGGCCGCGGTAGCCCGGGGCGAGGTAGCCGCCGGTCTCCGGGCCGCCGTCCTCGCCGGTGTGCACGCTCACCAGGCCGATGCAGCGGTTGGCCTCGACGTCGATCATCACCAGGTCGACGGACTGCGGATCGGGTGACGTCCAGTCCGGGCCGGTGCCGGGCACGACCCGCAGCGCGTCCGCGCGCAGCGGTTCGGCCACGATCGAGTCGCGCTGCCAGCCGAGCCACCGCTGCGCGCCCGGATCACTGCCCCCGGCCACGGCGGCGGCGTACTCCCACGCGGTCGGGGTGCGGAAGAGGAAGCGCCCGCTGCGCAGCACGTGGCCCTGCCGGTCGCAGGTCCGCTTGGACATCAGGCGGCCGCGGCGGGTGAGCCGGTCGAAGATCCCCTTGGTGGCTGGCAGCATCGCGGCGAAATCGTAGCGGAGCGATCGGGGTGGGAGTTGCTATCGTGGCGCGATGACGGCCGTACCCGAGGCAACCGAACTGGACGGCTCCGGCCGGTCCGCCCAGCCTCGCCAGCTCATCGTGACGGTGTACGGCCTCTATTCGCGCACCGAAGGCGGGTGGCTCTCGGTCGCCTCGCTGATCGATCTGCTCGCCGCCGTCGGCGTCGACGAGCCCGCGGTGCGCTCGTCGATCTCCCGGCTGAAGCGCCGCGGAATCCTCGAAGCGGTCCGCCGCGACGCGACGGCGGGGTACGAGCTGTCCGACGAAGCCCGGGAGATCCTGCGCGAGGGCGACGAGCGGATCTTCCGCCGCGGCCGCGCGACCGCGGCCGACGGCTGGCTGCTCGCGGTGTTTTCGGTGCCCGAGACCGAGCGCCACAAACGCCACCTCCTGCGCACCCAGCTCGCCCGGATGGGCTTCGGCACCGCGGCGTCCGGCGTCTGGATCGCCCCGGCCCACCTCCACGCGGCCACCGAGGAAGCGCTCACCCGCCTCGGCCTGGCCGGGTACGCCGACCTGTTCCGCGCGGAGCACCTGGCCTTCGGCGACGTCGCGGCGAAGGTCCGCGACTGGTGGGACCTCGACCGCCTGGACGAGCTGTACACGACTTTCCTCGACGAGCACGGCCCGGCGCTGCGCCGCTGGCAGCGCCGCACCCCGGCAGCAAGCGAAGAGGCATTCGGCGACTACGTCCGCGTGCTGACCGGCTGGCGGCGGATGCCCTACCTCGACCCCGGCCTGCCCGCGGAGTTCCTGCCCGCCGGGTGGTCCGGGATCCGGGCGGCCGAGCTGTTCTTCGAGCTGCACGCGAAGCTGGAGACGCCGGCCCGGGCGTTCGTCGCGAAGGCAATCAACTTCGGCTGAGCGGTCTGCCGCGGCCCTCGTGAGTGGTAATGCGGGTTAGAACCCTACTTACCACTCACGACCGCGAACCCCTGGACCTCGACCAGCGCCTCCTCGTCCCACAGCCGGGACACGCCGATGCCCGCCATCGCCGGGTACTCCGTGCCCGCGAGCCGGCGCCAGACCGCGCCGATCTCGCGCGCGTGGGCCCGGTAATCCACCATGTCGACGATGTAGATCGTCACGCTGCAGAGGTCCGCCGGGGAGCCGCCCGCCGCGCGCAGGGACGCCAGCAGGTTGCCGAGCGCGCGTTCGAACTGCGCGACGACGCCGTCGCCGACGATCTTGTTCGACGCGTCCAGTGCGGTCTGGCCGGCCAGGAAGACGACGCGCCCCTCGGCCACCACCGCGTGCGAGAACCCGGACGGCTTGCCCAGCTCCGGCGGGTTGATGCGTTCCATGCGGGACACCGTACGCCATCTTTCGCGTTATTGACGGTCGTAGTCGTCACGACATACCCTGGACGGCGTGCGAATCGCGGTCATCGGTGGCGGCCCGGCGGGTCTGTACTTCGCCGCGCTCGCGAAACAGCTCGGTCCCGGCCACGAAATCACCGTCTGGGAGCGCAACGCGCCGGACGACACCTTCGGCTTCGGTGTCGTGTTCTCCGACGAGACGCTCGGCGGCATCGAGCACGCCGACGCAGGCGTCCACGAGGCGATGACGGCCGAATTCGCCCGCTGGGACGACATCGACGTGCACTACCGCGGCACGGTCACCACCTCGGGCGGCCACGGTTTCGCCGCGATGAGCCGCAAGCGCCTGCTCGGCATCCTCCAGAGCCGCTGCGGCGAACTCGGCGTCGGGCTGCACTTCCGGGAGGAGGCGCCGGCCGACCTGTCGGGCTACGACCTGGTCATCGCGGCCGACGGCGTCAACTCGGCGATACGCGCCCGGTACGCCGAGTCCTTCCGGCCGAGCGTCGAGACCCGCCGGTGCCGGTACATCTGGCTGGGCACGGACCTGGTGTTCGACGCCTTCAAGTTCTACGTCCTCGAGACGCCGGCCGGGATCATGCAGATCCACGGCTACCCGTACGGCCGCGACGGCAGCACGTTCATCCTCGAGGTTCAGGAGGACGTCTGGCAGCGGACGTTCGGGCCGATCGCGGCGACGTCGCTGAAGCCCGGCGAGAGCGACGAGAAGTCGATCGCGCTGATCCGCGAGCTGTGCGCCGACGTCCTCGACGGCCACCAGGTGATGGCGAACAACTCGAAGTGGGTCTCGTTCGGGACGGTCCGCTGCGAGACCTGGGTGCACGAGAACGTCGTCCTCCTCGGCGACGCCGCGCACACCGCGCACTTCTCGATCGGCTCCGGCACGAAGCTGGCGATGGAGGACGCACTCGCGCTGGCCGCTTGCCTGCACGAAAACGACGGCGTCGCGGAGGCGCTCAAGGCGTACGAGCTGGAACGGCGGCCGGTCGTCACCTCGACGCAGCGCGCCGCGCAGGCCAGCCTGGAGTGGTTCGAGAACATCGCGCAGTACGCCCACCAGGAACCGCCGCAGTTCGCGTTCAACATCCTCACCCGCAGCCGCCGCGTCACCTACGACAACCTCCGCCTGCGCGACCCCGAGTTCGCGGCCGAGCTCGACCACTGGTTCGCGCGCTCGCTCGGGACGACGTCGCGGCCGCCGATGTTCCAGCCGTTCTCTTTGGGTGGTCTGGAACTGCCGAACCGGATCATCGTGTCCCCGATGGACATGTACTCGGCGGAAGACGGCGTGCCGGGCGACTTCCACCTGGTACACCTGGGCAGCAAGGCCCTGGGTGGAGCCGGGCTGGTGATGACCGAGATGGTCTGCGTCTCCCCCGAAGGCCGGATCACGCCCGGCTGCGGCGGGCTGTACGCGCCGGAACAGGAAGCGGCGTGGAAGCGGATCGTCGACTTCGTACACGAGGAGACACCGGCCCGGATCGGCATCCAGTTGGGACACTCCGGGCGCAAGGGTTCGACGAAGCTCATGTGGGACGGCATCGACGAGCCGCTCCCGGCCGGCAACTGGGAAGTCTGCGCCCCTTCGCCATTGCCGTACTCCGAACGCAACCAGGTCCCGCGTGAACTGTCCACAGCGGACCTGGCAGAGATCCGGTCGCAGTTCGTCGCCTGCGCGGAAGCCGCCGCCCGCGCCGGGTTCGACGTCCTGGAACTGCACTGCGCGCACGGCTATCTGCTGTCGTCGTTCCTCTCGCCGCTGACCAACCAGCGCACGGATGCCTACGGTGGCTCGCTCGAGAACCGGCTGCGCTTCCCGCTGGAAGTCTTCGACGCCGTCCGCGCCGCGTGGCCCGCGGAGCGGCCGATGACCGTCCGGATCTCGGCGACCGACTGGTGCGAGGGCGGCATCGACGCCGACGACGCCGTCGAGATCGCGCGCGCGTTCGCCGCCCGCGGCGCCGCGGGCATCGACGTCTCGACCGGGCAGGTCGTCAGCGAGGAACGCCCGCAGTACGGCCGCAGCTACCAGACCCCCTACGCCGACCGGATCCGCAACGAAATCGGCGAGGAGTACGGGATCGCGGTGATCGCCGTCGGGGCCATTTCGTCCTACGACGACGTCAATTCGCTGATCCTGGCCGGGCGCGCGGACCTCTGCGCACTGGGCCGGACCCACCTCTATGATCCACAGTGGACGCTGCACGCGGCGGCCGACCAGGGTTATCCGATGCCGTGGCCGAAGCCGTTCGCCGCGGGCAGCCGCAAGCCGCAGACGGGCCGCTCCGACGGGCCCGAGCCGCGGCTCGACCTCGTCCGGTCCGGTCCGGCCGGCACCGCCCACGCCCGCTGGCGACCGGGAGCTTCCTCATGACCTTCGCCCTGAACCCCGCCCAGCAGGCGTTCGCCGCCGAGGTGCGGCAGCTGGCCGAGGAGCAGCTGCGGCCGATCGCCGAGTCCGGTGTGGAGGGTGCGGTCAACCGGCCGCTGCTCAAGGCCATGGGCGCGCTCGGCCTGCTCGCGCGGCTCTTCCCCGGCGTCGCGTCGGGCACGCCGTCGAGGCAGGCGGCCGCGACGGACCTGTGCATCCTGCGCGAGAACCTCGCCACGGTCAGCACGGAAGCCGAGACGTCGCTCGCGTTGCAGGGCTTGGGAAGTTACCCGATCCTCCAGTCCGGAAAGGACGAACAGGTCGCGAAGTGGCTGCCCGCGGTGGCGGCCGGCGATGCGGTGGCGGCGTTCGCGCTGACCGAACCGGACGCCGGCTCGGACGCGGCGGCGCTGTCCCTCGCGGCGGAGGCCGACGGAGACGGCTGGCGCCTCACCGGCGAGAAGATGTGGATCTCCAACGCGCCGGAAGCCGACTTCTACACGGTGTTCGCCCGGACGACGCCGGACGCGAGCTCGCGCGGGGTGAGCGCGTTCGTCGTCCCCGCCGACCGCCCGGGCCTGGGCGGCGAGCACCTGGACCTGGTCAGCCCGCACCCGATCGGCACGGTGACGTTCGACGGCGTCGAGGTCCGGCGCGACGAACTGCTCGGCGAGGAGAACCGCGGGTTCGCCGTGGCGATGCGGACGCTGGACCTGTTCCGCCCGAGCGTCGGCGCGTTCGCCGTCGGCATGGCCCAGGCGGCGCTGGACGCCACGGTGTCCCACACGAGCTCGCGCGAAGCCTTCGGCGGGCCGTTGATCAAGCAGCAGGCGGTGGCGCACGCCCTCGCCGAGATGGCCACCCGCACGGAAGCGGCCCGGCTGCTGGTCTACGCGGCGGCGGGCGCGTACGACGCGGGCGAGCCGAACCTCGGCGGCCGCGCGGCGATGGCGAAGCTGTTCGCCACCGAGGCGGCGCAGTTCGTCGTCGACTCGGCGGTCCAGCTCCACGGCGCCCGCGCGTTGCGGCGCGGGCACCTGCTGGAGCACCTGTACCGGGAGGTCCGGGCGCCCCGCATCTACGAAGGCGCGTCGGAGATCCAGCGGACGATCATCGCGCGCTGGCTGGCTTCTTCGGCTTCCGGTCGAGCCACCACTGGCTGAGCAGCAGCAACGACAGGATGCTCAGCACGGCGGAGAGCGTCCCCGCGGTCAGGATCAGCTCGCTCTTGTCGTCGACCCGCGGCATGACGAGCAGGAACGCGATCGGCGAGAGGGCGCGGCTCGTCAAGGTGCTCATGGTCATCGCGAAGCTGCGGATCATCCACTTCCGGTGGTCGGCGTACCGGCGCTGACGGATCGCCCGCCACCCGGCGATCGTGAAGCCGAGCCACAGCAGCGCGGCGACGACGTCGAGCGTCCCGACAACCGGGCCGAACGGGCTCACGGCACCGATCACCGCGGCCATCACCGCGGCCGGCAGCGCACCACCGAAGACGTAGACCCGCCCGATCCGCCGGTGCGCGATCGGGTGTTTTCGGCGCAGCCACGGCCAAATCTGCAGGATGACGCCGACGATGGCGATGGTCCCGAAGGTGATGTGCGCGAGGAGGAGCCAGTAGTGCGCGGCGAACCCGGGCGGCGCGGGAACGCGTGACTGCGCGGGATCGAGGGTGAGGTAGGGCGGCACCGAGTAGGCGAGGAAACCGGCGACGACCAGGGCGAGCGGCGCCACCCAGGGTCGTCGCCACCACCGCGGTGCCACCTCGGCGGGTACGGGTCTGTTCTCCGCTCGGACGGTCATGGCTCCCCCAGTCGCCGGTCGGGACTTCGCCCGGCCGACGCTAGGGAACTGCCCGGAGCCGAGCCATGGGGTACACCACCGCCACCCTGGTGGGGCTCGCCTCACCGCCGTTCACAGCAATGCCAAGACGGTGGTTTCGTCGATCCGGCCGACGGGGCCGGCACTCCCGCGATGGTCTTCCAGTTCACACCGCACTGCCTGCACCACCAAGTCCACGACATCGAACCCGGAACCGCCGCGGACGCCGATCAGAAAGCCTCCTCCGGCGATGTCCGCCAAACCCCGCGCGAGAATGCGAGCCACCTCGGGCAGCCTCGCGAAATCGTCGGGAAAGCGATGGAGCACGAGGCACCCGTACGGGCAGCCACCACCGACGACGAGAGGCCGGGGAAACGCGATCCGTCCGGCGTCGAGTTCCCGGCCGAGCCGCTGCGCGAAGGCGGTGGCACCGCAGGGATCGAAACGTGCGTCCGCTGCCGCGAACAGGGCCATGGCCAGCGAGCGTTCCATCCGCCTCTCCTTTCGTGCGCACGGTTGCACCGAACCGCGGCAGAGGCGTTGGGCCCATCGGCCGTACCGATCACGCACGTTGTGTGCGAATCCTGCAAAATCGCTCGTCAACGGCCCGGTCGAGCTACCGTGACAGCATCGACCCCGCTCAGGGGAGGTCACGATGAGTCGCGACGGCACAGCCGGCCACCTCTCCGGCCATCCTCGCCGCCCCGGCGACGTCGTCCGGGTCGCCCGGTCCGCCGCGGGCTGGACGCAGACCGCGCTGGGACGCCGATGCGGGTGCTCGGCCAGCCGGATTTCCCGCTGGGAAACCGGCCGGTCGCCGCTTCGCGACGTCGGGGTTCTCCGCGTTCTGGCTACCGCGTTGGACTTGCCGATCGAGGTCTTCGGGCTCATTCCGGATAACCCACACGGTGTGTCCGGCAGGACGCCGTCACGGCGTTGGCCTACTGTTGGCCCGGTTCCGGTGCCCGAACCCGAGGAGGACGACCCGATGCGGCGTCGCACTTTGCTCGCCGGGGCGGGCGGGTTGACCGCCGGCGCGCTGGTCGGGGCCGGCCCGGCGTACGGCGCCGCCGATCCGATCAGGTCGCTCGGGATCGCATTGCTGAACCCGCCCATCGCGAACGCGGAGCCGGTGTCGCTCAAGGAGCTCCAGCAGGCCGTTGCCGTCGTCCGGTCGAGCTTCCACCAGGCGAAGTACGGTGAGGTCGCCACGCTGATGCCCAAGGTACTGGCCCGGGCGATGGCCACCCGCGCGCAACTGGACAGCACCGGCGGTGTCGCCGCGGCCAACCGGTACCTGGCCGAGCTCTACACCTTGACGACGGAACTCATGATCAAGGTGAGCAACGATCGGCTCGCTTGGACGGCAGCCGACCGGGCCCTGCAGGCCGCGGACGCCTCCGGCGACATCCTCACCCAAGCGACGACCCGGCGCAGCTGGGGAATCGTGTTGCGCCGCTCGGGCCAGGCCGACACCGCACGCCAGCTGGTCCTCGACACCGCGGCCGCCCTGCAACCCACCCTGCACCGCGGTCCCGAGCACCTCTCCGTCTACGGGACGCTCCTGGAAACCGGTGCGTACACCGCGGCCGTCGACGGCGACCGGGACACGGCCAGGTCGCTGATCACCGAAGCGGCGGACGCCGCCGCCAGGGTCGCGACGGGCCCGCACGCCACCGCGTTCAACCCCACCGCGGTCGGCCTCTACCAGGTCAGCATCGCCCGGGTCCTCGGCGACTCCGGCACCGCGATCGAACACGCCCGCCGCATCGATCCGGCTTCGATCCCGGTCGTCGAACGACGTGCCCGCTACTACTCCGACGTGGCACGGGCCTTCCACCAATGGGGCAAGCCGGAGCAGTGCTACCGCGCTCTGCTGGCGGCCGAGCACGCCTCGCCCGACGAAGTCCGTTATCGCCGGACGATCCACCGGATCACCGAGAGCCTGATCCGGCACCCGAACGCTCGCCACCTTCCCGGGTTGACCGCGTTCGCGCGCCGGACCGGCGTCCCGGTGTGACTCAGCTGCCGCGCACCCGCCGGACGGTGTCGCGGTAGAAGTAGCCGCTCTGCTTGATCGTTCGCGCTTGCGTCTCGTAGTCCACCCGGATGAGCCCGAACCGCTTCGCGTACCCGTACGCCCACTCGAAGTTGTCCAAAAGGGACCACGCGAAGTACCCCCGGACGTCGGCACCCGCGTTCCGGGCCGCCGCCACCGCGGCGATGTGCGAGGCCAGGTAAGCCGTACGGCTGTCGTCACGCACGAAACCGGAAGAGTCCGGGTCGTCGTCGAAGGCCGAGCCGTTCTCCGTGATGTACATCGGGAGCCCCGGGTAATCACGGCCCAGGCGCGTCAGCAGCTCCGTGAACTTGCCCGGCAGGATCTCCCAGCCCATCGCCGTCGTGGGCTCGCCGAACGGGATCACGCGGGACGCCGGGACGCCGTCGTCGTCGACCGGGCGACCGGAATCGTCCACGCCCGAGAACTGCTGGCCGAAGTAGTAGTTCACGCCCAGGAAGTCCAGCGGCGTCGAAATCACGTCGAGGTCGCCGTCCTGGATCGGCAGCTTCACGCCGCGCGAAGCCAGGTCATCGACCACGTCCTCCGGGTAGCGGCCGTGGACCAGCGGGTCCAGGTAGATCCGGACGCCGAGGCCGTCCGCCTGGCGGGCCGCGCGGACGTCCTCCGGGGAGTCCGTCGCCGGGTCGGCCGTGCACATGTTGAGCGTGATGCCGAACTGCGTGTCCGCCGGTGCCGCCTCGCGCATGCGCTGCACCGCCAGCCCGTGGCCGAGCAGGAGGTGGTGCACCGCGTGCATCCCGGCCGCGTAGTCACGCCGGCCCGGCGCCATCACGCCGTGCACGTACCCGTGCATCGCCGAGCACCACGGCTCGTTCAAGGTCGTCCAATGCCGGACCCGATCGGAAAGCCGGTCGAACACCAGCATCGCGTAGTCCGCGAACCGGTACGCCGTGTCACGCGCCGGCCAGCCGCCCGCGTCCTCCAGCTCCTGCGGGAGGTCCCAGTGGTACAGCGTCAGCCACGGCGTGATCCCGCGGCTCAGCGTCTCGTCGACGAGCCGGTCGTAGAACCCGATGCCCGCCTCGTTGACGCCGCCGCGGCCGTGCGGCTGGACCCGGGGCCACGCCACGGAAAACCGGTACGTGTCCGCGCCCAGCTCGCCGACCAGCTCGATGTCCGAGGGCATCCGGTGGTAGTGGTCGCACGCCACGTCACCGTTGTCATTGTTGTCGATGGCCCACGGCACCCGGCAGAAGGTGTCCCAAATGGACGGTGTGCGCCCGTCTTCGGCGACCGCCCCTTCGATCTGGTACGCGGCGGTGGCCACGCCCCAGCGGAAGTCCGGTGGCAGCGTGTCGATCAGCGCCTGCTGTTCGGCGGTCGCGGCGGTGGTCTCGGTCAAGGCAGCACTCCTCCAGTGGTACCGGACAGGATGGACGGCGTTCAGGGCGCGGCGACGGGGTGCAGCCAGCACGCCACCTCGCGCGCCGGGTCGCCGGGCGTTCCCAGCAGCGGCACGCGGTCGGGGCACGGTTCGAAGGCCTTGGGACACCGCGGGTGGAACGCGCAGCCGGCCGGCATCCCGCGCGTGTCCGGCGGCGATCCGGGGATCCCGGCCAGCTCGCGCCGCGGCCCCCGCAGCGCGGGGAACGAGTTCAGCAGGCCGTGGCTGTACGGGTGCAGCGCGTCCCGGTAGAGGTCGGCCGCCGGTGCCTGCTCGACGATCCGGCCGCCGTACATGATCGCGATCCGGTCCGAGAACTCCACCAGCAGCGAAAGGTCGTGCGTGATGAACAGGACCGAGAAGCCCAGCCGTTCCCGCAGTTCCACGAGTTGGCCGAGGATCTGCCGCTGCATCACGACGTCGAGCGCGGTGGTCGGCTCGTCCATGATGACGACCCGCGGTTCGAGCGCGAGCGCCATCGCGATCATCACGCGCTGCCGCATCCCGCCGGACAGCTGGTGCGGGTACGCCTCGAGCCGGTCGGCCGAAATTCCCACCAGCTTCAGCAGGTCGCGAGCTCGCGCGACCCGGCCCGCTTTCGTCGACCGCGGCTCGTGGGCCTTGATGACGTCGACCAGCTGCGTGACCACCTTGTGCACCGGGTTCAGCGAGTTCATCGCGCCCTGGAACACGATGGACGTCTCCGCCCAGCGGAAGTCCCGCAGTTGCTTGTCCGTCAGCTTCAGGACGTCGTAGGGCTCGCCGCCGGTGGGGTGGTAGATCACCTCGCCGCCGCGGATCACGCCCGGTGGCGCCAGCAGCCGGGTCAGTCCGTAGGCCAAAGTGGACTTCCCGCTGCCGCTTTCCCCAGCCAGGCCGAGGACTTCGCCGCGGTGCAGCGTCAGGTGCACGTCCCGGACCGCGCGGACGGCCTCGTCGCCGACGCCGTAGTCGACGTCCAGGCCCTTGATCTCCAGCACCGGGTCCATCATGGCCGTTCCTCCCGCCCGAGCACGGGCGTGAAGCCCACGCGCATCCGATGCACCCGTCCGTCCGCGCCGCGCACGCGCGCCTTGCCGCTGCCGCGCAGCCGCGGGCTGACGAACTCGTCGATGCCGAAGTTGAGCAGGGACAACGCCGTGCCGAGGATCGCGATCGCCAGCCCGGCCGGCACGAACCACCACCACGCGCCCTGGGCGAGGGCCTGCTGGCTCTGCGCCCAGAACAGGATCGTGCCCCAGTTCCAGTTGGACAGTCCCGAGACGCCGACGAACGCGAGCGTGATCTCCGACATCACGGCGAAGATCACCGTGCCGACGAAGCTGGAGGCGATCACCGCCGTCAGGTTCGGCAGGATTTCGAAGAAGATGATCCGCCAGGTCGACTCGCCGGTCGCCCGGGCGGCTTCGACGTACTCACGTCCTCGCAGTGAAAGCGTCTGCGCTCTGAGGACTCGCGCGCCCCACGCCCACGACGTGAAGCCGATGATCACCGCCACCAGGATGTCGCCGCCGGTGGGCACCGCGCTGCCGATGATGATGATCAGCGGCAGCGCCGGGATCACCAGGAACACATTGGACAGTGCCGACAGGCCTTCCCCCGGCGTGCCGCCGAGGTACCCGGACGTCACGCCGACGATCACCGCGAGGATCGTCGCCACGATCCCGGCGGCCAGCCCGACGAGCATGACGCTGCGCGTGCCGACCAGGACCTGGCTGAAGATGTCCTGGCCGAGGTGGGTGGTGCCGAACCAGTGCCGGCCCGACGGCGATTCCAGCAGGTCGCTGCTGCGCGCCGACGGGTCGTACGGCGCGATCCACTCGCCGATGACCGCGATCACCAGGAAGAAGACGATGACGGCGAGGCCGGTGGCCGTCTTGCCGCTGGTGAGGAACCGGAAGCGCCGCCGTTTCGCGCGGCCGGCGAGCACGTCGACGGGGAGGGCTTGGGCGGCCTTGACGTCCGCCGCGGGTACGGCCATGTCAGCCCTCCTTCCGGGTGCGCGGGTCGAGCGCCAGGTAGGCGACGTCGGCGAACAGGTTGGCCACCAGCACCGACAGCGTGATGATCAGGAAGATGCCCTGCATCAGCGGGTAGTCCTGCGAGCCGACGGCCTGGAACAGCTGGTAGCCGACGCCGGGGTAGGAGAAGACGATCTCCACCAGCAGCGTGCCGCCGACGATGAAGCCCAGGGCGAGCGCGAAGCCGGACACGCTCGGCAGCAGCGCGTTGCGCGCGGCGTAGCCGACCATCACCCGGCGTTCCGGCAGGCCCTTGGCGTGCGCGACGGTCACGTAGTCCTCCGACGCGACGGTGACCATCATGTTGCGCATGCCCAGGATCCAGCTGCCCATCGAGCTGATCAGGATGGTGAGCGCGGGCAGCAGGCTGTGCTGGACCGCGCTGCCGATGAAGCCGGGGTCCCAGCCCGGGATGGTGCCCGGGTCGTAGCCGCCGGACGACGGGAAGAAGCTGCCCGGGCCGGCCAGCAGCGTCAGCGCGATCAGGCCGAGCCAGAAGTACGGGATCGACGAGAGGAACGTCGTCACCGGCAGCAGGCCGTCCACCCACGAGCCGCGCTTCCAGCCGGCGACCACGCCGAGCCCGGTGCCGATCGCGAAGCCGACGATCGTGGTGATGCCGACCAGGATGATCGTCCACGGCAGACTGTCGGTGAGCAGGTCGGACACCGGCGTCGGGAAGAACGTGAACGAGATCCCGAGGTCGCCGCGGAAGAGCTGGCCCCAGTAGTCGAAGTACTGGGAGATCAGGCTTTCGTTCTTGTCGAGTCCGAACAGGACGTACAGCGACTGCATCGCCTCGGCGCTGATCATGCCCTGGTTCTTGGCGATCAGCGACTGCACCGGGTCGCCCGGGATCAGCCTCGGGATGAAGAAGTTGATGGTGACGGCGGCCCACGCGGTGAAGACGTAGAAGACGAACCGTTGCAGCAGGAACCTCATCGGGCGGCTCCGTCGTAGAGCCAGCACGCGGCCCAGTGCCCGGGTGCGTCGCCGACGTCGAACCGCGGCGGCAGGTCGGTTTTGCACCGCTCCATCGCGACCGGGCAGCGCGGGTGGAACCGGCAGCCCGGCGGCGGGTCGATCAGGCTCGGCGGTTCACCGGACCCGCGTTCGGCCGGCACCTCCCCCGGGCCACCGCCGCCCGCGATCCGATCCGGGTCCGGAGCGGATTCGATGAGCAGCCGGGTGTAGGGGTGCGCCGGCCGCTGCGTGATGGTTTCGCTGTCGCCGCCTTCGACCATCCGGCCCGCGTACATCACCATCGTCTCGTCGGCGAAGTAGCGCGCCGACGCGATGTCGTGCGTGATGTACAGGATGGCCAGGTGCAGGCGTTCCTTGAGGTCGCGCAGCAGGTTCAGCACCCCGAGCCGGATCGAGACGTCCAACATGGACACCGGCTCGTCGGCCAGCAGCGCCTCCGGGTCGGCGCCGAGCGCCCGCGCGATCGCGACGCGCTGGCGCTGGCCGCCGGACAGCTCGTGCGGGAACTTGTCGATGTACCGCTCGGGCGGCGTCATCTGGACGCGGGTGAGCAGCTCGTGCAGCGCCTTCTCGAGGTCTTCGCCCGCCCGGCCGTGGATCTTCAGCGCCCGCGTCAGGTGGTAGCGCACGGTGTGCACCGGGTTCAGCGACGCGAACGGGTCCTGGAAGATCATCTGCACCCGGCGGGCGTAGGCGCGGAACGCCTTGCCGTGCTTGACGTTCACCGTCTCGCCGTGCAGCCGGATGTCGCCGCCGGTGCGCGGGTAGAGGCCCGCGAGCAGGCGGGCGACCGTCGACTTGCCCGAGCCGGACTCGCCGACCAGCGCGGTGACGCGGCCACGCCGGAGCGTCAGGCTCACTTCGTCGACGGCCTGGATGGCGCGGCGCGGGCCGGTCAGCGCGGCCCGGCCCGTGCGGCGAACGGGGAAGTGTTTCGTGAGTCCCGCGGCTTCGAGAACCACGGGGAGGTCCCCCTCCGACCCGACGGCGACGGGGTCGGAGGGGGCCGGGGAGGCCGCGTCGCCGCGGCCGTCCCCGTGTTCGGTGATCAATGAGTCGGCCATCGTCAGGCCGCGGGCTTGAGGTGCAGGACGATGTCGAGCGCGTTGCGCAGCGTCGGCTGGGCCGGCGCGTACGGGTTGGCGTCGTCGGGCCAGCCGACCCAGTTCTTCGTGCTGTACTCGCCGCCGGAGTTGGCCGCCGACGTGGGGATCATCGGCTGCTGCTCGATCATGATCTTCTGCAGCGTCGCCATGGCGGCGGTGCGGGCGGCGTCGTCCTCGGCGTTGGCGTAGGTCTCGAGCGCCTTGGTCGCCTCGTCGTTCTTGTAGCGGCCGTAGTTGCCGTTGATGCCACCCTGGCCGGTCGGCTTGTAGCGGTTGCCGTCCATGACGTCGCGGTACATGTCGTACGGCGTCTGCCCGTCGTTGGTCCAGTGCATCAGGCCCTCGAAGTCACCGGTGTCGACCGACTTCATCCACGCGTCCTGGTTCATCTTGTCGACCGTGGCGGTGATGCCGATCTGCGCCAGGTTGTCCTTGATGATCTCCAGGTCGGTGATGTAGTCCGACCAGCCCGACGGGACGGTGAGCTTGATGGTGACCGGCTTGCCGCTCGGGTCGGCCAGCTTGTCGCCGGTGAACTGGTAGCCCGCACCGGTCAGCAGCGCCTTCGCGCCCGGGACGTCGACCTTGACGCTCTGCCCCTTGTACTGCGGCGCGATGAACGGGTCGCCCGCCGGCGTCGGGATGCCGGTGACCTGGTCGTTCTTCGGGTAGAAGTAGCCGGCCTCACCCTGGTTGAAGATGTCGTCGCGGTTGATCACCTTGTTGATGGCCTGGCGCAGCTTCGGGTCGTTCCACGGCGCCTTTTCGGTGTTGAACCACAGGCCGTGGACGGCCAGCTGCGCGGGGAACCACAGCTTGTAGTGCTGCGGGTCCTTGTTGGTGTAGACGGCCTTGTAGTTCGGGATGAACACGAAGCTCCACTCGGCCGCACCGTTGACCAGGGCGCTGACCTGCGCGTTGTTGTCGGTGTAGGAGGTGTAGCGGATCTCCTTGACCTTCGGCGCTTCCTGCCAGTAGCCGCTTTCGCGCCGCGTGACGATCATCGTCTGCGGGGTGGCCGACTTCAGCGTGTACGGCCCGGTGCCGATCGGGTTCTTCACGAGGTCGAGCGCCGGGTCCTTGACGCCCTGCCAGGCGTGCTTCGGCACGACCAGGGTCTGCAGGATCTTGACCTGGTTGACGAACTGCGAGCCGTCGAAGCCCAGGGTGACCTGGTTGCCGGCCGCGGTGATGTCCTTGTACGGCACGGCGTCGACGTTCAGCGCCTTGTTGTCGCGCAGCAGCTGGAAGGTGTAGGCGACGTCCTCGGCGGTCATCGGCTGGCCGTCGGAGAACTTGACGCCGTCACGGACGGTCAGGACCAGCTTCTTGTAGTTGTCCGACCAGTCCCACTTCGTCGCCAGCCACGGCTTGCCCGGCTCCTGCGGCTTGACGCGGTTGAGCATGACGAGGGGCTCGTAGATCATCCACCGGTACCCCATGTTCGACAGGGCGGAGGTCTCCAGGAACGGGTTGTTGTTCTCCGCCTGCGGGCCGTCCGGCTTGCCGACGCTGAGCACGGCGTCCGGGTTGCTCTGGGCGGCATTGGAGCTGCCGCCCGAGCACGCCGTGAGCCCGCTCAAGGCCGTCATGGCTACTAGCGCTGCGACGATGGAGCGCTTGACTCGCATCGGTTCCTCCTGGTCATCGACGACTTGCTTGCTGTCGACTGGTAGCGAGCCCCGACCGCCGGCGACCGAACGACGTCCCGAAGTCAACCCGGGTGACTCGGGTCACGTCAATAACACGGCGGTAACGTTTTGTACCTAAGTTTAAGTACTGAAAGAACTGGCGGTCTGGACCTGTTTCCGGGATTGCTCCTTGCGTCGCAAGGGTTTCAGCCGGTCCGGCCACCGTTCGCCAGCAGTTCGGCGATCGGCAGGGTCGCCGCGCCGAGCGCGACCGCCTCCGGCCCGAGCCGGCCGAGGACGACTTCGGTGCGCTCGACGAGGTAGTCGAGCGCGTGCCGGCTCACGGCGCCACGCACCGCGGGCAGGATGGCCGGTCCCATGATCGCCCCGGCCGAGCCGGAAAGCACCACCCGATCGGGGCTGAGCAGGTTGATCAGGTTCGCGATGCCGATGCCCAGGTACTCGCCGGTTTCGGCGAGCACGTCGGCGGCCGGGCCACCACCCTGGGCTTCGGCCACGATCCGCGCCAGCTCGACGTCGCTTTCGTCCCCGATGACCGGTTCCTTGGCGGCGAGGGCCGCGTAGCGGCGGACGACCGCCTCGACGCCGACGTAGGCCTCCAGGCAGCCGTGGGAGCCGCACCGGCAGGCCGCCCCGGCCGCCTTGACGACGGTGTGGCCCCACTCGCTGGTGGTGATGCCGGGGTGCGAGCGCCCGGCCGTCGCGACGGCGGCCCCGACCCCCACGCCGAGGAGGGCGACGATGGCGCGTTCGGCGCCCCGGCCGGCGCCGCGCCAGGCCTCGACCTGGCCGAGGGTGCGGGCGCGGTTGTCCAGGTGGAGGGGCGCCTGGATGTGCGGGTGGATCAGGTCGGCGAAGTTCACCCCGCTCCAGCCCAGCGTGGGCGCGTGCACGATCCCGCCGTCGCGGACGGCGCCCGGCACGCCGATGCCGACGCCGAACACCGCGTCCGGATCGCCCCCTTCGAGCACTTCGGCGATGCCCGTGCGCACCAGCCCGGCCACTTCGTCCGGGTCGAGGCGGGTGCCGACCAGCGGGTGGCGCACCGTGCCGAGGGTGCCGAGCGCCCAGTCGAACAGGCCGACTTCGACGTGCGTCTCGCTGACGTCCACGCCCACGACCTGCCCGAACCCGGGCCGGACGGCCAGCAGCGTCCGCGGCCGCCCGCCGTCCGATTCGACCGATCCGGCCTCGGCCACGACGCCGTCCGCGATGAGCTCGGAAACGACGTTGGTAACGGTGGCGGCCGATAGTCCCGATTCAGCTACCAGTTCCAGTCTGCTGACGGGGCCGCGGAGGTAGAGCGAGGAGAGCAGTGCCGCGCGGTTGTGCCGCCTGAGGTCACGGGTCGTCTGGCGCACCACCTGGGTCACCGGGAGGATTCTGCCAGACGGCGGCCCCGCGACCATGGGTTCGGGACTTAGTTCACCACTTAATACATAGCCACAACTTACGGTGATCGGGCATCCTGTCAGTGAGCCGGTAAGAAGTTCAGATGGGTTGCCCATGGCGAGCAAGCGCACCACCGTCCGCGATCTGCGGCGGCACAACCGATCCCTGCTGCTGTCGAAACTGTACTTCGACGGCCCGCTGTCGAGGCACGAGCTCAGCCAGCTGACCGGATTGAGTGCCGCCACGGTGAGCAACGTGACCGCCGAACTGGGCGAAGAACGCCTGATCACCGAAGCCGGCCAGGTCGAATCGGACGGCGGCCGGCCCCGGGTGCTGCTGCGCGTGGACCCGGCGTACGGGCACGTCGCGGGCGTCGACATCGGCGAAACGGGCGTCAAGGTCGAGCTGTTCGACCTGGCGATGAACCGCCTGGCGACGGTCGAGCACCCGCTCCCGAAGGCCCCCGACGCGGCGACCGCGGTCGAGCAGGTGACGTCCGGGCTCCGGGAGGTGTTCGCGAGCGCGGGCATCGACGAATCGGGCGTGCTGGGCGTCGGCATCGGCGTGCCGGGCACGGTCGAGCAGGGCGCCCGGGTGCTGGTGCACGCCCCGACGGTCGGCTGGGACGCGGTGCCGTTCGAGGCGATGCTGCGGGAGGCGGGCGTCGGCTTGCCGCTGTTCGTCGACAACGGCGCAAAGACGCAGGGCCAGGCGGAGATGTGGTTCGGCGCGGGCCGCGGAGCCCGCCACGCGGTGATAGCGCTGATCGGCTCGGGCGTGGGCGCGGCGGTGGTGACGGACGGAACGACGTACCGCGGCTCGACGAGCAGCGCGGGCGAGTGGGGCCACACAACGATCGCGTACGGCGGCCAGGAGTGCCGCTGCGGCGCACGAGGGTGCCTGGAGGCGTACATCGGCGCGGGCGCGGTGCTGGCCCGGTACCGCCGGGCACGCGGCAAGGACATCACGGGCGAGGACGAGCAGGCCCAGTTTTCGGCCCTCCTTTCGGCCGCCTCGAGGTCCAAGACGGCTTCGCGAGTGCTCGACGAAACGGCCGGCTACCTCGGAGCGGGCATCGCGAACTTGATCAACCTGTTCAACCCGGAGCGCATCGTGATCGGCGGCTGGGCAGGCCTGGCCCTGGGAGACCAACTCCTGCCAAAGATCCGAGAGGCGGCGGGCGAGCACGCCCTACGCCACCCGTTCAGCCAGACATCGATCCAGCTGGGCTCCCTGGGCCTGGACGCGGTGGCAACAGGAGCGGCCACGCTCCCGGTGGCGGACCTCCTGGAGCAGGGGGCAACATCAAGACTGGCCAAGCCAGGAGCCCCGAACTCAGACGCGGCATAACACCGAAAACCGGACACACGGCGGTGCAAGCCGCCCACCAACAACGCAACGTGCAGCGGACCCGAAAACCGGCACCGACGAGGACCCAGACTCCCCGCACCCCGATCCGAAGCCAAAACACGGCCGGCGGCACCGGGTCAAGGCACGCTTTCCCGCCTTGACGCGGTGCCGCCGGCCGTAGTCACAATGACGGCTTCGGGGTGCCGGAAGGAAGCAGCCAGAACCGCCACCCGGGTCCGGCAGCCCACCCGCCCGGTCCGGAAGACCACCCGACGCGGGCCAAAGCCACCGCGCGCTCCGCAAGACCACCCGAAGCGAGCCGAAGCTCGCCGGAGCCACCATGCCCCGCTGACCGGGAACCGCCCCCACCAGCACCGCAGCCGACAGCCCAGCTCCCACACACCCTTAATTCGGGTTGAAAAAAAATGACCGGCCGACGGTTGCCCGGCTTGTCTGGACCATGCATACTTTGTTGCCAGACACAACAAAGTCAGGCCAATACCTCCGCCCGCGGCCTCGCGGGCACGCACGGTCACACCTGCCGCCGCCCCGGCAGGCGCGGCCACCCCCCTCCCCGCGTTCCGTGCTGCGCGCGGAACGCCGTCCCCCACGGTGAGAGAGGCGACAACGATGTCCACCTCCACGAAGAAGCGCTGGGCGGCACTCCTCGCCGCCTGTTCACTGCTCGTCCTCGGGCAGCAAGCCATCACGACGGCCCCGGCAGAAGCAGCGGCCACCTTCACCGATGACTTCAACGGCGCCGCCGGTGCCGGGGTCGACGGGTCGAAGTGGCAGCTCGAAACCGGCGACAACGTCAACAACCACGAGCGGCAGTACTACACCTCCGGCACCAACAACGCCCAGCTCGACGGCCAGGGCCACCTCGTCATCACCGCCAAGAAGGAAAACCCCGGCAACTACAACTGCTGGTACGGCCGCTGCGAGTACACGTCCGCGCGGATGAACACCGCCGGCAAGTTCAGCCAGGCCTACGGCCACTTCGAGACGCGCATGAAACTCCCGCGCGGGCAGGGCATGTGGCCGGCGTTCTGGATGCTCGGCGGCGGGAACTGGCCCACCGACGGCGAAATCGACATCATGGAAAACGTCGGGTTCGAACCGAACACCGTGCACGGCACCATCCACGGCCCCGGCTACTCCGGCTCCGGCGGCATCGGCGCCGCCTACAACGGACCGAACTTCTCCGACGACTTCCACACCTACGCGGTCGACTGGGCGCCCAACCAGATCAAGTGGTACGTCGACGGCAACCTCTACCAGACGCGCACGCCGTCGGACCTCAACGGCAACCGCTGGGTGTACGACCACAACTTCTTCATCATCCTCAACCTCGCCGTCGGCGGGTACTGGCCCGGCGATCCCAACAGCAGCACGCAGTTCCCGCAGCAGCTGGTCGTCGACTACGTGCACGTCACCAACACCTCGAGCAGCGGCGGCGGCCGGACCGGCACGATCACCGGCATCGGCGGCAAGTGCGTCGACGTCGCCGGCGCCAGCACCGCCAACAGCACGCCGATCCAGATCACCGACTGCAACGGCAACGCCGCGCAGAACTGGACCGTCGGCACCGACGGCACGATCCGCGCCCTCGGCAAGTGCATGGACGTCTCCGGTGCCGGCACCGCGGACGGGACAGCGGTGCAGCTCTACGACTGCAACGGAACCGCCGCCCAGCAATGGGTGGTGACCGGCGCGAAGGACATCGTGAACCCCAACGCGAACAAGTGCCTCGACGCCACCGGCAATTCGAGTGCGAACGGCACCCGCCTGCAGATCTGGACCTGCGGCGGCGGCGCGAACCAGAAGTGGACCACGCCCTGACCCACCCCTCGTGAGTGGTAAGGCGGGTTAGAACCCGCCTTACCACTCACGACCCCATGGAGGAGAATCCCGTGCGGCGAATTGTCGTCGCGCTGATGGGGTGTGCCCTGTTAGCGCTTTCACTCACCACCGGCTCGGCCCAGGCAGCGGTCGAGGCGGGTCCGTCGGCGAGCCAGCTGCTCGCCAAAACCCAATCCTGCCAACAGATCTCGAACGGGAAGTATTCCTACGACGAAGGCGGCGCGGCCACCGTGCCCGTCTGCCAGGCGAACGGCGCGGTGTTCTTCAAGGCCGACATGGACGTCGACTGCGACGGCGTCCGCACCACGCAGTGCAACGAGAACACCGACTGCTGCTTCTACCCGGACACCGCGTTCCACACCTCGGCCGACCAGCCGCTCAACGCGGCGCAACTGCCGTACATCGTCCTGCCGCAGCCGACGTCCACCTGGGACTACCGCAACTACGGCATCGACGGCGGCTCGGTCGTGGCGGTGATCTACAACAACCAGGTCAGCTACGCCGTGGTCGGTGACACCGGCCCGACGAGCATCATCGGCGAGGCGTCCTACGCCACCGCCGTCAGCCTCGGCATCAACCCCGATCCGAAGAACGGCGGCACCGAAGGCCCGGTGACGTACATCGTGTTCCCCAACACGCACGTCAACCCGATCGAGAACCACGCCAACGCCGTCAGCCTCGGCGAGCAGGTGGCGACGCAGTTCGCGGGCGGCACGACGACGCCGCCCACCGGCACCGCCGGCCCGATCACCGGCATCGGCGGCAAGTGCGCCGACGTCGCCGGCGCGAACAACGCCAACGGCACCGCCGTCCAGCTCTACGACTGCAACGGCACCAACGCCCAACAGTGGACAGTGGGCACCGACGGCACCCTGAAAGCACTCGGCAAGTGCCTCGACGTCACGAGCGCGGGCACGGCCAACGGCACGACGACGCAACTTTGGGACTGCAACGGGAGCAACGCCCAGAAGTGGTCCGCAAACGGCTCACAGAACCTCGTGAACGCCGGCTCCGGCAAGTGCCTCGACGCCACCGGCAACTCCAGCGCCAACGGGACCCGGCTCCAGATCTGGACCTGCGGGGCCGGCGCGAACCAGAAGTGGACTCTGCCATGAGAAAACGCTCTCTCACGGCGTTGATCGGGGTGACCGCGGTCGCCGCGGCCACCTTCGCCGGGCCCGCGCAGGCCGCGGGCGAAACGGTCAACGTCTGGCTCACCACGACCAGCGACGCCGGCGGCCGGACGGTCACCCGCGGTCTCCAGCAGCAGACGCCGGTCACGTTCGCGACCGGCACCGGCAGCGGCGGCGTCACCATCAACGTCAACGAAAACACCACATACCAGCAGTTCGAAGGCGGCGGAGCGTCCTTTACGGACACCGCGGCGTGGCTGATGAACTCCAGTGGGGCGCTGTCCCAGGCCACCCGCGACGACACCATGCGCAAGCTGTTCGACCCGAACAGCGGCATCGGGCTGAGCTTCATCCGCAACCCGCTCGGCGCGTCCGACCTGGCCCGCTACAGCTACACCTTCGACGACGTGCCGGCCGGCCAGACCGACCCGAACCTGACGCACTTCTCCATCGCGCACGACCAGGCCGACGTGCTGCCGCTGACCAAGCAGGCCAAGCAGCTCAACCCGCAGGCCAAGATCATGGCGTCGCCGTGGAGCGCGCCGCCGTGGATGAAGGACAACGACAGCTACCTGCTCGGCTGGGTCGAATCGCAGTACTACCCGGCCTACGCCCAGTACTTCGTCAAGTACCTCCAGGCCTACCGGGACGCGGGCGTGCCGATCGACTACGTCTCGATGCAGAACGAGCCGACCTGTTGCGCGAGCTACCCGTCGACCAACTGGAACGGCGCCGGCCTGGCGTACTTCGCGAAGAACAACCTGCTGCCCGCCCTGCAGGGCGCCGGTCTGTCCACAAAGGTCCTCGCGCTCGACTGGAACTGGGACACCTACGCGTCCTACGGCGCACCGACCCTGGACGACCCGTCGATCCGGAACCACCCGAACTTCGGGGGCGTGGCCTGGCACGGCTACGGCGGCGACATCGCCCAGCAGACGACCACGCACAACCAGTACCCGAACGTCAACGCCTATTCGACCGAGCACTCCGGCGGCACCTGGATCACGAACCAGCAGGCCGAGGACATGAACAACATCGTGGACTACACCCGGAACTGGTCGAAGAGCTTCGTCAAGTGGAGCCTCGGCGTCGACCAGAACATGGGCCCGCACAACGGCGGCTGCGGCACCTGCACCGGGCTGATCACCGTCCACAACGGAGACTCGCGCAGCGGGCAGGTCGACTACACCGTCGAGTACTACACGATGGGTCACCTGACGAAGTTCGTGAAGCCGGGCGCGTACCGGATCGACTCGAACGACAGCTCGGCCGTGCGCAACGTCGCCTGGAAGAACCCGGACGGCTCGAAGGCGCTGATCGCGTACAACTCCGGCACGGGCAGCCAGAGCGTGCGGGTGAACTGGGGCAACTCTTCGTTCACCTACACCCTGCCCGGCCGCACGTCGGCCACCTTCACCTGGAACGGCAACCAAGGTTCAAGTGGCGGCAAGACCGGCCCGATCACCGGCCTCGGCGGCAAGTGCATCGACGTCGCCGGCGCGAGCAGCGCCAACGGCACCGCGGTCCAGCTCTACGACTGCAACGGCTCCGGCGCCCAGCAGTGGACCGTCGGGACCGACGGCACCCTGAAGGCGCTCGGCAAGTGCCTCGACGTCACCGGGCAGTCCACAACGGACGGGGCACAGCTCCAGCTCTGGGACTGCGGCGGTACGGCCAACCAGCGGTGGGCGGCCACCGCGGCCCGCGATCTCGTCGGCGCGGCTTCGAACAAGTGCGTCGACGCCACCGGCAACTCCAGCGCCAACGGCACCCGGCTGCAGATCTGGACCTGCACCGGCGCCGCCAACCAGAAGTGGAACGTGCCCGCATGAAGCTCAAAGCCCTGACCGCGGCGGGTGGCCTGCTGGCCGCCTCCGCGATGGTCCTCCTCCCCGGCGCCGCGCAGGCGGCGACCGGCCCGATCACCGGCCTCGGCGGCAAGTGCGCCGACGTCGCCGGCGCGAGCAACGTCAACGGCACCGCGGTCCAGCTCTACGACTGCAACGGCACCAACGCTCAACAGTGGACGGTCGGCAGCGACGGGTCCCTGCAGGCGCTGGGCAAGTGCCTCGACGTCACGAGCGCGGGCACGGCGAACGGCACGACGACCCAGCTCTGGGACTGCAACGGCAGCAACGCCCAGAAGTGGTCGGCGAACGCGGCGAAGAACCTGGTCAACTCCGGGTCCGGGAAGTGCCTCGACGCCACCGGCAACTCCAGCGCCAACGGGACGCGGCTGCAGATCTGGACGTGCGCGAGCACGGCCAACCAGCAGTGGACGCTGCCCAGCGGCGGCACCACCCCGCCGCCCGGACCGGGGGCGATGGCCGTCGCGCCCTACCTCTACAACGGCTGGGGCGACCCGCCGAACCCGGCGACGATCATGAGCGCCACCGGCGTCAAGTGGTTCACGCTGGCGTTCATCCTGTCCAACGGCTACTGCAACCCGCAGTGGGACGGCGGGCGCGCGCTCACCAGCGGCGTCGACCAGAACACGATCAACACCATCCGCGCGGGCGGCGGCGACGTCATCCCGTCGTTCGGCGGCTACTCCGGCAACAAGCTGGAGTCGTCCTGCGGCAGCGCGGGCGAGCTGGCGGCGGGCTACCAGAAGGTGATCAACGCCTACGGCCTCAAGGCGATCGACATCGACATCGAGGCGGACGCCTACAGCAACCCGACGGTGCAGCAGCGCACGGTCGACGCGCTGAAGACAGTCCGGGCGAACAACCCGGGCATCAAGCTGTACGTCACCTTCGGCACCGGCCAGTCGGGTCCGGACAACAGCCTGGTCAACCGGGCGGCGCAGGCCGGGCTCACGGTCGACGGCTGGGTCATCATGCCGTTCGACTTCGGCGGCGCGGGCCAGAACATGGGCACGTTGACGCAGCGGGCGGCCGAGGGCCTGAAGAACGTGGTCAAGAGCGCGTACGGCTACGACGACGACACGGCCTACCGGCACATGGGCATCTCGTCGATGAACGGCATCACCGACAACAGCGAGACGGTCACGCTCAACGACTTCACCGCCATCCTGGGCTACGCGAACGCGCACCACCTGGCCCGGTTGACGTTCTGGTCGGCGAACCGCGACCGCCCGTGCCCCGGCGGGTACCCGAACAACGACACCTGTTCCGGGGTTTCCCAGCAGGCGTGGGACTTCACGAGGATCTTCGCCCGCTACGCCGGCTGACCCCGGCCGCTCGACAAGTCCGTGAAGGCCATCGCGAGGTGGCCTTCACGGCGTTGGGCTGCCGGGCCGCGGCCCTGGGGAAGCGGCGACCCGGCAGCGTGGGGTCCCGCCGGCCGCTGGGGGTTCTCCGGCGAGCGGAACCGCCCCCGAGGTTATCGACCGCGCGCCGCGCGCGGCGCGTGCTCGGACCGTCCGGACGTCAACCGTGCCCGAACGCCCAACGCACCGAGCGCCACATGGGGGCGCTTCGGCTACTCCGCCGCGCTGGCCGCGCGGGCCGCCTCGGCGCGGTCGGCGTACGCGTCCACCAGCTGTTCCTCGGCGTCGTCGAGGTACTTCAGCAGCAGCTCCTCCGCGCCCGGGCCGTCGCCGGTCTCGATGCGGTCCAGGATTTCGTGGTTGCGCGGCAGGTAGCGCTCGTGGAAGCGGCGCGGCTCGGCCATGATGTGGAACACCAGCCGCAGCTCGGCGGTCAGCCTGCCGACCAGCTCGTTCACCCGCTCGCTGCCGGACAGCGCGGCGAGCTCCTGGTGGAACCAGACGTTCGCGGTGCCGAGGTCCTTCCAGTTGCCGGTGCGCGCGGCCTCGTCCCCGATGTCGACCTTCTCCTTGATCCGCGTGAAGGTCGCCGGCTTGGCCCGCACCCCGCGGACCGCGGCGCATTCGATGATCTTGCGGACCCGGTAGATGTCGACGACGTCCTCGACGCTCGGGATGCGGACGAAGACCCCGCGGTTGAGCTCGTGGGCGAGCAGCCGCTCGTGCGTGAGCAGCCGGAACGCCTCGCGGAGGGTGTTGCGGGAGACGCCGAGCGCGTTGCCGATGTCCTGCTCCGACAGCCGGCCGCCGGGCAGGAAGAACCCTTCCGCGATGCGCTTGCGAAGGACCCCGGCGACCCGCTCGGCCGTGCTCTTGCGCGTGACCAGGCCGCGGTCGGCCTCCAGGCCCGGGACGACACCGTCTTCGATGACCACGGCACCGAGCGTACTCGGCACCCAGAGGACGATCCAACCAGCCTCTTGTGGAATTGTTCAACAATCCCTACCGTGTGAGGTACGCCACGATGAGAGACACTGGCCAGGAGGTGCCCCATGACTGCCACTACCGCTACCGAGGCCCGGCCGTTCGACTGGTTCCGCACGCTGGGAAAACGTGGCCGCCGCGCCTTCGTGGGCGCGTTCGGCGGGTACGGCCTGGACTCGTTCGACTACCAGACCCTGCCGCTCGGCCTGGCCGCGATCACCGCGTACTTCGGCATCTCGAGCGGTGAAGCCGGCCTGCTCGGCACGACGACGCTGGTCGTGTCGGCCGTCGGCGGGGTCGGGGCCGGCATGCTGGCCGACCGGATCGGCCGCGTCCGGACGCTGCAGATCACCATCGCGATGTACACGATCTTCACCGTGCTCTGCGGGTTCGCGCCCAACTTCGAGACGCTGCTGATCTTCCGCGCGCTGCAGGGCCTGGGCTTCGGCGGTGAGTGGGCGGCCGGCGCGGCACTGGTCGCCGAGTATTCGCAGGCGAAGTACCGCGGCCGGACCGTGGCGTTCGTGCAGAGCGCGTGGGCGGTCGGCTGGGGCCTGTCGGTGGTCGTCTACACCGTGGTGTTCAGCGTGGCGAGCGACGACGTGGCCTGGCGGATCATGTTCTGGACCGGTGTCATCCCGGCGCTGCTCGTGCTGTGGGTCCGCAAGAGCGTCAAGGACGCGCCGCGCGCCGAAGAGCGCCTGAAGACCGAACGCCCGAAGGGCACCCTCGTCCGGATCTTCAAGGGCGATCTCCTGCGCACGACGTTCTTCGCCGCGCTGCTGGCCACCGGCGTCCAGGGCGGGTACTACACGATCTCGACGTGGCTGCCGTCCTACCTGAAGAAGACGCGCGAGCTGACCGTGATCGGCACCGGCGGCTACCTCGCCTTCCTCATCACCGGCGCCTTCGCCGGGTACATCTGCGGCGGCTACCTGACCGACCTGATGGGGCGCAAGAAGACCTTCCTGACCTTCGCGCTGCTCTCGGCCGCGCTGATCGTCGCGTACACGCAGATCCCCAAGGGCGCCAACGGGCTCGTGCTGGTGCTCGGCTTCCCGCTCGGCTTCTCGATGTCCGCGATCTTCAGCGGGTTCGGCGCGTTCCTCGCCGAGCTGTACCCGACCGCGCTGCGCGGCACCGGGCAGGGCTTCACGTACAACTTCGGCCGCGCGGTCGGGGCGATCTTCCCGACCGTCGTGGGCTTCCTGGGCGCGGGCGGCGCGATCGTGTTCGGCGCGCTGGGCTACGGCATCGCCGTGCTGGCCCTGCTCGGCCTCCCGGAAACCCGGGGCATCGAACTCGTTGATTGAGGGGGAATCATGACGACCTTCGACGAACCCGCGACGTTCACCCCGGCGCAAGCGCGCGAAGCGTTCCGCCGCGGCACCGCCCACCCCACGACGGGCTGGGCCAGCGGCTTCACCCAGACCAACCTGATCGCCGTGCCCGAGGACTGGGCCTACGACGTCCTGCTGTTCTGCACCCGCAACCCGCAGGCGTGCCCGCTGCTCGACGTCACCGACCCCGGCGACCCGGCCACCCGGCTCGCCGAGGACGCGGACCTGCGCACCGACCTGCCGCGCTACCGGATCTGGCAGAACGGCGTCCTCGCCGGCGAGGTGTCGGACGCGACCGGCCTGTGGCGCAGCGACATGGTCGCCTTCTCGATCGGCTGCAGCTTCACGTTCGAGACGGCGCTGGCCGCCGAAGGCGTCCCGCTGCGGCACGTCGACCAGGGCCGCAACGTCGCCATGTACGTGACGAACCGGCCGTGCGAGCCCGCCGGGCGGCTGTTCGGGCCGATGGTGGTGTCGATGCGCCAGATCCCGGAGGACCTCGTCGACGACGCCATCCGGATCACCCGCGCGATGCCCGCGGTGCACGGCGCCCCGGTGCACATCGGCGACCCGCGCACGCTGGGCATCGACGACCTCGCCCGGCCGGACTTCGGCGACCCGGCGGACGCGGAACCGGGTGACGTCCCGGTGTTCTGGGCCTGCGGGGTCACGCCGCAGGCGGCGCTGATGGCGTCGCGTCCCCCCTTTGCGATCACCCACGCGCCGGGGTACATGTTCATCACCGATCGGTACGACAGCGAATACCGGGTGGGCTGAAATGGATCTGAACAGCGATCTCGGCGAGGGCTTCGGCGCCTGGAAGATGGGCGACGACGAAGCCATGCTCGACATCGTGACCAGCGCGAACGTCGCCTGCGGCTTCCACGCCGGCGACCCGTCGGTGATGCGGCGGGTGTGCGAACTGGCGGCCGGGCGCGGGGTCGCGATCGGCGCGCACGTCGGTTACCGCGACCTGGCCGGCTTCGGCAGGCGCGCCCTCGACATCGCGCCGGACGACCTGGCGGACGAAGTGCTCTACCAGGTCGGCGCGCTCGACGCGTTCGCCCGCGCGGCGGGCAGCCGCGTGACGTACGTGAAGCCGCACGGCGCGTTGTACAACACCGCGGCGGGCGACGCCGAGCAGGCGGCGGCGATCGTCGAGGGCCTGCGGCGGTACGATCCCGCGCTGGCGCTGCTCTGCCTGCCGGACTCGGAAATGCAGCGGGAGGCGGAGAAAGCCGGTGTCGTCGCGTACGCGGAGGCGTTCGCGGACCGGGCGTACACCGCGGAAGGCCGGCTCGTGTCGCGCAAGCGGCCGGGCGCTGTCCTGCACGACGCCGGGGCCGTGGCCGACCGGGCGGTGGCGATGGCGACCGGCGGCGGCGGCGTGACGGCCGACGGCGGCAAGCTCGACCTGCGCCCGGATTCCCTGTGCGTGCACGGCGACACGCCGGGCGCGGTCGAGCTGGCGCGCCGGATCCGCGCCGGCCTGACCGCCGCGGACGTCCCCCTCACCGCGTTCACCGGATGACCGTCCGGCTGCTGCCGTGCGGGCGGCGCGCGGTCCTGGTGGAGCTGGACGACGTGCTGGGTTTCCAGGCGGCGCTGACGCAGTCGCCGCCGGACGGGGTGGTGGAGCTCGTCCCGGCGGCCCGGACGCTGCTGGTCCGCTTCGACCCGTCGGTGACGAACGCGGAACGGCTGGGTGCGCTGCTGCGTCAAGTGTCCCCTGTGGACAGGGTGGCGGCCGACGCGGGCGAGGTGGTGATCCCGGTGGTGTACGACGGCGAAGACCTGGCCGACGTGGCCGCGGAGACGGGGTTGAGCGTGGCTTCGCTGATCTCCCGGCACACCGCGGGGACCTACGTTTCGGCGTTCTGCGGCTTCGCGCCGGGCTTCGCCTACCTGACCGGGTCGGACCCCGCGCTGCACGTGCCCCGGCGGTCGTCGCCGCGCACCCGCATCCCGGCGGGCTCGGTGGCGATCGCCGGCGAGTACAGCGCGGTCTACCCGAGCGCGTCCCCGGGCGGCTGGCGGCTGCTGGGCCGGACGGAGGTGCCGGTGTGGGACGTCGAGCGCGACCCGCCGAACCTGCTGCCGCCGGGCACCCGGGTCCGGTTCACGGCGGTGGCGTCGTGAAGCTCGAAGTCGTCCGGCCCGGGTTCGCGACGACGGTGCAGGACCTCGGCCGCCCGGGTCACGCGGCGCTCGGCGTCGGCCGCTCCGGGGCGGCCGATCGCGAGTCGTTCCGGCTGGCCAACCGGCTCGTCGGAAACCCGGAGGGGGCGGCGGCGCTGGAGGTGACGCTCGGCGGGCTGGTGCTGCGCGCATCGGCCCTCACAACGGTGGCGGTCACCGGCGCTTCCTGCCCGCTCTCGAAGGGCGGGCCGAACGGGCCGATCACGTTGTGGCCCGGGGAAGAACTGGCGCTGGGCACGGCGGTGTCGGGGTTGCGGTGTTACGTCGCGGTGCGCGGCGGGATCGACGTACCGCCGGTGCTGGGTTCCCGGGCGACGGACACGCTCGGGAAGCTGGGCCCGCCGCCGGTGGCGGCCGGGATGCTGCTGCCGATCGGCCCGGCTCCGCGGGCGTTCCCGGTGGTGGATCTCGCGCCCCGGGCGGCGTGGCCGGCCGAACCGGTGCTGCGCGTGACACCGGGTCCGCGTCGCGACTGGTTCACCGCGCCGGACGAACTCTTGTCCACTGTGTACACGGTCTCGCCGGATTCGGACCGCGTCGGCATCCGCCTGACCGGGCCGGCACTGGCCCGGGCACGCCACGACGAGCTGCCGTCGGAGGCGTGCGTGCCGGGATCGCTGCAGGTGCCGCCGTCGGGCCGGCCGATCCTGTTCCACGCCGACCACCCGACGACGGGCGGGTACCCGGTGATCGCGGTCGTCGAGGAGGCGGACCTGGACCTGGCCGCCCAGCTGCGGCCGGGCCAGACCGTGCGCTTCCGTCCGAACTGACGGTCCTGAGTCTGCCGCGGCTGTCGTGAGTGGTAAGGCGGGTTCTAACCCGCCTTACCACTCACGACCACCAGCCAGGCGGCGTTCGTGACCCCGATCGCGAGCCACGCCGCCCAGGCCTCGCCCGGGGCCAGCCAGGTGGTGACGACCCCCAGTGCCACCGTCACCACCACGGGCCACGCGCGCCGCCGGCCGCGCGGCCGCCGCTCGGCGAGGTAGGCGTCCAAGGCCTCCGCGACCTGGTCGTCGATTTCGTCGCGCAGCCGCGGGTCCAGCTCAGACATGCGCCGGCACCGGCCGCGGCACGGCGACGGACAGGCACGCCAGCGCCAGCGGCACCTCCAGACCGGCCATGAGCAGCGAAAACGCGACGTCGTCGCCGGCCGTGACGACGTCGAACCAGGCGTCGGCCAGCAGCAGCGTCGCCGTGGCCGTTGCGACCAGCGGCGTCCGCGCGTCACCGCGGCTCAGCAGCCACGCCGTGAGCAGCAGGCCGGCCGCCTCCGCCGTGTCGAAGCCCGTCCAGGCCAGCCGCCAGTGTTGCGCCTGCACGACCTCCGGCAACGTCGTCCCCAGTACCGCGATCCACGGCAACAGGCACAGCCCGGCCGCCCAGAAGAGCTTCTTCATGCGAACCCCCGAGTTCTCTCCCGACCCAAGGTAGCGATTGCAGAGATTCTTTGCAAACAACCTCTGTAGTAGGCTTTCGGCATGGTCGACCGTCCCGAAAAGCGCGTCCTGACCGGCGCGGACCTCAAGGCCTTCTACAAGGCGCTGGCCAACCCCGTGCGCCGGGACATCCTCAGCTACCTGGGCAAACACGGCGAGGCGAACTCGACGAGCGTCGCGAAGGCGCTGGGCGAGAGCACCGGGACGACCAGCTACCACCTCCGCAAGCTCGCCGACCTGGAGCTGATCGAGGAGCTCGAGGACCGCGGGGACGGCCGCGAGCGCTGGTGGAAGTCGCGGTCGAAGGACATCTACACCCCGCCCGGCCTCGACCTCGCGCCGGACGAGCGCGAAGCGATGCTCAAGCTCGGCGCGCTGAAGATGGGTCACGACCTGGGCCTGGTCGCCCGGGCCTACGCGGGCTACGACAGCGCGAAGGGCTGGAACCAGATCCACCGCGCCGGGCTGCACCTGACGAAGGACCAGGTGACGTCCTTCGTCGAGGAGTACCAGAACCTGGTGTGGAAGTACGCCACCGAGCCGGGACAGCAGCCCGAAGGCTCACGGTCGGTGGCCGTCCGGTTCATCGTGGTGCCGGACGAGGATGAGTCCACTGAGGACTAGAGCCCGGACACCCGGAGCGTGATGTTCAGCCGCCCGGCCAGGCCCAGCGCCGGGTCCGCCGTGCCCGGCAGCGTCTTCGGCACGCCGTGGTAGGCGAGCCGGGACGGGCCGCCGAACACGAACACGTCACCCGACCGCAGCTCGACGTCGGTGTACGGCCGGCCGCGGGTTTCGGTGTTGCCGAAGCGGAACACACCGGCGTCACCGAGGCTGACCGACACCACCGGCTCGAGGCTGCGCTCGTCCTTGTCCTGGTGCAGCCCCATCTTCGCGGTGGCGTCGTAGAAGTTGACCAGCGCGATGTCCGGCGCGTACGCCTCGGCCGGCTCGCCGTACGCGGCCGCCACCGCGCGGCGGCCGAGGTCGCCGAGCCAGTCCGGGAACGGCAGCACCGGCGTCCCCTCGCCGGTCGTGCGCGAGTAGCCGTACGGGTACCAGTGCCAGCCGAGGCAGACCGACTTCACCGACATCACGCCGCCGTTGGGCAGCCGGGTGTGGCGGTAGCCGGACCAGCCGCGGCAGGCCGCGACGAGTTCGCGCTGCTCGTCGAAGCCGAGCCAGTCGGGCAGGTGCACGGCGCCGGGCGCGATCTCGGCGCGCGGGCGCGGCAGGAGGGCGTCCACCACCTCGATTGTGCCGGAGAAAAGCCGCAGGAGCCGTCCCACGGACCAGCGGGACGACTCCTGCAGCCGCATCCCCTCGCCCTGGGCCACCGTGAACTAGACGTTCCCACACCTGAATGTCACGTGCCAGCGTGGATCAGCTACGAACGGGTCTCTTGACCACGGTGCCGCCGATCAGGCACGGAACGTCACCACGGTGACGCCCGCGTGCGCCGGCACGGGGTCGTTCATCGCCGCCAGCGCGGCCGGGACGTCGTCGAGCCCGATGCGCCGGCCGATCAGCGCGGCGAGGTCGATGCCCGCCGTCTCGACGACGCGCAGCAGCTCCGGGTACTCGTGGGCCGGGAGCCCGTGGATGCCGACGAGCTCCAGCTCGCCGCCGATGACGCGGTGCATCGGGATGGGGGCGACGCCCTGCGCGGGCGGCATCAGCCCGGCCTGGACGTGCCGGCCGCGCTTGCGCAGGCTGCCGACCGACGCCGCGCAGGTCGACGGCGAGCCGAGGCAGTCGAGCGAGACGTGCGTGCCGCCGCCGGTCAGCTCGCGGACGTGCGCGGCGACGGCTTCCGGGCCGTCGAAGGCCGAGGAATCGACCGTGACGGCGGCACCCGACTTCGCGGCCAGCTGGAGGGCGGCCGCCGAGACGTCGACGGCGACGACTTTGGCACCGGCCGCGACGGCCAGCAGCACCGCGGAGATCCCGACACCGCCGCAGCCGTACACCGAGACCCACTGGCCCGCGGTGACGCGCCCCTGCCGCAGCACCGCGCGGAACGCCGTGCCGAACCGGCAGCCGAGGGCCGCGGCCTCGGCGGCGCCGAGCGAGTCCGGCAGCGCGACCAGGTTCGTCTCGGCGTGCTCGATGGCCACGCGCTCGGCGAACGACCCCCAGTGCGTGGCGCCGGGCTGGCACTCGCGGTCGCAGATCTGCTGGTCACCGCGGGCGCACTGGGCGCACGTGCCGCAGGCGCAGACGAACGGCACGGTGACGCGCGCGCCGAGCGCCCAGCCGCGGACGCCTTCGCCGAGCGCGACGACCCGGCCGGCGAGCTCGTGCCCGGCGACGTGCGGCAGCGTGACGGCGGTGTCGTGCCCCTGCCAGGTGTGCCAGTCGCTGCGGCAGACACCGGTGGCGTCGACCTCGATCACCGCACCACCCGGCGCGGCCACCGGCTCCGGCACGTCCCGCACCACGGGCGGGACGCAGAACTCCTCCATGACCACAGCTCGCACGGCACGAGCCTAACTGCCTTCTACGCCGCTCAAGTGAGCGCGTGGAACCTCGTCCTGCTCCGCGGCGGGCCGAGGAGCTTGCTGAGCGAGCCGTCCGGCACGTTCAGGATGTCCTCGAGATTCCGCAGGGCCTCCAACGATTCCGGCCGCTCCGGCCGGCACCGTCCCGATTGCCAGTGGCTGAGGGTGGCCAGGCTGACCGTGGTTCCCCGGCCACGCAAGCGATAGCGGATCCGCTCGAGGCCGAGGCCGCGGGCCCGGATCGCCGCCCGCAGGGCCACGTCGAACGGTCCGGCTGCCAGCAGCCGGCTCAGCTCCGCCTGTTCCCCCCGGTCGATGGTGCGTGTTCGCTGACCGGTCATCACAACGCTCCGAAGCACTCCCGATTAAGAAGATTGGAGCGTAGGCCCCGGTTCGCAAGATCGGAAGGGTCCTCACCCACCTGCCTTGCGCGTCTCGTCGGCGATCGCGGCGAACGGTTCCGCGTAGCCGGAGTTGATCGTGACGTAGGAAATCCCCCACCGCTCCCGCCAGCCGAGAAGCTTTTCCGTGGCCTCGCCGGGATCCTCGGGAAGGACGGTCACCGCACCGCCGGCGGCGAGCTCGGGCACGTCCACCCCGGCCCACCGCGCGATCGCGGGCGACGGTTCCGACCCGATCGCCATCAGGTTCAGGCCGAGCTCGATCTCCGCCAGCCGCGGCCCGGCGAGGACCCGGAATCGATCCACAATGGACGTCGCTTCGGCTTCGGTCGTCGTCGGCGCCCAGGTGAACGTGACGGTGTCGGCTTCTTGCGCGGCGAGCGCCAGCATTTTCGGCCCACCGCCGGCCAGCATCAGCCGCGGCCGGTCGGCGTCGCGCTTGAGGTGCGCGATCGTGGCGGCCATCCGTGTGATGCGCTCACCCGGTGAGGGGAATTCCCGCCCCAGCGTCGCGGCGTGCCCTTCGGCACCGGGCCGTCCGACGCCCAGCCCCAGCTCGAACCGGCCGCGGGTCTGCCGGTGGAGGGTCTGCGCCTGCCAGCCGAGCGCCCTGGCGTCGCGGAAGGGGTCGGCGAGCACGAAGGTGCCGACGGTGAGATCGAGGGTGACCGCGGCGGCGGCCCCGAGCAGCACGAACGGATCGGCGGTCCCGACGGGATCGGTGGCGAGCAAGGTGTCGAACCCGAGCTTCTCGACCCGCTCGGCCTGCGCGGTCCACGAGGTGAGGTTGGGCGAGTAACCGGCGACGACGCCGAAGCGGAAGGGTTTCATACGGGCCATCGTCGCGGGCGGGAGCTGGTCACCACATCCGCTTCACGACGTCACCCGCGCGTACGTCCCTCAGCGCAGGGTGACCGACAAGGCCTGCGCGATCTCCTTGCCGATGGCGTGCGTAGCCGCATCCGGCGGCGATCCCACCTTCACCACCATCGGCCCCCCGAACGGCTGCCGCTCCACGACCTCGATGCGCTCGCCCAGGTTGATCGCGTGTTCCGTCAGGTACCTGAGCAGCTCCGGGTCCGTGTCCCAGACCCGGACGATCTCGCCCACCGCGCCCGGCGGGAGATCGTCGAGGATGCGGACCGGCAGCTCCTCGACGCTGCCGTCCGGGGCCGGGATCGGGTCGCCGTGGGGGTCGCGGACCGGGTTGCCGAGCTTCGCCGCGATGCGCTCGACCAGCCTGTCGGACACCGCGTGCTCCAGCGCGTCCGCCTCCGCGTGGACCTCGTCCCACGTGTAGCCGAGCTCCGACACCAGGTACGTCTCGATCAGCCGGTGGCGCCGGAGCACCGACCGCGCCAGGAGCCTGCCGTCGGCCGTGAGCTCGATGCCGCGGTACGGCACGTGGGTGACCAGGCCCAGCTGGGACAGCTTCGTGACCATCCCCGACGCCGAGGACGGGCTGACCTCCAGCCGGCCGGCGAGCGACGCGTTGGTGACCGCCTCACCCCGCTCGACCAGGCCGTAGATCACCCGGACGTAGTCCTCGACCGACGAGGACCTCCGGACCGAACCGTCTCCCATGCCGCCTACGATACGGGGCCGGGTACTTTCTCGTGAAAGTTCACGGCCGCCAGCGGTAGCGGATCCAGCCCGGAACCGGTTCGGCGCCGAGCTGGGCGTAGAACGCCTCGCCTTTTTCGTTGCCCTCCTGCATGTCCCACTCCACGCGGCCGGTCGTGCGGGTGCGCAGCTCGTCCAGCAGCTCGC
The DNA here is from genome assembly GCF_002904335.1 of Amycolatopsis sp. CA-126428. GTDB lineage: Bacteria > Actinomycetota > Actinomycetes > Mycobacteriales > Pseudonocardiaceae > Amycolatopsis. The sequence continues at coordinate 95,574 of NZ_PPHF01000030.1, read as the reverse complement.
CGCCGAGGCCGTGGCGGCGGTACGCGGGCCGGACGAACAGGTCGTCCAGCCAGATCCCCGGCCGGGCTTCCCAGGTGGAGAAGTTCCAGCTGCAGAAGGCGAAGCCGGCCACCGTCCCCGGCTCGCCGGGCGGGGTCGCGATGAGCACCCACGCCTTCGGGTCCGGCCCGAACAGGTGCCCGCTCATCTCGGCGCGGTCCAGCTTCAGGTCGTGGTTGTCTTCGTAGACGGCGTGCTCCTCGATGAGCGCGCAGATCTCTTCGATGTCTTCGAAGACGGCGTCGCGAACGGGCATCTCGCCTCCCTTTTTTGTCGGTGGTGGTCGCTACTGTCGGGCCTGGAAGACGTGGAGGTGGTCGATGTCACCGGAGGAGAAGTTCGAGGGCCTGGTCGACGAGTTCACCGGACGCCCGGGCATCACGCCACCCGGGGCGACCCGGGGGTTCGGGCGCTCGGCACTGCGCGCGCACGGCCGGATCTTCGCGATGTTCGTCCGCGGGAAGCTGGTGCTCAAGCTGCCCAAGGGCCGGGTGGACGAGCTGGTGGCGGGTGGGCACGGCGTGCGCTTCGACGCCAACAAGGGCACGCCGATGAAGGAATGGCTGGCGCTGAACGCGGCATCGCCACACCCCTGGGCCGAGCTGGCCGAGGAAGCACTCGAGTTCGTGGGAAGGAAGTGAGTCATCACGCTTGATAACGCAGTTCGCCGCCGACGGCGGTGCCTTGCACGCTGAGTTCTCCAAAAGCGAGCGCGTCCAAAGCGGACTCGTCCAGGGGCGAGCCGGAGAGCACGGCGAAGTCGGCGAGCTTCCCGGGTTCGAGCGTGCCCAGGTCACGCTCGGCGAAGGTCGCGTACGCCGATCCGTACGTGTACGCGCGCAACGCCTGCTCCGGCGTCAGCGCCTCTTCGGGTGCGAAAGGCGCGCCGGAGGCCGTGCGCCGGCGCACCATGTCGGCCAGGGCGAGCAGGGGCGCGCCGTTCACGACGGGCCGGTCCGAGGACGCGGGAAGCACGCAGCCCGCGTCGAGGACGCTGCGCAGCCGGTAGCACCAGGGCACGCGTGACTCACCGAGCGCGGCGCGCATGCCGTCGCCGAGCTCGTTGACGAACCGGCCCTGCGGCGACGGGATGAGCCCGAGCGAGGCGAGCCGAGTCAGCTCCGCGGGCTGGAGCACCGCGCAGTGCTCGATGCGGTGCCGGTGGTCCGTGCGCGGCGAAGCGGCCAACGCGGCTTCGTAGGCGTCGAGGACGACGGTGATCGCGCGGTCGCCGATCGCGTGCGTCGCGATCTGCCAGCCCGCGTCGTGCGCGCGGCGGATCGTGCGGGCCAGCTCGTCTTCGGGCACCTGGAAGTAGCCGCGGTTGTCCGGCTCGCCGTCGAACGGGTCGTGCATCGCGCAGGTGCGTCCGACCAGGGAGCCGTCGGCGAACAACTTCATCGGGCCGACGCGCAGCCACTCGTCGCCGAGGCCGGTGCGCAGGCCGAGGTCGAGGCCGAAGCCGGCGTCGTCGGGCAGGTCGTGCAGCACGCTCGCGGCGATCATCACCGTGCTGCGCACGCGCAGCACGCCGCGGTCGCGCGCCTCCTGGTAGGCGGCCAGTTCGGCAGGGGTCTCGCCGACCAGGCCGCCGCCGATCCCGGCCTCCTGGACGCTGGTGATGCCCTCCGAGAGGTACCGCTCGGACGCCCGCTCGAGCCCGCGGACCACCCGCGAGACCGGCGTCGGGTACGTCAGCGGCCGCAGCAGCAGCTGGGCCTGCTCGCGCAGCAATCCGGTCGGCGAGCCGTCGGCATCCGGCACGACGTCGCCGCCGACCGGCACGTTCGCCAGGTCGAGCTGGTCGAGCACGGCCGAGTTGACCACGGTCATGTGCCCGGACGTGTGCTTGAGCCGCACGAGCATCCCCGGCGCCGCGCGGTCGAGGCCGCGGGAGTCGGGGTGCCCGCCGGCGAGCTTGTTCTGGTCGTACCCGCTCCCGACCACCCAGCTCCCGGGCGGCAGCGTCGCGGCGCGCGCGGCGACGGCGTCGTAGACCTCCTCGACGCTGCGGCAGTCGCTGAGCGGGACGTCGTCGAGGCCCATGCCGAACCACGCCATGTGGTTGTGCGCGTCGTGGAAACCGGGCACGACGAACCCGCCGGCGAGGTCGATCCGGGAGCGCGCGGACAGCTCGAGGGCATCGGAACCCAGCGCGACGATTCGGCCGTGCAGGACGGCAAGTGCGCTGGTGACGCCCGCACCCGTCCACACCGTGGCGTTCTCGTAGACCGCATCGACCCGCATACTCCGCCTTCCTCCCCACCGCCACCCTCAACGGAGGCGCTTCGCGCCGCTGCCTCATTCAAAGGCTATCGATCGATCGATCGAACGTCTAGCATCGTCCTCATGCCCACCGTGGAGTTCGCCGTCGAGGACGGCATCGCGCAGATCCGGCTCAACCGGCCCGAGCGGCTGAACGCGGTCGCCGCCGTGCTGGTCGACGACTTCCTCGCCGCCCTCGACGCGGCCGCCCGCAGCGACGCCCGTGTCGTCGTGCTGTCGGGCAACGGCCGGGCCTTCTGCGCCGGCCACGACCTCAAGGAACCCGCACCCGCGGGTGACTCCCGGGCGCGGCTGGACCGGCTCCAGGACGTCACGCGGCGGCTGCGCGGGCTGCGCCAGCCGGTGATCGCGGCGGTGCACGGCTACGCGATCGGCGCGGGCGCGGAGTTCGCGCTCGGCTGCGACCTGATCCTGGCCGCCGAGGACGCCGTGTTCGCCTTCCCCGAGGTCTCGCTCGGCCTGAGCGTCACCGGCGCGGCGTCGCGGCTGCTCCCGCTGCTGGTCGGCCCGCTCAAGGCGAAGGAGCTCCTGCTGCTCGGCGAGCGCTTCGACGGCCGGAGGGCGGCCGAGCTGGGCATGGTCAACACCGCCGTGCCCGCCGAGCAGCTCCAGGCCGAAGCGCTGAGCTGGGCCAAGCGGATCGCCGAGCACCCGCCCGCGGCGGCGGCCATGGCGAAGCGCGTCCTCGACGCCAGCACGGACATCGAACCGGCCCTCGAACTCGAGGTCAGCCACGCCCTGATCACCGAGCACTCGGCCGCGGTCGCCGCGTCCACCGAAGCCTTCCGGAGCCGGGTGTGACGCCCCTCGCCGAAATCGGGACGCTCGCGCAGCTCGTCACCCGGGCCGCCGCGCTGTGGCCCGAACGCCCGGCCTGGGTGTTCGACGACCTGGAGCGGACGTTCACCTTCGCCGAGCTCGATCGCGAAAGTTCCCGGATCGCCGCGGCGCTGGCCGAGCGCGGCATCGGCCCCGGCGACCGGGTGGCGGTGATGCTGCGGAACGTGCCCGCGTTCCCGCTGACCTGGCTGGCGCTGGCGAAGATCGGCGCGCAGCTGGTGCCGGTCAACACGAACTACCAGGAGTTCGACGGCGCCCACGTCCTCCGCCACTCCGGCGCGAAGCTGGCCGTCGCCGCGCCCGAATTCACCGAGCTGCTCGGCCGGATCGGCCTGACCGAGGTGATCACCCCGGACGAGCTCCGCACCGACGCCGAGCCGCCGGAGTTCACGCCCGTGCCCGAGCTGCCGGTCAACATCCAGTACACCTCCGGCACCACCGGCGCCCCCAAGGGCTGCGTCCTGCCGAACCGCTACTGGACGACCCTCGCGGTGAGCCTGGCCACCGACTTCCCCGCCGTCGGCACGGACGACGTCATCCTGACCGCGCAGCCGTTCCACTACATCGATCCACAGTGGAATGTCGCACTGGGACTCGCGGGCGGGGCCACCCTCGTCGTCCTGGACCGCTTCCACCCCAGCACGTTCTGGGCGAAGGTCCGCGAGCACGGCGTCACCTGGTTCTACTGCCTCGGCCTGATGCCGACGCTGCTGCTGCGGCAGGAACCGGCCGAGACCGACCGCGACCACCGCGTCCGCGCGATCTGCGCGTCGGCGATCCCGCACGACCTGCACTCTGAAATGGAACGGCGCTGGGGCGTGCCGTGGTACGAGGCGTTCGGCATGACCGAAACCGGCGGCGACATCCGGATGACCGCCGACGACCACGACGCGACCGTCGGCACCGGCTGCATCGGGCGGCCCAGCCGCGACCGCGAGGTGCTGATCGCCGGCGACGACGGCAAGCCGGTGCCGCGCGGGGAAACCGGGCAGCTGCTGATCCGCGGGATCGGGCTGATGCACGGCTACCACGACGATCCGGACGCGACGGCGAAAGCGTTCGAAAACGGCTGGTTCCACACCGGCGACCTCGCCCGGATGGACGCCGCCGGCCGCGTCTACTACATCGGCCGGACGAAGGACATGATCCGCCGCAGCGGCGAAAACGTCTCCGCCGACGAGGTCGAGCGCGCGCTGCTGCTGCACCCGGCGGTCCGGCTGGCGGCCGTCGTCGCGGTGCCGGACGAGCTGCGCGGCGAGGAGATCAAGGCCTACGTCGTCTGCGACGGCGACCGGCCGGACCCCGCCGAGCTGGCCGCGTTCTGCGCCGGGAAACTGGCCTACTTCAAGGTTCCGCGGTTCTGGGCGTTCGCGGACGCGCTGCCGATGACCCCGTCGGAGCGGGTGGCCAAAGGCGAGCTGCGGAAGGTCGCCGACCCGCGCGCCGGTTCCTGGGACGCGAAGGCGGCAGCATGGCTGTGAGCAGCCGGGAGCGGGTGCGCGCGGCGGCGGTGAAGCTGTTCGCCACCAAGGGCTTCCACGGCACCGGGATCCGGGATCTGGCGCAGGAGGCGGAACTCTCCTCGGCCAGCCTGTACCACTACATGGGCACCAAGGAGGATCTGCTCGCCGAGATCATGCACACCGCGCTGAACCGGCTGCTCGACGCGGCCCGCGAGGCGACCGCGGGCGGCGGCGACCCGGTGCACCGGCTGCGCACGCTGGTCGTGCTGCACGTCCTCGCGCACGCCGTCGGACCGGCGGAAACCCGGGTGGTGGACAACGAAGTCGACGTCCTGTCCCCGGCCGCGCGCGAACCGGTGGTCGCCCTGCGGGACGCCTACGAACGGCTGTGGGCGGCCGCGATCGACGAAGGCGTGGCGGCGGGGGTGTTCCGTGTGGAGCACCCGGCGGTGACCCGGCTCGCGCTGCTCGAGATGTGCAGCGGCGTCGCGAGGTGGTATTCCCCACGCGGCCCGCTGGCGCTGGACGAGCTGGCGGAGCACTACGCGGAACTGGCGTCGAGGGCGCTGGGCTGCACGTCCGCGCCCGGCGTGACCGACTTGCGGCGGTGCCGGGAAATCGTCGCGAAAGAGTGGGGCGTGTCCGTTTAGCGGCGCTTTTACCTGTGTACGCCTTGCCCAGACGGCGTGCGTGGGGGACGCTCGAAGGGTGACTGAGGAAACGATCCAACTGGAACTGGACGACTCGGGTCTCGCGCCGGGCCTCCCGGCGCCGGAAAACCCCCGCGATCAGGTGCAGGATGTGCCCTATCGCCCCGTCGAGTTCCGCGATGACGATCTCCCCACTGCCCTGGCACGGTGCTCCGCCTGGCTGCGGCAGGCGCAGGAGTGGCTGGGCGAGCCGCTCGACGTCCTGGCCATCCACCTCGACTACGACGACCGCCAGGGTTCGCCGTACTACGACGTGAAGCTCCTGTGCAACGAAGAGGACCTCGCAGGCGTCCCGATCGCCATCCGCAACAAGAAGTAAGCAAGCCGAAGCGCCGTCAAGGCCGCCGGGAAGGGCGGCCTTGACGGCTTCTCGCGTTTCGGGGCCCTCAGCCGAGCGTGCCGCCGACCTTGACGTGCCCCTTGAGCAGGTTGCGGGCGATCGTCCGGCGCTGGATCTCGTCGGTGCCCTCGTAGATGCGCAGCAGCCGCAGCTCGCGGTACCAGCGCTCGACCGGCAGCTCCCGCGTGTAGCCCATGCCGCCGTGGATCTGCAGGACGCGGTCGACGATCTCGTTGGCCTTCTGGCCGCCGTACAGCTTCGCCATCGACTGCGCGTGCCGCGAATCCACGCCCTGGTCGACCTGCCAGGCGGCGTGCAGCACCAGCCACCGCAGCGCTTCCAGCTCGACGCCGGAGTCGGCGATCATCCACTGGATGGCCTGGCGCTCGGCGATCTTCTGCCCGAACGTCTCGCGGGTGTTGGCGTGCTCGATGGCCATGGTGATCAGCCGCTCGCACGAACCGATCGCGCGCGCCGGCAGGAGGTAACGGCCCTGGCCGATCCACTGCATGGCGAGCTCGAAGCCGCGGCCTTCCTCGCCGAGGATCTGCGTCTCCGGGACGCGGACGTCCTGGAAGATCAGCGACGCCGGGCCCCACTCGCCCATGGTGTCGATGTATTCGGACTTCCAGCCGGCTTCGCGGTCGACGAGGAAGCAGGTGACGCCGCCGTTCGCGCCCTTCTCCGGGTCGGTGATCGCGAAGACCATGGTGAAGTCGGCCTCGTTGCCACCGGTGATGAAGGTCTTCTCGCCGTTGATGATCCAGTCGCTGCCGTCCTTGCGGGCGGTGGTCCGGATGGCCTTGGCGTCCGACCCGGCGCCCGGCTCGGTGATCGCGAAGCAGGACTTGCGCTCGCCCGAGATGGTCGGCAGCAGGTAGGTCTGCTTCTGCTCCTCGTTGGCGTGGAACAGGATGTTGTCGGCGGCCCCGCCGAAGCGGAACGGCACGAAGGTCCGGCCGAGCTCGGCCTCCAGCAGCGCGGCCATGACCGCGGACAAGCCCATGCCGCCGTACTCCTCCGGGGTCAGCACGCCCCAGAAGCCGGACTCCTTCGCCTTGAGCTGGAGGTCCTTGAGCTCCTCGCCGGTGAGGCCGGGCTGGTGGGCGCGCTCGCGCCGGAGGACTTCCTGCTCGAGCGGGATCAGCTCCCGCTGGACGAACGTGCGGACCCAGTCGCGCACTTCACGTTCTTCGGTGCTGAGTGAAAAGTCCATGACGTGGCTGCTCCTCCGACACTGGCTAAGCGCTTGCTTACCCGTCATTGTGCGCGCCTCCCCGCGCCCGCGCAAGAACTCGCCGCCCGCAGACGTCAGGCGTGCGTGGTGGCCAACTTCACTAACGTGCGCAGGCTCGTGTCCGGCAGGTACGCGCGGGTCAGCGCCACGCCGATCCGCGGGAGGTCGCCTTCGTCGCGGTAGGCCAGGTACATCGGCTCGTGGCGCGGGTTGAACTTCGCCTTGAACGCGTGCAGCGACCGGAAGCCGTACACCGGTTCCAGCTCCCGGCTCAGCACCGCCAGCAGCCGCTCGACCGGCGCCGCTTCGGGGTCCGGACCGGAGCGGGCCAGCGGCGCGCCCGACAGCGACACGAACCGCATCCCCGCCGCCTGGAAGGTCAGCATGGCGGAGCCGATCAGGAACTCCATCGCGGGCCGGAACCCGTCGCCGCGGCGGCGCATGAGATCCAGGGTCCAGCCGTGGACCTCGCCGTCCGGTCCGTGCACCGGCAGCCACGAGGTGACGCCGTGCACACTGCCGTCGGCGTCGACGGCCAGGCCGACGCGGGTCGCCGGGTCCAGCGCCTCCTCCATGCCGCCGAGCGTGAAACCCATTTCCGGCATGCCTTTGTCGCCGACCCATTCGTCGCAGATGGCGCGGACCTGGCTGCGGACGCCCCACGGCTCGTCGGCCAGCACGACGTGGCGGTAGCTCATCCCTTCCTTCGCGGCGCGGTTGAGCGCCGAGCGCACGTTCTGCCACTTCCGGCCCCGCAGCTCGAGGCCCTCCAGGTCGACCAGCGTGTCTTCGGCGATCTGCACCCGGCTCCAGCCCAGCCGCGCGGCGGCGTCGGCGACCGGCCGGGTGACGGAGAACAAGCACGGCACGACGCCGGCGTGCTCGCAGGCGACGGCGAACGCGCGGACCGCGCCGGCCGCGGAGCCGGCCGGGCCGATCGGGTCGCCGAGGCCGACGGCCACCCCGGCGTGCCGCCGGTACGCGAGGACGGACTGTCCGTCCTGGCCGCGGAAGTGCGCGTTGTCCGGCCAGGTGGCCATCCAGGACAGCGTGCTGCCCCCGTGCCGGCCGAGCAGGTCGCGGACGACGGGCGCGTCGGCCCCGCCGATCCCGGCGGACACCCCGAAGCCGCGGCGCAGCGGGGCCCGGAACGCCCAGCGGGTCAGGACGAGCAGGGCCAGCTCGGCCGCCCACAGCACGGCACCCGTCATGGTGAGGGCCTTCTCCGCCATGGACTCCTGGCCGAAGGCGAACCCGGGCACGGCCACCGCACCGGCGAGCACGTTGATCGCGGCGAGCGTCACCGCACCCCACCACGCCACGCGCCGGCCGCTGCGCAGCCCGTTTGCCAGGAGCGCGACGAAGGCGATGTTGACGGCGATGCCCCAGCCGGTGTCCTCGCCGCCGGTGGTGCCCAAGGGGCTGTCCGCCGGGAACAGCCAGAGCACCAGTTCGGCGACGGCGATCAGGGCGAGGCCGGTGGCGGCGAACAGGCGCCATTCGCGGCGCCCGGCCCGCACCCGGCCCCGCGGGCCGACGTGGTGGCCGCCGGCCAGGCGACGGCTCAGCGGAAGGGCGAGCGCGACGGCCCACAGGTGTTCGAGGTCGGCGAGCCCGCCGAGGAACAGGAAGGACACGCCGACGTAGACCCACAGCCCGGCGCGCAGCGGCAGCCGCCACGGCGAACGCAGCGTCGCCGACACCGCCGCCGCGCAGGCGAGCGCGCCCGCGGAGAAACCCGCGTCGACGTGGGCGGCGAGGCCGTGCGCCCACGACCACCCGGTGTCCCGGAAGGCCAGGAGCGTCAGCGCGGCACCGAGCACGCCGGCCAGCTGGCCGAGCCCGCAGATCACCACGGTCCGCCCGGTGCCCAGCCGCCATTCCGCGCCGCCGGCGAAGACGGCGAACGAGAGCAGCACCGGCAGGTAGAAAACCGGTGTCAGGGCGAGGAACGAGCCGGTCACCGGCGTCCACCACCCGCCGTCGGCCAGCGCGGGCAGGCCGTAGCCGACGTCGCCGAACCACGTCCGGTCGCTCGCGGCGTCCCACAGCGTGCCGGTCGCGATGCCGGCGACGATGATCGCGATCAGCACGCCGGTCGTGAAGGGCAGCCGCCGGCGCAGCACCGTGGCCACCGCGTGGACGCGTGCCGACGCCGCCGGGGCGGTCACGGGCTCGGTGAGTGTTCGCGAGCTGCTCATCGCTGTCTCCTGGGAAGTGGCCCGGTGCTCGGAAGCCCAGCATCCGCCGGACGCTCGTCGCCGGTCACCGGGCCAGCCCGCGCGGGAGCCGGGGTTAACCCTGGCCTATACCGGTAGTTCCGCCCGGACCACGGTCCCGCCGCCCGCCGGGCTCACCACGGTCAAGCGGCCGCGGAGCGCTTCGGCGCGGTCGGTGAGGCCCCGCAGCCCGGAGCCCGCGGCGGGGTCCACGCCGCCGATGCCGTCGTCGGCGATTTCGATGACCGCCGTGGGGCCGTCGCGCAGGACGCGCACGGTCACGACGCCGGCCCGCGCGTGCTTGGCGACGTTGGCCAGCGCCTCGGACGCGACGAAGTACGCGGCGAACTCGATCGGCTGGGGCAGCCGCGGGCCGATGGCGTACGCCACCGTCGTGGGCACCGGCGAGCGGGTCGCGAGCGCCTCGAGGGCGACGTCCAGGCCCTGGTCGAGCGCGGCCGGGTGGATGCCGCGGGCCAGCTCGCGCAGTTCGGCCAGCGAGCGGGCCAGCTGGTCACTGGCCGAGGTGACGAGCTGTTCGGCGTCCGTGGGGTCGCGCCGGATCTGCCGCTGGATCAGCGACAGCTGCATCGCGAGCGTCACCAGGCCCTGCTGGGCGCCGTCGTGCAGGTTGCGTTCGATGCGGCGGCGTTCGGCGTCCCCGGCGGCGATGATCCGTTCGCGGGAGTGCTCGACCTCGGCGAGGCGCCGCCGGGCCTCGGTGTGCAGGTGCTGGTTCTCCAGCGCGATCGTCGCCGCGGCGGTGACCGCTTCGACCAGCTCGGGATCGTCGTCGAGGGACCGGTCGTAGACGAGCACGGCGACCCGGCTGCCGTCGCGCTCGACACCGGCCACCGACCGGGACGTCCCGGCGCCGGGCAGGGTGACCGGGTTGCCGTCCAGATCGGCGTAGGCACCCGGGGTGGTGACGTAGCCGACCACCAGGTCGGGGTCGCCGAGTGCCTTCGCCAGCGCACCGCGCAGGTCGTCGGGCCGCAGGGTGCGCAGCCCGCGGAACAGGCCGGCCAGCCCACCTCGGGCCAGCCGGGAACGCAGCAGCCCGGCCAGGAACACGATGGGCACCGTGAGCAGCGAGCACACCCCGATCCAGAGCAGCACCATCGACTTCTCGCCGGTCAGGAACTGCGCCACGAGCAGCCACCCGAACAGCAGCAGGCACGCGGCCCCGGCGACCCCCGGCGCCAGCGCCCGCCGGCCGGGCGTGGACGCCGAGCGCCAGCGCACCGCGACCACGACGGCGGTGCCGGTCACGGCGGCCAGCAGCGTGCCGCGCTGGGCGACGTCGACGATCTCCGCGAGCCGCTCGTGCGGCCAGATCGCGACCGGGTTGCCCGGCACCCCGGAGAACAGCAGGAACAACGGGGCCAGGACGACCAGTTCCAGCAGGACCGCACCGGCGAGCACCCGGTCGGCCGCCGTGCGCACCCGCCCACCGGTGAGGAAGGTCAGCACGAGCACGACGAAGAACAGCACCCACAGGTCCGGCAGCCACAGGCCGACGACCTGGGCGGGCGGCCACGCGAGCTGGCTCACCAAGGGACTGACGAAGAAGGCGAAGCCGGTGACGGTCATCAGCAGCCCGCTGTGGTTGTCCGGCCGGCGGCGCCAGGCGATCAGCCCGCAGGCGGCGAAGGAGCCGCCGATCAGCCGGAACGCGACGTCGATCGCCTCGACCGGTGCCCCGTTGGGGAACAGCATCGGGACCAGCGCGCCGAACTCGGCCGCGAGTGCCACGGCCCAGAGCAGCAGCCAGAAGCCCGGTCCGTGCCCGGAGCGGGCGAACCGGTGGGTGGGGGTGCGGGCCGGCCCGCCGGCGAACGCCGTTTCCGAAGCCATGACCTGTCCTGCTGCGGTCGACGGGTCCCCCTGGCAGCCGCACGGTAATCCAGGACGGCCCCGGCCGGTACCGCTGAACCGCCGCGGATCCCCAGGGTTGTCCCGGTAGTTGCCGGCCGGCGGCGCTGCGACGATGAGGGGATGGTTCCCCGGGTCCTGATCGTGGACGACCACGCCGCGTTCCGGTCGTTCGCCCACCGTGTCCTGGTGGCCGACGGGCTGGTCGTGGTCGGCGAGGCGGCCGACGGCGCGACGGCGATCGCGGCCGCGCCCCGGCTGCGTCCCGACGTGGTCCTGCTGGACGTGGGCCTGCCCGACATGGACGGCTTCGCCGTCGCCGCGGCGCTGGGTGCGCAGGACGAAGCGCCCGCCGTGGTCCTGGTGTCCAGCCGCTCCCGGGACGACTACGTCGCCGGCATCTCGCCGACGCCGTTCTTCGCCTGTGGCCCCGTGGTCGCGGCGGTCGTCGTCATCGGCGTCGCCGACGGCCGGGCCGGCTACCGCGACCTCTTCGCGCGGCTGACGCACTGGCGGGTCGGCTGGACCTGGTGGGCCGTCGCCGTCGCGATGCCCCTGGCCGTGCTGGCGGTGGCGTCGCTGGCCAACGTGACGCTCTGGGGTGCTCCCGCGCCCGACCTCGGCACCCTCGCCTGGACCGACCTCGGGCTGGTCGCCGCCATCCGGTTCGTCAACCCCCTGGACGGGCCGCTCGGCGAGGAGCCGGGCTGGCGGGCCTACGCGCTGCCGCGCCTGCAGGAGAAGTGGTCACCGCTGCGCGCCGGCACCGCCCTCGGCGTGGTGGTGGCGCTGTGGCACCTGCCGCTGGTCACCTCGGGCCTGCTCGCCCCGTTCGGCCTCGTCGTGACCTTCGCGATCACCCTGGTCTACGTGTGGCTGGTCAACCGCACCGGCGGAAGTGCCCTGATGGCGCTGGTCTTCCACGTGGCCCAAGGCACGATCGGCTACGCCGCGCTCGGCTTCGGCGGTGCCGACGCCGACCGGATGGACTGGCTCACCGGTGCGTTGTGGTGCCTGATCGCCTTCGGCGTGGTGACCGCCGACCGGGCGGCTTGGCGGTCCGCTCCCGCCCCGGCCGTCACCGGGCACGCCCACGTCTGACAGAGGTCTGAAGGCCACCGTTGGCCCGGAATTCGTGACAACGGCTTCCGGGCCCGGAAGGATCGGAGGGGTGATGGAGATCGAGGTTCGCTGGTCGTCGCCGTTGCCCGCCGAAGAGCGCTTCCTGCGCCTGCTCGACGAGACCGAGCAAGGCCGGTTCGAGGCGTACCGGCAGGAGGCGGACAAGCGGCGGTTCCTCACCGGCCGGGTGCTGGCGAAGACGGTCGCGGCCGAGCGGCTCGGCCTGGCGCTGGAGACGGTGAAGTTCGACGCGACCTGCGAAGACTGCGGCAAGCCACACGGACGGCCGAGCATCCCGGGTGCGGACCTGACGCTGTCGATCTCGCATTCGGGCGAGCTGATCGGGGTCGCGGCGACGCCGTCGGTCCCGGTGGGCCTCGACGTCGAGACGGCCACCCGCCGCGCGGACGACGGCCTGATCGAGTACGCCCTGAGCCCGGCGGAGGCGGAGCACCTCGCGGGCCTCGACGCCACGGAGAAGGCGGCGGCGTTCTTCGTCTACTGGACCCGCAAAGAGGCCGTGATGAAGGCCACCGGCAAGGGCCTGCGCATCCCGCTGCAGAGCATCACGTTCTCCCGCTACGACGAACCGCCCCGCCTGACCGCCTCGGGCGACCCGGCCCTGGACCCGGCGACGACCCGCTTGGCGGACCTGAAGGCCGCGGACGGCTACCGGGCGGCGATCGCGGTGCTGACCACCGAGGAGCTGTCGGTCACCGAGGAGCACTGGGTTCCGTAGGCCGGCTCAGACCGGCAGGTCCGCCAGGCCCATCGCCGTCAGCAGGGTGCGGAACTTCGCCGTCGTCTCGTCGAGCTCCGACTGCGGGTCCGACTCCGCCACGATCCCCCCGCCCGCATACAGCCGCATCGACGTCGAGGCGATCTCCGCGCAGCGGATCGCCACCGCCCACTCGCCGTCGCCCGCTGCATCCACCCAGCCGACCGCTCCCGCGTAGTAGTCGCGGTCGAACGGCTCCAGCTCCTTCACCAGGTCGCGGGCGCCTTCGGTCGGGGTCCCGCAGACCGCCGGGGTCGGGTGCAACGCTGCCGCCAGGTCCAGCGCCGTGATGTCCGGGTCGGCCAGCTCGCCCGTGATCGGGGTGCGCAGGTGCCAGATCGCCGGGGTCGTCACCAGCTCCGGGCCGGCCGGGACGTCCAGGGTCCGGCAGAACGGCCGCAGCGCCTCGACCACGTAGTCGATCACCACCGCGTGCTCGAGCTGGTCCTTGCGGGACGTCCGCAGCGCCTCGCCATTGGCGCGGTCGGCCACCGGGTCCGCCGAGCGGGGCATCGACCCCGCGTGCGGTGACGAGAACACCGTCCGGCCCGTGCGGCGCAGCAGCAGCTCGGGCGTCGCGCCGACGAGCGACCGGCCGCCCGGCAGCTCGGCCGCGTAGGTGAAGTGCCGGGGATTGCCCACGGCCAGGTTGCGCACGATGCTCTCGGCGGGCACCGGCGCGGCGAACTCGAGGTCCAGCGCCCGCGCCAGGACGGCTTTGCGCAGGTCACGCTCGGCCAAGGCGGCCACCGCGGACCGCACGGCCGCCATGTGCGACGCCGGAGACGGCACCGCACGGACCCGCACGGGCGCCGGCAGGGTCTCGCGCGGCAGCGAGGGCGTCCCCGAGGAGCGGTGGACGGTCCGGGGCACGACGAGGTGGCCCGGCACCTTCGTGTCGGGCCCGGTGTCGAACGGGAGGACGCCGACGGCCAGCGGAGCGCCCGTCTCGGCGAGGACGCCGGGGATCGCCGAGGCGAGCCGTCGCGGGTCCGTCTCGGTGACGGTGCGGATGGTGCCCTGCGCGAGGAGTGCGCGCTCGGCCGTCGTGAAGAGGAAGTCGCCTCGCTGGTAGCGGGCGGCGAGGTCGACCGGGGTCGCCGGACTGACCGCTTCTGGGGGGTCCAGGGGGGCTTGCCCCCCGGCTGGGGTCTGGGGCTCGGCCCCAGGGGACAGAGAGCTCACGTGTCCAGCGTCCCAGGCGATGGGAGATCCGCGAGGGGAGTGTCACGAGCGACACTCCCCTCGCGGGCAGCTCCTGGTGACGCGCTACTTGAGCGCGTCGATGAGCGCCTCGCGCTGACGCTCGCCCAGGCCGGCCGCACGCCGGTCCGGGTCGATGCCGGCCTGCTCGAGCAGGGCGGCGACCTTCACCGCGCCGAGGCCGGGGACGGCCTTCAGCAGCTGGGTGACCTTCGTCTTCCCGATGGTCTTGTTCTCCTTGGCCTGCTTGAGCACCTTTTCGATGCTCTCCTGGCCGGACTTGATCGACGCAAGCAGTTCCGAACGCGCCTTGCGAGCCTCGGCGGCCTTGGCCAAGGCATCGGCGCGCTGCTCCGGAGTCAACGTAGGCAGAGCCAACGTAGTGTCCTTTCCTCTCAGGTCTCCGCTTTCGCGGCCGACAGCTTTTACGAGTGCTTGCTCCTGCAAGCGCTGCTCAGCCGTCTCTTGCCACGGGCCCAGTAAACGCCACCCGCTTCCCGGTCGTGCAACCGACACGCACTTATTACCCCCGGAGGTGATAGCAGGCAACCCGCTCCGGCCTGCGGAAACGCTCCCAAGAAGTGGGCCACGTGGCCTCTCTCACCCGGAAGTGGAGCTTCCGTTACGCGCTGTTCTCGCGCACATTTCCTTGCACATAAGGAGAAGCCGGAAAATTAATGATCTTGATCATCGTCCGGTCGTCGCCCGATCGCGCGACGACCGTGACCGAACGGAGCCGTAGTTGACCATGCCCGCTTCACCCGATCCGCACTAGAGTCGGCGCAACCCCAGTTCACCGGCGAGCTACCCCCGGGAGCGACCATGTTGAGCACCATGCAGGACGGCCAGCTGTCGCTGGCGAACCTGCTCCGCCACGGCACGTCGGTGCACTCGGCGAGCGAAGTCATCACCTGGACCGGTTCAGAAGCCCGTCGCGAGAGCTATCGCGAGCTCGGCCGCAACGCCGCGCGGCTCGCGAACGCCCTCAAGAGCCTCGGCGTGACCGGTGACCAGCGCGTCGGCACGTTCATGTGGAACAACGCCGAGCACTTGGCCGCCTACCTCGCCGTTCCGGCGATGGGCGCCGTGCTGCACACGCTGAACATCCGGCTGTTCCCGGAGCAGCTCGTCTTCGTCGCCAACCACGCCGAGGACCACGTCGTCATCGTCGACGGCACCCTCGTCCCGCTCCTGGCGAAGCAGTTGCCGCAGTTCAAGACGGTCCGGCACGTCATCGTGGCCAACGGCGACGCCGCGACCCTCGAAGCACCCGACGGCGTCGAGGTGCACTCCTACGCCGAGCTGCTGGCCGCCCAGCCCGACACCTTCGACTGGCCGGACGTCGACGAGCGCTCGGCCGCCGCGATGTGTTACACCTCGGGCACGACCGGTGACCCCAAGGGTGTCGCGTATTCACACCGGTCGATCTGGCTGCACTCGATGCAGGTCTGCATGACCGACAGCATGCGGCTCGCGCAGCACGACAAGGCCCTGGCCATCGTGCCGATGTTCCACGCGATGGCGTGGGGCCTGCCGTACGCGTCGCTGATGGTCGGCGCGTCGCTGCTGATGCCGGACCGGTTCCTCCAGCCGGCGCCGATCGCGGCGCTGCTGGCCGCCGAGAAGCCGACGTTCGCCGGCGCGGTGCCCACCGTCTGGCAGGGCCTGCTCGCCCACCTCGAAGCCCACCCGCAGGACATCTCGCACCTGCGTGAGGTCGTCGTCGGCGGGTCCGCGGTGCCGCCGTCGCTGATGCACGCCTTCCAGGAGCGGCACGACGTCCCGATCCTGCACGCCTGGGGCATGACCGAGACGTCCCCGCTGGGCAGCGTGGCCCGCCCGCCCGCCGACGCGACCGGCGACGAGGCCTGGCGCTACCGCTACACGCAGGGCCGCTTCCCGGCGTCCGTGCGGGCCCGGCTGATCGGCGACTCCGGCGACGCGCTGCCGTGGGACAACGAAGCCGTCGGCGAACTCGAGGTCCAGGGCCCGTGGATCGCCGCGTCCTACTACGGCGGCGCCGAGATCGACCCCGACAAGTTCCACGACGGCTGGCTGCGCACCGGCGACGTCGGCAAGATCAGCCCGGACGGCTTCCTGACGCTGACCGACCGCGCCAAGGACGTCATCAAGTCCGGCGGCGAGTGGATCTCCTCGGTCGACCTGGAGAACCAGGTGATGGGCCACCCGGCGGTGGCCGAGGCCGCGGTCGTCGGCATCCCGGACGAGAAGTGGGACGAGCGGCCGCTGGTCGCCGTCGTGCTCAAGGAAGGCCAGAGCGTCACGCCGGAAGAGCTGCGCGAATACCTGTCCGACAAGGTCGCGAAGTGGCAGCTGCCGGAGAACTGGACGTTCGTCGACGAGGTGCCCAAGACCAGCGTCGGCAAGTTCGACAAGAAGCGGATCCGCGCGTCCTACTCCGAGGGAAAGCTCGACATCGCGCAGCTCTAACGGGTAAATCTCCGGCGAGTCTCATGCCTCTGGCGGTCACCATGGGGGACCCTGACCCCCCTATGGTGGCCTTCGGAGCACGTCGGAGGGGTTCTGGGGATGCAGCGGAACAGGCGGAGTTTCCTCGCACTGGCGGGCATGGGCGCGCTGGCGACGGCCTGCGGGTCCAACACCGGGCGGCAGGGTGACCCGCCGCCCTCGACGGCGTACTCGGCGGGCCCGCCGTCGTCGGACGCCCCGAAGGCCGCGCTCCAGCAGTGGTACCACGCGTACGGCGAGGAGGGCGTCCAGGACGCCGTCAAGCGGTACGCGTCGAGCTACCCCGGCGCGGCCGTGACCGTGCAGTGGAACCCGGGCGACTACGACTCGAAGATCGTCACCGCGCTGCAGAACAGCAAGGTGCCGGACGTCTTCGAGGCGCAGGTCAAGATCGACTGGGTGCGGCAGAAGCAGGTCCTCCCGCTCGACGACGTCATCGGGCCGGCGAAGGGTGACTTCAGCCCGGCCGTGCTGGCCGCGCAGACCGTCGAGGGCCGGGTCTACGGCGTCCCGCAGGCCACCGACACGCAGCTGCTCTTCTACCGCAAGAGCCTGCTGCAGGCCGCGGGCGTGCAGCCGCCGCAGACCGTCGACGAGCTCGTCGACGCGGCCGCGAAGCTGACGAAGGACGGCGTCAAGGGCTTCTTCGCGGGCAACGACGGCGGCGTCGGCGTGCTCACCGGCCCGCTGCTGTGGTCGGCCGGGCTCGACTACCTCAAGAACGGCAACCGCGAGGTCGGCTTCGACGACCCGCGGGCGGCGACCGCGCTGGCGAAGCTGCACACGTTGAACGCCAACGGTTCCCTGCTGCTCGGCGCGCCGGCGGACTGGTCCGACCCGGGTGCGTTCATCGACGGGCTGACGGCGATGCAGTGGACCGGGCTGTGGAACGTGCCGAAGATCCGCCAGGCGTTCGACGACGACTTCGGCGTCCTGCCCTTCCCGAAGCTGGACGGCAGCGGCGCGCCGTCGGTGCCGGTCGGCGCGTACGGCGCGATGGTGAACGCCAAGAGCGCGCACGTCACCGAAGCCAAGGCGTTCGTGAAGTGGCTGTGGATCGACCAGACGCAGGACCAGCTGGAGTTCGCGACGAAGTTCGGCTTCCACGTGCCGGCCCGGCAGAGCCTGATCGGCCGCGCGGACAACCTCAAGTCCGGCCCGGCCGCCGACGCGGCCCGGTTCGTCCAGGAGAACAGCCACCTCGTCGGCGGACCGGTGTGGACGCAGCCGTCGAACACGGCGCTGTCCGACGCGGTCGCGAAGATCGCCAAGGAGGGCGCGGACCCGGCCGCGCAGGTCAAGACCGCGGTCGAGGTGGCTCGCGCCGAGCTGAAGCGCCTGTTTGGATGACCCGGGGGGTGAAGCGGCGGGACGCGCGCGCGTTCTGGCTGTTCGTCGGGCCGTTCCTGCTCGGGCTGGCGATCTTCGCGTACCTGCCGATCGGCTGGAGCGCGTACCTTTCGTTCTTCGACGCGCGCAACACGGTGACGCCGACCGAGTTCGTCGGGCTGGACAACTACGGGCACATGCTCACCGACGAGCCGTTCCTGTCGAGCCTGGGGACGTTCAGCGTCTTCGCGGTGTTCATCGTGCCGCTGACGTTCGTGTTGTCGCTGGCGCTGGCGCTCGGCGTCAACCGGCTGCGGTTCGCGCGGGCGTTCTTCCGGTCGGTGTTCTTCCTGCCGTTCGCCTGCTCGTACGTGGTGGCGTCGCTGATCTGGAAGACGTCGCTGTTCTCGGGTGTCCGATACGGACTGGCGAACTCGGTGCTCGCGGTCTTCGGCGTCGATCCGGTCGCCTGGACCGGGACGGTACACCCGCCGCTGTACTGGGTGGTGCTGGTGACGGCGCGGCTTTGGCTGCAGCTGGGGTTCTACATGATCCTCTTCATCGCCGCCCTGCAGCGGATCCCGGTCCAGCTCTACGAAGCGGCGTGGCTCGACGGCGCCAAGCCGGGCTGGCCGGTGTTCCGCCACATCACGCTGCCGCAGCTGCGCGCGACGGCGGTGGCGGTGTTGCTGCTGAACCTGATCAACGCCTACCAGGCGTTCGACGAGTTCTACAACATCATGGGCGACGCCCGCGGCTACCCGCCCTTCGCCCGGCCGCCGCTGGTCTACCTGTACTACACGTCGCTGGGTTCGGGCGGCCAGGACCTCGGCCGCGGCAGTGCCGGCGCGGTGATCCTGGCGCTGGTCATCGCGCTGGTGACACTGCTGCAGGGCCGGGTGCTGCGCTTCGGGCGGGCGGCATGAGAGCGGTCCTGCGGTGGGCTTGCCTGTCGGTGGCGGCGGTGCTCTTCCTGCTGCCGTTCTACCTCCTCCTGCGCAACGGCCTGGCGTCGCGAACGGACCTGACGTCTCCACAGTGGACGTTCTTTCCGTCCACAGTGCACTGGGAGAACCTCTCGCGGCTGTTCTCGCTTTCGGACGTCCCGTTCGCCCGGAGCCTGCTGAACTCGCTGCTGGTCGCGACCCTCCAGACGACCGGCCTGCTGGTGGTCTGTTCCCTGGCGGGCTACGGCCTGGCCCGGATCCCCTACCGGCACTCCCGCCCGGTCTTCCACGCGGTGCTGGCGACGCTGATGATCCCGACGTCGGTGACGTTCGTGCCGAGTTTCGTGGTCGTCTCGTCGCTGGGCTGGCTGTCGGACTTCCGCGGCCTGGTGATCCCCGGGCTGTTCAGCGCGTTCAGCGTGTTCCTGTTCCGCCAGTACTTCCTCGACTTCCCACGCGAACTGGAGGAGGCCGGCCGGGTCGACGGGCTGAGCCGCTGGGGCGTGTTCTGGCGGATCGTGGTGCCGAATTCGAAGGGCTTCTTCGCGGCGATCGCGGTCATCACCGTGATCGGCAGCTGGAACGCGTTCCTGTGGCCGCTGATCATCGCCCAGTCCCCGGATTCGTGGACGGTCCAGGTGGCGCTGTCAGGACTGCTGACGGCCCAGAACCCGCAGCTGAACCTGCTGTTCCTGGCGGCGGCGGTGTCGATCCTGCCGATCGTGCTGCTGTTCGCGTTCCTGCAGCGGTACCTGGTGCGCGGGGTGGCCGAGTCCGGCTTGACGGGCTGACCGGGCCCGGGCCCGCCTAACCGTCCAACCGGGACCAGAACGCGGTCAGGGCGCGCGCCGCCGGGTGCGGGTCCGTCACCGGCCACCAGTGCCCGGTGTCGGCGAGTTCGGCGATCTCGGCACCGGCGGCCTCGCCCGCGGACCGGTGCTGCGCGGGCGTTCCACTGGCCTGGTCGACGTCCGCGAGGGCGATCAGGGCGAGACCGGGACGCTGTCGCGCCTTCGCCAGGCCGCGGCCCGCGTCGGCCATCACCGGCTGGACGGCCGACCGCAGCAGCGAGAGCACCGCCCGCCCCATGCCGTCGTCCATCCCGGCCGCCACGCGTTCCGCGGCCGGGCCGCTCATCCCGAGCGCGCCGACGACCTCCAGCCGCTGCGCCAGCGTGCCGCCGAAGATCTCCTTCACCGAAGCCTCGCCGGCCCCTTCCTGCTGCCACACCTGGGCCCGCGCGTGCCAGACGTAGCCCGGGTCGAAGAGGCCGAGTGCGTCCGACGCCCAGCTGCGGATCAGGTCCGGGCGCGTCATCGCGATTCCGGCGACGTGCGCGCCACCCCAGTCGTGGCCGACGAGGTCGACGGGCTCCCGGAACTGCTCCAGCCGCGCGGCGAGCCATTCGCGGTAGCCCTCGACGGTGGCGGAGAAGCCGTCCGACGCCGGCACCCCGAAACCGGGCGGCGACAGCGACACCACGTCGTCGCGGCCGAGTGCGGAGATCAGCGGTCCCCACACGCCGGAGTTCTCCGGATTGCCGTGCACGAGTACCAACGGAACAGTCATCTCGACTCCTAACTTGCGTGCATGTACGCAAGTAAGTGTAGCAGCGGCCGGTGCGGGCGACCACGTCCGGAAACTACGGCGTGACCGCGAAGGCTCCGCGTACCGAGCGCGTCGCCTCCCGGATGAGGGCGGGGACGTTGCGAACCGGAGGCTGGGCGATGAGCTGCAGCCCGGTCCCGCGGACCAGGGCGACGATCAACACGGCGGCCGCGGCCGGGTTCGCGTCGGGCCGGATGGACCCGTCGGCGACGCCCTGGCGGACCACGTCCGCCAGGAGCTGCCGGAAGTCGGCGTCCCGGCGGGCGAACAGCGGAGCCAGCACGGGGTCGGCCGCGATCGCCTCGCCCCACAGCTGCAGGAACGCGCGCGCCGACGGGGTCCGCCGCACGACGTTGCGCAGGTACGCCTCGATGATCCGCACCAGGTAGTCCAGGCCGTCTCCCTCGTAGACGGGGACGTCGAACCGCTGCGCCTCGTCGACTACGGCCTCCAGCAGCCGTTCCCGGCTGCCGAAGTGGTGGTAGACGATGCCGCGGCTGTAGCCGGCGGCTTCCCCGACCTCGGCGAGCGTGACGGCCCGGGAGCCGCTGCGCGCGATGAGCGCCATCGCCGCGTCCACCACGCGCCGCTCGGTCTCCGCGCGTCGTTGCTCCTGCGTTCGCCTGGCCGGGCGATCGGTCATGCGTCGTGCTCCCCTGACTGGCCTCGTGGTCGACGAAGTGTGCCACGAGGCCCTCCCGCCGCCGGGCCTCAGCGGCGGAAATGACCACAACCTTCGGCGGTACACCCACTCCGACGCCTGTGACAGGGTAGCTCGAAATGTCACGTTCACCGGCCGGTCACCGACGTCCGGCACGGTGCAGGGCAACCGAGAAGACTGGGGAGCGATCTCATGGCCGAACTCACCCGGCGCACCTTCGCCACCGCGGGCGCCGCCGGTGTCGGGCTCCTGCTCTGCACGCCCACCGCGAACGCCCTCGACCGCGCCCTCCGGCTCACGAGCACCCGCTCGGTCACCACCACCGGCACCACGCTCGAACAGGTCGCCACCGGCGGGGGCACCAGCACCTACTCGCGCCTGTCCGCGGGCCCCGGCTGGCCGCTGGTCGTCCGGAGCGATCTGGCCACCCCGAAGAGCGGGCGCGACGACCGGCGCCGGGCGCTCTCCGCCTTCGTCCAGTTCACCGACCTGCACATCACCGACGCCGAAAGCCCCGCGCGGTTCGAGTACCTGCACCCGTTCATCGGCTCCGCGCACCGGCCGCAGGAGGCGCTCGGGACGGTCGCCACCAGCGCGCTGGTCGAACGGGTCAACAGCGTGCGGCAAGGGCCGTTCACCGGGCGGCCGTTCGACCTGATGGTCACCACCGGCGACAACACCGACAACCACGAGCTGATCGAGCTCGACTGGTTCCTCAAGGTCCTCAACGGCGGCACCGTCACCCCGAACTCCGGCGACGCGAACGCGTACGAAGGCGTCCAGAGCTCCGGCAACGACGAGTACTGGAACCCCTCGATCCCCGGTGTGGGCGACAAGTACTCGGCGAAGGGCTTCCCGCAGCTGCCCGGCCTGCTCGAAGCGGGCATGAAGTCCTTCACCGCACCCGGCCTCGACGTCCCGTGGTTCTGCACCTTCGGCAACCACGACGACAGCATCGTCGGCTCGCTGCCGGCGCGGATCCCCGGCATCGACGCCTGGTACACCGGGAAGTACAAGGTGATCGGCAAGGACGAGACCACCGCGAAGAAGCTCGCCGACGCGATCAAGAAGGGTGCCGGCGTCCCGGTCGCGGAACTGTTCGGGGGCAGCGGCACCATCCGCGAGATCACGCCGGACGCGCGGCGGCGCCCGTTCGGCACCGGCGAGTTCGTCCGCGCCCACCTCGACGCCGCCAACACCGGCCCCGGCCCGGTGGGGCACGGCTTCACCAGCGCCAACGCCGACGGCCAGAACGTCTACTACACCTTCCGGATCGCGCCCGGCATCACCGGGATCAGCCTCGACACCACCACCGACGCCGGGTTCGCCGACGGCTCGATCGGGCTCGCGCAGTACTCCTGGGTCGAGTCGACGCTGAAGCGCGGCAGCTCGACGTACTACGACTTCTTCGGCCGCAAGGTCACCCACGCCGTCACCGACGAGCTGTTCCTCCTCTTCAGCCACCACACCAGCGGCTCGATGGGCAACCTGCTGCCCGACTCGCGCCACCTGCTCGACCCGCGGCTGGACGGCAACGCCTTCGTCGCGCTGCTCAAGCGGTTCCCGAACGTGCTGGCCTGGGTCAACGGCCACACGCACCTCAACAAGATCACGCCGCACGCCGGGAACACGCCGCAGCAAGGCTTCTGGGAGATCAACACGGCGTCACACATCGACTTCCCGCAGCACGCCCGGATCGTCGAGGTCGCGGACAACGCGGACGGCACGTTGTCGCTGTTCACGACCCTGATCGAAGCGGAAGCGCCGTACGCCGTGGACTACGGCGCCCGGACGCCGCAAGCGCTTGCGTCGCTGTACCGCGAGCTGTCCTACAACGACATCCACACCAACCTGGGCCGGGTCGGCGCGGCCGAGGACCACAACACGGAACTGCTGCTCATCAACCCCCTGTCCTGAGGCTCCCGCGGCTGTCGTGAGTGGTAAGGCGGGTTAGAACCCGCCTTACCACTCACGACCGGCGGGAGGTGCGGCACAGTGGTCGCATGACCGATCTTGAAGGCACCCGGCTCTTCCACCGCTCCATGCCGTTTTCCGAACGCCTCGGCGTCGAGGTGCTGGAGCACGGGCGCGAACTCGTCCGCAGCCGGCTGAAGTGGGACGAAAGCCTCTGCACGCTCGGCGGCGCGCTGCACGGGGGCGCGCTCATGGCGCTGGCCGACTCGACCGGCGCCGTGTGCGCGTTCCTCAACCTGCCCGAAGGCGGCCAGGGCACGACGACCGTCGAATCGAAGACGAACTTCCTGCGCGCGGTGCGTTCGGGCTACGCCGTTGCGTCGTCCAGACCACTGCACGCCGGCCGCAAGTTCGTCGTGGTGGAGACCGAAATCCACGACGACGACGGCAAGTTGGTCGCGAAAGTGACACAGACGCAGGCCGTCCTCTAGGTACCTGTTTACAGACCGGTCCGGAGCGGCGAAAATTCCTGGCTACTGGGTGGGCCGATCAGGGAGCCAGGATGCGCATACGCGAGCTGTTCACCTTATTGTCAGTGGTTGTGTTGTCCGCGGTAACCGCGCAAGCCGCCGAGGCCGGGCCCGTCCGCCCGCGCGACGACGAGGCGATCGACTACCACGAGTGGACCGGCGGCCGGTTCCACGAAGGCGGCTTCGCCGGCGTGGCGCTCACCCGCGACGGCCTGCGCCTGACCCGCCCGGTCGGCACGGTCGAGCACACCGAGCCGGAGCTGGGCACGACGAGAACGTACGAGTACGGCCAGTGGACGTCACCGGCGTACCGGCCGGGCTTCGGCGCGACGCAGCTGGTCGCGTCGTGGAACGCGAAGACGCCCGCGAAGACCTGGCTGCAGGTCGAGGCGCAGGGCCGGACGTCGGCGGGCGCCGAAACCGCGTGGTACGTGCTGGGCCACTGGGCCAGCGGCGACGCCGACATCCTGCGCACCAGCGTCGACGGCCAGGACGACGCCAACGCGCTGGTCGACGTGGACACGCTGGTCATGAAGCCGGACGTGACGCTGAAGTCGTACCACCTCCGGGTCAGCCTCTACCGCGAAGCCGGCTCGGGCGCGACGCCGTCGGTGAGCCTGCTGGGCGCGATGACTTCCGCCGTCCCGGACCGCTTCGAGGTGCAGCCGACGAAGCCCGGGCGGGCCACCGGGATCGAGCTGAAGGTGCCCGCGTACGCGCAGAACCTCCACAAAGGACAGTTCCCGCAGTACGGCGGGGGCGGCGAAGCCTGGTGCAGCCCGACGTCGACCGAGATGGTGGCCGAGTACTGGGGCAAGAAGCCGTCCGCGGCGGAGCTGGCGTGGATCCCGGCGGGCTACGTCGACCCGCAGGTGGCGTTCGCGGCGCGCTACACCTACGACCACGCCTACGACGGCACCGGGAACTGGCCGTTCAACACGGCCTATGCGGCGTCGCGCGGGTTGCGCGGCCACATCACGCGGCTGCACTCGCTGAACGAGCTGGAGACCTACATCGCGCGTGGCATCCCGGTGATCACGTCGCAGTCGTTCCTGTCGTCGGAGCTCGACGGCGCCGGCTACGGGACGTCGGGGCACATCATGGTCGTCGTCGGCTTCACGAAGGACGGCGACGTGATCGCGAACGACCCGGCGTCGAGCAGCAACGACCGGGTGCGCAACGTCTACAAGCGGGACCAGTTCGAGAAGATCTGGCAGCGGACCAAGCGCTACCGCGCGGACGGCACCGTCGCCGGCGGCCCCGGCGGCGTCGCGTACATCATCACGCCGGCTTGACGGGGCTCGGCGGGGCGCCTCACCGGCGCCCCGCCGGCCTTCACCAGGTCTTGCCGGCCTGTTCCCGGATGGCGCGGTTGATCCGGTTGAAGAAGCCGCTGAGCGCGATGTGCGTGACGATCGCGGACAGCTGCTGCTCGTCGAAGTGCTCGGCCGCGGCCGCCCAGACCTCGTCGGTCACGCCCGGCTGGCCGTCCTCGATCCGGGTCGCGGCTTCGGTCAGCGCGAGCGCGGCCCGCTCCGGCTCGGTGAAGAACGGCGTCTCGCGCCAGGTGACGACGCTGTGCAGCCGGTCGTCGGTCTCCCCCTGCCGCTTCGCCGCCTGGACACCGGCGTAGGTGCACGGGGCGCAGCCGTTGATCTGGCTGGCCCTCAGGTGGACCAGCTCCAGCAGCAGCGGATCGACGCCGGCGGCGTGCACCACCTTGAACAGCTGCTGGACCGCGCCGGTCACCTCGGGATCGCTCCGGGTCTTCAGCCGTGCTTCCATCGTTTCCTCCATCGGTTACCTGCGCCCCTCCGGGCCCGTCATGTCCACGACGGAGCCGAACCGAGGAAGGTAACGACCATGTCCGACACGCTGGCCGAGACGTTCGAAGCGCAGCGCGACCGGCTGCGCGCGGTGGCCCACCGCGTGCTCGGTTCGCACGCCGACGCCGAGGACGTGGTGCAGGAGGCCTAGCTGCGGCTGTCGCGCCAGGACGCGGCGTCGATCGAGAACCTCGAGGGCTGGCTGACGACGGTGGTCGGCCGGATCAGCCTGGACGTGCTGCGCGCGCGGAAGTCCCGCCCCGAGGCGCCGTATGAAGAGATCATCGTGACGGTCGACGACGGCGCCTCCCCGGACGAGGACGCGGAGCTGGCGGATTCGGTCGGGCTGGCGCTGCTGGTGGTGCTGGAGTCCCTCGGCCCGAGCGAGCGGCTGGCGTTCGTGCTGCACGACCTGTTCGCGGTGCCGTTCGAGGAGATCGGACGCATCTTGGGCAAGTCCACGGCGGCGGCCAAGATGCTGGCGAGCCGGGCCCGCCGCAAAGTGCGCACGCCTTCACCGCCGGCCGGGTCGTTGCAGAGGGAGGTGGTCCAGGCCTTCCTGACGGCGGCCCGCGACGGCGACTTCGAGCAGCTGCTGCGCGTCCTCGACCCGGACGTCCGCCTCACGGTCGACACACCGGACGGCCTGGTGGTGGTCCTGGGAGCAACGAACGTGGCCACGGGCGCCCGCTTCGGAGCGGCCGGCGACGGCCGGCGCGTGCTGGTGGGCGGCCTGCCGGGCGTGGTGGCGTGGCGTGAGGACGGGACGCCGCTGTCGGTGGTGGCGTTCACGGTGGTCGACGGGCGGATCACCAACATCGCGGCGGTGGCGGACCCGGTGAAGCTCGCCTCGATGGACCTGCCGGAGCCGCCGGGAACTGTCGGTGGTGCCCGGTAAGCTGGAAACCGGGGGCCGGAGGCCCGCCCGCACGGCTCGCCGAGCGCGCGACCGAGCGGAGCCGTCGAGCCGCCATGTCGACCAACCCCGCGCCCGCCGTATCCATCGCCCCCTGGCCACCGGATGCCGAGCGCAGCAGACACCGACCGCCGAGCCGCCGCTCCGACCAACCCCCGGGCCACCGATCGACCGCAGGTGAAGCCACCCAACCCCGTCATCCACCTCCTTCAGTTGCGCAGCACGCAACTCGTTGCGTCTTCACCACCGAACCTCACTCCTGCGGATGTCGCCATCTCCGCATGATCCGTGATTAGCTGCGGTCGACCAGCAGCGCAGCCGGAAGGTGGTTCGAATGCCGTACGAGGTCCAGGGGGTCGTTTCGCGGGCGAAGGGCGAGCCCGTCTCGCTGGAGACCGTCCTCGTGCCCGATCCCGGTCCCGGCGAGGCCGTCGTGAACGTCCAGGCCTGCGGGGTCTGCCACACCGACCTGCACTACCGCGAAGGCGGCATCAACGACGATTTCCCGTTCCTGCTCGGCCACGAGGCCGCCGGTGTCGTCGAAGCCGTCGGCGAAGGCGTCACCGATCTCGAGCCGGGCGACTACGTCATCCTCAACTGGCGCGCCGTCTGCGGCACCTGCCGGGCCTGCAAGCGCGGCAAGCCGTGGTACTGCTTCTCGACGTTCAACGCCGCCCAGCCCATGACGCTCACCGACGGCACCAAGCTTTCGCCCGCGCTCGGCATCGGCGCCTTCCTCGAGAAGACGCTCGTCCACAGCGGACAGTGCACGAAGGTCAACCGCGAGGCCGAACCCGCGGTCGCCGGGCTGCTCGGCTGCGGGGTCATGGCCGGGCTCGGCGCGGCCATCAACACCGGCGCCGTCACGCGCGGTGACTCGGTCGCCGTCATCGGCTGCGGTGGGGTCGGGGACGCCGCCATCGCCGGCGCGAAGCTGGCCGGCGCCACCACGATCGTCGCGATCGACATGGACGACCGGAAGCTCACCTGGGCGAAGGACTTCGGCGCGACGCACACCGTCAACAGCAAGGGCCTCAGCGAAGAGCAGGTCGTCGAGGCCATGCAGGACGCCACCAGCGGATTCGGCCCCGACGTCGTCATCGACGCGGTCGGCCGGCCCGAAACCTGGCGCCAGGCGTTCTACGGCCGCGACCTGGCCGGCACGGTCGTGCTCGTCGGCGTGCCGACGCCGGAGATGCGGCTGAACGACCTGCCGCTGATCGACTTCTTCTCGCGCGGCGGCTCGCTCAAGTCGTCCTGGTACGGCGACTGCCTGCCCAGCCGGGACTTCCCGATGCTCGTCGACCTCTACCTGCAGGGCCGGCTGCCGCTCGACAAGTTCGTCACCGAGCGCATCGGCGTCGACGGCGTCGAGCAGGCCTTCGAGCGCATGCACCACGGTGACGTGCTGCGCAGCGTGGTGACGTTCTGACCCTCTTCACCGACGACGAGTACCCGGCCGAGCCCTACCCGGGCACCCGGCCGGGCCACTCGTTCGTGCACGTCGACGGCGTCGGGCACCCCCTGGACACCGCGCCGGACGGCTGGCGCGACCGGATGGCCGTGCTGGCCTACGGTTCCAACGCGAACCCGTCGAAGATCACCTGGCTGCGCGCCCGGCTCGGTCTCGAAGGCCCGGTCGTCGTGGCGCACGCGCGCTGCGCCGGGCTCGCCGCGGTGTGGGCGGCCGGCTTCCGCGTGGTCGACGACCAGCGCCCGGCCACCCTCACCGCGCTGCCGGGCGTCGAAGAGCACGCCATCTGGTTCGTGACGCCGGACCAGCTCGCGGTCCTGGACCGCTGCGAAGGCCGCGGCACCCGCTACCACCTGGCCCGGCTGACCGACCCCGACATCACCCTCGAGGACGGCACGCGCCTGACCGACATCCACACGTACGTCGGCGCCGCGCCGATCCGCTATCCCCTGCTGGTGAACGGCGCGCCGGTGCGCACCTCCGACGTCCCGCAAACCGAAGCGGCCCGGCTCGACGGCGTCGCGGCCGACGGTCACGGCGTGCCCTGCGAAGTCGTCACACCAGCTTTCCCGGGTTGAGGATCCCGGTCGGATCCACAGTGGACTTGGCCGCGCGCAGCACCTCGACGCCCAGCGAACCGATTTCCGCGCTCAGGTAGGGCGCGTGGTCGACGCCGACGGCGTGGTGGTGCGAGATCGTGCCCAGCCCGGCGATCGCCTCGCAGGCCGCCGCCTTCGCGCGCTGCCACTGACCGATCGAGTCGGCTTCGTCGCGGGCCGTCAGCACCGTGAAGTACAGCGACGCCCCCGTTTCGTACGCGTGCGAAATGTGACACATGATGATCGCCTTGCCCAGCGCGGCCGTCAGCGCCGCGCGGACGTCGTCACGGAGTTCGTCCACATTGGACCAGTACGCGGCCGTCTCGAGCGTTTCGACGCAGATGCCCATGTCCAGCAGCGTGTCCCGCTGCCGGGGTCCGGCGAACCGGCCGTGCCGCCACGACTCGCCGAGCGCCTTCCCGACGCGCACGCCGCCCGACGCCTTGAGTCTCCGAGCCGTCTCACGGCGGCGCAGCGACACGTCGTGCGCGGTGCCTTCCCAGCCGACGATGAGGAAACACGGCCGTCGCACTCCCCGCGCGGCGAGGTAGCGGCGCAGCGCCGCCGTCTTCAGCCCGGCGTTCAGCGCGAGCGACACCTCGGTCTCGTCCACATCGGACAGCCGGGTGACGTCGGCGAGCGCGTGGTGCTGCGCGAGGTCCCGCACCGCTTCGGCGCCGGCCGCCCAGCCCGGCAGCGCGTAGCCCTCGTAACGCCGGACCGGCGGCACCGGCCGCACCCGCAGCGCGACTTCGGTGATCACGCCGAGCGTGCCCTCGCTGCCGATCGCGAGCTGGCGCAGGTCCGGCCCGGCCGCGGACGCCGGGGCGACGCCGAGCTTCCACGGGCCGCGCGGGGTGGCCAGCCGCACGCCGGTCACCATGTCCTCGAACCGCCCGTAGCCCGAGGACGCCTGGCCCGCCGAGCGCGTCGCCGCGAAGCCGCCGATAGTGGCGCGTTCGAACGACTGCGGGACGTGCCCGAGCGTCAGGCCGTGCCCGGCGAGCAGCCGCTCGGCTTCGGGGCCGCGGACGCCGGCCTGCAGGACGGCGATGCGCGACTCGGCGTCCACCGACACCAGCGCGTCGAGCCGGACGAGGTCCAGCGCGATCACCGACGTCTTCTCGCCGCGCAGTGCGGCTACCCCGCCGACCACCGACGTTCCGCCGCCGAAGGGCACCACTCCGACGTCGTGCCGGACGCAGACATCGAGGACCGCCTGGACCTCGTCGGGGTCGGCGGGGAGCACGACCGCGTCGGGCACCGGGAACTCCGCCGACGGCGAACGGCGCCGCAGCAGGTCGAGGTAGGACAGTCCGGTCGCCCGCGCCAGCCGGGCCGGGGCGTCGACCAGCACGTTCTCCGCGCCGACCACTTCCGCAAGCGCTTCCTCAGCAGGTTTCGCCAGTTTCGGTGACGGTATTTCCACCGGCAAATCGGCCGTCGGAGCAGCACTGGGGGCCGTCTGGCCGATACGCTGTTCAAGCCACTTGGCCGCCCGCGCGGGCAGCGGGGCGGCGCCGGCGGCTTCCTCGGTCCAGGACCGGCGGAGGCGGTGGTCAATGAGAGCGTTCACGACTACAGTGTGACACATGGACGTAAAACGTCACACCACGCAGACGGCAGGTTCCTCCGCGCTCGCGGACACCCGCAACCGCCAGACGGCGACGCGGGTGGCCGATGACGTGCTGCTCGACGCCGCGCGCTCGTGCGTGCTGGCCGTCGGTGTGCGCCGCACCACACTCGCCGAAATCGCCCGCACCGCCCGCGTCAGCCGGATGACGGTCTACCGCCGCTTCCCCGACGTCCGCAGCGTGCTCGCCGCCCTGATGACCCGCGAGTTCAGCGGATTGCTGCGCACGGCGAGCGAAGGCGGCGCGGATGCCGCGCACAGCCGCGACCGGCTCGTGCTCATCGCCGCGGCCGGCGTCCGCGCGCTGTCGACCGACCCGCTGTTCCGCACCCTGCTCGACGTCGACCCCGAACTCGTCCTCCCGTACATCGTGGAGCGGCTCGGCGCGACGCAGAAGTTCGCCGAGCAGGCGCTGCACGCCCTACTGGAGGCCGGTCACCAGGACGGCTCGATCCGGCGGGCGCCGGTCGCGGTGCAGTCCCGTTCGGTGCTGCTGGTGGTGCAGTCGTTCGCGTTCTCCCTGCGGCCGGCCACCGTGGACGTCGACGAGGTGGCGCTGATGGCGGAGTTCACCCACGTGCTCGACGCGGCTTTGCGGCCATGACGTCCGGCTCGCTCAACGCGCGGCGCCGCGAACGCGAGCTCGCGGAGCTGGCGTCGGGCGAGCGCGTCGACATCGTCGTGGTCGGCGGCGGCGTCACCGGCACGGGTATCGCACTGGACGCGGCTTCGCGGGGCCTGTCGGTCGCGCTGGTGGAGGCGCACGACCTGGCGTTCGGGACGTCGCGCTGGTCGTCGAAGCTGGTCCACGGCGGCCTGCGGTACCTGGCGCACGGCGAACTCGGCTTGGCGCACGAAAGCGCGGTGGAGCGCGGGATCCTGATGACGCGCACGGCACCACACCTCACCCGCGCGATGCCGCAGCTGTTTCCGTGGTACCCCAGCACTTCCCGCGCGCAGGAGCGGGTGGTCGCGGCCGGGTTGCGCGCCGGGGACGTGCTGCGCCGCGCCGCGCGCACGCCGTCGTCGGTGCTGCCGCGGCCGCGGTCGATCCCGGCGCCGCTGGCCTTGGCCCTGGCGCCGGGCCTGTCCCCCGACGGCCTGCGCGGCGCCTGGCTGGCTTACGACGGCGCGCTGGTCGACGACGCGCGGCTGGTGGTTACCCTCGCCCGGACGGCGGCATCGTTCGGTGCCCGCATCCTCACGCGACTGTCGGCCGTTTCGCTTGCCGCAGACCGCGTTCAGGTGCGCGACGGTCTTTCTGGCTCCACAATGGACATCCACGCCCGGCAGGTGATCAACGCGACGGGGGTGTGGGCGGGAACCCTGACGGGTTCGGTGCGGTTGCGGCCATCGCTCGGTTCACACCTGGTACTGGCGCCGGGGACGGTGCCGATGGGGACGACGTCGGTGAACATCGGCGTGCCCGGGGAGACCAACCGGTTCGTCTTCCTGCTCCCCCAGCCGGACGGCCGAGTCTACTTGGGACTCACCGATGAGCCCGTCTCGGGCCCGATCCCTTCCGTGCCAGTGGTTCCTGAGTCCGATGTGGACTTCTTGTTGTCGCTGGCTTCCTCGGTGCTCGCCCGGCCGCTGACCCGGGCGGACGTGGCTGGGTCTTATGCGGGGCTGCGGCCGCTGGTCGAGGGAACGAGCGGCCGGTCGGCGGATCTTTCCCGCAAGCACGCGGTCCTGGCCGGACCGGACGGGCTGTTGACCGTGGTGGGCGGCAAGCTGACAACGTACCGCCGGATGGCCGAGGACGCGGTCGACGCGGCGGTCCGCCTCGCCGGACTCCCGGCAACCCCGTGCCGCACGGCCCGGTTACCGCTGCTGGGAGCGGCGCCCCGGCCGGAGTTGTCCTTTGTGGACGCGGCGCTCAGGCTGGTGGCCCGGTACGGCACGGAGGCATCACGCGTGGCGGCGCTGGGCGAGGTGGACGCGGAATTCGCGGCCCCGGTGGCGCCGGGGACGGAGGTCACGGCGGCCGAGGTGGTGTGGGCGGTCCGGAACGAGGGAGCGTTGGACGTCGAGGACGTACTGGAGCGCCGGACGCGGCTCTCGTTGATCCCGTCGGACGCCGAGGCGGCACGGGAGCGGGTGGCGGAACTTGTCGACAAGTCGCTAGCAGGGCTCGCCTGACGTCGGCAGCACAGCTCCCCGCCGACACAGCTCCCCGCCGACACAGCTCCCCGCCCTCCCTAGGGGGCCGTGCCCAAGTCCAGTCTATCGGTCCCCACCGACAAAACCGCCGCTCAGCCGCCCACCCCACCCACTCATCCACAACCCACCACCCATGTGCACAACCAGACTTGATGTTCTCTTGAGTTGACGTCCCGTTGGGTTTTTGCAACAGTTGGTGCCATGAGCCCGGTCAGACGCGGCAAAGAGCTGCCGATCTACAACCGGCTT
Source organism: Amycolatopsis sp. CA-126428 (assembly GCF_002904335.1). Lineage (GTDB taxonomy): Bacteria > Actinomycetota > Actinomycetes > Mycobacteriales > Pseudonocardiaceae > Amycolatopsis. The sequence continues at coordinate 63,123 of NZ_PPHF01000030.1, read as the reverse complement.
CCCGTGCTCCGGGCCGAGCGCGGGATGACCCGTGCAACGCTTGCCGGTGCCGTCGAGGTGAACCCGCAGACCATCGGCGCGCTCGAGCGGGGCGACCACTATCCGAGCCTGGATCTGGCGTTCCGGATCTGCGCGGTGTTCGACTTGCCCGTCGAGGCGGTCTTCAGCCGCGAGCCGTTCACGCCGCTTTCCACCCAGGTCTACCGCGAGGGGGGAGCATGACCGAGCAGCCGGGCCGCCTCGCGGCCTACTGGGAACGCCAGCTCGACAAGCTCGAGGCAGCCGAACGAAAACGGGCCCGGCACCTGGCCGGCTGGCGTACCCGGAAGCACCGCCGGACGCTGGTCGCCATCTTGGTCGTCGCCGATCTGATCATGATCGTCGGCGCGACGCGGTTCAAGGTCGCGCCGGAATGGGTCTTTCCGGCCTTGTGGCTGAGCGGGCTGGTCGTCGGCGGTTTCGCGTTCCTGACGCTGCGCATCCTGACCGGGCGGATGACCAACAGCTTTTCGCGCCTGCTGGACGAGCGCGAGCGCGAGTGGCGCCACCGCGTCACCTACATCGGCTACCAGGCGCTCAGCTACCTGATGGTGATCGCCCTGCTGTACAGCCTGTTCATCGCCGAAACCGAAAACGGCGGCGTCCGCGGCGCGATGATGCTGTCCGCGCTGCTGGTCACCGGCACGACCATCCCGGCCATCGTGCTGGGCTGGTCGCTGCCGGACGACGACCCCGAAGACTTCGAAGAGGGGATGGGGAATGCCTGAGGGGACACTGGAGATCGACGGGATTTCCAAGCGCTACGGCGCCAAGGTCGCGCTGGACGGCGTCTCGTTCGACGTCCACGCCGGCGAGCTGTTCGGCTTCGTCGGCAGCAACGGCGCCGGCAAGACCACCACCATGCGGATCGCGCTGGGCGTGCTGGCCGCCGACGGCGGTGAAGTGCGCTTCGACGGCCGGCCGGTCACGCACGAAACCCGCACGCACATCGGCTACATGCCGGAAGAACGCGGGCTGTACCCGAAGATGAAGGTGCTCGACCAGCTCGTCTACCTGGCCGAGCTGCACGGGCTCAGCACCGACGAGGCCCACCGCAACGCCGAGAACTGGATCACCCGGCTCGGGCTCGCCGAGCGCCGCAAGGACGAGGTGCAGAAGCTCAGCCTCGGCAACCAGCAGCGCGTCCAGCTGGCCGCCGCGCTGGTGCACGACCCCGCGGTGCTGGTGCTCGACGAGCCGTTCTCCGGCCTCGACCCGCTCGCCGTCGATGTGATGAGCGGCGTCCTGCGGGAGAAGGCCGCCGCGGGGGTGCCGGTCGTGTTCTCCAGCCACCAGCTCGACCTCGTCGAGCGGCTGTGCGACCGGGTCGGGATCATCCGCAGCGGCCGGATGGTCGCCGTCGGCACGGTCGGCGAGCTGACCTCGGGCGCGCGCAGCAAGCTCGTCGTGACGGCGCCGGCCGCGAGCAACGGCTGGGCCGCGAACCTGCCCGGCGTGCGCGTGCTGGAGCACCACGGCACCACCACCGTGCTCGACCTCGAACCGGGCGCGGACGACCAGGCCGTGCTCGCCGCCGCGCTGGCGACCGGGCCGGTCACCGAGTTCAGCCGCCGTCGCCGCTCGCTCACCGAGCTGTTCCGCGACGCCGTGTCCGAGAAGGGGGAACCGCGATGAGGACGTTGAGTGGCCGCCGCGCCGTCTGGCTCGTGATGAAGCGCGAGCTCAACACCCGGCTGCGCACGAGGTCGTTCGTCGTCGGCACCGGCGTGCTGCTGGTGCTGCTGCTGGGGTACGTCCTCTTCCAGACGTCGCTGGCCGGTTCGTCGGACAAGAAGACCGTCGGGCTGACCGGCCAGGCGATCGGGATCGCGCGCCAGCTGCAGACCGAAGCGGCGCTTTCCGGCCGCGAGATCAGCACGGTCGTCGTCACCGACGCGGCGGAAGGCCGGAAGAAGGTCGAAGACGGCGACGTCGACGCGCTCGTCTCGGGCAGCGCGGCGCAGCTGACCGCCACCTACAAGTCCTCTTTGGACAGCGCGTTGCGCCGGGTGCTCGACCAGGTCGCCCAGCAGCAGGTGCTCGACGGCGTGCTGTCGTCCGCGCAGCTGGAACCGGCCGAGGTGATGGCCAGGGTCAACGGCACCCACGTCCAGGACGACGCCCTCTCGCCGGAGCCGGCCGACCAGACGCAGCGGCTGGTCGTCGGGCTGGTGGTGGCGTTCCTGCTGTACATGAGCATCATCACCTACGGGATGATGGTCGCGCAGGGCGTCGTCGAGGAGAAGTCGAGCCGGGTCGTGGAGATCCTGCTCGCCAGCGTGCGGCCGTGGCAGCTGTTGCTGGGCAAGGTCATCGGGCTCGGCCTGGTCGGCCTGACCCAGCTGGTCATCCTCGCGATGGTCGGGCTGGGCGCCGCGGCGGCGACCGGCGTGTTCACCCTGTCCGGCTTCGCAACCGGTGCGGTGCTGTGGGGCCTGCTCTGGTACCTGCTGGGCTTCCTGTTGTACGCCACCATCTACGGCGCGCTCGGGTCGCTGGTGTCCCGGCAGGAGGACACCCAGTCGGTGGTCGGGCCGCTCAACATCATCCTGGTCGTCGGGTTCATCGCCGGCTTCAACCTGCTGGTCCAGGACCCCGCGAGCTCGGCGACGAAGACCGTCTCGCTGATCCCCCTGCTGTCGCCGATCCTGATGCCGGCCCGCATCTCGACGGGCGCGGCGGCGGGCTGGGAGATCGGGCTGTCGCTGGCCCTGACGATCGCGCTCGTCGCCGTGCTGACCTGGATCGGCGGGAAGATCTACGGCAACAGCGTGCTGCGGATCGGCAGCCGGATCAAGCTGTCGGAGGCCCTGCGCGGCTGACGCCGTCGTGAGTGGCAAGGAGGGTTAGAACCCGGATTACCACTCACGACGTGATCTTGCCGTACCGCTCCAAGGAGACCTGGCGCTCGTGGGCGTGGTCGACCATGGGTTCCGGGTACTCCTCGGGGCGGTCCTTCAGCTTGTGCACCGCCTTGCCCTCGACGGACCGCAGCTCCGGCACGTACTTGCGCACGTAATCCCCCTGCGGGTCGAACTTCTCGCCCTGGGTCGTCGGGTTGAAGATGCGGAAGTACGGCGCCGCGTCGGTGCCGCAGCCCGCGACCCACTGCCAGTTCAGCTGGTTCGACGCCAGGTCGCCGTCCACCAGGTGCTTCATGAAGTGGCGGGCGCCCAGCCACCACGGCAGGTGCAGGTCCTTCACCAGGAAGCTCGCGACGACCATCCGCACCCGGTTGTGCATCCAGCCCTCGGCCAGCAGCTGTCGCATCCCGGCGTCCACGATCGGGTAACCGGTGCGGCCCGCGCACCAGCGCTCGAAGGCCTCGTGGTCGTCGTCGTACTTCATCCCGTCGAAGCGCCGGTCGTAGTTCTCGCGCGCCGTTTCCGGGCGGTGCCACAGGACGTCGGCGTGGAACTCGCGCCAGCAGATCTCGCTGCGCAACGACTTCGCGCCGACGCGGTCGTCGCCGTCCAGGTCCACCAAGATCGTCCGCGGGTGGATGCACCCCCAGCGCAGGTACGGCGAAAGCCGGGTGGTGCCTTGGCGGTCCGGCCGGTCGCGGTCCTCGTCGTAGGTCTCGATGCCGTCGTCCAGGAATTCGTGCCAGACGTCGAGCGCGGCCTGCTCGCCGGGTTCGGGCAGCGTCGCGGAAACCGCGGGCGCCTTCGGGATCTTCAGCGACCGCGGCGGTTCGACCCAGTCCACAAGGGATGGTCCGGTGTCGGCGGGCGAGTGCCACCCGCGCGCGGTCCACGCCCGGTAAAAGGGAGTGAAGACGCGGTAGGGATCGCCGTCCGGCTTGGTGACGCGGCCCGGCGTCACGGCGTACGGCGAGCCCGTCTCGACCCACTCGATGTTGTGCTCCGCCAACGCTTCCGCCACCGACGCGTCCCGTCGGCGGCCGTAGGGCCCGGTGTCGGCGCTGACGTGCACCGCGGCCGCGCCGACCTTCTTCGCGGCCTTCACGACCTCGGCCGCCGGTTCGCCGCGGACCAGCATCAGCCGGCCGCCGAGCTGCTCGTTCAGCTTCTCCAGGCAGCCGTACATGAACGCCTCACGCGGGGCTCCACCAGGCTTGAGCAACGCCTCGTCGAGGACGTACAGCGCGAGCACGTGCTTGCTGTGCTTCGACGCCTCCAGCAAGGCAGGGTGGTCACCCAGCCGCAGGTCACGGCGGAACCACAGGACGACCGGCGCTTCTCGAGTCACGACGGTAAACGTAAACGTCCCGCCGTGCGGGTGCACGGCGGGACGTTCGCCTGAAACGAATCAGCGCTCCGACATCGGGGTGTAGTCCCGCGAAGCGTGGCCGGTGTAGATCTGCCGCGGGCGGCCGATCTTGGTGGCCGGGTCGTTGATCATCTCGCGCCAGTGCGCGATCCAGCCCGGGAGCCGGCCGAGCGCGAACAGCACCGTGAAGAACTTCGTCGGGAAGCCCAGCGCCCGGTAGATCAGGCCGGTGTAGAAGTCCACGTTCGGGTACAGCTTGCGCTCGATGAAGTAGTCGTCCGAAAGGGCGGTCTCTTCGAGCTTCTTGGCGATCTCCAGCAGCTGGTCGCCGCCCTTGAGCTTGCCGAGGATCTCGTCCGCGGTGTTCTTGATGATCTTCGCGCGCGGGTCGTAGTTCTTGTAGACCCGGTGCCCGAAGCCCATCAGCTTCACGCCCTTTTCCTTGTTCTTCACCCGCTCGACGAACTTGGCGACGTCGCCGCCGTCGTTCTTGATGCCCTCGAGCATGTCGAGCACCGCGGCGTTCGCGCCGCCGTGCAGCGGGCCGAACAGCGCGTTGATGCCCGCCGAAATCGAGGCGAACAGGTTCGCCTCGGACGAGCCGACCAGGCGCACGGTCGAGGTCGAGCAGTTCTGCTCGTGGTCGGCGTGCAGGATGAACAGCAGGTCGAGCGCCTTCGCGACGTCCGGGTCGACCTCGTACGGCTCGGCCGGGAAGCCGAACGTCATCCGCAGGAAGTTCTCGACCAGGCCGAGCGAGTTGTCCGGGTACAGCAGCGGCTGGCCCACGGACTTCTTGTACGCGTAGGCGGCCAGCGTCGGAACCTTGGCGAGCAGGCGGATCGTGGACAGCTCCACGTTCGGCTCGTCGAACGGGTCGAGCGAGTCCTGGTAGAACGTCGACAGCGCCGACACCGCGCTGGACAGGACCGGCATCGGGTGCGCGTCGCGCGGGAAGCCGCTGAAGAACGCTTTGAGGTCCTCGTGCAGCAGCGTGTGCCGCTGGATCTTCCCGGTGAAGTCGGCCAGCTGGGTCTCGGTCGGCAGCTCGCCGTAGATCAGCAGGTAGGAGACCTCGACGAAGGTCGACTTTTCGGCCAGCTGCTCGATCGGGTACCCGCGGTAGCGGAGGATGCCGGCGTCACCGTCGATGTAGGCGATGGCGGACGACGCGGCACCGGTGTTGACGAAACCGGGGTCGTAGGTGATGTACCCCGTCTGCGCCAGCAGCTTGCCCAGTTCGATCCCCGGCGCGCCTTCGACCGGGTGGACGATCTTGAACTCGTGCTCGCCACTCGGCAGGGTCAGCTTCGCGGTTTCTCCGCCGGACTGCCCCGCAGTCGTCGCGTCGGACATGCAAGTCCCTCTCACGTTGGGCACGGGCCGGCGGCGCCTGTACGTTCCACAGGTAGCCACGTGTTCACGCGAGGAAACACTGGCGCCTCGCTGCACACCGCCCCGCTGGGGTATGAAGAATGCCCCTCTACGCTAGTCGAGAAACCCGCCTTCGCGCAGCGGTGACGTTGCTCCTGGGGGCCCCTTTGGGACCAGGTTCACACGGTGGCCGCCATGTCGGCGGACGTGGGCGGTTCGGCGCCGCTGCGGGAGACCGTGATCGACGCCGCTTTCGCCGCGAACTCCAGCGCCTCGCGCCACGCGTCGGCGTCGAGGGAGGCCAGGTCGGTGGCCTGGCGGGTGTGCAGCCAGGCCAGCAGCGCACCGTGCACGGTGTCGCCCGCGCCGATGGTGTCCACGACGGTGACCTTTCGCGACGGCACGTGGGCCAGCTCACCTGCGGCGGTGATCACCGAGAGCCCGTCGGCCCCCCGGGTGAGCACCACGGCGTCCACACCGGACTCGATCCACGTCTTCGCGGCGGCGACCGGATCGGCGCCTTCGGTGAGCCACGCGGCGTCGTCGTCGGAGATCTTCAGCAGCCGGACGTCCGGCAGCCAGGACGCGAACCGGGCCCGGTAGGCGGCCGGGTCGGCGATGAGCGCTTCACGGATGTTGGGGTCGAGGACGGTCAGCACGCCGCGGGCCGCTTCACGCCGCAGCATCGCCTCGTACGCCGACGCGCCGGGCTCGAGGACCATGCCGAGCGTGCCGAGTGAGAGCGCTGTCACACCGTCGGCCAGCGGACCCGGATCCGCGACCAGCCGGTCGGCGGTGCCCTCGACGTAGAAGCTGTAGCGCGCGGCCCCCTTCGCGTCGAGCGCCACGACGGCCAGCGTCGTCGGCTCGTCGCCGCGCTGCAGCAGCGAGGTGTCGACGGCGGAGGCGTGCAGCCGCTCGATCATCGCTTCACCGAAGCGGTCGGTGGACACGCGGGAGAGGAACGCCGCCGGCACCCCGAGCCGGCCGGCGGCCAGCGCGACGTTGTACGGGCCACCGCCCAGCCGGGGCAGCAGCGCGCGCAACCCACCGTCCACTGTGGAATCCAGGGGGTCGCCGGGAACCAGGTCGACCAGAGCTTCTCCGCCTACGACGATCACGACGGCAGTTTAATTGACTCCGGCCTGACAATTCCTGTCCGCTATTTGTTCAAGCCGCCGAGCAGCAGCTCACCCAAAGCGGTGAACGCGTCGGCGTCGGACACGTCGGTCCGCTGGGCGAGCACGCCGGTCTGGATGCCCTCGATGATCAGCCCGGTCATCTCGGCCACCAGCCGGGCGTGGACGTCGCGGAACACCCCGTCGGCGACACCCTTGTCGATGAACTGCCGGAGCCGGTTCGCGGCGAACCGGCTGTTGAGCTGGTAGGCCTCCCGGGCCGGGCCGAATTCGGCGAGGTCCCGCATGAAGGCCGCCGACGCCCGGTTGAGGTGCTCGGCCACGCCGGCCAGGTACTCGCCGATGAGCTTGCGGGCGTCGTCGATCCCGGCGATGCGCTCCTCGATCCGCTCCGCGGCGCCCCGGAAGAACCGGGTGACGACCTTGACGGCGAGTTGCTCCTTGCTGGGCGCGAGCGCGTAGAGCGTCGACTTCGAGCAGCGCAGGCGGCCGGCGAGGTCGTCCAGCGTGAAGACGGCGAACCCCTCGGCCAGGAACAACGCCTCGAGGTCGCCGAGCAGCGCCTGCTGGCGGGCGGTCGGCCGTCGGCGGGGTTCGGGGCGCATCGGCTCACTATCTCCTACGTCTTCCGGCCACCCCAGGTCTGCCGTACTGTACTCTGGATTGACCCACAGTACTGTTTTCAGTACCGCTTTGGAGGCCGAAGATGCCCGCCGAACGCCTGCTGCCCGATTCCGACGCGGAGGCCCTGGTCGCGCTGGCCACCGAGATCGCGCGCGACGAGCTCGCCCCGCGGGCGGCAGCGGCCGAGGAAGCGGAGCAGTTCCCCCGCGAGCAGTTCCGCCTCCTGGGCAAGTCCGGGCTGCTGGGCCTGCCCTACAGCGAGCGCTGGGGCGGCGGCGACGTCTCGTACGAGGTCTACCTCCAGGTCCTGGAGGAGATCGCGACGGCGTGGATGACGGTCGGCGTCGGGCTGTCGGTGCACACCATGTCCTGCTACGCGCTCACGCAGTACGGCACCGACGAGCAGCGCGACCGGTGGCTCCCGGACATGCTCGAAGGCTCGCTCCTGGGCGCGTACGCGCTGTCGGAGACGCAGGCGGGCTCGGACGCGGCGGCGCTGTCGACGCGCGCGCGTCTCGACGGCCCGGACTACGTCGTCGACGGGACCAAGGCGTGGATCACCCACGCGGGGGTGGCGGACTTCTACACGACGATGGTCCGCACCGGCCCGGACGAGATCTCCTGCCTGCTGGTCGACGGGGCCACGCCCGGCCTCTCGGCCGCTCCGCGCGAACGGAAGATGGGCCTGACCGGCTCGCCGACCGCCCAGATGATCTTCGACGGCGCCCGGGTCCCGGCCGAGCGGCTCCTGGGCGCCCCGGGTGCCGGGCTGCGCATCGCGCTGTCGTCGCTGAGCTCGGGCCGGCTCGGGATCGCGGCGTGCGCGGTGGGCCTGGCCCAGGCGGCGCTGGACGAAGCGGTGGCGTACGCGAAGGGGCGCTCGCAGTTCGGCCGCCCGATCATCGACTTCCAGGGCGTCGAGTTCCTGCTGGCGGACATGGCCGCGACGGTGGAGGCGTCCCGGGCGCTGTACCTGGACGCGGCCCGGCGGCGTGACCGCGGGATGCCCTTCAACCGGCAGGCGTCGATCGCCAAGCTGGTGACGACCGACGGCGCGATGAAGGTGACGACGGACGCCGTCCAGGTCCTCGGCGGCGCCGGGTACACGCGGGACTTCCCGGTGGAGCGGTACATGCGGGAGGCGAAGGTGCCGCAGATCTTCGAAGGGACCAACCAGATCCAGCGGGTCGTCATCGCGCGGGAACTGAAGAACGCGTAGCCCGATCCAGCGACCCGTGTCGCGCGCTGGGGACGGATACCGTGGTGGCATGCCCGGTCATCTGCTGACCATCGCGGAATACGCGGCGCTCGACGGCACCGGTTTCACGGAGCTGGTGGAAGGCCGCGTGGTGACTTCGCCCGGCTCCGGCCGGAGCCACGACGTGGCCGTCTGCCTGCTGGCCGGCCAGCTCGAACGGCAGCTGCCGCGCGGGCTCGCCTTCGTCGTCCGCAACGACCTCGACCTGTGCTTGGCACCGGACGGCGAACCCGGCTTCGCCCGGCGGCCGGACCTGCTGATCGTCGGCCGCGCCGCGCTCGCCCGCGGGAACGGCCTGTTCCGGGCCGACGAGGTGCTCATCGTCGTCGAAATCGTGGCCCCGGACTCGAAGCGCACGGACTACCAGGTGAAGCACGACGAGTACGCCGACGCCGGGATCCCGCACTACTGGATCGTGGACACCGCCGAGCCGGTCACGCTCGTCGCCTGCCACCGAGGCGGGGAATCGGGCTACGCCGACGCGCCGGCGGTCACCGGCACCTTCACGACGGACGTCCCGTTCCCGGTGAAGCTCGACCTCGGCGCGCTGGTCCCCTGAGCAGACGGGCGGGTTCACCACGTCGACGTAAGAGTGTCACACGCTCGGTACAGATACGGTTACTCATGGTTGCACCTGAACCGTGAGACAATGCCGGGGGCGACGTGAGGAGACGCTGTGATTGCACTTCCCAAGCCGGGCCCCGCTCGCCAGTGGGAGATCCCCGATCACCTGCTGACGATCGAGGAGTACGCGGCCCTCGGTGAAACCGACTCCGGTTTCACCGAGCTCGTGGAAGGTCGCATCGTGATGTCCCCCAGCCCCAGCAGAAAGCACAACAAGGCCGCTTGGCTGCTGGGCCGCCAACTGGAATCACAGCTACCCGCGGAACTCGATTTCACCCCGGACCTCGACGTGGACCTCGGTTTGGCACCCCGCGGCAAACCGGGGTTTTCCCGCCGTCCCGACCTGGTGATCACCTACCGCGAGGCGAGTGCTCGCGTGGATGACGAGGGTGACATGTATCGCGCCGCAGAGGTGGTGGTCGTCGTCGAATTCGTGTCGCCCGGCTCCAAGCGCACCGACTACCAGGTGAAGCACGACGAGTACGCCGATGCGGGAATCCCGCACTACTGGATCATCGACATGAGCGAGCCCATCTCCCTGGTCGCGTGCCACCAAGCCGGCGAATTCGGGTACATGGACGCCGCGGCGGTCACCGGCACCTTCACGACCGACGTCCCGTTCCCCGTCAAGATCGACTTGAACGCGCTGCTCACCTGAACAGACGGGCAGCACGCCGGAACCGTCCGGGAGCTGAAGACCGCGTAGCCGCGGCTCACAGCAGCGGAACGCGCATCGCCGCCGACATCGACCGCTGGTACAGGTTCTCCCACGCAGTGTTGTACACCGCGTTGGCCCCTGCGTCGTAGCCCGGCGGCCACCCGGTCGCCAATCCGGTCACCGCGCCGCCGTGGGACTTCCCGTTCCAGTACTGGCGCAGCAACCGGTCACAGTTCTTGCCTGCGTACTGGCCGTTGCACGGGACCTGCTCGCACACGCTGAGCAACGTCCCCCCGGTCAGCTCGGCGCGGCTACGCGGGCGCAATTGCACCTTGATCTCGTCGAGCGCGAACTCCTCGGCGTGCCTGCGTTCGTCGACGTACTTGTTCCCCTGCGCGAACCCGACGATTTCGCCGTCGCACTTGGCCGCCACCATCGCGCAGTTCATCGCCCGGCGAAGCTCACGCAGGAACCTGCGCCGATCACGCCGGACAGCCATGGTCGTCTGCGGCACCCCTGACCGGTGCGACCAGAACCGCCGCAGGTTGTCCGGCAGGTCGGCCATCGCCCGGGTGAGGACCCAGGCCACCAGGGGCGCCGGGTTCGGGGGGACGCAGTTCTGCCCGCGCGTCCGCTCACGCACCACGATGTGCTGCCGGATCTGCGTCGCCGTGATGCCGCCGGCCAGCGTCGCAGCGAACGGACCCACCAGGTTCCCCGGCGTCAACGCAGACGGCCGTGCGGCGGCTCGGGGAATCGTCGCTTCGTCCGGCAATCTCGGCCGGGGCGCGGCGGCCGGAGCCGCCGCGGCCTGGCTGTAGCGCTGCCAGTCCTGCGCCGCCAGGTAGATCAGCACGCCGGTGCCGATGACGGCCAGCCCGATCAGCACCACCGGGCTCGTCGCCACCGCCGCCGCGCCGGCCGCGACCCCGGCGGCACCGTCGACCACCACGCTCACCAGCGCGGCACCTTCGACGCTCCCGACGATGCCCGTCACGGTCATCGCCCCGGCCAGCTGGGGTGCCGGCATCGCCGTCGCCAGGCCACCGCCGAACCGTTGCGCCACTACCAGGTCGGCGGTCGCGCGATTCCCCGCTGCGCGCTGGAGGTACAACAGCTCCGAGCCTCGCCGGGCCGGCTTCATCGGTTTCGGCGCCGCTTCGACCCGCGATGCGGGAGGTTGCTGGTGGTCCCGCACGCCGCGCCTCCCTTACTCCCCTTCGCCCCAGAGTGAGAGGTCGCGGGGACGCGCGCAAGGACCGCGAGGCCGCCCAAAGGGGCCGGAACGACTGCCCGGTGCTGCGCCGTTCAGCGCAAGCCTCGCTTGGGCTGAACGGCCCGAACAGACGGGCAGCACGCCGGAACCGCCCGGTTACCGGCGTGCCACCCGAGTCTCAGCGCGTCTCCCGGTACCGGCGGTCCTTGGACACACCCTCGCCCAGTGACTCGTCGAAGTGGTACACCTCGTCACCGCGGACGAAGACGCGCAGCGCGCGGTTCATCACGTCCAGCGGGTCGCCCGACCACAGCACCACATCGGCGTCCAGGCCCGGCTTCAGCGAGCCGATCTGCCCGTCGAGGTCCAGCATCGACGCCGGGTTGACGGTCAGCGAACGCAGCGCCGTCGCCGGGTCGAGGCCGTCCTTCACCGCGAGGGCCGCCTGGTACACCAGGAAGTTGATCGGGATCACCGGGTGGTCGGTGGTGATCGCGATCTTCACGCCCGCGCGGGCCAGGATGCCGGCCGAGCGCAGGGTGCGGTTGCGCAGCTCGACCTTGGACTTCGTGGTGAACAGCGGGCCGAGGATCACCGGAACCTCGCGGGAAGCCAGCAGGTCCGCGATCAGGTGGCCTTCGGTGCCGTGGTTGATCACCAGCTTGTAGCCGAACTCGTCGGCCAGCCGGATCGCCGTCACGATGTCGTCGGCGCGGTGGACGTGCTGGTCCCAGAACAGCTCGCCGTCGAGGACCTTCGACAGCGTCTCCAGCGTCAGGTCGACTTCGTGCGGCTTGCCCTCGGACTCCGCGTGCGCGCGCTTCGCCTGGTAGTTGCGGGCCTTGGTGAACGCCTCGCGCAGGATCGCCGCGACCCCCAGGCGCGTCGACGGCGTCTGCTTCTTCTCGCCGTACACGCGCTTCGGGTTTTCGCCCAGCGCGCTCTTCACGCTGACGTGCTCCGCGAAGATCATGTCCAGGATGCTGCGGCCCCACGTCTTCACGCCGATCGTCTGGCCGCCGATCGGGTTGCCCGACCCGGGCTTGATGACGACGCTCGTGACGCCGCCCGCGAGCGCGTCGTCGAAGCCGGGCTCGTAGGGGTCGATGCCGTCGACGGCGCGGAAGCGGGCGCCGTTCGGGTCGGTCATCTCGTTGGTGTCGTTGCCGGACCAGCCCTCGCCCTCCTCGTGCACCCCGAGGTGCGCGTGGGCGTCGATGAAGCCGGGCAGCACCCAGGTGCCGGCCGCGTCGACCAGTTCGGCGTCCTCCGGGATGTCGACGTCGGCCTCGGTGCCGACCGCGACGATCTTGCCGCCGTCGATCAGGACCGTGCCGCCGTCGATGGGATCACCGTCGATGGGGACGACATAGCCCCCGACAATTGCCTTCGCCATAGTTCGCCACGCTAACGAACTCGTCCGGGGGCGTGCACGCGGGCCTTCTCCAAGTGCACGAGCTCGTGGTTGTTCTCGGGTGTCCGGTGCGTCTCGCGGTAGCCGTGCTTGGCGTACAGGTGCAACGGCCCCACGCTCTTCGAGCCGGTGAAGAGCCGGAACACCGTCACCTCCGCCGGCGCCGCCGACTCCGCGAACCGCAGCAGCCCGCCGCCGAGCCCGGCTCCCTGCCGGTCCGGGGCGACGACCAGGCGCCCGATCACGCCGACCGGCCCGGTCACCGTCAGCCGCACCGACGCCACCAGGCGTCCCGCTTCCCGGACGCCCCAGGACAGCCCGATCAGCGCCGCCCGGGTCTCGTCCAGGGTCTCCAGCAGCGGCGGCAGGTCCAGGTCGCCGTGGGCGCGCGCCTCGGTCACGTACGCGGCGCGTTGCAGCGTCAGCACTTCACCCGCGTCGGCGACGCCCAGGCGAAGCGGCGTCACCGGACCCGGACGCCCCAGCTGCCCGACCACGACGCCGACGGCGCCAGCTCGATCAGGTCGGTGCCCGTGTTGAGCGCGTCGGCCGGGCAGGTCATCGGCTCGATCGCGACCGCCCGGCCGCGGCCGACCAGGTCGTCCGGGGTGAACACCTGCGCCCAGCGGAAGTCGGGGCCGGTCCAGACCAGCAGTTCCTGCCCGTCGTGGCTCAGGACGATGTGGTGCTTGCCGTCCTCGGCCGTCGCGAGACCGCCGAACGCCGTGTCCAGGTTGACGCCCGCCAGCCCGCGGCCGGCGCGGAAGTCGTACTCCGTGCCCTCGACGTCCTGCTCCTCGGCGTACGGCATCTGCTCGTCGGGCCGGGACGGCCGGACCCGGCTCGCGGGCAGCGTCAGCGTCAGCTCGTCGGTCGGGACGTCGCCGATCCGGAAGTACGGGTGCGTGCCGACGCCGACGCCGATCGGCTGCTCGCCTTCGTTGCGGATCTCGTGGGTGATGGTCAGTTCGCGCGGCGCGACCTCGTAAGTGACGGTCGCTCGTAGCGGCACCGGCCAGCCCGGCTGCACCTCGACGTCGACGGCCAGGGTGACCGACGATTCGGCGTGCTCCAGCAGCTCCCACTCGAGGTGGCGGGTCAGGCCGTGGATGGCGTTGCCGCGCGCCTCCTCGGTGATGTCGAGCTGCTGGGTCTCTCCCTGGAACGTCCACCGGCCGCCCTTGGTGCGGTTCGGCCAGGGCAGCAGCACCTGCCCGGCCCCCATCGGCGGCTTCGCGTCTTCGGGGAACTCCTCGACGTACGGCACGCCGCCGACTTCGAAGGCGCGCAGCCCGGCACCGATTTCGGTGACGACGGCGCGCGCGTTGCCGCGGGTGATCTCGAACTGCTGACCGGTCGGGTTGCCCATGCGGACGACCTTACCGATCCGCGAAGTCACTAGACCGGTCGTCATAGTTTGCGCTACGGTTCGGTCATGGTTCGCCGCACCGACACGCGGCAGCGGATGCTCGACACCGCCGCCGACCTGTTCCAGACCCAGGGTTACCACGCCACCGGCCTGACCCAGCTGACCACGGCGGGCGGCGCCCCGAAGGGGTCGCTCTACTTCCACTTCCCCGGCGGCAAGGAGCAGCTCGCCACCGAAGCCGTCCGGCTGTCGAGCGAGCGCACGGGCGCTCTCCTCGAAGCCATCCTCGAGGACGCTCCCGACCCCGCGACCGGGATCGACCGCGCGGTCGACGCGCTCGCGGGTTTCCTCACCGGATCGGACTTCCGACGGGGGTGCCCCCTCGCGACGGTCGCGCTGGACGCCGCCGCGGCGAGCGAGCCGATCCGCGAAGCCTGCGCCGACGGGTACTCGTCGTGGCACACGATCTTCACGGATTACTTGGCCGGACAAGGACTTTCGGCCGAGCGCGCCGACGAGCTCGCCACCATCGTGCTCGCCACCATCGAAGGCGGGCTGCTGCTGGCCCGCACCCGCCGCGACCTCGCGCCGCTGCGCGCGGTCGCCACCCACCTGCACACCACCCTCGACCGGGAGTTCGCCTGATGCGTGTCCACCACCTGAACTGCGGCACCATGCGCCCCCTGGGCGGAAAGCTGATCGACGGCCGGCCGGGCGTGTTCCGGCGCGCCACGATGGTCTGCCACTGCCTGCTGCTCGAGACCGACACCGGTCTCGTGCTCGTCGAGACGGGCATGGGCACGCCGGCCGCGGTCGACCGGACCGCCTGGCTGGGCGCCGGGTTCGTCCGCCAGTCCAACCCCGTCCCGGACCCGGCGCAGACGGCGATCGCGCAGATCCGCGCGCTGGGCTTCGACCCCGCCGACGTCCGGGACATCGTGCTGACCCACCTCGACCTCGACCACGCGGGCGGGCTGATCGACTTCCCGTGGGCACGCGTGCACGTCTACGCCGAAGAGCTGCGGGCGTTCACCGAGCCGCGCGACGCCGCCGAACGCGGCCGCTACCGCCGAATCCAGTTCGCTCACGGTCCACAGTGGACGTCCTATGCGGACAGCGGCGAACCGTGGTTCGGCTTCGGCGCCGTCCGGCAGCTCGACGGCCTGCCGCCGGGGATCCTGCTGGTCCCGCTGTCGGGGCACACGCGCGGGCACGCCGGGGTCGCCGTCGACACCGGACACGGCTGGCTGCTCAACGCCGGCGACTCGTACTTCTTCCACGGGCAGGTCGATCCCACCGCCCCGCACTGCCCGCCGGGCCTGAAGTGGTTCGAAGGTCACATGGAGACGGTGCCGCGCGCCCGGCTGGACAATCACCGCCGCCTGCGTCAGCTTGTTCAGGAGCACGGCGCGGAGGTCACCGTCTTCGCCGCGCACGACGAGACCGAATTCCTCCGGCTGAGCACCAGGAGCAGCGTATGAAGGTGCACCACCTGAACTGCGGATCGATGCGCCCGGCGGGTGGCAAGCTGCTCGACGGGGAGCCCGGCCTGCTGCGGCGGGCGGAGCTGGTCGCCCACTGCCTGCTGATCGAGACCGGCGACGGCCTGGTGCTGGTCGACACCGGGTTCGGCAGCGAAGGCGTGGCCCGCCCGGGCGAGTGGCTCGGCCGGCCGTTCATGGCGATGGTCGGTGCCAAGCCCGTGGCCGCCGAGACGGCGGTCGCGCAGATCAAGGCCCTCGGCCTCGACCCGGCGGACGTCCGCCACATCGTGATGACCCACCTCGACGTCGACCACGCGGGCGGCCTCGCCGACTTCCCCAACGCCGTCGTGCACGTCCGCGCCGAGGAGCACCGGGCGGCGACGTCCCCGGCGAACGCGGCGGAGAAGAACCGCTACCGCGCGGCGCAGTTCGCGCACCGCCCGCTGTGGAGCACGTACGACGAGCCGGGCGAGCCGTGGTTCGGCTTCGAGGCGGTCCGGTCGTTGAAGGGCCTGCCGGAGGAGATCCTGCTGATCCCGCTCACGGGACACACGCGCGGCCACACGGGCGTGGCCGTCGACACCGGCGACGGCTGGCTCCTGCACGCCGGCGACGCCTATTTCTTCCACGGCCAGCTGGACCCGGTGGCCCCGCACTGCCCACCGGGCCTGACGGCGTTCCAGAACATCGTCCAGACGCTGCGCGGGCCGAGGCTGGAGAACCTGGCGCGGCTGCACGAGCTGGCGCGGACCCACCAGGACGAGGTCACGGTGTTTTCGGCACACAGCCCGGTCGAGCTGGCCGCGCTGCGCCGGTGATCCGGCCGGCGTGCGGGGTCGGCCGGCCCCGCACGCGGCCGGCGCGAGCGGCAACTCGCCGGCCGGGCTTGATCAGCTCGCCGCGAGGGCCTGCTTGACGAGCGGCGCGATCTGCTCCGGCGTCATCTTCGCCGGGCCGGAGTAGTTGACCAGGACCGGCGTGCCCGCCACCAGTTCGGCCGAGACGAGGGTCGCCGCCTTCTGGCCGTCGACGTAGTAGACCGCGCCGTCCGGGAAGCCCGGGACGTCCTGCGCGCCCGGCTTCGCCTTCTTGATCGACGCCAGCATCTCGGCGGGCTTGCCCTGCTTGCCCTCGTAGCGGGTCACCGCGAGCGCGCCCGCGGTCGTGCCGTTGTGCTGGTACTCGCAGGTGCGCGCCTTGCCGCCGCTGGCCGCGTTGTCCTGGACCGGGCCCGGGACCGCGGTGAGGTTGTCGAGGAACAGCGCCTTCGACACGGCCTCCGCGGGCAGCAGCTTGCACGGGTCGAGCGCCCCGGCGGCGGCGTTCGTACTCGGCGCCGGCTTCGGCTTCGGGGCCGCGGAGGACGACGGGGCCTTCGACGGTTCGTCCCCGGAGGAGCAGGCAGTCAACGCGGCTAAAGCGACAAAAGCGACAACAAGGGTACGCATGTTCGCACCCTAACCCGATCGGCCTACGTCGTGGGCGCCTGGTATCGCCAGAAGGCCGGGAGCAGGAACATCGACGCGCAGACCAGCACGATGACCAGCAGGCCGCCGGCGCTCGCCGCGACCGTGGTGCCGAACGCGGCGGCGCCCCAGCCGTGCGTGAGGTCGGCGATCCGCGGACCGCCGGCGACGACGACCGTGAAGACGCCCTGGAGCCGGCCGCGCATCTCGTCGGTGGTCGCGACCTGCAGGATCGCCATCCGGTAGACGGCGCTGACCATGTCCGCGGCGCCGGCCAGGGCCATGAAGACGACGGCGAGCCACAGCGAGTGCGCGAGCCCGAACGCGGCCACGGCGGCACCCCACGCGCAGATCGCGACGACGACCGCGACGCCTTGGCGGTGGATGCGCGTCAGCCAGCCGGAGAAGAGCCCGATCAGCATCGCCCCCAGCGGCAGGGCGGCGTAGAGCCAGCCGAGGGCGGGGCCGCCGCCGGGCGGGTCGCCGAAGGTCCGCTCGGCCATCTCCGGGATCAGCGCCCGCGGCATCCCGAAGACCATGGCGATGATGTCGGCGACGAAGGACGCCAGCAGGATCTTCTGCCCGGCCAGGTACCGGAAGCCGTCGACGACGTCCCGCAGCCCGGCGCGGCGCGAGGGGCCGTTGAGCGGCGGGATCGACGGCAGCCGCCAGACGGCGAGGAGGGTGATCGTCAGGGCGACGACGTCGATCAGGTAGAGGGTGGAGAGGCCGAGGACGGGGATCAGCGCACCCGCGAGCAGCGGCCCGAAGACGGCGCCGAAGGTGGACATGGTGCTGTTGAGGGCGTTCGCGGACGGCAGCAGTTCGGCGGGCACGAGCCGCGCGACGACGGCACCGCGGGTGGGCATGTTGATCGCGAAGAACGCCTGGTTGACCGCGAGCAGGCCGAGCACGAGCCAGACGGAGCCGAAGTTCGCGAAGGCTTGCAGCCAGAGGAGGGCGGAGGTGATCGCGACGCCGACGTTGGTGACGAAGAGCAGCTTCCGCCGATCGACGGCATCGGCGACGGCGCCGCCCCAGAGCCCGAAGATCAGCAGGGGCACGAGGGCGACGAGCCCGGTGAGGCCGACGTAGGCGGAGGACCCGGTGAGGTCGAAGACCTGCTTGGGCACGGCGACGGCGGTCAGCTGGGTCCCGACGGCGGTGACCACAGTGGACAGCCAGAGCCGCCGGAAGGCCGGGATCTTGAGCGGCCGCGTGTCGACGATGATGCGTCCGAGGACCTTGCGCAAGCCCGAGCGGGGCGGCAGGGTCCCCGGTTCACCAGTCACGACACATCAGCTTAGCCGGGCTAACTATCCGGGGTCGCGTGATTTATGTCGCCCGTGAGCGGCCCTGAGGTTGCGCAGACCGCAACCTCAGGGCGTCGAGATCACGGCGCCACGCGCTCGATGTTCCACCCGTCGTCGTTGCGGACGTACCGCAGCCGGTCGTGCATGCGGTCTTCGCGGCCCTGCCAGAACTCCACCAGGTCCGGGCGGATCCGCCAGCCGCCCCAGTGCGGTGGGGCCGGGATCTGCTCGACGTCCGCGAACCGCCGCTCGATTCCGTGCAGCGCGTTCTCCAGCGCCCGGCGGCCGTCCACCACGCGGGACTGCGGCGACGCCCACGCACCCAGCTGCGAGCCGCGCGGGCGCTGGGCCCAGTACTCCGCCGTCTCCTTGACGCCGACCTTCTCGACCTCGCCGCGGACGTGGACCTGGCGGTGGAGCGCGTACCAGGGGAACGTCACCGACGCGTACCGCGTCGCCGTCAGGTCGTGGCTCTTCGAGGACGTGTAGTTCGTGTAGAACACCACGCCGCGGTCGTCGAGGCCCTTGCACAACACCGTCCGGGACGACGGGCGGCCTTCGGCGTCCGCCGTCGCCAGCACCATCGCGTTCGGTTCGGCGATGCCGGCGGCCACGGCCTGGTTCAGCCACCCTTGCAACTGGTCGGTCCAGGTGGCCGCCAGCGCGGATTCGTCGAACGCCGCGCCGTCGTAGGCGACGCGCATTCCCGGCAGGCGCACTACGGCGTCTTCCACCTGGTCCTCGATCTCCGGCATCATCGCCAAACCTCCGTACCCGGTCGGGGCAGCTGTCACTTCGGCTCCTGCGCACGTTAGGGCCTCAAGAGCGGCAGCGGAACCCACTGAACGGTGACACCCGCCACCTCGTCCGCGCCACCTGCCCGTAACCACAGGACAACAAGCTGTAACCCCCGCGTTACCCGCCGGACCAGGATCGATACAGCGAGCACCTACCTTCGGCGCGTTCCCCACCACCCCCGGAGGCAGGCATGACCGAGATCCTGTCCAGCGCCGAAGAAGCCGAAGAAAGCTCCCAGCCGAAACGCCAGTACGCCCCGCTCGCGGCGAACGAGAACCGCGAGGACTACTCACTGCGCTTCGCCGCCCATTCGTTCCGGAAATGGTCCCCGTTCGTCGTCGCGACGACGGCGCTGGGCGGGATCGCCTACCTCGCCGACTTCGCGATCGGCGCCAGCATCGTGCTCTCCTACGGCTTCACCTCCGGCGTCCTGGCGATCCTCGCCGCGGCCGTCGTCATCTTCGTCACCGGCGTGCCCATCGCGGCCGCCTGCGCGAAGTCCGGAGTGGACATGGACCTGCTGACCCGCGGAGCCGGCTTCGGCTACTTCGGGTCGACGCTGACGTCGCTCGTGTACGCGAGCTTCACCGTCATCTTCTTCTCGCTCGAAGGCTCGATCATGGGCCAGGCGTTCGAACTCGCCCTCGGCATCCCGCTGCCCATCGGCTACCTGCTGGCGACGCTCATCGTGCTGCCCTTCGCCCTCTACGGCATGGGCGCGGTGGCGAAGATGCAGACCTGGACGCAGCCGCTGTGGCTCGCCGGGCTGGTGCTGCCGTTCGTCGTCGTGCTGGTCCGGGAGCCCGGCAAGTTCGCCGAGTTCGCGCACTTCGGCGGCACCGAGGGCACCGGCTCCGGGTTCTCCGCGATCGGGTTCGGCCTCGGCATGGGCGTCGCGCTGTCGCTGATCGGGCAGATCGGCGAACAGGCCGACTACCTGCGGTTCATGCCCGAGAAAACGGCGGAGAACAAGCGGTCGTGGTGGGCCGCCGTGCTCGCCGCCGGACCCGGCTGGGTGATCCTCGGGGCCGCGAAGCAGATCGGCGGCGCGCTGCTGGCGTTCCTCGCCCTCGGTGTCGTCGGGAAGACGCACGCGCTCGAGCCGATCGCGCCCTACCTGGAAGCGGTGAAACCCGCCCTCGGGCCGGTGGCGCTGACGTTCGCCGCGCTGTTCGTCGTCGTCTCGCAGATCAAGATCAACACGACGAACGCCTACTCCGGCTCGCTGTCGTTCGCGAACTTCTTCTCCCGCGTGCTGCACAAGCACCCCGGCCGGGTCTGGTACGTGCTGGTCAACTGCGGGATCGCGCTCGCGCTGATGGAGTTCGGCGCGTTCGGCTTCCTGAACAAGATCCTCGGTTTCTACTCGAACGTCGCCATCGCGTGGATCGGCGCCGTCTGCGCCGACCTGGTGATCGCCAAGCCGCTGGGCCTCTCGCCGCGCTACATCGAGTTCAAGCGGGCCTACCTGCACAAGATCAACCCGGTCGGGTTCGGCGCGATGGTGGTCGCGTCGGCGGTGTCGATCACGGCGTACTTCGGCGCGTTCGGGCCGTTCCTGGCCGCGTTCAGCCCGGTGCTCGCGCTGGTCATCGCGGTCGCGCTGGTGCCGGTCCTGGCGGTGGCGACCCGCGGCAAGTACTACCTGGCCCGGCCGAACACGGTCGCCGGCCCGGACGCCGACGTCGATCTGCGTGCCACGCACACCTGCTCGGCCTGCGGCGACCCGTACGAACTGCCGGACGTCGCCGACTGCGCGAAGCAGGACGGCCCGATCTGCTCGCTCTGCTGCACGCTCGACAACACCTGCCACGACATGTGCCAGACGACCGGCCCGGTCGCGCTCGGCCTGCCGACGGCCCGCACCACGTGATGTCCGTGAGGGCCCTTTCCCGGAATCCGCTGCCGGGAAAGGGCCCTCACGCGAGCCGGCGTCCCCCCGGATCCCCCTCCCGGCTCGCCTGTTCCACGCCGGAGGGTGCGCCGGGGTTGCCTGGGATCTCCGAAATTTTTGCGGGCCGCATGATGGCCGCCAGCATCAGCGCGCGCAGCTCCGCGCCGACGTCCTCCACCGGCAGCGGCGGCTCGTGCGCCTGCCACTCGCGCAGCAGCCCGGTGGCCGCGCCGACCAGGGCGATCGCCGTCAGCCGGTAGTCGCGATCGGGCGCGGCGCCGCGCTCGGCCGCGTGCCGCGCCTCCGTCTCGATGAAGGTCGCCCAGCGGTCGACCCACACCTGGTGCTGCTCCTCGAGCTCCGCGCTGACGCCGACGGCTTCGACGTAGTTGAGCCGCGGGAGCCGGGGGTCCACGGTCACCGTGTCGATGAAGACGTCGAGCAGCGTGGCGATCCGGGTCATGGCGTCGGCCTCGGCGACCTTGTCGAGCGCGGCGGTGACGTGCTCCAGCGCCAGGCTGTTGATCCGGTCGTGGAGGGTGCGCAGCACGTCCTCCTTCCCGGTGAACTCCTCGTAGAAGTTCCGCGTCGACACGCCGGCGCGAGCGCAGACCTCGGTGATCTTCGTCTGCCGGAAGCCGGTGGTGGTGAACAGTTCGAGGCCGGCCGTGAGCAGCCGCTCGCGGCGGTCGGCGCGACGTTGTTCGGGTGCGACGCCGCCGTACGTGCGAGCCAACGGGTGTCTCCTCCTTCTGAGGGATTGCCGGATCCTACCGGGTGCGGCTAAATTGTGAAAACCTTGATTACCAAACACCGGAGGCAACGATGCTTCGTCGGTTACTGGTCGCCGTCGCGCTCCTGTTCGTGACAGCCGCCCCTTCGGCGCACGCGGACCCGGGCGTCCTCCTCGAACAGCGGCCGACAACGGTGTTCGTCGGCCCCTTCCCGGCGCCCGTCAAGGCCTGGCACCTCGTCTACCGCTCGACCTCGGCGACCGGCGAACCGAACGCCGTCTCCGGCACGCTGCTGGTGCCCCCGGCACCGTGGACGCGCGGCGGCCCGCGGCCCCTGATCACGTACGCGGTGGGCACGCACGGCCTCGGCGACCAGTGCGCGCCCTCGAACCTCCTGGCCCACGGCGTCGAGAACGAAAGCGCGCTGCTCGCGCAGGCGTTGACGCAGGGCTGGGCCGTCGTCGTCACCGACTACGAAGGGCTCGGCACGCCGGGACCGCACACGTACGCGGTCGGGCAGTCCGAAGGCCGGGCGGTGCTCGACGCGGCGCGGGCCGCTTCCCGGGTGACCGGCGCCGGGCTGTCCCCGGCCGGCCCGGTGGGCGTGTTCGGCTACTCGCAGGGCGGCCAAGCCGCGGCGTGGGCGGCCGAACTGCAGGCCACGTACGCGCCTTCGCTGAACGTGGTCGGAGTCGCGGCGGGCGGGGTTCCGGCGGACCTGAACGCGGTGTTCGCCGCCAACGACGGCGGCGCGGCGTTCGGCCTGGTCCTCGGCGCGGCCACCGGCTTCGCGGCGGCGTACCCCGACGTGCCGTTCGCCTCGATCCTCAACGACCGCGGCCGCGAGGCGGTGGCCCGGGTGTCGAAGGCGTGCACGATCGAGCTGGGGGCGGCGGCACCGTTCGCGCACCTGCGGGACTTCGTCACGGTGCCGGACCCGATCCACGAGCCGCACTGGCAGGCCCGGCTGGCGGAGAACTACCTGGGCACGACCGCGCCGAAGCCGCCGGTGTACCTGTACCACGGGACGCTGGACGAGCTGATCCCGTTCAGCGTCGGAACGGCGTTGCGCGACCGCTGGCGGTCCCTGGGCGCGGCGGTGACGTGGCAGGAGTTCCCGCTGCTGGAACACATCGGCGGCGTCTCGATCGGCGGCCCGGTGGCGATGACCTGGCTGGGCACGAAGTTCTGACCCCGGCGGGCGGCGCAGGGGGCCGCCCACGGTCGCGGAAAAGCCGTGAAGGCCACCTCGCGGGGCTCCTGCAAGGTGGCCTTCACGGACTCGGGCACCCGAAACCGTCGGTCCCTCCCGGTAGCGTGGAAAACGGGGGCTGCTCAGAACGCCTCGGCTCCCGCCTCCGCCAGCCCCTTCATCGCCGTGACGGCGTCCGGAGCCAGGGAAGTCACCAGGGAGCCACCGGCGGCGAGCGGGCTCCGCGACCACCACTCACCCGAAGCGGCCGGCTCCTCGGGCCCGCCGACCACCAGGTCCGTGGCCAGCACCCGGCGCCCCGCCAGCACGGCCAGGCTCCCGTCCAACCCCGCATCCCCCACCGAAAGCGTCTGGCGCAGCACCGGCACCGAACCCCGCGTGACCGACAACGAAGTCGTCAGCGAACCCGGCCTTTCCCCGGCCCGCCCCAGCACCAGCACCTCCCGCGTGTGCAGATAGGCATCCGACGCCAGCGAAGCCCGGAAAACCGCTCGGTGCCGAGCGCGTGCGGTGACCACCGTGGGCTCGGGCAGGTACTCCAGCGACCCACCTGGCTCCACGACAACGTCCACAGTGGACAACGATTCCTCGCCGTGCAGGCCGGGCAGAGCCAGCGTCGCCGCGACGCCGGAAAGGCGCAGCGCGGCCCCCGGCCCGACGTGGATGGACAGCAGCAGGTCGTCGCCGCCCAAGGGGGAAGTCGCCGAGTTGACCAGGTGCACCACCGCCGTCGCCCCGGAACGCCGGCGCGGGAACAGCGTCAGCGGCGCCATCGAACGCAGCTCGCGCAACACCGTGCGCGAGCCGTCGAAGCACGCGGTCAACCGGGCGTGGGCCTTCACAGCAGGGAACGGACCCAGCCGGCCACGTCGGGCGCGTCCGGAGTGTCCACAAGCGACTGCGTGATCACCGGCAGCGAGCCCCGCATGCGGTGCGCGTCCGACGTCATCACGGCCATGTCCGCGCCGACCAGGTGGGCGATGTCGATCTTGTTGATCACCAGCAGGTCCGCCGTCGTGACGCCGGGGCCGCCCTTGCGCGGCACCTTGTCGCCGCCCGCCACGTCGACCACGAAGATCTGGCTGTCCGCCAGGCCGCGGCTGAACACCGCCGTCAGGTTGTCCCCGCCGCTCTCGATGATGACCAGGTCCAGGTCCGGGAACTTTTCCTCGAGCCGTTCGACGGCGTCGAGGTTCGCGGTGATGTCGTCGCGGATCGCGGTGTGCGGGCAGGCACCGGTCTGCACCGCCTCGATCCGCTCCGGGTCCAGCACTCCCGCGCGGCGCAGGAAGTCCGCGTCCTCGGTCGTGTAGATGTCGTTCGTGACGACGGCGAGGTTGATCTCGTCACCCAGCGCGCGGCAGAGCGCCGCGGTGAGCGCCGTCTTGCCCGAACCCACCGGGCCGCCGATGCCGATCCGGTACGCGCGGCCCGCGGTGGGCGCCGCGTCGTAGTGGTCGGGTTCGGCGGCCGCCGGGTCGAAGTTGACCTCGTGGAAGTGCCCGTGGCCGTGGCCTTCAGCTGGCAAAGAGACGCACCTCTTCCTGGTGGTGCCGGGCGTGGGCCTCGGCGAACAGATCCAACGCGGGCGACCCCGGCGACGGCAGCGCCGCCGGGTCGTCACCCGCCACGGCGGCCGCGTCCGAACAAACCGAACGCAGATCCAGCCGCGCGACAACGGCATTGACGGCGAAGGGGTCCAGCCCCAGCAACCGCACCGCGGCACTCGCCGGCCCGCTGACCGACAGGTACGCGGCCGCCATCGCGGCGTCATCCGGCGAACCACCCGCGACGCCGGAAAGCGCGCCCAGCACGATCGAATGGTGCGGCCGTGGCGTCTCGGTCAGCAGCGAATCCAGGACGGGAGAAGGCCAAGCGATCCGCCCGGCTCGTGCGGTCCCTCGCCCCTGCGCCCGCGAAGCTTCTCGCTGAGCGAGTGACGGCGTCCGCGCGTCCAGCTCGGCGTCCAACCGCGACCAATGTCCAGGTGGGACAGAACGCGCGGCGGCATGTGCCGAAGCAGCGGCGAAAACCGCTGCCAGGAATCCCGCCGTCCGCAACCGTCCGGAAAGGAATCCCGGCAGGTCGCGAACCGACGTCACCAGGCGGCGGGAGACGACTTCCTCCAACCCGCCACTGTGGACGTGCCCGCCGCCGGGGAAGCGGGAGTCCGCGAGGATCAGCGCCGAGAGGTCCATCAGAAGAGGAAGTACCTTTGCGCCATCGGCAGCTCCGTCACCGGCTGCGGTTCGACCAGCTCGCCGTCGACGTGCACCGCGAAGCTGTCCGGCTCGACGCGGACGTCCGGCGTCGTGTCGTTGAGCACCATGTCCGCCTTCGTCCGCGCGCGCATGTTCGACACCGCGACCAGCGGCCGGGTGATGCCGAAGGTCTCGCGCAAGCCGCTGTCCAAAGCGGACGGTGCGACGAAGTGCAGGCTCAGTGCCGCCCCGATGTTCGCCCCGAACATGGGGCGCGCCATGACCGGCTGCGGCGTCGGGATGGACGCGTTCGCGTCGCCCATCGCCGCCCACGCCGGGAAGCCCCCCTTGAGCACCACGTGCGGGCGGACGCCGAAGAACTTCGGCTCCCACAGCACCAGGTCCGCGAGCTTGCCGACCTCGACCGAGCCGATCTCGGTCTCCATGCCGTGCGCGATGGCCGGGTTGATCGTGTATTTGGCGACATAGCGACGTGCGCGCAGGTTGTCGGCCGAGCCGTCGCCCGGCAGCGCGCCGCGACGGCGTTTCATCACGTGCGCGGTCTGCCAGGTCCGGATGATCACCTCGCCGATCCGGCCCATCGCCTGCGAGTCGGAGCTCATCATCGAGATCGCGCCCATGTCGTGCAGCACGTCCTCGGCGGCGATCGTGGTCGGCCGGATCCGGCTCTCGGCGAAGGCGAGGTCCTCGGGCACCGACGGGTTGAGGTGGTGGCAGACCACCAGCATGTCGAGGTGCTCGTCGAGGGTGTTGGCCGTGTGCGGGCGGGTCGGGTTGGTCGACGACGGCAGCACGTTCGGCAGCGAGACGACCTGGATGATGTCCGGCGCGTGCCCGCCGCCGGCCCCTTCGGTGTGGTACGCGTTGATCGAGCGGCCGCCGATGGCGTCCACAGTGGATTCCAGGAAGCCGGCCTCGTTCAGCGTGTCCGTGTGGATGGCCACCTGGACGCCGGCTTCGTCGGCGACGGTCAGGCAGGCGTCGATCGCCGCCGGGGTGGTGCCCCAGTCCTCGTGGAGCTTGAACCCGCCCGCGCCCGCCGCCAGCTGCTCGCGCAGCGCCTCGTGCCGGACGGTGTTCCCCTTGCCCAGCAACAGGACGTTCACCGGGTAACCGTCCATGGCGGACAGCATCCGGCCGAGGTTCCACGCGCCGGGCGTGACGGTCGTGGCCTTGGTGCCCTCGTTCGGGCCGGTGCCGCCACCGACCAAAGTGGTCAGCCCGGCGGCCAGCGCGGTGTCGACCAGCTGCGGGCAGATGAAGTGGACGTGGCAGTCGATGCCGCCCGCGGTGAGGATCTTGCCGTTGCCGGACAGCACCTCGGTGGACGGCCCGATGACCAGGCCTGCGTCGACGCCGTCCATCGTGTCCGGGTTGCCGGCCTTGCCGATGCCGACGATCCGGCCGTCGCGCACGCCGACGTCGGCCTTGACGACGCCCCAGTGGTCGAGGATCACCGCGCCGGTGATGATCAGGTCGGGCGCGCCCTCGGCCCGGGTCGCCATCCCCTGGCCCATGGACTCGCGGATGACCTTGCCGCCGCCGAAGAGCACCTCGTCGCCCGAGCCGCCGGGGCCCATCGAGCGGTCTTCGGTGACCTCGATCAGCAGGTCGGTGTCGGCGAGCCGGATCCGGTCGCCGGTGGTCGGGCCGAACAGCTCGGCGTAACGCTCGCGGTCGATCTGCGGCATTTCAGAACTCCCCCGCGAATTCGGACCGCAGCCCGGGGACGCGGCGAGCCCCGGCCAGGGGAACGAGATCGACTTCCCGTTCCACGCCGGGTTCGAACCGCACCGACGTCCCGGCGGGCACGTCGAGCCGGTGGCCGCGGGCGGCGTCCCGGTCGAACTCGAGGCCCGGGTTCACGGCCGCGAAGTGGTAGTGCGAGCCGACCTGCACCGGCCGGTCGCCGAGGTTCCGCACCAGCAGCCGGACGCGCGCGCGGCCGGGGTTCAGCTCGACCGGCTCGTCGCCGGGAATGATCTCGCCAGGGCGCATGCAGCTCCTGTCCTCCGGGTGGGGTCGTGAGTGGTAAGGCGGGTTAGAACCCGCCTTACCACTCACGACGGGTGGGTCACACGATCGGGTCGTGCACGGTGACGAGCTTCGTGCCGTCCGGGAACGTGGCCTCGACCTGCACGGAGTCGACCATTTCGGGCACGCCGTCCAGCACCTGCGCACGGGAGAGCACGCTCCGGCCGCTGGCCACCAGGTCACTGACCGTGCGGCCGTCGCGGGCGCCTTCGAGGACGTGGTCGGTGATGAGCGCGACCGCCTCGGGGTAGTTGAGCCGGACGCCGCGGTCCAGCCGCTTCCGCGCGACGTCGGCCGCCACGTGGATGAGCAGCTTGTCGCGCTCCTGCGGGCTGAGGTGCATCCGCTAGGTCTATCACCCGAAACGCGGCGGCGCCTGGTTCGGAAACACAGGATTTACCTGGGCTTCGTCACACTCCGTGGCGAGAAATTCTCCGGCCCGCGAGGTTCGGTGACTGAATCGTTCTCGTAATCGTGACCGAAACCACCACATCTTTCGATTGCCAGTGGCCGGTCAAGAGAGCAAGGTCTATCCATCCGTGCGATATGGCGCGCGTTCAGTGCGCTTCCTCCCAACCGCGCGACCAGCACCAACCAGCCGGGGAAAAAGCGCACCGAAAGGTTCCGCGAAACAGTGACTACCTCCACGATCAGCAAGCCACAGCCGTCCGGCCAACCCGACGACGGCTTCCGACCGGGCCTGGAAGGCGTCGTCGCCTTCCACACCGAAATCGCCGAACCCGACCGGGACGGCGGTGCCCTGCGCTACCGCGGCGTCGACATCGAAGACCTCGCCGGCAAGGTGACCTTCGGCGACGTCTGGGGCCTCCTCGTGGACGGCCGGTTCGGTCACGGCCTGCCACCCGCCGAGCCGTTCCCGCTGCCGGTGCACACCGGTGACGTCCGGGTGGACGTCCAGGCCGCACTGGCCATGCTCGCCCCGATCTGGGGGTACCGCCCGCTGCTCGACATCACCGACGAAGAGGCCCGCGAGCAGCTGGCCCGCGCCTCGGTGATGGCGCTGTCCTACGTCGCCCAGTCGGCGCGCGGCATCGGGCAGCCCGCGGTGCCGCAGACCCGGGTCGACGAGGCCCACTCCATCACCGAGCGGTTCCTGATCCGCTGGCGCGGCGAGCCGGACCCGGCGCACGTCAAGGCCCTGGACGCCTACTGGGTGTCGGCCGCGGAGCACGGCCTCAACGCCTCGACCTTCACCGCCCGCGTCATCGCGTCCACCGGCGCGGACGTGGCGGCGGCGATGTCCGGCGCCATCGGCGCGATGTCGGGCCCGCTGCACGGCGGTGCCCCGGCGCGCGTGCTGCCGATGATCGAAGAGGTCGAGCGCACCGGCGACCCCGCGGGCCTGGTCAAGGGCATCCTCGACCGCAAGGAACGCCTGATGGGCTTCGGCCACCGCGTCTACCGCGCCGAGGACCCGCGGGCGCGCGTGCTGCGCCGGACCTGCCGGGAGCTGGACGCGACCCGCTACGAGGCGGCCGCCGCGCTGGAGCAGGCGGCGCTGAAGGAGCTGCGCGAGCGGCGTCCGGATCACCCGATCGAGACCAACGTCGAGTTCTGGGCCGCGGTCATCCTGGACTTCGCGCAGGTCCCGCCGCACATGATGCCCGCGATGTTCAGCTCGGCCCGCACCGCCGGCTGGGCCGCGCACATCCTGGAGCAGAAGCGGACCGGGCGTCTGGTGCGGCCGTCGGCCAAGTACGTCGGCCCGGCGCCGCGCACCCCCGAGGACGTCGAGGGCTGGGAGCTCGTCACCAAGCACTGACGCTCGTTCACGAACCGGCCGGTGCCTCCGCGGCGCCGGCCGGTTCGTGTTTCGCGGTGGCTTCGAGCATGGCCGTGAGCTGGTCGACCAGCCAGGTGTCGAGGTCTTCGCGCGCGACGCTGCGTTCCTGCAGCCAGCTCAGCAGCGCGCCCTCGACGACGGCCGTCCAGCAGCGCAGGGTCAGCGAAAGCAGCGGCGAAGGAGCTTCGACGCCGAGGGCGTCCAGGATCAGGGCCACCGCGCGGTTGCGGACTTCGTCGATCGCCGCGTCCGTCTCGGACGTCGCGATCACCGAACCGCTGCGCAGCAGGGCGATGTACCCCGCGCGGTAGTGGTCGGCGACGTCGATCAGGCCGCGGACGGCCGCGCGCAGCCGCACCTCCGGCGGGCCTTCTTCGAGCCCGGCCAAGCCGTCGATCAGCCCGTCGGTGACCGTGCGGAGGGCCTCGACCTGCAGGTCGCGCAGGCTCGAGAAGTACCGGTAGAACAACGGCCGCGAAACCTCGGCGCGCGCGACGATGTCGTCGACGGTGACCAGTTCGGGCGCGCGCGAGCCGAACAGGTCGAGCGCGGCGCGGATCAGGTCGTCGCGGCGGGCCTGCGGCGACATCCGCCGCGGCCGGCTCACGGCGTCAGGTCCAGCTTCGCGGCTTTGCGGAGCAGGCCGGGTGTCAGTCGCGAAAGGACCAACGCGGCCTTCGCCTCCGGAGTGGACGGTGCGATCGCGAGGTCCTTTTCCACCGCACGCAGGATGTCCCGCGCGACGCCTTCAGGCCCGAACCCGCGACGCGCGTACAGCTTCGTGCTTTCCTTCTGACGCCGGCGTTGTTCCTCTTCGGACACCCCGACGAACGTCGTCGTGCCGGTGATGTTCGTCTTGACGATGCCCGGGCACACCGCCGTGACGCCGATGTGGTGCGCGGCCAGCTCGGCCCGCAGGCAGACGCTCAGCGTCAGCACGGCGGACTTCGTCGTCGCGTAGGCGGAGAGGATCTTCGACGGCAGGTACGCGGCCGCCGAAGCGAGGTTGACGATCTGGCCGCCTTCGGCGCGCTCGGCGAGCATGGGCGCGAACGCGCGGCAGCCGTGGATCACGCCCCAGAGGTTGACGTCGATGACACGCTCCCAGTCCTCGACCGACGTGTCGAGGAAGGGCCCGGACATCCCGATCCCGGCGTTGTTCACCACGATGTCGGGCACCCCGTGCTCGGCGCGGACCCGCTCGGCGAAGCGGTGCACGGCGTCGCCGTCCGCGGAGTCCACTGTGTACTCGGCGAGGCCGTGCTCTCCCAGCAGCTTCAGGGTTTCCCCGGCACTGGCCGCGTCAATGTCGGTGATGACGACGTCGGCGCCCTGGCCGGCGAAGGCCAGCGCGGTGGCGCGGCCGATCCCGCTGCCCGCCCCGGTGACGACGACGAGCTTGTGCGCGAAGGGCCCGGCGCCGGCGCGGGCCCGGCGCAGCCCGCGGCTTTCGGTGCCGGTTTCGGCGTAGTCGATCAGCTCGGCGGCCGCCGCGGCCACCACGTCCGGCCGCGCCCTGGTCACCCAGTGCGTCCCGACGATCCGGCGGATCCGCAGGTCGGGCACCCAGCGGGCGACCTCGGTCTGCAGCGGCGTCGTCACGTAGGCGTCACCGGTCGGCGCCAGCACCTGCACCGGGATGTCGGCGGGCCGGGGTGCGGGCCGGGACAGCCGGGTGAACATGTTGGCGCGGTAGAGCTGGAGACCGTGCAGGCCGTCGGACTTCTCCGGCGGTGCCGCGTCCGGCTCCATGCGCTGGATCTGCTTGCCCAGCAAGCCGGTGCGCCACAGCAGGTCCGGGACGAACGGCACCTGGAAGGCCAGGATGTACCACGAGTGCAGGAACTGGTTCAGCGCGTTCTTGAGCCGCTTCGGCGTCGGGCGGCGCAGCTGGGCGCGGAACCACGCGCCGGCGTGGTCGAGGCTCGGCCCGGAGAGGGACGTGTAGGAGGCGATCCGCCCGCGCAGGCCCTCCCCGGTGACGGCGTGCCAGGTCTGGATCGAGCCCCAGTCGTGGGCGACCAGGTGCACCTTGCCGGTGGGCTGCACCTCGTCGACGACGGCACGCAGGTCGTCGGCCAGCTGGTCCAGCCGGTAGGACGCGCGTCCCGGCGGCTTGTCCGACTGTCCGGCCCCGCGAACGTCGTAGGTGACGACGCGGTGTTCCCCGGTCAGCCCGGCGGCCACCCCGCTCCACATCGAGCTGTTGTCCGGGTAGCCGTGCACGAGCACGACCGTCGGCCCGTCACTCCGGCCGTCGACGGTCACGGAGAGGCGGACACCGTCGCTGGCGGTCACCCACTTGTGAGACATTCTGTCATGTTAGACAAGTTGTCAATAGTGGGTTCACCCGCGCGGCGGTTCCGCGCGCGCGGATGTTCGGATTTTTGCCGGTATGACAGCGTTTTCGTGGTTCCACGGGAAACCAAGCGCCCGTGTCCACCGATCGGTGGACAGCCGGATTCAGTCGGCTGTTGGTCGGATCCGGCGGCCCGGACGACCAAGCTTCGAGCATGACCACAGCAGTCAGCGTGCGCGGCCTGCGCAAGCAGTACCCCGGTCACCTCGCGGTGGCCGGGCTCGATCTGGAGATCGCCCAGGGCGAGGTGTTCTCCCTGCTCGGCCCGAACGGCGCCGGCAAGACCACGACCGTCGAGATCCTCGAAGGACACCGGCGGCGGACGGCCGGCGAGGTCACCGTGCTCGGCGAGGATCCCGGCAAGGCCGGGCGCGCCTGGCGCGCCCGGCTCGGCATCGTCCTGCAGACGGCGACCGACGCCGCCGAGCTGAACGTCGCCGAGACCGTCCGGCACTTCGCGAAGTACTACCCCGACCCGCGTGATCCCGACGAGGTGATCGAGAAGGTCGGGCTCACCGAGAAGGCCGGGACGCGGATCAAGGCGCTCTCCGGCGGGCAGCGCCGCCGCGTCGACGTCGCGCTCGGCATCATCGGACGCCCCGAGCTGCTCTTCCTCGACGAGCCGACCACCGGCTTCGACCCCGAGGCGCGGCGGCAGTTCTGGGCGCTGATCAGCGACCTCGCCGCCGAGGGCACCACCATCCTGCTCACCACGCACTACCTCGACGAGGCCGAAGCGCTCGCCGACCGCGTCGCGGTGATCGCGCGCGGCGAGATCGTCGCCCAGGACACGCCGCGGAACCTGGGCGGCCGGGCGGCCGCCGAGGCCACCGTGCGCTGGGTCGACGAACGCGGTGAGCACGTCGAACGGACCGCGTACCCGACCAAGCTCGTCACCGAGCTCTCTGCCGGCGGTAGGGAGCTCACCGGGCTGACCGTGACCAGGCCGAGCCTGGAGGACATCTACCTCGACCTGATCGGAGACAAGGCATGACCACTGGGACATCCGGGGCTTCGCCCCAGGCCGGGGGCTCCGCCACCCGGAACCCCCGAAAAGCGGCTGTGGCCCTCCCAGGCCCGCTGTCCCTCGGGCTGGCGCGCGGCGGCACCGAGCTGCGGCAGTTCTTCCGGAACAAGGAACAGGTGGTTTTCACCTTCTCCCTGCCCGCGGTGCTGATGATCCTGCTCGGGTCCATCCTGGACGGTCCGACGGCGCTCGACGGCGTCACGTCCGGCCAGCTGCTGGCCGCCGGGATGATCGGCTCCGGCATCGTGTCGACGTCGTTCAACAGCATCGCGACCGGCGTCACGGCCGACCGGGAAACCGGGGCCCTCAAGCGCCTGCGCGGCACGCCGATGCCACCGGCGTCGTACTTCATCGGCAAGATGGCGCTGGTCGCGGTGTCCAGCCTGGCCCAGACGGTGCTGATGGCCGGGGTCGCCGTGCTGCTGTTCGGGCTGGAGCTGCCGTCCGACCCGGCGAAGTGGCTGACGCTGCTGTGGGTGTTCGCGCTCGGCATCGTCTCGTGCACCCTGCTCGGGATCGCGGTCAGCTCGCTCGCGAGGTCCACCAACGGCGCGGTCGCCATCGTGCAGATGCTGTACCTGGTGCTGCAGTTCATCTCCGGGGTGTTCGTCTCGCCGATCACGCACCTGCCGAAAGTTATGGTGGACATCGCGTCGTTCTTCCCGCTGAAGTGGATCTGCCAGGGTTTCCGGTCGGTCTTCCTGCCGGACGGCGCCGTGAGGATGGAGATGGCCGGGACATGGGAACTGCCGCGGGTGGCGCTGGTGCTGGCGATCTGGTGCGTGGCGGGAGCGGTGCTGGCGCGGCTGACCTTCCGGTGGACCGACACGAAGTGAAGGACGCCTGGGACCGGTTCAACTGGCTCTGGGAGATCCTCTTCGCGGTGGCGTACCTGGCCACGACCCTGCTGGTGATCCTCGACGACGCCGACCCGGCGCGGACCGCGGTCGCGGCCGGGGCGCTCACCGCGCTCGCGCTGAGTTACCTGCTGTGGGGCCGCCGGCTCGTCCGGGACGACGACTCGCCCGCGTTCCAGCGGTGGGTTTTCGCCTTCGTGGTGCTGGCGCTGGTCGGGACCGCCATGGTCGCCGAGGGCACGTCCGGCTTCATCCTGTTCATGGCGTGCCCGCTGCTGTTCTCGACGCTCGAATTCCGGCCGGCGGCGGTCCTGACCACGGTGGCGATCCTGCTCAACCCCGCGGCGGCCGTCGTCAACGACGGGTTCAAGGGCCCGACGCTGCACATCATGCTGCCGATGACGGCGATCCTGGTCGTCTTCGGCGTGCTGTGCGGCAAGTTCATCGGGCACGTCATCGACGAGAGCAAGGGCCGCGCGGACCTGATCGCGAAGCTCGAGGAGAGCCAGGCGGAAGTCGCCCGGCTCTCCCGGGAGGCGGGCACCGCGGCCGAGCGCGAACGGCTCGCGCGGGAGATCCACGACACCCTCGCGCAGGGGTTCACCAGCATCGTCACCCTGGCCCAGGCCATCGAGTCCGAATTGGACACCGACCCGGCCGCGGCCCGGCGGCACGCGGAGCTGGCCGCCCGTACTGCGCGCGACAACCTGACCGAGGCCCGGGCGATGGTCGCCGCGCTGGCCCCGGCGGACCTCGCGGCCGGCTCGCTGGTGGACGCCGTCCGGCGCCAGGCCGACCGCCTGGCCGATTCGTCCGACGTCGTGGTCCGGTACGAAGTGGACGGTCCGCTGCCCGCACTCGGCATGGCGGGCGAGGTGGTCCTGCTGCGGGGCGCTCAAGAAGCGCTGAACAATGTGCGCCGGCACGCGGCCGCGTCGGCGGTGTCGGTGCGGCTGTCCGCTGTGGACGGTTCGGTGCGGCTGTCGGTGCGCGACGACGGCGCCGGCTTCGACCCGGACCACGCCCCGGGTTTCGGGTTGCGCGGGATGCGGTCCCGGGCCGAGCAGGTCGGTGGCAGACTGAGTGTCCGGAGTGGCCCCAGCGGCACCGAACTCACCCTGGAGGTGCCGGCTTGATCCGCGTCATGCTCGTCGACGACCACCCCGTCGTCCGCGAAGGCCTCCGCGGCATGCTCGAGGCGGAGCCGGACCTCACGGTCGTCGGAGAAGCGGGTTCGGGCGACGAAGCCGTCGCGCTCGACCGGGTCGCCGTCCCCGACGTCGTGCTGATGGACCTGCGGATGCCCGGCCTCGACGGCGTCGGCGCGACCAAGCGGATCCTGCGCGAGCAGCCCGGCCGGCGGATCGTCGTGCTCACGACGTACGAGACGGACGCCGACATCCTGCGCGCGGTGGAGGCCGGCGCGTCGGGCTACCTGCTGAAGGACGCGTCCCGCGCGGAGCTGGCGAACGCGATCCGCGCGGCGGCGCGCGGGGAGACGGTGCTGGCGCCGTCGGTGGCGGGCAAGCTGGTCAACCGCGTCCGCAACCCGGAACCGCAGCCGCTGTCGGCCCGCGAGGTGGAGGTCCTCCGGCTGGTCGCGAAGGGCGGCACGAACGCCGACATCGGCCGCGCCCTGCACATCAGCGAGGCCACGGTGAAGACCCACCTGCTCCGCGTCTTCGGCAAGCTCGGCGTCTCGGACCGCACAGCCGCGGTCACCACCGCAATGGCCCGAAACCTCCTCGGCTGACCCCGGCCGCCGTGCTGGAACGGTCGACACGCGTGATCAGGCAGCCGACACGCGTGATTGGCAAGCCGACACGGCCCCAGCCAGGACACCCGCCGT
The DNA here is from genome assembly GCF_002904335.1 of Amycolatopsis sp. CA-126428. Taxonomy (GTDB): domain Bacteria; phylum Actinomycetota; class Actinomycetes; order Mycobacteriales; family Pseudonocardiaceae; genus Amycolatopsis. The sequence continues at coordinate 28,121 of NZ_PPHF01000030.1, read as the reverse complement.
GTCGACCCCCCAATCACGCGTGTCGGCCCTTCAATCACGCGTGTCGACCTCTCCTGCACGGGCCGGGGCCTGCTTCGGGAGGGGGAGCGCGGCAGAATGCCTCCATGCTTGCCTCGACCGAACTCGCCCTGCTCCGCCGGATCGCCCACGAGCAGGCCGGCTGCCGGGCTCCGTCGCTGGTCGCCGCCGTCGTGCGGGACGGGGAGATCGTCTGGTCCGGTGGCCGGGGGCGCGTCGGCGGTGAGACACCCGGTACCGACACCCAGTACCGGCTGGGCTCGATCACCAAGACCCTCGTGGCCACCGCCGTCATGCGGCTGCGCGACGAAGGCCTCCTCGACCTCAACGACCCGCTCGAAAAGCACGTCCCGGGCACGCCGTTCGGGGCCGCGACCGTCGCCCAGCTGCTGTCCCACACCTCCGGCCTGACGTCCGAATCGCCCGGCTCCTGGTGGGAGCGGACCCCGGGCGCCGACTGGGACGCGCTGGTCGGCAGCCTCGCCGAGGGCGCGACCAAGCACCGGCCGGGCGCGCGGTTCCACTACTCGAACGTCGGCTACGGCGTCCTCGGCGAGCTCCTCGCCCGCCACCGCGGCAAGGGCTGGCTCTCCGTGCTCGACGAAGAGGTCCTCGGCCCGCTCGGGATGACCCGCACCACCCCGCACCCGGTCGGCGCGCACGCCGACGGCTTCGCCGTGCACCCCTTCGCCGACGTCCTGCTGCCGGAACCGAGCCCGGACGCCGGCGCGATGGCCCCCGCCGGGCAGCTGTGGTCGACGGCGAAGGACCTCGGCCGCTGGACGGCGTTCCTCGGCGGCGAAACCGGCGGCGTGCTCGCGCCGGAGACGGTCGCCGAGATGCGGACCATGGTGACCGTCGACGACACCGACGTCTGGACGACCGGGTTCGGGCTCGGCCTGATGCTCGTGCGGCACCAGGGCCGCCGGTTCGCCGGCCACACCGGCTCGATGCCCGGGTTCCTCGCCGTGACGCTGGTCGACCCGGCCGCGCAGACCGGCGCGCTCGTGCTCGTCAACTCGACGGCCGGCGTCGGCATCACGCAGCTCTGCCTGGACCTCATCACCATGACCGACGAGCTGGAGCCGCGGCTGCCCGCCGAGTGGCTGCCGTCGCCGGCCGACCCCGCGCTGCTCGCGCTGACCGGGCTCTGGCACTGGGGCCCGACGCCGTACCACCTGCGCGTCCAAGGCGACGGGCTGCTGCTGCTCGCGCCGGTCGAAGGCGCCGGCCGCGGCTCGCGCTTCCGCGCCACCGGCGAGGACACCTACGTCGGCCTCGACGGTTACTACGCCGGCGAGACGCTCGAGGTGGGCCGGGACGCCGACGGCGTCGCCACCCACCTGGACCTGGCGACGTTCGTCTTCACCCGCACGCCGTACGACCCGGCCGCGCCGGTGCCCGGCGGCGTCGAAGACTGGCGCTGACAAGGGACGGGTCCCGCTCGCACCCCCAGGGTGGCGAGCGGGACCCTCAGGTCAGGGCGGCGGTGCCGGCCGCGTACGCGACGGCGGCGGCGAAGCGGTTGGCGATGCGCTTGCCCTCGCCCCAGTCCCAGACGCCGAGCTTCAGCACCGTCATGATCGTGAGCGTCGAGCCGCCCTCGGACGGCGACACCGTCACGTTGATGTGCTGGCCCCAGCTCAGGAGCGACATCCCGGTGCGGCAGGTGGCGAATCCCCGCGGGCCGTCGTAGACCGGCTGCTGACCGCCGATCGCCGCGACCCCGGCCGGGAGCACGTTCCACAGCACATCGGGCGGCACCGCGAACCTCTGCTGCACAGTCGTCACGCCCGGGACGCTACCGGCGGCCCGGGCGCGCGGGTCACCGTGTTTTTACCCCCAACGCGGCGTACGCCGATCAGCCCCACGACGTAGCTGTCGCCGTCCGGAAGGCCGGTGACGAGGTCCTCCAGGGGCAGGCCCGCCAGCCAGAGCCGCCGCCGGTCCCGCAGCTCGGCGGCGATGTCGGCCGGGACCACGGGCAGGTGGAAGCGGATCCGGTGGTCCCCGGGCAGCACCGCCCAGCCGTCGACCGGCTCGCCCGCCCGCACGTCGAACGCCGCGGCCGCGACCGGTGTCCAGGTGCCGCTCGCGAAGTGCCGCGCCGGGAGGGCGAGGTCCGCGCGCCACAGGGCGAGCGCGAGCACGGCGACCAGGCCCGGCACCGGCAGGAACCACGGCAGCCAGCCACCGGTCACGACGATGGCCGCGACCTCGGCCGCGAGCGCGAAGACGGCGACCGACCAGACCGAGGCGGTGGCGAACGCGAGCCGCCGCCGCAGAGCCGTCCGCCGCGTCGGCGGCCGCTTCGGCAGCAACCGGGTCAGGCCGTACACCGAGGCGCCGGCGAAGAGCGCGACGAACGCCCCGGCGTTCACGATGTCGGCACCGTGCGGCGGGTGCGTCACCAGCCCGGCGGCGATCGCCGCCGCCGTCAGGAACCACGCCACCAGCACCAGCGCCCGCAACACTCCGCGACGGCCCTCCGGGCGGGCGTCGCCGGTGAGCCACCACGGCAGCCGCCGGACGAACACGAGCACCAGGGTGACCGCGAGCGCGATCGGCGCCAGCACGGTCGTCGTCGTGGTCCAGCCGCCGCTCGCGGCCAGGTGCACCACGACGACGGCGCCCCAGCTCACGAACAGCCACCAGCGCGGCCGCCATCGATCTTCGGTCATGTCCGTCTCCCCCTCGCCGGGGAAACTACCGACCGGCCGCGCGGCCGGCGAGCGGGTTTCCGGCCGGCGTCCCACTTCCCGGAACGGCGAATCCCACCTTCACCAGCCGCGTCCCGACCTGAGAGACTGGCCGCATGACCGACGCTGAGTTGACCATTCCCGCCGACCTCAAGCCGGCCGACGGCCGCTTCGGCTGCGGCCCGTCGAAGGTCCGCGCCGAGCAGCTGAGTGCGCTGGCGGAGTCCGGCTCCACCTACCTCGGCACGTCGCACCGGCAGAAGCCGGTCAAGTCCCTCGTCGGGCGCGTGCGGGCGGGTCTGTCCGAGCTGTTCTCCCTGCCCGAGGGCTACGAGGTGATCCTCGGCAACGGCGGCACCACGGCGTTCTGGGACGCGGCCGCCTTCGGCCTGGTCCGCGAGCGCGCGCAGCACTTCACCTACGGCGAGTTCTCCTCGAAGTTCGCGACCGTGACCAAGGGCGCGCCGTTCCTGGCCGACCCGATCGTGGTCAAGGCCGAGCCGGGCAGCGCGCCGGACATCGCCTACGAAGCCGGCGCCGACCTGGTCGGCTGGGCGCACAACGAGACGTCCACCGGTGTCGCCGTCCCGGTCCGCCGCCCCGAAGGCAGCGACGGCGCGCTGGTCGCGATCGACGCCACCTCCGGCGCCGGCGGTCTCCCGGTCAAGGCCGAGGACTTCGACGTCTACTACTTCGCGCCGCAGAAGTCCTTCGCCGCGGACGGCGGGCTCTGGATCGCGCTGGCCTCCCCGGCCGCGGTCGAGCGGATCGGCGAGATCGGCGGCGGCGACCGCTGGATCCCCGAGTTCCTGTCGCTGACCACCGCGCTGGACAACTCCCGTAAGGACCAGACGTACAACACCCCGGCCGTGGCCACCCTGTTCCTGCTCGCCGAGCAGATCGAGTGGATGAACGGCCAGGGCGGTCTCGCCTGGACGACTTCGCGCACGAAGGACTCGTCGTCGCGGCTGTACGAGTGGGCCGAGAAGACGAGCTACACGACGCCGTTCGTGAAGGACCCCGAGCTGCGCTCCCAGGTCGTCGGCACGGTCGACTTCAGCGACGAGGTCGACGCCGCCGCGGTCGCGAAGGTGCTGCGCGCCAACGGGATCGTCGACACCGAGCCGTACCGGAAGCTGGGCCGCAACCAGCTGCGCGTCGGCCTGTTCCCGGCCATCGACCCGGACGACGTCACCAAGCTGACGCAGGCCATCGAGTACGTGGTCGAGCGGCTCGGCTGACCACCCGCTGTACCGAAGACTCGGTGACCGAAACGCTCGGCTGGGCTGTCCCAGCCGAGCGTTTTGCGTAGTTACCCGATCCGCGGGTTTACCGCGCCGCAGTACCGGGCGCTCAGCAGCAGCCGTGCAGTGGCAAGCGCTCCGACCGGGCGCCCACCATCTCGGCGGGCCGGTTCGCGGCGCTTTCGGCGTCGGCGAGCATCCGGTCGAGCGTGATCCGGTCGAGGACGCGGCCGGCGGTGACGACGGTGTCGATCCGGCGGACCGCGCGGATGTCGGCGAGCGGGTCGGCGTCGAGCAGCACCAGGTCGGCGACCTTGCCGGGTTCGATGGTCCCGGCCGAGTCCGCCCGGCCGAGGAACGCGGCCGCGTCGCGGGTCACCGCCTGCAGCGCCTGCCGCGGGCCGAGCCCGGCCTCGACGAGGAAGTCGAGCTCGTCGTGGAGGCTGAACCCCGGGTAGACGTACGGGTTCTGGCAGTCGGTGCCGCCGAGGATGCCGACCCCGGCGCGGTGCGCCTCCCCGACGAGCCGCAGCTGCGCGTGGAAGTAGACCTCCTGCTGGGCGATCTGCTCGGGGGTGACCGGCGCGAACAGCGGCAGCCGGTCGGCCCAGACGTCGAGGATCTCCCGCGGGATGTACTTGTTGCGCGGATCGTGCGCGAACGTGCCGGCCGGCCGGGAAATGACCCGGTTGACCGCGAAGGTCGGGCTCAGCCGGCTGCCCGAGGCGTTGAGCCCGGCGAAGTGGCGGGCCGCCGCGGCCGGGTCGTAGGCCTGCGCGGCCTGCCGGTCGAGTTCGCGGGCCAGGTTGAAGAAGTCACGCGGGGCCTGCGGGTCGAACGGCGTCGCGTCGAGCCGGGCGAGGAACTCGTCCCGGCAGCTCGACGTGGCGATCGGCAGCCCGAAGAGGTGCTCGAAACTGCGCTGCCCGGACATGGCCGCGTCGAGCAGGCGAAGCCGGTAGGGCCAGTGCCCGACGAAGGGCAGGCCCTGGCGGCGGCACTCGTCCGCGATCGCGGCGAAGGCGTCTTTCGGCAGGTAGAAGTACACCTTCACGAAGTTCGAGCGCTGGGCGACGGCGGTCCGGACCGCGGCCCGCGCCTCCTCGGCGTTCGCGACCTTGGTGATCGGCGGGCCGAGCAGGGACACCGGGCCGTCGAGGATCGAGCTGGCCAGCACCACCCGCGGGCCGAGCAGCTCGCCGCGGTCGATCTTGTCGCGGGTGATCCGGTTCTCGTCGTAGCCCTGCATCTCGCGGATGCCGGTGACGCCGTTGGCCAGGAACAGCGGCGGCCAGAGGTCTTCGTAGTCGATGCCGTGGGCGTGCATGTCCCACAGGCCGGGTACGAGGTAGCGGCCGCGGCCGTCGACGATCCGGGCGGTCCCGCCCAGCGGCACCTCGGCGGCGGGGCCGACCCAGGCGATCCGGTCGCCGACCAGCACGACGGCGAAGTCCGGCCGCGCCGGGCCGTCGGTGCCGTCGACGACGGTGGCCCCGCTGACGACCACGACATCCGTCCCGGCGGCGGCGGCCTCCTGCGCGAAGGCGACGGGAGCGATCCCGGCGGTGGCGAGCCCCGCGCCCGCTGTCGCCAGCCACCGCAGGAGATCACGCCGGTTCGCCTCGATTCGCACAGCCGCCCCGCCCTTCGATCGGCTCCCTTTGGTCCATCCAACACCCGTCCGACGCAGTGGGAAGTCTTCCAACTTGCTGGACGCGAGGTGGAAGGGTAACTCCCACCCCGCGTCCAGTGCACCCTTGTCCGTTCAGGCCAGCGCCCGCGTGGGCGCGAGCCGCGCCGCCCGCACCGCGGGGTACGCCCCCGCCACGGCCCCCACCAGCGCCGCGACCCCGACCCCGCCCGCCAGCGCACCCGTCGGCAGCACCGCGGGCCACCCCTGGCTCAGCGCGTACCCCGCCGTCACGAGCACTCCGGCCAGCACGCCCGCCAGGCCACCCAAGCCGGACAGCAGCACCGACTCCGCCAGGAACTGGCCGCGGATCTGCCGTTTCGTCGCGCCCAGCGCCCGGCGCAGGCCGATCTCCCGCCGCCGCTCCAGCACCGAGATCACCATCGTGTTCGCCACCCCGACCCCGCCGACCAGCAGCGCGACGCCGCCGAGCCCGAGGAACAGCGCGCTGTAGGTCGTGTCCGTCAGCTTCTGCGCCGCCAGGGCGTCCGACGGGCGCCGCACCTGGACCTCGTTCGGGGCCTGCGGGTTCAGCGTCGCCGCCAGCACCGTCCGCACACCGTCCACTTGGGACTCCTCCGCCCGGACGTACACCGTGGACGGATGGCCGTCGAACTCCAGCAGCCGCTTCGCGACGTCCCAGCCGACCAGCGCCGACCGCTCGATCTCCGGCGCGAGCGGCATCGGCGCGAGGATGCCCACCACGGTGAACCACTGCGTCCCGATCAGCACCTGCGGTGGCCGGGCCGGGTCGATGTGGTCGACGCCCAGCCGGGCCGCCGCCTGGGAGCCGAGCACCGTCACCGGGTAGTCCTGGTTCCCCGTCGCCAGGAACGCCCCGGTCCGGACCTTGCCGCCCAGCACGCCGAGCAGGTCCGGCCGCGCCGCGTACACCGCCAGCCCGGACGTCTCGTCCGCGGCGATCTTGTCGCTGCGACGGACACTCACCGACGTCGTCCCGGTGCCGGCGGCCGCGCGCACCGGCCCGATCCGCCGGGCCATCGCGACCGCGTCGTCCGGCAGCGTGGCGTTGTCGCCGAACAGCGTCTGGCCCGGCCCGGCGGTGAGGAGGTTGGGCCCGAGCGCGGCCAGCCGGTCGTGCAGGGCCTGCGCGCCGGACGCCGGGATCGCCAGCACCGCCACCATCGCGGCGACGCCGATCGCGATGCCCAGCGCGGAAAGCACCGCCCGCACCGGCCGCGTCCGCATGCCGTGGGCACCGAGCGCGACGACGTCCGGCGGCTTCAGCCGGGCCGGCTCCGGCAGCGTCACCAAGGTCATCGCGCACCCACCAGGCCGGTGTCCAGGCGCAGGCGCCCGTCGAGCAGCTCGATCCGGCGGGGCATCCCCGCCGCGATCTCGCGGTCGTGGGTGATCACGACGATCGTGGTGCCGCCGGTCGACAGCTCGCCGAGCAGCGAAAGCACCGAAGCGCCGGTGCCGGTGTCGAGGTTGCCGGTCGGCTCGTCGGCCAGCAGGATCGCCGGGTCGTTGACCACGGCCCTGGCGATCGCGACGCGCTGGCGTTCACCGCCGGAGAGCTCGCCGGGGCGGTGCCACGCCCGGTGCCCGAGCTTGACCCGGTCGAGCGCCGCCAGCGCCCGCGCGCGCCGCCGTCGCCGCGGCACCCCGGCGTAGAGCAGGCCGGTGCACACGTTGTCCACCGCACTCATCCCTTCGTCGAGGAAGAACTGCTGGAACACGAACCCGATCCAGCGCGACCGCAGCGCCGAGACCTTCCGGTCGGGCAGCGCGGCGACGTCGTGGCCGCGCAGCTCCACCCGGCCCGACGACGGCCGGTCCAGCGTGCCCATCAGGTGCAGCAGGGTGGACTTGCCGGACCCGGACGGCCCGACGATCGCCACCATCTCGCCGTCTTCCAGCGAGAGCGAGACGCCGTCGAGCGCGGCGACCTCGCCGGGGTAGGTGCGCGTGACCTCGTGCACGCGCAGCACGGGTGTCACGACGTCGTCACCACCCGCATGCCCTCGGCCAGGCCGGTACCGGTGACCTCGACCTTCCCGCCGCTGAACAGCCCGGTTTGGACGGCGATCAGCCGGCGTTGCCCGTTCTCGTCGACCTCGACCGCGTACCCGCCCTCGGCGAGGGCGAGCAGCGCGCCGACCGGGACCGCGAGCACGCCCTGGCGGACGTCCTTGGTGAACCGGACGGTGGCCGGGGCCGAGTCCAGGCTGCCGGCCGCGGCCGGGTCGTCGAGCCGGACGGTCACGGTGATCTTCGGCTTGCCGTCGTCCTGGCCCGCCTGGTCCTTGCCTTCGACGGCGGTCCGCCCGACGTCGGTGATCGTGCCCTGCGTCGTCTTCCCGTTGATCTTCACCGACGCCTTCGCGCCCTGCTGGGCGAGGCTCTGCTTGGCCGCGTCGAGCTTCACCTGCACCGACCGGACGGTGCCGGTCGTCTTGAGCACCTCGCCCTGGGCCGGCGAGCCGAGCCTGGCCTGGACGGCCGACACCCGCAGCTCGCCCGCGGCCAGCACGACGTCACCCTGGCCGAACCCGCCGGTCTGCTCCAGGCCGAGGGACTTCTGCCACTTCTTCAGCGCGGCCGCCGTCGCCGCGGTGAACTTCTTGTCCGGCGTGCCGAACCCGCCGAAGCCGCACGCCTTGAGGTTCTCCTCCAGCTGCTTGACGTCGGCACCGTCGTCCACGCCGGTGGCGAGGTCGCGGTAGAACGGCAGCGTGCCGTAGAACAGCGGCACCGGCTTCGCGTCCACGCCGTACACCGCCTTGCAGCGGGTCAGGACGGCGCCGGCGTCCGGCAGCGACGTGATGGTGCCGGGCTTGCGGCCGCCGATGACCGACTCGTCGCCGTAGCCGAGGGTGCCGTCGGCCTCTTCTTCCTCGCTCAGGTCGGTCTTGGCCACCTCCGCGGTCTCGACGGCGGGCGGCGCGGCCTCGTTGACCGGCGTCGCGCTCGACACCCGCGTCAGGATCACGACGGAGCCGGTGCCCAGCACCACGAGCAGGACGGCGATCGCGATGAACCACCGCGTCCGGCCGCGGCGGCGGGGCTTGAGGTGCGTCACGTCGTTCACTTGCCGGCCTCGGTGCGCCCGGCGATGCCCATGCCGCACGCCTTCGCGGCTTCTTCGAACTTCTTCGGGTCGTCTCCGACCTTGCCGGCCCGCAGCCCGCCCTTGCCGCTCGGGTCCGGATCGGGCATGTCGACGCCGTGGTCCCGCATGCACTTGGCGTCCTTGCGCATCTTGTCGAGCTCCTCGGCGCTCGGCGGCTTCATCTCGCCGCCGTTGGGCATCAGGTGCTTGCACGCGTTCTGCGCGCCATCGAGCTTCGCCGTGTCGCCGTCCTTGCCGCCCAAGGTGATCGCCATGCCCCCGCCGTCGCCGGCCGGCTTCGGGTCGGGCATGTCGACGCCGTGCTCGCGCATGCACTTGGCGAAGTCCCGCATCTTGTCCTGGTCGCTCTTGCCGCTGTTGTCGGCGGCGGCGGGGCCGCCCGACTTCGGTGGCGTCGAGATCGAGGCGACCTTCGACCCGTCGTCGGCCTTCGCGCCGCAGCCCCCGAGCAGCAGGGCCGCCCCGATCGCCGCGACGGCCATCCGTGTCCGCATGGCTCGCTTCCTTTCTTCCGGTGGGAGATCAGGTCTACGGATCGGGGCATTCGGGCGCGCTAAGCGACGTCGTTTATGCGGTCCTTATGGCCCGCCTGCGCAGACTGGGCGGGTGCGGGTGCTGGTGGTGGAGGACGAGCGGTTGCTGGCCGACTCGGTCGCGGAGGGGCTGCGGCGCTTTTCGATGGCCGTCGACGTCTGTTACGACGGCGAGCAGGCCATGGAACGCGTCGGCGTGCACGGCTACGACGTCGTGGTGCTCGACCGCGACCTGCCGAAGGTGCACGGCGACGACGTCTGCGCCGCCGTGGTCCGGGCGGGCGGCGAGGCGCGGGTGCTGATGCTGACCGCGTCCGCCGACGTCACCGACCGGGTCGCCGGCCTGGGCCTCGGCGCCGACGACTACCTGACGAAGCCGTTCGCGTTCGCCGAGCTGGTCGCCCGCGTCCAAGCCCTGTCGCGGCGCGCGCGGCCGGCGTTGCCGCCGGTGCTGGAACGCGACGGCGTCGTGCTCGACCTGCCGCGGCACCAGGCCGCCCGCGACGGGCGGTTCCTGCTGCTCTCGCCGAAGGAGTTCGCCGTGCTGGAGGTGCTCATGCGAGCGGAGGGTGCCGTGGTCAGCGCCGAGGACCTGCTGGAAAAGGCGTGGGACGAGCACGCGGACCCGTTCACCAACGCGGTGCGCGTCGCGGTGATGACGTTGCGGCGCAAGCTGGGCGACCCGCCGGTGATCGAGACCGTGCCGGGCGCCGGCTACCGGTTCGGCACGCCGTGAACGGCCTTTCCGTCCGGACGAAGCTCACCGCCTGGTACGGCGGGCTGTTCCTGCTCGCCGGGCTGGTGCTCGTGGTGATCAACTACCTGCTGGTGCAGAGCACGCTGCCGGACCCCACCCGCGCCGCGCTGACGACGATCGGGACGGCCGACGCGATCTACGGCGTCCAGGCCGGCACGGCCATCGGAGGCTCTCCGGGGGTCGCGGTGCAGCTGATCCGCGGCTCGCTCGACGAGTACCGCTCCTCGACGCTGTCGACGTTGCTCGTCGGCTCGGCGATCGCGCTGGTGGCGACGGCGGCACTGGCGGTGTTGTTCGGCTGGCTGATGGCGGGCCGCGCGCTGCGGCCGCTGCACGACATCACCTCGGCCGCGCGGAGGTTGGAGGCGGGCAAGCTCGACCGCCGGATCAACCTCGAAGGACCACCGGACGAGCTGAAGGAGCTGGCGGACACGTTCGACGGCATGCTCGACCGGCTCGCGGAGTCGTTCGACAGCCAGAAGCGGTTCGTCGCGAACGCGTCCCACGAGCTCCGGACGCCGCTGGCGGTGCAGCGGACGCTGATCGAGGTGGCGATGGCCGACCCGGAGGTGACGCCGGAGCTGCGCAAGCTCGGGACGCACCTGCTGCACACCAACGAGCGCAGCGAGCGGATGATCGAGGGCCTGCTGGTCCTGGCCCGCAGCGACCGCGGGCTGCACGCGCGGACACCGGTGCGCCTCGACGAGATCGCGGCATCGGTCGTCCGCGCCACGGCGGCCCAGGCTTCGGCGGCGGGGGTGACGGTCGAGACCCGGCTGCGGCCCCGGACGGTGGCGGGAGACCCGGTGCTCCTCGAGCGGCTCCTGACGAACCTGCTGGTCAACGCAATCACGTACAACGCTTCGGGCGGCTGGGCGTACGTCGAGGTCCGCGGCGACCCGGCCCTGGAGGTCCGGAACTCGGGATCGTCGGTGCCCCCCGAGGCGGTGCCGACGCTGTTCGAGCCGTTCCGGCGCTTGGCCGGCGCGGAGCGGACGGGGGACACGCGCAACGCGGGGCTGGGGTTGTCGATAGTCCGTTCGGTGGCCCAGGCCCACGGCGGCTACGCAGAGGCCCAGCCCGGCCGGCGCGGCGGCCTCACCGTGACGGTCCGGCTGCCGCCTGCTTGATCCACTCGATCGTGACTTTGCGTGCCCGGCGTGTCACCCCTTTGCCCCTAACCAGCCTGAGTAAGGATGCAGAAGACGCAAAATGAACAGTGGGCAGTTCGGTGCGGACTCGGCGCGCCTCGCACGTCAAGCCGACGCGCCGTTCTAACGTGGGCACCCACAACGGTGAAGAAGATCGGGGAGGCGAGAACAATGCGGGCGCTGCGAGTGGTCGGACTGCACGAGGACGGGAAGTCCATCGTGCTCGAAGACCCGGCGAGCCGTACTCGTTTCCTGCTCCCGGCTGATGAGCGACTGCGCGCGGCGGCGCGGGGTGACATCACCCGCCTCGGCCAGATCGAAATCGAGTTGGAGAGCCAGATGCGGCCACGCGAGATCCAGCAGCGCATCCGGGCCGGCGAGTCCGTCGAGCAGGTCGCCGCGGGCGCCGGTGTCTCGGCGCAGCGCGTCGAGCGCTACGCCTACCCGGTCCTGCTCGAGCGGTCCCGGACCGCCGAGCTGGCGCAGAGCGCCCACCCCGTCCGCGAGGACGGCCCCGACGTGCAGACGCTCGGCGAGGTCGTCGCGCACAGCTTCGGCGTCCGTGGCCACGACTACTCGCAGGCCACCTGGGACTCCTGGAAGGGCGACGACGGCCGTTGGGTCGTGGTGCTCCGCTGGAAGGCCGGGCGGTCGGACAACCGGGCGCACTGGGCGTTCTCGCCGGGCGCGCACGGCGGCACGGTGACGGCGCTGGACGAGAACGCCGAGGTCCTCCTGGACCCGAACGCCTACCGCGCCCCCCGCACGGTCCGCGCCTTGGCGCCGGCCCGCGAGACGGAGTTCCAGCCGACACTGGATTCGGTGGCGCCGGAGCGCGCCGAGCTGCCGTCGGCCGAGCCGGACCCGGACGACGACACCCGCGAAATCCCGCGTGTCCCGGCGGACCCGGACGAGGACGCGGCGGTCCCGGAACCGCGGCCCAAGGCGAAGAAGAACCACCCGATCGTGCCGTCCTGGGAGGACGTGCTGCTCGGGGTCCGCTCGCAGCGCGGCTGAGCCTCAAACCCGCGCGGCGAGCGTCTTCGGCGCCACGAGCCGGTAGGCCTCGCGCACGATCCGGTCGATCTCCGGCCAGTCGACGTCGACGTCCAGCCGGACCCCCAGCCACCCGCGGTGCCCGACGTACGGCGGCCGGAAGAACCTTTCCGGCTCCGTACGCACCAATTCCTCCTGCACCCCCGGGGGCGCCGGGCACCAGAAGGCGAGCAGGTCGTCGTGGTGGTGGTCGGCGAACATCACGAAAGTTTTCTTGCCGCGCACGAACCACGTCGGCTCGCCGTGGCTGAGCCGCTCGGTCGTCTCCGGCAGGGCGAGGCACAACTTCCGCAAAGCGTCCAGCTGCTCCATCCCGTCAGGCTACGATGTCACGCTGAGGGAGGGGACGATCATGCAGCGTGACCAGCAGGCCTGGCTCGTCCGCTTCGGCGAGCTGCGGTACCGCGCGTTCAGCGGCACCCCGGTGGTCGAAGTGGCACCCGCGCAGTGGGGCCTCGATCCGACGACCATCCGGCAGGCGGCGCACTCGCGCCGCTACCGCGAAACCGCCCCCGGCCACGCCGAGGCCCTGCGGTTCGAGTTCGCGCCCGGGTTCTTCCCGCCGCCGTTCGACCGCGGGCCGGGCACGGAGGCAGACCGCCGTCGGCTCGCGAAGCTGCTCCACGGACAGGAGCAGTTCTGGGCGAGTTCGCGAAAACTGCGGCTCGGCCGCGACGAAATCGGCAAGGCCGCGGCGGCGGCCGGGATGACCGTGGTCGCCGAAGCCGCCGACGCGACTGACCGGCTCCTGCTGCTGCGGCGAACCGGCCTCCCCGACGAAGAACTGCGCCCCCGCACAGCCGGACGCCGGCTCGACCTGACCACGGCCCAAACCCTGGCCGGGCTCCTCGGCATCGCCGTGGTGACGGCGGGCACCTGGGTCGCGGCCACGTCCGAGCAGAAGTGGCCGCTCGTGCTGATCCCCGTCTATCTGGTCGCCGCGGTGGCGGCGCAGTTCCTGATCCGGGCGATCGCCGGCCGGTCACCACGTATGCCGTGGCTGGACGAGCCGTTCGACGGCAGTGCCCAGGTGATCGTGCTGCCGCCGCCGTCGGTGTCCGCCGAATTGCTCGGCGAAGTCGCTTCGCTCTACGGCTACTTCTCCGCCGGCCCGTGCGAGTCGACCCGCAACACCCTCGACCTGTTGTTCCGGAAGACCCGCCCCGGCCTGGTTTTCGGCACCCCGGCCCCGCGGGTCACGCCGTCCTACGAAGTCCCGGCCGGCTCGCCGGACCGGGAACAGTGGCTGCGCAACCACCTCGACGGCCGCGACGAGCTGTGGGTGAGCGTCCGGCACGCGCAGCTGACCCCGGCCCGGATCGCCGAAATCGCCGGTGCCGAGGGGCTGCTCCCCGCCGCGGAATTCGCCGACAGCACCGATCGGATCGTGTTGCTGCGGCGCGGATCGCCGGTCCCCAGGCCGAAATTCCGGATGTCGTTCACCGGCTTCCTCGCCCCCGCGGGGTGGGCCGCGCTGTGCTTCGTCGGCGGCCTCTCGACGGCGGCGCTGACCGGCGATGACCGCATCGCCGTGATCGGCTTCGCCCTCGCCGTGCTGGGGGTACCACCACTGCTGTGGGTGCTCCGGGCGTTCCCCCGCTCCGTGCGCGTCGGCTGGCTGGCGGGTGAGTTCGACGGCAGCACCAGCGTGACGTTCTTCTCCGGCCAGTTCGGCGTCTCCCCCGAACTGATCCGCCAGATCGCCGCGTTCCACGGCTACTTCTTCCGCAGCCAGACGGCGACCAGCGCCCAGGGCACGCTCGTGACCTACGCCAGGCTGCGCTAGAAGGCGATCACCAGCACGCCGATCCACGCGATCACGACACCGCCCGCCGCACCGTAGGCGGCCCAGCGCAGGATCGGGGTGCGCCGGATCAGCCACAGCGACGGGGTGATCCCGGCCGTCACGATCACCGACGCCGCCAAGGCGAGCCAGCCGCTGGTTTCGCGGGCCAGCGTCGAGGCCAGCGCCAGCATGGCGACGACGACCACGGCCGCGATGAACGCCGACACGGTCAGCCCGGTCAGCCACGGCGTCGGCTCACCGGGGGGGCCGGGCGGCCCGAGCACCGCCCGGACGAACCGGTGGCCGGGTTCGGTGGACGGCGGGGGCGGCTCGACGACGGTGTCGACGCCGGTCACCGGATCCACGAACCGCACGGCCGTGCCCATCACCGAGGCCAGCCGGCCGGCCAGCTGGCGGCCGCGCTGCGAAACCACCGCGCCCGCCTCCGCCCCCGGGTCGGCGGTGACCGCGGACGCCACGCGCGCCCACTCGTGCAGCGCCTGCGCCAGTTCGGCACCGATCGCGAGCTTGTGCGGGTCCACCTCGCGCGCGTGCTCCCCGCCCGGGCCGGCCAGCACGGCGCGCTCGCCGCGGATCCGCAGCTCCATGGTGCCCCTTTCCGCCTCGGAGACCAAAACTCTAGCCGTCCCGGGCCAGTTCGTAGAAGGCAATGGCGGCGGCTGTGGCGATGTTCAGTGAATCGACTCCCGCCGGCATGGGTATCCGGACGGCATGATCAGCCGCCGCGAGCGCCGTCTCGGTCAGCCCGGGACCTTCGGCGCCGAAGAGCAACGCCACTCGCCCGGGCGCGTGCTCACGCAGTTCGCGCAGCGGGATCGAACCCGGCCGCGGAGTGAACGCCGCGACGGCGAACCCGCGCGCCCGGAGGTCGTCGAGCCCGCCCGGCCAGTCCGTCAGGTGCCCGAACGGCACACGCAGGACGTGTCCCATCGACACGCGCACGCTGCGCCGGTACAGCGGGTCGGAACAGCCGGGGCCGAGCAGGACGCCGCCGACGCCGAGCGCGGCCGCGTTGCGGAAGAGCGCGCCGAGGTTTTCGTGGTCCCCCACGCCTTCCAGCACGGCGACCGGGCCGGTGCCGCCGGTGACTTCGGGCACCGTCAGCGGCGCGGGCCGGTCGGCGACGGCGAGGATCCCGCGGTTGAGGTGGAAACCGACCACCTCGGCCATGGTTTCCGCGGAGGCGACGTACTGGGGCACGTTGCGCCCGGCCAGGTCCCCGGCCAGTTCGGCGAACCGCCGCTGCACGCCCAGCAGCGCCCGGACCGGGTAGCGGGACGCCAGCAGCCGGGACACCACGACGGCGCCTTCGGCGATGACGAGCCCCCGCCCGCCGGGCCGGTCGGGCCGACGGTCCGCAGTGGACAGGTCGCGGAAATCGTCGACGCGGGGATCGCCGGAGTGGTCGATGTGGATCACGCCCATCCGCCCAGTCTGTCACCCGCTTGCCGGGGGGTTCACTGGTCCGAACGTCCGCCGTGATGTGGTACGAACGGGGCCATTTTGCTGTCGGTTAACCGTCAGTGACGGAGAGCACCAGTTTGGCCGCTAGCCCGGGTGCATCGGCTGTGTAACGGTTGTCCGCCGGGGCCTGAAACACGTCCTAGTCCACGCCGACACGAAGCAGGGATGGTCATGGGGATGGACCTCGAGGCTCAGCCGTTCAACACGCTGGACCGAGGACGGTACCGCCGCAAGGTTCAGCGTTGCCTGGACACGCTGGCCCGCATGCTTACCGACGGCAGTTTTTCGTTCCCCCGCAAGAACATCGGCCTCGAAGTCGAGCTGAACCTCGTCGATCGCGAGCTGCGCCCGTCGATGACGAACACCGCGGTGCTGGAGGCGCTCGACGACCCGTCGTTCACCACCGAGCTGGGGCAGCACAACATCGAGCTGAACGTCCCGCCGCGGCCGCTGGCCGGCGATTCCGCGCTCCAGCTCGAAGACGACCTCCGCGCGTACCTCGACACCGCGGCGACGAAGGCGCGGGACACCGGCTCGGCGCTGGCGATGATCGGCATCCTGCCGACGTTGAAGCACGAGCACTTCGACCAGAAGTGGCTCACCAACAAGACCCGGTACTCCTCGCTGAACGACCAGATCTTCGCCGCCCGCGGCGAACGCACGGTGCTCGCCATGGAAGGCGTGCCGCTGCCGGGCCAGCAGCCCGAACGGCTGCGCAGCTACGCGGAGTCGATCCTGCCGGAGGCCGCGTGCACCAGCGTCCAGCTGCACCTGCAGGTCGCGCCCGAGGAGTTCGCCGCGCACTGGAACGCGGCGCAGTGCCTGGCCGGGCTGCAGATCGCGCTCGCGTCGAATTCGCCGTTCCTGCTCGGCAAGGCGTTGTGGCACGAGACGCGGATCCCGCTGTTCCTGCAGGCGACCGACACCCGGCCGGAGGAGCTGAAGAACCAGGGCGTGCGGCCGCGGGTGTGGTTCGGCGAGCGCTGGATCACGTCCATCTTCGACCTGTTCGAGGAGAACGTCCGCTACTTCCCCGGCCTGCTCCCGGAAACCGACGCCGAAGACCCGATCGAGGCGCTCGACGCGGGCCAGGCGCCGAAGCTCACCGAGCTGCGCATGCACAACGGCACCATCTGGCGCTGGAACCGCCCGGTGTACGACGTCGTCGACGGCCTGCCGCACCTGCGCGTGGAGAACCGGGTGCTGCCGGCCGGCCCGACGGTGGTCGACACGGTGGCGAACGCGGCCTTCTTCTACGGCGCCCAGCGCGCGCTGGCCGAGGCGGAACGCCCGGTGTGGAGCCAGATGTCGTTCCAGGCCGCCGAGGAAAACTTCTACGCGGGCGCGCGGCGCGGCTTTGACGGGCAGCTGTACTGGCCGGGCATCGGCTGGATCCCGCCGGACGAGCTGGCGCTGCGCGTGCTGCTGCCGCTGGCCCACGAGGGCCTGCGCCGCTCCGACGTCTCCGACGAGGCCCGCGAGCGCTACCTCGGGATCATCGAGCGCCGGTGCCTGGCGCGGCGGACCGGCGCGACCTGGCAGCGTGACTACGTCCTGCGCGCCCAGGAACGCGGCCTGGACCGCGAGGCGGCGCTCAGTCTGATGCTGGGGCGCTACCTGGAACTGTCCGAGGCGGGCGAACCGGTGCACACGTGGCCGGTGGCCGATTGACGCTAGCCTGAGCGGATGCCGAAGATTCTCGGTGAGTCGCTGGAGGCGCACCGGCGCGAGGTGCGGTCCCGGGTCTTCGACGTCCTGCGCGCGCAGCTCTACGAGCGCGGCTTCGACGCGATCACCCTCGCCGGCGTCGCGTCGGCAGCCGGGGTGGGCCGGACAGCGCTGTACAACCACTTCCCCGACAAGGAGAGCCTGCTCGTCGCGTTCGTCGAGGACGAAGCGGCCCAGTACGTCACGCGGCTGACCGAAGCCGTCGAGGCCCAGGCGGATCCGGTGGACCAGCTGGCCACGTTCGTCCGGCTGCAGCTGCGCGTGCTGGCCGAGTACCACATGCCCCCAGGCACGGCGCTGGCATCGGCACTGGCCCCGGCGGCGTACCGCCGCATCAGCGCCCACGCCGACCCGATCACCGACCGCCTGCGCGCAATCCTCGCCGGCGGCGTCGACCTGGGCCGCTGGCCGGCCGAGGACCCGGACGTCCTGATCCCGATGATCACCGCGGCGCTGGGCAACCGCACCCTGGTCGACGGGCCGGCCGACCAGCTGGCGGACGTCGTCGAGGCGGCGGTGCGGTTCGTCCTGCGCGCGGTCGGCGCGACGGTTTAGGGTGGCCTAAGTCCGATTCTTGCCCTACGATCTTTCTGACAGCGTGTCAGATCGATCGCCGGGAGGCCTGCCCATGTCGGTGACCACGGACGCCCGCCCCTTCTCGGCGACCTTGCGCGCGTCGACCCTCGAAGTCCACGACCGGGCGAACTACTCGGCCTACATGCGTGCCCTGCTCGGCGGGGAGCTGACTCGGGACGGCTACACCCAGCTGGCGATCCAGTACTACTTCATCTACGGCGCGATCGAGGCGGCCAGCGACGCGATGGCCGGCGACGGCGTCGGCGGCGAGTTCGTCTTCGACGAGCTGCGGCGCCTCCCGCTCCTCGAGCGCGACCTCGCCCACCTCGCCGGCCCGGACTGGCGCGCGACGATCTCGCCGCTCGCCTCCACTCGCGAGTACGTCGCCCGGATCCGCGAGGCCTCGACGTGGGCCGGCGGGTACGTGGCCCACCACTACACGCGCTACCTCGGCGACATCGCCGGCGGCCAGGTCATCCGGCGGACGCTCGAGAAGAACTACGACGTCGCCGAGGCGGGTGCGCTGTTCTACCACTTCGACGGCATCGGCAGCGCCCCTCGCTTCCGCGACCAGTACCGGGCGAAGCTGGACAACGCGCCTTGGGACGACGACGAACGCGCCCGCGTGATCGAGGAGACACTGGTGGCGTTCGAGTGCAACGTCGCCGTGTTCGACGAACTGGCGCTGCGGCTCGGCGAGTTCCGCGCCTGAATGATCGATCTCACAGCTCGTTGACCTCCACTTAGGTGCAGGTAGCAGGCTCGGTTTCGGGTGTCGGACCCTCGGGTACGCCACTTGAAGAGCCGCCGTCCCACGCAGTGATGGCCATGTGCCCCCGCTCGCCGCAAGGGGGCATGTGCTACTAGGTTCGATACCGGAAACTTGTGTCGAAGACAGAAGGAGGGCCAATGGCCCGCTACGAGCTCCCCGATCTCGACTACGACTACAGCGCCCTGGCGCCCCACATCTCCGGCGAGATCAACGAGCTGCACCACAGCAAGCACCACGCGACCTACGTCAAGGGCGCGAACGACACGCTCGACAAGATCGCGGAAGCCCGCGACGCCGGGGACTTCGGCAACATCGTCGGCCTCGAGACGACGCTGGCCTTCAACCTGGCCGGCCACGCCAACCACGTCGTGTGGTGGAAGATCCTGTCGCCCGAAGGTGGCGACAAGCCGACCGGCGAGCTGGCCGCGGCGATCGACGAGGCGTTCGGCTCCTTCGACAAGTTCAAGGCGCAGTTCACCGCCGTCTCGACCACGATCCAGGGCAACGGCTGGGGCGCGCTCTCCTGGGACCCGATCGGCAAGACGCTGATCACCCAGCAGCTGCGTGACCACCACAACAACCTCATCCTGCCGACCGTGCCGATCCTGCTGGTCGACGTCTGGGAGCACGCGTTCTACCTGGACTACAAGAACGTGAAGCCGGACTACGTCAAGGCCCTGTGGAACATCTTCAACTGGGCCGAGATCAGCAAGCGCTTCGACAACGCCGTCGCGGGCGGCAACGGCCTGCTGCTCGGCTGAGTTCTCTCGTCGGCGGGGCCCTCCTTGTGGGGAGGGCCCCGTTTTCGTCGCCGGGTGAAAATCCCTTGACCTCGAGTGCGGTCGAGGTGTTTCAGTGGACGGCATGGACATCGACGCGTACCTGGACCGCCTCGGCGTCGCCCGCCCGGCCGCGCCCGACCTCGCGACGCTGCGCCACCTGCAGGAACGCCACCTGTCCGCGGTGCCGTTCGAGAACCTGAGCAGCCACCTCGGGGAGCCCGTCGAGCTGGACGAGGACGCCCTCTTCGCCAAGATCGTGCACCGGCGGCGAGGCGGGTTCTGCTACGAGCTGAACGGCCTGTTCGTCGCACTGCTGCGCGCGCTGGGGTACGACGCTTCACTGCACGCGGCGCAGGTCTTCCACGCCGACGGCACGCTCGGCCCGCCCCTGGACCACGCGGCGATCGTCGTGTCCCTGGCCGAGGACTGGCTGGTGGACGTCGGTTTCGGCCGGTTCGCCCGGCACCCGCTGCGGCTGTCCGCCGTGGACGGCCAACCGGACGCCGAGGGCGAGTTCCTGGTGCTGGACGCGCCGCACGGCGACTTCGACGTCCTGCGGGACGGCGAGCCGCAGTACCGCCTGGAGCGCCGCCCGCGCCCGCTGGCCGACTTCATCCCGATGGCGTGGTGGCAGACGACGTCGCCCGAGTCCCACTTCACCCGCTCGCTGACTTGCTCCCGCCCGACGTCGCAGGGCCGGGTGACCCTGTCGGGCGACAAGCTGATCGAGACGGTGGACGGCGTCCGGAACGAGCTTCGCCTGCCTTCGTCGAAGGCGATCCGCGCGGCGTACCGCGTGTACTTCGGGATGACTCTGACGCACCTGCCGGTCCCGCCGGGCGGGAATCCCTTGACCGACGACGTGCGCCAGCCGACACTGCGCTGATGTGAACGAAGCCCCGGCCTGGGGTTTTCCCAGGGCCGGGGCTCCGTCCGTTCCCGAACTGACTGCCGCTCCCACCACGAAGCGGACAAGCATGAGGTTAGCCTAACCTCATCTCCGCGGGCAAGAGCGCGGCAGCAGAGACTCCGATCTCACTCTTCCGGGTGACATCGGGGCGGCCAGCCCCCGGTTTTTGTCGGTGGTCGCCGATACGGTCACGCCGTGAATTCGAACCGATACGACCGTCAGGCCTTCGCCCGCTTGAGCACCCGCAGCCCCAGGCCGCGCTTCACCGGCCAGGAAATCCCGCCCCGCCGGATCAGCACCACCGCGCACACCACCGCGGCCAAGGCCGAAACCGCGCCGCCGATGTAGAACGGAGACCGCCCGCCGAACTCCTGGGCCATCCACCCGACCATCGGGCCGCCGATCGGGTTGCCGCCGATCAGCACCAGCACGTACAAGCCCATCACGCGCCCCCGCATCTCCGGGCTGACCGACGTCTGCACCAGCGCGTTCGCGGTGTTGAGGAAGGTCATCGTGGCGAAGCCGAGCGGGATCAGGCCGAGGCCGAAGGTCAGGTACGTCGGCATGAACGCCGTGAGCAGCTCGAACACGCCCAGGAAGAACGCGGACACCAGCATCAGCCGCACCCGCGGGCGCCCCTTGGTGCCCCGGCGGGCGGACATCAGCGCGCCGGTGAAGGTGCCGACCGCGACCAGCGTCGAGAGGAGGCCGTAGCCGTCGGCCGCGGTGTGGAAGACGTTCGCCGCGACGATCGGCAGCGAGCTGAAGTACGTGATGCCGAACGTGCTGACGAACAGCACCAGCACCATCACCGTCATCAGGTCCGACCGGCGGCGGACATACCGCAGGCCCTCGGCCAGCTGGCCCTTCTCGCGCGGGACGGCCGCGACGCGGAACAGCTTGTCCGGGTTCATCAGGACCAGCCCGGTGATCACCGCGACCGTGCTGAGCGCGTTCGCGATGAACAGCCAGCCGGTGCCGATCCAGGTGATCCCGAACCCGGCGATCGCCGGGCCGACGATCCGCGCCATGTTGAAGATCGACGAGTTCAGCGCGACGGCGTTCGTGACCTGGTCGCGGCCCACCATCTCGGCGACGAACGACTGCCGCGTCGGCACTTCCAGCGCCGCCGTCACGCCGAGGGTGAAGCACAGGACGTAGACGTGCCACAGCGCGGCGATCCCGCTCAGGTCGAGCACGCCGAGGATGACGGCCTGCGAACACGCCGCGACCTGGATCCAGGTGAGCAGCCGCCGCTTGTCGACGCGGTCGGCGAGGACGCCGGCCCACAGCGAGAGGAACAGCGTCGGCGTGAACTGCAGCGCGACCGCGACACCGAGGGCGATCGGGTTGTTGCCGCTGAGGGTGAACACCAGCCAGTCCTGGGCGATGCGCTGCATCCAGGTGCCGATGTTCGAGATGACCTGGCCGGTGAAGAACAGCCGGTAGTTGCGGACGCGCAGGGAGGCGAACATGCTGCCGCGCTTGGCGCCGGACGGTGGTGACGCGGACGGCGGTGCGGCCGATTCCCGGGTAGCAGTGGTCTCGATCGAACTCTTGGTTTCGCTACCCGTGACCGTCACCGTGGTTAGTTCCCCGCCATCCTGTCTATGATTTCGGCGGCCTTGGAGAGCACTTCGAGCTCTTCGTCGCCGAGTTCCGCCAATTGCCGGTCCAGCCACGCCTCCCGCACGGAAATGGCCTTCCGAACGTAGGCCAGCCCGCTCTCGGACAGCTCGACGATGGCTTGCCTGCCATCGGTCGGGTGGGGGCGTCGCTCGACGAACCCCAGTTCCTCGAGCGCGGCGATCACCCTCGTCATCGAAGGTGGCTGGACGCCTTCCTTCGCGGCGAGCTGGCCTGGGGTCAGCGCACCGCACTTGTGCAGGGTGGACAGCGCGGCGACCTGCGTCAGCGTGAGGTCGTCCCCGACGCGCTGTGCCCGCAGCCGGCGGTTGAGCCGGACCACCGCGAGACGCAGACGGCTCGCCAAAGAGCGTTCGTGCGTGTCGCCGGACATATAGTTAGCATACCTTACGAAACTTCGGCCGCAGGGGTGATCTCCGTCTAACCGCAACCTGGAACAGGTCCGTGCGTCTTCCCCAGAAGCAGAACCTGGGGAGTCGGATGAACAAGAAGCTGGTGGGCTCGGCCGTGATCGGCGCGGCGGTCCTGGTGATCGTGGTGGTCCAGTTCGTGGGCGGCGAAGAAGCGCCCGCCGCCGCACCACCGCCGCCGTCGATGCCGCCGACTACCACGCTGCCGTACCAGGGAACCCTGGAGGCCTACAACTTCCCCGACGTGGCCGGCGGGCGCGGCTGGTCGATCCAGATCCCGGTCCCGACCGGCTGGATCGTCACGCACGAGAACGACCGCGCGAGCTACCGCAACGGTCCGATCCTCCTGGAGACCGACAAGGTGCCGATCACCCAGGAGGACGCCCTGAGCGGGCTCAAAGCCGTGGCCGCGAAGGCGCACCAGGCCGACTCGGTCGTCAAGCCCGTGGCCGCCGGTGACTTCGGGGACGCGGATGCGGCGGAATGGGACTACACCTACCTCCGCGACGGCTACCCCGTACGGGCCGCCGTCATCGGGCTCGGCGCGGGCGACAGCCTCGTCACGATCCGCTACGAGGCGCCGCCCGCCGAATTCGACCGCAACCGCGGCGTGCTGGACGCCGCGATGAAGGTCAGTGCCCCGGGCTGATCAGCGGAACGCCGCCTGCAGCGGGCCGACCGCGAAGTACGCGACGAACGCCAGCGCGATCACCCACATCAGCGGGTGCACCTGGCGGGCCTTGCCGGTGGCGGCGCGGATCACGACGTAGCTGACGAACCCGGCGCCGATGCCGTTCGCGATCGAGTAGGTGAACGGCATCACGACGATGGTCAGGAACGCGGGCAGCGCGATCGAGTAGTCGGTGAAGTCGATGTCGCGGACCTGCGCCATCAGCATCGCGCCGACCACGACCAGGGCCGGCGCGGCCGCCTCGACCGGCACCACCTGGTAGAGCGGGGTCAGGAACATCGCGGCGATGAAGAGCACGCCGGTGACGATGTTCGCCAGTCCCGTCCGCGCGCCTTCGGCGATGCCGGCCGCCGACTCGACGAACACGGTGTTCGAGCTGGCCGAGCCGAACCCGCCGGCCGCGCCCGCGAGGCCCTCGACGAACAGCGCCTTGCCGACGTTGGGGAGCTGGCCGTCCGGCGGGAGCAGCTCGGCCTCCTTCGCGAGGCCGGTCATGGTGCCCATGGCGTCGAAGAAGTCGGCCAGGACCAGCGTGAACACGAGCAGGCAGACGGTGATGATCGGCAGCCGCGTCCAGGCGCCGAACGAGACGTCGCCGACGAGCGAGAGGTTCGGCAGGCCGAGCACCTGGTCCGGCAGGGCCGGGTAGCCGAGGTTCCAGCCCTTCGGGTTGGTGCCCTGCGATGGTCCGGCCTTGACGATCGCCTCGACGACGATGGCCAGCACGGTCGAGGTCAGCACGCCGATCAGGATCGCGCCCTTGACCTTCCGGACGACCAGGACGCCGGTGACCAGCAGGCCGACGACGAACACCGCGGTCGGCCAGGACGCGATCGAACCGTTGATGCCCAGGCCGACCGGGACCGTGGTGTGCGCGGCGTCCGGCAGCCGGCGCACGAAGCCGGCGTCGACCAGGCCGATCAGGCAGATGAACACGCCGATGCCGACGGCGATCGCGGACTTCAGCGCGGCCGGCACCGCCCGGAACACCGCGGTGCGGAACCCGGTGAGCACCAGCAGGACGATGACCACGCCCTCGATGACGACCAGGCCCATCGCCTCGGGCCAGGTCATCTGCGGGGCGATGGTGACCGCGACCAGGCTGTTGATGCCCAGTCCGGTCGCGATGGCGAACGGGTAGTTCGCGACCAGGCCCATGAGGATGGTCATCACGCCGGCGACCAGCGCGGTCACCGCGGCGACCTGCGGCACCGGGAGGATGCCGCCGAGGACGTCCTTGTGCGCGCCCGCGTCGCCGGCCGAGAAGCTGCCGATGATCAACGGGTTCAGCACCACGATGTAGGCCATCGTCACGAAGGTGACCAGGCCGCCGCGCAACTCGCGCGGCACGGTCGACCCCCGCTCGGTGATCTTGAAGAACCGGTCCAGTGTGGACGTCCCGGTGCGGGTCGTCTCCTGCTCCGCCATTCGCCTGCCCATTCTCTCGCTGCTGCGGAGTACCCTTCACCACGTGAGTGAACCGATCAATCCACCGGAGGTTACGGGCTCGTTGCGGCACACGCCGGAGCTGCCCAAGAGGCTCACCGACCTGACACCGGTGGTGATCGTAGGCACCTCGATCTGGGCTGTCGCGCTGGTGGTGCTCTTCTTCACGACTTCGGGGCTGTGGGTGCAGACGGCGCTGTCCGGTTTCGCGCTCGGCTTCGTCGGCCTGGCGATCATCGCCTGGCAACGCGCCGCCGCGCGCCGCGGGTCGAAGTCGGCCCAGCGGCTCTGAGGCCTCGAGGCCCTGGCGCTTACTCCATCCATGCCCCCGCCACCGCCCTCAGCGGAGGCGCTTCGCGCCCCTGCCTAGTTCAGGAGCGTCCGCGGCGAGGGGTCGTCGAGCAGCGCGGTGATCAGGTGCCGGTCGGGCCAGCGCCCGGCCGCCCACGCGAACGCACGAGCCAGGCCCTCCGAAGTGTCGGCCGCGTGCAGCCGGTCGTCGGACCACCACTGGACGTCGTGTTCGGCACCCTGGATGCGCACGGAGAGCGGGTCGTGCACCAGGACGCCGCCGTCCGGGAGCCGGATGCCGAGCTGGTCCGCGACGAGCTTCAGCGCGGGGAGCTCGGCCCAGGGCGCGTACTCGCCCTCGCTGACGACCCGGGCTTCTTCCGTGCTCGCGAGCGGCAGGTCGAGCAGGTCCGCGAGCCGCTCCGGGTCCTCGGGGGCGACCAGGTACTGGCCGGGCTCGAGCGCCCCGGCGACCCACGGCACGTCCAGGACCAGCGCGTCGTCCACAACGGACCCGTCCGCGGCCCGGACGGCCCGCGGCACGCCCGGCTCCAGTCCGGACTCGATGACGGCGTCGTAGGCGCGCGTGGTCAGCCCGGGCGAGACCACGCGTTCCGGGTCGGCGAGCCGGTCGAGGAGGTCTCTCGCTTCGTCCACACTGGACAAGGTCAGGTCCGCGCGAACACCGGCGATGCCGAGAAGTTCTTCGCTCAGGCCGACATCGGGCACCTCGTCGAGGAGCCCGGCCAGATCGGCGTCCGGCAGCCGCCATTCGTTCGGCGCGGCCCCTTCGAGCACGGCGTACTGCGCGATCCACCAGGCGGCGTGCCCGTGCGGCGTGCGCAGGGCGTGCCAGGTTTCCGGTCGCGCGGCGAGCAGGCGCAGGGCGGCGGGCCAGGCGTCGTCGGCGACGAGGTCCAGGTCACGGATCGCGACGAGCGTCGACGGCGGCTCCGGCCGCGAGTCCCACCAGGCTTCCTCGTCGGGCAGGTCGTGGTCGGGCTCGTGCGGCTCGTCGTCGACGACCACCGCGAAGGAGTCGAGCACACCGGCGGCTTCGAGGGTGCTTTGGGGCCAGTCCTCGGCGAAGTCCTCGTCGAGGACGTCCATCGCGCCGTCTTCCTCGAACACTTCCTCGTCGAAGATGTCGAGCAGCGGCGACGCCGGCAGGACGAGTTCGTCGGCCCGGCGCCAGGTATCGGTGCCGGGCAGGGCGAGCGCACCGACCCAGCGCGGGGCGTCGTCCCCGCAGTCGGCGATCAACCGCAGCACCGCACCGGCGAGCGTCGTACCGTCCAAACCGGACCGGATGTCCTCGACGCTGCGCTCGACGGCGTCATGCAGCTGATCGGCGTTGAGCAGTTCGCGGGCGTCAGCGTGCTTGGCACCCAAGCGTTCCAGGAGCGGGTGCGAGGCGGCCGGGTGCACCAGCCGCAGCCCCGGGATGTCCACATCGGACAGCAGGTCGAGCAGTTCGGCCGAGCCTTCGACGAGCAGGCAGCCGCGGGCGCCCGGCAGCGTCCGGCCGTCCGACAGCGGAACGGGCAGGCCGTCCAGCCGTTCGGCGGCGAGCGCGTGCGACTCGACGGCGATCGCCAGCGCCGCGTAGAGTTCCCGCCACCAGCTCGGATCGCGCGTGACGCCGGTGAGCGTGTCCAGCACCTCTTCGATGCCGATCACTTGCCCCGAAACGGCTTTGAGGACTTTCGCGGGCCCCTCGACCAGGCCGGGCACGAGCTCGGCGAGCAGCGCGGGCAGGCCGGGCACGTCGACGTCGAGCACCCGGGCCTGCCGGCCGGAAACTTCCTTGCCGTCCCGAGTGGACAGCCACGGTTCCACCGCGAGAACGGCCAAGACCTCGTCACGCAGCTTGTGGTCCACAGTGGACTTCGGAAACCCGGGCACCGGCACGAGCGCGAACCGTTGCGCGGGCGGCAGCAGCCGGACGAGCCCGACGTATTCCTTCGCCGCCGCCTCGAGCGCCTGCGCCAGTTCGGGCCCGGGCAGCGCGCGGCGTCGCGACGGTTCGACCGGAACGGAAGCGAGCAGCCGGGCGGGCAGCGAAAGTCCGTCGTCGGTGGGCGTCGGGGCGTGCAGGACGTCCTCGTCGAGCGGCCGGGGTGCCCCGACGGCATCGACCGGGACGGCCCACACGACATCGCCCCGATGAGCCAGCCAGCGCGTTTCCCGTTCGGGGCTCCGGATTTCGACGTGGTCGCCATCGGCTTCGCGCGTCCAAACGCGACCGTCGACGTCGAATTCCCGTAGCCAGGGCAGGGCCAGCAGCAGATCGGCGACGTCCCGGGCGAGGTCGTCGAGCAGGGTCCGCCCGTCGACGCCGTCCCGCAGCGGCAGCCGGGCTTCGGTGTCGAAGCCGGGCGGCACGTCGGCGGGAACGGGCCACGGAAGCCGCAGGACGGGAACTTCCCCCTCGATCCCGGCGGCTTGCCGGGTGCGATCGGCGGAGAAGGCGACCCCACCGCTGGTGGAGACGACGCGCGGTTCATCGGAGACGGTCCGCACGGCGGCGAACCCGACCCCGAAGCGCCCGACGGTCTCCCCGGTCTTGCCGGAGGCCCGCAGCGAGGCGAGCGAGGCGACGCCCCGGGCGTCGAGCGGAGCGCCGGTGTTGGCGAACCGCAGTTCGGAGTCCACAAGGGACACCCGAACCCGCCCGGGCATCCCCCCGGCCATGGCGGCATCGGCGGCGTTCTGCGCGAGCTCGACGAAGAGCCGATCCCGGTAGGCGCCGACGCGGAGGTCCCGTTCGACGTTGGTGTCTTCGGTGAGCCGGGTGGGCGAGTCCCGCCAGGAGCGCAGGGTGGCCTCGCGGAGCCGCGCGGTCCCGAACGGATCGCCCGGCTCAGGGGTGTCGCCGATCACCGTTCGGGAGCGTTGTCGACCTGGGCTTGCGCTTCATCGGCCTCGCTCACGACATTGTCGGTGAGCACGGCGGGGGGAACTTCGCTGTCCTGAGGTTCACCGCCCGCATCACCCTGCACATCGCCCTGAGCCGGCTCGGCATCGGTCACCTCGGCCTGGGCCGGTTCCGCATCGGCGGGTTCCGGCACCACGGCGGTCTCGGCGGGAACGGGATCCACCTCCGCAGCATCGGACTCGGCGGCCACCGGAATCTCGCTGGTCTCGGCCTCGATCGCGGGTTCGTGCGGCTCGGGAGCAGCCCGAACCACAGCAGCATCGGTGACCTCGGCTTGCGTCGGCTCGGCTTCCGCGGGCTCGGGCACCTCGTCCACCACCGGCTCGGCCACCCCTGCATCACTCGGCTCAGCAACCTCCGCCGCCACCGGCTCGGCCACCGCCGCAACAGTCGGCTCAGCAACCTCCGCCGCCA
>NZ_PPHF01000003.1 GCF_002904335.1 Amycolatopsis sp. CA-126428 | reverse complement strand
GGCACGGTGACATCCTTCCAGGAGAGGCCGAAACCTCACAGGTGAGGTGTCAACCAGACCCTGGGCAGACCCGCCAGTGCCATACCAGTCATGCGGCGGCCAACCAGCTCGAACCAGCGGGCCATCTCGGTCGCGTGGATTCCGTGGAAGGTGATCAGAGGCGAGCCGTCGAGGTCGCGAATCATGATCTCGTCGCCGGTGTCGTCGAGACGCCAGAACGGCATCCTGGAGCCGACGGCGTGCACATGGTCCGCGTGTTTCCGCATCCGCTTCGCGACTTCGGCGCGCTCCAACTGGCGCTCGTACTTCGTGACCATGACGTGCTCCTTCGTGCCGGAGCTGGGCAAACACTTCCCCTGCCTGCGCGGCCTACGGCCGAATGTAGAACATGTGTTCGACTTCGACAACTTTGTGCGCGTGGTGCCGCGACCGGTAGTGATGTGACGACCGGCGGTAGTTGTCACAAACAGATCGTGGTCGTCACCAGGAGCTTTGGCGGCCAGGCGGTGCGGCGGAAAGAGTTGTCGGTTACGTGTCGCGCGCCGGAGGCGACTTCCTGGCCATGAGTGCAAACGGCGACAAGAGCCGGTTCGGTGGGCTTCGACGGTGGTGGGCTCGGCGCGGCGGCTCGTGGTGGTGGGCGACGCTGGTCATCGTCCTACCCGTCGCGCTGATTACCGCTATTGCGCTGATCACCCTGCTGACCTTCGTCGACGTCGCGCACGACCCGAAAGACCGGATCGAGGTCATCAAGACCGGGTTGACCGTCGGGGCCGGTACAGGCGGCATCGTCG
This sequence comes from Amycolatopsis sp. CA-126428, assembly GCF_002904335.1. Lineage (GTDB taxonomy): Bacteria > Actinomycetota > Actinomycetes > Mycobacteriales > Pseudonocardiaceae > Amycolatopsis. The sequence continues at coordinate 656 of NZ_PPHF01000003.1, read as the reverse complement.
CCCTGATCCTGACCGGGCGACGGCAGTGGGCCACCGAGCACGACAACCGCGAACGCCGTCTCACCGAGTTGTACGTCAAAGCCGTCGAACAGCTCGGCTCGGAGAAGGCACCAGTCCGGCACGGAGGCCTGTACGCGCTGGCCCGCGTCGGGCAGGACAACCCAAGCCAACGGCAGAATGTGGTCGACGTGCTCTGCGCATACCTGCGCGCGCCCTACGTGCCTCCCCTCGATGCCCCGGTGCTCAGGATCGGGCTGCCGCGCCCCCTCGTGCGCACGACACGGTCAGCGGATCGTGGAGCAAAATCGGCGGCCCGCGATATACCGAAGCTGCTAACCCGCGGTGCCGTCGAGGACGAAGCCCGCCAAGAACGCGAGGTGCGACTCACCGCGCAACGGCTGCTCGCGCGCCACCTTCACCACGATGACCAGAAGCATCCTCCCGCGACTTTCTGGGCAAACATGAACCTTGACCTGACCGGAGCGACCCTCATCGACTTCGACCTCAGCAACTGCCGCGTCAACGAAGCCACATTCACCCAAGCCAAGTTCAGCGGAGGGGACTGTCCCGTGATCGGTGTTTCCGGCGTTGTTGATCAGTAGGTCTCGGCTGCCGGCCAGCGGTCACCGAAGGTGATGGCGAAGGCGTTGATCACG
>NZ_PPHF01000029.1 GCF_002904335.1 Amycolatopsis sp. CA-126428 | reverse complement strand
GGGGCAACGTGTCGTCGATCAACTCGCCGTCGAGCACCGGGCCGACGTGTTCGACGTCCCGCCCGGCGGCGGCGGTCAGCGCGGTGTGGTCGTGGCTCTCCCGGTTCGGTTCAGTCATCGCTACGCACCCCCTTGCCGGTCTCCGCCGACAGCGCGGCGGAGAGCCGGGAGGACAGCCCTCGGGAACATCCCGTGGTCGCCCTCACCCAAGCCGGGGTGATCTCCACACCCGGCGTCCACAAGTCGCGTGCGTCGGCGAGGTAGTCGGCGAACAGCTTCCGGCGCGCCGGTCGCGGCGCCGCCGGTTGGTGATCCGGCGTGCTCGGCTCACGGACCGGTTCGGTCGGTTCGGGAGCCGCCGTGTTCGGTTCGTGGACCGGGGCGGCCAGTTCCTCAACCGGGGCCGGTGCAGGCGCGCCCGTCCGGTCCGTGGCGTTCATGAACGCCACCGCCACCGCGTCGGTGAGCTTGTCCCGCAGATCGGTGACCGCTTCAGCGGCCACGAACACCACCAGCGGCGGAACCGAGTGCAGCACCACCCCCGCCGGCGAGCCGGAAACCCACGATGACCACGTGTTCATCACATACGTGGCGGCCAGCGTGAACCACTTCGCCGCCCGCACCCACGCACCCGTGTGGACCTGATACCGCGCGGTCACCTGCTCCGCCCGCAGGATCGCCAGCAGGACCAGACACACCGTCGGGTCCAGCAGCCACGCCGTCAGCCACGGCAACGACCCCACGGCGGAACCGGAGGCGGCGAACCACTGCACGTTGGCCGTGGTGAACGCCAACCCGAGCACGATCCCGGACCAGCACAACCGGTCCACCTGCGCCCGGACCCGTTCCACCCGCAGCGCCACCACATCGGGGTGGGTCTGCCAGCGGCGGACGTCGGCCGCTTCGGCCGCCTCCTCGGCGAGTCGTCGAGCCCGGCCCGCCACGACCGGCGGGTTGTGGTCGGTGGTGGTCATCGGCGACCACCGCCCCGGCGACGCGTGGTGGTGGTGTCCATGGACGTGACCGTCAGGACACGCGTCAGGACGTGGGCCGCGATCAGGTCCGGCACTCCGAGGACCACGAGCACCAACGTGGGGTTGTGCACGTGGGTGATCACCAGCCACTGAACGCCCGTGAACGCCGCGCCCGTGAACAGCACCCGCCCGGCCAGCGACACCACCCGCGAGCTTGCCCGTGCCGCGTCAGCGGCCCGGCGAGCCTTGCGGGCGCTCCACCGCCAGACCATGAACAGCGCCAGCAGCACCCCGACCCCGGCCAGGATCTGCGTCGGCGTGAGGTTGACCGTCATCACGCCTCACCACCTTCACGGCGGTGCAGCCAGACCCGGTACAGCGCGCGCCGGTCGGTGTCGGGCAGCGCGCCCCACACCCCGACCGTGTCCGGCCCGGCCGTCCGCAAGTCCAGTTCCCGGCACTGGTCGATCACCGG
>NZ_PPHF01000028.1 GCF_002904335.1 Amycolatopsis sp. CA-126428 | reverse complement strand
TGCGCTCTGTGTTGCGGGCCCGGCTCAAAGTGATTTCACGGCCTCAGGCGACGGGATGACCACCGTGCTCCTTCTGTCTGAGGGGGCTCAGTCCACAACGGACTCGAGGCTCGCGATCGCCTCCACCGCTTCCCGGGTCTCGCGGACGTTGTGTGCCCTGAACACTGCGGCGCCCGCCTGCGCCGCGATCGCCGTGGCCGCCAGGGTGCCTGCCAGGCGGTCGTGGGCTTCCACGTCCAAGGTCTCGCCGATCAGGTCCTTGTTCGACAGTGCCACCAGTACCGGCCAGCCGGTTGCCACGAGCCGGTCGAAGTGCCTCAGCAACTCCAGGCCGTGGCGGGTGCTCTTGCCGAAGTCGAACGTCGGGTCGATCAGCACGCCGCCGCGAGGCACGCCCGCCGCGACCGTGCGTGAAGCCGCCTCCGTCAGCTCCGCCACCACGTCCGCCACGACGTCGTCGTAACGAGGCCAGAACGGGCGCTCCGGGGTCGGTGCCGGGTACGGGTCCGTGCGCACCGGCATGCCGCCGACGTGGGAGCAGACGTACCCCGTGCCGAACTCCGCGGCGATCTCGACCAGCTTCGGGTCGGCGCCCGCCCAGGTGTCGTTGAGCAGGTCGGCGCCCGCTTCGCAGACCTGGCGGCCGACCTCGTGGCGCCAGGTGTCGACGCTGATGACGAGCTCCGGGTGGCGCCGGCGCACCTCGGCGACGAACGGCACCACCCGCCTGCTCTCCTCGTCGACGTCGACCTCCGGGCCGTCGCCCGCCTTGACCCCGCCGATGTCCACGATGTCGGCGCCCGCGGCGACCGCGCGGTCCACCGCGTCCAGGGCCGCGGTGCCGGCGAAGGTCGCGCCCTTGTCGTAGAACGAGTCGGGCGTGCGGTTGACGATGGCCATGACCAGCGCGCGGTCGGCGGGCATGCGACGGCCGCGGAAGACCATCTCCGGCCGGTGTGACGTCATGCGCCCAACCCTGCCAGGTCACGGCTGGGTCCGGAACGCCACGTCCGGCGCCCGCGCCGGTTATCCTCGGCCGCAACGGGAGCAGGGGGACGAAATGAGCGAGGAACCGGTCCGCGGTGACGCCGAGGCGATGATCGCCGAGGCCAAGAAGGCCCTGTGGGTGATGGTCGGCCTGCTGGCCGCGCTGTGGGTGATCCAGCTGGTCAACGCGCCCAGCGGCTACGACCTGAGCCGGGAGTTCGGCATCGAGGCGCGCGACCCGGCGTCGCTGCCGGAGATCCTCACCTCCCCCTTCCTGCACTACAGCTGGGGCCACATCGAGGGCAACTCGGGGCCGCTGTTCATCTTCGGCTTCCTCGCCGCCTACCGCGGGGTGAAGAAGTGGGTCGGCGTCAGCCTGCTGATCGTCGTCGCCAGCGGCCTCGGCGTCTGGTTCATCTCGCCGGCCCACTCGGTCACGGTCGGCGCCAGCGGCCTGGTCTTCGGCTACTTCGGCTACATCATCGTGCGCGGGCTCTTCGACCGGCACCTGATCGACATCGTGCTCGGGCTGGTGATGGCGTTGTGCTTCGCCTACCAGTTCACCTCCCTGCTGCCGTCCCAGGAAGGGGTCAGCTGGCAGGGCCACCTCTTCGGGTTCGCGGGCGGCATCGTCGGCGGCTGGCTGTTCCGCGACCGGCGCCCCAAGGCGGTCGCCGCCCCCGACCCGGCGACCGCCCTGCTCCCCAAGGACCTCAGCTAGGCGGCTCGAGCTCCGCCTCGACGACGATCCGGACGTACCGGCCGATCAGCGGCCGCGGTGCCCGCATACCGAGCGGGGCGCGGTCCAGCGTCCCGGTGGCGCGGACGCGGGTGCCGCCGTCCGGGACGACGGTCAGGGTCAGCGGGCACGACGTCCCGCGCAGCCGCAGCTCGCCGCTCACTTCCCAGCCGTCGTCGCGCCGCCGGGCGCCGGTGGCCGTGAAGGTCATCGCCGGCTGGGCGGCGCTGTCCAGCAGGGTGGGCTTGCGGAGGTCGGCGTCGCGGCGCGCGTTCCGCGTGTCGAGGGCGCCGAGGTCCAGCTCCGCCTGGACGGCGAGCACCTCGCCGTCGCGCACCTCGACGGTGCCCGTGCGGACCGGAATCGTGCCGCGGACCCGGTTGACGCCGAAGTTGCGGACCTCGAAGGCGGCCGTCGTCCGTCCACTGCGGACGGTCCAGGTCCCGGTGCGCAGCGCGGGGGCGGTGTGCGGGCTCATCGCGCACCCGCCGGGGCCGGCAGGGCCGCGTGCCGGACGCGGTGCAGGTCGACCCGGTCCGCGCCGGGCAGCAGCGCGGGGTCCTCGCCGGACAGCAGTTCGGTGGCCATGATCGCGTCCTGGACGGCCTCGATCGTCGCCAGCGACGCGGCGAACCCCACGACGACCAGCGAGCGGTCTTCGGCGATCAGGGCGTACGTCGTCCCGACGCCCTCGATGTCCCGCACGGCGGGCCAGATGCGTTCGCGCCCGGCGCGCTGCTCGGCGGCCGACTGGTCGGCCCCGCGCGGCCCGTCGAACCAGGTGAGCTGGGCGTAGGCGGCGGCGTCGGACGCCGTCTGCACGTCGGCGACCCGGTAGACGCCGGTGTCGAGCCAGGCGGTCCCGGCGGGCCGCCGGGCCGCGGCCTCGCCCGCCGCCGCGGCGTCGGGCCAGAAGGTGACGACCGCGCCGGCCTGGCCGCCGAGCTGGGTGAGCGTGGCGGCGCCGAGGGCGCCCTCGCCGAGGTCGTGGGTCCCCAGCGGACTCCTGAACTGGTGGATGGTGGCGTGCATCGGATGCTCCTTTTCGCTGGTCACTGCGTTGGGAGTCACTCTCGCCGCGCTCCGCGGGCCGGGCATCAGTGCCAGTACGGAGAACGACGCGCAAACCGGACGCGGAGGGGATACTGCTCGGGTGACGCGCAGCGAACCGTTCGTCGGGCGGGCCGGTGCCGTGGCCGACCTGCGCGCGTGGCTCGCGGCGGCGGACGGCGGCAGCGGCGCGCTGGTGCTCGTCGGCGGGCCGGCGGGGATCGGCAAGACCCGCCTGGCCGAGACGGTCACCGGCCCGGCCGCGGTCTGGGGCCGCTGCGTCGACGACCCGGGAGCGCCGCCGCTGTGGCCGTGGCGGCGGGTGCTGCGGGCCCTGCCGGCGGCGGGCGCGGAGGTCGACCGCGCCCTCGCCGACCTCGACGATCGCGCCGGCACCGACCTGGTCGCAGCCCGGTTCCGGTTCGTCGCGCTGGCCGCCGACGCGCTGGTCGCGGCGGCCGAGCCGGCCGGGCTCGTCGTGGTCCTCGAAGACGTCCACTGGGCCGACGAGGCGTCGCTGCGGCTGCTGCGGCACCTGGCCGGCGAGATCCGCCGGTCGCGGCTCGCCGTGGTCGCGACCTACCGGGACACCGACGCGGCCGGGCCGCTCTTCGAGGCCCTCCCAGAGCTGCTGGGCCGGCCCGGGACGGAAAGCCTGCGCCTCGAGCCGCTGACCGAGCCTGACGTCCGCGCCTACCTCGCCGAGGCCGGCCGGGTGGGCGTCGACGCGCGCGACGCGCTGCGGCGCTCGGGCGGGAACCCGCTCTACCTCAAGGCGGTGGCCCGGTCGTCGGCGACCGGCGGCGGCGAAGCCGAGCTGCGGCACCTCGTCCGCACCACCGTCGCCGGGCTGGACGCCGGGGCGCGGGAACTGCTGGCGATCGCCTCGGTCCTCGGCGAGGAGGTCGACGCGCACGTCGTCGCCGAGGTGGCCGCGCGGCCGGACGGCGACGTCGTCACGGCACTCGACCGGGCGGTGCGGGCCGGGGTCCTGCGGCCCGCCGTCGCCGGCTCGCGGCGGTTCGCCCACGCCGTCGTGCGCGACGGGATCTACGCCGACCTCGACCAGGGCGTCCGCGAGGAGCTGCACGCCCGGACGGCGGCCGCGCTGGAGCACCGGGCCGAGCCGGGGGTGGTGGCCGGGCACTGGCTGCGGGCCACGGCGACCCCCGACGCCCTCGCCCGGGCCGCGGACTGGGCCGAAACGGCGGCCCGGGACGCCACCCGCTCGCTCGCCTTCACCGAAGCCGCCCGGTTCCTGGCCCTCGCGCTCGGCTGCCGCCGCCGCGCGGGCACCCGCGACGGCCTCGCCGCCCTGCTCGTCGACCTGGCGACCGCGGAGTACCGGGCGGGCCGGTTCGCGCGCAGCTTCGGCCACGCGCGCGAGGCCGCGGAGCTGACGTCCGACCCGGCGCTCGCCGCCGCCGCGGCGCTCGTCGTCCGCGACACCGCCGCGCCCGGCCTGCTGCCGGAGATGGCCGCGCTCACGGCGGCCGCGCTGGCCGCGATCGGCCCCGACGCCGACCCTGTCGTGCGGGCGAAGCTGCTGGCGCAGTCGGCCTCGGTCGCGGCCGACAGCGGGAAGACCGGCGAAGCGATGAAGACCGCCGACGAAGCCTTGGCCCTTGCGGAATCCTCCGGCGACCAGGAGGCGCGCCTGGACGCCGTTCGCGCCCGGCTGAAGACCCGCCCGCGCGAGCTGCCGCTGGCCGAACGGCTGCGGTTCGGCGCGCTCGCCGTGTCCCTCGGCGGCCCCGCCCGGCCGCTCGTGGCGCTGTGGGGGCACAAGTGGCGGATCGACGCGGCGTTCGAAGTCGGCACGGTCCCGGTCGTCGAGACCGAGCTTGCCGCGATCTCCGAGCTCGCGGCGACGACGCGGCTGCCGCTCGTCCGCTGGCACGAGCTGCGGCTGCGGGCGTCGGTGGCCGCCTACCGCGGCGCGTTCGCCGAGAGCCGCGAGCTGAACCGGCTCGCGGGCGAGCTCGCCGGGGCGGAACTGGCCGAGGACCGGTCCACGCTCGCGATGTCCTTCGCCTTCTCCCAGCAGCTGGCGGAGGTGGTCGGCGACCCGGCCGAGCTGCCCGGCGGCTACGACGAACTGCTGGCGATCGCGCCCCCGATCCCGATCACGATCGTCTCCCGGCCGCTCTGCGCCCTGGTCACCGGCCGCCGGAACGAGGCGCGCGCCGGGTACGACGCCCTGCGCCCGCGCCTGCGCGACCCCGACTTCCTCGGGCACTCACCGGGCATCGGCCCGAACCTGCTCCCGCTGCTGGAGGCGTTCGAGGACCTCGAAACCGCGGAGTGGCTCGCGAACCGGATGGCCGGCGAGCCGCCGTTCGGCTCGGGCGGGGCGGGCACCTTCTGCAGCGACTGCTCGAGCAGCTGGGCCGGCCGCCTGGCCGCGCTCCTCGGCCGGCACGCCGAGGCCGTGCCGCTGTTCGAGGCGGCGATCGCCTGGGACACCCGGCTCGGCGCCCGGCCCTACGTCGTGCACAACCGCGTCCGCCTGGCGCGCGAACTCGCGGCCCTGGGCGAGCCGGCTCGCGCGGAGCCCCTGGCCCGGCAGGCCGCCGACGAAGCCCGGCGGCTCGGCATGCCCGGCTGGGTCCGGGACGCCACCGCGCTGCTCGACCGGGTGCGGACCGAGGCCGATCCGCTGACCGGCCGCGAGCGGGAGGTCGTGGCCCTGGTGGCCGGTGCGCTGAGCAACCGCCAGATCGCCCACCGGCTGGTGCTGTCCGAGCGCACGGTGGAAAGCCACGTCCGCAGCGTCCTGGCCAAGCTGGGCCTGGCGAACCGGACCGAGGTGACGGCGTGGGCGCACCGCCGCGGTCTCACGCCGGATCGAACGCGAACACCGCCTCGGTGAACTGGTCCGGGTCGAAGTCCATGGCCTGGTGGGCCTGGCCGCGCATCGGCACGACGTCGGCACCGGGAATCCGGTCCGCCACCGCCTGGGCGGCGAGCCGGAGATAGCCCGGGCTCTCCGTGCCGGCGAACAGCCGGACCGGGACGGCGATCTCGCCGAGCCGATCGTCGAACACCATGTTCTCGACGACGTCCAGTTCGCGCGGGATCGTGGGCGCGGCGGCCACCCGGGCGCGCCAGACCGGGGTGCCGCGCATCGCCTCGACGTCCGCCGGAGGGAGCCGGAGCGCCTCCTGCAGGAAGATCTCGAGGATCTCTTCGGGATCTTCCGCGGCCCGCATCCGGCTTCGCGCGTCCGGCCCGACCACGGCCCCGCCCGGCTCGGGCCGCGGCGGTTCGTAGGCCACGAGCCGCCGGACCGCCTTCGTGGCCCGGACGGCTTCCAGCGCGCACAGGGCGCCGTAGGAGTGCGCGAGGAGGTAGACGTCTCCCCCGGCGGCTTCGGCGACGGCGGCGATGTCCTCGCCCTCGCGCCGGATGGCGTACCCGGGCGCTTCGGCTCGGCTGAGGCCCCGGCCGCGGCGGTCGACGAGGTACAGGCGGTAGCGCCGGGCGAGCCGGTCCTTCACCGCCGACCAGCGCGTGTGGTCGGCGCCGGTGCCGTGGACGAGGACCATCGGCGGCCCGTCACCGGTGGTCTCGAAGCCGATGACCGTCCCGTCGGGCGAAGTGACCGATGCCGTCATGGTCCGAGGCTAACCGCGTCCGCCGGGTCCGCCGCCGCCTCGCGCCGAAGACCGCGCTTTCGGGCGGCCCGTCCCTGTGTGGCGCTGTGCGGTCGCTATGAGGTCGCTGTGCATCCGGCTCCGCACGCTGCGGAGGCGGCGGTGCTGTGGTGATCTGAAGCGGTGGCGATCGAGTTTCCCCGCACCGCGCTGACGGCCGCGGCGGCGTTGCTGGTCATGGGGACCGGGCTGGTCCTCGGCACCGGCACGACCGCCGACGACGCCTACGCCGCGGGCGCGCCTGCGCCGGTCACCACTCCGGTGACCACTCCGGTCGCCGCCGCCCCGGTCGTCTCGCCCGCTCCGGCGAAACCTGCCGCCTCCCCGGTCGGGGCGCTGTTCGCGGGCGGGCGCCACTTCTGCACGGCGAGCGTCGTGCACTCCACCGCCGGCGACCTCGTCCTGACCGCCGCGCACTGCGTCCGGGACGGCATGACCTTCGCCCCGGGCTACCACGACGGCGTCGCGCCGCTGGGGATGTGGACGGTGACGTCGGCGACCGTCGCCGGCGGCTGGACGTCTTCGGCGGACCCGGATCTGGATTTCGCGTTCCTGACCGTCCGGCAGAGCGGAAACCCGGCCTCACTGGAAAGCCTCACCGGCGCGAACGTGCTCGGCACCAATCGCGGATTCGAGCACCGGATCACCCTCACGGGTTACCCCGACACGACCGATTCCCCGGTCGTCTGCGACGGGGACACCACGCGTTCCGGCAGTTACCAGCTGCGCGTGGCGTGCCCCGGTTTCCCGGACGGAACCAGCGGCGGGCCGTGGGTGACGGGCGGTGCGGTGATCGGCGTGATCGGCGGTTACCAGCTCGGCGGCGACACCCCGGACGTTTCCTACAGCGCCTGTTTCGACGACGACATCGCGAAGCTGTACGCGTCGGTCACCGGCTAGACGAGTAATGCGTAACTCGGTCAGTGGTCGTAGGCGGTCAGGGATCGGGTGATGGGTTGGCCGGTG
>NZ_PPHF01000027.1 GCF_002904335.1 Amycolatopsis sp. CA-126428 | reverse complement strand
CCGGCCGATCACCCAAGCCCAGCGACCGACACACCCCGATCCCTCACCAACTAAAACACCAGCCACCTAGCCGGCATCGGTTTTACTCACCACGAGTCCGACCGCACCGGCTCGAGCGCTGCACGACCAGGTGGACAGACTCAACCGAGGGCTGATCCACTATTCATACCGGCGCTGACAGCATGACCGGCGCCCCGCCCAGACCTCCCCACCACCCCGATCCGAAGCCAAAACGCGGACGGTGGTGCCGGGTCAAGGCATCTTTCCCGCCAGAACGCGCACTGCCGTCCGTAGTCACAATCGGGCTTCGGGGTGGTGGGTCGACGAGCGCTACCCGCAATGACGTTGCCGGAACCTGCCCCAGGCAGGGATGGCCGGCTGCGCCGCTCAGCGGCCGGCCGGGGTCACGTTCAGCATCATCCCGGCCAGCCCGCGCGCCCGGACCGACAGCTTCTTCGCCACGTCCTTCAGCACCACCGAGGCCGGCGCTTCCGGCTCGGACAGCACGATCGGCGTGCCCGCGTCGCCCTGGGCGACCACCCTCGGGTCCATCGGCACCTGCCCCAGCAGCGGCACCTCCGACCCGATCGACTTCGACAGCGACGACGCCACCGTCTCGCCGCCCCCCGAGCCGAAGATCTCGAGCCGGGAGCCGTCGGCCTGCTCCAGCCAGGACATGTTCTCGATGACGCCCGCCACGCGCTGGCGCGTCTGCAGCGCGATCGCGCCCGCTCGCTCGGCCACCTCGGCCGCCGCCTGCTGGGGGGTGGTCACCACCAGGATCTCCGCGTTCGGGATCAGCTGGGCCACCGAAATCGCGATGTCGCCCGTGCCCGGGGGGAGGTCCAGCAGCAGGATGTCCAGGTCGCCCCAGAACACGTCCGCCAGGAACTGCTGCAGCGCCCGGTGCAGCATCGGGCCGCGCCAGATCACCGGGGTGTTGCCCGGGGTGAACATGCCGATCGAGATCACCTTCACGCCGTGGGACTGCGGCGGCATGATCATCGTGTCGACCTTCGTCGGCTTCTCGCGCGCGCCCAGCATGCGGGGGATCGAGTGGCCGTAGATGTCCGCGTCCACGACACCCACCGACAGCCCGCGCGCGGCCATCGCCGCCGCCAGGTTCACCGTCACCGACGACTTGCCCACGCCGCCCTTGCCCGACGCCACGCAGTACACCCGGGTCATCGAGCCCGGCTGGGCGAACGGGATCACCGGCTCCGCCGCGTCGCCGCGCAGGGACTTGCGCAGCCTCGTGCGCTGCTCGTCGCTCATCACGTCCAGCTCGACGCGGACGTCGGACACGCCCGGGAGCTTGGAGACGGCCGCCTTCGTGTCGTTCGTCAGCGTCGCCTTCAGCGGACAGCCCGCCACCGTCAGGTAGATCCCGACCGTGACGACGCCGTCGTCACCGACGGCCACGTCCTTGACCATCCCCAGGTCCGTGATGGGTTTCCGGATCTCGGGGTCTTGCACGCTCTTCAGCGCGCTGCGGACGTCGTCGACGCTGGGGAGCTGCTGGGTGCTGGTCACCCCGTCCATGTTACGTACCGGTAGGGGTGCGGGACTTCCTGGGCTTGACGTCCAGGTCCTCCCGGAGCCGGTCCAGTTCGCTGCGGAGGTAGTCGCGCGTCGCCACCTCGCCGACCGCCAGGCGCAGCGCCGCCAGCTCCCGGGCCAGGTACTCCGTGTCCGCCTTCGTCTGGGCCGCACGGTTGCGGTCCTCGTCCAGGGAGACGCGGTCGCGGTCGTCCTGCCGGTTCTGCGCGAGCAGGATCAGCGGCGCCGCGTACGCCGCCTGCGTCGAAAACGCCAGGTTGAGCAGGATGAACGGGTACGGGTCCCACTGCAGCGAGACCGCCGTGATGTTCAGCACGACCCACACGATGACGATCAGCGTCTGCCAGAACAGGTACTTCCCGGTGCCGAGGAACCGCGCCAGCCGCTCGGACAGCCGGCCGAACGTGTCCGGGTCGATGTTCAGCCTGAACCGGTTCTGGCCGCGGGGCTGGTCGAGCCGCCGTCCCGAAGTCAGCTCAGGCACGGTCTTCCTCCAAGGTGTCGTGCAGCCCGGTTTCCCGCCAGTCCTCGGGCAGCAGGTGGTCGAGGACGTCGTCGACGGTCACCGCGCCGATCAGGTGGTCCTCGGCGTCGATGACCGGCCCGCAGGTCAGGTTGTAGGCCGCGAAGTACCGCGTGACCTCGGCCAGCGGGGCCCCCGGTTTCAGCGGCGGGAGCCCGGTGTCCACGGCGCTGGCCACCAGCTCCGCCGGCGGCTCCCGCAGCAGCCGCTGGAAGTGGACGACGCCGACGTAGCGCCCGGTCGGCGTCGCGGTCGGCGGCCGGCAGACGAACACCATGCTGGCCAGCGCCGGCGGGAGCTCGGCGTTGCGGATGTGGGCCAGCGCCTCGGCGATCGTCGTGTCCGGCGTCAGCACCACCGGCTCCGGGGTCATCAGGCCGCCCGCGGTGTCCGACGAGTACTCCAGCAGCCGCCTGACCGGCGCGGACTCCTCCGGCTCCATCAGCTCCAGCAGCCGGCTCTGGTCGGCCGGCGCGAGCTCGGCCAGCAGGTCGGCCGCGTCGTCGGGGTTCATCGCCTCCAGGACGTCGGCCGCGCGCTCCTCGGCCAGGTAGGCCAGCAGTTCCTTCTGGTCGTCGTCCGGCAGTTCCTCGATGACGTCGGCGAGGCGCTCGTCGTCCATCGCGTCGGCGACCTCGTGCCGCCGCTTGAGCGGCAGGTCGCGCACGGTCGCGGCGATGTCGGCCGGGCGCATCGTGTCGAACAGCATGAGCAGCTGGCCGGCGCCCTGGGGCTGGCCGGTGAGGTCGGTGAGGCCGAGCCCGGCGACCTCCGGCCACGGCAGCACCTGCATGGGCGCGCGGCGGCGGCCCAGCCCCACCCGCCGCTCCCGGATGGCGAGCTTGGCCAGCACCCAGTCGCGGGTGCGGGTCGGTTCCATCCCGGCGTCGACGACGGTGATCCGCGTGTCCGACCCGGCGAGGGTGGCGTGCGCGTCGAGCAGCTGGCCGAGCACCAGGACCTCGTTGGGCCGCTGGTTGAACTGGCGCATGTTGACCGAGCCGGTCGCCAGCGTGACGGCGGACGGCTCGATGGAGGTGACGCGCAGCATCGGGACGAAGACCCGCCGCCGGGTGCTCAGCTCGACGACCAGGCCGAGGATCCGCGGCGGCTGCGCGTCGAGGCGCAGCCCGGCCACCAGGTCGCGGACGCGGCCGATCGACTCGCCGTCCGGGCCGAATACCGGCAACCCGGACAGCTGAGCTGCGAAAACCCTGTTGACCCCGGCCATGCCGGTGACACTATCGGCTGGCTGCCCAGGGAGCGATTTCCGGCACTCTGAGAAAGGCCGGGTCGTCGCTGTCCTCGCCGGTCTCCTCGTACTCCTCGAGCATCCAGATCCAGTTCTGCACGGCCCGCACGAGCGTCCAGGCTCGCGCCTTCGCGGCGTCCAGCTCGTGCGAAGCGACGATCAGCGCGAACCGATCGTCCAGTGTGGACTCGGCGAAGCGGTTCCAGAACAGCGGGATGACGCCCCACTCGAGGTCACCGGCGAGGGGCTTCGGGTCGATCACCAGCCACGGCTCCCGCGTACCGGCGAGGACGTTCTGGAAGTGCAGATCCTCGTTCACCAGCAGTTCACCGGCCGACGGGCCGAGCTCGCGGCAGATCGCGACGGCGTCGTCGACCAGCCGCCGGTCGAACGGCTCGCCCAGTTCGGCCCAGCGGCGGGGGAGTTCTTCGGTCAACCGCGCCGCCTCGGCACGTAGCCGCCGCCGCATCGACGCCGGTGCGGGGACGGCCAAGCGCTGCGCGAGGTCGCCGATGAGCGGGATCGCCGTACGCAGCGGGAGGTCGTCGAGGGTGCGCCCGGCGTCGAGCCGTTCGAGCAGCAGGACGCCGTCGGCCGGCGCGGAATCCAGCAGCAGCACCGCACCCCGACCGGCCCATGTGGACAGTGCGAGCGGCTCGTCGGCGGATTCGGCGTCCCGCCAGCCCAGCTTCAGCACCACCGGCGTGCCGTCGGGCCGCCGCGCGGGCTGCACCACACCGACGTAGCCGTGCATCGCCTCGCCCTCGAACGTCAAGCCCCACTTCCGGGCGTAGTCCGCGGCGAGCGACGGCAGGGCGGCCAGCCACGGGACGGCCTCGTCGCCGAGCACCCGGGGCGCGCGGGCGGCGAACAGCGGCGGGATGCGGAGCTCGATCACCACCCCAGTCTGGCCGCCGCGTCCAGCGCGTTTCGTCGTGGTCGGCACGGGCGTACGCTGGGCTTTCAAGGGGAAACGCCAACCCCGGGAGCAGCCATGGTGGTGGAGATTCTCGGCGCCGTCCTCATCGCGGGCGGAGCCTGGCTCGCGTCGAGCGTGCGCGTCGTGAAGCAGTACGAACGCGGTCTGGTCTACCGGTTCGGCCGGGTGCGGTCGCGGGTCGCGGAACCCGGCCTCAAGGTGCTGGTGCCCTTCGCGGACCGGCTCCAGAAGGTCAACATGCAGATCGTGACCATGCCGATCCCCGCGCAGGACGGCATCACGCGCGACAACGTCACGGTCCGCGTCGACGCCGTCGTCTACTTCAAGGTCATCGACCCGGTCGTCGCGGCGGTCAACGTGCAGGACTACCGGTCGGCAGTCGGCCAGGTCGCGCAGACGTCGCTGCGCTCGATCATCGGCAAGAGCGAGCTCGACGACCTGCTGTCCAACCGCGAGCGCCTCAACGAAGGCCTGGAGCTGATGATCGACAGCCCGGCGCTGGACTGGGGCATCCACATCGACCGCGTCGAGATCAAGGACGTCGCGCTGCCGGAGGCGATGAAGCGGTCGATGTCGCGGCAGGCCGAGGCGGAGCGGGAACGGCGCGCGCGCGTCATCTCCGCCGACGGTGAGCTGCAGGCGTCGTACAAGCTCTCGCAGGCGGCCGCGCAGATGGCCGACACGCCGGCGGCGCTGCAGCTGCGGCTGCTCGAGACGGTGGTGCAGGTGTCGTCGGAGAAGAACTCGACGCTGGTGCTGCCGTTCCCGGTGGAGCTGCTGCGGTTCCTCGACGCGCAGACGCCGAAGCAGGCCGCCCCGGCTCCGAAACCCGCGGCCGAGCCGGAAGCGGCCGAGGCGAAGCCGGAGGTGAACGGCCACGCGACGCCGTCGCCGCGCAGCCCCGGCGACGCGGTGCTGCCGTCGGCGGACTAGCTCAGGTCGCCGTTCGTGCCGAGGATGATCAGGGTGGTGAAGAAGCCGACCCAGAGCGCGATCACGACGTAGCCGACGATCACGGCGGCCGTGGCCAGCCCGCGGCCGCCCGCTTCGCCGCGGTTGGTCCTGCTCAGCGCGATGTGGCCCATGACGAGCCCGGCGAGCGCGGTGATGCCGGAGCAGAAGCCGAGGATCGAGCACACGAGTGCGCCGATCGCGAGCGCGTTGTCCTGCGCGTGCGGCTGCCCCGGGTACGGCTGCCCGAACGGCGCGGGCGGGGCGTACGGGCGCCCGTAGCCCGGCGGGTAGGGCTGCTGATAAGTCTGCTGCTGGTACGCGGGCTGGTACATCGGCTGCGGCTCGCCGGGGGCGGCGAACGGCGTGCCGGGGATGTAAGCGGCCGGGGTTTCGTACGCGCCGGGCGGCAGCTGGCCAGGTTGCTCGGCGGCGACGGTCGCGTCCGGGGCCTCGGTGGTGGAAGTCCCGGCGGCCGTCGTGTCCCCGGTGTCCGGTGTCGCCGCGGCGATGGTGGCGTCCGACGAAGGCGGGTCGTAGCTTTCCGGCTCGTACGGCGCCGGATCCGCCGCCGGCGGGTCGTACGCCACGGTCGGGTCGGCGGCCGGGCGGTCCTTGTCCCCGGACGGGTCGGTCATGACGGGTCCCCTCGGTGCGGGCCGGGCACCGGCTCGGCGCTCAGTGGAAGGCGCTCAGTGGAAGGCGCTCAGTGGAAGGCGCCGTTGGCGGCGGCGATCGAGATGAACAGGATGGTGAGGCCGATGCCGAGGGCGATCCCGACGTACCCGATGACGATCGCCGCCAGCGCGACGCCCTGCCCCTCGGCCTCGCCGCGCTTGGCCTTGCCGTAGGCGATGTGGCCCATGATGATGCCCGCGATGGTCACGAGCACGCACAGGAAGATGCCGAGGATCGAGCAGACCAGCGCGCCGACCGCGAGGCCCGAGCCTTCCCGCGGCGGGCCCTGCATCCCGGGGTAACCGGGGTAGCCCGGGTACTGCGGGTAGCCGCCGCTCGGGTACTGCTCGCCCGGGTACTGCTGGCCGTAACCGGGCTGCTGGTAGCCGCCCGAAGGCGGTGGCTGCTGGCCGTACGGGTTGTTCGGGTCCTGCGGGTAAGTCATGATCTCTCCCCTCCCCGCCGCACTTTACGGGGCCGGACCCGCTGAGCGTGAGCGCCCTCATAGCCGGGTGACGGCTTCCGGGGTCATACTCACCGGTAACCCAGCGCCGGGAGCGGCGTCCTACTCCGGAAAGGGAGCCGTGATGGCCCGTCTCGCCCAGACCGCCGGCCTGACCGACGTGCAGTCGGAGATCCTCGCGACCGTCCGCCAGTTCGTGGACAAGGAGGTCATCCCGCACGCGCAGGAGCTCGAGCACGCCGACACCTACCCCGCCGACATCGTCGCGGGCATGAAGGAGATGGGCCTGTTCGGGATCACCATCCCGGAGGAGTACGGCGGGCTCGGCGAGTCGCTGCTGACCTACGCGCTGGTCGTCGAGGAGATCGCGCGGGGCTGGATGAGCGTGTCCGGCGTGATCAACACCCACTTCATCGTGGCGCACATGATCTCCCGCCACGGCACCGAGGCGCAGAAGCAGCACTTCCTGCCCCGGATGGCCACCGGCGAGGTCCGCGGCTCGTTCTCGATGTCGGAACCCGACCTCGGGTCGGACGTCGCCGCGATCAAGACCAAGGCGAAGAAGACCGATGACGGCTACGTCATCGACGGCTCGAAGATGTGGCTGACCAACGGCGGCTCGTCCAACCTGATCGCGCTGCTGGTCAAGACCGACGAGGGCGCCGAGAAGCCCCACCAGAACCTGACGACGTTCCTGGTCGAGAAGCCGGAGGGCTTCGGCGAGGTGGCGCCCGGGCTCACCATCCCCGGCAAGATCGACAAGATGGGCTACAAGGGCGTCGACACGACCGAAGCGGTCTTCGACGGCTACAAGATCGGCGCGGACATGGTGCTCGGCGAGGCGCCGGGCAAGGGCTTCGCGTACATGATGGACGGTGTCGAGGTCGGCCGCGTCAACGTCGCGGCGCGCGCCTGCGGCATCGCGATCCGGGCGTTCGAGCTCGCGGTGGAGTACGCCCAGCAGCGCAAGACGTTCGGCAAGGCGATCGCCGAGCACCAGGCCGTCGCGTTCAAGCTGGCCGAAATGGCGACCAAGGTCGAGGCGGCGCACCTGATGATGGTGAACGCGGCCCGGCTCAAGGACTCCGGCGCGCGCAACGACGTCGAGGCCGGGATGGCGAAGCTGATCGCGTCGGAGTACTGCGCGGAGGTCACGCAGGACTCGTTCCGCATCCACGGTGGTTACGGGTACTCGAAGGAGTACGAGATCGAGCGGCTGATGCGCGAGGCGCCGTTCCTGCTGATCGGCGAAGGCACCAGCGAGATCCAGAAGACCATCATCAGCCGGGGGCTGCTGCGGGAGTACAAATCGCGGTCTTGAGCGACGTTTGTCGCTCTGTCGACAATCGACCGCCCGGCCTTTCGGGGTAAGCGGCTCGCACGGTCCGGGTGTTCTTGACAAGATGGACGCCCGGACCCACGAGTGCGCAGGTGATGATGGTGAGTAGTCCCTTTGGCGGGGGGCGGGCGCCCGGTGGCCTCCCGCGGCTGCCGACCCCGCCGACCGGCTGGCCGATCGGGTCGTACGCGACCTACGGCGAGGCGCAGAAGGCGGTCGATTTCCTCGCGGACAGCGAGTTCGCCGTCGGCGACGTCACGATCGTCGGGGTCGACCTGATGCTCGTCGAGCGCGTGATCGGCAAGCTCAGCTGGGGCCGCGTGCTCGGCACCGGTGCGGTGTCCGGGGCCTGGTTCGGCCTGTTCGCGGGGCTGCTGCTCGGGTTGTTCGTCAACCAGGGGTTCGCGCTGCAGGTGCTCACCGGGCTGGTGCTCGGGGTGCTGTCCGGGCTGATGTTCGCCGCGATCGGGTACAGCATGTCGCGGGGGCGCCGGGACTTCTCCTCGGCGAGCCAGCTCGTCGCCGGCCGCTACGACGTCCTGTGCCAGCCGCGCTCGGCCGAGCAGGGCCGGGAACTGCTGGCCAAGCTGGCGCTGAAGCCGCCTTCGGGCAACCCCTGAAAAACCCCACCTCTACCAGGGAAAAATCACGATTCGACGCGCGGTGGGCTGAATCGTTACCGATACTGCTTGCGGGGTGTGATCGCCCGGCATAAGTTGGCCGACACCAGTCGGGCGGCCTCGCCCCACCAGCGCGGCGGCCCGAGCACTAGCACGTCGGGGTGCTGGCGCGGTTTCGCCTCATCGCGTCGCGGTGCCCACCGGGTGCCGCGGTAACCGGCGTGCACGCGGGTGAGGAGGCCTTATGGGGAAGAGGATCGGCGCGGGCAAACGAGGACGTTCGCCCGGCCGCACCGCCGTCCTGCTGGGGGCAGGGGCATTGGTGACCGGCATGCTGGCCGGGTGCGGGACGAGTTCCGGGCTGAAGATCAACATCTACATGTCGCCCGAGGACAACTTCCAGAAAGTCGTCGACACCTGCAACGTGAAGGCGGCCGGCAAGTACGAAATCGTCTACAACAAGCTCCCGCGGGGAGCCGACGACCAGCGGCTGCAGATGGCACGCCGGCTGGCGGCGGGTGACACCGCCATGGACATCCTGGGCCTCGACGTCACGTGGGTCTCGGAGTTCGCCGAAGCCGGCTGGGCCGAGGAATGGACCGGCCAGAACAAGGCCGAGGCGTCGCAGGGCGTCCTGCAGGGGCCGCTGGACACCGCGACCCACAACGGGAAGCTGTACGCGGCCACGAAGAACACCAACGTGCAGCTGCTCTGGTACGACGACCGGGTGACGCCGAAGCCACCGGCGACCTGGGACGAGATGATGCAGAAGTCCCAGGAGCTCAAGGGACAGGGCAAGCCCTACGAAATCGTGTTCACCGGCGCGCAGTACGAAGGCCTGGTCGTCTTCTACAACACGCTGGTCGCGTCGATGGGCGGGCACATCCTGTCCGACGACGGCAAGTCCGTGGTGATGGACGACGGCGCCGTGAAGGCGTTGGAACTGCTCAAGAAGGTGTCGACCTCGGGGCTCACCGACCCGTCGCTGAGCAACATGAAGGAAGACGACATCCGGCAGGCGTTCCAGCGCGGCCAGGCCGCGTTCCAGCTCAACTGGCCGTACGTCTACGCCGCCTACGCCAAGGACAAGAAGGCGGACCTCGCGCACTTCAAGTGGGCGGTCTACCCGGCGGCCCAGGCCGGGATGCCGGCGCGGACCACGATCGGCGGGTTCGACCTGGCGGTGAGCACCTATTCGCAGCACAAGCCGGAGGCGTTCGAGGCGGCGCTGTGCCTGCGCAGCCCGGAAAGCCAGAAGATCTCCGCGATCAACGACGGCGTGCCGCCGAGCATCGAATCGGTGTACCACAACGACGTTCCGCTCGACCCGGGCAAGCCGGCGTCGGATGACAACCCGAACATGGCGAGCAAGTACCCGATGCGCGACGCGATCCTCGCCGCGCTCAAGTCCGCCGCGGTCCGCCCGCTGACCCCGGCGTACCAGAACGCCTCGACGGTCATGTCGAAGATCCTTTCGCCGCCGTCGGAGATCGACCCGCAGGCCACCGCGGCCAAGCTGCGGGAGCAGCTCGGTGACGCGCTCCAGTCGAAGGGAGTGATCCCGTGACCGTCCAGGACTCGACCCCGGCGACCACCGGGGCCACGGTCGCCGGGGAGGCGACGTCGGGCAAGAAGGGCAAACCCGCCCTCTCCGAAGGGAAGAAGGCCGAGCGGCGGCTCGGGTTGTGGCTCTGCGCGCCCGCGTTCATCGTGATGATCGCGGTCACCGGCTACCCGATCCTCTACTCGATCTGGCTGTCGCTGCAGCGGTACGACCTGCGGTTCCCGGCGCAGCAGCAGTTCGTCGGCTTCGACAACTACGCCGCGGTGCTGTCCAGTTCGTACTGGTGGACGGCGTTCGGCACCACGATGTTCCTCACCGTGGTGTCGGTGGCGATCGAGTTCGTGCTCGGCATGGCGCTGGCGCTGATCATGCACCGGACGCTCGTCGGCCGCGGCCTGGTCCGCACCGTCGCGCTGATCCCGTACGGCATCGTCACGGTCGTCGCGGCGTTCTCGTGGTACTACGCGTGGACGCCGAAGACCGGGTACCTGGCGAACATGCTGGCGTCCGACGCGGCGCCGCTGACCGAGCAGTGGCCGTCGCTGTTCATCATCATCGGCGCCGAGGTGTGGAAGACCACGCCGTTCATGGCGCTGCTGCTGATGGCCGGCCTGGCGCTGGTGCCGGACGACCTGCTCAAGGCGGCGGCGATGGACGGCGCGAGCGCGTGGCAACGGTTCACGAAGGTCATGCTGCCGGTGATGAAGCCGGCGATCCTGGTGGCGCTGCTGTTCCGCACGCTCGACGCGTTCCGCATCTTCGACAACATCTACGTGCTCACCAACGGCGCGCAGGACACCGGCTCGGTGTCCATGCAGACCTACGACAACCTGGTGAAGGGGCTCAACCTCGGCATCGGGTCGACGATGGCGGTGCTGATCTTCATCACGGTGGCGATCATCGCCTTCCTCTTCATCAAGGTGTTCGGCACGGCCGCACCCGGCTCGGACAACGGGGGTAAGCGCTGATGGCGATGGGAACCGTCACGACGGGCCGCAAGGTCAGGTGGGGCCTCGTCGACATCCTCGTGCTGGTGTTCGCGCTGGTGCCGGTGCTCTGGGTGGTTTCGCTGTCGTTCAAGACCAAGGACACGATCACCGACGGGAGCTTCATCCCGCAGGCGTGGACCTGGCAGAACTACGCGGACATCTTCCAGACGTCGGAATTCCTGCTGGCGCTGGTCAACTCGATCGGCATCGCGATCATCTCGACGGTGATCGCGGTGGTGCTGGGCACGATGGCCGCGTACGCGGTCGCCCGGCTGGACTTCCCCGGCAAGCAGGTGCTCGTCGGGCTGTCGCTGCTGATCGCGATGTTCCCGCAGGTGTCGCTGGTGACGCCGTTGTTCAACATCGAGCGGAACATCGGGCTGTTCGACACGTGGCCGGGGCTGATCCTGCCCTACATCACGTTCGCGCTGCCGCTGTCGATCTACACGCTGTCGGCGTTCTTCCGGGAAATCCCGTGGGAGCTGGAAAAGGCGGCGAAGATGGACGGCGCGACGCCGGCACAGGCGTTCCGCCGGGTGATCGCGCCGCTGGCCGCACCGGGCGTGTTCACCACGGCGATCCTGGTGTTCATCTTCTGCTGGAACGACTTCCTGTTCGCCATCTCGCTGACGTCGACCACGGCGTCGCGCACGGTGCCGGCCGCGTTGTCGTTCTTCACCGGGTCCTCGCAGTTCGAGGACCCGACCGGGCAGGTGAGCGCGGCCGCGGTCGTCATCACCATCCCGATCATCGTTTTCGTCTTGTTCTTCCAGCGTCGCATCGTGGCGGGGCTGACCTCCGGTGCGGTGAAGGGGTAGCGCTATGGCAGAGATCGTGCTCGACAAGGTGTCGAAGAAGTACCCCGACGGCGCCCTCGCCGTGTCCGAAGTGGACATCATCATCGCCGACGGCGAGTTCATCATCCTGGTCGGCCCGTCCGGCTGCGGGAAGTCGACGACGCTGAACATGGTGGCCGGCCTGGAGGACATCTCCTCCGGCGAGCTGCGGATCGACGGGCAGCGCGTCAACGAGAAGGCGCCGAAGGACCGGGACATCGCGATGGTGTTCCAGTCCTACGCGCTCTACCCGCACATGAGCGTCCGGGAGAACATGGCCTTCCCGCTGCGGCTGGCCAAGGTCGACGACAAGACCGTGCGGGCGAAGGTGGAGGAAGCGGCGACGATCCTCGACCTGACCCCGCACCTGGACCGCAAGCCGGCCAACCTCTCCGGTGGCCAGCGCCAGCGCGTCGCGATGGGCCGGGCGATCGTCCGCAACCCCAAGGCGTTCCTGATGGACGAGCCGCTGTCCAACCTGGACGCCAAGCTGCGCGGCCAGATGCGCACGTCGGTGTCGAAGATCCAGAAGCAGCTCGGCACGACGACGCTGTACGTGACGCACGACCAGACCGAGGCCATGACCCTGGGCGACCGGGTCGTGGTGCTGCGGGGCGGGTACGTGCAGCAGATCGGCTCGCCGCAGTTCCTCTACGACAACCCGGCGAACCTGTTCGTGGCCGGGTTCATCGGCTCGCCGTCGATGAACTTCGTCCCGGCGACGATGGAGAACAACGAGCTGCGCAGCGCACTGGGCGCGACGCCGCTGACCGACCGCGTCCGGCGGCTGGTGGAGCGGGCGAACGCGCCCCGCGACGTCATCGTCGGCATCCGGCCGGAGCACTTCGAGGACGCGGCGCTGGTCGAGGCCGGGCAGAAGACGGGCGGCGGCACGTTCACCGCGCACATCGACGTGCTCGAGTCGATGGGCTCGGAGAAGTTCGCCCACTTCACGCTGGAAGGCGAAGCCGCCACCGCGGCGGAGCTGGCCGAACTGGCCGCGGACAGCGGGTCCGCGGACGTGCCGGGCGCGGAGTCCCAGGTCGTGGCCCGCCTTTCGGCGGAGTCGTCGGCGGCGGAGAACGCCGACCTAGAGATCTGGTACGACGCGGACAAGATCAAGCTGTTCGACCCGTCGAACGGCAAGAACCTCACCTACGAGGACTAGGTCTGCCGCAGCGGTCGTGAGTGGTAAGACGGGTTCTAACCCGCCTTACCACTCACGACCCGTCAGGGCGTGGGGAGGCGGGGAAGGATCGACGCCGCCGCGGTGCGGGCTGCGGCACACGTGCCGTCGCCCGCCATGCCGGCCGTCTCCACGACGCTGATCTCGGCCAGTTCACGGCGTCCCGGCAGGCCCGGGGCCGGCTGGGTGGTGTCGACCACGCAGAACGCCTCGGCCAGCCGGACGCGGGCGTCGCGGCCGCCGAGCTGCTCGGCCGGACCGTCCGGGGGCGTCGTCTCCACCGTCAGCTTCAGGCTCACCTTGCCGCGGATGCAGCTGTGCCCGGACAGCCCGGTCGCCGGCTGGCTGCCGGGCCCGGCGGCCGCGTCGAGTTGGTGGTCGTCGAGCAGGGCGCAGGGCGCCACCCGGCCCCACGAGCGGTCGGGGAACGTCAGCCGGCCGACCCGGTGCGCGGTGATCGCGGCCAGCGCCGAGCCGACGGCGGCGTCCGCCACCTCGCAGCGGGCGGCCTGGTCGCCGGTGTCGTCGGTGACCGAGAGGTCGAGCCGGTTGCCGTCGGCGAAGGTGATCGCGCGGGTGCAGGCGCTGCGGTCGTTGAACATCGACTGCTGGACCGCGACGCCGTCGGGCACCGGCCCGGCGTAGTCGTAGGGCTGGATGTTCGGGTCGGAGTCGAAGGCCAGCGGCCCGACGAGGATCGTGCGCGGGCCGGCGGTGGCGTGGCAGCTCTCGAACGTCGGGACGGCGACCGCACCGGGCGCCACCTTGGGCACGTTCAGCAGGCTGCAGTAGTCGACGTCGCCGAAGTCCCCGAGCGCGCCGGCGGCGGTCAGCGGCGTGGGCCCGGAATCCCGCTCGGGCGCGGCCTGGGTGGTGGTGCACCCAGCGGCGAGGAGGGCGCAGAGCATCGCGACGGCCAAGCTTTTCGGACGCGGGTACACGGGGTGCAAGTATCACCACATCGCGCGGAAAAACCAGCCCTGACGGGGACATCTCTCAATATTCTCCGGATCGCTCCGGCCGAACCCGCAGTTCAGGCGGATTTCGGAGCGGGGGAGCGGGTTTCGCCGCCGTCCCGAATCATTTTCGGCTTTGCCGTCCCCTAAGGGAACGATCCATCGCGCGAGCGATGCGGAAGCGGGTACCCGAGTGGTGAAGTGGAGCTATCGAACTTCGAGGAAAAGGAAACGACGATGAGCGCACCGGTCACCCGACGACTGTCCCGTCCCCGCCACGGTCGCATGATCGGCGGCGTCTGCGCGGGCCTGGCCCAGCGGTACGGCATGAAGACCGGCACCGTGCGGCTGCTGGCCGTGCTGTCGTGCCTGCTGCCCGGGCCGCAGTTCGTGGCCTACCTGATCATGTGGGCGGTCATCCCGTCCGAGTGATGCCGCATTGTCTGGGGCGCCGGTGATCCGAGGGGTCGCCGGCGTAATGCTGCTCGGCGTGCGTTTCCCGCCGGGTAGAACGCCTAGTGTGTTCCGGCCGCTGAGGCGGCTGCGTATCGGTCCGGCAGGGGGTGTGGCCCAAGGGCGGGCCCGTGGTGCGGCTGTGTGCGGGAGGTCCCGCTGGAATGCGGCCTCCGGTCAGGGGCGCCAGCAGGACATCGCCTCGTCGACCTCGTCCACCCCGAGCGGTGGCCTCGGCAGCTTCGATGGCTTGCCGGGCTGTGCGCGCAGGCCGTCGAGGAGCATTGCCAGGCAGCGGCGCCACAGGTCCGGTTCGACCGCCGACGTGAACTCGATCACCGAGCCGATCATCATGTGCAGCAGCGGGGTGTCCGTCGGGGAGAAGTCGGCGCGCAGGCCGCCCGCCTCCTGGGCCCGCTCGACGAGCCGTGTGATCAACGGCACCAAGCGCGCTTTTTCCTCCGCCACGTGCTCGTGGCCGAACTTGTTCGACAGCATGATCTCGCGCAGGCCGCGGTCGCCCGAATGAAGTTCGATCGACTTCCAGGTGAAGCCGACGAACGCCTGCCAGGCGTCCTCGGCCTTCAGCGCTTCCTCCGCCAGCGTGGAGATTTCCTCCATCCGCTCGGCGAACATCGCTTCGACCAGGTGTTCCTTGCTGGGGAAGCGGCGGTAGACCGTGCCGACGCCGAGGCCGGCGTGGTGCGCGATGTCGTCCAGCGTGGCCTCGAGCCCGCGCCGGCCGAACACCTCGCGGGCCGACGCCAGGATGCGACGGCGGTTGAGTTCAGCGTCACGCCGCAGCGGCCGCGCCGGTGCGGCGGGACCAGCGTCCCGTGCCATGCACCCAGTCTAACCCGAGAAGTAGAGGCGCCCTCTCCGGTTCTTGTGTACCTTGGGGCGAGTAAGGGGAGATACCTACTCCACATAGTCTTTTGATCACTTTCTGTGAGGACACTCCATGCCCGAGTCCACACTTGCCGTCGCGCCGTCGGGGGACACGCGCGCCGGCGAAAACCCGCACCACGCCAGACGCTGGCTGATCCTGGTGATGATCGGCGTCGCGCAGCTGATGGTCGTGCTGGACGCGACCGTCGTGAACATCGCGCTGCCCTCGGCCCAGGTCGACCTGGGCTTCTCCAACGACGCCCGGCAGTGGGTCGTCACCGCCTACGCGCTCGCGTTCGGCAGCCTGCTGCTGCTCGGCGGCCGGCTCGCCGACCTCTTCGGCCGCAAGAACACCCTCCTCGTCGGCCTGGCCGGCTTCGCCGCGGTGTCCGCGCTCGGCGGCTTCGCGACCAACATCGAGATGCTGCTGGTCGCCCGCGCGGCACAGGGCGTGTTCGGCGCGCTGCTCGCGCCCGCCACGCTTTCGCTGCTGACCACGACGTTCACCGACCCGAAGGAGCGCGGCCGCGCGTTCGGCGTGTTCGGCGCCATCGGCGGTGGCGGCGCGGCGGTCGGGCTGCTGCTCGGCGGCGTGCTCACCGAGTACCTCGACTGGCGCTGGTGCATGTTCGTCAACATCATCTTCGCCGTCATCGCGTTCGCCGGCAGCTCGGTGCTGCTGCGCAACCAGCGGGACGCCGGCCCGCGGCCGAAGCTCGACCTGCCGGGCACGGTGACGGCGTCGGCCGGCCTGTTCGCGCTGGTCTACGGCTTCGCCAACGCCGAGTCGGACTCGTGGTCGTCGGTGTCGGTCTGGGGCTTCCTGGTCGCGGGGGTGGCGCTGCTGGGCGTGTTCGTCTGGCTGCAGCAGCGCGTGGCGCACCCGCTGCTGCCGCTGCGCGTGCTGCTCGACCGGGACCGCGGCGGCTCCTACCTGGCGATGTTCCTGCTCGCCATCGGGATGTTCGCGATCTTCTTGTTCCTGACGTTCTACGTGCAGCAGAACCTGCAGTTCACGCCGATCCAGAGCGGCCTCGGGTTCCTGCCGATGGTGGCGACGCTGATGCTGGCCGCCACCTCGGCGACGGCCGTGCTGCTGCCGCGGTTCGGCCCCCGGCCGCTGGTGCCGACCGGCATGGCGATCGCCGCCGGCGGCCTCTTCTGGCTGAGCGGGATCGGCCTGGACAGCACGTACGCGTCCGGTGTCCTGGGCCCGCTGCTGGTGATGGGCTTCGGCATCGGGCTGGCGATGGCGCCGGCGATGAGCGTCGCGACGTTCGGCGTCGAGGCGCACGACGCGGGCGTCGCGTCGGCCGCGGTGAACACGATGCAGCAGGTCGGCGGTTCGATCGGCACGGCGCTGCTGAGCACGCTGGCCGGCAACGCGGCCGCGGCCTACATCGAGGGCAAGACCCCGACGCCGCAGCTGGCGGCCGAGGCGTCGATCGAGAGCTACACGACGGCGTTCACCTGGGCCGCGGTGATCTACGTGGCGGGTGCGGTGCTCAGCGGCCTGCTGCTGCGCCCGGGCGTCCCGAAGGGCGAAGCGGCGCCGGGCGCCGTGCACATGTAGTTCCTCCCGTCGAACGGGCCTCCCTCCGGGGAGGCCCGTTCACGTCGCCAGGCCGTGGCGGTAGGCGTAGACGACCGCCTGGACACGGTCGCGCAGGTCCAGTTTGGTGAGGATGCGCGACACGAACGTCTTGACGGTTTCCTGGCTGATCACCAGCCGCTCGGCGATTTCGCTGTTGGACAGGCCCTCGGCGAGCAGGCGCAGGACCTCCAGCTCGCGGGGCGTCAGCGGGACCTCCGGCGCGGCACCCGGCGCCGGCCGGATCCGGGCGGCGTGCCGGCCCACCAGCCGGCGCGTCACCTCCGGGTCCAGCAGCGCCGCGCCCGTGGCCACGGTCCGGATCCCGTGCAGCAGCCGGTCCGGCGGCGCGTCCTTGAGCAGGAACCCGCTGGCGCCCGCGCGCAGCGCTTCGTAGACGTACTCGTCGAGGTTGAACGTCGTCAGCACGAGCACCTTGACCGGGTGCGGCACGCCGGCCCCGGCCAGCAGGCGGGTGGCCTCGATGCCGTCGAGCACCGGCATCCGCACGTCCATCACGACGACGTCCGGGTGCAGCCGGCCGGCGAGGTCGACCGCGGCCCGGCCGTCGCCGCACTCGCCGACCACCTCGAAGCCGGGCTGGGCGCCGATGATCGTCACCAGCCCGGTGCGGATCAGCATCTGGTCGTCGCAGACGAGGACCCGCAGCGGCGCGCTCACGCCGGGTTCCCGGTGGGGATCCGGGCGCACACGGTGAAACCGGCGCCGTCGCGGTCCGCGCTGAAGTCGCCGCCCAGGACGCCGACCCGTTCCCGGAGCCCGGCGAGACCGCGGCCACTCCCGCCGGGTGACGTGCTCCCGGAACCGGCCGTGCTGACCGCCACGGCGATTTCGCGTTCGCCGTGGTGCACCTCGACGGAGGTGCGGCTGCCGCGGGCGTGCTTCAGGGCGTTCGTCAGGGCTTCCTGCACGACTCGGTAGGCGACCAGGTCGGCGCTGCCGGCGGACTCCGCGGGCGTGCCCTCCTCGGTGAACTCCACCGGCTGCCCGGCCTGGCGGGCCTGCTCGACGAGGGCGAGCAGGCCGCCTTCGGCCGGTGCCTTGGCCTCGTGGTCGGGGTTGAGCAGGTCGAGCAGGTGCCGGAGGTCGGTGATGGCCCGCCGGCCGGTGTCGGTGATCGCCGTCAGGGTCCGGTCGAGCCGGTCCGGTGCGGCGGTCAGGTACCGGGCCGCTTCGGCCTGCACGACCATCGCCGTCACGTGGTGGGTGACGACGTCGTGGAGCTCCCGGGCGATGCGGGTGCGTTCCGCGGCGAGCGTGTCCTCGGCGACGCGGCGGCGGCGGTCCGCTTCCGCGACCCGGGTGGAGCGCAGCCAGGCGCCGATGCCCCACGCGAACGCCAGCAGGAGGTAGAACGTGCCGAACTCCACCAGCGGCTCGGAACCGAACCGGAAGAGAACGACCGAGAGAAGCACGTACGCCGCGGAAAACAGCAGTGCGGTGGTGTGCCGGCGCCGGTTCACGTAGGCGCCCGCGCTCACCAGGGCGACGGCGAGCGCGGTGCCCGCGACCGAGTGGTAGCCGCGGAGCTGGTCGAGGGCGAAGCCGAGGGAGACCAGGGCGAGGCACAGCACCGGCCACCGCCGGCGCCCGGCGAGCGGGAGGGTTTCGAGGAGGAGCACCCCGATGGCCGGCGCGTCGAAGGACCGGGCCGGCAGGCCGCCGAGCTCCGTCCCGTGGTTGCGCAGCGCGGGCACGAACGCCGACGCCAGGAACAGCAGGCCGAGCGGGAGATCGCGGAGCACGGGGTCCGGCCGGCGCCAGCGTGCCAGGAGCCGCCGGTGATCGATCACGGGGCGAGTGTAGTGACGGTGTCGACCCGCTCGGCGCGCTTGCGGCGGGGGACCAGGAGGCCGCGCCGGCGCGCGAGCCACAGGAACGCGCACGTCGCCAGGACGCAGACCAGCACCGAGTACAGGCTTCCTTCCGGACCGAAGTCGCCGCCGGTGACGACCGGCGACCCGGACGTCACGGCGTCGAGAAGTCCTTGCGGGGTGCCGTTGCCCGAGACCTCCGTGCCGAAGAGCCCGGCCGCGGCGAAGTTCCAGCCGAAGTGCACGCCGATCGGCACCCACAGCCGGCGCGTCGCCACGTACGCGGCGGTCAGCAGGCCGCCGGCTTCAATGCCGATGGCGATCGCGCCCCAGAGGCTGGCGTGTGGGTTGAACAGGTGCGAAAGCCCGAACAGCACGCCGGTCAGCACCAGCGCGATCCCGGTGCCGGTGCGCTCCTCGACGATCCGGAACAGGATGCCGCGGAACAGCAGCTCCTCCGTCACCGCGGCGGCGGCCATGAAGCCGAGCAGACCCACCGCGCCCGGAACGGAGCCCCAGCCGCGGACCTGGTAGTCGCCGAGGAGGGCGATGTTCGCGATGACCGCGCCGAAGAGCGCGAGCCCGATCAGCACCCCGCGCCCGGTCGCGAGCCCGGCGCCCGGCCGAGCGAGCTCGGTGACCGGCCGGTGCTCGGTCCGCCGCACCACCCACCGGTAGACGACCACCGCGAGCACGGCGGTCAGGCCACCGAAGACCAGCGTGAACCACGGGTTGTCCACCGCGGCAATGCCTTGACTGCCGGCGAACGCGACCGCCGCCACGGCCAGCAGCTGCCAAACGACCCTCATGAAAACCCCTTCGTCCCACCCGCGGCGTCCGCCCCGCGGTCTGTGCCGAACGCTAGGGCCGCGGCGCGCGGGAATCGTCCCCATCGGGTGGGCACCTGCGCGTAGCTCGCACGGGGGACGCTTGAACCTTTCCGGCCCTTCGCGCACTAGTAAGGGGGGAGAAGGAGGGTGGGGTGCCGAGAGACCTCGATTTCAGCGAGTACTTCGCCGCGCGGGTCCAGCGGTTCCGCCGCGTGGCGTTCGCGCTCTGCGGGGACTGGCACGCGGCCGAAGACCTGGTCCAGGCGATGTTCGTCCAGCTGTACCGGCGCTGGCGCCGGATCCGGCCGGGCACGGTCGACGCCTACGCGCGCCGCATCCTGCTGAACCTGTTCCTGGCCGGGCGGCGGGTTTCCGGGCGCGAGTACGTGACGTCGTCGGTGCCGGAGCGGGAGTCGCCGTCGGGCCGGGACACGTCGTTGCGCCTCGACGTGGAGCGCGCGCTGGCCGGGCTGACGCCCCGGCAGCGGGCGATGGTGGTGTTGCGGTTCCTCGAAGACCTTCCGGTGAGCGAGGTCGCGACGCTGCTGGGGATCGCGGAAGGGACGGTCAAGTCCCAGACGGCCCGCGGGGTCGAAGCGTTGCGTGCGGTCCTGCCGTCGCAGACCGGAGAGGAGTGGTGATGGAAGAGGTCCGGTCGTTGCTGACGGCGTACGTGACCGAGGACGAGCCCCCGATCGGCCTGTCCGGGGCGGCGGTGCTCGCCGCGGCCCGCCGGTCCCGCCGGCAGCACCTGCTCACGGCGGCGGTGGCCGTGGCCGTCATCGTGCTGGCACTGGGACTGGCGGTGGTGGTGCTGCCGCACCGGGGCGGGGTCGCGAACGCGCCCTGCCCGACGGCTTCGGACACGCGCGCGGCCCTGGTCGACCGGCTGAGCTGCGCGGTGGGGCGCGCGGTGCGCTCGCTGCTGCCGCCGGACGCGCAGATCACCCGGCTGACGGTCCCGGGGGAGACCCCGCCGGCGGACCCGTTCCACCTGATCGCCGACCCGGCCGGGGACGCGCCCCGGGACGCGTTGTTCCACATGGGGGTCCGGGTGACCGACGCACGCGGCTCCGGATCGGTGTACCTCGTGATCGTGCCCAGCCCCAACTCGGGCGGCCCGCCGTGCAAAGAACCGGAGGAGATCCTCTGCCGCACGGAACCGACCCCGCAGGGCCTGCTGTGGCTGTCGACGCTCAGTTCCGGCGACATCCTGACCCACCGCGTGGCACTGGCCACGCCGGAGGCGGTCGTGCAGTTCTGGTCGAACAACAGCGGAGTCTTGGACCGCGCCGGCGTCCGGTTGCCGAAGCAGCGCCCGGAGCCGACGCTGACCCTCGACCAGGTTCGGCGGCTGGCGTTGACGCCGGGGTTGGGTTTCTAGGACGTGTCTGGCATTGCGGCCGCGGTAGCCCGTCGAGGTGGTGCCCTTTGGTGCTCCACGCCTAGTGCTCCCGCGACCGCAGCTTCTCGATCACGTCGTCGTCCCAGCGGTGGGTCCGGATCAGCCGGTACCGCTCCGCCGCCACCCACATGTACGCCTCGGCGTCCGTCCGGTTGCCGATCAGGTCCGCCTGGCGCAGCATGCCCACCACCGGGACGAACTCCTCCTCGAACCAGCGCTGCGCCACGCTCGGCCGGTCGCTGAACTTGCCCTCGTCCTGCATCAGCCGGAAACCCCAGGCCTCCACGTGCTCGCCCAGCTTCGCGTAGTCCCACGGGTCCGACACGATCACCGACGCGCGCGCGTGGCCGGTCAGCGGCACGCGCTCCAGGAACAGCCTCCGGTAGTCCTTGACGATCAGGTCACCGCGGTGGCGGATGCCGCTCGGGTCCAGTTTGGTGCGGACCACCGTCACGAATGCCTCTATTGTGGACAGTCCCTGCGCGAGCGCGACCGACACGCGGTGGTGGCCGTCGATGATGAAGTGCAGTTCGCCGACGCGG
The DNA here is from genome assembly GCF_002904335.1 of Amycolatopsis sp. CA-126428. Classification (GTDB taxonomy): domain Bacteria; phylum Actinomycetota; class Actinomycetes; order Mycobacteriales; family Pseudonocardiaceae; genus Amycolatopsis. The sequence goes on along the minus strand of NZ_PPHF01000027.1, from coordinate 46,216 downwards.
TAGACCTCGATCGGCGGGATCTCCTCGCCGCGGCGGGCGGCCAGGGCCAGGCGTTCCCAGCGCTCGCGGACGCGGGCCGACGTCGGGCGGAAGCGGCGGTCGAAGTCGCGGCTGCGGTCGACCGTGCCGACGATCGACTCCAGCTTGATCACCCGCAGCCCGATCCGGTGCTCGCCGAGGTAGCCGAGCGCCTCCACCACCTCGTGGAACGGCAGCGTGATGTTGACGTCGTCGGGCTCGCGGCGCAGCCACGTCGAAAGCCGCGAGAGCACTTGGCTCCGGCGCGCGCGGAGGAAGTCGTTTTCCGCGTCGGCGCGGGGGAATCCCGTCTCTTTCATGAGAACTCCATGATCCGGTGGCCCACCACGTTGCGGATCCGGGTCGTGCCGACGACCCGGTCCGGCACCGGCTCGCCGTGGGGGTGGATGTGCCCGTGCAGCAGCCACTTCGGACGCAGCGCCGCGATCGTGGGGTGCAGGCACTTGAAGCCGCGGTGCGGCGGGTCCGGGCGGTCGCCCAGGTCCAGCGGCGGCGAGTGGGTCAGCAGGACGTCGACGTCCCGCCCGTCGCGCCACCGCCGCAGCCGGGCGCGCCGGACCAGCCCGCGGGCGCGCCGCGCCTGCTGGCGCTGCGTCCACTGGTTCGGCCCGTCGTTGTAGCGGATCGAGCCGCCGAGCCCGGCGAACCGGAGCCCGGCGACGTCGACGAGCCGGCCGTCGGCGTTGATGCCGCCCGCCGGGCCGGGCCACAATGTGGGGAAACCGTCCTTCATGGACAGCCCGCCGTAGCGGGTGTAGCCGCTCAGGTCCGGGTCGTGGTTGCCGGGCACGAACACGCACGGCACGTCGAGCGCGCTCGCCAGGAACGCCAGGTAGTCGTAGGGCAGGTCGCCGGCGGCGATGACCAGGTCGACGGAGACGGTGCGGACCGCGTCGGTCCACAACCGCTCGTCGACCTCGTCGGAGACGACCAGCGCTTTCGGCATGGACCCAGGGTACGACCCCGGGACGTCACTTCATGCCGTGCGCGAACCCCGGGTCGGCGACGATGACGAAAGTGATGACGAAGATCCAGACGAGGCTGAGCGCGAGCGCCCAGAACTTCAAGTTGGACAGCATGCGAGGCATCACGAATTCTCCGAATCCGGTGGGAAAGAAAGGGGGACCTAGAGCCAGCCGTTCTTCCGGAATATTCGGTACAGCAACAGGCAGATCGCCAGGATCACGGTGATGACCAGCGGGTACCCGAACTTCCAGTGCAGCTCGGGCAGGTAGTCGAAGTTCATCCCGTAGATGCCCGCGATCATCGTCGGCACGGTGATGATCGCCGCCCACGACGTGATTTTGCGCATATCGGTGTTCTGCTGCAGCGAAATCTTCGCGACGGTCGCGTCGACCAGGGTGGACAGCAGTTCGTCGAACGCCGCGACCCGTTCGGACACGGTCGTGAGGTGGTCGGCGACGTCGCGGAAGTACGAGCGGACGTCGTCCGGCACCAGCCGCGTGTAGCCCTCGGCCAGGCGCTGGATCGGCGTGGCCAGCGGCATCACCGCCCGGCGCAGCTCGAGGACCTCCCGCTTCATCAGGTAGATCTGCTCGGCGCTGACCTGCGAGCGGGGCGCGAAGACCTGCGCCTCCATGACGTCGATGTCGTTTTCGATCCGGCCCGTGACGTCGAGGTAGTGGTCGACGACGTGGTCGGTGATCGCGTGCACGACCGCGGACGGGCCCAGCTGCAGCCGCTCCGGGTCCTCGTCCAGTTCGCGGCGCAGCCGCGCCAGTCCCGAGTGGTTCCCGTGGCGCACGGTGATCACGAAGTCGCGGCCGAGGAACACCATCAGCTCGCCGGTCTCGACGATCTCGTTCGCCGTCGTCGGCGACTCGTGCTCGACGTACCGCACGGTCTTGACCACCAGGAACAGCGTGTCGTCGTAGCGCTCCAGCTTCGGCCGCTGGTGCGCTTCGAGCGCGTCCTCGACCGCCAGCTCGTGCAGGCCGAACGTGTCCGCGACGCCCTGGATCTGCTGGGCGTCCGGCTCGTGCAGGCCGATCCAGACGAACCCTTCGTGCCGCTTCCGGACCTCCTTGATCGCCTCGGAGTGGGTCCAGCGGCCGGGCAGGCGCTCACCGCCGACGTACACCGCGCAATCGACGACGTACGCGGACAGCGGCACCGGAATCGGGCGGACCGGGCCGGCGCTCTTGTTGCCGCGGCCGCGAAGGCCGCCGAGCGAGGGAATGGCAGGCATGGGATCTCCTGGTGTCGTGCGTGGTCGTGCGAGACGACGGACCAGGGGCGGGAAACGCGTCCGCCCGGCGACACACCAGCGTTCCCGGAGGAGAAGGCCTACCGAGAGATGAGCCGGCCGGCCGGTGAGGTGGGAACGCTGGGACTACTAGGGAGCGGACTATCGCCACTACTCATCGAGTTCCTCACCTCCTTCGGTCGGGCGGCAACAGTGGTGGGGCTCGCGTTGACGCGCGAACACCGATGGTTGAGGGTACTCCTCACTACGGATGCGTGTCGTACCAGCCTCACACGGCGTTACGGGGACGGAGAGAACGAGTGCAGTTCGGCCGGTACTACGAGGAGTTCGAGGTCGGTGCGGTCTACAAGCACTGGCCGGGCAAAACGGTCACCGAATACGACGACCACCTGTTCTGCCTGATCACCATGAACCACCACCCGCTGCACCTCGACGCGCACTACGCGGAAGAGACGACCGACTTCGGGAAGAACGTCGTGGTCGGCAACTACGTCTACTCGCTGCTGCTGGGGATGTCGGTGCCCGACGTCTCCGGCAAGGCCATCGCGAACCTCGAGGTCGAGTCGCTCAAGCACGTCAAGCCGACCTTCCACGGCGACACGATCTACGGCGAGACCGAGGTGCTCGACAAGACGCCGTCGAAGTCCAAGGACGACCGTGGCGTCGTGTACGTCGAGACGCGCGGCTACAAGCAGGACGGCCTGATCGTGTGCACTTTCCGGCGGAAGGTGATGGTGCCGAAGCGCTCGTACGGGGAGACTCGGGGCGGCGAGCAGCCGGGCCGGCCGGTGCCGCACGAATGAGGCTCTGATGGACCTGGACGGGATCAAGGGAATACTCCGCACGTTCGCGGAAGTCGAGGCCCGCGGGGTCTCGCCGCTGTACGAGCACCTCGCGCTGCAGGCCGCCGCGGACGACGACGTCGCCGGGTTGCTGTCGGTCGCGCGCGACGGCGAGGTGCGCGGGACGCTGCTGATGGCGGTCGCCCACCGCCTCGTGCAGGCCGACCCCATCCACCCGCTCTCGCGCTACTACCCGTCGCTGGGCGGCTTCGACGGCGTCGACTCGGAGACCTGGCCGCTGTTCCGCTCGTTCCTGCTGGAGCGGGCCGAGAAGGCCCGGGCGCTGATTTCGGCGCGCTACACGCAGACCAACGAGGTTCGCCGGGCGGCGCTGCTGTACCCGGGCGTGGCGCGGGCGGCGAAGGAAGCGGGCGGGAAGGTTTCCCTGCTGGAGGTCGGCTGCAGCGCGGGCTTGCTGCTGGGCCTGGACCGGTTCGGCTACCGCTACCAGTGCGACGGCGGCGACCAGCTGACGGCGGGGCCGGCCAAGGCGGCGGTCGGCTTGCACTGCGCGCTCGACCTGGCGCCGTGTGCGGTGGTGCCGAAGCTGCCGAAGAAGCTGGCCCTGCTCGACCGGGCGGGCCTCGACCGGGCGCCGGTGGACCTCTCGGACGAGGACGAGCTGGCGTGGCTGGAGGCGTGCGTCTGGGCGGACCAGCCGGACCGCATCCGGCTGTTGCGCACCGCGGCGGCCGAGCAGGCGAAGCACCGGCCGCGGTTGATCGCCGGGGACGGGGTCGACGACCTGGCCTCGGCGGCGGCGTCGCTGGACGGCCCGCTGGTGGTGCTCACGAGCCACGCCCTGGGGTACTTCCCGGCCGAGAAGCGGGCGGCGTTCGTCTCGGCGTTGGCCGAGCTGGCGTCCTCGCGGCCGGTGTGGTGGGTTTCGGAGGAGTTCTACGGGGCCGGGCTGGAGCTCGTGCTGCCGGGCCGCGACGAGCTTTCGGGCGCGGACGGGCTCGCGACGCTGGGCGTGGTGCGGTGGGAGGACGGGAAGGCCGAGGCGCACGCCTTGGCGCGGACCGCGCCGCACGGGCAGCGGATGACCTGGCTGCCGCTGTAGTTCAGGCGGCCGGGAGGGCATTCCAGTCGCGGAGCGTGACGTAGAGGAGGTCGACGAGCGCTCCGGCGGCCTCCAGCGCGGCAAGGTCTGCCGCATCGGACCAACGTGCCTCCGATGCGTCGTCACCGGCCGTGAGAACGCCGCCCTCGACCTCGCAGGCGTAGTCGAAGATCTCGTACGGCCCCCGCCGCACCGCGCCGACCAGTGTGCCGGGAATCACGTCCAGCCCGGTCTCCTCGGAAAGCTCCCGGACCACAGCCTCTTTGTCCGTTTCGCCCGGTTCGACTCGGCCACCCGGCAGCGACCATTGCCCCGAACCGGGGTTGTTCAAGCGCCGGATGAGCAGCAACCGGCCCTGCGGGTCGAACACGACCCCGCCGACGCAGCGGATTGTGGTGCCGGGAAGGCTCTCCATGTCCCGAAGGGTAGACGTGACCGAGTTGAAAACCGATGTCCTGTACACGGAGAGTAGCCATACGGTACACTTCGGACCGCGTGCTGACCCAAGCGCGGGACTTTCCTCCCCTGCGCCTGTTCAGTGCGGTACAACGTAAAAAGTCAAGTTCTCTGCAGTTGTCCGGTGTCACCGTAAGAGACGGGATTTGATCGCGGTGAACGTGAAGAAGATTGCGGGCCTCGCCGGTATCGCGTTGGTGCTGTTCTTCGTCATCGCCCAGCCTGGGCAGGCCGCCGGCCTCGTCGGCAACATCATCGAATTCCTCCGCAGCTCGGCCGAATCGGTGATCACCTTCGTCAGCAACGTGTTCAAGGGCTGATCGGGGGCTACCCTCGAACCATGTTCGCGCCACGCGACCCCGACGAGTACCTCCTCGACACCGAGCGGCGGGTCATCCGGATCCGCCGCCACTGGGCGGTGCTGCTCTGGGACACCTTCGAGGCGGCCGCGCTGCTGGCCGTCTGCGTGCTGGTGTCCTACCTGCTGCCACCGGCGCTGTACATCGGCCAGAACATCCTCTGGTACGTGGCGCTGCTCGTCGTGCTGCGGTTCGCCTACGTGGTGATGGAGTGGTGGGTCGAGCGCCTGGTGGTCACCGACAAGCGGTTCGTCATGACCACCGGCGTGTTCACCACCAAGGTGCTGATGATGCCGATCAGCAAGGTCACCGACCTCAGCTACGTCCGCACGGCCACCGGCCGCATGATGGGCTACGGCACGATGGTGGTCGAGTCGGCCGGTCAGATCCAGGCGCTGAACAAGATCGACTTCCTGCCGCGGCCCGAAGAGTTCTACGACACGATCTCCGAGCTGGTCTTCGGTGACAAGCAGAAGCAGGCCGAACGCTTCTCCATGATCAAGGCCCAGCGGGCCGCCCGGGGCAAGAAGCCGGTCGGGTGACGTGCGCCGGGGTGTCCCGGCCGCAGTGTGACGCACCGCATCGTCGACAATGGACACGATGCGCATCGACCTGCACGCCCACTCCACCGCTTCCGACGGCACCGACACGCCGGCCGGGCTCGTCGCCGCGGCCGCGAAAGCCGGGCTCGACGTCGTCGCGATCACCGACCACGACACCACCGCGGGCTGGGCGCCCGCTTCCGAAGCGGTGTCACCAGGCCTGACGCTGGTCCCCGGCGCCGAGCTCTCCACGGTGTCGATCGACCCCGAGACCGGCCGGCAAATCAGCGTCCACCTGCTCGCCTACCTCTTCGACCCGACGTCCGAGCCCGTCGTCACCGAGCAGACCCGGCTGCGGCTCGAGCGCCGCACGCGGCTGCGGCGGATGGCCGAGCGGATGGCCGCCGATGGCCTCCCGATCGACATTGACGAGATCTTCGGCCTGCTGCCCGAGGACTCCCCGCCCGGGCGCCCCCACCTGGCCCAGGCGCTGGTCCGGGCCGGGCTGGTCAAGTCCGTCGACGAGGCCTTCGCCGACTACCTCAGCCCCCGCCGCGGCTACTACGTCGCCCGGCGCGACACGCCGGTCGAAGAGGCCATCGACATGATCGCCGCGGCCGGCGGCGTCACGGTCGTCGCGCACCCCTTCGCCTTCAGCCGCGGCGCCACCATCAGCGAGGACACCCTCGCCGGGCTGGCCGCGCGCGGGCTCACCGGCGTCGAGGCCGACCACCCCAACCACGACGCGCCGACGCGGGCCCGCACCCGCGAGCTGGCCGGCGAGCTCGGGCTCGTCTTCACCGGGTCCAGCGACTACCACGGCACCAACAAGACGATCGCGCTCGGCGAGTGCACCACCGACCCCGGGCAGTTCGAGGAGCTCGCTTCACGCGCCACGGGGTTCCAGGTCGTGAAGGGCTGACATGGCGCTCGCCGACGTCTTCGACGCGAAGCTCTTCATGAGTGCGACGATCACCCTGATCGTCATCATGGACCCGCCCGGCACGGTGCCGGTGTTCCTCAGCCTCGTCGGCCGCAAGCCGGTGGCGACCCGGGCGCGCGCCGCCCGGCAGGCCGTCCTGGTGTCCCTGCTGGTCATCAGCCTGTTCGCGGTCGCGGGCCAGGCGATCCTGGCCTACCTCGGCATCGGCATCCCCGCGCTGCAGGGCGCGGGCGGGCTGCTGCTCCTGCTGATCGCCCTGCAGCTGCTCACCAGCAACGGCCACGAGCCCGAGGCGGCGGCCGAGGACGTCAACGTCGCCCTCGTGCCGCTCGGCACCCCGCTGCTGGCCGGGCCCGGCGCGATCGCCGCGACGATCGTGTTCGTCCGGCAGGCCGACGGCCACATCGGCGCGTACATCGCCCTGGCGCTCGCGATCGTCACCACCCACTTCGTCATCTACCTCTGCATGCGGTACTCCGGTCTCGTCATCCGGCTGATCAAGGAAAGCGGCATCACGCTGCTGGCGAAGGTGGCCGGCCTGCTGCTCGCGGCCATCGCCGTGGAGCTCGTCGCGAACTCCGTCCGCGGGTTCATCGCCGGCGGGAACTGACCCGCCACCCGGGTTGTCCTGCCGGACAGGATGCGCCCGGTTCGTTGACATCGTTGGCACCGCTGTCGCAGATTGAAGCTCAGCTCAGCGTTTGAAACGATTCAATGCGCCTGCGGAGGCCTCGATGAAGTGGCTCAGAGCAGTCCTGCCGGTCGCGGTACTGGTGGCGAGCGGCGTGGTCGCCGCGCCCGCCGACGCCGCGCCGGGCTGGCAAAAGTACGTCGTCGCACCGGCGAGCCGGGACGTCCGGCCGGTGAAGGTGCTGTCCACCACCGGAGACGTCGCGAACCCGAACGGCTTGCTCGGCCGCGGGGTGGCGACGTTCAAGCGGCAGGCGCCGCCGCCGAAGCCGGTGTGGCCCGCGGGCACCACCGCGGCCGCGTCGTCGTTCCACGCGCCGAACAACGGCGGGAACGGGCAGCCCCGGACCTACGACCCCGGCAACGCCGTCGACGGCAACACCGGGACGTTCTGGAACGACGACACGATCGGCGGCTACCCCGACGTCCTGACGATCACCGCGGGCGCGCCGGTCACGCTGCCGGGCGTCACCGTGCTGTCCAATGTGGACGGCGTGCCGCAGGACTTCACGGTCGAGGTGCTGGAGGCGGGCGCGTGGCGAGTGGCCGCCACAGTCAGCGGCAACACGGCGGTGCAGCGCGCGGTCACCTTCGACCGGCCGGCGCCGGCCGCGCAGGTCCGGATCACCGTGACCAAGGACCAGAACACCCCGTCCGGCGAGTTCAGCCGCGTCGCCGAGGTGTGGCCCGGCGTGGTCGCCGACCCGCCGGTGCCGACCGCCGTCGTCGACTTCGGCCAGGTGGTCGCGGGATACCCGAAGATCGCGTTCGCGGGCGCCTCGGCGAACCGGCCGGGCGTGCGGCTGGCGTTCTCGGAGACCCTCCAGTACCTGGGCGAACGCTCCGACTTCACCCGCTCGGACTTCTCCGGCGGGCCGGGCACGGACCAGTTCGCCGTGCCCTCGACGCCGACGGTCTGGCGGGACACGAAGGGCTGCGCTTCGGGAACGCAGGTGTGCGCGGACGGCTTGCACGGCTTCCGCTACCTGCGGATCAGCCTCGACGCGCTGGCCTCGGACGCGCCGTCGGCTCAGCCGTCCGGCGAGGTGCGGATCAGCGGCGTCTCGCTCGACTTCACGCCGTTCCTCGGCACGCCGTCGACCTACCGCGGCTGGTTCGAGTCGTCCGACGAGCAGCTCAACCAATACTGGTACGCGGCGTCCTACACGAACGAGCTGGGCATGGACACCTTCCGGGAGTCCGATGTGGACCCGCGGGGCGCGTTCTCGCCGTCGCTGGACGGGAAGCTGGTGCTGCACGACGGCGCGAAACGCGACCGGGACCCGTACGTCGGCGACGTCGCGGTTTCCGGCCTGACGCAGTACCTGACGCACCAGGACGGCACGGCGGCGCGCAACGTCCTCGCCGACCTGGCCGACCACCAGCGCGCGGACGGCTGGATCCCGCCCGCGTCGATCAACGGCTACACGCTGCCGCTGTTCGACTATCCGCTCTGGTGGGTGACCTCGAGCTGGGACTACGTCCTCTACACGGGCGACAACGCGTACGCGGCTTCGTACTACTCGCACCTCGTGAAGACGCTCGACAGCTGGTATCCGTCGGTGACTGATTCGCGCGGGTTGCTCGCGAAGGGCCTCAACGGCACCGGCGGCTACGGCGACTACGCCTTCCTGCCGCGTACGGGCGAGGTGACGTACTACAACGCGTTGTACGTCCGGGCGCTGCAGGGCGCGGCCGGCCTGGCGCGCGCGACGGGGCACCCGGCCGACGCGGATCGGTGGCTTTCGCGGGCTTCGGGCGTCTCGGCGGCGGTGAACCAGTACTTGTGGGACCCGGCGGCGGGCGCGTACCTCGATTCGGCAACGGGCGCGGTGCGCCACGGCCAGGACGGCAACAGCCACGCTGTTCTGGCCGGGATCGCGTCTCCCGCGCAGGCCACTTCGGCGCTGGCGCGGCTCGCGGCGGGTGCGTTGCCGTACGGGAACCCGTTCATGGACAACGACACCTTGGTCGGCGACGGCACGAAGCGCGTGTACGCGTTCACGTCGTTCCCCGAGCTGCAGGCGCGGTTCCGGACCGGGCAGACGGCGTCCGCGATCGACCAGATCAAGCGGACGTACGGCTGGATGGCCACGCACGACCCGGGCATCACGGCGTGGGAGGGCATCGGCGAGGGCGGTTCACACTACGAGCAGGGGTACACCTCGGCCGCGCACGGCTGGTCGACCGGGGTCGTGCCCGCGCTGACGAACGAGCTGCTGGGCGTCTCGCCGACGTCGCCGGGCTTCGCGACCTGGACGGTTTCGCCGCACCCGGGCCCGGTTTCGTGGGCGCGAGGGGCGGTGCCGACGCCGAAGGGCGCGTTGTCGGCTTCGTGGTCTCAGCAGGGTTCGGTGTTTTCGTTGACGGTGACCGCGCCGCGCGGGACCTCCGGTTCGCTGGTGGTGCCCGGTGGCCGGTTGGTGCTGCTGGATGGGCGTCCGCTTCGCGCGGCGGGTCTGCTGACGGTTTCCGGCGGGACGCACACGGTGCTCGTCGTGCGGTGAACCGGCTTTCCGCGCGGGGCAGGCTCGCCCCGCGCGGAAAGTGGCTGTGACATCTGGGGCTTCGCCCCAGGTCGGGGGCTCCGCCACCCGAACCCCCGAAAAAAGTGTCGGTGGTGGTGCGTAGCGTGGGCGCAGTGAGAGACCAGATGGGCTTCGACTTCGGCGTCGCGCAACCGGTGCGGCTCACGAAGGTTTCGCCGGCGCGGCTGGCGACCTTCGACGACTGCCCGCGCCGGTACAGGCTCGCGTACCTCGAACGGCCGACACCGCAGCGCACCGGGCCGTGGGCGCACAGCACGCTGGGTGCGGTGGTGCACAACGCGCTGCGGGCGCTGTTCGACCTGCCCGTGCTCAAGCGGGTGCCGCAGCGCGCGGTGGCGCTGGTGGCCGAGTTCTGGAAGGACGCGGGCTTCGAGACCGAAGAGCAGGCGGCGCGGTACCGGGCAAGGGCGAAGGGGTGGGTGGCGGAGTACGTCGAGGACAACGACGTCTCGCACGACCCGGTGGGGCTGGAGCGGTGGGTGTCGGCGCCGGTCAGCGGGACACCGGGGGAGCGGCCTTCGATGATCATCGAGGGCCGCACGGACCGGATCGACGCGCGCGACGGCTCGCTGGTGATCGTCGACTACAAGACGGGCCGCCGGCCGCCGGACGAGTACGAAGCCCGCGCGTCGCAAGCGCTTGCGCTGTACGCGGTGGCGGCGTCGCGCACGTTGCGGATGCCGTGCACGGCGGTGGAGCTGCACCACCTGCCGACAGGCACGATCGCGGCGGCGGAGCACACCCCGGAGAGCTTGCAGCGGCACCTGCAGCGCGCGGAAGAGACCGCCGGAGACCTACGCCTGGCCACGGATACCCTGGACGCGGGCGGCGACGGGGACGTGTTGTTCCCACCCCGCCCGGACCGCCGCTGCGCCTGGTGCGACTTCAGGCCGAGCTGCGCGGCGGGCCAGGAAGCGGCCCCGCAGGCGCAGCCGTGGGACCTGCTCGCGCCCTGAACGGGAGGGAACGTGGCTTCACCGGACACCGACGAACTGGCGACAGTGCCGTTGCCCGCGGGACAGCCCGAAGCCGGTCAGGTGCCGGCCCGCAGAGCTGCGCCGGAGCCGCGCGAGGCCGGAGCGGTGGGGTCGGAGCTGACCGAGGCGGGTGCGGAGCTGACCGAGGCGGGTGCGGAGCTGACCGAGGCGGCGCCGCGCGAGGCTGAGCGCGCCCGACCTGGGGAACTTCGCGAGGTTGCGGCTGCCCGGCCTGAGGCACTTCGGGAGGCTGAGGGCGCCCGATCCGAGGCGCTCGGTGCGGCCGACGAGCCGACCGTCGAGCAGGAGCGGGTCGCCCCTGAGCGGATCGAGCCGGAGGCTACCGGCTCGGAGGTTACGGCCCCGGAGGCCGAGGCGAGTGCGCCGGCCGGGCCCGCGAAAGACCGCGGCCGCTGGTGGCGCGGGTTCACCGGCTCCCTGGCGGCCGGGCTCACGGTCCTCGCGATCGGCGTGCTCGCGGTGGCGGGCATCTGCCTGTTCACGGGAGCCCCCGGCCCCGGCCCAATGCTGCTGGTCGGCCACCCGGTGGCGGCGGTGCTGGCCCTGCTGGCTCAGCGAGTCGCCGACCGCCGCACCGGCCTCCCGGCAGTGGGAGCAGGCGTGGCGGTGGTCCTGTTCACGGTCTCCGCCCTGACCCTTTTCTGGCTCACCTGACCGCACCCGCCCAAGCACGCCAGTCCCGCCTCCCCGCACGCGACCGGAACTCGCTCGCAGGCCGATCTCGCGTGATCAGGCAGCCATCACGCGTGACTGGAGAGTCATCTCGCGTGATTGGGGAGTCGACACGCGGGGCGGGCTACTTCAGGGCGGTCAAGGTGGCGCCGCGCTGCTCGAGCAGGACCGGGCCGGCCGCGGCCAACCGGACCGCTCCCGGATAGCCGCGGCGCTCGACGCCCACCGTGCGGATCGTGGACCCGTCGTTCTCGTTCAGCACCGCCAAGCCGCCCTTGATGGGGACCACCAGCTGCTGGGCGTACGTGACCCCCGGGCCCAGTGCACTGCTCAGCGTCCAGCGGGGCGAAAGGTCGTCGCGGGACAGGGCCACCACCTTCGACCCGCTGAACCAGTACATGTTCGCCGCCGTCTGGGTGGTTGCCTCGACTCCGGACGGCGGGTCGGCCGCCAGGTCGGCCGCCGGGAGGTCCAGGGGGTACGCCGCGCGCTGGGTGCCGTCGCCGTTGAACGTCACCAGGAGCTTCTGGTCCGGGAGGACCACCGCCGTCAGGTCGCCCGACATCGCGATCACGCGGGCGCGCTTGCCCGCCAGCACCGAACTGAAGCTGACCTGCGGCTCGTCGTCCTTTTCCGGGGCCGCTTTGTACACCGTCAGGCGGTCGGCCGGGTCGCCCGGGCAGCGCTCGATCACGCCGATCTTGCCCGATGCCGCCGCGACCGTGCCGTACGTGCAGCCCGTGCGGGGCTGCTTGCCCGCGTTGACCAGCGCCGGGACCTGGCCGTACTCGGCGCTCTGGACCAGGTCGTCGCGCCAGGTCGTGAGGAGCGTCTTGCCCGTGGCTGTCACGTGGGAGCCGTCGTCGATCAGCTGGGTGCCCAGCTCCGCGTTGCCGTTGCGCTGGGCCGTGATCCGGCCCGTGGCCGGGTCCAGCTGCGTGACTTCGCTGCAGTTGCGGCTCTTGTGGTAGACGGCGTTCAGCCGCCCCCACACCTGGTCCAGCGTGCACAACGGCAGGTCACGCGAGTAGTGCCAGCGGATCTGCCCGGTCAGCGGGTCGCGGGTGGCGACCTCGCCGCCGTCCGCCGTGGCCACCGATTCGCCGGCCACGACCGGGATCGGCGTCGCGCCGCTGGGGGCGCTCCAGATCGCCGCCAGCGACCCGGGGACCTTGTCCGGGGCCGCGGGCAACGCCGGAGGGGGCGCCGCCTCGGTCCGGTCGGTGGCCGCGCTGTCGCTCGTCGTGCCGATGACCAGCGCGACGGCGACCACGGCCACCGCGATCAAGGCGGCGATCACCCTGTCCCGCCCGCGGTTCCAAGGCGAACGACGCGCCTTGACCCGCGGGGCGGGCGGAGTGCTCTCGGGAGCGTCTTCGAGCACGTCCTCGGACCCGTAGGCAGGCGTCTCTTCAGCCGCCTTCTCGACGTCGCTCACGTACCCGAACCCCCGATGGAGAAGCCTCAGTCTGCCGAAGCAGGTGTATCAGAAGTCGCGGCCGGACGGCGACGCCGGCGGCGGCGAGCCGGACGCTCGGCGTTCTCGCCGGCCTCCTTTTCGACGGCCGGGCCGGTCGCCTCCGGGGCGTTGCCGCTGCGGGTGCGGCGGCGGCTCCGGGTGCGGCCCTCCGACGCGGGTGCCTCGGCGTCCGGCGAAGCGGACGCGGCGGCGTTGTCCGCGGCCTCGACCGCTTCGGCCGCCCGCGAGCCACCGCGGGTCCGCTTGCGCGGGGTCCGGCTGCGCTTGCGCGGCGCCTCGTCCTCCGGCGCGGCGGCGGCTTCGCCGGTCCGGCCACGGCCGCGGCCGCGCTTCTTGCCGCCCAGGTCCTCTTCCTCCTCGGCGGCCAGGCCCGCACGGGTGCGGTTGGCCAGCGGCAGCCGCCCGGACGTGCCGGCCGGGATGCCCAGGTCCTCGAACAGGTGCGGCGACGACGAGTACGTCTCCACCGGCTCCGGCTTGTCGAGGCCGAGGGTGTCCGAGATCAGCTTCCAGCGCGGCATCTCGTCCCAGTCGACGAGGGTGACGGCGACGCCGGTCCGGCCCGCGCGGCCGGTGCGGCCGATGCGGTGGACGTAGGTCTTCTCGTCGTCCGGGCACTGGTAGTTGATGACGTGGGTGACGTCGTCGATGTCGATGCCGCGGGCCGCGACGTCGGTCGCGACCAGGACGTCGACCTTGCCGGAGCGGAACGCGCGCAGGGCCTGCTCGCGGGCGCCCTGGCCCAGGTCACCGTGCACGGCGGCGGCCGCGAAGCCGCGCTCGACCAGGTCGTCGGCCACCTTCTGCGCGGTGCGCTTGGTGCGGCTGAAGATCATCGTCAGGCCGCGGTCCTTCGCCTGCAGGACGCGGGCGATGACCTCGGGCTTGTCCATCGAGTGCGCCCGGTAGACGAACTGGGTGGTGCGCTCGTGGATCGCGCTCGCGTCGTTCTCTTCGGCGCGGATGTGCGTCGGCTGGCGCAGGAACGTGCGGGCCAGCGTGATGATCGGGCCCGGCATGGTGGCCGAGAACAGCATGGTCTGCCGCTCGTCCGGCACCATCCGGAGGATGCGCTCGATGTCGGGCAGGAAGCCCAGGTCGAGCATCTCGTCGGCCTCGTCCAGCACCAGGCCGCGGACCTTGCCGAGCACCAGGTGCTGCTGCTCGGCCAGGTCGAGCAGGCGGCCCGGGGTGCCGATCACGACGTCGATGCCCTTGCGGAGGGCCTCGATCTGCGGCTCGTAGGGGCGGCCGCCGTAGATGGCCAGGGTGCGGATGCCCAGGTGCTTGCCGGCGCCCTTGAGGTCGTTGGCGACCTGGATGCACAGCTCGCGGGTCGGCACCACGACCAGCACCTGCGGGGTGCCGTCGCCCGGCACCTCCACGCGGTGCAGCAGCGGGACGCCGAAGCCCAGCGTCTTGCCCATGCCGGTGCGGGCCTGGCCGATGAGGTCGTCGCCGGCCATCGCCAGCGGCAGGGTGAGTTCCTGGATCGCGAAGGTGCGCTCGATGCCGGCCTCGCCGAGGGCCTTGACGATCTCCGGCTTGACGCCGAAGGACGCGAAGGTCGGGTTCTCGGGCTCGACCTCGACGCCCGCCTGCAGCGGGTGCGAGGTGTCGAGCGCGGCCGGGCCGGTCTCGCTGTGTTCCAGCGCGACGGCGGGGGTCTGTTCGGTTGTGGGAATTTCTGCGGTCAGGGTGATCGCCTCTCTCGTGACCAGCGCGCACAGCCGTGGGTCCGCTCGACACTCGACCGGGAGTAAACCCTGGTCCCTGGCGCTGATCTTCAAGCGCGGAACCGGTCCGCCCCGGGAATGCCGGAAGAGGCGTGCACGCACATTGCAGTACGTCGGCAAGCCGCGTGACCTGCCTGTTCCCGTCGCCGGTATGGCGTACGGAAGCTTGTTATCGCACGCCAGTGTACCTGGTCAGCAGTTTTTCGACAGTACCCGGCGCGCCGGAACCAGTGTGATCGGTCTCGTCCCGACACGCCCGGGTGCTTCGGCGATACCCTGCCCCCGTGACCGAGCCCCAAGAGATCTCCGAAGGCGTAGTAGACCTTCTGGGTGTGATCGCCTACCTCGAACTGTCCGCGTTCGACCGGCTGGCGGAGGACGCGCGCAGCGCCCCCACGCTGGCCGGCCGTGCCGCGCTGGCGACCATGGCGGCCGCCGAGATCGGTCACTACGGGCTGCTCGCCCAGCACCTGGCCGCCCAGGACGTCAAGATCGAGGACGCGATGGCGCCGTTCGTCGCCCAGGTCGACGCCTGGCACGCGTCGACGCCCCCGAAGTCGTGGCTGGAGTCGCTGGTCAAGGCCTACGTCGGGGACGGACTGGCCGCCGACCTCTACCGCGAGATCGCCAGCTGGCTCGACCCGGAGACCAAGGACCTGGTGCTGACCGTGCTGGCCGACACCGGCCACTCGGCCTTCGCCGAACGCGAGGTCGCGGCCGGCATCGAGGCCGACCCCAAGACCCGCGACAAGCTCGCCCTGTGGGGCCGCCGCCTGCTCGGCGAGGCCCTGACCCAGGCCCAGTACGTCGTCGCCGAGCGCGACGGGCTGGCCGAGCTCATCGTCGGCGGCTCGGGCGACCTCTCCGGAATTGCCGCGCTGTTCCGGCGGTTGCAACAAGGGCACACGAAGCGCATGCAGGCGCTCGGCCTGGGCTGAACCCGATGGAGTACCCGGAAGTGACAACGCGGTCGGGCGCGGACATGCGCCACCGGAACGAGCCGGTTCGGTTAGCCTTGGCCGGCACATCCCTTACGAATTTCCAGCGGAGGTCCCACGTGGAGGTCAAGATCGGCATCAAGGACACGCCGCGCGAGCTGGTGGTGTCCAGTGGCCAGTCTCCCGAAGAGGTGGAGAAGCTGGTCGCCGAGGCCCTGACGGCCGGTGACGGGCTCTTCCGCATCAACGACGAGAAGGGGCGCAAGTACATCGTCCCCTCCGACCGCATCGCGTACGTCGAGATCGCCCCGTCCGACGTCCGCAAGGTCGGCTTCGGCGTCGGCGACTGACCCACCAGCCCGCAAGAGCCACCTCGGGGCGTTCCCGGGGTGGCTTTCGCGTGCCCGGAGGTTTCACCGGATTGTGGTGTTCTGCTTGGAGTGTCGCTTTTCGGCCGCCTAGCTTCGGCCGGTGACCACTCTCGAACCGACCGCCGTCGCGGATCTCGTGCGGAACACCCTCGCCGCGCACAAGTCGCTGTTCCTCGCCACCGCGGGCAGCACCGGGCCCTGGGTCGGCGGGGTGTACTTCGCCGAACGCGGCGAGTTCACCCTGGACCTCGTGCTCGAGGACCGCGGCCGGACGCTGGCCGCGATCCGGGAGAACCCGGTGGTCTCGGTCGTGGTCTCGACGGGCTCGCCGATGCAGCCGTTCCTGCAGGCCCAGGCGTTCGCCGAGGTCGTCGGCGGTGATATCGGCGGTGATGAGGACGCGCGGGTGCGCGAGCTGCTCGTCGCGAAGGTCCCGGAGGCCGCGGCGTTCCTGGGGGCCCCGGTCACGGCGGTCCGGCTGACCGTGCCGAAGTGGCGGGCCACGGACATCGCGAACGGGGTGCTGCCGGGCGTGGAGCTGCCGGGCCCGCGCATGCCCTGAGCCACCCGGGTCGGCCGCCGCGCGGTGGCCGGGCCGGCGTTATGCGTTCAGCTCCTCCAGCGTCGTCGGCACGTGGAACGGTGGCGTGCTCGTGCCCATGATCCGGTACCGGCCCCACGGGTCCGGATCGGAAAGCTCGCCCGCGGCCGAGTGCGAGCCCGTCTGGAGGGACACGGCCTTCTTCTTGCCGCCCGCCAACCGGGTCAGCTCCTCGTTCACCGCCACCCGGCCGTACCAGCGGTAATAGCCGTCGATCGGCTGGAAGTAGCCGCGCAGCTCGACCGTCACCGGCAGCGACACGCCGTCGACCACCAGGGTGGCCGGTCCGCGGTAACCGTCTTCGTCGTGCTCGCTCATGACGTTTCCTCCAACGACTCGGGGGCGCGGCCCAGCTGGACCACCTTGTTGGCTTCCAGGGGCAGGTTCGGGTCGATGACCACGCCGTTCTGGCGGGTCAGCCCGTCGATGGCCGCCCAGATGATCTGGGTCAGGTACTCGACGACCGCGTCGCGGCTCATCGAACGGCGGTCCAGCCACCACTCGCCGGTGTTCTGGACCATGCCGACGATGCCGTGCGCCCACGGCTCGGCCGCACCGGAGTCCATGTTGAACATCCGCATGTAGTCGCCGAGCAGCGCGGTCAGGGCCGTCGCGATCAGTTCCTTGTCCTCGGCCACGACGTCCGACGACACCGGCTTCTCCGGCCGCCCGTGCGCCAGCAGCCGGTAGAGGTTCGGGTGCTCCTCGATCACGGTGAAGAACGCGTCGAGCGCCATCCGGATCCTCGGCACCGGGGCCAGTTCGGCGTTGATCGCCGGGATCAGGCGCTCGAAGAGGATTTCCGTGCCGCGCTGGCCGAGGGCGACGTACAGGTCGGCCTTGTCGTCGAAGTGCCGGTACAGCACCGGTTTGGTGACGCCGGCTTCCGCGGCGACGTCCTCCATGCCCAGGTCCGGGCCGTGCGTGTCGAGCGCCCGCAGGGCCGCCTCGACGAACTCCTTGCGCCGGGCGATCCGGTGCTTGCGCCAGCGGTCGCGCCGGGCGTCGCCGGTCGCCTCCTCGCCGCGGGAGGACCTGCTGGACGGCTTGCCGGAGCGCTTGACACGTTCGATCACGAGGGTCATGCTACGCACAGGTAACTGTTACCTCAAGTTACATGTCGCGGAAGGGGTGTCGGCGATGACGCGGACGCTGAAGGAACCGGATCGCGAGAAGACCGCGGACCGCCTGCTGAAGTCGTCGGCCAACAAGTTCTACGACCCCGACGTCGACATCGACTGGGCCGCGCCGCTGGTCGAGGGCAAGCGGTTCATCCTCGACGAGCGGTCCTCGCTCTACGGGACCGAACTCTGGGAAAAACTGACCCCCGAGCAGCGCATCGAGCTCGGCAAGCACGAGGTCGCGAGCGTCGCCACCACCGGCCTGTGGTTCGAGATCCTCCTGATGCAGATGCTGCTCAAGGAGGTCTACGAGCAGGACCCGACGTCCGCGCACGCCCAGTTCGCGCTCACCGAAATCGCCGACGAATGCCGGCACTCGACGATGTTCGCGCGGATGGCGTCGCGGATCGGCTGCCCCGCCTACGGCCCGGTGCCGTGGCTGCGGCGCCTCGCGAAGCTGATGCCGACGATCTCCTACGGCCCGGCGCGCTACGGCGCGATCCTGGTCGCCGAGGAAGTGCTGGACCGGCTGCAGCGCGAGCAGATGAACGACGAAGGCGTCCAGCCGCTGGTCCGGATGGTCAACCGGATCCACGTCCTGGAAGAGGCCCGGCACGTCACCTTCGCCCGCGAAGAGGTCACGCGCGGCATGGCGAAGCTGTCGAAGGCCGAGATCGGCTACCAGCAGTTCATCATCGCGGTCATCTCGTACTTCGTGACGCGGGCGTTCATCAACCCGGACGTCTACAAGGCGGTCGGCATCCGGCCGCGCGACGGCGTCGAAGCGGCGCTGAACAACCCGCACTGGCAGGGCACGATCGCGTGGGCGGGGGAGAAGATCATGCCGTTCCTCGAGGAGTCCGGCCTGGTCGGGCTGCCCGGCAAGTACTTCTGGCGCAAGTCGTTCCTGCTCCCGGCGGGCCGATGACCACCGTCCTCTCGCCGGGGCACCGGTTCGTCGCGAGCGACGGCGCCGCGCTGCACGTCACGCAGTCCGGGCCGGCCGATTCGGCCGTGACCCTGGTGCTCGTCCACGGCTGGACGCAGGACCACCGGACGTGGGACTTCGTGCTCCCGCACCTCGACCCCGGCCTGCGCGTGCTCCGCTACGACCTGCGCGGCCACGGCGGCTCGGCGCCGGCCCGGCGCGGCGGCGCCACGATCGCCCGGCTCGCCGACGACCTCGCCGAGCTGATCGCCGAGCGCGTCCCGGCGGGGCCGCTGGTGCTGGCCGGGCACTCGATGGGCGGCATGACGCTGATGGTGCTCGCCGAGCGGCACCCGGCGCTGGTCGCCGACCGGCTGGCGGGCGCGGCGTTCGTGGCGACGTCGTCGGGCGACATGAACCAGCTGACGCTGGGGTTCCCGGGCCTGGTCGGCCGGGGCGTGACCCGCTTCGAGCCACGCCTGGCCCAGCTGCTGGCCCGCCTGCGGAGCGACACGCTGCGGCTGCGGCCGGGGATGGTCCGCTCGGGCGCGCGACGGCTCGTGTTCGGCCTCCACCCGGGGCGCGCACAGGTGGACAGCGTCGTCGAGCAGCTGCTGGCGGTGCACCCGGCGAGCGCCGGCATGTTCCTGGACGCGATCGCGTCGCATCGGGGAATCGGCGGGCTGGGCGCCCTGTGCGACGTGCCGTCGGTGGTGCTGGCGGGGGAGAAGGACCGGCTGTGCCCGCTGCCGCACGCGAAGGTGATCGCGGACGAGCTGCCGCACGCGGAGTTCGTCCGGTTCCCGGGCGCCGGGCACATGCTGCCGCAGGAACGCCCGTACGAAGTGGCCCGCCGGATCAGCGCGCTGGTCCGCGCCGCCGTCCGCTGACCCCCGCCGGAGGCGGCACTCTCGGGAGAGTGCCGCCTCCGGCCGGTCAGCCGTCCTTGAGGGGGAAGCCGCCGCCGATGCCGCGCCAGGCCAGGTTGGCCGTCAGGGCAACCGCTTCCTCGCGGCTCATCGACTGGTGGTGGGCCAGCCAGAACCGCGCGCTGACCTGGCTCATCCCGACCAGCCCGACCGCCAGCAGCCGCGCCTTGTCCTCGTCGAGGCCCGCGTCCGCGGTGATCGTCTCCGTGATCGCGTCCACGCTCGCCGTCGTCGCCCGGTCGACCGCTTCCTGGACCGCCGGCTCGCCGCGCAGGTCGGACTCGAACACCATCCGGAACGCGCCCGCGTCGTTGCTGACGAAGTCGAAGAACGCGCCGACCGTCGCCGGGACGCGCTGCTTGTTCTCCGTCGTCGAGTCCAAGGCGTTCTGGACCCGCTTGACCAGCTCGTCGACGTGGCTTTCCAGCAGCGCGATGTACAGGTCCAGCTTGCCGGGGAAGTGCTGGTACAGCACCGGCTTCGAGACGCCCGCGACCTCGGCGATCTCGTCCATCGCGGCGGCGTGGTAGCCGTTCTCGGCGAAGACCCGCTGCGCCGCGGCGAGGAGCTGAGCCCGGCGCTCGGTCCGGGGCAGCCGCACCCCACGTTGCTGCAGGCGCGTCATCTCCGTCATGCTCATCCTCCCGTCATCGCTTCTTCGACGGGCGGGGTCGCCACCGCGTGAAGTCGCCCTGAAGATTACTCGCCGGTACGTGTGCCGCGCCAAGGGTCGGGCATTCTGGATCCGTGAACACCCCCGTGCGAGCCCGGCCGCCACTGACCCACGTGCCGCTGTCGAACCGGGCCCTGCCGTCGCTCGACCCGGTCCCGCCGCCCTGGCCGGCGGCGTTCGAAGAGGTCGGCACCGCCCGGCTGCACGTCCGCCGCACGCCCGGCCCGGACGGCGTGCCCGCCGTCTACGTGCACGGCCTCGGCGGCTCGTCGACGAACTGGACCGACCTGGCCGCGCTGCTCGCGCCGGTCGCCGGCGGCACGGCACCCGACCTGCCCGGATTCGGCTACTCCGAGCCCGAAGAGGGCTTCGACTTCACCCTTCAAGCGCACGCTGACGTCGTCGTGAAGCACATCGAGGCCGTGGGCGGACCGGTGCACCTGTTCGGCAATTCGATGGGCGGCGCGATCGCCCTGCTGGTCGCCGCCCAGAAGCCGGAGCTGGTGAAGACGCTGACGCTGATTTCGCCGGCCGTGCCGGACCTGCGCCTCGACCCGCGGCGGCTGTCGGACCCGCGGATGGCGCTCGCCTACCTGCCGCTGGTCGGCGCGCGCGTGCGGGCCCAGCTGGCCGCGCTCGGGCCGCGGGAACGCGCCGCGCAGGTCATCAAGCTGTGCTTCGCCGATCCGTCGCGGTTCCCGGAGAGCCGGCTCGACGAGCTGACCGAGGAGCACGGCGCCCGCGCCGGGTTCGCCTGGGCCGCGCCCGCGATGGCGCGCAGCACGTTCGCCATCTTCCGGGCCTGGTCGACGCTCGGGAAGGCGTCGCTGTGGTCGGTCGCGCCGCGCGTCAAGGCGCCGACCCTGGTCGTCTGGGGCCGGGAGGACCGCGTCATCTCCGTGAAACGCGCCGTGCGGACCGCGCGGGCGATCCCGCGGGCCCGGCTGCTCGTGCTCCCGCGCACCGGGCACGTGGCTCAGATGGAGCGTCCGGTCGTCGTCGCGAAGGCCGTGCTGGGCATGTGGGAGCACGTCGAAGCGGGCACCTGGTAGCCCGATCGGGCGGTGGCGAGTTCACTCGATGATCCGCCAGTCGGCGAGAGCGGTGCCCCGCCGCTGTGGCACCCTGGTGCGGTGGACCGGGTGAAGCACGACGCGCGAGGCGAAGATCGCCGGACGCCCCACCGCGCCTCGGCCCGCCGGACGACGGACGCCGAGGACCACCCCCGCACGGGGCAGTACCGCCCGTCGTCGAAGGCGCCGGCCCAGCGCGTCGAGGAGGACCGCTACCGCCCCGGTGGCCGGCGGACCAGTGCCGAGCCGCTGAGCGCCTCCTGGAAGCCGCACGTCGAAACCCCGCGCGAGAAGCCGGC
This sequence comes from Amycolatopsis sp. CA-126428, assembly GCF_002904335.1. GTDB lineage: Bacteria > Actinomycetota > Actinomycetes > Mycobacteriales > Pseudonocardiaceae > Amycolatopsis. The sequence continues at coordinate 24,687 of NZ_PPHF01000027.1, read as the reverse complement.
CGAGGCGACGCCGAAGCCGGGCATCGCCCAGCTCACGAAGACCTACGGCTGGCGCGTCTACGCGCTGCCGATCCTGGTCGTGCTGACCGTGCTCGTCGTGGTCAACACCGCCAACAGCCCGGCCCAGCCGATCGCCGAGCAGGGCACGGGTACCGGGTCCGGCATCGACCCGGCGGGTGGCGACACCTCCGGCGGCGGCGCCATCGACGGCAACGGCGAGCAGCCCATCCCGGAGAACCCGGCCACCCCGGTCGACCTCAAGGTGCCGACCGCGGACCTGCCGAACGGCATCCCGTTCACCCAGGCCGGCGCCGGCAAGTGGCACGTCGTGCCGGGCAGCGGCCCGAAGATCGGCAACGGGAAGCTGTTCACCTACACCATCGAGGTCGAAGACGGCGTCGACCCGGCGAGCTACGCCGGTGACGACGCCTTCGCTTCGACCGTCGAGGGCACGCTGTCGAACCCGACCCAGGGCTGGACCTGGGACGGCAAGATCGCGTTCCAGCGGGTGGACGCCACCTTCCCGAACCCGTCCTTCCGGGTGAGCCTGACCACGCCGGAGACCACCCACCGGCCGGACGCCTGCGGGTTCCAGATCAAGTTCGAGGCGTCCTGCTACCGCAAGAGCCTGGGCCGCGTGCTGATCAACCTGGCCCGCTGGGTGCGGGGCGCCAAGGCCTACGGCCCCGACATGACCGGGTACCGGCAGTACGCCATCAACCACGAGGTCGGGCACGCCCTGGGCAACCAGCACGTCGGCTGCCCCGGCACCGACCAGCCGGCGCCGGTGATGATGCAGCAGTCCTTCGGCGTCTCGGACGACTACGTGTCGATGCTCAACGACATCCCCGGCGGCGACAAGGGCAAGGTCGCCAAGGACGGCAACATCTGCAAGACCAACTCCTGGCCCAACCCCACCCCGCAGTAGGGAGTTGTCCCACCATCCGGACGTGGGAAGGCTTGTTTGCCTGAGCGCGTTGTGCATAGTGGGATGGACGCGATCCGCGAGATGGAGGACCCATGTCAGCACTGCCGCCGCTCGTCGAGCCGGCTGCCGAGCTCACCAAGGAAGAGGTGGCCCGGTACAGCCGTCACCTGATCATCCCGGACGTCGGGGTGAACGGGCAGAAGCGGCTGAAGAACGCCAAGGTCCTGGTGATCGGGGCCGGCGGCCTCGGCAGCCCCGCGTTGCTGTACCTGGCCGCCGCCGGGGTCGGCACGCTCGGCATCGTCGACTTCGACGTCGTGGACGAGTCGAACCTGCAGCGCCAGGTCATCCACGGCCAGTCCGACGTCGGCAAGCTCAAGGCCGCGTCCGCGCAGGAGTCGATCGCGGAAATCAACCCGCTGGTCAAGGTGCACCTGCACACCGACCGGCTGGACTCGTCGAACGCGCTGGAGATCTTCGAGCAGTACGACCTGATCGTCGACGGCACCGACAACTTCGCCACCCGCTACCTGGTCAACGACGCCGCGGTGCTGCTGGGCAAGCCGTACGTCTGGGGTTCGATCTTCCGGTTCGAAGGCCAGGTCAGCGTGTTCTGGGAGGACGCGCCGAACGGCAAGGGCCTCAACTACCGCGACCTCTACCCGGAGCCGCCGCCCCCGGGCATGGTCCCCTCCTGCGCCGAGGGTGGCGTGCTGGGCGTGCTGTGCGCGTCCATCGGCTCGATCATGGTGACCGAGGCGATCAAGCTCCTCACCGGCATCGGCGAGCCGCTGCTCGGCCGCCTGATCAGCTACGACGCGCTGGACATGAAGTACCGCGAGGTCAAGATCCGCAAGGACCCGGACACGCCGAAGATCACCGAACTGATCGACTACGAGGCGTTCTGCGGGGTCGTTTCGGACGAGGCGGCGCAGGCGGCGTCGGGGAGCACGATCACGCCGGCCGAGCTCAAGGCCAAGTTCGACAGCGGCGAGAACTTCGCGCTGATCGACGTCCGCGAGCCGCACGAGTACGAGATCGTCAACATCAAGGGCGCGACGCTGATCCCGAAGGACCGGATCCTCTCGGGCGAGGCGCTGGCCGAGCTGCCGCAGGACAAGCCGATCGTCCTGCACTGCAAGTCGGGTGCCCGGTCCGCCGAGGCCCTCGCCGCCCTGCACGCGGCCGGTTTCAAGGACGCGACGCACCTCGGCGGCGGCGTGCTCGCCTGGGCCAAGCAGATCGACCCGAGCCTGCCGACCTACTGACAGTGGTGCCCGTGAAGGCCGTCTCCGGCTCCGGAGGCGGCCTTCACGGCATTTCGGGCGCTCGGCAAAACCGTGTGTGACCAGCGCGTCTTCTCGATCGAGGAACACCCGCCCGGGTAACCTCACGGCCGTGCGGTCAACCCTCGAACGTCCTCCGGCGCACGTTTGCGCCGCCTTCGGCGGCCCCGCCGACGGCAGCGAACGCCTGCCGGACTCGACGGCGTGGCGCTGCGGCGACCTCGTGCTCAAGCCGGCCACCGACAAGGTCAGGACGCTGTGGACCGCCCACGCGCTCGACTACGTCCGCGAGCCGGGGCTGCGGGTCGGAAAGCCGGTCCGCTCCACCGACGGCCGCTGGATCGTCGGCGGCTGGACGGCGTCACGGTTCATCCCCGGCACACCGGAACACCGCGGCGACCCATCGGTGCTGGCGGCGGTGAAGCTCCACCGGGCCACGGCCGGCCTGCCCCGCCCGGACTTCCTCGACGCGCGCACGGACGTCGACGCGGTCGCCGACCGCATCGCCTGGGAGGAGCTCGAGGTCCCCCTGGACGAAACCAAGGGCGGCCGCTGGTTCGAGGTCCTCGCGGGCGCCCGCCGCCGCATCACCCTCCCGCACCAGGTAGCCCACGGCGAGCTGCTGGCCGGCCTCCTGTTCGACGGCGACGACATCCCGGGTGTAGTCGACTTCGTGCCGTACTACCGCCCGGGCGAGTACGGCGCGGCGATCGTCGCGGTGGACGCGCTCGCCTGGGGCGGCGCAGGCCGCGACTTGCTCGAACGCTGGGCCCACCTGCCGGAGTGGCCCCAGCTGCTGCTGCGCGCGGTCCTGTTCCGCCTGGCGTCCAACGCACTGAACCCGAGATCGACACAGGCATCACTGGACGGCCTGCGCGCGGCGGCCCGCGAGGTCTCCGGCGTCTTGTGACCGCCACGCCCTCTCCCAGACCCCCCGCAACCCCGATCCGAAGCCAGAACACGGCCGGACCCTTGTGACCCACGTCGCAAGCCCCTTCGTCGTCACTTCGGACAACTCCTCGCTGACCTCGGAACTCCCGGCAGCTGGACGCCGATCTCACCGACCGGGCGCCGCGTAAACCGCCGCAATGTCAACTGCCTGAAACATTCGGTCGAATCCGGTTAACACGGCCTCCTTAGCGTCAGGGCAAGCCCGAACCGCCGAGGAGGTGCCCGATGCCGCAGGTCGACACCCACTGCCCGTACTGCGCGCTGCAGTGCGGGATGAGCCTCGAGGGCACCCGCGTGACGCCGCGGGACTTCCCGGTCAACGCCGGCGGCCTGTGCCAGAAGGGCTGGACCTCGGGCAGCCTCCTCACGAGCCCGAAGCGGCTGACCACCCCGATGCTGCGCGTGAACGGCGCGCTCGAGCCGGTCGGCTGGGACTTCGCCCTCGACCACGTCGCCCGGAAACTCGCCGAACTCCAGGCCGAACACGGCCCGGACGGGGTCGCGATCTTCGGCGGCGGCGGGCTGACCAACGAAAAGGCCTACCTGCTCGGCAAGTTCGCCCGCGTCGCGCTCGGCACCTCGCAGATCGACTACAACGGCCGGTTCTGCATGTCCTCGGCCGCCGCGGCCGGGATCAAGGCCTTCGGGGCCGATCGCGGGATGCCGTTCCCCGTCACGGATCTGAAGAACGCCGACGTCGTGCTGCTCGCCGGCGCGAACCCGGCCGAGACGATGCCGCCGTTCATCCAGCACCTGCGCGGTACCGACCTGATCGTCGTCGACCCGCGGCGCACCCCGACCGCGGAGCTGGCGAGCCTGCACCTCGCCCCCGCCCCCGGCACGGATCTCGCGCTGGCCCTGGGCATCCTGCACGCCGTCGTCGAAGGCGGCCACCTCGACCAGTCCTATGTGGACGACCGGACGAGCGGGTTCGCCGAGGTGTGGCGGATCGCCGCGAGCTGGTGGCCGGAGCGCGCCGAGCGCGTCACCGGCGTCTCGGCCGCCGACATGCGCCTCGCCGCGGAGAAACTCGCCGCCGCCCGCAACGCCTACATCCTCACCGCCCGCGGCACCGAGCAGCACGCCACCGGGACCGCGACCGTCGGCGCCTGGATCAACCTCGCGCTGAGCCTCGGCCTGCCCGGCCGCGCGGGCTCCGGCTACGGCTGCCTCACCGGGCAGGGCAACGGCCAGGGCGGCCGCGAGCACGGCCAGAAGGCCGACCAGCTGCCCGGCTACCGCAAGCTCGACGACCCGGCCGCGCGCGAGTACGTCGCCGGCGTGTGGGGCGTCGACGCGGACAGCCTGCCCGGCCCCGGCCGCTCGGCCACCGAGCTGCTCGAAGCGCTCGGCCAGGAGAACGGCCCGAAGGCGCTGATGGTGTTCGGCAGCAACGTGGTCGTCTCGGCCCCGCGCTCGCAGCGCGTCCAAGATCGGCTGTCCGAACTGGACTTCCTGGTCGTCGCCGACTTCGTGCTGTCGGAGACCGCGGCGCTCGCCGACGTCGTCCTGCCGGTGACCCAGTGGGCCGAAGAGGACGGCACGCTCACCAACCTCGAAGGCCGGATCCTGCTGCGGCGCAAGGCGTTGACGCCGCCACCGGGGGTCCGGTCCGACCTCGACGTCCTCAACGGGCTCGCGCTCCGGCTGGGACAGCCCGAAGATCGCTTCCCGACCGACGCCGAGACCGTGTTCGAAGAGCTGCGGATCGCGTCCAAGGGTGGGATCGCCGACTACTCCGGCGTCAGCTACGACCGGCTGCGCGCGGGGGAGGCCCTGCACTGGCCGGTCCCCGGGAACGACCACCCCGGCACCCCGCGGATGTTCCTCGACGCCTTCGCCCACCCGGACGGCCGCGCGCGGTTCGTGCCGGTCGAGCACACCGGTCCGGCCGAGCTGCCCGATGACGAGTTCCCGTTGCAGGCCACCACCGGCCGCGTGCTGCAGCACTACCAATCGGGCGCGCAGACCCGTCTCGTGCAAGAGCTCAACGAAGTCGTCCCGGAGGCGTTCGTCGAGGTCCACCCGGACACCGCCAAGCGCGCCGGGCTCGAAGAAGGCGACCGTGCGGTGGTCCGATCGCGGCGGGGCGAAACCGTTGCGCGAGTGCGATTCGCTCAGAGCCTCAAGCCCGACCTGATCTTCCTGCCGTTCCACTTCCCCGGTGAGCAGCGCGCCAACCTGTTCACCAACCCGGCGCTCGACCCGGTCAGCCGGATGCCGGAGTTCAAGGTGTGTGCCGTGTCCCTGTCTACTGTGGATGGTGCCGCATGAGCCCCCGTGAAGTCGTCATCGTCGGGTACGGGATGGCCGGCGCCCGGCTGGCCGACGAGATCCGCCGCCGCGACCCGATCGCCGAGCGGGTGCGGCTGACCGTGCTCGGTGCCGAAAAGCACGCGGCCTACAACCGGGTGCTGCTGTCCGCTGTCGTCGCGGGCGGGATGAGCGCCGAAAGCGTCCGCCTGCACGACGACGAGTGGGCCCAGCGGCACAACATCGACCTGCGGCTCGGCGTCGACGTCGCCCGCATCGACCGCGAGAAGCGCTGCGTCGAACTCGACGACGGGGCATGCGTGGACTACGACGCGCTCGTCCTCGCCACCGGCGCGAACCCGTGGATCCCGCCGGTCGAAGGCCTCGAAGCCGGGCCCGGCGTGGTCGCCTTCCGCAGCCTCGACGACTGCGCCAAGATCCTCGACGCGGCCCGCTTCGGCGCGCCGGTCGCCGTGCTCGGGGGTGGCCTGCTCGGCCTCGAAGCCGCCCGCGGCCTGGCCGGGCGCGGCAACCAGGTGACCGTCGTGCACCCGCTGGGGCACGTCATGGAACGCCAGCTCGACCCGGCCGCCGGGCACGTGCTCGCCCGGCAGCTCACCGACATGGGCGTGACGTTCAAGTTCGGCGCCACCGCCGCCCGCTACCTGCCCGGCGACGGGCTCAAGCTCGATGACGGCAGCCTCGTCCCGGCCGACCTGGTCGTGGTCGCCGCCGGCGTCCGCGCCGAAACGAGCCTGGCCATCGAAGCCGGCCTCGACGTCGACAGGGGAATCCTCGTCGACGACACCCTGCGGACCAGCGACGGCCGCATCCACGCTCTCGGCGACTGCGCCCGCCACCCCGGCGCCCCGGCCGGGCTGATCCAGCCCGCGTGGGAACAGGCGTCGGTGCTGGCCGACGTCCTGACCGGTACGAACGCGGCCGCCCGCTACCGCGGCACGACCGCCGTCACCCGGCTCAAGGCCCGCGGCATCGACCTGGCTGCCTTGGGCGAGACCCAGCTCGAAGCATCCGACGCCGGTGCCGAGGTGCTGACGTTCAACGACCCCACCGGCGGCCGGTACGGCAAGCTCGTCGTCCGCGAAAACCGCGTCACCGGGGCGATCCTGCTCGGCCTGCCCGACGCGGCCGCGACCATCACCCAGTTCCACGACCGCGGGACGCTGCTGCCCGAGGACCGGCTCGCCGTCCTGCTCGGCCGGGCGCTGCCCACCGGCAGTACCCCGGCGGCCAGCCCCGCCGACCTGCCCGCGACGGCGGTGATCTGCCGCTGCAACAACGTCACCAAGGGCCGGCTGATCGAGGCCTGGAAGGCCGGGGCGACCGACACACCCGCACTGGCGCGGGCCACGCGAGCCACCACGGGATGCGGCGGGTGCTCCGACACCGTCGGCGGCATCGCGAACTGGCTCGCCGCGCAGTGACCGACCCCAGTCACCGATTCCCACAGCCCACCACGAACCGCCGCACGAAGGAGCACGCCGTGGCCCACCAAGGTAAGCACTGGATCGAACACTGGGAACCCGAGAACGACGAGTTCTGGGAGTCCACGGGCAAGAAGATCGCCCGTCGCAACCTCTGGTTCTCGGTCTTCGCCGAGCACATCGGCTTCTCGATCTGGACCCTCTGGTCGGTCATCGTCCTGTTCATGGGCAAGGACTACGGCTTCTCCGCCGCCGACAAGTTCCTCCTCGTCTCGACGCCGACGCTGATCGGCGGCCTGATGCGGCTGCCCTACACCTTCGCCGTGGCCAAGTTCGGCGGCCGCAACTGGACCGTCGTGTCCGCCGTGCTGCTGCTGATCCCGGCCACGCTGGCCGCGATCGTGCTGCACCCCGGCACATCGCTCGGTACGTTCCTGCTGGTGGCGGCGCTCGGCGGGGTCGGCGGCGGCAACTTCGCGTCGTCGATGACGAACATCAACACCTTCTACCCCGAGAAGCACAAGGGCTGGGCGCTGGGCCTCAACGCCGGTGGCGGCAACCTCGGCGTCGCGGCCATCCAGCTGATCGGCCTCCTGGTGATCGGCACGGCGGGCGCGACCGCCCCGCGGCTGGTGCTCTACATCTACATCCCGCTGATCGTGGTCGCCGCCGTGCTCGCGTACCTCTACATGGACAACCTCGCCACCGTGAAGGGCGACACCAAGGCGATGCGCGAGGTCGTCAAGGAGCCGCACACCTGGGTGATGTCGTTCCTCTACATCGGCACGTTCGGTTCCTTCATCGGCTACAGCTTCGCCTTCGGCCTGGTGCTGCAGAACCAGTTCGGCCGCACCCCGCTGCAGGCGGCCGCGGTGACGTTCCTCGGCCCGCTGCTCGGCTCGCTCTCGCGGCCGCTGGGCGGCTGGCTGGCCGACCGGATCGGCGGCGGCAAGATCACCTTCTTCACGTTCATCGGGATGGCGCTGGCCACGGTCGTGCTGATCCTGGCCTCGACCTCGAAGTCGCTCGTGCTGTTCACGGTCGCGTTCGTGGTGCTGTTCGTGCTCGCCGGGGTCGGCAACGGCTCGACGTACAAGATGATCCCGGCGATCTTCCGCGCCAAGGCGAAGGTGGCGATCGCGAACGGCGCCGAAGAGGCGGCCGAGCTGCTCAAGGCACGACGGCTGTCCGGCGCGCTGATCGGCCTGGCCGGCGCGATCGGTGCCGAAGGTGGTCTGTTCATCAACCTCGCGTTCCGGCAGTCGTTCGCCGACGCCAAGAGCGGGGTGCCCGCCTTCATCGGATTCCTGGTCTTCTACGGGCTCTGCTTCGCCGTCACCTGGGCGGTTTACCTGCGCAAGCCCGCCGAACAGCCCACGAGTGAGCGCGGTCTGGCGCTCGCGGGAGCGGAGGTCTGAGATGCCCACCTTGGTCGTCGCCGGACACGGCATGGTCGCCCACCGGCTCGTGGAGGCGGTGCGCGCGGAAGACCCTTCGGGTAACTGGCACATCGTCGTCCTGTCCGAGGAGCCGCGCCCGGCGTACGACCGGGTGGCGCTCACCTCCTACGTGGACAGCTGGGACCCGGCCGCGCTGGCCCTGCCCGGCTCGGACTACGCGGGCGACGCGCACGTCGACCTGCGGCTCGGTGAGCTGGCCGTGTCGGTCGACCGGGACGCTCGCACGGTCACCACGGCGTCCGGCGAGGTCGTCTCGTACGACGCGCTGGTGCTGGCCACCGGCTCGCGGCCGTTCGTGCCGCCGGTGCCCGGGCACGACCTGGACGGCTGTTTCGTCTACCGGACCATCGAAGACCTCGACGCGATCCGCGCGGCGGCCGTCGACAAGCCGGGCCGCGGCCGGCGCTCGGCCGTCGTCATCGGCGGTGGCCTGCTCGGCCTGGAGGCCGCGAAGGCGCTGCGGGACATGGGCTTGTCCCCGCACGTCGTCGAGATGGCGCCGCGGCTGATGCCGCTGCAGGTCGACGAGGGCGGCGGGTCGATGCTCCGCCGGATGATCACGGCGCTGGACGTCACCGTCCACACGGGAACGTCCACCGACGCCATCGAGGCCGACGGCTCGCGGCTGCTGGCCAAGCTGGGCAACGGCACCGAGCTCGACGTCGACCTCGTCGTGTTCTCCGCCGGCGTCCGGCCGCGCGACGACCTCGCCCGGCAGTCCGGCCTGGACCTCGGCCCGCGCGGCGGTGTCCTCACGGATGCGTCCTGCCGGACCAGCGACCCGGCGATCTACGCGATCGGCGAGTGCGCGGCGGTCGACGGCAAGGTGTACGGCATCGTGGCGCCCGGCTACGCGATGGCGGAGATCGTCGCCGCGCAGCTCACCGGCGGGGGCGGGACGTTCCCGGAGCCGGACACCTCCACGAAGCTGAAGCTGATGGGCGTCGACGTCGCTTCCTTCGGTGACGCGCACGCGAAGACCGAAGGCGCTCTGGAAGTCGCCGTCAACGACGCGGTCGCCGGGACGTACAAGAAGCTCGTGGTCACCGACGACGGCAAGACGCTGCTCGGCGGCGTGCTCGTCGGCGACGCGACCGAGTACAACACCCTGCGTGCGCTGGTCGGGCGTCCGCTGCCGGCCGAGCCGGGCGCGATCCTCGCCCCGGCGGGTGGCGGCGCCGCGGTCGGCGTCGACGCGCTGCCCGACGCGGCCCAGATCTGCTCGTGCAACGCGGTGTCCAAAGGCACGATTACCCAGGCCATCCACGAGGACGGCTGCGACACCGTCGGCAAGCTGAAGGCGTGCACCCGGGCGGGCACCGCCTGCGGCTCGTGCGTCCCGCTGCTGGGCAGGCTGCTCAGCGCGGCCGGCGTCGAGCAGTCGAAGGCCGTCTGCGAGCACTTCCCGCAGTCGCGCGCGGAGCTGTTCGAGATCGTCCAGGCCACCCGGATCACGACGTTCAGCGAGCTGATCGGCCGGTACGGCACGGGCAGCGGCTGCGCGATCTGCAAGCCCGCGGTGGCGTCGATCCTGGCCACCCTCGGCAACGGGCACGTGCTCGGCGGCGAGCAGATGACCCTGCAGGACACCAACGACCGGTACCTGGCGAACCTGCAGCGCAACGGCACCTACTCGGTGGTGCCGCGGATCCCCGGCGGCGAGATCACGCCGGACAAGCTGATCGTGATCGGCGAGGTGGCGCGCGACTTCGGGCTGTACACCAAGATCACCGGCGGCCAGCGGATCGACCTGTTCGGGGCGACGGTGGACCAGCTGCCGCTCATCTGGCGGCGGCTCGTCGACGCCGGGTTCGAGTCCGGGCACGCCTACGGCAAGGCGCTGCGCACGGTGAAGTCGTGCGTCGGGTCGACGTGGTGCCGCTACGGCGTCCAGGACAGCGTCGGGCTGGCGATCGAGCTGGAGCTGCGTTACCGCGGCCTGCGTTCGCCCCACAAGCTCAAGTCCGCGGTTTCGGGCTGCGCCCGGGAGTGCGCAGAGGCGCGGAGCAAGGACTTCGGCATCATCGCCACGGAGAACGGCTGGAACCTCTACGTCGGCGGCAACGGCGGCACCACCCCGCGCCACGCCGACCTGCTGGTGTCCGATGTGGACAGCGAGACGCTGATCCGCACGATCGACCGGTTCCTGATGTTCTACGTGCGCACCGCCGACCGGCTGCAGCGGACCGCGCCCTGGATCGAGGAGCTGGACGGTGGCCTCGACCACCTGCGCGCGGTGATCGTCGACGACTCCCTCGGCATCTGCGAAGACCTCGACGCGGCGATGGCCAAGCACGTCGACAACTACGCCGACGAGTGGAAGGGCGTCCTGGAGGACCCGGAGAAGCTGGCCCGGTTCACCTCCTTCGTCAACGCTCCGGGCGCGCCCGACCCGGCGATCTCCTTCCGCGAGGAGCGGCAGCAGAAAGTGCCCGTGATGCTGGGAGTTCCGGGCTTTTCGAACAGCGAGGTGCGGCGATGACCACGTCGATCGAACGAACCTGGACGGCGGTGTGCGCGGCGGAGGTCGTGCCGGAGTACTCGGGGGTCGCCGCGCTGCTGGACGGCGTGCAGGTGGCCATCTTCCGGCTGCCGGGCGACCGGTGGTACGCGCTGTCCAACTGGGACCCGTGCAGTGGCGCGGCGGTGCTCTCGCGCGGCATCGTCGGCGACGCGGGCGGTGTTCCGGTGGTGGCTTCGCCGGTCTACAAGGAACGGTTCGCCCTCGACAGTGGACAGTGCCTCGACACTCCGGACGTTTCGGTGCCGGTGTACGAGGTGCGGGTGCGAGAGGGCGTGGTCGAAGTGGAGAGCCCGTGACCGATGTGCTCCCACTGGCCGGTTTCGTGATCGGCATCACCGCGGCGCGCCGGGCTGACGAGCTCGGCGCGCTGCTGGTGCGCAAGGGGGCGAGCGTCCGGTACGGCCCGGCGATCCGGATCGTGCCGCTGACGGACGACACCGAACTGCACGCGGCGACGTCACGGCTGCTGGAAGCGCCGGTGGACGCGGTGGTGGCGACGACGGGCATCGGCTTCCGCGGCTGGCTCGAAGCGGCCGAGGGGTGGGGACTGGGGGATTCCCTGCTTTCGCGGCTTTCGACGGCGTCGCTGTTGGCGCGGGGGCCGAAGGTGACCGGCGCACTGCGGGCGGCCGGGCTTTCGGAGTCGTATTCGCCCGCCTCGGAAAGCAACGCGGAGCTGCTGCAGCACCTGCTCTCGGCGGGGGTCGACGGGCAGCGGATCGCGGTCCAGCTGCACGGCGAGCCGCTGCCGTACTTCGTCGACACGCTGCGGGCGTCCGGTGCGGAGGTCATCGAGATCCCGGTGTACCGCTGGGTCGGCCCGGTCGACCCGGGCCCGGTGGACCGGCTCCTGGACGGCGTCCTGGACGGCTCGATCCACGCACTGCCGTTCACGAGCGCGCCGGCGGCGGCGTCACTCATCGCCCTGGCCCGGCGCACGGGCCGGCTGCCGGGGCTCGTCACGGCGCTGTCCGGCCCGGTGGTGGCGGCGTGCGTCGGCCCGATCACGGCCGGCCCGCTGGCCGCATTGGGGGTGCCGACGGTCCAGCCGCACCGCGCCCGCATCGGCGCGCTGGCCCGGACGGTGGCGGAGACCCTGGTGGCCCGCTCCCCGCGCCTCCGGGCGGGCGGTCACTCGATCGAGCTGCGCGGCCAGGCGGCCATCGTGGACGGCGAGTGGCGCGAAGTGGCCCCGGCACCGATGGCGTTGCTGCGTGCTCTGGCGGCGTCGCCGGGGCGGGTGGTGTCGCGGCGCGAGCTGATCTCGGCGTTGCCGGGAGGCGGCGAGGAGCACGCGGTCGAGACGGCGATCGGGCGGCTGCGGACGTCCCTGGGCGGCGGGAAGGTCGTCCAGACGGTGGTGAAGCGGGGATACCGGCTGGCTGTCGACGCCTGAGGGGGTGTCAGCGGCCGTGTCAGGGCGGTGGCCTTCCGGTGTCAGCGCGCCCGGCGATGGTGGGTTCACACACCGAGCCACCAGGGAGAATCCGATGCAGAAGTTCACCACCCCCGCCCCGATCGCCACCGTCCTCGACATCCCCGCCGGCCGCGTGCGGTTCGTCGCTTCCCTTCGCGAGGACACCGCCGTTCAGGTTCTTCCCGCCGACCCGGCGAAGAGCCGCGACGTGAAGGCGGCTTCGCAGGCGTCAGTGTCGTTCGACGACGGCGTCCTGCGGATTTCGCTCGAGGCCAAGAACCAGTACTTCGGTCCGTCCGGTGCCCTCGACGTGACCGTTTCGCTGCCCGAGGGTTCGTCGGTCGAGGCCAAGGCCGCCAGCGTGGAGCTGCGGGGCGTCGGCCGCCTCGGCGACGTCACGGTCGAGGGTGCCCACGGCGAGGTGGTCTTCGACGAGGCCGCGAGCCTCCGGTTGCGGGCCCACGCGGGCGACGTGTCGATCGGCCGCTTGACCGGCCCGGCGGAGATCACCACGGGCAAGGGCGACATCCGCATCGCCGAGGCAGCGAGCGGCGAACTGGTGCTGAGCACCCAGGCGGGAGACATCACGGTCGGCGTGGCATCTGGGGTCTCGGCGTCGCTCGACGCCGGGACGACGTACGGCCGGATCCGCAACGCGCTGAAGAACGAGGGCCCGGCGGCGTTGGTCATCCAGGCGACCACGTCCTACGGCGACATCGACGCGCACAGCCTGTGAGGTCGGGAGCACCGGCCGCGGGGACCGTTCCGGACGGTCCCCGCGGGCCGGTGTCAGCGGGGTTCCGGCGGCCGGAATTGTCGGTGCTTGCGGGTAAAGTGGAATTCGGGGGGCGCCCCGCGGCCCGGGGGCTGCATCGCTTGGAGCGCCTGGAATTGTCGGTGCCTTCCGGTAGCGTGGAAAACGGGGGGCGCCCCCGCGGGCCGGGGTCAGCCGGCCCAGGTGACCGCGTGCTTCTCGAAGCCCCGCGCCGCCGCCACCCGGGCCGCCTCGGCTTCCGCTTCCTCGCGCGCCGCCGGGCGCAGCGGGTCGAAGGCCGTCAGCGTGAACGTCAGCTTCGCGCCGCTGCCCTTCGTACGCCAGGTTCCCGCGACGTCGCCGTCCGCCAGCAATACTCCCGGGTTGCCGAGCATCCTCCAGACTTCCTTGCGCCGCGCCGGATCCGGGACCAGCAGGGCCTTGTCGCGGGCCTGGATGAACGGGTCCAGCGGCGGCAGCAGCCGCACCAGGTCCGGCTCCGGCGGGTTCTCCAGGGCCGAGAGGCGGTCCTCCGGCAGGTAGCGGGTCTTGCCTTCGACCCGCACCGAAGCCAAGCCGGAAGGCCACGTCCGGTCGACCACCGCCCGGGCCGTGCCCGCGAACTCCGCCGCCTCGCCCGGGGACGCCGGGCCGTTGAGCCGCAGGTACCGCTCGATCACCGCCGTCGCCGCGGCCGGGTCCGGAGTCTTTCGCAGCCGGCCGCGGCCCTCCAGCGGGGCCAGCGTCGCCGGCGATGCCCCCGCCACCAGGCGGACTCCGGCGTGCGGAGTCGCGATGCGCATCAGCTGCTCCTGGATGTGCGTCGCCTGGCAACCCCGGCACCACCGCGAGAACGACGGCGGCAGCGCCTTCGTGACCGCCGTCGAAACCGCGCCCTTCGTCATCGGCTTCGTGACGACCTTCCGGAGCGCGGCGGCCGCCGTGAAGACCACCTCGGTCGCGGCGAGGCCGGTCGCCGCCATTTCCTTGCGCTGCCACAGCATCCGGGCCAGCGCGTCCGCGTCGTCCAGCGGCACCAGCGCGCGGATCGCCTCGGGCAGATCGGAACGCAGGTGGTAGTGCGGCGCACCCCGCAACGTCCAGGCCAGGACCAGCCGCTCGTCGTCCTCGGGGGACGCCGGGACGTCGAGCCGGGCGGCGAGGGCGAGCAGCGCGGTGTCCCGCATGCTGTCCTGCAGCCCGGCCCGGACGACGGCGAGGTCGGCGACGTCCCGCGCCGAGCGGTGCAGGCCGTGCTCGGCGATGCGGTGGGCGAGTACCTGACGGCGGTCCACGTGCGGCTCCTAGAACGTGTACTCGAAGGTGTAGGCCACCCTGTCCTCGCCCATGGCGCCCCCGGCGGTGCCGCTGCCGGTGATCCCGGCCAGCTCGCCGGTGCCGGAGCCCGGGACGACGGTGAACGTCGAGGCGATGCCCTTGGCGTCGAACGTGTACTCGTGGCGCACGATGAACGTCCCTTCGCGACCGTCGACTTTGCCCTCGAAGCGCTCGAAGCACGGCGACGTCGTCTGGCCGCTGTCGTACCCTTCGCCCGCGTAGTACAGCAGAAGGTCGCAGATCGACTCAGCCTCGATGACGCCTTCGTACGCGAAGGTGGCGTGCGCGTAGGCCACCCGGGGGCCGCTGCCCTCGGTGCCGCTGACGATCTTCTCTTCCCAGTTCTTGGTGGTGAATGCGTTCATGGGGACCACTCTGCCGGGCATACCTGTCAGCTTGTGTCAGGTATTTCTGCCAGAATCCGAGGCATGCGCGCGAGCCGCCTCCTGTCCGTCCTCCTACTGCTGCAGAACCGCGGCCGGATGACGGCCGAGGAGCTGGCCGAAGAGCTCGAGGTCTCGGTGCGGACGGTCTACCGGGACATCGACGCGCTCTCGGCGTCCGGCGTCCCGGTGTACGCCGATCGCGGCCGGACCGGCGGCTACCGGCTGGTCGACGGCTACCGCACCCGGCTCACCGGGATGACCGAGGAAGAGGCCCAGTCGCTGTCGCTGGCCGGGCTGCCGGTGGCCGCGGCCGAGCTGGGGCTCGGCACGGTGCTGGCGGCGGCGCAGCTCAAGCTGTACGCGGCGCTGCCCGCCGAGCTGCGCGACCGCGCCGGGCGCGTCGCCGAGCGGTTCTACCTGGACGTCCCCGGCTGGCACCGGGGTATCGAAAGCCTGCCCACGCTGTCGGCGATCGCCGACGCCGTGTGGTCGTCGCACCGGATCCGGATCCGCTACGAACGGTGGGGGCAGCGGGTCGTCGAGCGGGAGCTGGAGCCGCTCGGGCTGATCCTCAAGGCGGGCAACTGGTACCTCGCGGGCCGTTGCGACGGCACCGACCGGACGTACCGCATTTCGCGGGTGCTGGAGCTGACCGACCTCGGCGAGGTGTTCGAGCGGCCGGCCGGGTTCGACCTCGCGCGGTACTGGCAGGAGTGGTCCGAGCAGTTCGAACGCCGGATGTACCCGCGCGTCGCGGTGGTGCGGCTTTCCCCTCGGGCGCAGGCTCTCGTAACGTTCTACGCAGGTTCCGTCGGCGCCCGCGCGTTGCGCGACTGCCGCAACGAGCCCGACGCGGACGGCTGGCTCACCGTGGAGCTGCCGGTGGAGCCGGGCGAACCGGCCATCGGCGAGCTGCTGCGCTTCGGGCCGCACCTGGAGGTCCTCGAACCGGCGGACCTGCGGGCGGAGCTGGCCGGAGCGATCGAAGAGATGGGCGCGTTCTATGGGTGAGCTGAACGGCATCGCCATCGGGGTCACGGCCGAGCGGCGAGCGGACGAATTCATCGCGGCCCTCGAACGCTACGGCGCCGACGTCCGCCACGCGCCGACGATCACCATCGTGCCCCTGGACGCCGACCCCGAGCTGCGCGCGGGCACCGAAGCCGCGCTGGCGGCCCCGGTCGGGTTCACGGTGGTCACGACGGGTGCGGGCTTCCGCGGCTGGCTCGACGCGGCCGAAGGCTGGGACCTGCGCGATCGGCTCGTGGCGGCGCTGGGGGCGTCCCGGATCTACGCCCGCGGTCCGAAGGCGGTGGGCGCCGTCCGCGGTGCCGGCCTGCGCGAGTCCTTTTCGGCCGCCTCGGAGAGCAACGCGGAACTGTTCGAAGCGCTGACCGCGGCCGGGGTCGCCGGCGAGCGGGTCGCCGTCCAGCTGCACGGAACGCCGCTGCCGGAACTCACCGATCCGCTGGTGCGGGCCGGCGCATCCCTGGTGCAGGTGCAGCCGTACCGCTGGCATTCGCCGCCGGACGTGACCCCCGTGCACGAGCTGATCGACGCGATCGTGGCGGGCGAGCTGGCCGCACTGGCCTTCACGAGCGCCCCGGCCGCGGCGAACTTCCTGACGCTGGCCCGCACGTCCGGCCACTACGACGAGCTGTTGGCGGCGCTGCGCGGCCCGCTGGTGGTGGCGTGCGTCGGCCCGGTGACCGCGGCCCCGCTGGAGGCGGCGGGCATCGAGACGCTGCAGCCGGACCGCCAGCGCCTGGGCGCGCTGGTGAAGCTGCTGGTCACGAAGCTCGGCAAGGGGTAGTCAGGCCCGCACGGCTTCCCGGGCCACGGCTTCTTCGCTCATCCCTTGCCGCCAGTACCCCGTGAAGCAGATCAGCCGCTTGCCGACCTCGCGCTCGCGCACCAGGTGGCGCCGCACCGACTTCACCACGCCCGCCTCGCCGGACACCCACGCGTACGGCGTCCCACCCGGGAACACCGCTCCACGCAACGCCTCCAGCAACGCCTCGCCCAGCGGCCGCGAGCCGCGCAGGATCCAGTGGATCTCCACCGCTCCGCGCGTCTCGAACGTCTGCCGCGCCGCGCGGTCCGCCAGCTCGACGTACACCGAAGCCCGTGCGCCCGGCGGGAGTCGCTCGATGATCGCGCCGATCGCCGGCAGCGCCGTCTCGTCGCCCACCAGCAGCTGCCAGTCGCAGGTCTCAGACGGCGCGTACAGCCCGTACGGCCCGGCGAACGTCACCCGGTCGCCCGGTGCCGCCCGCGACGCCCACGCCGAGGCCGGCCCCGAATCGCCGTGCAGCACGAAGTCGACGTCGATCTCCGCCGCTTCCGGGCGGTGGGCCCGAACCGTGTACGTGCGCATCGGCGGGCGGACGTCGTCCGGCATCGCCAGGTACGTCCGGTACCAGGACATGACGTCGGAGCCGGTTTCCGGCAGCACCGGCGCGTCCTGCCCCGGCAGCGGGAAGAACACCTTGACGTACTGGTCGGGCGCCCCGGCCGGCACGTCGCGGAAACTCTCCGCGGCGAAGGTCGCCCGCACCATGTGCGGGGTGACCAGCCGGACCGCGCTTACCCGGGCACGGTGGTAGGTCAAAGCCTCCTGCGTCGTCATTAGGCGAGGCTAACCTAATAATATGGAGTTAGAACAGCCGTTCGGGTCCCGTTTCCTCCTCTCCGTCCGGTTTCCACCGGTACTTCCGCAGGTCGACGCGCTGACCATCGGCCAGGACACCCTCCGCGCGCAGCCGCTCCAGCTGGTCGTGGACCAGGTGCGGCGCCGGGGTGCCGTTCGCGCGCAGGATCCGGTGCCACGGCAGGTCGTGCCCGTCCTCGGCCAGGATGGCGCCGACCATCCGCGGCGACGGCGCACCGGCGAGGGCCGCGATGTCGCCGTACGTCGCGACCGTGCCGGCCGGCACGGACTCGATGATTTCCCGCACGCGCTCGTGCAGAACGTCGTCCATGCGAACACTGTGCACCACGGGTACGACATTTTTTCGGGGGTTCGGGTGGCGGAGCCCCCGACTTGGGGCGGAGCCCCGGATGTCACCGACACTTTCCGCAGCCGTCCGCCGCACCGCCGGGCGCCTTCACCGAACGAAGCCCCGCTAAGCCGTGCCGGTGCGCCACCCGGGGGACCGGGCGTGGTTCCATCGCGGGGTGAACGGGAGGCGAACGGCGCAGGCGGACGCGCGGCTGGTGCGCACGCCGGTCACCGCCACACCCTCGTTCACCTGGGACGAAGGCGCCCGGCGCGTGCTCTCCGCACCCGGCGGGTTCCTCCGCGTGCTCGGCGGCCCGGGCACCGGCAAGACGGCGCTGCTGGCCTCGGCCGCCACCCGCCGCATCGCCGAGGGCGCCGACCCGGAGAGCGTGCTCGTGCTCACCACGTCCCGCAAGTCCGCCGACGCGCTGCGCGCCGACATCACGCGGCGGCTCACCGCCGATCCCGACCTGGCGCGGCCGCTGCCCCGGACCGTCCGCGAGCCGCTCGTGCGCACCGTGCACTCCTACGCGTATTCGCTGCTGCGGCTGGAGGCGAATGCCGAAGAGCTGCCGCCGCCGCGCCTGCTCGCCGGGGCCGAGCAGGACGTCGTCGTCCGCGAGCTCCTGGCCGGTGACCTCGACGAAGAGGCCGAGTACTGGCCCGAGCAGCTGCGGCCGGCCCTGATGGTCCCCGGCTTCGCCGAAGAGCTGCGCGACCTGCTGATGCGTGCGGCCGAGCGCGGGCTCGGCCCCGAGGACCTCGCCGAGCTGGGCCGCCGCCGCGGGCGCGAGGAGTGGATCGCCGCCGGGCAGTTCTGGGCGCAGTACGAAGAAGTCACGCAGCTGCAGGGCGCGGGCGGCAACGCCCTGGGCGTGGCGAGCGCGCCCGCGCTGGACGCCGCCGAGCTGGTCACCTCCGCGCTGCTCGCCCTGGAAGACGACGACGAGCTGCGGATGCGCGAGCGCACCCGCGTCCGGCACCTGTTCGTCGACGACGCCCACCACCTCGACCCGCTGCAGACCGGCCTGGTCCGGATGATCGGGCACACCGCGGCCGAGTTCGTCGTGGCCGGCGACCCCGACCAGAACGTGTTCTCCTTCCGCGGCGCCGACGCGAGCCTGTTCGCCGACGCCGACCCGGACGGCAGCCGGACCGTCACCCTCACCACGGCGCACCGGCTCGCCCCGGCCGTGCGGCTCGCGGTGGCCAGGATCGGTGCGACGCTGCCGGGCGCGTCGGCGCACCGCAAGATCGTCCCGCCCGAGGGTGCTTCGGGCGGGAACGTCCGCGTCCGCGTGATGCCGACCCCGGCCGCCGAAGCGAGCTGGATCGCCGACCAGCTGCGTCGCGCGCACCTCGTCGACGGCGTGCCGTGGTCGGAGATCGCGGTGCTCGTCCGCTCGCCCGCGCGGACTTTCCTGGTGCTGCAACGCGCGTTGCGCGCCGCCGGCGTCCCGATCGGGTCGGCGACCGAGGAGCTGCCGCTGGCCAAGCAGCCCGCGGTGCGGCCGCTGCTGGCCGTGCTGAAGCTGGCGCCGTCGCCCGAACTGCTCGACATCGACCTCGCGGAAATGCTGCTTTCGTCCGCCCTCGGCGGCGCGGACCCCCTGGCGCTGCGGCGGTTGCGGCGCGGCCTGCGCCGGCTCGAACTGGCCGGCGGCGGGCAGCGCTCGAGCGACGAACTGCTCGTGGAAGCGTTGCGCGGCGGAGACATCCTGGCCGGGCTGGCCGACGCCGAAGCCGAGCCGGTGCGGCGCGTCGGCGGGCTGCTGCGCGTCACGCACCAGGCCGTGACGCGCGGCGAGGGTGTCGAGCAGGTGCTGTGGCAGCTGTGGCGGGAAAGCGGGCTCCAGGACAAGCTGCTGAAGCAGGTCGAGCGCGGCGGGTCGCTGGGGGCGCAGGCCGACCGCGACCTCGACGCCGTCGTCGCGCTGTTCGACGCCGCGGGCCGGTACGTCGACCGGCTGCCCCGGGCGAGCGTCGCCTCCTTCGCCGATTACCTTGGCGCGCAACGGATCGCGGGTGACACGCTGGCACCGGCGGCCGTCCCGTCCGACGGTGTCTCGCTGCTCACCGCGCACGCCGCCGCCGGTCGCGAGTGGACGGTCGTCGCCGTCGCCGGCGTCCAGGAGGGCGCGTGGCCGGACCTGCGGCTGCGGGGGTCCGTGCTCGGGGTGGAGCGGCTGAAGGACCTGATGGCCGGGGTCGACGACGACGCCGTCTCCCAGACCGCGCCGATCCTCGCCGAGGAACGGCGCCTGTTCTACCTCGCGATGAGCCGGGCGAAGCAGACGCTGCTGGTCACGGCGGTGTCGGGCGAGGACGAGCGGCCGTCCCGGTTCCTCGACGACCTGGAGGAGAACGGCGCCGACGACGGCGGGCTCGACTCGCGGATGAAGCCGCCGGGCCGGTCGCTGGTGCTCGCCGAGCTGGTGGGGGAGCTGCGCGAGGTCGTCTGCGACGACAAGGCCGACCCCGCACGCCGCCGCCGGGCGGCGAAGCAGCTGGCGCGGCTGGCCGAGGCGCGCGTCCCCGGCGCGCACCCGTCGACGTGGTACGGCCTGCTGCCGGCGTCCAGCGACGAGCCGGTGCACCCGCCGGGCGACCTCATCCGGATCTCACCGTCCACAGTGGAGATCCTGACGAAGTGCCCGCTGCGCTGGATGATCGAGCGCCACGGCGGCAGCGATCCGGCCCAGCTGGCGGCGGTGACGGGGACGCTCGTGCACGGGCTCGCGCAGGCGGTCGCTTCGGGGAGCACGGACGCGGAACTGCAGGCCGCGCTGGACGAGGCCTGGGTGCGCGTCGACGCGGGCGCGCCGTGGTTTTCCCGGCGGGAACGGCGTCGCGTCGAACAGATGCTGCGGAACTTCACGACCTGGCTGGAGCGCAGCCGCGCCGAGCTGAAGGAAGCCGGGGTCGAGCAGGACATCGAGGTCGAGCTGCCGGCGGGTGGTTCGGACGAGGTGCGGGTGCTGTTGCGCGGGCGGGTCGACCGGGTGGAGCTGGACGCTTCGGGTCGGCCGGTGATCGTGGACATCAAGACGGGCAAGGTCCCGGTGTCCGGCGCGGAGGCCGAGGCGCACCCGCAGCTGGCGGCGTACCAGCTGGCGGTGCTGCTGGGGGCGATCGAGGGCCGCACCGAGGCCGGCGGCGCGCGGCTGGTGTACGTCGCGAAGGCCAACAACAAGACGGGGGCGACGGAGCGGTCGCAGCCACCGCTCGACGAGGTGGGCGGCAAGCAGTGGCTGGAGCTGGTCCAGAAGGCGGCGGCCTCGGCGGCCGGGCCGGATTACCAGGCCCAGGAGAACCCGGACTGCGACCGGTGTCCCGCGCGCGGGTGCTGCCCGCTGCGCCCCGAGGGGCGGCAGGTGCCGGGGCCGTGACCCAGACGAAAGATGTCGTGAGTGGTAATGAGGGTTCTAACCCTCATTACCACTCACGACCGGCCGGGCGGTGTGCGTGAGCCCGCTCCTCATCGCCAACCCTGTCGAGCCTGCCGAACTCGCCGATGCCCTCGGGCTGCACCGCCCCACGCCCGAACAGGCCACCGTCATCGCCGCGCCCGTCGAACCCTCGCTCGTCGTTGCCGGGGCCGGGGCCGGGAAGACCGAAACCATGGCCGCGCGGGTCGTCTGGCTCGTCGCCAACGGCATCGTCAGCCCCGATCGCGTCCTCGGCCTCACCTTCACCCGCAAAGCCGCGCGCCAGCTCGGCGAGCGCGTCCGGGCCCGGCTCCGCCGCCTCGCCGGCTCGGGCCTGCTCGACCGGCTCGACCCGACCGGCGGCCTGCGGTCCACTGTGGTCGCCGGTGAACCGACCGTCCTCACCTACCACGCCTACGCCGGGCGCCTGCTGTCCGAACACGGCCTCCGCCTCCCGGTCCAGCCCGGCGTCCGGCTCCTCTCCGAAACGTCGTCGTGGCAGATCGCGCACCGCGTGGTGTCCACTTGGGACAACGAACTCGACACCGATCGCGTCCCGCCGACCGTGACCGCCGACGTGCTCACCCTGGCCGGGGAACTGGGCGAGCACCTCGTCTCCACCGAGCAGCTCGCCGAATACGCGACGTGGCTGTGCCGCGTCATCGAGAACGCGCCGCGCGCCAAGGGACAGCGGGCCGCGCTGCCGCAGAAGCTGACCGAAATCATGGCCGCGCAACACTTCCGGCTCGCGCTGCTGCCGCTCGTCGACGACTACCACCGCCGCAAGCGCAACGAAGGCGCGCTGGACTTCGCCGACCAGATGTCGCTCGCCGCCCAGCTGGCCGGTGGGTACCCGTCGGTCGTGCGCGGGGAACGTGAGCGCTACGGCGCCGTGCTCCTCGACGAGTACCAGGACACCGGACACGCCCAGCGCGTGCTGCTGCGGGCGCTGTTCGGCGGCGTCGAGAACCCGCCGATGCCGGTCACCGCCGTCGGCGACCCCGCGCAGGCCATCTACGGCTGGCGCGGTGCCAGCGCGGCCAACCTGCCCCGGTTCACCACGGACTTCCCGCGCTTCGACGGCGAACGGCTCGTCCCGGCGCACGAATTCGGGCTGCTGACCAGTTTCCGCAACCCGCCGGAAATCCTGGACCTCGCGAACGCGATCGCCGAACCGCTGCGCGCCCGCGGCCTCGGCGTCGAGCGGCTGCGGGCCCGCGAAGGCGCCGGACCGGCGGACATCGCGTGCGCGCTGCTGCCGGACATCCGCGCCGAGCGCGCGTGGGTCGCCGACGCGCTCGCCCGGCGCTGGTACGCCCACCAGGAACAGGCCGGCAAGCCGCCGACCGCCGCGGTGCTCGTCCGGCGCCGGGCCGACATGGCCCCGATCGCCGCCGAACTGCGGGCGCGCGGGCTGCCGGTCGAGGTCGTCGGGCTCGGCGGGCTGCTGGACGAGCCCGAGGTCGCGGACCTCGTTTCGACGCTGAAGGTGCTGGCCGACCCGCTGTCCGGGAGCGCCGCGGCCCGGCTGCTGACCGGTGCGCGCTGGCGGCTCTCGGCCGCCGACGTCGCCGCGCTGTGGCGGCGGGCCGGCGAGCTGTCCAGCCCGGAGAAGCCGGACACGCCGGAACTGGTCGTCGAGCGCGTCGAGCAGGCCGGGCTGATCGACGCCGTCGACGAGCCGGGCGACCCGGCGCGGTACTCCGAGGAGGGGTACAAGCGCATCCGGCGGATCGGCTGGGAGCTGGCCGCGCTGCGGCGGCGGCTCGACCAGTCGCTGCCGGAGCTCGTCGCCGACGTCGAACGCACGATGCTCCTGGACGTCGAATCCCTGGCCCGGCCGGGCTCCGCGGGGCGCGCGCACCTGGACGCGTTCGCCGAAGTCGTCACCGACTACGCCGAGACGGCGCCGACGGCGACCCTGTTGTCCTTTGTGGACTACCTGAACACCGCCGCGCACGCCGAAGACGGGCTCACGCCGGGCGAGGTCGAGGTCGTCCCGGACCGCGTGCAGGTGCTGACCGTGCACTCGGCGAAGGGGCTCGAGTGGGAAGTCGTCGCCGTGCCGCACCTGGTGCAGGACGTGTTCCCCGGGCGGCGGCGGTCGTCGTCGTGGCTGCGGACCGCGACGTCGCTGCCGGCGAAACTGCGCGGTGACGCCGAGGACCTGCCCGAGTTGCGGATCGCCGAGGGCTACGACCGCAAGGAAGTCCAAGAAGGACTCGAGCTGCACGAAGCCGGGTTCGTCGAGCGGGAGCAGGCGGAGGAACGGCGGCTCTGCTACGTCGCGCTGACGCGGTCCGAGCACGCGCTGCTCGTCTCCGGGCACTGGTGGAACGAAAGCAGCAGCCGGGCGAAGGGGCCGTCGGAGTTCCTCACCGAGATCGCCGGCGTCGTGCGCGAGACCGGCGCCGGGCAGCTCGCGGAGTGGGCGCCGGAACCCACCGAGGACGACGAAAACCCGCTCGTCTCGGACTCGCGGGCGGCGCGCTGGCCGGTCGATCCCCTCTCCGACCGCCGCACCGGCGTGCAGACCGGCGTGGAGCTCGTGTCCGAGGCGCTCGCCTCGCCGCCGGACGAGGAAGTGTCCGAAGAGGACGACGACCCGGACGGCTGGCTGACCGACACCGACGTCCTGCTGGAGGAGTGGGCGCGCAAGGACGACCACGTCAAGCTGGTCCCGTTGCCGTCGCGGCTTTCGGTGAGCCAGCTGGTCGCCCTGGCCGACGACGCCGCCCGGCTCGCCGCCGACCTGCGCCGGCCGCTCCCGGTGGAGCCCAACAGCTTCGCCCGCCGCGGCACGGAGTTCCACGGCTGGCTCGAACGCCGGTTCGCCGGCGACCAGCTCATCGAGATCGACGACCTCCCGGGCGCGGCCGACTTCGGCGAGGCCCCCGACGCGGACTTCGAGGAACTGCAGACGGAGTTCGAGAAGAGCGAGTGGGCGTCGCGGGTTCCGGTGGCGGTGGAGGTGACGTTCTCGGCCGACGTCGAAGGCCTCACCCTGCGCGGCCGCATGGACGCGGTCTTCGCCGACCCCGACGGCGGCTGGACGGTGGTCGACTGGAAGACCGGCGCGGTCCCGCCGGAGTCCCGGATCCCGGCCCTGTCGGTCCAGCTCGCGGCCTACCGGATGGCCTGGGCGGCCCTGAAGAACGTCCCGGTGGAGCAGGTCCGCGCGGCCTTCCACTACGTCCGCGCGAACCGCACGATCCGCCCGGCCGACCTCCTGGACCCGGAAGCCCTCCGCGGTTTGCTCCGCGACCTCCCCGAGGCGTGATCCGCGGGTCGACACGCGTGATTGAGAGGTCGACACGCGTGATTGGGGAGACGACGCGCGTGATCGGGGAGACGACGCGCTGGGTTGCGGCCGAGGCGTCGTGTCGACCCGTCAATCACGCGAGTTGACTCTTCAATCACGCGTGTCGACCGGCTGATCACGCGGGCTAGACGAGTAATGCGTAACTCGGTCAGTGGTCGTAGGCGGTCAGGGATCGGGTGATGGGTTGGCCGGTG
>NZ_PPHF01000026.1 GCF_002904335.1 Amycolatopsis sp. CA-126428 | reverse complement strand
GGGCTTCTTCGGCATCTCGCCGCGTGAGGCGCTCGCCATGGACCCGCAGCAGCGGCTGCTGCTGGAGACGTCCTGGGAAGCCATGGAAGATGCCGGCGTCGACCCGCTTTCGCTGAAGGGCAGCGACGTCGGGGTGTTCACCGGCATGTTCGGCCAGGGCTACGTGGCCCCCGGCGACAGCGTCGTCACGCCGGAGCTGGAGGGCTTCGCGGGCACCGGCGGCTCGTCGAGCGTGGCGTCCGGCCGCGTGTCGTACGTGTTCGGGTTCGAGGGCCCGGCGGTGACGATCGACTCGGCGTGCTCCTCTTCGCTGGTCGCGATGCACCTGGCCGCGCAGTCGCTGCGGCAGGGCGAGTGCTCGATGGCCCTGGCCGGCGGCGCGACCGTGATGGCGAACCCCGGGGCGTTCGTGGAGTTCTCCCGGCAGCGGGGCCTCGCCGTCGACGGGCGCTGCAAGGCGTTCGCCGCCGCGGCCGACGGCACCGGCTGGGCCGAGGGCGTCGGCGTGGTCGTGCTGGAGCGGCTGTCGGTGGCGCGCGAGCGCGGGCACCGCATCCTGGCCGTGCTGCGCGGCAGCGCGGTCAACCAGGACGGCGCGTCGAACGGCTTGACCGCCCCGAACGGCCCTTCGCAGCAGCGGGTGATCCGGCGGGCGCTGGGGAACGCCGGCCTGGCACCGTCCGATGTGGACGTCGTCGAGGGCCACGGCACCGGCACCACCCTGGGCGACCCGATCGAAGCGCAGGCCTTGCTGGCCACCTACGGCAAGGACCGCGACCCGGAGCAGCCCCTGTGGCTGGGCTCGCTGAAGTCGAACATCGGCCACGCGCAGGCGGCCGCGGGTGTCGCGGGCGTGATCAAGATGGTCCAGGCGCTGCGGCACGAAGTCCTGCCGCCGAGCCTGCACGTCGACCAGCCGACGCCCGAGGTGGACTGGTCCGCCGGTGCGGTCGCACTGCTGACCGAAGCCCGCGAGTGGCCGCGCAACGGCCGCCCGCGCCGGGCCGGGGTGTCCGCGTTCGGCGTCTCCGGCACGAACGCGCACCTGATCCTGGAGGAAGCCCCGCCGCAAGACCTCGTGAGCGGAAATGAGGGTTCTAACCCTCTTTTCCACTCACGACCGCCGGTGGTGCCGGTCGTGGTTTCCGCCCGCAGCACGGTTTCCCTGGCCGCGCAAGCCGGTCGGCTCGCCGGGTTCGCGGGGGACGCCCCGCTGGCGGGGGTCGCCCGGGCGCTGGTGACGAACCGGGCCGCGCTGACCGAGCGCGCGGTGGTCGTCGCGGGCTCCCGCGAAGAAGCCGTGACGCACCTGGAGGCGCTGGCTCGCGGCGAAGACTCGGCCGCGGTGGTCACCGGCCGGGCCGGGGCGCCGGGCAAGGTCGTGTGGGTGTTCCCCGGCCAGGGCTCGCAGTGGGCCGGCATGGGCCGGGAGCTCCTGGCCGCGTCTCCGGTGTTCGCCGAGCGGATCACCGAGTGCGCGGCCGCGCTGGACCCGTGGGTCGATTGGTCGCTGCTCGACGTGCTGCGCGGGGAAGCCGATCTGCTGGACCGGGTCGACGTGCTGCAGCCCGCGTGTTTCGCGGTGATGGTCGGCCTGGCCGCGGTGTGGCAGTCGGCGGGTGTCCGCCCGGATGCGGTCGTCGGCCATTCGCAGGGCGAGATCGCCGCTGCCTGTGTCTCGGGCGCGTTGTCGCTGCCGGACGCGGCGAAGGTGGTCGCGTTGCGCAGCCAGGCGATCGCCACCCGGCTGGCCGGCCGCGGCGGCATGGCCTCGGTCGCGTTGAGCGAAGAAGACGCGGCCGCGTGGCTGGCGCCGTGGGCCGACCGGGTCCAGGTGGCCGCGGTCAACAGCCCCACCTCCGTGGTGATCGCCGGAGAAGCGCAGGCCCTCGACGAGGTCGTCGAAGCGTTGTCCGGTCAGGAAGTCCGCGTCCGGCGGGTGGCGGTGGACTACGGGTCCCACACCAACCAGGTCGAAGCCATCGAGGAGCTCCTGGCCGAAACCCTGGCCGGCATCGAGGCGCACGCACCGGCGGTGCCGTTCTTCTCCACGCTCACCGGCGACTGGATCACCGACGCCGGCGTGGTCGATGGCGGCTACTGGTACCGGAACCTGCGCAACCAGGTCGGGTTCGGCCCGGCGGTGGCGGAGCTCGTCCGCCAGGGCCACGGCGTGTTCGTCGAGGTCAGCGCGCACCCGGTGCTGGTCCAGCCGCTCAGCGAAATCAGCGACGACGCGGTGGTGACCGGGTCGCTGCGGCGCGACGACGGTGGCCTGCGCCGCCTGCTGACGTCGATGGCCGAGCTGTTCGTGCGCGGTGTCGCGCTCGACTGGACCGCGGTCCTGCCGCCGGCCAGCCGGGTCGACCTGCCGAAGTACGCCTTCGACCGCCGGCACTACTGGCTCCGGCCCGCCGAGACCACGACCGACGCGGCCTCGCTGGGCCAGGCGGCGGCCGACCACCCGCTGCTGGGCGCGGTCGTCGAGCTGCCGCAGTCCGACGGCCTGGTCTTCACCTCGCGGCTGTCGGTGCGGACGCACCCGTGGCTCGCCGGCCACGCGGTCGGCGGCGTGGTCATCCTGCCCGGTTCCGGGCTGGCCGAGCTGGCCGTGCGGGCCGGTGACGAGGCCGGCTGCACCACGCTCGACGAGCTGGTCATCGAGGCGCCGCTGGTCGTGCCCGCTCAAGGGGGCGTCCGCGTCCAGGTCGCGTTGAGCGGCCCGGACGAGACCGGCTCACGCACGGTGGACATCCACTCCCGGCGCGACGGCGGAAGCTGGGCGCGGCACGCCACCGGCGTCCTGTCGTCGGCCCCCGCCGAGGACCCCGGCTTCGACTTCCGGGCCTGGCCGCCCGCCGACGCCGAGCGCATCGACGTCGGCACCTTCTACACCGACCTCGCCGAACGCGGGTACGGGTACGGGCCGGCGTTCCAGGGGCTGCGGGCGGTGTGGCGGCGCGGCGACGACGTCTTCGCCGAGGCCGCCCTGCCCGAGGACCTGCGCAAGGACGCGGGCCGGTTCGGCGTCCACCCGGCGCTGCTCGACGCGGCTCTGCAGGCCGCGACGGTCAGCGGCTCGGACAAGCCCGGCGAGCCGGTGCTCGCCTTCGCCTGGAACGGCCTGTTCCTGCACGCCGCGGGCGCCTCGGCGTTGCGGGTCCGGCTTTCGCCGAGCGGCCCGGACGCGCTGTCCGTCGAAGCCGCCGACGAAACCGGCGGGCCGGTCCTGACGATGGAGTCGCTGGTGTCCAGGCCGGTTCCGGCCGGGCAGCTGGGCGTCGCGGCCGGCGCGGGCCACGACGCGATGTTCCGCGTCGACTGGTCCGGACTTCCCCTCGGCCGGGTGACGGCCACCGCGGAGGGCGCGGAGGGCGCCGAGGTCCTGGAGGTTCCCGGGGGCGACTCCCCGCTGGCGGCGACGGCGCGAGTCCTGGAAAAGCTGCAGGTGTGGCTGGCCGAACCCGAAGCGGAACGCTTGGTCGTCGTCACGCGCGGGGCGGTGCCGGCCGGCGGCGACCACACGCTGACCGACCCGGCCGCGGCCGCGGTGTGGGGCCTGGTCCGGTCCGCGCAGGCGGAGCACCCGGACCGGATCGTCCTGCTGGACACCGACGGCGAGATCCCGCTGGACGCCGTCCTGGCCTCCGGCGAGCCGCAGCTCGCGGTCCGCGGGACGACGCTCCTCGTGCCCCGGCTGGCCCGCGCCACGCAGCTCTCGGATGCGCCGGCCGCGTTCGACCGGGATGGAACGGTGCTGATCTCGGGCGCCGGCTCGCTGGGCACGCTGGTCGCCCGGCACCTGGTCACCCGGCACGGCGTTCGCCGCCTGGTGCTGGCCAGCAGGCGGGGCCCGGCCGCCGAAGGCGCCCAGGACCTGATCGGCGAGCTGGCCGAGGCGGAAGTGTCCTTCGTGGCCTGTGACGTCTCGGATCGCGACCAGGTGGCCGAGCTCCTCGCGGACCTGCCGGAGCTGACCGGGGTGGTGCACACCGCCGGCGTCTTCGAGGACGGCGTGATCGAAGCGCTGACCCCCGGGCAGCTGGCGAACGTGTACGCGGCGAAGGTCGACGCGGTCCGCCACTTCGACGAGCTCACCCGCGACCGGGACCTCGGCGCGTTCGTCGTGTTCTCCTCCGTCGCCGGTGTCATGGGCGGCGGTGGCCAGGGCCCGTACGCGGCGGCGAACGCCTTCCTGGACGCGGCCATGACCCACCGTCGGGCCGCCGGCCTGCCGGGCCTGTCCCTGGCGTGGGGTCTCTGGGAACGCGGCAGCGGCATGGCCGCCCACCTCAGCGACGTCGACCACGCGCGGGCGAGCCGCAACGGCGTCCTGGAACTGAGCCGGGCCGAGGGGCTGGCGCTGTTCGACCTCGGACTGCGGACGGCCGATCCGCTGCTCGTGCCGATCAAGCTCGACCTGGCGGCGATGCGGGCGGGCACGGTTCCGGCGCTGTTCCGCGGTCTCGTCCGGCCGATCCGGACCCAGGCGCGGACTGCGTCCACTGTGGACAACGGGCTGGCCGGGCGGCTCGCCGGGCTGCCCGCGGCCGAGCGGGAGGCGGCGCTGGCCGACCTGGTGCGCGGGCAGGTCGCGGTCGTGCTCGGCTACGACGGGCCCGAGGCGGTCCGGCCGGACACCGCGTTCAAGGACACCGGGTTCGACTCGCTGACGTCGGTGGAGCTGCGCAACCGGCTGCGCGAGGCGACCGGCCTGAAACTGCCCGCGACGCTGGTCTTCGACTATCCGAACCCGCTCGCCGTCGCCCGCTACCTGGGCGCGCGGCTGGTCCCGGAAAGCAACGGGCACAACGGGAACGGGCACGACGACCGGCTGCGGCACGTGCTGGCGTCCGTCGCGGCCGAGGAGCCGTCGCTCGCCGAACTGGGTGTCGACGACCTCGTGCAACTGGCTTTCGGCGACGAGTGATGGGGAGCAAGTGGTGAGTGCGTCGTATGAAAAGGTCGTCGAGGCGCTGCGGAAGTCCGTCGCAGAGGTCGGCACGCTGAAGAAGCGGGTCAACGCCTCCAGCGAACCGATCGCGATCGTCGGCATGGCCTGCCGGCTGCCCGGCGGCGTCACCGGACCGGACGACCTGTGGCGGCTGGTGGCCGAGGGCGGCGACGCCGTGTCGGGGTTCCCCGCCGACCGCGGCTGGGACCTGGAGAACCTGTTCGACCCGGACCCGGACCACGCGGGGACGTCCTACACCGGCAAGGGTGGCTTCCTGCACGACGCGGCCCTGTTCGACCCGGGCTTCTTCGGGATCTCGCCGCGCGAGGCCCTCGCCATGGATCCGCAGCAACGGCTGCTGCTGGAAGCGTCCTGGGAGGCCGTGGAAGGCGTCGGCCTCGACCCGGCGTCGTTGCAGAGCACGGACGTCGGCGTGTTCACCGGCGTGGGCGGCTCGGGCTACGGCGGCGGGCTGGCCGGGCCGGAGATGCAGAGCTTCGCGGGCACCGGGCTGGCGTCGAGCGTGGCTTCGGGCCGGGTGTCCTACGTCTTCGGGTTCGAGGGTCCGGCCGTCACGATCGACACGGCGTGCTCCTCGTCCCTGGTGGCGATGCACCTCGCCGCGCAGGCCCTGCGGGCGGGTGAGTGTTCGATGGCCCTGGCCGGCGGCGCGATGGTGATGTCCGGCCCCGACTCCTTCGTCGTCTTCTCCCGGCAGCGCGGGCTGGCCGCCGACGGCCGGTGCAAGGCGTTCGCCTCGGACGCCGACGGCATGGTGCTGGCCGAGGGCATCAGCGTGGTCGTGCTGGAACGGCTGTCGGTCGCGCGGGAGCGCGGGCACCGGGTGCTGGCGGTGCTGCGGGGCAGCGCGGTCAACCAGGACGGGGCTTCGAACGGCCTCACCGCCCCGAACGGCCCGTCGCAGCAGCGCGTGATCCGCGCGGCGCTGGCGAACGCCGGCCTCGGACCATCCGATGTGGACCTGGTGGAGGCCCACGGGACCGGGACGAGCCTGGGCGACCCCATCGAGGCGCAGGCGCTGCTGGCGACCTACGGGCAGCAGAGGGAGACGCCGTTGTGGCTCGGCTCGCTGAAGTCGAACATCGGCCACACCCAGGCGGCCGCGGGCGTGGCGAGCGTGATCAAGGTCGTCCAGGCGCTGCGGCACGGCGTCATGCCGCCGACCCTGCACGTCGACGAGCCCACCGCGCAGGTCGACTGGTCCGAAGGCGCGGTGGAGCTGCTGACGGAGAGCCGGGACTGGCCGCGCGGCCAGCGCCCGCGCCGGGCCGGGGTGTCGTCCTTCGGCGTCAGCGGCACCAACGTGCACCTGATCATCGAGGAAGCCCCCGAAGAGCCCGCCGCTCCGGCGCCGGTTCCCGTGGACGTCGTCCCGCTGGTGATCTCCGCGCGCAGCAACGGTTCCCTGGCCGGGCAGGCCCAGCGGCTGACCGGGGTGGACGTGCCACTGGCGCAGCTCGCCGGGGCGCTGGTGTCCGGCCGCGCGGTGCTCGAGGAACGCGCGGTCGTCGTGGCCGGTTCGGACGAGGAAGCGCGCGGGGGGCTCGGCGCGCTGGCTCGCGGTGAGGCCGCGCCCGGCGTCGTGACCGGGTCCGCGGGCAAGCCGGGCAAGGTCGTCTGGGTGTTCCCGGGCCAGGGGACGCAGTGGGCCGGCATGGGCCGGGAGCTCCTCGACGCCTCGCCGGTGTTCGCCGAGCGGATCAAGGAGTGCGCGGCCGCCCTCGATCAGTGGACCGGTTGGTCACTGCTCGACGTCCTCCGCGGTGACGGCGACCTGGACCGCGTCGACGTGCTGCAGCCCGCGTGCTTCGCGGTGATGGTCGGGCTGGCCGCCGTCTGGGAATCCGTGGGGGTCCGCCCGGACGCGGTGGTCGGGCACTCGCAGGGTGAGATCGCGGCCGCGTGCGTGTCCGGTGCGTTGTCGCTGGAAGACGCGGCGAAGGTGGTGGCCCTGCGCAGCCGGGCGATCGCGGCGGAGCTGTCCGGCCGTGGCGGGATGGCCTCGGTCGCGTTGAGCGAGCCCGAGGCGAACGCTCGGCTGGCGCTGTGGGACGGCCGGATCGAGGTCGCCGCGGTCAACGGCCCGTCCTCGGTGGTGATCGCCGGGGACGCCCAGGCGCTGAGCGAGGCCCTGGAGGTGCTGGCCGGGGACGGCGTCCGCGTCCGGCAGGTCGCCGTGGACTACGCCTCCCACACCCGGCACGTCGAGGACATCCGCGACACCCTGGCCGAGACTCTGGCCGGGATCACCGCGCAGGCGCCGGCCGTGCCGTACTTCTCGACCGTCACCGGCGAGTGGATCACCGAGGCCGGGGTCCTGGGCGGCGGTTACTGGTACCGGAACCTGCGCAACCAGGTCGGCTTCGGCCCGGCGGTGGCCGCCCTGGTCGAGCAAGGTCACGGGGTGTTCGTCGAGGTCAGCGCGCACCCGGTGCTGGTGCAGCCGATCAGCGAGCTCACCGGCGAGACCGACACCGTCGTCACCGGGACCCTGCGACGCGACGACGGCGGCCCGCGGCGGCTCCTGACGTCGATGGCCGAGCTGTTCGTCCGCGGCCTCCGGGTCGACTGGGCGACGCTGGTGCCGCCCGCGCGCGCCGACCTCCCGCCGTACGCCTTCGACCACCGGCACTTCTGGCTCCGGCCCGCTGACCGGGCGGACGCCGTCTCGCTCGGCCAGGCCGCGGCGGACCACCCGCTGCTGGGCGCGGTCGTCGAGTTGCCGCAGTCCGGCGGCCTGGTGTGCACCTCCCGGCTGTCGCTGCGGACGCACCCGTGGCTGGCCGACCACACCATCGGCGGGGTGGTGCTCTTCCCCGGCACCGGGCTGGTCGAGCTGGCCGTGCGGGCCGGAGACGAAGCCGGTTGCCCGGTCCTGGACGAGCTGGTGACCGAGGCGCCCATCGTCGTACCCGCCCGGGGCGTGAGCGTCCAGGTCACGGTGAGCGGCCCGGACGAGACCGGTTCGCGCACGGTGGACATCCACTCCCGGCGCGAAGACGGGTGGACCCGGCACGCGACCGGCACGGTCTCGGCGACGCCGGGCAGCGGACCGGGCTTCGACTTCACCGCGTGGCCGCCGGACGGGCAGCGGATCGAGCTCGGCGGCTTCTACGAGGACCTTGCCGAGCGCGGGTACGCGTACGGGCCGGTGTTCCGGGGTGTGCGGGCGGTGTGGCAACGCGGCGACGACGTGTTCGCCGAGATCGCCCTGCCCGACGACCGGCGGGAGGAAGCCGTCCGGTTCGGCCTGCACCCCGCGTTGCTCGACGCGGCCCTGCAGACCGGGACGATCGCCGCGGCCGCGTCCGGCGAGCCCGGGAAGCCGGTGATGCCGTTCTCGTGGAACCGGCTGGCCCTGCACGCCGCCGGGGCCACCGGACTGCGGGTCCGGGTGGCGCCCGGCGGCCCGGATGCGCTGACCGTCGAGGCCGCCGACGAAACCGGGGCCCCGGTCCTGACTATGGACTCGCTGATCCTGCGCGAGGTCGCTCTCGACCAGCTGGACACCGCGCGCACCGGCTCGCTGTACCGGGTGGACTGGACCGAACTGGCCACTGTGGACAGTGCGGCGCCGGTGGGCCACGTCGAGGTGCTCGACGCCTCCGGCGAGGAGCCGCTGGACCTGGCCGCACGAGTGCTGGAGGCCGTGCAGGCGTTCCTCGCCGACGCGGCCGACGATGCGCGGCTGGTCGTGGTGACCCGCGGTGCCGTCCGCGAGGTGACCGATCCCGCCGGTGCCGCCGTGTGGGGCCTGGTCCGGGCCGCCCAGGCGGAGAACCCGGACCGGTTCGTCCTGTTCGACACCGACGGCGACGTGCCCCTTGAAGCCGTGCTGGCCACCGGCGAGCCGCAGCTCGCGCTGCGTGGAAAGACCTTCTCGGTGCCCCGGCTCGCTCGCGTCACCGAACCGGCGGGTACGCCCCTGACGTTCCGTCCGGAAGGGACGGTCCTCGTCTCGGGCGGCGGGACGCTGGGTGCGCTGGCGGCCCGCAACCTGGTGACCCGGCACGGCGTCCGGCGCCTGGTCCTGGCCAGCCGGCGCGGCCGGGCCGCCGAAGGTGCCGAGGAGCTCGTCACCGAGCTGACCGAGCAGGGCGCTGCGGTGTCCGTGGTGGCCTGCGACGTCTCCGACCGGGACCAGGTGGCCGCGCTGCTGGAAGCCCACCCGGTGACGGCGGTGGTGCACACGGCGGGCGTGTTCGACGCCGGTGTCACCGGGGCGCTGACCCGCGAACGGCTGGCCAAGGTGTTCGCGCCCAAGGTCGACGCTGTCCGGTACCTCGACGAGCTGACCGGAGACCTCGACGCGTTCATCGCGTACTCGTCCGCCTCCGCCGTCTTCATGGGCGCGGGCAGCGGCGGGTACGCGGCGGCGAACGCCTTCCTCGACGGCCTGATGGCCGCCCGCCGCGCCGCCGGCCTGCCCGGGCTTTCGCTGGCCTGGGGCCCGTGGGAGCAGCTCACCGGCATGGCCGGCACCATCGACGACGTCACCCTGGCCCGGATGAGCCGGCGCGAAGGCCGCGGCGGCGTCCGGGCCCTCGGATCCGCCGAAGGCATGGAGCTGTTCGACGCCGCCCTCGCGGCCGGCGAGGCCTTGCTCGTGCCGATCGAGCTCGACCTGCGCGAAGTGCGGGCCGACGCGGCCGGCGGCGGCACCGTGCCGCCCCTGCTGCGCGGGCTGGTCCGGGCGGGACGGCAGGCGGCCCGCACGGCGTCCGGCGACGACGGCGGCCTGGCCCGCAAGCTGGCCGGGCACACCGCGGCCGAACAGGAAGCGCTGCTGCTCGACGTCGTCCGCGGGCAGGTCGCGGTGGTTCTCGGGCACGTCGACGGCTCCGGCGTCCGCGCCGAAACGGCCTTCAAGGACGCCGGGTTCGACTCGCTGACGTCGGTGGAGCTGCGCAACCGGCTGCGCGATGCGACCGGCCTGAAACTGCCCGCGACGCTGGTCTTCGACCACCCGAACCCGGTCGCGCTGGCCCGGCACCTGCGGACGGAACTCGCCGTCGAGGAAGCCTCCCCGGCCGACGCGGTGCTGGCCGGGCTCGCCGGGCTGGAGACGGCCATCGCGGCCGTCTCCGACAGCCCGGACGGCGACCGGATCACCGCGCGCCTGCGCGAGCTGCTCAAGGCGGCCGAAGCCCGGCCGGCCGCGACCGACGATCTCGACACGGCCAGCGACGAGGAGCTGTTCGCCCTCGTCGACGGGCTCGACTGAAACCGCACACGTGAAACTTCTGGGAGTTGAGTTCAGTGGCTGACGAGGGACAGCTCCGCGACTACCTCAAGCGGGCCATCGCCGACGCACGCGACGCCCGCACGCGGCTGCGCGAGGTCGAGGACCGGGCGCGGGAGCCGATCGCCATCGTCGCCATGGCGTGCCGCTACCCGGGCGGGGTGGCCTCGCCCGAGGACCTGTGGCGGCTGGTGGCCGACGGCACCGACGCGGTCACCGAGTTCCCCGGCGACCGCGGCTGGGACGTCGACGGCCTGGTCGACCCGGACCCCGACCGCCCGGGGACGACGTACACGAACCAGGGCGGCTTCCTGCACGAAGCCGGTCTCTTCGACGCCGGGTTCTTCGGGATCTCGCCGCGCGAAGCCGTCGCGATGGACCCGCAGCAGCGGCTGCTGCTGGAGACGTCCTGGGAGGCCATCGAGCGCACCGGCACCGACCCGCTTTCGCTGCAGGGCAGCGACATCGGCGTGTTCACCGGCGTCGCGAGCATGGGTTACGGCGCCGGCGGCGGGGTGGTCGCGCCGGAGCTGGAGGGCTTCGTCGGCACGGGCGCGGCGCCGTGCATCGCCTCCGGCCGCGTGTCGTACGTCCTCGGCTTCGAGGGCCCGGCCGTCACCGTCGACACCGGGTGCTCGTCGTCGCTGGTCGCGATGCACCTCGCCGCGCAGGCGCTGCGCCGCGGTGAGTGCTCGATGGCCCTGGCCGGCGGCGCGATGGTGATGGCCCAGCCCGGTTCCTTCGTTTCGTTTTCCCGGCAGCGCGGGCTCGCCCCGGACGGGCGCTGCAAGGCGTTCGCCGACAGCGCCGACGGGATGGGCCTGGCCGAGGGTGTCGGCGTCGTCGCGCTGGAGCGGCTGTCGGTCGCCCGCGAGCGCGGGCACCAGGTGCTGGCCGTGCTGCGCGGCATCGCGGTGAACCAGGACGGCGCGTCCAATGGCCTGACCGCGCCCAACGGCCCGGCGCAGCAGCGGGTGATCCGGGCCGCGCTGGCCGAGGCCGGACTTTCACCGTCCGATGTGGACGCCGTCGAAGGGCACGGCACCGGCA
Organism: Amycolatopsis sp. CA-126428; assembly: GCF_002904335.1. Classification (GTDB taxonomy): domain Bacteria; phylum Actinomycetota; class Actinomycetes; order Mycobacteriales; family Pseudonocardiaceae; genus Amycolatopsis. The sequence continues at coordinate 386 of NZ_PPHF01000026.1, read as the reverse complement.
CGATGCTCGGCGACCCGATCGAAGCGCAGGCCCTGCTGGCCACCTACGGCAAGGACCGCGAGACGCCGTTGTGGCTCGGGTCGATCAAGTCGAACATCGGGCACACGCAGGCGGCCGCGGGCGTGGCCAGTGTGATCAAGATGGTGCAGGCCCTGCGGCACGGCGTGCTGCCCCCGACGCTGCACGTCGACCAGCCGTCCACCGAGGTCGACTGGTCGGCCGGGGCGGTCTCGCTGCTGACCGAGGCGCGCGAGTGGCCGCGCGAAGGCCGGCCGCGCCGGGCCGGGGTGTCGTCGTTCGGCATCAGCGGCACCAACGCCCACCTGATTCTGGAGGAAGCCCCCGAAGAGGGTCTGCCGCGGCTTGTCGTGAGTGAAAAAGCGGGT
>NZ_PPHF01000025.1 GCF_002904335.1 Amycolatopsis sp. CA-126428 | reverse complement strand
GCCCCCGAAGAGGGTCTGCCGCGGCTTGTCGTGAGTGAAAAAGCGGGTTCTAACCCTCCTTTCCACTCACGAGGGTCGGTGGTGCCGGTCGTGGTGTCGGCTCGCGGGGCGCTGGCGGGGCAGGCCGAGCGGCTGGCCGCGTTCCTCGAGGTGTCCGGCGAGCCGCTGGTGGACGTCGCCGGGGCGCTGATCTCCGGCCGCTCGCTGTTCGGGGACCGGGCCGTCGTGGTGGCGGCCACCCGCGAAGAGGCGATGGCCGGGCTGGCCGCGCTCGCCCGCGGCGAGAGCACGCCGGATGTCGTGACCGGCACGGTGGCCGCCGCGGGTGTGCCGGGCAAGGTCGTGTGGGTGTTCCCGGGCCAGGGCTCGCAGTGGGCCGGGATGGGCCGGGAGCTCCTCGACGCGTCGCCGGTGTTCGCCGCGCGGATCGCGGAGTGTGCGACGGCGTTGGAGCCGTGGATCGACTGGTCGCTGCTCGACGTGTTGCGTGGCGGGGGTGACCTGGAGCGGGTCGACGTGCTGCAGCCCGCGTGCTTCGCCGTGATGGTGGGGCTGGCCGCGGTCTGGGAATCCGCCGGCGTCCGGCCGGACGCGGTGGTCGGTCACTCGCAGGGGGAGATCGCGGCCGCCTGCGTGGCAGGAGCGTTGTCGCTGCCGGACGCGGCGAAGGTCGTGGCCCTGCGCAGCCAGGCCATCGCGGCGAAGCTGGCCGGACGCGGCGGGATGGCGTCGGTCGCGTTGAGCGAGGAAGACGCGCTCGCGCACCTGCGGCCGTGGGCGGACCGGGTCGAGGTGGCCGCGGTCAACAGCCCGTCGTCGGTGGTGATCGCCGGGGACGCCGAAGCCCTCGACCAGGCTCTCGAAGCGTTGTCCGAGAAGGAAATCCGGGTCCGTCGGGTGGCGGTGGACTACGCTTCCCACACCCGGCACGTCGAAGACATCCAGGAGCCCCTCGCCGAGGCGCTGGCCGGGATCGAGGCGCAGGCGCCGGCACTGCCGTTCTTCTCCACCCTCACCGGCGGCTGGATCCGCGACGCCGGAGCCTTCGACGGCGGCTACTGGTACCGCAACCTGCGCAACCAGGTCGGCTTCGGCCCCGCGGTGGCCGAGCTGCTCGACCAGGGCCACCGGGTGTTCGTCGAGGTCAGCGCGCATCCCGTGCTCGTCCAGGCGATCAGCGAACTCGCCGGGGATCCGGTCGTCACCGGCTCGCTGCGGCGGGACGACGGCGGCCTCCGCCGGCTGCTGACGTCGATGGCCGAGCTGTTCGTCCGCGGGGTCGACGTCGACTGGACGACGCTGGTCCCGCCCGCCCGGGTCGACCTCCCGACCTACGCCTTCGACCACCGGCACTACTGGCTGCGGTACGTCGAGTCCGCGACCGGCGCGGTCGGCCCGGTGGTCCGGCTGCCGCAGACCGGCGGCCTGGTCTTCACCACCGAGTGGTCGCTGAAGTCCCAGCCGTGGCTGGCCGGGCACACCCTGGACGACGTGGTCGTCGTGCCCGGCACGGCACTGGTCGAGCTGGCCGTCCGGGCGGGCGACGAGGCCGGCACCCCGGTCCTCGACGAACTCGTCGTCGAGACGCCCCTGATCATGCCGGACCGCGGCGCGATCCGGATTCAGGTCACGGTGAGCGGCCCGGACGACGGCTCACGGACCCTGGAAGTGCACGCCCAGCCCGAAGCCGCCACCGACGAGTGGACCCGGCACGCCACCGGCACGCTGTCGGCGACGCCGCCGCCTCCGGGCGTGCGGCAGACCGGCGACGAGATCTTCGCCGAAGTCTCCCTGCCCGAGGGCGTGGACGCGGAGGGGTTCGGCATCCACCCCACGCTCCTGGACGCGGCTCTGCTCAGCGAAGACGGCCTGTCACAGGCCATGGAGTGGCGCGGCCTGACGCTGCACGCCGCGGGAGCGTCGACCCTGCGGGTCCGGCTGGGGCCCGGAGGTTCCCTGGAAGCGGTCGATGGCGCCGGCAACCTGGTCGTCACGGCGAACGAGGTCGTCGTGCGGCCGGTGTCCCTCGGACAGCCGGGCACCACCAAGGACTCGCTGTTCCGGGTGAACTGGATCGAACTGCCCGAGAGCGGGGTGGTGGCCGCCGACGACACCGAGGTCGTGGAGGTCCCCGGCGGCGATTCCCCGCTCACGGCGACCTCCCGAGTCTTGGAGAAGCTCCAGGCGTGGCTGACCGAGCCAGCAGCAGAGCGCCTGGTCATCGTCACGCGCGGCGCGGTGCCCGCCGGGGACACCCCGGTGACCGACCCCGCGGCAGCTGCGGTGTGGGGCCTGGTCCGCTCCGCCCAGGCGGAGAACCCGGACCGGATCGTGCTGCTGGACACCGACGGCGAAGTCCCGCTCGGCGCCGTGCTGGCCACCGGAGAGCCGCAGGTCGCCGTGCGCGGCACAGCCCTCTACGTCCCGCGCCTCGCGCGGGCCGAAGCGGCCCCGGTACCCGGTCTGCGAGGAACCGTCCTGGTCTCCGGCGCCGGGGTGCTCGGCGAGATCGTCGCCCGGCACCTGGTCACCCACCACGGCGTGCGGAAACTGGTGCTCGCCAGCCGGCGCGGCCTGGCCGCCGGGGGCGCGAAGGACCTGGTCACCGGCCTCACCGGCGAGGGCGTGGACGTCTCCGTCGTCGCCTGCGACCTCGCCGACCGCGCCCAGGTGGCCGCCCTGCTCGACGAGCACCGCCCGGCGAGCGTCATCCACACCGCGGGCGTCCTGGACGACGGCGTCATCGGGACGCTGACCGAAGACCGGCTGGCCAAGGTGTTCGCGCCCAAGGTCGACGCCGTCCGCCACCTCGACGAGCTCACCCGCGACCGGGACCTGGACGCGTTCGTCGTGTTCTCCTCCGGCTCCGGCGTCTTCGGCTCGCCCGGCCAGGGCAACTACGCGGCGGCGAACGCGTTCCTGGACGCGGCGATGGCGAGCCGCCGGTCCGCGGGTCTCCCGGGCCTGTCACTGGCGTGGGGCCTGTGGGAGCAGGCCACCGGCATGACCGCGCACCTCGGCGGCACCGACCAGGCCCGGATGAGCCGCGGCGGCGTCCGGCCGATCACCGCCGAGGAGGGCATGGCCCTGTTCGACGCCGCGCTGGCCGCGCGGCCCCCGCTGCTCGTGCCGGTCAAGCTCGACCTGCGTGCCGTCCGGGCCGGTGGCGCCGTGCCGCACCTGCTGCGCGGCCTGGTCCGCCCCGGGCGGCGACAGGCGCAAGAATCGTCCACAGTGGACAAGGGCCTGCCCGGGAAACTCGCCGGACTGGCCGCGCCCGAGCAGGAGGCGCTGCTCGTCGACCTGGTCCGCACCCAGGTCGCGGCGGTGCTCGGGCACGCCGGGCCGGACGCCGTCCGCGACGGCACGGCGTTCAAGGACGCCGGGTTCGACTCGCTCACCTCGGTCGACCTGCGCAACCGGCTGCGGGACAGCACCGGGCTCAAGCTGCCCGCGACGCTCGCCTTCGACTACCCGACCCCGCTGGTCCTCGCCCGGCACCTGCGCGACGAACTCGGCGCCGGCGACGACGTGCTTTCGGTGGTGCACGCCCGCCTCGAAGACGTCGAGGCGCTGCTCGGCGGGCTGGTCCTCGACGAATCCACGAAGACCGGGCTCACCCTCCGGCTGCAGGGACTGGTCGCCCGGTGCAACGGCGTGAGCGGCGAAGCGGACGGCGAAACGCTGGCGGACCGGCTCGAAGCCGCGTCCGCCGACGAAGTCCTCGACTTCATCGACGAGGAGCTGGGCCTCACCTGACCCGGTTCGAGACCCACGCTCCAGCAAACCTTTGTGAGGACACAGGAATGGCCACGGACGAAAGACTCCTCAAGTACCTCAAGCGCGTCACGGCGGAGCTGCACAGCCTGCGCAAGCAGGGTGCCCGGCACGCCGACGAGCCGGTCGCCGTCGTCGGGATGGCCTGCCGGTTCCCCGGTGGGGTGGCCTCGCCCGAAGACCTGTGGCGGCTCGTCGCCGACGGCGTCGACGCACTCTCGGACTTCCCCGACGACCGCGGCTGGGACCTGGACGGCCTGTTCGACCCGGACCCGGACCACCCCGGGACGTCGTACACCAGTCAGGGCGGGTTCCTGCGCGGGGCCGGGCGGTTCGACGCGGGCCTGTTCGGCATCTCGCCGCGGGAAGCCCTGGTCATGGACCCGCAGCAGCGGGTGCTGCTGGAGACGTCGTGGGAGGCCCTGGAAGACGTCGGGGTCGACCCGCTTTCGCTGAAGGGCAGCGACGTCGGCGTGTTCTCCGGCGTGTTCACCCAGGGCTACGGCGCCGGCGCGATCACCCCCGACTTGGAGGCCTTCGCGGGCATCGGGGCGGCGTCGAGCGTGGCGTCGGGCCGGGTGTCCTACGTCTTCGGGCTCGAAGGCCCGGCCGTCACCATCGACACGGCGTGCTCGTCGTCACTGGTGGCCATCCACCTCGCCGCCCAGGCCCTGCGCGCGGGCGAGTGCTCGATGGCGCTGGCGGGCGGCGCGACCGTGATGCCGACGCCCGGCACGTTCGTCGCCTTCTCGCGGCAGCGGGTGCTGGCCGCCGACGGCCGGTCCAAGGCCTTCTCCTCGACCGCGGACGGCACCGGCTGGGCCGAGGGCGCCGGGGTGCTCGTCCTCGAACGGCTTTCGGTGGCGCAGGAACGCGGGCACCGGATCCTCGCGGTGATCCGCGGCAGCGCGGTCAACCAGGACGGCGCCTCCAACGGCCTGACCGCGCCGAACGGGCCTTCGCAGCAGCGCGTGATCCGCAGGGCACTGGCCGGGGCCGGGCTGGTGGCGTCCGATGTGGACGTCGTCGAGGCACACGGGACGGGCACCGCGCTCGGCGACCCGATCGAAGCGCAGGCGCTGCTGGCGACCTACGGCCAGAGCCGCGAGCGGCCCCTGTTCCTCGGCTCGGTCAAGTCGAATTTCGGGCACACGCAGGCGGCCGCCGGGGTCGCCGGGGTGATCAAGATGGTGCAGGCCCTGCGGCACGGGGCCATGCCGCCGACCCTGCACGTGGCCGAGCCGACGCCGGAGGTCGACTGGTCGGCCGGCGCGGTCGAGCTGCTGACCGAGCCGCGCGAGTGGCCGGCCGGAGACCGGCCGCGCCGGGCCGGCGTCTCCGCCTTCGGCATCAGCGGCACGAACGCCCACCTGATCCTCGAGGAAGCCCCGCCCCAAGACCTCGTGAGTGGAAAGGCGGGTTCTAACCCTCCTTTCCACTCACGACCGGTGCCGGTGGTCTTCTCGGCGGGCAGCCCGGCGTCGCTGGCGGCCCAGGCCGTGCGCCTGGCCGACGTCCTGGAGTCCGGTGCGTCGCGGGCCCGCGTGGCAAGTGCGTTGCTGTCGAGCCGGGCGCTGCTGGGTGATCGCGCGGTCGTCGTCGCGGGCTCGGACGAGGACGCCGTGGCCGGGCTGCGGGCGCTGGCGCGCGGGGAACGCGCGCCTGGCGTGGTGACCGGAGCGAGCCGTCCGGGCAAGGTCGGGTTCGTCTTCCCGGGCCAGGGTTCGCAGCGGCTCGGGATGGGCCGGGAGCTGTACGACCGCTACCCGGTGTTCGCGACGGCCTTCGACGAGGCTTGTGAACAGCTGGACGTCTGCCTGGCCGGCCGGGCCGGGCACCGCGTGCGGGACGTCGTGCTGGGCGAGGTGCCCGCGAAAACCGGGCTGCTGGACCAAACCGTGTTCACCCAGGCCGGGCTGTTCGCGGTGGAGAGCGCGCTGTTCCGGCTCGCCGGGTCCTGGGGTGTGCGGCCGGACGTCGTAATCGGCCACTCCATCGGCGAGATCACCGCCGCGTACGCCGCGGGCGTGTTCTCGCTGGCGGACGCGGCCCGGATCGTCGCGGCGCGCGGACGGCTCATGCAGGCATTGGAACCGGGCGGGGCGATGGTCGCCGTCGCCGCCTCCGAAGACGAAGTCGCCGAACTGCTCGGCGAGGGCGTCGAACTCGCCGCCGTCAACGGCCCCTCGGCGGTGGTTCTTTCCGGGGACGAGGACGCGGTCCTCGCCGCGGCCGCCCGGATGCGCGAGCGCGGGCACAAGGCCAAGCAGCTGAAGGTTTCCCACGCCTTCCACTCCGCGCGGATGGAACCGATGCTCGCGGAGTTCACCGCCGAACTGGCCGGGGTGACCTGGCACGAGCCGGAAATCCCGGTCGTCTCCAACGTGACCGGCCGGCTCGCCGAGCCGGGTGAACTCACCGAGCCGGGCTACTGGGCCGAACACGTGCGGCGGCCGGTGCGGTTCGCCGAGGGCATCGCGGCCGCGGCGGACTCCGGTGCGGCGATGTTCGTGGAACTCGGGCCGGGCGCGGCGCTGACCGGGCTCGTCGAGGAGACGGCCGACGTCACCTGCGCTGCGGCGCTGCGGGACGACCGCCCGGAAGAGACAGCGTTGCTGGCCGCGGTCGCCGAGCTGTTCGTCCGCGGGACGGCCGTCGGCTGGTCCGCGCTGCTGCCGCCGGTGACCGGGTTCGTCGACCTGCCGAAGTACGCCTTCGACCAGCGGAACTACTGGCTGCACCCGGCCGTGCGGGCCACCGGTGCGGCGTCGCTCGGGCAGGTCGCGGCCGACCATCCCCTGCTGGGCGCGGTCGTGCGGTTGCCGCAGTCGGACGGCCTGGTCTTCACCGCGCGGCTGTCGCTCAAGTCGCATCCCTGGCTGGCCGATCACGTCATCGGCGGGGTGGTGCTCGTCGCGGGCACCGGGCTCGTCGAGCTGGCCGTCCGCGCCGGGGACGAGGCCGGCTGCCCGGTGCTCGAGGAACTCGTCATCGAGGCGCCGCTGGTCGTGCCGGACCACGGCGGCGTCCGGATCCAGGTCGTCGTGGGCGCGCCGGGGGAGACCGGCTCGCGCGCGGTCGAGGTGTACTCCCTGCGCGAGGACGCCGGCGCCGAGGTCTGGTCCCGGCACGCGACCGGCTTCCTGGCTTCGACGCCGTCGACGTCGAAAGCGTTCGACTTCACCGCCTGGCCGCCGCCCGGGGTCGAGCGCGTCGACGTCGAGGACTTCTACGACGGCCTCGTCGAGCGCGGGTACGCCTACGGGCCGTCGTTCCGCGGCCTGCGGGCGGTGTGGCGGCGCGGAGACGAAGTGTTCGCCGAGGTCGCGCTGGCCGAAGAGGACCGCGCGGACGCGGCCCGGTTCGGCATCCACCCCGGCCTGCTGGACGCCGCCCTGCACGCGGGCATGGCCGGTGCCGCCACGACGGAAGAGCCCGGCCGGCCGGTGCTGCCGTTCGCCTGGAACGGCCTGGTGCTGCACGCCGCCGGGGCGGCCGAGCTACGGGTCCGGCTCGCCCCGAGCGGCCCGGACGCCCTGTCGGTCGAGGCCGCGGACGAGGCCGGCGGTCTCGTCGTGACGGCGGACTCGCTGGTCTCCCGGCCGGTGTCGGCCGAACAGCTGGGCGCGGCGGCTCACCGGGACGCGCTGTTCCGCCTGGAGTGGACCGAGATCCCCGCGGCCGGGGAGGCACCCACAGACCACGTCGAGGTGCTCGAAGCCACCGGCGAGGAGCCCCTGGAACTGACCGGCCGCGTGCTGGAAGCGGTACAGACGTGGCTTTCCGACGCGCCGGACGACGCCCGCCTGGCCGTCGTGACCCGGGGTGCGGTGCCCGACGGCGACGGGGTGGTGCGCGCTCCCGCCGGTGCGGCGGTGTGGGGCCTGCTCCGGGCCGCGCAGGCGGAGAACCCGGACCGGATCGTCCTGCTGGACACCGACGGCGAGATTCCGCTGGCCGCGGTCCTGGCCACCGGCGAACCGCAGGTCGCCGTCCGGGGCGGCACGCTGACGGCCCCGCGGCTGGCGCGCGCCGAGGCCGCGGAAACCCCCGTCGTTTCCGGTCCGGGGACGGTCCTGATCTCGGGCGCGGGCTCGCTCGGCGTGCTCACCGCCCGGCACCTGGTGGCCCGGCACGGAGTCCGGCGGCTCGTGCTCGTCAGCCGTCGCGGCCCCGCCGCCGAGGGCATGGCCGAGCTGACCGCCGAACTCACCGCCCAGGGCGCCGAGGTGTCCGTCTTGGCGGGCGACCTGGCCGACCGGAACCAGGTGCAGGCGCTGCTGGCCGAGCACCGGCCCGCCGCCGTCGTGCACACGGCGGGTGTCCTCGACGACGGCGTCTTCGAGTCGTTGACGCGGGAGCGGCTGGCCACGGTGTTCGCGCCGAAGGCCGACGCGGTCCGCCACCTCGACGAACTCACCCGCGACCTCGAGCTCGGCGCGTTCGTCGTGTTCTCCTCGGCGTCCGGGGTCTTCGGCTCCGCCGGCCAGGGCAACTACGCCGCCGCCAACGCCTACCTGGACGCCGTGGTCGCGAACCGCCGGGCCGCCGGCCTGCCCGGGACGTCGCTGGCCTGGGGCCTGTGGGAGCAGACCGACGGCATGACCGCGCACCTCGGCGGCGCCGACCAGGCACGGGCCGACCGCGGCGGTGTGCTGGCCCTCTCGCCCGCCGAGGGCATGGAGCTGTTCGACGCCGCGGCCGGTGCGCCGGACGCGCTCGTCGTCCCGGTCAAGCTCGACCTGCGCAAGACCCGGGCCGGCGGGACGGTGCCGCACCTGCTGCGCGGCCTGGTCCGCCCGGGGCGGCAGCAGGCCCGTCCGGCGTCCACTGTGGACAAGGGACTGGCCGGGCGGCTCGCCGGGCTCGCCCCGGCCGAGCAGGAGGCACTGCTGCTCGACGTCGTCCGCACGCAGGTCGCGCAGGTGCTCGGGCACGCCGGACCGGAGGCCGTCCGCGCGGACACGGCGTTCAAGGACACCGGGTTCGACTCGCTGACCTCGGTGGAACTGCGGAACCGGCTGCGCGAGGCGAGCGGGCTGAAGCTGCCCGCCACGCTGGTCTTCGACTACCCGACGCCGGTCGCGCTGGCCCGCTACCTGCGTGACGAGCTCGGTGACACGGTCGCGAGCGCGCCGGCGGTCGCCGCCGGAGCCGCGGACGCCGGGGAGCCGATCGCCATCGTCGGCATGTCCTGCCGCCTGCCCGGCGGCGTCACCGACCCCGACGGCCTGTGGCGCCTCGTGCGCGAGGGCCTCGAAGGGCTGTCTCCCTTCCCGGCGGATCGGGGCTGGGACCTGGAGAACCTCTTCGACGACGACCCCGACCGCTCGGGCACGACCTACACCAGCCAGGGCGGGTTTCTCGACGGCGCCGGCCTGTTCGACGCGGGCTTCTTCGGGATCTCGCCGCGCGAGGCGCTCGCCATGGATCCGCAGCAGCGGCTGCTGCTGGAGGCGTCCTGGGAAGCCCTCGAAGGCGCCGGTGTCGACCCGAGCTCGCTGAAGGGCGCCGACGTCGGAGTCTTCGCCGGGGTGTCCAACCAGGGCTACGGGATGGGCGCGGACCCGGCCGAGCTGGAGGGCTACGCGAGCACGGCGGGCGCGTCGAGCGTCGTCTCGGGCCGGGTGTCCTACGTCTTCGGGTTCGAGGGGCCGGCCGTCACCATCGACACGGCGTGCTCGTCGTCGCTGGTCGCGATGCACCTGGCCGGGCAAGCCCTGCGGCAGGGTGAGTGCTCGATGGCGCTGGCCGGCGGTGTCACGGTGATGGGGACGCCCGGGACGTTCGTCGAGTTCGCGAAGCAGCGCGGCCTGGCCGGGGACGGCCGGTGCAAGGCCTACGCCGAAGGCGCGGACGGCACGGGCTGGGCCGAGGGCGTCGGCGTCGTCGTGCTGGAACGGCTTTCGGTGGCGCGCGAACGCGGGCACCGGGTCCTGGCCGTGCTGCGCGGCAGCGCGGTCAACTCCGACGGCGCGTCGAACGGCCTGACCGCCCCCAACGGGCCGTCCCAGCAGCGGGTGATCCGCCGGGCCCTCGCCGGGGCCGGTCTCGAACCGTCCGATGTGGACATCGTCGAGGGGCACGGCACCGGGACGGCGCTGGGCGATCCGATCGAGGCCCAAGCTCTCCTGGCCACCTACGGCAAGGACCGCGAGACGCCGTTGTGGCTGGGGTCGGTGAAGTCGAACTTCGGGCACACGCAGTCGGCCGCGGGGGTCGCGGGCGTGATCAAGATGGTCCAGGCCCTGCGGCACGGCGTCATGCCGCCGACCCTGCACGTCGACCGGCCCACCAGCCAGGTCGACTGGTCCGCGGGGGCGGTCTCGCTGCTGACCGAGGCACGGGAGTGGCCGCGTACCGGCCGTCCCCGCCGAGCCGGGGTGTCCTCGTTCGGGATCAGCGGCACGAACGCCCACCTGATTCTGGAGGAAGCCCCCGAAGAGGGTCTGCCGCGGCTTGTCGTGAGTGAAAAAGCGGGT
>NZ_PPHF01000024.1 GCF_002904335.1 Amycolatopsis sp. CA-126428 | reverse complement strand
CACGGGTGACATCCTTCCACGCAAGGCCGAAGCCTCACACATGAGGTGTCAAGCAAACCCTGGGCAGACCCGTCGCTGATGAGGATGTTGTTGGGGTTGAGGTCGGTGTGCAGGAGGTGTTCGCCGGCGAGCAGGGCCAGGTCGGCGTCGTCGGCCAGGCCGGTCCACCGTTGTTCGATCCGCGGCAGCGGCAGTTCGGGTGGCGGGAGCTCCCCGAGCCGGGCCAGGGTGCGGGCGAGGGCGGCGAGGTCGGAGGAGCCGACGGAGAGGTCGGCGGCGCGGCCGGGAAGGTGGTCGAAGCCGAGCAGGTCCTAGCCGGCGACATCCAGATGCCAGCGCAGCCGGGGAGCGATACTGGCGGCATGGGGTGCGATTGCGGCTTCGCGGTGCTGGCTGCGTACACCGGGATGGTTGCTGGGCATTCCTTTGACGAACACGGCGGAGTCGTCGGCGTGCAGTACGGCGGCGAGCTTGGAGTTCAACCCGGTGCCGACCGGTTCGATGTGGCGGATCTCGCCGATCTTCGCGGTGATCGCGGCGCGTGCTGCTGACGGGATGGCGTCGATGGTGATGCGGTCGCGGGTGCCCATGGACGCCGCCATACCCGGCTGGGTCATGCGGCGACAGTGCAGGTGAAACCGAGGGTGATCAGCCCTTCGGAGCAGAACAGCCGCTCCGACGGCCCGCCGGTGGCGGCCTGCAGTACCTGGTATCGCGCGCCATGCCGCGCGCCCCAGGTCATCGCGGCGCGCCAGAGGGCACGGCCGTGGCCGAGTCCTCGGTGGCTGGAGGCGATGCCGAAGTACTGCGGGAGCAGCGCCGGTGTGCCGTTGCGGTCGGGCAGCACGGCGAGCGGGCCGATCGCCCCGAAGATCGTGCCGTTGTCGATCGCGGTGAGTATCGGGCCGTCGACGCGGCCTGCCCGCCAGCGCCGGTAGAGGAACCCGAACCCGGTGCCCGGTACCTGGTCGGCCAGCTGCGCGAAGGTGTCCTGCACCGGTGGGGGAAGGCGTCGAGTTCGCGGATCCTGGTGGCAGGGGAGTCGGCGGTGGCAGAGGCGTCGTCCTCGGTGAACGGCTTGAGCAGAACGCGGGTGGTAGCGACGGCGTCGGCTCGCGGCGGTTCGGGGGTGAACCACAGGACTCGCCCGGTCGCCGCGCCGAATTCGGTGCACCAGCGTCGTGTCGCCGTGCGGAGGGCTGCGGTGTCGGGCGTGGTCGGGCTGTAGACGTGGGTTTTGATCATTCCGGTTCCGCGGCGGGTGAGTGTGGGGATGATCGTCAGGTCGGGGCGGTGGACGATCTGGTCGACGAGGACGGTTTCGGATTTGCTGGCCGACCAGCGGCGTTCCTTGTCGAAGGGCAGCATCTCGCCGGTGCGCCCCGCGGCCGCGACCTCGTCGAAGAGCTCCGGCCGGAGCGTGTCGGGGTGTACCGGCCCGAGGGTGGGGACGACGGGCACCTGCAGGACGCGGTGCAACCAGCCCGGCCGGAATCGCATGAGTTGCTCCTATGTCAAGCCGCTGCGGGGAGTGCGGCCGTGAGGGTTGTGGTGTCGGTTCGCAGGAGGTTGAA
>NZ_PPHF01000023.1 GCF_002904335.1 Amycolatopsis sp. CA-126428 | reverse complement strand
CACGGGTGACATCCTTCCACGCAAGGCCGAAGCCTCACACATGAGGTGTCAAGCAAACCCTGGGCAGACCCTGCCGCGCCAAACCGGCACGGAGATCCACGGTAGCGAGCGTGTGCAGGCGGCGATCGTTCTGCTTGCCCGCGGGAGCATCCGGCGATTCCGTGATGCCGTCACCTTGAGCACGCAGGACTGGCGTGACGTACTCGTCGCCGCAGATCTGGCGCACGATGACTGGCCGGCCAGACTTGACCAGGAACTCGGTCCCGTCACGTCGAGCGAAGACGGCAAGTAGCGCCTCAGCGACGAACTCACAGTCAATTGTTGATGATTGACCTGATCCGGTAATCTGCACTCACAGTGATCCCGACGTAAGCACTTATCGACGCCGGGTTGTTGTCTTTTTGGAGGACCGAGATAATCGTGTACGCATGCGGGTCGGGAGCCTTGATGAACGAAGCACTCCAATGATACGTGCCCGCCGCGATGAAGATGTTCCGCGCCCTGTAGCCAAGCGGAGAAACTTCATCGGCTTCGAAGAAGGCAATGTTCCAGCTATAAGTCCCCTTGGCGAGGTAGATATCTCGCTCTACCGTCGCCGTTGACCCCGAGGGAGCGTACGGGTCCAAGAACACTGTCCTTTCTATCATGGCGGAACCTGCAGCACCTGCCCGCGCCGGAGTCACACCCAGCATGGTCGCGAACAGCATGACCGTGAGTGTCACCGCTTGTAGCACGCGGCTGCGACGCGACACCTTCCGCCGGAGCGGAACAGACTCGACAGCACTTGATGAAGTGTTCCGATCGATCAATTCGACCACTCCAAACATGTCAACGGGGTCTTCTCGGCCCTCCCAGGATCGCCCCGGAGCCATGGGACCCCTCCCGAGACTCCCCCGGCCGTCGCCGGCCACGACGCGGTCGACCGGCATCGGGTCGGGCAGCGGGCCTTCGCCCGTGTCGGCCACGACAACGCGTTGTACAACCTCGGGCTGCTGCTGAACGAGCGCGGCCAGCACGCCCAGGCCCTCGTCGTCCGGCGGATCTCACGGTGAGGTGGGGGCGCCGAAATCTGCGCCCCCACGAACACCGCTCGATTCAGGCCAAGGTCGCGTACTGGATCAGGTAGCGCCAATCCGCCGAGTCCGCCGGGTTGTCATCCCCGTACTGGAAGTTGAAGCTCGTAGCCTCGGCCTCGATGCCCAGATCACGGATGTGGTTGTCACCCGCGTCGCCGCTGGCGGTGTTGTCCAGGAAGAACCCCCGGATGACCTTCTCCCCGCCCAGGGCGGCGGCGTTCGCGGTGCCGGTGGCGTGCACCGTGTTGAGGACGGACACCAGGAAGCCGAGCCGGGATCGGGGCACCCAGGCGTAGCTGACGTCGTAGGTGAACGGGTCGTCGCCGTTGGTGTCCTTGTACTGCACCGTCAGCTGGCTGCCGCTCTCCGATACCCCGATCATGTCCAGGTGGTGGTCGCCGTTGTCGAAACCGAACCGGAAACCGCTGAGCACGAAGACGAAGTCGCCGGCCGGGCGCGTCGAGAGCGGCGCGGTGCACTGGCCCTTGCAGGTCCCGTGGAACGACGCCGGCACGATCCCGGCCGGGTCGACGACCTCGTGGGCGACCAGGTAGCTGTAGTTGTCGTCGCCGTTCTCGTCGGCGAACGTGACCTCGACCGCGGACTGCTGCGGCAGCGGCATCGCCGCGACCTGGCGGATGTGGTGGTCTCCGCCGGTGAAGTGGTACTGGAAGCGGCCGAGCAACGGGGTGCCGGACACGCCGACGCCCGGGAACACCGTGCCGTGGGCCGTGCCGATCACCTCGTCGAGCTGGGCGGCGCCGGCCGTGGCCACCCCGCTGGCGAGCAAGCCGGCTACCGCGGTCACCACCGTCAAGATGCGTGCTTTCTTCATCCGTCCTCCCCGACGTGCTGGGACTTCCCGCGTGTCCCGCGGACGACCACACTGTCCCCCAGCTCGTCGACGAACCGTCGACAATCCGTCGACAACCGGTCGTCAATCACGCCTCCGGTCGAACAACCACCGATCGCGGCGTGAAGAACCGTTGCCGAACGAATTTGGTCCCATAAGACAGCGCCGCGACGGAGGCGAACAACGTGACCAGGAATAGCGCGATCAACCCGAACACGCCGATCGAATCGGCCAGCTCGTCGGCCTGGGACAACAAAAGCGCGGCCGGACCGGCACCGATCAAGGGGGCGACGAGCCAGCAGTACAGGTAGGTGCGCGCGATCTCCGCCCCCACCAGCCGGGAGCGGCCGACGATGCGGTACCGGGTGGTGGTCTTGGTCCCGAAGGTCTGCGAGCCCTCTTCCATCAGGTAGTAGCGGGCGATCGGAACGATCGGCAGCACGATGCTGATCCACGCCGTCTTGAATTGCGATCGCGACGCATCGGGCGCGGTCGGGCCGAGCAGGACGCGTCCGATCCCGTTCACCGACTGAAAACTGCGAGCCCGCTGCTGCTCGGCAGCACTGAGCGACCACACGATATCCGGCACGGGCGGACAATACCCCGGCGCCATCGGAAACGACAAGAACGCACTCATCGTAACGGAGACGGAGAACCGCAGATTCCGTCAATGAAGTCAAGACGGCATTTTTTCCGTCCTGGCCGCCGCCCGCCACCGGAACCCGTCGCGGTGCAGCGCGACCGCCACGAGGACCACGACCGCCACCTCGGCCACAACACTCAGCAACGCCTTGGGCGCCGGCTGGAAGCCCCGCTCGGAAAAGCCGAACAACCCGGTCGTCCGCGAGAGCACGAAGCCGGCCGAGGCCCCTGCTGCCAGCCCCGCCGCGGCGATCCGCAGGAGGAGGTTCATGCCAGCTTCACGTCCTTCACCGCCAGGCCCGGCTGCCCGGGCCGGTAGGTCACTTCGCGGATGCCCAGCGCATCGGCGAGCTTGCCGGCCGGCAGCGTCACCGGCGTCGGCGCCGGCCGCGTGCCCGGCTGCGGCAACGGGTACGCCGTCGTCGTCGCGCTGTGGAAGGTGATGTTCCCTTCGGTCTTCGTGAACAGCTGGTGCACGTGCCCGTTGAGGCACGTCACCGACGAGAACCGCCGCAGGTACGACAGCGCCTGGGTGGCGTCGTCGGTGCCCCAGCCCCACGCCGGGTACATCGCGAACAGCGGGATGTGGCTGAACACCACGATCGGCGTGTCCGAGCCGAGCTTCGCGACGTCCTTGCGGACGAACTCCAGCTGGTCCGGCCCGAGGTGACCGAGCTTTTCCAGGCTCAGCGTGTTCACCAGCGCGATGAAGTGGACCCCCTTGACGTCGAAGCTGTACCAGCCGTCGCCCGCGGTGCCGGCCCCGAAGGCCCGGCGGTACTTCTGCCCGGCGTCGTCGACCGAGTCGTGTTCGCCGGGCACCGTGGACACGTGCCCGGTGTTCAGCGTGCCCATCATCTGCTTGACCTGGTCGAACTGGGCGGGCGTGGACAGGTGGGTCAGGTCGCCGGTGTGCACGACGAAGTCCGGCCGGTACCCCAGCCCGTTGATCTGGGTGAGCGCCCGGGAAAACGACGACTCGACGGCGGTGTTGGCCGGGCCCGTGAACCCGAGGTGGCTGTCGCTGATCTGGACGAACCGCAGCGCGTTCGGGTCGTCGGCGACCGCCGCCTCGCCCGGTGCGGCGATCCGGCTGATCACCTCGCCGCCGGTCACCGTGAGGACCACGGCGGCGCCGAACCACGCCGTGTGGCGCAGCAGCTGGCGCCGGGTCATGCCTTCGGGGCCGTGGTCGTCCCCGGTCACGGCGTCACCGTCACGGTCGCGGTCATGAACGGGTGGATGGTGCACAGGTACTCGAACGTGCCCGGCGTCGCAAAAGTGTACGAAAAGGACTGTCCGATTTGGAGAGTCGGGGACCGCAGCGGGCCACCGGAGCCGGTGCTGGTGACCGTGTGCGCGTCCTGGTCGGAGTTGGTCCAGGTGACGGTGGTGCCCTTCGTCACCGTCGTCGCCGCGGGCGCGAACGCGAAGTCCTTGATGGCCACCGTGTTCGAGGTGGCGTTCCCGGCCGCGGACGGCGACGGTGGCGCGGCCATGCTCGTCATGCCGGGCATCGACGGCGGCGACGCGGCGGGCGGCTGTTGCGCGGCGCAGGCCGTCAGCGCCAGCGTCGCCGCGCCCACCAGAACAAAGTGTTTCACCCCAACGGAAATCCTCATGTCCAGGAATACGCGCGCGGGTTACGCTCCCGCGGACGGCACCAGCACCTCGACCACTCCCCCGGCTTCGCGCACCACCAGGTGCGGCAGCGGCGGCGGCGTCACCGGCAGCTGGTGCGTCAGGACGACGCCGTCGACGGCGAACGACGTCCGGTGGCACGGGCAGTTCAGCCGCCGCGCCGGCGCGTCGAGGTTCAGCCGGCAGCCCAGGTGCGTGCAGGTCGCCGAGACCGCCCGCACCTGGCCGCCGGACCGGTGCACGAACCCCGCCACCGCCCCGAAGTCGAACGGCCGCACCCCGCCCTCGGGCAGGTCGTGCGCCGCGACGACGGCCCGCCACTCGCCGTTCTCCGGCCGCAGCGTCGTCTCCTCCGGTGGTGGCGCCGCGGCCGATCCCGCACCCGGGTTCACCAGGTACTCGACGCCCGCGCCCGCCGCGGCCGCCACCGCGGCGGCCGAGGACACCTGGATGAACCGGCGGCGGTTGCCGCCGGGCGCGGCCGCCGGCTCGCCGAGCTCCCGGGCCAGCCGGCGGTGCAGCCCGGCGACGAACTCCTCGCTCGCCGCGGCGCCGCCCGGCCGGGCGGCGCGCAGCAGCACCGCGGTGCGCAGCTCGGCCTCGTCGTCCGGGCCGGCCGCGAACGGGCGCGGCCGTCGCCGCCGCAGGAGGTCCTTCACGAACCGGCGGACGCCTCGAGTGCTCACGTCTCCATCCCTTCCGCCAGCTGCGCCGCCTGGCGCAACGCCCGGTGCTGCAGCACCTTCGCGTTGCCGACGGTGGTGCCCAGCTGCTCCGCCGCTTCCTTGAGCGAGCAAGCCTGCAAGAAGCGCAGCCGCAGGATCCGCCCGTACCGCTCCGGCAGGAGCGCGAGGATCGCTTCGGCACGGGCGAACGTGGCCGGGTCGACGGTGCCCGCTTCGACTGTGCCTGCTTCGAAAGTGGCGACGTCGTGCTCCTCGTCCAGGGTGGTGATCTCCCGGCCGAGTGTGCGCCGCCAGTGCCCGGCCAGCACGGTCCGCGCGGTGGCCAGCAGGTAGGCCCGGACCTCGCCCACGCTCGCCGAGACGCGCAGCGGCCGCAACGCGGTCAGGAAGACCTCCGTGGTGAGGTCTTCGGCGTCCGGCCGGTTGCCCACCTTCGAGAACATCAGCCGGTACACGCGGTCGACGTTGTCGCGGTAGACCGCCTCCCAGTCCGGGTAGACGTCCGCCCCGACCGCGTGCAGCCGCGGGCGCGGCGCCTCGCCCGCTTCGTCCTGCTCGGCGCGCCTGCGCCGGAACCGCTGTGCCACCGGCACCGCCCGCCTTCTCCCCACCGACTCTTCCCGCCACTTGAGGAATACGCGCCCGGGTTACAGCCGTAACCCGGGACCGTATCGGCAGGCGAACCCTCCGACGACCTGGGGAGCGAAATGACCACACCGATGTCGCGCCGGACGATGCTCGTGACCGGCGGGGCGGCCGCCGCCGTGCTCGCCACCACCGGCCTGCCGGCACCCGTCGCCGCCGCGACGCCCGCACGGCCGGGCGGCGCGGACGTCGTCCTCGCCTGGAACCGGGAGCTGCTGGCCATCGTGCGCACGGCCGGCCTGCAGCCGGCGACCGTGCACCCGACCCGCAGCTTCGCGCTGCTGCACGCGGCGATCCACGACGCCGTCGTCGCGACGACGGGCACCGGGCGGCCGTACCTGTTCACCGTCGACGTCCCGGAGCGGGCAGCGCCGGAAGCAGCGGCGGCGCAGGCCGCTCACGACGTGCTGGCCGCGCTCTACCCCACCCGGACCGGCGAGCTCACCGGCCTGCTGGCCGGGCAGCTGGCGGAGGTGCCGCAGGCGGCCGGGCGGGACGCCGGCGTGCGGGCCGGCCGGCTGGTCGCCCGGCTGCTGCTGGGCCTGCGGGCGGACGACGGGTCGACGGCGGTCCCGCCGGTCCTGCCGCCGGGCACCGCACCCGGGCAGTACCGGCCGACTCCGCCCGCGTTCGCCCCCGCCGCGTTCACCCACTGGGCGGCCGTGACGCCGTTCGTGCTCGACCGGGCCGGCCGGTTCCGGCCCGGGCCGTATCCCGCGCTCGGCGGCGCGCGGTACGCCGACGCCCTGCGGGAGGTGGCCGTGACCGGGCGCGACACCAGCACGACCCGCACCGCCGACGAGACCGTGGCGGCGCGGTTCTGGGCCGCGCCGATCTGGAACCACTGGAACGAGATCACGCAGTCGGTGGTCGGCGGCTCGCGCAGCGGCCTGCTCGTCGCGGCCCGGGTGTTCGCGCGCCTCAACCTGAGCTTCGCCGACGCCGTGATCGCCTTCTACGACGCGAAGTACCACCACCGGATCTGGCGGCCGGTCACCGCGATCCGGCTGGCCGCAGACGACGGCAACCCGGCCACCGAAGGAATCCCGGACTGGTCGAGCCTCGCCACCACCCCGGCCGACCCGGCGTACCCCGGCGCGCACAGCGTCATTTCGCAAGCGGGTGCGCAGGTCCTGCGCCAGGAGTACGGGCCGCGCTGGGCCCTGGCGGTCACGTCCGAAGCGCTGCCGGGCGTGACCCGGCGGTTCACGTCGTTCCAGGCCGCCGCCGACGAAGCGGGACTGAGCCGCATCGCCGCCGGCGTCCACACCCGGCTCGACCACGAAGCCGGGCGGCAGCTCGGCCACGACGTGGCCGAGTTCGTCCTCCGGTCGTGACCGCTCCGGCCGGCGCACCCTCCTGGGCGTCGTGGCGTTTCCCATGTGGACGGTGTGGTGGCCCGCAGCTGCCACCGGGCCCGGTCGGCGAACGGGCGTAACGCCCCGTGTTCCGATTCCCCGTCGGCGGAGTCACCCGTAGGCGACTACCGTGACTGGGGTGAGGAGGTGACCGCCGTGGGCCTCCGATGCGATGTCGTGGTGATCGGTGCCTCCGCGGGTGGCGGCGAGGCGCCGCGCCAGACCCACGCCGCGCCCGAGGCGCGCTCGTGAACACCGAAGGCGACCTACGGCTGGTACCGCAGTACCGGCCGGAGTCGACCGTGGCGACTTTGACCGGCCGCTTGACCTTGGCCGGCTACGCGCGGCTGCGCGATGGCGTGCTCAAAGTGGCCGCCGAAGCGCCGGAGCGCGTCATCGCCGACATCCAGAACCTCGAGGTCGACGACGACACCCTGGTGACGGTGTTTTCGGTGATCGCGATGCGGATCGGCGAGTGGCCGGGGATCCCGTTCGCGGTGGTGACCGATCGCGCGGACCACCTCGCCCGGTTGGCGGCGCAGGCCGTGGACCGGTTCGTGACGGTCCACGCCGACGTTGCCACCGCCGAGCAGGCTCGCGACCGGCCGTTCCGGCGGCGGGCGGTGCAGGTGCTGGCCGCGTCGCCGCGTTCGTCCGCGCTGGCGCGGGCGTTCGTCGAACGGGTCTGCACGCAGTGGGGCGTTCCGGACCACACCGAGGACGCCCTCGTGATCGCCACCGAGCTGGTCGAGAACACGATCTTGCACACGACATCGCGCCCGCGGCTGCGGCTGGAGCTGCGGGGCGGTGTCTTCACCGTCGCGGTCGCCGACGACGATCCGCGGGCGGCCGTGATGCTCGAGCTGCCCGGCCGGGAGGACCACGGCCTCGGGCTGCGGCTGGTCGCCGAGACTTCCCGGGTCTGGGGGTGCAGCCGGTCCTGGACCGGGGGCAAGGTCGTCTGGGCCGTCCTGGCCCGGCGCGGCCGATCCCCCCACGGGTTCGGCGGGTAGCGTGCGGAGCGTGACGGAGCCCAGCCGGAAGACGACAGCGAGTTCGAGTCGGTTCTCGCGTACCTCAAGGAGTCGCGCGGCTTCGACTTCACCGGCTACAAGCGCAGCAGCCTGCGACGGCGGGTCCAGGCCGGGGCTGGGAGTTCGCCGAATACATCGACCAGCTCCAGGTCAACGCCCACGAGTTCGTCGCGTTGTTCAACACCGTCCTGATCAACGTCGCCGGGTTCTTCCGCGACCCCGAGGCAACACGCTGAGGTACTTCAACGCCGAGACGCAGACCAAGATCCTCGAGCGGTTCCACTTCGCGCTGGCGCCGCCCGGGTTGATGTTCCTGGGCAAGGCCGGGATGCTGCTCAGCCACTCCCGCATCTTCGAGCCGCTCGACCTCAAGCGGCGCGTCTTCCGCAAGGTGGCCGGCTACAACCATTTCGCCACCGCTGGTCCTCCCGGACGGACGCCGATCGACGTGTCGGGTCTGGACGAGCTGCAGAACATCAACGAAGAACTCCGCGATCGCAGCGTCGAACTGAACGAGCTGAACGACTTCCTGGAGTCCGTGCTGACCTCGATCCAAGCCGGAATCGTCGTGATCGACACCGAAATGCGGATCAGGGCCTGCAACCGCGGCGCCGAGGACCTCTGGGGGGTGCGCCGCGAGGAGGCCGAGGGCACGCACCTGCTGAACCTCGACATCGGGCTGCCCCTGACCGAGCTCCGGCCGGCCGTCCGCGACGCCGGCTTCCAGGCCGGGCTGACGCTGAAGGCGATCAACCGCCGGGGCCGGCCCGCGGTCGTCCGGCTGCTGTGCGGTGCGTTGCGGTCCGCCGGCGGCCGGAGCCAGGGCGCCCTGCTGCTCATGGAAGGGACCCGCCCAGCCGGTATCGCGGTGACTCGGCGGCGGGGTAGCTTGAGACCGTGGACGCCCGACCTCGATCCGGCGCGGACAGCGGGGGAACGTGACCGGACGCCGTGACCGGAGTGTCACGTTGGAGCCCTCGGCCCGGCTGGCCAGCACCCTGGTCACCGTCACCGGGGACCTCGACCTCTCCGGCTACGGGTTCCTGCGCGACGGCCTGCTGAAGGTCGCCGCCGACGGCCCACCCGGGTTGATCGCCGACGTGGACGGGCTGCGCATCGGCGAACTGTCCCCGGCCGCCGTGTTCCCCCTGGTCGCCCGCCGGATCGGCAACTGGCCCGGCATCCCGTTCTCCCTGATCACCCGGCAGCCGGCCCACCTGGACACCTTCCACCGCTCGGGCATCGACCGGTTCGTCGCCGTGCACACCGACGTGGAGGCCGCCGAACGACAGCAGACGATCCCGATCCGCCGGTGGGCCCAGCGGGCGTTTCCCCGCACGGACAGCGCGACGCGGCTCGCCCGCGCGTTCCTCCGGGAGATGATGGCGGACTGGGACGTCCCGACCCTGGTCTACGACGGCACCCTGATCGTCGGAGAGCTCGTCGGCAACGCGCTTCGGCACACGACGTCCGCACCCGAGGTACGCCTCGACCTCCGCCGCGACCTGCTCACCGTCTCGGTCGCCGACGACAGCCCCCGGCCCGCGATCCTCCTCGAGCGCACCGACCTGCGCGACCCCGGACTCGGCCTGCGCATCATCGCCCAGACCGCCCAGGCTTGGGGCAGCAGCCGCCGCTGGTCCGGCGGCAAGGTCGTCTGGGCGACCCTCAGCTCCGGTAGCCACAGCTGAAACCGGTGCATTCGACAGCGCGGGCATCGGCCGGTGGATTTCCTGGCCGCCGCCGGCTGGCAGGTCAGGGCGATCCGAGCACCCGCCGCGTGGAGGCCAACCGTGCCGCCCTCGCCGCGGCCAGGCGGTCGAACCGGGGCCGGTCGCGCTGGATCTCCTGCTCCTGGACGGCCGCCTCGGCATCGTGCCATTCCTCCACCAGGTGGGCCGTCACCTTGCAGTGGACGTCCGCCACGGCCGTCTGCTTCTCCCCCGCGGGGATCACCTCCGCGTCGAGGTTCCAGCGCGGGTCCGAGATCGCCGCCGACGGGGTCTCGTAGCCATACCCCTGCTCCCCCATGCAGGTTCGCCACGCCGCGACCGCCTTCGCGACGCGCGGGTCCCGCTCCGAAGCCCGCAGCGAGCGGAAGTCGGCGTCGGTCAGGAAGTCGTCGTCGACGTTCGTGAGGCGGGCATCGGCTTCGGCTGTACAGCCGCGTTCGCCGAACAGCGCCGTGCGCTGGGCTTCGGTGAGGGCCGCCGACCAGCGGCGCCGCTCGGCCTGGCTCTTGCGCTCCTCGGGTGTCCGCGGGAAGTGGTAGCCGAACTCCGTGGCCGTCGGTTCATCGATCACGCCGTACCGGCGCAGGTTCGGGGACCGGTCGAGGGGGCCGGGTGTGCGGTCGTCCGGCGGCACGTCGAGCTCGACGCCGTGGTCGTGCAGGCAGGCTTGCACCAGCTTGGCACGGGCGCGCCCGACCTCGGTCTCCTCGGCGAACGCCGGGCGGTAGCGGTCGAAGGGGAGCGCGAGCCGTTCCGCGGGGAAAGTGGCGGCCGGGACCGGCTCGGCTCCGCACGCGGTGAGCGTCAAGAGTGCCAAGGCGGCGGCGAAGACCTTCGCGGGCATGCGACCTCCGGGAGGGCCGCCGGTGAGGCCCGAGGGGGTGGGCCCCACCGGCGGAGCGGGTCGGGCCTAGACGCACACGTCCACGGCGCTGAGGCGGTTGTCCCCGATGGCGTTGTTCTCCAGGAACCCGTCGTCGGTGCCGCTGATCGACTTGGTGTGGGCCCCGGTGCCGCCGACGTCCTGCCACAGCATGACGTCGCAGCCCCGGCGGTTCTTCACCGAGCTGGTCTCGTTGTCGATGCTGTCGTTGGTCTGGCCGCCGCTGCCGTCGTACCAGTAGTTGTTGCGCAGGTCGAAGTCGTCCGAGCGCAGGTCGAGCCAGTGGTTGGTGTTCCCCCGGTTGAAGTCGTTGTTTTCGAAGAGGCAGAAGTTGCCGCTGGCGCAGCTGCCGACGGCGAACGCGGGTGTCGCCGCGAACGTCAGCGCGGTCCCCGCCGCCGCGGTCACCAGGGCCATCGAGATGATCTTTCGCACGTGCTCTCCTCACGAAATCCGGCTGGGCGTCCGACCGTAGGCGGCGAGAGCTGCGGGACTGTTGCCGATCGGTGCAATCGCCTGGTCAGCGCCCCGCGGGCAGCCGGGCTTCCGCCAGCCGCCGGCCGGCCGTTTCCGCCAGCCGGGGGCGGTGCTGCGCCACGGAGAGTTCGAGGGCCCGCTCCCACGCCCGGCGCGCTTCGCGGTGCCGGCCGAGTTCCTCGTGCACCTGCCCCAGGTCCAGCTGGATGCCGGTCTCGTCGTAGACGTCACCGGTGGCGCGTACGACGCCGAGGGCGTCCTCGTACCGGCTGAGGGCTTCCTCGTGCCGGTCTCGGCGCTGCGCGATGTACCCCAGGCTGTGCAGGGTCAGGGCTTCGGCCCGGCGGTGACCGAGCCGGCGGCACAGGAGCAGCGCCCGCTCGCAGTGCGCGCCGGCGCTCCCCAGGTCGCCCAGCCGGGCGTGCAGCCAGCCGACCGTGTTGAGCGCGTCGGCTTCGCGCATCGCGTTCGCGGCCGCGCGGTAGAGCTCGAGCGAGCGGTGGGCGTACCGCAGCGCCCGTTCCGGCGCGCCGCGCGCCTCCCACACCCAGCCCAGCGTGCGGTGGACGTCCGCGTGGACTTCACCGCCCGGCGCCAGCGCCAGGGCTTCGTGCAAGTGCCTGGTCGCGTCCTCGTAGCGGCCCACCCGCGCGTAGGCCGTCCCGGTCTGGAGGTGGGCCACGGCCAGCGGCTCCGGCTCACCGAGCTTCCGCGCCGCCGCGACACCGGCCTGCCAAGCCGCCAGGTCTTCGAACGGCAGCCCGCGGACGAAGTGGTACGCGCTGAGGAACCAGGCCAGCTTCCACACGACGCGGTGCCGGCCGCCCGCGACGGCGGCGTCGAGGAGTTCCAGCAGGCCGGCGTGCTCGGCGTCGAACCAGGCCGTGGCCGCCGCCCGGTGCTCGAACGCGGGTGCCGCGCTCCCGGCCGGGGCCGGCAGCGCGGGGACGGGGTGTTCCGGGCGCAGCAGGCGGGCCGCCGCGCGCGCGGCGCGCAGCTGGCTGTCCGTCAGCCGCAGCAGTGCCGCGTCCCGGGCCTCGTCGCCGGCCAGCTCGGCGGCGTACAGCCGGAGCAGGTCGTGCATCCGGTACCGGCCGGGGACGTGCTCCTGCAGCAGGTGCGCGTCCACCAGGGCCCGCAGGACGGGACGGATCCGCGCGCCGTCGAGTCCGGTGAGCGCGGCCGCGGCGAGGAGGCCGATGTCCGGGCCGGGTGCCGCCCCCAGCAGCCGGAACACCTCGTCCGCCACCGGTTCCAATTCGGTGCAGGACCACGAGAACACCGAGCGCAGGTTCGCCTTCAGGTCACCCGCGTCGAGCGCGTCCAGCCGGGTCGGTGGGTTTCGGAGCTCGTCGGCCAGCGCGCCGAGCGGGAACCCGGGCCGGGCGGCGACCCGGGCCGCGACGATGCCGACCGCCAGCGGCAGGCCGGCGCACCAGCGCACCAGGTCGGCGACCGCGCCGGGGTCGCAGCCGCCCGCGGTGGGACCGAGGTACCGGGCCAGCAGCTCGCGCGCGGCCGCGTCGGGCAGCACGTCCAGGTCGAGCAGCACCGCGCCGCGCACGCCGAGACCCGTCAGCCGGTGGCGGCCGGTGACGAGGACGGTGCACGTCCCGCTCCCCGGCAGCAGGGGTTCCACCTGGGCCACGTCCCGCGCGTTGTCCAGCACGACGAGCAGCCGCCGGTCCGCCGTCCGGCTGCGGTAGAGCGCGACCAGCTCGTCTTCGTCCGTGGGCAGTCCGGCGGAGTCGGCACCCAGCGCGCCGAGCAGCCGGCGCACCGCCGCTTCCGGGGTCGTCGGCCGGCCCGCCGGGTCGAAGCCGCGCAGGTCCACGTAGAGCTGACCGTCCGGAAAGGACTCGAGGTGGTCGTGCGCCCACCGCAGCGCCAGCGCCGTCTTGCCGACCCCGGCCGGGCCGCTGACCGCGCACACCCGCACGGTGCCGGAGCGGACGGCGGCGGCCCGGGTGAGCGCGGCGGTTTCGCGGTCCCGGCCGACGAGCCACCGCGGGGCGGCCGGGAGCTGGCGGGGCACGGTGTCCGCCGCCGGCTCGAGCCCGGGGTCCGCGGCGAGGATCTTCCGGTGCAACTCCCGCAGCGCGTGGCCGGGGTCGGCGCCGAACTGCTCGGCGAGCCGCCGCCGGGTCCGCTCGTAGTGGTCCAGCGCCTCCGCCTGGCGTCCCGCGCGGTAGAGGGCCAGCACCAGCTGGCCGGCGACCCGCTCGTCGAGCGGGTCGGCCGCCGCCCGCGCGGCGGTCTCCGCGAGCACCAGGTGGTGCCGGCCGAGGCGCAGCGCGAGATCGACGCGGTCGAGCTCGGCCGCGGCCCGCTCGGCGGCCAGCGTCTGCCGCAGCTCTTCGCTCCACGGGCTGTCGAGGTCCGCGAGCGCGTCGCCGCGCCAGAGCTGCAGCGCCTCGTCGAAGCGCGCCAGTGCCGGGGCCGCCCGGGCCTCGGAGACGAGGGTGCGGAACCGGTGCAGGTCGATCGCCGCCACCGCCACGCGCAGGACGTACCCGCCCGGGCCGTACGCGATGTCGACGTCTTCGGCACCGGCCAGCCGGCGCCGGAGCCGGGACACGTAGCTGGCCAGGCTGCGGCGCGCCCGGTCCGGCGGCCGGTCCGCCCACACCCGGTCGGCGAGCCGGCCGACCGGCACCGGCTGGTTGACGTCGACGAGCAGCGCGGCGAGCACGCACCGCTGCCGCGCGTGCCCGAGGTTGACGGGCCGCCCGTCGACCTCCGCTTCGATGGTTCCGAGCAGACGGAATCGCACTGGCACGGGACAGGTCCTCAGGTGGCCGGGACGCGGGGGCAGCCGGGCGGAACAGCCACAATGGACACCGGCGGAAGGCCGTGCGCCACACCGGCACGGATCGACCAGGGTGGACGGCGCTCGGGCATGCGCAGACGATAGGCCGCCGGCCTTCGGTCCGCCTTCCACCCGGCTTCGCCCAGAACGCAGACGTGTCTGCGGACCGCGCCTGTCCACTCGGGACGCGGTAGGCCGGCCGCGTCAGCTCCTCGTTTGAGGGTGCGGACGTAGCTGGCGCGGAGCGCACATCGAGCTACCACCGCGCGGGGGTCAGCGATCCATCAGAGCGAAGACGCCCCAGCCGAGGTATTCGCGTTGGTACCGGGCGTGGCGCACCGGAGCGGCGGTGAGTTCCGCACGCAGCTGCCCGGCCAGCTCGTCGCCGGGATGCGCGTCCAGCCAGCGACGGGTGTTGAGCCACTGAGCCGCCACGTACCGGTCCCAGCTGTCCTGATCGGCCAGAACCATCTCCACGACGTCGCAACCCAGTTCCCCGAACTGTTCCAGCAGTTCCGGGAGGACACGGAAATCGTCTGCGCTGGTGGCGTGACAGCCTTCGACGGTGGCCTGGTCCTGGGGTTCCCGGCGCCAGTACGGTTCGCCGATCAGCATCACGCCGCCGGGACGCAGGCTGCGCCGGAGCAGGTCCACAGTCCCGGCGACGCCACCCCCGATCCACGTCGCACCGACACACGCCCCGATGTCGACCGGGTCGTCGGCAACGTGACCAGACGCGTCACCATGGATGAACGTGACCTGTTCGGCGACCTCCAGTTCGATCGCCCGCGCCCGGGCCTTGGCCAGGAACACCGTGCTGATGTCGACGCCGGTCCCGGTGACGCCGTGATCGCGGGCCCAGGTGCACAACAACTCGCCCGAACCACAGGCCAGGTCGAGCACCCGAGTTCCGGGCGGCGGGTCCAGCGCCTCGCCCAGTGCAGCCAGTTTCCGGCTGGTGAGCGGGTTGTGGATGCGGTGGCTGCTCTCGCGGATGGTGAAGCTACGGGGTAAATCCACTTCGGGGAATCCTTACGTCCACGCGGTTCGACGGAACACTAGGGGTGCCGCACGTGCCGGTCCACCGGTTATCGCGTCGACCCCGGACGCGCCGGCGAGCGGCTTCGGGATCAGTCCTGCAAGTCTTCCGCGGTGAACGAGCGGCGCTCGGTGAGCTGAGCCAGGTGCGCTTCCAGGGTCTCGAGCTGCTCGGGCCCGATCCGGGCCGCCCAGCGGCTGCGCACGTCGTCGAACAGGGCGCCGCCGATGGCCATCAGCTCGTGGCCTCGCGGGGTGACCCGCACGCGCTTGCGGCGTCCGTCGCTCGGGTCGGGCTCGCGGTCGACGTAGCCGAAGTCCTCCAGCACGGCGATGGTCTGCGCCGCCGCCTGCTTGGTGACCGACAACCGGCGACCGAGCTCGGACGCCGTGTCCGCACCCGCCTCGACCGCGCGCAACGCGAACTCGTGCACGGGGCGGACACCTCGGTGGCCGCGCTTCGCGAGCTCCACGTTCACCTCGTCGACCATCGAGTGGAAGCCGCCGAGCAGCAGAAGCGCGAGCTCGGCACCGCTGGACTGCGCCATGCGGCCGATCATACGAGGCCCGGCCAGATAGACAAGTCACTTGTCTATCCTCTAGAGTTCGACAAGTTACTTGTCCATCTGCTCGAAGGGACCACATGAACCGCCACGCCGCCACCATCCCCGGTGTCCACCACCACCGGGTCGCCCTCAACGGCACCGAACTGCACTACGTCGCCGCCGGCACCGCCGGGTCTCCCGTGCTGCTCGTTCACGGCTTTCCGGAGACCTGGTGGGTGTTCCACAAGCTGATCCCCCGGCTCAGCGAGCACCACCGGGTGTTCGCTGTGGACCTCCGCGGGTTCGGCGACTCCGCCACCGCCACGCGCGAGCACGACAGCGCGACCGCGGCGAACGACCTCAGCGACCTGATCGCCGGCCTGGACGTCGGCCCCGTCCACCTCACCGGCCAGGACATCAGCGGCCCCACGACGTTCCGGGTCGCCGCCACCCACCCCGAACTCGTCCGCAGCTACACCGGAATCGAGACCGGGCTCCCGGGATTCGGCGCCGAGATGCTCGCCGACGTCACCCACGGCGGCGCCTGGCACATCGGCGTCCTCGCCGCCCCCGGCATCCCGGAAATGCTCCTCACCGGACGCGAGCGGCCGTTCCTCACCGACTACGCGATCCCGTCCCTCGCCGGGAAACCCGACGCGTTCACCGACGCCGACATCGACGAGCTCGTCCGCTCCTACGCCCGG
Organism: Amycolatopsis sp. CA-126428; assembly: GCF_002904335.1. Classification (GTDB taxonomy): domain Bacteria; phylum Actinomycetota; class Actinomycetes; order Mycobacteriales; family Pseudonocardiaceae; genus Amycolatopsis. The sequence goes on along the minus strand of NZ_PPHF01000023.1, from coordinate 51,967 downwards.
CCCGGCGCCTTCGCCGGCGCCGCCGGCCTGTACCGGTCACTGCTCTCCGAAGGAGACGAACTCCGCACGCTCGCGGCCCGCAAGCTGGACCTGCCCGTCCTCGCGGTGGGCGGCCGCTCGGCGAACTTCACGCCCGCCACGCTGCGGCAGGTCGCCACCGACGTGATCGCCGTTCAGCTCGAACGGATCGGGCACTACGTGGCGATGGAAGCCCCCGAGCAGCTCGCGGCCACCCTCCGCTCCTTCTACACGGACATCGATCGCTGAGGACCCACGAAAACCTCAGTGCGGCAGGACGAGGTGGTCGGCGATCGCGGACAACTCCGCCTGCGCGCCGCGGCCCGCCACGGCGATCGGCGCGTCGTGGACGGCCTTGAGGATCCACAGTGTGCGGTAACCGTTCTCGTCCTGGTAGCGCGTCGCGTGTCCCTGGACCGGTGGCCCCTCGGTGCCGCTCACCTGACTCGGCTCCCCGACGTGCACGTGGATCGGCGGCAGGGTGCTGCACGTGCCCAGCGAGTAGCCCGTGCGCGGACCGCCGCTCGGGCCGTTCTTCTCGACGTCGAACGTGCACATCCGCAGGCCGTCGGGCAGCTTGCCGAGGCCGAACGCCGGGGTGACCGTGGTCTTGCCCGGGAAGGTGACGTTCTCCGCGACGCGGCGGCCCGCGTCGATCAGCTGCTGCGCCGACGCCGTGCTGCCCGGCTGCGCGGCCACGTTGACGTACAGCGAGCCGCCCTCGGGGTGGGTCAGGTGCAGCTCGTAGCCGCCGGGGCCGCCGGAGTGGGAGCTCTCCACGCCGGCCCGTCCGCGGATGGTGACGGGCTTGCCCGGACCGGACTTGAAGGCGGCCTGGTCGACCGGCATCATCCGCATTTCCTGCACGTCCACGAGCAGGACCTGAGGCCCGGACGTGACGGTCAGCATGTACTCGCCGCCGTACACCGGCTTGTCGGGGTGCGCCGCGCTGCCACCGACGTTGATCCGGCGCGCGAGGTAGTCGGCCTTGCCCGGCGGCAGCCAGCCGAGGGAGTAGGGCATGGTCAGCTCCGCGATGGCCGCCTCGGCCGGCGCTTGAAGGGCGGCCGGACCGGTGCCCGTGGCGACCTCGTTGTCGTGCGCCGGCCGGTTCAGCGCGACGACGGCGACCGCGGCCAGGGCGAGCAGGGCCACCCCGGCGGCGGCCGCGAGCGGCGGGCTCACCACGGCGCGCCGGCGGTCGAGGCGCTGACGCGTGGCCGCCAGCACCTGGTCGCTGTCGGGGACGTCGGGCTCGTGGGCGGTGAAGGTGTCCTTGATCAGGTTCTCGATGTCCATCAGCTCTCCTTGGCCTGGGCCATCCGATCGATGCTCAGGCCGTGTCGCAGGGTCGTCAGGGCTTTGCGGGCGTGGGCCCGCACGGTGGCCTGGGCGCAGCCGAGCAGGCCGGCGATGTCGGCGTTGGCGAGCTGCTCGTAGTACCGGAGCACCACGACCGCGCGCTGACGCCGGGGCAACCGCGCCAGGCGCTGCCACATGTCCTCGCGCGCCGCGTGGTCCGACGCGAAGTCATCCGGCCGCGCCTCGTCCGGCGGGTCGCCCACGGCGATCAGCCGCGCCGACCGGCTGCGGCGCCAGGAGGGTAGTCGTTGGTCACCATCCGCAGCACGTAACGGTCGGGGTGCTCGGCGTCACTGATCCGCGACCGCCGTCGGTACGCCTTGACCAGCACGTCCTGCACCAGGTCAGCGGCCTGCTCCCGCTCCCCGGTCAGCATCGTCGCGTAGCGCAGCAACCGCGGCAGGTGCGTCCGGACGAAGTCCTCGTAGTCAGCCATCACTATGAAGACTGCTGCCACGCGCGATCCGTGTACCTCCGCGCAGAACTTCCTCGCGAACTCGCGCCTCTTCCCTGCCTACGCGTCGTCCCAGATCTTCATCGCCTGCGGCTCCGGCGCGAAGTGGTCCCGGATGTCCTTCGTGGCCAATATCGGCAGCAAGCTCAGCAGCACGAGTCCCTGCACGCCCTGGATGACGCGGTACCAGACCGGGAACTGGGAGATGACGATCAGATAGGCCAGCGCACCCGCGCCGAAGATCGCGATGGCCAGAAGCCGGTAATAAGTGCGTCGCAGGCCGAGTTTCAGCCGCGCGACAAAACGGGCGTAAACCACCGAAACGACCAGGATCGACAGCGGCCGGATCCAGAGCGTGCCTTCCAGCACGCCACGCGTCGCCGCCTCCCGGCCCGGGAGGACCTTCCCGGCCTCGACCATGTGCTGCACCTGGTAATCGAGTACGGAACTCTTGAACACGAAGGTCAGCACCGTGAGCAGGACGCTGATCCCCACGTTGATGTACAGCAGGACGACGATCGGTCTGAGCGTGCGCTCGACGGTACTCATGGAACTCCCCCTCTTGCGTTTCCGAGAGGATATCGGGAATCGCCCGGGAGCTGGTCCGGCCCGGGCGCCATGGATCGGCAACTCCGGGGACGGAGGTGCATGCCGGCCGTCAAGGGACCGGGTGTTCGCGGGCGGACCAGGCCGCGGGCACGATCGCGATGAGGATTCCGGCGACGGCGATGGTCAGGGTCGCGCGCGTCCCCACCGACTCGGCGAAGACGCCCGCCGCCAGTGCGCCGAGTGGCATGGTTCCCCAGACGAGCACGCGCATGGTCGTGTGGACGCGGCCGCGCAGGGCGTCCGGTGTCAGGTGCTGGCGGCGGGTCATCACGATCACGTTGTAGGTCGTGCCGCCGGCGGCGTGGATGACGATTCCCGTGGCCGCCAGGACCAGGCCGATCGGGCCCGGTTGGGCGAGCGGGAGCAGCAGGTGGGGTGGCCAGGTCAGCAGCGGCACCAGCCAGTTGGCGCGAGCGGCGCCGAGGCGGCGGGTCCAGCGGCCGGTCGTCGCGGCGCCGATGACGCTGCCCACGCCAGACAGGGCCAGCAGCACGCCCGCGCCCGCCGCGTCCAGGTTCAGGTCGTGGGTGAAGAACAGAACTTCCATGGACATGATGCCCGCGGTGAAGAACGCGGCGATGGAACTCGCGACGGCCAGCGGACGGAGCTGGGGGTGGCCGACGATGTAGTGCAGCCCCTCGGCGATTTCGGTGCGCAGCCGCACCTTCCGCGGCCGCGGTGGTATCGGCGGCACCTCGGCCCGGACGCGCGAAAGGAGCGCGGCCGAAGCCAGGTAGCCCGCTCCGGTGAGCGCCAGCCCGGAGGCGGCACCGATCACGCGAGTGAGCACGCCACCGATGCCGGGCCCGGCGGCCGCGGCGACCGACAGGGTGACCTGCAGGCGCGCGTAGCCGGTTTCCAGGTTCTCCAGCCCGATCACCACCGGCAGGTACGCCTGGTAGGCGGCGTCGAAGAACACGGTCGCGACGCCGACGAGCACCACCGTGACGAGCAGCTGCCCGAAGTCCAGCACACCGGTCCAGCCCGCGACCGGGAGGCCGAAGAACAGCAGGGCCCGGACGAGGTCGGCGCCGACGAGGACCGCGCGGCGGCGGCGGGTCCGGTCGATCCAGGCACCGGCGGGCAGGCCGATGACCAGCAACGCCACGGTCTCCGCCGCGGTGAGCAGTCCCATCTGCAGCGGCGTGGCGCCGAGGGTGGTCGCGGCGAGCAGGGGCACCAGCGCGGTCGCGGCGGCCGTGCCGAGCTGCGAGGCGGCGTCCGCGCTCCACAGGAACCGGAACGCGCGATGCCCGCGCAGCCCGGCCGCCGACGTGGCCGCGTCCGGCGAGGCGTCGGTCATAGGCCCGGCTTCACCGGCGGGACCACCCGGCCGGGCGGTGGGCGTCGATCCGCGTGGTAGGGCAGGACGACGGCGTACCGGTCGTCCAGCCGCAGGGCGAGCTGGTGCGCCGCCAGCTGGTCGAGGAGATCCGCCGCGGCCCCGCCGGCCGGCGGCCGGTCCGTGCCGGCCAGGGTCCGGAACGTGCCTACCCAGGCGGTTTCGACGTGGACGCGGTTGATCGGCCCGCCCGGTCGGGTGTCGTGGATGAGCACGAACCCCGGGCCGTACCGGTAGGTGCAGAGGCCGACGTCGTGGGCCGCACGCCAGCGGCGAGCGAGTTCCCCGTCGTCCCGTGGTGGTGGCAGGTGGTACAAGGCGCGTTCGGGAATGGTGCCCGGCAACGACCCCCGCAAGGTCCAGTCCACCGGGACGAACGCCGCCGCGGCGGCCGCGAGCAAGCGCACCATCGTCGCGTCGCGGTGCGCGGATCCGCCGAAGGCGAACGGCTCCGGCAGCCGCAGCCGCTGCGCGCGCCCGGCCAGTTCGGCCACGACACCGAGTGCGGCGCCGGGATCGGCGTCGATGCGGCCGAGGTCGAGTTCGACCGTTTCGGGCCACGCCGGGTGCGGCGCGGACAGAGTGCGCATGTGGCTCCTTCTCAGGCGGACGGCGTGAGCACCGGCAACGGCAAGCGGGTTTTCCGCGCCGTGGCCGGCGAGGTGGCCAGGGTGATCCACAAGGTGCCGTCGGTGAACACCAGACCGGCCTCCGCGAGCCGGCGAAGCCAGCGGCCGAAGTCGTCCGGATCCCATTCGTGGTCCTGTTCGGCGAGGACCCGGAGGGGGGCGCGGCCGGTTTCCAGTGCTCGCCAGGCCGCGATTTCCCGCGGGTGCTCGAGCACGTGGTCGGCGGGCGCCCAGCCGTGGCGCCGGTCCCGGATCACCACGACGTCGCCGATGGTCCGGACGACCAGCGCACTCCCCGCATAGCCCGCGGTCCACGCGGCCAGCGCGTCGACCAGCGGCTTGACCTCCTCGGCCGTGAGCCCCTGGTCCGGGGTGTCGAAGGAGTAGACGAGCTCGGCGAGCCGCTCCGGGTCGTCGATGTCGTGGACGAGGCGCGACCCCGCCGCCGGGCGACGCTCGGTGAAGCCCTGCCGCGGGTCGTCGAAGTTCGGCGAAAACCGTTGCAGGGCAATCCGTGCCGCGCGACTGGGCGGTTGCAGGTGCACCAGGGCGGGCAGCTGGGCCACGACCGCGGCGTAGTCCGCCACGCGTTCGCCCGGAAACCCGTACAGCCAGTTCCAGGTGATGTTGAGCCCGGCCGAGGCACCGTCGCGCAGCATCCGCACGTTGTGGGCCCCGCGCACGCCCTTGCGCATCCGGTGCAGGACGTCGTCGACCAGGCTCTCGATGCCGGGCTGGACGTCCCACACCCCGGCGCTCCGCAGTGCGGCCACGTCCTCGATCTGCGCGTTGGCCTTGATTTCGTAGTGGATCCGCAGGTCGTGGCCCGCGTCGGCCAGCTCCGGCAGCGCCGACCGGTAGTACTCGTTCGGCAGGATGTTGTCGATCGTGGTGACGTCGAGGATCCGGTGCCGGCGCACGAGTCCGAGCACCTCATCCACAAAGGACTCGGCCGGCTTGGCCCGGTAGGCCATCGCGGTGCCGTTGAGGCCGCAGAAGACGCAGTGGTGTTTCGCGCCCCACCAGCAGCCGCGGGAGGACTCCACGACCAGCTCCGGTTCGACGCGGGCGGCGACGGAAGCGGGAACGGCGGCGAACCAGTCGTCGTAGTCCGGTGTCGTGATCGACGCCGGCGAGACCGGCCGGGACGGGCACGGGCTGACCCGGGTGGCGCCGTCGTCGTCACGCCGGCACAGCTGGGGCACGTCGTCGAGGCCGTCGCGGGTTCCGGTCGCATCGCATTCGGCGAGGGCCCGAAGCAGTTTAGGAAAAGTCACGTCCGCCTCGCCGCGCAGGACGTAGTCGACGAACGAATACTCCCGGTGCAGTGCCACGCCCATCGGGCCGTCGGTCGAGTAGCCGCCGACCAGGATCTGCACGCCGGGTCGCCGGTCCTTGATCCGCCGCGCCACCGCGAGGCTCGCGATGGTCTGGCTGAAGGTCGCGCTGAAGCCGACCAGTTCCGGCTCGTGGGCCAGAATGGCGTCGGCGGCCTGATCGGTGAATTCGTCCGCGAGCGCACGAGCCGCCGCGGCGATGCGGAAGGGCAGGCCGGCGCGGCCGGCCAGATCCTCCATGCCCGCATAGCCGAAATCGGATCCGTTCAGCGCGCCCGCGAAGATCCATTCGCCGAGCGAATGGTGGAACCCGGTGTCCGCCAATTCCGCGTAGTCGCCCACGGTCAAACCGGCCCGCAGCATCATCTCGGCGAAAGCGAGACTGCCGTGGTAGGAAACCGGGACCGGAAGTCCCGCCCGTTCGCACGCCGCGCGCAGGACGCCGAGTGCGAGGGAGGGGCGGTGCAGCGAGTGCCACGGCATCGACACCAGGCAGGTGCGCGGAACCCGCCCGCGGGGCATCGAAACGCCTGCTCCGCCGTTCAGTGCGGTTTCGCAGCGGTCGAACCGGGGCCGGCCTTTCCGGCTTCGTTGTACATGGTCACGCCGCGGCCGGTGCCGCCGCGTTCGTCACGCTCGGCAAGGGGCGTCACGGTGAGCGCGGACGCCGGAGCGAAACCCACCCGAACGCCGCAACTGGCCTCGGAACGGTCGCCGGATTCCGCGAGATTCGTCACCGTGAGTGCGGCAGCGGACGTGGATTTCATCTTTCCCCCTCGTTTCGATACGAATTCCGAAAATGGGTGACGCGCCGGTGAAGTCGTCCGCCCGCCAGCCCGCAGCTACAGGGTAATTCCCGCAGGCCTCGTCAGTAAAGCGCTTCCTCAGCCGAGGCTCTCCGAAGATCCGCCATTTCCCGGGTTCCGTGCCGGGACCGCGGACCTCCGCCGTCCCGAAACCATGCCGACGAAACCGGCTATCGCGGCGAGGAGCAGCGCGGCGGCCATGACGACGGTCCCGGCCACGGTGCCGGCGTTCGGTGAGACCAGGTTGGGGGTCAGCTGGCCGGCGAGGGTTCCGACGCCGGCGATCCAGAACGCGATGACCACGGCGAAGATCGGGTGCCACCACCAGCGGGACGTGGCCAGCATCAGCAATCCGGCCCCGGCGATGAACAGGATGCCGGGCGGGAACGGGATCCCGAACGACTGCTGGGCCGCCGAGAACCTGGCCGGGTCGGCGGCCCACTGGACGAGTAGCCCGGCGATGCCGCCGAGCAGCCCGGCGAACGAAACGAGGGTGCTCCGGCTGAGCCGTCGGAAACGGGACATGGTGTGCTCCTTCACGAACGGGAATCGGGGGTCCGGCGGGAAACGACGACCGCGGCCACCGCGAAGCCCGCGGCCGCGACGAAGCCGAGCATCTGCAGCCACGCGGCGGCGAAGTCCAGCACCTGGCCCGGCGTGGTCAGCCGGTGCACGAACTCCGGCGACGCGAGTCCGCCGAAGACGAACACCGCGCTCATGAGAACCACGAGCAGCGGGGTGAACCGCCACGGCACCAAGGCGACCAGCACCACGAACGCGGGGTAGACGATCGGTCCGGGGCCGTCGTAGCCGGTGGCTTCGTCGGCGATCGCGGCCAGGACCAGTGCCACGCAGGTGGCGATCAGGAACGTCCGGTGCCGGCCGGTGGCCCGCCCGATCGCGGTCCGGGCCGGCGGCGGGTTCGTGCGCGTTGTCACGGGATGTCCTCCTACCGGGGTAGCCGAAGCGGGCGTCGCCTCGGTGCTTCCAGCCTGGGGCCTGGAGCCGGTGACCACATCGGACGCAAAGCGGCGTTGCCGCCGGACGGGCTACGTCAGCTGACGTAGCCCGGGTGTCGCTTCGAAGCCGACGACAGGCGGCCGGCCGGGCGCCATGCTGGCGGGCATGCCTCTGGCTTCCGGCGCGCGGATCCCCCGGCTGGACGTCGTGTCCGCCGGGCTGTTCGCGGCCGCCGTGGTCGCCGGCACGATGGCCGTCCCATCGTCGGCGACCGCCCCGTCCCTCCCGCTGGACGCGCTCGGCGTGACGCTCCTGGTCGCGGCCGCGGCGGTGACGACGGGCCTGCGCCGCAGCATGCCACCGGTGGCGTTGACCGGCGCCGTGGTGCTGGTCAACGGCTATCTGCTGGCCGGCTATCCGTACGGGCCGGTGCTGCTGTGCCTGGTGATCGCGGTGTTCGAGACCGCCCGGCAGCGGACGCCGCTCCGGTCGGCGGCGGTCTGCGCGCCGGCCGCCGTGCTGTCGTCGGTGACCATCCTCGTCCGGGTGCTCAGCGACCGGCACGATCCCGGCCTGCTGGCGCTGGCCTGGTCGAGCTGGATCGTGCTGCCGTGGTCGCTGGGCGCGCTGGTCCACGTGCGGGACGCGGCCCGGCGGCGGGCTCGCCACGACCTCATCGCGCGCACGGCGCTCGAGGAACGGATCCGGCTGGCCGGGGAGGTGCACGACATCGCCGGGCACGGGTTCGCCCTGATCACCATGCAGGCCGGGCTGGCGTTGCTCGCCTTCGACGAGCAACCGGACCAGGCACGCCGCTCGCTGGAAGCCGTCCGCGACACCAGTGCGGGCGCGCTCGCCGACCTGCGCGGGATGCTGGCGGCGTTCCACCCGCGCGAAAGCGGCCTGACCGGGCTCGCCGCGTTGGTCGACCGGGTCCGGACCGGCGGTCTCCCGGTCGACGTCGCCGTCGAGGAGCCCGTTCCCGGGCCGCTGGCCGCCACCGTCTACCGCGTGGTGCAGGAAAGCCTGACCAACGTGCTGGTCCACGCCGGGCCCACGACCGCCCGCGTGACCGTCGGCAGGCGCGGGGGCGAACTGCTCGTCGAAGTGACCGACCGGGGCCGCGGGACGCCGTCGACGGTGGCGCCACCCGGGCGGGGCCTGACCGGCATGCGCCGCCGGATCGAAGAACTGCGCGGCCACCTGGAAACCGGTCCCCGCGACGGCGGCGGGTTCCGGGTCGCGGCCCGGGTTCCCCTGCCGCAGGCGGACTCGTGATCCGGGTGCTGCTCGCCGACGACCACCAGCTGGTCCGGATGGGCCTGCGGGCCCTGATCGACCGCGAAGACGACATGCGGGTCGTCGGCGAGGCGGACAACGGCACGCAAGCCCTGGCCCGGCTGCGGCGCGACCGGCCGGACGTCCTGCTGCTCGACATCCGGATGCCGGGCATGGACGGCCTCGAACTGCTGCGCCACATCGCGGCCGACCCGGCGCTGCACGCGGTGCGGGTCGTCGTCGTCACGACTTTCGAAATCGACCGCTACGTCTTCGAAGCGCTCGGCGCCGGCGCCGCCGGGTTCATCCTCAAGGACACCGCGCCCGCCGAGCTGGCCCACGCCGTCCGCGCCGCCGCCGGCGGGAACGCGCTGCTTTCACCGTCGGTGACCAGGCTGCTCGTGACCACGTTTGCCGAGCGGTGGTCCGCGCCGGCCACCGTCGACGGCCTCGACACCCTCACCGGCCGGGAACGCGAGATCGCCGCCTGGGTCGCCACCGGCCGGTCCAACGACGAGATCGCGGACGCGCTGTTCCTCTCGCCGGCGACGGTTCGCACCCACGTGGCCCGGGCGATGGCCAAGCTCAACGCCCGCACCCGTGCCCAGCTCGTCGTCCTCGCCGTCCGGGCCGGGCTCGCCGTACGGTCGTGACGGCAAGTCAACGTTCGCCGGGGTCAGCTGCCCGCGTGCCGCTGGATCGTTCGGCCTCGGTTTCCCGGCTCAGCCGGCTCCGCACCGGGCGGCGTTCGCTACGCCCGGCGGCCCGTCGGCCGTCGCGGCGCTCGCGTGAATCGGCTGTTCACGGGCCCGGCGGCGAGGCGGGGTTCCTCGCCGCCGGGGCCGATTGCGGCTCGATGTCGCCGCTCACCTGAAGACGTCGCTCACGGGACGCGGCCGCGGCGCTGACGCAAGGGGGTGATCAGCGGTTCCACTCGGTGGGGCGGCCGGGACGCGGACGACGGGTCGGCTGGGTCTGGGTGCGGGTGATGATCACGATGTACCTCCTGGTGGCGGGGCATGGTTGCCCGGTTCGGTGGTCACCCGGATGACGCACGACCGGGCGTGGCCATCCGGTTACAGTGGACATTCTGTTCCGGGGAGGGGGGCGGCACGCCGTGGGCCAGGCATCGTCACGCGATCGAGAATCCCCGCTGCGCGCCTTCCTGGTCCTCCCCCGCAGCCTGATCGCCTACGTGGGTGCCATCGTCGGCCTGACCGCGGCCGTCGTGGCCACCACCACGGCCGCCACCGCGGTGACCGGCACCGACTGGGCGTGGCTCGGCCTGCTGCTGGCCTGCGCGATCGCGCACCTGGAACTCACCCAAGGGCTGGAGCGGATCCGGGAACTGCCCGAGGGCACGCCCTACACCCACCTGCAGTCCACCTGGTACATCGCCGGGCTGCTCCTGCTGCCCCTGCCGCTGCAGGCCGTCCTCATCGCCGTCACCTTCACCTACGAGTGGTTCCGCGTCTTCGCCCGCCGCGCCCCGGTCCACCGGAAGGTGTTCTCCGCCTCGACCGTGCTACTCGGAGTAGCCGGTGCGACACTCGCCCTGTCCGCCCTCTACCCGGACGCCGCCGGGCCTTACATCACCGTGCTCGACGGCCCGCGCGGCGTGGCCGCGATCGTGGTGGCCGGGGCGATCTACCGGCTGGTCAACTACGGCCTGGTCGTCATCGCCATCATCATGGACAACCGCGACCAGCCCGCCCACCGCGCGCTCGGCCCGGCCAGCGACCAGCTGATCATCGCCGCCGCGATCGGCCTGGGCTACGTCTACGCCCTCGTCGCCGTCACCCGGCCCTGGACGCTGGTGTTCGTCCTGGTCCTCGTCGTCGGCCTGCACCTCGGGCTGCTGCTCCCCCAGTTCCAGCAAGCCGCCCGCACCGACCGGCGCACCCAGCTCGCCGACCCGACCTGGTGGCACGAAGTGGCCGAACGGGAACTCGAGCGCGCGGACCGGCTCGGCGACCACGTCGGGCTGCTCCTGCTGGACCTGGACCACTTCAAGCAGATCAACGACCGGTTCGGCCACCTCGCGGGTGACACGGTCCTGCGCGCCGTGGCCGACGCGCTCCGCGGCTGCGTCCGCGGCCACGGGCGCGACCTGGTCGGTCGCTGGGGCGGCGAGGAGTTCGTCGTCCTGCTGCCCGGCCTCGACCCCGCCGCGCTGACCGCGGTCGCCGAGCGCACCCGCGCCACGATCGCCGCGGTCACCGTGGACGCCATCGACCGCCGCACCGGCGAGCCGGCGGTGATCACCCTGACCGCCTCGATCGGCGCCGCGGTGTTCCCCGACCACGGCGGCGACCTCACCACCCTGCTGCTGGCCGTCGACGACGCCGTTTACCGCGCCAAGGACAACGGCCGCGACCGGACCGCCACCGCCAAGGCCCGGTAAGGCCGGCTGACGCCCCAGCAGGCTTGTCGTGGCGGCCGGTGTCCGCCGCACTTCAGTGCCGAGTCAGCGGGGCGGGACACGATCGAGGTAGGGGCCATCCCCTGACGCTGGCCATCACATCGAAGAGAGGCCTCCATTGGACACCGCCATCGACGACCGGTCCTACAAGCAGTACAGCTGGCTGTGGAGCATCCCCGAGATCATGGGCGCGCTGATCGGCGACGTCACGAACGCCCAGGTCACCCCGTGCTCCCGCAGCGCCGCGGCGAACCGCACCGGCACGACGACGGTCGCCGGGTCGACGCACAACCGGGCCCCGTTGAGCAGCGCGCCCCAGGTCTCCATGGTGGCGGCGTCGAACTCGAGCGGGCTGGCGTGCCGGACGTGGTCATCGGGCGCGAAGGCGAGGAAGTGCGGCTCGCGGACGATCCGGAAGATCCCGGCGTGTTCGACGAGCACGCCCTTGGGCTTACCGGTGGAGCCCGAGGTGAAGAGCACGTGCGCGAGCGGCGACCGCTCGTCCAGCGGCGGCGGCGCGGCGGCGGCGTCGGTCCCGCTCCCCCGCGCCTCGACCCGGGAGAGTTCGACGACCTCGACCCCATCGGGCGCGGCTGCGGCGATGAGGCCGACCTCGGCGGCCACGACGTCGTTGTCCGCGAGCAGCTCCCCGATCCGCTTACCCGGCGTGGCGGGGCTGATGGGCACGTAGGCACCCCCGGCCAGGGTGATCCCGACCGCGGCGACGACGGCGTCCACCCCGCGGGGAAAGGCCATGCCGACCAGGGTTTCCCGTTCCACCCGAGCCGCCGCGGCCCGGCGGCCACGGCGACGGCCCGGGCGCCCAGCTCCCGGTAGGTGAGCGTGGTTTCCCCACCGACGGCGACGGCGTCGGGCCGCCGCCGGACTTGGTCGAGGAAGCATTCGTCGAGACGGAGCGAACCCACGGACCCCCCTGACTCCGGCAACGCCTCGAAGTATCGGGAGCGGGTGGCAGCGGATCCCTGAACGCGAGCCGGCGACGGCCATCGACTCCCGGCAGGCCCGGAAGGTCAAGCCGACGCCGTCGCCGGTCGCGCTTGATCCGTCAGGGGCGGTGGCTGGTGTGGGTGAACTCCACAGTGGAATGCGTCGGCGGTTCCGAAGGCTTCTTCCGCTCCCGGCCGAAGACCAGGACCTTCGCCGGTTCGACGGCGAAGACCGGGATGTCGTGGTCGCCCTGGCGGAACCCGTTGCCGGTCGCCTCGTAAGCCCAGCTGCCGTCCCACTTCTGCCGCCACGCCTCGGCGAGCTTTTCGAGCGTCGGGCGGTCCGTGACGCGGCGGGCCGCGCCCTCGACCATCACGTCGAGGGAATCGTCCCAGGCGTTGCGGCCCGTGGTCAGCACGACGTTCGGGTTCGCCGTGAGGTTGAGGTACTTCTGCTCGTTCTCGCCGGTGGTGAAGTGGACCGCCCCGTCCAGCCACACCGCGACCAGCGGTGTCACGTGCGGCCGGCCGTCGGCACGGACGGTCGTGAGCCAGCTGATCTGGGCCTCTTCCAGCGCCCGCGTGGTTTCGGCCCAGCTGGTGGCCTCGGAGTCGGGATCGCTGAACCGTTCGTCGAGCCGGGTTTCCATCATCACTCCGTTCGGTCGGTCACGGATGCCGCGTAGGCGGCGTGGAGGCGCTCGGTGACGGTCGGGCCGTCCGGCGCCTCCCCGCGGCGGGTGCCGAGGTGAGTCTCGCGCAGTTCGTCCATGAAGGCTTCCCACAGCGGCGGACCGCCGGCGGTGAGCACTTCCGCGCGGGCGGCGTAGGCGTCGGCCACGGGCAGGTGCCGCACCCCCCACGCACTGAGCTGCACGAGCACCGGGACGAGGTCGATCGCGCGGTCGGTCAGGCTGTAGGTGACCTTCTGCTTGTGCGACGCGTCCCCGGCCCGGGTGAGCAGCCCGTGCTCGACGAGCGCGGCCAGCCGGTCGGCCAGCACGTTCGACGAGATCCGTTCCGCACCGCCGAGCAGCTCCCGGAAGTGCCGCGCCCCGCCGAAAACGACGTCACGCAGGACGAGCAGCGTCCACCGGTCGCCGAAGATCTCCAGCGACAGGTTGATCGGACACCGCGACCGCGCTTCCTTCACCGCTCTCACCTCGAAACTGGTTGCATTACGAGAGCAGTAGTACCCCGGAACGACCGGCGGTAAACGGTCAGGCGTTCGCGGGCGTGGCGTGGTCGTAAAGCCCGCGGAACGCCCGCGATGCCGTCCACTGCAGTGCTCCGGCCACCGCGCCGGTGACGATCGTCAGGTTGACCAGGTAGTGCACGGCGGCGAAGTACACGACGAACGCCGCGCCGCGCTGGTGGCGGACGAAGCGGTACATCCCGCTGTCCCCCGCGATGGACGCGGCGATGAGAACGCCGGGCAGAAGCAGCCCCCACGGGCCGACGAACGCCGTCGCGAGCGCCGGGACCGAGGCCGCGGCGGCCAGGCTCGCCCATGCCCGCTCCGGTGTCTCGAAGCCGGTGGCGAACCGCCGCCGGCGGGCGTACAGCGGGATGCGCAGGCGGGCACGGTGGAACAGCTTGCGCAGCAGGATCCGCAGGTGCGGGTCGTGGGCGTGCTTCCCGTGCACTTCGGGGGTGAGCCGCAGCCGGTAGCGCCGCGACAACCGGTGCCCGAAGTCGACCTCTTCGGTCTGCTTGAGCCGGGGGTTGAATTCGCCGATCTCGTCGTGCACCTTGGCCGGGATCGCGCACAGCGACGGGAACAAGAACGACACCGCGCCCTGGGAGCTCACCGACCAGTAGTAGTACTGCAGCCCGCGGTACCGCGCGATCAGGGTGGGTTCGACGAGCGGTTCCGGATCCTGGATGCCGCACACCGCGCCCGTGTCCGGCTCCGCTTCGAGGATGCGGACGGCGGTGGCGACCGCGTCGGGGGCGAGCGCCACGTCGGAGTCGACGTAGAAGATGACGTCGCCGCGTGCGCGGGCCCGGCCGGCGTTGCGGGCGACGCCGCAGCCGCCGTTCACGCCGGTCGCGACGACGTGCGCGCCGTGGGCACGGGCCACCGCGACCGAGTCGTCGGTGCTGCCGTCGTCGGAGACGATCACCTCGAGGTCCGGGTAGGTCTGGGCCGACAGCGCCGACAGGCACTGCGGCAGCGTCCCGGCCCCGTTGTGGTTGGGCACGACGATCGAGACCAGCTGCCCCATGGCAGACCTCCAGCTGCTCGGTGAAGAACTGACTCCCCGAGTGCAGCCCGGCCGTCTGCCACAACCCTCTCACCGCGATCCCCCTCCCCTCGCCCACCGGTGAGAGGTCCGCGAAAGCCGTCGAGGAGATCGCCCTCCCAGGCTCGGAAACGCCGACACAAACCGACGGGAGACGAGATCGATGCCACGACTGATCACCCTCGAGCAGGCCGAGCGGCTCGACGTCGACGAGGTCCACGAGCTCTATCGCCAGTACGTCAACAAATCGCAGGTCAAGCTGATGACGTCGTTCGGTTTCGGCCGGGAGCTGGTCGACCGGGCCGAAGGCGCGCACCTCCACACCCGCGACGGGCGCACCGTCCTCGACTTCACCGGCGGGGTGGGCGTGCTCAACCACGGGCACAACCACCCGCGGATCGTGGCCGCCAGGAAACGCTTCCAGGAGCGGTCCCGGATGGAGGTGCACAAAACCTACTTCTCGCCGTACCTGGCGGCGCTCGGCCACAACCTCGCCCAGGTCATGCCGGCCGACCTGAACATGTCGTTCTTCCCCAACTCCGGCGCCGAAGCGGTGGAGGGGGCGGTGAAACTCGCCTACAAGTACCACCGCGGCAAGCGCGGCCGCCTGCTGCGGGCGGACATCGCCTTCCACGGCAAGCTGCTCGGTTCGGGCGGGCTCACCGGCGGTGCGCCGGGCCAGTTCGCCTTCCCGACCATCCCGGGCATCGGCACGTTCCGCTACGGCGACCTCGGCTCGGTCCGGGACGCGATCGCCGCGGCGCGGCGGCCCGGTGGCGGCTGCGACGTCTACGCGCTGCTCATCGAGCCGTTCAGCGCTTCGACGATGAACCACTGCTCCGAGGAGTTCCTGCGCGGGGTCCGGGAACTGTGCACGGAAGAGAACATCGTCCTGATCTTCGACGAGATCTACACCGGCTGGGGCAAGACCGGCACGATGTTCTACTTCATGCGCCACCCCGGGCTCGTGCCGGACGTGGTGACGACGTCGAAGTCCTTCGGCGGCGGCAAGTCCTCGATTTCGGCGTTCGTGGCGCGCGAACCGGTGTTCCGCAAGGCCTACGACAGCATGCAGGACGCCCTGCTGCAGAGCACGAGCACGACCTACTACGGCTTCGGCGAAGAGGCGGCGACCGCGCTGGAAGCCGTGGAGATCGCGGTGACCGACGACTTCCCGGCCCGCGCGCGCCACCTCGAAGAACTGCTCGTGCCCGGGCTCGAACGGATCCGGAAAGCCCATCCCGACGAAGTCGCCGACGTCCGCGGCACCGGCGCGCTGCACGGCGTGTTCCTCTCCGGCGGGCCGAAGCTGCTCGACCTGGTCGGCAAGCTGGTTCCCGTTTCGCTGGCGAAAGACCCGTTGCTGCGGACCAAGCTGATCACCTGCGCGGTGGTCGACGCGCTCTACCGCGACCACGACATCTACACCTACTACACGCTCAACGGCCGGAGCCCGCTCGTGGTGAGCCCGCCGCTGGTGGTGGAGGACGCCGACGTGGAGCGCTTCCTCGAAGCCCTGGACGCCGTGCTGGAGCAGGGCATGTCCCGGTTGCTGACCCGTTTCGTCCAAGAGAAGGTGAGCCGGCTGTGGTGAACTCGAAACTGCCCGGGACCGTCGTCGTCACCGGCGCCGCCGGCGTGCTGGGTGCCCGCCTGGTCCAGCGGCTGCTCGACGAGGGCTGCCGGGTGCACAGCGTCGACCTGCGCGACATCCCGGCCGCGCCCGGCCTGCGCCACCACATCGGCGACGTCCGGGATCCCCGGGTCGTCGCCGATGCGATGGCCGGCGCCGACGCCGTCGTGCACTGCGCCGCGGCGCTGCCGAGCTACCCGGCCGACGAGATCCGCTCGATCATCGTCGGCGGCGCGGAAAACGTGCTGGGGACGGCCGCCGCGGCGGGTCTCGCGCGGGCCGTGCACATCTCGTCGACGTCGGTCTACGGGCTGCCCAAGACGGTGCCGACGCCCGAGAGCCACCCCCGTGAGCCGGTCGACACCTACGGCGCGGCGAAGGCCGAGGCCGAGGAGTACGCCGAGCGGCTGCGTGCCCAGGGGCTGTGCCTGACGATCCTGCGGCCCAAGACGTTCGTCGGCACGGGCCGGATGGGCCTGTTCGCGATGCTGTTCGAGTGGGCGTCGGAAGGGCGGCACTTCCCCGTGCTCGGCCGCGGGGACGTCCGCATCCAGATGCTGGGCCTCGATGACCTCGTCACGGCCGTGGTCACCGCGCTGGTGGCTCCCCGTGAGGTCGCCGACGACACCTACAACATCGCGGCGGAGCGGTTCGGCACGATCCGGGAGGACTTCCAGGCCGTGCTCGACGCGGCCGGGCACGGCAAGCACGTCGTGCCCATCCCGGCGAGGCCCGCGGTCGCGGTGCTCGGGCTGCTCGAACGCTGGAAGCTGTCGCCGGTCTACGGACGGCTGCTGCACAAGCTGCTCGACGACTCGTTCGTCAGCACCGGTAAGGCCGCGCGCCGCCTCGGGTTCGTGCCGCGGCTGTCGAATTCCGAAGCCCTGCTCGAAGCCTTCACGTGGTGGCGGTCCGGCCGCGTCCACGCCCCGGCGAAGCAAGGCGTGACCAGCCGTGAGCCCTGGCGCCAAGGCGCGCTGAAGCTCGCCAAGGTCTTCTTCTGACGGGAGGCGCCGGATGTTCTCGCTTCACCCGCACGCGGTGGCGGTTCGTTCGCGAACCGCCCCGCGGGATCTGCTCGCGCTGGTCCGGCCGGGCCAGTGGCCGAAGAGCGTGCTCGTCGTACCGCTGGTCCTGCTGCACCCGGCGGCCTGGACCTGGCCGCGGCCGGCCGCTCTGGCGGAGGCGGTGGTGCTGTTCGTCCTCGCCTCCTCGGTCGTCTACATCGGCAACGACCTCGCCGACGCCCGGTACGACCGGGGGCATCCGGCGAAACGGCACCGGCCGATCGCCTCCGGGCGGGTGCCGGTGGGGGCGGCGGTGGCGCTCGGGGCCGCGCTGCTCGCGGCCCTCGTGGTGGCCACCGCGGTCACGCGGCCGGTGCTGTTCGCGCCGCTCGGCGCGTACATCGCGCTGAACGTCGCCTACAGCCGCCGGCTCAAGCACGTGCCGGTGGCCGAGGTGTTCGCCGTCGCCACCGGGTTCGCGCTGCGCGTGCTGGCCGGGTACCTGGCCACGGGCGTGCGGCCCTCGGGCTGGCTGCTGCTGTGCGTGTTCCTGCTGTGCTTCCTGCCCGTGCTGGGCAAGCGGCGGCGTGAGCTGGACCTGCCCGAGCCGCTGCGCCGCCCGGTGCTGCGCGGCTACCCCGCCGCGTTCCTCGACCAGCTGCTCGTCCTCACGGCCGGGCTGACCGTCGTGCCGTTCCTGTTCTTCGCCCTCGAACGCTGGGGTCCGCGTGCCGATCTGGTCCTGGCGGCGGCCCTGCCGCCGGTGCTGTTCGGGCTGCTGCGCTACCTGCACGTCGTGCTCGTGCAGGCCGGTGGCGCGGATCCGGCTCGCGGGCTGCTGCGCGACCGGGTCCTGCTCGGCACCGGCGCGGTGGTCGTGGTCGCGCTGGCCACCGCCGGTCTCCTTTCCCCGTAACGACTCCCGTGAGGTACCGACATGACCGAGGTTCAGTCCTCTGTGGACGCGGAAGCACCCGCACCGTCGCGGCGGCGGTGGAGCCGGACGCTCCGCGTCGTCACCGCGCTGTGGGTGGTGTTCTTCGCCGCACACGTGCTGCTCACCGGGCGCTGGTGGCTGTGGATGTTCGTCGAGCCGCTCCCGCCACTGCTGCTGGTCGCCGTGCCGCTGCTGCTCCTGGTGCTCGCCGCCTTCGTGCGGCCGCGGCCGCGGTGGACGGCGCTGGTGCTCGCCGCGGTACTGGTGGCCGGCACGCTGCTCGCGGGGTTCGGCGGCTTCGGCTCGGCCGCCGCGCCGAAGCCGGGCGCGCCGGTGCTCCGGATCTTCAGCTGGAACACCGGCTATTGGGACTCCGGGACCGGGTACCAGGACTTCCGCGGGGACGACAGCACCGAAGCGCTCTACGCGTACCTGAAACAGCAGAACGCCGACGTCTACCTGCTCGGTGAGCACCTGCACTGGCACGACGGGCCGGTCCGGCTCGACGACGAACCCACGCTGCGCGCCCGGTTCCCGGGCTACCAGGTGAACGTCGAAGGCGAGCTGGTCACGTTGTCGCGCCTGCCGGTCGTGGGGACCCATCCGCGGCGGGAAGGGCCGGCGCCCGACGACTGGTACTGGCACGGCAACAAGGCGCAGCGCACCGACGTCCGGGCCGGCGGATGCGTGTTCTCGCTGTACAACGTCCATCTGCCGCAGCCGGTGGACACGCGGCTCAGCGCGTTCAGCGGGCGGTTCTACTCGTTCGCCCACGGGCAGTACGACCGGGTCGAGACCGAGCTGGCCGCGCTGCGCGCGGATCTGGCGGGCAACCGCAATCCCCTGCTCGTCGCGGGCGACTTCAACTCCCCGTGGATGGGCAGCCTGATCCCGCTCGGCGACGGCGTCGAAGCCCGGGACCTCACCGAGGGAGCGCCGCTGCCGGCGTCGTTCCCGGTGGCGGGCACGGGATGGGGGATGCCCCGGCTGTGGCGGCTCGACTGGGTGTTCACCCGGGGCGAGGTGGACCTGGCGCGGTACGCGTTCCGGTCGAGCCCGCGGCTGTCCGACCACCAGGCCCAGGACCTGACCGTGTCCCTGCCCTGCGGGTCCGCGCGATGACCGGCCCGGTTCGCGCGGTGCTGCGGAAGGTCCTCGTGGGCGCTTTTCTCGTGGCCGTCGCGGTGGGTGCCGCCGTCGTCGTCGGCGGGCACCGCGCGGAGATCGCGGAGCTGCTCGCCCGGCCCGCGGCCCGGTGGTACCTGGTGCCGGCGCTGGTCGCGCTCGCGGCGTGGCTGCTGCTGGGCGTGCAGACCTGGCGGGGCGTGCTGGCTTCGCTCGGGAGCCGGCTGGGGTTCGCCGCCGGGGCGCGGATCTGTTTCGCGGCGATCGCGGGCACGTACCTGCCCGGGCCGTGGTGGCAGGCGCTGGCCGCGGCGCACACCGGCAGGCGGACCGGCGTCCCGGCCGGCCGGGTCGTCGCCGCCTACCTGCTGGTCGCCGTGGTCAACCTGCTCTCGGCGACGGCCGTCGGCCTGCTGGCCGCGCCGCTGGTGCTGGGCGCGTCCTGGCCGTGGCTGGCCGTGCCGCTGCTGCTCGGCGCGTACGTCGTGTGGCGGCCGGAAACCGTGCTGCGGCTGACCGATCGGGCGGCCCGGCTGCTCCGGCGCGCCCCGCCGGCCGACCGGCCGGACCCGCGAGGCCTGCGGCAGGCGCTGCTGGTGCAGACCGCGGCGTGGCTCGCGGGCGGCCTGCACCTGTGGCTCCTGGCGTACGCGCTGGGCGCGCCTCCCGGGCCGGCGCTGGCGGCCGGGGTCGGGGGGTACGCCTTCGCGTCGGCGGCCGGGGCGCTGGTGCTGGTCCTTCCCGACGGTGCGGGCGTCCGGGAGCTGGTGATCATCGCCGCACTGGGACCGGTGCTGCCGGTGCCCGCGGCGACCGTCGCGGCGATCGGGAGCCGGGCCTGCCTGGTCGTCGCGGAACTGCTGTGTGCGGGCGGGCTGCTGGTCAGCGCATGGCACGGCCGCCGAGGGGCGAGCCCGCCCCGACCCGGCTGAGGAACGCGATGCTGCGCAGGCACAGGGTGCGGCCCTTGTCCTCGCCGATTTCTTCGAAGGCGGGCAGCGCGAGGGCGAGCCGGCCGGACGCCTCGTTGTAGCGCTGCTCGACCATGTCGAGGGTGCCCAGGGAGTGCAGGATGACGGCCTCGCCGCGGCGGTCGCCGGTCCGCCGGCAGGCGGCGAGCGCGGTGGTGTGCGTTTCGCGCCAGTCTTCCAGGTGGTCACGGGCCTGCATCAGCCCGGCCAGCGTGCCGGCGAGGTCCCAGCACAGCTCGGCGGAACCCAGTTCGGCGGCCTGCCCGACCGCGCGGACCACACCGGCGCGCTCCGCCTCGAACCATTCCAGCGGGCGGCGGAGCAGCTGGTCGGTGAGCGGTGCGGGCAGCGGCCACCGCTCGGCGTCGCCGTGCACGACGGGCACCGACTGACCCACGGCGCGGCTGTGCGCTTGTTCGGCCAGGTGCAGCCACGCCCCGAGCAGCCGGTTCACCGCGGCCGCCCGGGTGGCCGGCGTTTCCTCGCGGGCGAGCAGTTCCTGGGCGTAACTGCGCAGCAGCTTCGGAATCCGGTAGTGGGCACCGGGGCCGGACCGGCGCCCGACGTCGACGAGCTGGGCGTCGACCAGGGTCTCCAGCTCGTCGACGGCGCCGTGGCCGGGGTCGCCGAGCAGCGGCCCGGCGACCCACGTCGGGAAGTCCGGCCCGTCGAGCAGGGTGAGCAGCCGGAACAGCCGCTGCGCGGACGGGCCCACCCGGTCGCAGGCGGTGGCGATGCCCGGGCGGACGTCGAGCGGGCCGTGGCTCAGCTCGTCGAGGTGGCGCTGCTCGTCGCCGAGGCGCTCGGTCAGCTCCGCGATGCTCCAGTGCGGCCGGGCGGCCAGCCGCTCCCCGGCGATGCGCAGCGCGAGCGGCAGGCCGCCGCACAGGTCGATCAGGTCGTAGGTGGCGGCGGGCTCCGCGGAGACGCGCGCGATCCCCAGCAGGCGGATGAGCAGTTCGGTGGCGTGCTGGATGGTGAGCTCCGCCAGCTCGACGACCTTGGCGCCGGACAGGCCGGTGAGCCGGTGCCGGCTGGTGACGAGCACCCCGCAGGTGGCCGAGCCGGGCAGCAGGGACAGCACCTGTGCCTCGTCGACCGCGCCGTCGAGCACCATGAGGACCCGTCGTCCCGCCAATGTGCTGCGCAACCGCGCGGCCAGTTCGTCCCGGCTCCCGGCCGCCGCGGGCACGCCGAGCGCCCGCAGCAGCCGTTCGAGCACCGCCTCGGCCCGCACCGGATCGCCGTGCTCGTCGTCCAAGCGGGCGTAGAGCTGACCGTCGGGGAACCGGGGGGCGATCCGGTGCGCGATGGAGACGGCCAGCGCGGTCTTCCCGACCCCGGCGCGCCCGGCGAGGACCGCCGTGGTCACCCCGTCCGTCCCGCCGCCGCGCAGCTGGCCGCTGACCGTGGTGACGACGTCGTCGCGGCCGGCCAGGTACGGGTTCGCGGCCGGCAGCATGCGCGGGGTCACCGCCGGCGCCGGCGCGGGCACGGCCGCGATCCGGGGCGCGGGCGCGTCCAATGTGGTGTCGTTGCGCAGGATCGAGTCGTGCAGTTCGCGCAGCGCTCCGCTCCGCTCGGCTCGATGCCCAGTTCGGTGACGAACGTCCGGCGGGCGGCCCGGTAGGCGGCGAGCGCGTCACCCGGCCGTCTGCAGCGGTGGAGCGTCAGCATCAGCTGGTGGTGCAGTTGTTCGCGCAGGGGGTGGCGCTCGACCAGGGGCAGCAGCTGATCGACCAGCTCGTGGTGGCGGCCCTGCGCGAGTTCGACGGCGTGGCAGTCCTCCAGGACGCTCAGCCGTCGCTCGGTCAGGCCCGCCACCGCCGCGCGCAAGAAATCGCTTTCAATACCGCTCAACGGGACCTCGCCCCGCCAGAGCCCGAGCGCGGTCCGGAACCGGTTCACCGCCTCGGCGGGCCGGCCGGCGGCGGCCGCCGCGCGTCCGTCGGCGACGAGGCTGTCGAACCGGTGCAGGTCGAGTTCGCCGTCCGCAACGCGCAGCACGTAACCCGGCCGCCGGGTGCCGATGCGGCCGCCGAGCCCCGCCGCCTCGAAGCGGCGGCGCAGCGCGGAAACGCAGGTGTGGATCTGCCCGCGGGCGGTGGTCGGCGGCGCGTCCGACCACACGGCGTCGACCAGCCGGTGCACCGGCACCAGGCGGTTGGCCTCCAGCAGGAGGACGGCGAGCACGACCTGCTGACGGCCCGCGCTCAGGTCCACCGGCGAGCGCGATCCGGTGACTTCGAGCGGGCCCAAGACGTGAAAACCCATGACGAATCCCCCCATTCCGGTGTCCTGCCGAAAATCTCGAGTGAGATCACCGCGTGATCGGACAACCACCCCAAGGGGCCGATGGTAACCCGCGAAACCGGCTTTGTGAATTCTTGACCGGAAGGCCGCCGACGCCGCTCGGACGTGCGAATTTGTTGCGCAGACGGGGATTTCGGCGAGGATCGCCGGGATATCACGGAACGAGTTCGGGTTGTTCACCGAAAAGGAGTAGTGCAGCGTCGTGCGCCTCCGGCCACCGCAGCAGGTCCTTGACCGCCGTCTGCAGCAGCCCCGGTGATCGGGATCGGCGATCCACGGCTCAGCTCGCGATCGATCAGCGCCTGCGCACCAGTGCCGGGAGAGGCCAGGAGGTCGGCCCACACCCTCGCCCCCGACCCCGCGGCTCCGACCGGTTCAGATCCCGAAGAACAGCCCGGAAAGGATCGGGTGTCTATTCGCCGACGAAAGATTCAGGTGGATTTACCCCGATCCATCGTCATTATCCCCTCGTTATCCCCGGATACTGCCCCTCGGTCAAGCAAAAGGGTTCCGGCGAGCGCGGCCCCGGCGAAGTTCGCGTACTTCAGATCGCGCCCGACGAACCTGGTCGCGGCCGGCAACGCCTCGCCGAAGTCGGCGTTGGCCAGGACCGCGCAGGTGAAGTTCGCTTGAATGGCACTCACGCGACCGAGCTTGGTACTCAAGAAGGAGGCACCGGTGAAGTCGGCACCGGTCAGTTCGGAGCCGCTCGAATCGGAGCCGGCGAAGTATCCTCGCACGAAATTCATCCCCATGAGGTCCATCCGGACAGACAAGTGGATCCCACGGAGTATTCATAGATTCCCGGGTCCGGCGGGATGTTGTGATGGCCGATCACGCCCACCGCCCGGATCGCCGACCTGGCTCTCTGCTCATGCCGAGCCGCCCGGCAACATCTACTGTTGTCCCGGATTCCCGTCCCCACCCCGATGGAGCACCACATGGAAGACAACCTGCTGTACGAGCGGGACGCCGCACGGAGAGTGGACGATGTCACCGACGCACTCGATCGCCTGGCCGGCACCTTCGCGGAAGAAGAGGAACTGCTGGTGGTGCTGCAGCGAGTGTGCCGGCAGGTCATGCACGCGGTACCGGACGCGGAGATCGCCAGCATCACGCTGCTGCGCGACGGAGCCCCCTACACAGCGACAGCGACCGGTGACAGCGCGCACCACATCGATCAGGCCCAGTACGACGCCGGCCGGGGGCCGTGCCTGGAAGCCGCCCGGACCGGCGAACTCCAGCGCGTAAGGGTGACCGAGGCCGCACAACAGTGGCCCGAGTTCGCCGCCGCCGCGGACGAACGCTCGGTCGTCGCCTACCTGTCCGCCCCGCTGTTCGTCGACCACCAGTACCACGGTTCGCTCAACCTGTACGACACCGGCGGCAACAGCTTCGGCGCGCTCGACGCAGCCCTGCTGGACCTCTACACCGCCGCCGCCGAATCCGCGCTGCGCAGCACCCGCCGGCACCAGGCCGCCCGCGAAACCATGGGGCAGCTGCGCACCGCGTTGACTTCTCGTGCGGTGATCGACCAGGCCAAGGGCATCCTCATGGCCCTGCACAGCATCCAGTCCCACGACGCGTTCGACCTGCTCGTCAAGGCGTCGCAGGAGCAGAACATGAAGCTGCGCGACGTCGCCGCGAACTTCGTCGCCGAGGTCACGGCTTCTCGCGAAGATTAGAACCGGGCGAGATCGGGTAAGCGACCGAGATTGGGCAGGTGAGCGCGGCCGGGTGTGCCACGGCCGCCGTGATGGAGGAGAACAGTGACGCAGATCCGTCCCGAACCGACCACCACCGATGCGGGCATCCCGGTCGAAAGCGACGAGCACTCCCTCACCGTCGGTCCCGACGGGCCGATCCTCCTGCACGAC
Organism: Amycolatopsis sp. CA-126428; assembly: GCF_002904335.1. GTDB lineage: Bacteria > Actinomycetota > Actinomycetes > Mycobacteriales > Pseudonocardiaceae > Amycolatopsis. The sequence goes on along the minus strand of NZ_PPHF01000023.1, from coordinate 27,694 downwards.
AACTACCTGATCGAACAGATGGCGCAGTTCAACCGCGAACGCGTCCCCGAGCGGCAGCCGCACGCGAAGGGCAGCGGCGCGTTCGGGCGGTTCGAGACGACCGGTGACGTCAGCGCGTACACCAAGGCAGCCGTGTTCCAGCCGGGCACGAAGACCGACCTGCTGATCCGGTTCTCGACCGTCGCCGGCGAGCGCGGCAGCCCCGACACCTGGCGCGATCCGCGCGGCTTCGCGGTGAAGTTCTACACCAGCGAAGGCAATTACGACATGGTCGGCAACAACACGCCGGTCTTCTTCATCCGGGATCCGATGAAGTTCCAGCACTTCATCCGCTCGCAGAAGCGCCGGGCCGACAACAACCTGCGCGACCACGACATGCAGTGGGACTTCTGGACGCTGTCGCCGGAGTCGGCGCACCAGGTGACGTGGCTGATGGGCGACCGCGGGATCCCGCGCACCTGGCGGCACATGAACGGCTACAGCTCGCACACCTACATGTGGGTCAACAACGCGGGTGAACGCTTCTGGGTCAAGTACCACTTCAAGACCGACCAGGGCGTCGAGTGCTTCACCCAGGACGAAGCCGACCAGATGGCCTCGGCCGACACCGACTACCACACGCGCGACCTGTACGAGTCGATCGAGCGCGGCGACCACCCGAGCTGGACGCTGAAGGTGCAGGTCATGCCGTTCGACGACGCCAAGACCTACCGCTTCAACCCGTTCGACCTGACGAAGGTGTGGCCGCACGGCGACTACCCGCTGCTCGACGTCGGCCGGATGACGCTCGACCGCAACCCGACCGACCACCACACCGAGATCGAGCAGGCCGCGTTCGAGCCGAGCAACCTCGTGCCGGGGATCGGCGCGAGCCCGGACAAGATGCTGCTCGGCCGGCTGTTCTCCTACCCGGACGCCCACCGCTACCGGATCGGCGCGAACTACAAGCAGCTGCCGGTGAACGCCCCCGTCGCGCCCGTGCACAGCTACAGCAAGGACGGGGCGATGCGCTACACCAAGGTCTCCGACCCGGTGTACGCCCCGAACTCGAAGGGCGGCCCGCACGCCGACCCCGCCCGCTACGGGCAGCCGACGGGCTGGCACACCGACGGCGACATGGTCCGCACGGCGTACACCCTGCGCAAGGACGACGACGACTGGGGCCAGGCCGGGACGATGGTCCGCGAGGTCCTCGACGACGACCAGCGCGGCCGGCTGGTCGACAACATCGTCGGGCACCTGCTCAACGGCGTGTCCGAGCCGGTGCTGGCGCGCGCGTTCGAATACTGGCGCAACGTCGACAAGGACCTCGGCGACCGGATCGAGTCCGGCGTCCGGGCCAAGCAGGACGAGAAGGACCCGAAGGCCGCCGACCAGGGCAACCCGGCCCGGTCGAGCATGCAGCACAAGGCCTGAGCCCGACCCGGATGCCGGTAACCGCGCGGTAAGGATCTCCGGGCGCAAACGATGCGACGATGAGGCGACCCGACGAGGAGGTCGCCATGACCAGTACTCATCCAGCACAGGCGCCGATCGGTCATCCTGCCCGGAAACGATTGGTGCCGGCGGGAATCGTCATCGTTTCCGCCCTTTTCGTGGCGGGCGGCGCGAAAGTCGCCTTCGAACTGGGCTCCACCATGATGCTGAGCATCGCCTCGGTGGGCGCGTGGATGATGCTGTGCCTGGGCTTGGCCTACGCGGGAGTCCGGCTGCGAGCCGGCGTCGGCGGTGCTCTCCTGGTCGGCTTCGGCATCGGTGCGCTCCTGGTGCTGCTGTTCGGAGGCATGCAGATGTTCGCGTGATCGCCCTCGGCGAGCTCCGGAAGACCGGTCTCAGCCTTGCCGGGTGGGCCGGATGGTCAGGTCGCCGATCTCGACGTCGTCCGGCTGCTCGATGGCGAACGCGATCGCCCGCGCGACGGCGTCCGGGCTGATGCCGAGCGTCGCCATCGCCCGCTGGACCTGCTCGCGCTGCGCGGGGTCCTCGACGTGGTCGACCAGCTCGGTGCGCACGAACCCCGGCGAGATCGACGTCGTGCGCAGCGCACCGTCGGTGGACTCCTGGCGCAGCGCCTCCAGCAGCGTGCGCACGGCGTTCTTCGTCCCCGCGTAGACGGCTTGCGTCGGGACGATCTTCAGCCCCGACGTCGAGACGGTCGTGACGAAGTGACCGCGGCCCTGCGCGCGGAACACCGGGAGCGCGGCGGCGATGCCGTGCAGGACGCCGCGGAGGTTGACGTCGATCATCGCGTCCCAGGCGTCGACGTCCAGGTCGGCCACCGGCGCGATCCGGGCGACGCCGGCGTTGCCGACCAGGACGTCAAGGCGGCCGAAGCGGTCGACGGCGAGCGCCACGAGCCGCTCGAGGTCGGCGCGCCGCGTCACGTCCACGTCCAGCACTTCCGCGCGGCCGCCGTCGCCCCGGATCTTTTGCGCAAGCGCTTCCAGCCGGTCGGTGCGCCGGGCGCCGAGCACGACCGCCGCGCCCCGGCCGGCGAGTTCCCACGCGGTCGCTTCGCCGATCCCGCTGCTCGCGCCGGTGATCGCGACGACCTTGTCCAGTCCGTTCATCGTGCTGCCTCCACTAAGCTGACAAGTGTCCGGTTGGCCTCGACTGTACCGGACACTTGTCCACTTATGCGAGGAGAGTGCCGTGGCCGGACGTGAGCGCCGTTCGGACGCCGTCGCCAACCGCGACCGGATCGTCGAGGTCGCGCGCGCGGAACTGAGCGAGTCCAACGGCGCGACCGACGACCTGAAGCTGCACCGGGTCGCCAAGGCCGCGGGCGTCGGGCAGGGCACCCTGTACCGGCACTTCCCGACGCGCGAGCACCTGCTGGCGGAGGTGTACCGGGCCGAGCTGACCCAGCTCGTCGACACCGTGGCACCCCTGCTGGCGGAGCACTCCCCGCTCGGCGCGCTGGCCCGCTGGCTGGACCGGCTGGTCGAGTACGCACGCGTCAAACGCGGCGTCATGGCGGCGATCGAGGTCCCGGCGTGGCAAGACCTCTACTCCGGCCACCACCACCGGCTCGACGAAGCACTCGAAACGCTGCTGGACCGGGGAAAGGCGGCCGGGGAGATCCGCGGTGGCGTCGATGCCGCCGACGTCATCCTGCTGCTCGGGGCGCTGTCTCGGATCCCCGAAGCCGAGTGGGCCGAGCGGGCGCCCAGGATCGTGGCCGTGATCGTCGACGGCCTGCGCGCCTGACATCGCGATCTTCATGGAAATCGGGGTACCCGAAAACCCTGGCGATGACCGTGGCCATCGCGGTGCTCGCCAACCCAGTGCTCGCGATTCCCGCCGCCGTCTTTCGCGCTACCGCCGACCCTCTCACTGCTCTTTTTCCGCCCGGCGGCGGGACCAAGCGCCGGCGTCGGTGGTGTAGCGGACGAGCAGCCGCGCGAACTGGGTGCGTTCCTCCGGCGACCACCCGGCAGTGATGCCCTCGAAGGCCGCGCGCTGCTCGGCGGCGAACCGGGTTCGCTCGGCCTCGCCGCGTTCGGTGAGCTCGAGCACCGTCCGGCGGCCGTCGGCCTGGGAGGCCGCCCGCCGCAGCAGGCCGTCGGCGATGCAGGCCGCCACCGAGCGGCTGGCCACCGGCTGCACGACGCCCATCTCCGCGGCGAGCCCGCCGACCGTCAGCTCACCCGGAACGTCGGCGACCACGTTCAGCACCAGGTTGCGGGACACGTCACGGCTCGACGCCGGGACACGCCGGCGCAGCCGCGACAGCGCCGGACCGATCTGGTCCAGCAGGGCGTCCTCGTCGGTCATCTTCCGGATCGTAGTACCCCCCGCATTTGCATACCAGGGCCAAACTGCATAGCATCAGGTATGTAACTGTGAGCGAGAAAGCGAGGCCGCCATGGCCACCACTGCCATCACCGGCGCCCGGGTGTTCGACGGGGAGAAGACGCTGGGAGTGCAGACCGTCGTCCTCGACGGCCGGAAGATCCGCCAGGTCGGCGGCGAAGTACCCGACGGCGCCGAAGTCGTCGACGGCCGGGGCGCGACCCTGCTGCCCGGGCTGATCGACGCGCACGTCCACTCGAGCCCCGGCTCCCTCGCACTGGCCCTGCGGTTCGGCGTCACCACCGAACTGGAGATGCAGGGCATGAACACCCGCGAGAACCGCGCGCACATCACCGAAGACGACACCGTCGCCGACGTCCGGTCGGCCGGCTTCGGCATCACCCCACCCGGCGGTCACCCCAGCGAGCTCATGCCCGAAGGGTTCCGGCCGGGCGGCGACCTGCCGCCGGTGATGCCGCTGATGCCGTTCTCCACCACCCCGGACCAGGCGGCCGCGTACATCCCGCAGCTCCTGGCGCGCGGCTCCGACTACATCAAGTTCATGGTCGACGACGGCAGCGTCGAAGGCCACCCCGGGCTGCCGATGCTCGACCAGGCCACGCTCACCGCGGGCGTCGCCGAGGCCAAGAAGTACGGCGCCCTCACCGTCGCGCACACCCTGACCCTCGACGCCACCCGCATGGCCGCCGAAGCCGGGATCGACGGCGTCGTGCACGTGTTCATGGACCGCCCGCACACCACGGAAATCGTGGACCTGATCGCCGGGTCGGGGATGTTCGTCGTCCCGTGCGTCAGCCTCGACGCGTCGATGATGGGCATCACCGGCAGCACCCTGGCCGATGATCCCCGGGTCGCCCGCCGCCTCGACGACAAGTGGGAAGCGACCCTGCGGTCGAGCTACAACCGCTACCCCCAGGGCAAGCTCGAGGACGTCCTGGAGACCGTAGCGGCCTTGGCCGCGGCGGGCGTGGACCTGCTGGCCGGCACCGACGCCTCGATGGCCGAAACCTTCTTCGGCGGCCTGGCCCACGGAGCCAGCCTGCACCACGAACTGCAGTACCTCGTGAGCGCCGGCCTGACGCCCGCCCAGGCACTGCGCGCCGCGACGGCGACCACAGCCCGCCGCTTCGGCCTCGGCGACCGAGGCCGCATCGCCGAAGGACTCCGCGCCGACCTGCTGCTCGTGGACGGCGACCCCACGAAGAACATCGGCGACACGCTCAACACCCGAGCTGTCTGGCGACGCGGCAGCCGGCTGGAGAATTCGTAGCAGCAACAGGCTTCGGAGTCGGCGGGCAAGTCGTCGGCAGGCCGCGCCGGATGCGGCGCGGCGGTCCCGATCGTGAGTCGCCGGCGGTCTTGTGCCCGGCCGGATGTGATGATGTGGTTGATTGGTCGGGTTCCGGGTGATCGGAGTTGCCGTGGACGGTGTGGGGTTGGGACCGGGTGACGTGCTGGCGGCCGCCGAGACCGCGCCGCCCGTGGCTTCGATCGAAGTCGTCGCCCGCGATCTCGCGAAGCGGCTGGGCGCCTTCGACGTGTCTTTCCTGCTGGTCGACCTCATCGAGGAACACCTGGTGCGCCTCGCTTCGACCGCGCAGGACCCGGACGGGCGTGCCCCGGAGCCGGTCGATCTGCGGGACAGCGTCTACGAGCGGGTGCTGCGCACCCAGCAGCCGTGGCGGGAGGAGAACGACGCCGGGGTGCGGGCGGTGCTGCCGGTGACCAACCGGGGCGACTGCGTCGGTGTCCTGGAAGCGACCGTGCCCTTCTGCGACGACGAAGTGCTGGCCGAGCTGGGGCAGGCCGCCCACGCGCTGGCCTACGTCATCGTCACCGACCGCCGCTTCACCGACCGCTACCACACCGGCCGGCGCACCACGCCGATGAGCCTGGCCGCGGAGATCCAGCACCAGCTGCTGCCCTCGGCCTCCTGCTGCGAGGCGGCCCAGTTCACCATCGCCGGCGCGCTGGTGCCCGCCGACGACATCGGCGGCGACACCTACGACTACAGCCTGGATCGCGACACGCTGCACCTGTCGATCACCGATGCCGCCGGTCACGACGTGGCCTCGGCACTGACCGCAACCCTGCTGGTGGGTGCGCTGCGCGGCGCCCGCCGAGCCGGTCGCGACCTGGCCGGGCAGGCGCAGCACGCCAACCAGGCCCTGCTCGACCACGGCGGCGAGGTGGCGCTGGCGACCGGGCTGCTGCTGCGCGTGAAACTGCAGACGGGCACGGTCGAGCTGGTCAACGCCGGCCATCCCGCTCCCCTGCTGCTGCGCGACGGTGCGGTGGAGCCGCTCGAGCTGGAGAGCGACCTGCTCTTCGGCGTGCGGCCGTACCGGTACCGGGTGCACCGGCTGGACCTGCGCCCCGGTGACCGGCTGGTGCTGCTCACCGACGGCATGTTCGAACGCGACGCCGCCGGCGCCGACCTGCCCGCCCTGATCCGCCAGACCGCCGGACTGCACACCAGAGAGCTCGTGCGGGCCGCGACCAGGGCCGTGACGGACGCCGGCCACGGTCACCTGCAGGACGACGCCACCGTGCTGTGCCTGGACTGGCACGGGACCGGTCGCACCGAACGCCAAGCCGACAACGGCGCCGACACCGGCATCGCCTCCCCCGCGGGCACCTCCGACGACCCGGTGTGACCGCCCCGGGCACCGCATCGGCGTCCACGGCGGCACCGGGGCCACCTGGGCTATTCGGCTGCGGGTTTTCCGGGGGTGCCGGGAAGGGACCAGGTCAGGGTGACGGTGGTCCCGTTGTCCCGCTGGATGGTCGAGACGTGGTCGGCCAAGGCGCCGATCAGCAGATGACCGCGCCCACGCAGGGTGTTGGTGGCGTCCGGCGCCTTCCAGGTGCCGTAGTCGGTGACGGTCACCGTCACCTCGCCGCGGTGGTGTTCGCCGTGCACCTCGACGACGCCGGGTCGCGGGTGGTCGCGGTAGGCGTGTTCGACCGAATTCGACATGGCCTCGTAGCTGGCCAGGACCAGGTCGTCGTGGCGCTCGGCGCTCAGTCCCAGCCCCGCCGACCACCGGGTCAAGCCGCTGCGCAGGCCCGCGAGCTGGTCGACGGTGGCGGCGGCACGCTGGTGGAATTCGGCCGCCGGGGCATCGAGGTGCCGGTGGACGTGGATGAGCGCGATGTCGTCGTCGTGGCGGCCGAGGGTGAGCTCGGCGATGAGCTCGTCCCACGCCGTCTCCAGGTCGGCCGCGTCGAGTACCCGGGGGATGCCGTCCAGCAGCCATTCGATGCCGAGGGTGAGGTCCCGGGTGCGGCTTTCGACCAGGCCGTCGGTGTAGAGCACCAAGTCGACCCCGGGCGGGAACGGCGTCGTCCGTTCGGGGAACTCGGCGCCGACGCCCAGCGGCTGGGCCAGTGCTTCCCCGATCTGGTGCGTTTCGCCCGGCCGCTTGATGAGGACGGCGGGAAGGTGGCCGGCGTTGGCGTAGGTGAGGGTGCGCCGCCCGGGATCGTGCACGGCGTAGAAGCACGTGACGAAGCTGGCTTCGGCCAGTCCGGCGGTCAGCTGGGAGACGTTGCGCAGGACCTCGGACGGCGGCAGCTCGAGCAGCGCGTAGGACCGGATGGCGGTGCGGACCTGCCCCATGATGGTCGCGGCGGTGACACCGTGGCCGACGACGTCACCGATGACGAACGCGGTGGCGCCGGAGGCGAGCGGGATGACGTCGAACCAGTCACCCCCGATCTTGCTCCCCATCGCCGCCGGCAGGTACCGCGTCACCACGTGCGCCCCGGCGACGTCGGGGACGACCGGCAGCATGCTGCGTGACAGCTCGGTGACCAGGGTGCGTTCGCGCTCGTACAGCCGCGCGTTGTCCAGGGCGATGGCCGCGTAGCGGGCGATGCCCTCGGCGAGGAACTCGTGCCGCGCGGTGAACCGATCCGGCTGCGAGTGGCCGAAGAAGAAGCCGCCCAGCACCGCTTCGGTCGCCGGGCTGATCACCGGGACGGCGAGGTAGCTGCACACCGGAAGGTGGCCTTCCGGCATCCCGGAGGAGGGCGGGTTCCGGCCGGACCGGGCGTCCTGGGTGAGATCGGCGCTGCGAAAAGTACCGACGCCGTCGAACGTGGGAGCGAACGCGCCGAACTCGGCACCCGTCGCCTTCCTGACCGCGTCGGTCGCGTCCTGCACCATCCGGCCCAGGTCGAGGTCGAGCTGAGCGGTCAGATCCCGGCCCACCGAGTGCAGCACGTCCAAGACCGACGCTTCGGCCTGCAGCTCCCGCACCAGCCCGGCGACCGGGCCGGTCACCAGTCGGGCGCCCTCCACCAGGGCCCGATGGCGATCACCGACCGGGTCGGTGGCGAACATCAGCACACCGCGTCCACGGCTGACCACGCCGACGGCCGCGGACACCGGCAACCCCGGCAGCAACTCGTCCAGCAGGGCATCACCGGGAACGACCACGGCCAGACCGTGGTCCGGATCACCGTCCGTCAAGCGGCGCAGCTGAGCGTCGTCCAACTGGTGGGTCTTGACCTCGACCGGGTCGCCTTCGCTGCTGACGAAGACGCCGCGTAGCGCGTCGATCAGGTCATCGAATCCGCTCTGGGCGGTCACACGCGGTCCAGCGCGGCCGCGAGCGTGGGAACGATCACCAGCTCGTCGGCCAGTCGCGTGAGCTCGAGCGGGCGCAAGGTGACCCGCCCGGCGGCCACGACCCGTACGGCCATCGACGCGGTGAGGCGATGGGCCCGCACCAGTTCCGCCATCCCCGCCGACGCCAGGAAGTCGACCTCGGTCAAGTCGATGACCAGCACCGGGGCGGCCAGCCGCCGCGCGCGGTCGACCCCTTGGCGGACCTTCGGCGCCAGGGAGAGGTCGAGAGCTCCGGTTATCCGCAGGACGAGCGCGTCGCCCAGCGTTTCGAGTCTCACCCCGTCCGTTGCGCCTCCGTCATCTCCCAGCGGTTCCTCGGTGCCCGAATCAGATGTCTCGAACATGCAGCAATTCTGCCTCGACCTGACGGCCCGTGCTCATCAAGCGGCGCGGCGCCCGCCGGTGTACCCCGGCCCGGAACTCAGCTCAGGACCCGGTGGATTCGTGCTGACAGGTCACGATCGGCAGGGTGGGCCACGGAATCCGTCGCGGCGGCACGGCATCCACGACAGGAGAACCCGGCTCAGCGCAGCTGCCGCCAGGCTTCGCGGCGCCGGCGCTGGGCCTCCGGGTCGGCGACCGGCGCCGCCGACAGCAGCCGCCGCGTGTAGGGGTGTGCGGGTGCGGTGAGCACCTCCTTCGCCGGTCCCTGCTCGACGACGTGGCCGCGGTGCATCACCGCCACCCGGTCGGCCAGCTGCTCGATCACCGCGAGGTCGTGGCTGATGAACAGGCACGCGAACCCGAACTCGTGCCGCAGCTCGCGCAGCAGGTCCAGGATCCGGGCCTGGATGGTGACGTCGAGCGCGCTGGTCGGCTCGTCGGCCACCAGCAGGTCCGGCCGCAGCGCCAGCGCCCGCGCGATGCACACGCGCTGGCGCTGGCCACCCGACAGCTCGTGCGGGTACCGCGAAGCCAGCGACGGCGACAGCTGGACGGCGTCGAGCAGTTCCGCGACCCGGCCGTCCACTTCGGACCCGTGAGCCGCGCGGTGCAGCCGCAGCGGTGTCGCGACGCTCTCCCCGGCCGTGGTGCGCGGGTTCAAGGAGGACAGCGGGTCCTGGAACACCACGCCGATCCGGCGCCGCAGCGCCTTCGCCGCCCGGCCGCGCACCCGGGTGATGTCCGCGTCCCCGATGCGGACCGCGCCCGCGGTCGGCGCGAGCAGCCCGGTGACCGCACGCGCGACCGTGCTCTTCCCCGATCCCGACTCCCCCACCAGGCCGAGCACCTCGCCCGGCTCCACGTGCAGGTTCACCCCGTCCGCAGCCCGCACGCTCACCGCGCGGAACCGGCCGCGGTAGGTCACCGCCAGGTTCTCCACGCGCAGCAACGGCGCCTGGGCGGGAACGTCCGGAACCGACGCCGCCGCAGGGTGCTCCGCCGCGGCCACGTGGCCCGGCCCCACCGAAACGCCGGAAGCGACCACGCGTTCGAGGCCGGACGTCGCCGCGCTGCTGAGCGAGACCACCGAGCCGAGCAGCTGCCGCGTGTACTCCTCGGCCGGGGCGGTGAAGATCCGCCCGGCGGCACCCTGCTCGACGACCCGGCCGTCGTGCATCACCACGACCCGGTCGGCGAGGTCGGCGACCACGCCGATGTCGTGCGTGATCAGCAGGATCGCCGTCCCCAGGCGTGCGCGGAGGTCCCGCAGCAGCTCGAGGATCTCCGCCTGCACGGTGACGTCCAGCGCCGTGGTCGGCTCGTCGGCGATCAGCAGCTTCGGCTCGTTCGCGACCGCCATCGCGATGACGACCCGCTGCAGCTGCCCGCCGGACAGCTCGTGCGGGTAGGACCGGAACCGCTCACGCGGGTCCGGCAGCCCGACCAGGGTGAGCAGCTCGATCGCCCGTTCGCGGGCTTCAGCGGCCGGGAGCGGCTGGTGCGTCCGGATGGCCTCGACGAGCTGGTCCCCGATGGTGAACACCGGGTTCAGCGCGCTCATCGGCTCCTGGAACACCATGCCGACCTCGCCGCCGCGGACCGCCCGCAGCTCGGCCGGGGTCATCGCGTAGAGGTCCCGCCCGGCCAGCTCCGCGCGGCCCGTCACGCGGGCCGTGGGCGGGAGCAGGCCGAGCAGGGACATCGCGGTGACCGTCTTGCCGGAGCCGGACTCCCCGACCACCGCGACGACCTCGCCGACGCCGACCTCGTAGCCGACTCCGCGGACGGCTTCGACGTCCCCGAACGAGACCGCGACGTCGTGCAGCCGCAGGAGCCCGGCTCCGCTCACTGGACGATCCCGAACTTGCGGTAGTCGACGTAGGCCGGGAAGCGCCCGATCTGCACGGCACCGACCTGCGACCCGTGCAGGAACGAGTTGCGGGTGTAGATCAGCGGCACCACGGGCGAGTCGGCGAGGATCTTCTTGTCCAGCGCCGCCCACTTCCTGCCGGCCTCGGCCGGGTCCACAGTGGCCTGTGCCTCGCCGATGAGCTTGTCGACCTCGGGGTTGCTGTAGCGGGACTCGTTGTACCCGCCGTTGCCGATCTCGGTCGACTGGAACAGCGGCTGGATGTTCGCGTTGGCCGACGGGATGTCGGGCTGCCACGAGGTGAGCGTCAGGTCGTAGTCCGACAGGCCCTTGGTGTCCACTTCGGACGTGTAGGTGTCCTCGTCGAGCGGCTTGATGGTGACCTTGATGTTCGCCCGGGCCAGCGAAGCCTGGATCGCCGCGGCCTTCTCCGGGAAGCCCCGTTCGTTGTGGGTGGCCATGACCAGCCCGTCGAGGCCGTTCGGGAAGCCCGCCTCGGCCAGCAGCTGCTTGGCCTTCGCCGGGTCGCCGGACGGCGGCGCCGGGTACAGGTCGTACTGCTCGCGGCCCTGCAGGCCGGGCGTGATCAGGGTGGTGGCGACGTCACCGGCCAGCCGGGCGCTGCCCGCGCTCGCGACCTGGTAAGCGGCCTTGTCGACGGCGTACTGGAACGCCTGGCGCACCTTCGGATTGGTGAGATCGCCGCGCTGGGTGTTCAGCGAAAGGTAGGCCAGCGCCCCGGACTCCGACGTCACGAGCCGCGACTTCGCCGACGCGTTGCCCTGGATCTGGGCCAGCTGGGCGGGCGAGGCGAACGTCATGCCGAAGGCGTTGCGGTCGGTACCGGTGTCGTCGACCAGGCGCTTGGAGATCACGCTGGTGTCCTGCCCGAGCTGGAACTCGATGGTGTCCGGGTTGGCCAGCCGCGTCTTGTCCTCGTCGCGGCTCCAGTTCGGGTTGCGCGTGAGCTTCGCCGACTTGCCGCGTTCGTAGCTCGCCAGCTGGTAGGGACCCGACGCGACCGGGTGGTCACCGTAGTTCGCTTCGGCGCCCTTGCCCTTCGGCACCGGCGAGAACGCCGGCGTGCTCGCGACCCAGTTGAAGTCCCCGTAGGCGCGGGCGAGGTGGAAGACGATCGTCTTCGCGTCCGGCGTCTGGATGGAGTCGAGCTCCTGGCCCTCGAACGGCCCCTTGTACGCCAGGCCCGGCGACAGCAGGTCCTTGTGGTAGGCCAGGCCGCCGGAGAAGGCGGGCGCGAACGAGCGTTCCAGGCCCCACTTGACGTCCTCGCTCTTGATCGGCGTCCCGTCGGCGTACTTCAGGCCGTCCTTCAGGGTGAACGTCCACGTCTTGCCGCCGTCGCCCGGCCGTCCGGTGTCGGTGGCGAGATCGGGCACGATCGTGGTGTCCCTGCCCGGCGCGACGTCCCACGACGTCAGCCGCCGGTGGATCAGCCCGAGCGTCGTGACGACGAGGTTCGAGCTCTTCGCCGGGTCCCAGGTGATCGACGGCGCGTCGTTGAGCAGGACGAGGTTCCCGCCCGGCTTGACGGTGCCGCCCTGGCCGGCCGGCGTGTCGTTGGCCCCGCACGCCGTCAGCAGCGTGACGGCGGCCAGCACCCCCGCGGCGAGTTTGTGTCCCCGTTTCATCGTTACCCCTTCAGACGAGGCGAGCTCGCGGATCGAGCGCGCCGTAGCAGAGATCGACCAGGAAGTTCAGCACCGTGACCAGCAGGGCGGAAAACAGCGTCACGCCCAGCAGCACCGGCAAGTTGAGCGAGGCGATCGCGTCGACGAGCAGCCGCCCGACGCCGGCCATGCCGAAGATCCGCTCGGTGATCACCGTCCCGGCCAGCAGCCCGCCGAGATCGACGCCGAAGACCGTGATGATCGGCAGCAGGACGTTGCGCAGCGCGTGCCGGCCGACGACCTTCCGCTCGGTGAGGCCCTTGGCCCGCGCGGTGCGGATGTAGTCCTCGCCGAGGGTTTCGAGCATCTGGCCGCGGGTGAGCCGCGCGTAGATCGCGGCGTGCAGGAACGCCAGCACGAACCACGGCAGCACGAGGTGCCACGCCCACTGCGCCGGATCTTCGGTCAGCGGCACGTACCCGGACTTCGGGACGACGTCGAGCGCGAACGCGAAGATCGTGATGCCGACCATCCCGGCCAGGTACGCGGGCATGGACACGCCGGCCATCGCGGCGGCCATCGTGATCCGGTCGACGGCGGTTCCGCGCCGCAGCGCGGAAAGCACGCCGAGGCCGACGCCGAGGACGATCCAGAGCACGGCCGCGCCCAGCGCCACCGAGAAGCTGACCTCGATCCGGCCGCCGATCTCGCGGAGCACGTCGACGTTGTTCTGGAAGTCCCAGCCGAAACACGGCGCCGTGCAGTGGATCGCCGCGGCGCCGGTGCCGAACGTGCGGCCGCCGACGATCCCGCCGAGGAAGTCGAAGAACTGCCGGTACCACGGGACGTCGTAGCCCATGAACTCCCGCGCGAGCCGCAGACCTTCCGGCGAGCACGGGCGGCCGCAGGCCAGCCGGGCCGGGTCGGCGGGCAGGACGTAGAACACCACGAACGTCACGAAGGCGACGACGAACAGGACCAGCAGCATCCCGGCGAACCGGGTGGCAGCGAAGCGGAGGGTGCGCATCAGGCCGCACCGCCGGACCGCGGGTCGAGGGTGTCGCGGATCGCGTCGCCGACGACGTTGAACGCGAGGGTGATCAGGAACAGCAGGAGCCCCGGGAAGACCAGGTACATCGGGTCGGTCTCGAAGAAGTCGATGGCGGTGCTGATCGTGCGGCCCCAGCTGGGTGTCGGGGGCAGGACGCCGACGCCGAGGAACGACAGCGCGGCTTCGCTGCCGATCATCGACGGGACGGCCAGGCTGGCGACGACGATGATCGGCGCCCACAGGTTGGGCAGCAGCTCCTTGGTGAAGACGTGCCACGGCCCGCCGCCGACGACCTTGGCCGCGGCGACGAAGTCGCGTTGGGACAGGGTCAGCGTCTGCGCGCGGACGATCCGGGCCACCCGCGGCCACCCGAAGAGCCCGAGGACGACGATCAGCGTGACCTGCCGCGGGAAGTCCACCGGCAGGACCGCGCCGAGCGCGATCATGAAGATCAGGTACGGGAAGCCGAGGATGACGTCGGCCGTCCAGATCACCAGGCGGTCCCACCAGCCGCCGAGGTAGCCGGCGCTGACCCCGATCACGACCCCGAGCGCGGTGCCCAGCACCGTCGCACCGAGGCCGACCAGCAGGGACGTCCGCGCGCCCTGGGCGACGAGCGCGAAGAGGTCGACACCGGTCAGCGGCTCGACGCCGAACCAGTGGGACCCGCTCACCCCGCCCAGCGACCCGGCGGGCAGCCCGGTCGGGCCGAGCGTGGCGATGTCCGGGGTCAGGCTCTGCCCTTCGAGGAGAACGAAGAGGTCGGCCCCGGCGGCGAGCAGCACGATGACGACGATCAGGAGCGCGCAGACGGACGTCCACCACCCGGAACGGACGGCACGCCACACCGCGGCCGGCAGGGAACGTGCCGCGAGGGCCGGGACACCGGCGGGTGGCGGCGGAGGGTTGATCACAGCACCTTCAAGATTCAGCCGATCGAGTGACGCCCAGGACCTTAAGCAGTCCGGCCGGTGATCGATCCACCGTCTCATCAGGTGGAACGATAGTTCCCGGCGGCGTCCGTTTCGTGGAACGCCCTTCCAGTTGGTGGGCGCGGTTGCGCCTCCGGCGTGCGGAGGGTCCACTCGGTCCACTCCGCTACGCGAAAGGGACCACCATGTCGGTCACCGACGAACTCCTGGCCAACAACGCCGAATACGCCGCGAACTTCACCGGGCCGCTGCCGCTGCCGCCGGCCAAGCACGTCGCCGTGCTCGCCTGCATGGACGCCCGCATCAACGTCTACGGCGTCCTCGGCCTGCAGGAGGGCGAGGCCCACGTCATCCGCAACGCCGGCGGCGTCGTCACCGAGGACGAGATCCGCTCCCTCGCCATCAGCCAGCGGCTGCTCGGCACCGAGGAGATCATCCTCATCCACCACACCGACTGCGGCATGCTCACCTTCACCGACGACGACTTCAAGAAGTCCATCCAGCAGGACGTCGGGGTCAAACCCGCCTGGGCCGCCGAGGCGTTCACCGATCTCGACGAGGACGTCCGCCAGTCGATCGCCCGGATCAGGAACAGCCCGTTCATCCCGAAGAAGGATTCCGTGCGGGGCTTCGTGTTCGACGTCGCCACCGGAAAGCTGAACGAAGTGAAGTGACCGGCGGTGGGCCCGGGCCGCCGGCGTCAGTCCCGTCCTGCGGCGTTGGCCCGGTCGATCGCCGGCATGTTCTCCTCCGCCCAGGTGCGCAGGGCGGCGAGCGGCACTTCGAGGGAGTGGCCCAGCCCGGTGAGGCGGTAGTGGACCTTCGGCGGAACCGCCGGCTCCACCCGGCGCTCGACCAAGCCGTCGCGGGTGAGGCTCTGCAGGGTCACCGACAGCATCTTCTGCGAGACGCCGGGCATCCGGCGTTGCAGTTCGGCGAACCGCACCTCGTCCGCGCCGGCCTCGGCCAGCACCTTGACCACCATCGACGTCCACTTCGTGCCGATCCGGTCCAGCAGCTTGCGGGTCGGGCAGGCGGGGTCGAAGAGATCGCCGCGCGCGCCCTTCGGCGAGGGGGTCACCTGGAGCTCACCACCTGTCGGGAAAGTGCCGTCTTGGCGCGGCCGTGCCGGTTACCTAGCCTCATCTGGTAACCAATGGTAACCCCCTTCGGGAGACAGCGTGCGCGAGCAGCGGGTAACGGCGAACGGCATCGACATCAACGTGGTCGTCACCGGGCAGGGACCGGCTTTCCTGCTGCTGCACGGCTTCCCGCACACCTGGCGGCTGTGGACGGCCGTCATCCCGCAGCTGGCCCGGCACCACCGGGTCATCGCCCCGGACCTGCGCGGTCTCGGGGCGACCACGCGCACCGCCGACGGCTACGACGCCGGCACCCTCGCGGCCGACGCCGAAGCACTCCTCGACGCGCTGGACGAACCGGCGGCGACGGTCGCCGGCATCGACGCGGGCACGCCGCCCGCGTTCCTGCTCGCGATGCGGCGGCCCGAGCGGGTCAACCGGCTCGTCCTGATGGAGTCCCTGCTCGGGCGTCTGCCCGGTGCCGAGGACTTCCTCGCCGGCGGCCCGCCGTGGTGGTTCGGGTTCCACGCCGTCCCCGGCCTCGCCGAGACGGTGCTCGCCGGGCACGAAGCGGAGTACATCGACTGGTTCCTCGACGCCGGCACCCGAGGCCGCGGCGTGCCACCGGCGATCCGGGACCACTTCGTCGCCGCGTACACCGGGCGCGACGCCCTGCGCGGCGCCTTCGGCCACTACCGGGCCATGCCCGAAAGCGCGACCCGGATCGCGGACGCCACCGCGGCGGGCCGGCTCACCGTGCCCACCGTGGCGATCGGCGCCCACCCGGTGGGCGGCACCCTCGCCCGCCAGCTGCGCCCGGTGACCGACGACCTCACCGCCCACCTCATCGAGGACTGCGGGCACATCATCCCGCTGGACCGCCCCGACGCCCTGGTGCCGCTTCTGATCGCGTGAGAAATGAAAGTTTCACGACAATTGAAGATTTCGAAACATTGGCGACGGGCCAACCCGTCGTGTTAGCGTTCACATATACCCGGACCGGTACACCGTCGACACCGATGGGGGTTCCGATGTCTCACAATTCTCCTCACTTCGACGCCCCCGCGTACCAGCTTCGTCCTTTGTGGATGATCTGCGCACTGGTCGCCGTCGTCTTCTCGGCCGCGACGGCCCCGGCGTCCGCGGCCGCGAACCCCGCGCAGGTCGTTCCCGTGGCGCCGAACGACTCGCCCGCCACGATCATCGCCAACGCCGCGAACGTCGTCCCGTCGCCGCGGCAGCTGGCCTGGCAGCGGCTCGAGCGGATGGCGTTCATCCACTTCGGCGTCAACACCTTCACCGACCGCGAGTGGGGCACCGGAACCGAAGACCCGGACGTCTTCCAGCCCGCCGGCTTGAACACCGACCAATGGGCGTCTTCGCTGAAGGACGCCGGGTTCAAGGGCGGTATCCTCACCGCCAAGCACCACGACGGCTTCCTTTTGTTCCCCTCGAAGGCCTCCGCCTTCGGCGTCGCCTCCGACCGCGCCTGGCAGAACGGCGGCGGCGATGTGGTGCGGAACTTCACCGACTCCATGCACAAGTACGGCCTGAAAGCCGGCATCTACCTGTCCCCGGCCGACCTGCACGAGAACCTGAGCGGCGGCCGGTTCGCCAACGGCAGCGCACAGAAACCGGTGACCATCCCCAGCGATCCCGCCGAGGTCGTCAACGGCGTCACGTTCCAGTTCACCTCGGACGACTACAACGCCTACTTCGAGAACACCATCTACGAGCTGATGTCCCGCTACGGCTCGATCGACGAGGTCTGGTGGGACATGGCCAACCCCACCGGCCGCACCCAGCCCTACAACTTCCTCGACTGGATCAAGATCGTCCGCACGTTGCAGCCCGGCGCGGCGATGGAGAACGACGGCGGCCCGGACATCCGCTGGATCGGCAACGAGAACGGCTACGCCCGCCAGTCCGAGACGTCGGTCGTGCCCTACACCGGCAATGCCGCGATCGCCGCCGACAACATCGTCAACCCGCCGGGCGGGAACGGCGCCGCCGACCTCGGCAGCGACAGCCTGCTCTCCCAGCGCAAATCCGACGGGACGAGCGCGTGGAACTACCTGAAGTGGTCACCGGGCGAGTGCAACGGCACGCTGTCCGCGCGCCACGACTGGTTCTGGCACGCCAACGAGGTGTGGCGGGGTGTGCCGGAGCTGGAGGACATGTACTACGCCTCGGTCGGCCGCAACTGCACCATGCTCCTCAACGTCTCGCCGAACCGGCAAGGCCAGCTCGACCAGTCCGCGATCACCGCACTGGCGGACTTCAACACCCGGCTCACCGGGACGTTCGGCACCAACCTCGCCACCGGCGCGACCGTCACCAACGACACCGGAACGAGCAACGCCGCCGGGCGCACCCCCGCCCTGGCCCTGGACGGCAACCTCGACAGCTCCTGGCAGCCGACGACCACGACCGGTGGGCTCGTGTTCACCCTGCCCGCGGCCCGCACGTTCGACGTCCTGTCCCTGCAAGAGGACCTCAACTCCGGCCAGCACGTCCAGTCCTACGCCGTGGACGCCTGGAACGGCAGCGCGTGGAACCAGATCGCCGCCGACACCACGATCGGCCAGAAGAAACTGACCCGCCTGTCCTCACCGGTCACCACCAGCCAGGTCCGGCTGCGCATCACCGGCTCGAGAACCGCACCGGCGATCGCCGAATTCGGCTTGTTCAAGCGGCCCGGCGGCAGTGGTCAGCAGGGCAGCATCACCTCGACCGCGTCCGGCCGGTGCGTCGACGTCAACGGCCAGAGCACCACCAACGGCGCCGCGGTGCAGCTGTGGGACTGTAACGGCGGCACCAACCAGCAGTGGACCGTCAACACCGACGGAACCATCGTCGGCGGTCAGTCCGGCCTGTGCCTGGACGCCAACGGCGCCGCCACCACCAACGGCACGAAGCTCGTCCTCTGGACCTGCACGGGCGCGGCCGACCAGAAGTGGCAGTTCCGCTGACGGCGGGACCTCCTGCGCCGGTACGAAGATGAAGGAGAACCAGCATGAGCCAACGGAGGCGCGCACTGATCACCCTGCTCGCGACCGTCCTCGCCACGGCCACGGCGGTCGCGCTCAGTCCCGGCGCGGCGTCGGCGGCGACCGTCGACACGAACGCGTCCTACGTGCTGATCAACCGCAACAGCGGCAAGGCGATGGACGTGTCCGGTGCCTCCACCGCCGACGGTGCGGTGGTCCACCAGTGGTCGCGCCACGACGGCGCCAACCAGCAGTGGCAGTTCGTCGACTCCGGCAGCGGTTACTACCGGCTGAAGTCGAAGAACTCCGGCAAAGTCCTCGACATCGACGGCTGGTCGACCGCCGACGGCGGGAAAGTCCAGCAGTGGACGGACCTCAACGGCACGAACCAGCAATTCAGCCTCGCCGGCTCCGACGGCGGCTACGTCCGGCTGCTCAACCGCAACAGCGGCAAAGCGGTCGAGGTGACGGGCGCGTCGACCGCGGACGGCGCGGCCGTCGTCCAGTACGGCGACTGGCAGGGGGCCAACCAGCAGTGGCAGCTCGTCCGGCTGGGCGACACCACTTCGTGTCCCCTCCCGTCGACCTACCGGTGGTCCTCGACGGGCCCGCTGGCGAACCCGAAAGCGGGCTGGCTGGCGCTCAAGGACTTCACCAACGTCGTCTACAACGGCAAGCACCTCGTCTACGGGTCGACGACCGACACGTCGGGGTCGTACGGCTCGATGAACTTCGGGACCTTCACGAACTGGTCCGACATGGCCTCGGCGAGTCAGAACGGGATGAACACCGGCACCGTCGCGCCGACGCTGATCTACTTCGCCCCGAAGAACATCTGGGTGCTCGCCTACCAGTGGGGACCGACCACCTTCTCCTACCGCACCTCGAGCGACCCGGCCAACGCCAACGGCTGGTCCGCACCGCAAACGCTGTTCACCGGCACCATCCCCGGCGGCGCTCCCCTGGACCAGACCCTCATCGGCGACGGCACGAACATGTACCTGTTCTTCGCCGGGGACAACGGCAAGATCTACCGGGCGAGCATGCCGATCGGGAACTTCCCGGGCAGTTTCGGCTCGGACTACACGACGATCATGAGCGACACGACGGCCAACCTCTTCGAGGCGGTCGAGGTGTACAAGGTCAAGGACCAGAACCAGTACCTGATGCTCGTCGAGGCCATGGGGGCGAACGGCCGTTACTTCCGCTCGTTCACCGCCACCAGCCTGGGCGGCTCGTGGACGCCGCAGGCCGCCACCGAGAGCAATCCCTTCGCCGGCAAGGCCAACAGCGGCGCGACCTGGACCAACGACATCAGCCACGGCGACCTGGTCCGCACCAACCCCGACCAGACCAAGACGATCGATCCGTGCAACTTGCAGCTCCTCCACCAGGGGAGGAACCCCAGTTCCGACGGCACCGACTACAACCACCTGCCCTGGCGACCGGGCGTGCTGACCCTCCAGCGCTGATGACTTCAACCGGGGGCGGCGCCTCGACCCTTGACGGGAAGAGGCGCCGACCCCGGTCCTGCCCCGGTCAGCCGAGGTCGCGCAGGTACACGTTGGGGGTCCACATGTCGGTACCGGTCGCGAAGTTGGTGGCGACGGACTGGAACGCGACGTGCTTGCCGTCGGCCGAGATCGACGGTGTCGCGGAGTTTCCGTTGCCCTCCAAGCCGTTCGCGGCGACGCTGGCCCGGGTCGTGGTCGCCGTGTCGCGGTCGCGGACGAACACGTCGCCGGAGCTGTTGCGGTCGAACGGCACGAGTCTCCACGCGAAGGAGTCGAACGCGGTGTAGCGGCCGTCGGCCGAGATCGACGGGCGGACGCCCTGGGTGGTGCCGTCGATGTCCTGGCCGCCCGTGGAAAGGACGTTCAGCCGGGTGACCGCGGACGTCTGCCGGTCGAGGAGGAAGTTGTCGACCTTGCCGTTGGTGTCCCCCGGAATCGGCAGCAGGTTCCCCGCGGCCGACTGGTAGGCGATGTAACGCCCGTCGGCCGACATCGTGGCGAAATTGCTGGCGCCTTGCCCTTGGTCACCGTGGGCGTTGACGCTCACCCGATCGGTCAGCCCGGTCAGCTTGTCGTGCACGAACACGTCGGTCGCCTGGTTCGTGTCGGAGCCGGTCAGGGTCGTGGCGTCGGATTCGAACGTGACGGAGCGGCCGTCGGCCGAGATCGACGGCAGCCGGCTCGCGCCCCTGACCTCCGTGCCGCTCGAATCGACGCTGACGCGGACGGTCCGGTCCAGCTGCTGGTCGTACTCGAAGACGTCCCGGACGCGGTTCGTGTCGCCGGCGACGAGGTTGCCGGCGAACGAGTCGTACGCGATGAACCGCCCGTCGGCCGAGATCGCCGGGTGGAGGCTGTCGTCGTTGCCCGGGGCGCCCAGCAACCCGCCGCTGACCCGGCTCGTCCACCCGATCAGCCGGTCGTGGACGAACACGTCCCGGAACACGTTGGTGTCGCCCGGAACCAGGTTCGTCGCGTCCGACACGAACGCGACGTACCGGCCGTCGGCCGAAATGGACGGTGCCCAGCTGGCGCCGTTCCCCTCGGCACCGTTGCGGTCGACGCTGACGCGGGTGGTCACCCCGGCCACCCGGTCCCGCACGAACACGTCGTCGACTCCGTTCGTGTCGCCGCCGACGAGGTTCCGGGCCGAGGACCGGAAGGCCACGTACCGTCCGTCGGCGGACACCGACGGCTCCCCGCTCACCCCGTGGCCCGGCTTGCCGTCCACGGCGACGCTGATCAACGTGGTGGCGGCCTCGGTCGCGGCGTCCGCAGTGCCCCCCGGTACCAGCGCCGCGATGGCCGCCGCGCACAGGGCGAGTCCGGCCGTGCCGCGGCCGGTTCGGTGAGTTCTCATCATTGCCTTTCTCTGTTCGAAAAGAAACCCGTGGTTCACCAGACCGGCTGGAACCGTTCGTTGATGAAGCCGTAGCAGGGGTTCTGCACCAACCGGCGGTAGTTGTCGGTGTTGATGGCGTCCACCGAAAGGCACAGGCCGCTGTTGACGTTCTGGAATTCCGCGACGCCGTTGTAGTAGTCCCAGAGCATCCGCCACTGCTGGTTCGTGCCGACGAGGCACGTGTACTGGATGATGGGATTTCCCTGGTTCGTTCCGTAGGCGTAGTCGTCCAGGCACTTGCCGGTGCGCACGTTCTGCAGCCAGAACACGGCGGGATCGTCCGTGGCCTGCCCCATCCGCCAGCGCTGGTTGTTGCCGTACGCGCACGAAAGCTGGTCGACCGGCGCGAAGTCGTCGAGCCGCCCCTTGTCGACCTGCACGCACTTGGGGCTGCCGCCGGTCCAGCTGCCTTCGTTGGTCTGCCAGGCCACTACGTCGCCGCTCACCGGCGGGTAGATGGTCCGGTCGGCGTGGGCGGGCCCGGCACCGGTCAGCACGAGTGCGGCGGTCGCGAGCGGAACGAGTACGGCGGCGCGGATCACGCGAGGTAGCTGAAGCATGCGCGAACCCTAGGGATCACCCCACGTCCGGTTCCAGGAAGAACCGGCGGAAAAGCCGGCAGAACTGTTTCCTGCCGATCAGCGGTTCGCGGCCATCGCCGGGTGCGCGCGGACGCGGGCCTGGTCCGGCAGGCCGATGGGGAACGTCAGGGCCTCGCGGAACAGCCGGGCGGCGGTGTCCGGGTCGCCGCCGGCGGCGGCCGTCTCGCCGAGGGCGAGCAGCGCGAGCCCGGTCGCCTGGGCGTGTTCGGCCCGCCGGGCCAGCTCCAGCGCCCGCCGGCCGGTGGTGGTGGCGTCGGCCCAGCGGGCCAGGCCGGCCTGGGATTGGGCCAGCAGGGCCAGCGCGAAGGCCTCCGACCCCGGTTCGCCGAGAGCGGCGAACGTGGCGGCGGACTCGGTCAGCAGGGTGGCCGCGCCGGCGTGGTCGCCGGTGTCGTTCCGCACGGCGCCGAGGTTGAGCTGAGCCACCGCGACGCCGCGCCGGTCGCCCAGCTCGCGCTTACGGCGCAGCGCGGCGGCGTGATACTCGATCGCTTCGGCGAACGCGCCGCGGTCGTGCGCCAGCGCGCCCAGGTTGTTCAGCGCGATCGTCTCGCGACGCGCGTCGCCCGTGGTCCTCGCCTGGTCCAGCACGCCGGTGTACGCGGCCGCGGCGTCGTCGTACCGGCCGGCGAACTTGTGGGCGTTGCCGATCAGGGTCAGCGTCGCGGCCCGGCCGTCCGGGTCGGCGCCGAACGCCCCGGCGGCGGACGCGGCCAGAGCCAGCGCCGCCTCCGGGTCGCCGCTCTCGTTGGCGGTGACCGCGGCGCCGTGCCACGCCCACGCCCGGGCCTGCTCGGTGGGCGCGGCGCCGGCCGCCCCCGTGAGCATCCGCCGTCCCTCGGCGAACCGCCCCCGGGCCACGTAGTGCTTGGTCAGTGCGCGCACGGTTTCCCCGCACAACAGGGCCGGCGCGGCGTCGACGGCTTGCTGGATCGCGGCCCGGACGTTGTCCTGCTCATCGCCCAGCCGGGGATCGCCCTCGCGGACCAGGCGCAGGAAGTGCGCGGCGTGCGCGGCGCGATCGCCTGCTCCGGTGAGCTGGTCCTCGACGACCTCGCGGATGGTGTCCAGCATGCCGATCCGGGGGTAGCCGGCCCGTTCGGTGACGGTGACCAGGCTGTGCGCGGCCAGCGTCGCCAGCGAAAGCGGCGGTGCGCCCAGCACGGCCTCGACGTCGACCGGGTCGGCGCCGCCGGAGAACGCGCCCAGCAGGCCGAACAACCGCCGGTCGGGATCGGTGAGCCCGCGGGTGCTCCATTCGACCGTGCGGCGCAGGCTCACGTGCCGGTCGGCCAGGTCCACCGTGTCGCCGTGCAGGTCGCGGACCTGGGCGAGCACCTGGGCCGGTGCCTGGGTGCGCAGCCGCGCGGCGGCCAGCTCCAGGGCGAGCGGCAGGCCGTCGAGCCGGCGGCACAGCGCCGCGACCGCGACCGCGTTGTCCCCGGTGAGCGCGAACCCGGGCCGGACCGCGGTGGTGCGTTCGACCAGCAGCCGGACGGCCGCGTTGCCGGCCAGGGCCGCCGGGTCATCACTGTCCGGAGTGGACAGCGGGGCCAGTGGCCAGAGGTGTTCTCCCCGCAGTCGCAACGGCGAGCGACTGGTCACCAGGACGGTCAGCTCCGGGCACCCGGCCAGCAGCGTGGCCACGGTGGTGGCCGCCGCGGCCACGTGCTCGAAGCTGTCGAGCACCAGCAACCATCGCCCGTCGCCGATCAGCGTGGCCGGGTCGGGCGTCCGCAGGGACTCGGCGAGCGCCTGCGGGACGTCGTCGGCGTCCCGCAGGGCGCTCAGGTCGAGGCCGTGCACGGATTCGAACCGGCTCGCCGCCCGCCAGCCGGCCTCGAGGGCGAGGCGGGTCTTGCCGACCCCGCCGGTGCCGGTGATCGTGACCAGCCGCACCGGCGGATCCTGGACCAGCCGGAGCACCGCGGCGAGATCGTCGGACCGGC
This sequence comes from Amycolatopsis sp. CA-126428, assembly GCF_002904335.1. Classification (GTDB taxonomy): domain Bacteria; phylum Actinomycetota; class Actinomycetes; order Mycobacteriales; family Pseudonocardiaceae; genus Amycolatopsis. The sequence goes on along the minus strand of NZ_PPHF01000023.1, from coordinate 3,838 downwards.
CGACGATCGAGGTGACCGGTGCGGGCAAGGCCGGGCGGGCCGCCGTCCGCCTGCGGCGGGTGTCCGGCGGCGGCGCAGTCCGCGCGGACCGGGCGAACGCCTCCTGCTCCTCCGGCGTCAGGCCCAGCGCCCCGATGAGCGCACGCAGTGTTTCGCGCTGCGGACGCCGGGTGGCGCCCCGCTCGATCTCCCCGATCGCGCGGACGCTGATCCCGCTCAGCTCCGCCAGCCGCTCCTGCGAGAGACCGCGGCCGCTCCGCAGCCCTGCCAGCATCTCGGCCAACGCCCTCTGCCCCCGGTGCACCGCCACATGGTAAAGACGGCTGCGGAAGCACCGCGGTTCGCTCCCAGGACTCGTCACCGGCCAAGCCGGCTCTTGAGAGCGAAGCGTCAGGTCGACTGGGCTGTCAACGGGTCGATCAAGGAGGTTTCGGACTTCGGGAACGGGTGGCGGATCAGTCGCAAGGCCAAGACGGCGCACACGATGGCGAGGGGAATTTCCACGCATGCGGCCAGCACGATCGCGAGAGCCAGCTCGCCCCCGGGTGCCGCCGCGGTGACGTCGAACCAGCCGTCGGCCAGGAGAAGCGCGGCGGCCGCGGTGGCGGTCAGCGTGCAGCGGTTGTCCGCCCGCATCAGGAATCGGCCGGTGGCGCACAAGGCCAGTGCCTCGCCACTGTCCAGACCGACCCAGCCCAGGGCCCAGTGACTGTTCATCGCCTTCTGCGGCAAGGACATCGACAGGTAGAACAGCCACGGGATCATGATCAGGCCCGCGGTGGCGAAGGCCCTGCCGAGACGTCGCGGGCTTCGGACACCGGGTGCGTTCGTCATGGTCACGAACCTACGAACAGAATGCTGTCCGCCGCGTCGGCCGGCGGATGGCACCGTTCCCAGGCCGTCGGCCCGGGGGTGTACGGCGGGTACATCCCCGGGACGACGCGCGGAGCCGACGCCCCTGAATACGATCTCCGCATGGAAGAGCTTCTCCAGCGTCTCTCGACATCGAAGCGCATGACCTGGCTGATGTCACAGGCCGTGGTGCTGGCCACCGCCTGCTTCTACGCTGTGACGCTTTGCTGGTCGATCGCGCAGGTTCCGGGTCACCGCAGCCTGTTCCGGTTTCCCGGCCTCGGCCCCGTCCCGATGATGGGTCTGTGCGTCGTGCTCGCCCTTCCGGTTCTGCTGATGCGCCGGCTGCCGGCGGCGGTCTTCGCGGCGCTCCTGGGCGAATCGGTCCTCGGCTACCTCTTCGGCGTGCGGTCCGAGGCCGTCTTCGTCGTGCTCGTCGTCTTGGGCGGGCACCTCGCCGTCCGGCGGCCGAGGGCTGCCGCCGTCGGCTCCGTGGCGGCCGTCGCGGCCGTCTTCGTCAACAACATCGACGTCTACCCCGGGGAGAACCTCGGCGACACGTTCCAGTGGGCCGGGCAGTACGCGTTGTGGTTCGCGGTCGCGTGGGTCTTCGGCGGGGTGTATCGCAAACGCCGTGAATACCTCGACGCCCTGCACGAGCAGACCGCGGCCCGCGCCGTCATCACCGAGCGGCTGCGGATCGCCCGCGAACTGCACGACAGCGTCGCCCACAGCATCGGGGTCATCACGGTGCTGTCGGGCGCGGCGGCGCGGGTCGTGGACACCAAGCCCCAGCAGACGCGCCAGGCGCTGACCGGCATCGAGACCACCAGCCGCCAGACGCTGCTCGAGCTGCAGCGCATGCTCGGAGCACTCCGCCACGCCGAGCCGGACGACGCGATGCCGCCGGCCGCTCCGCTGGCGCCGGCCGGCAGCCTGGCCGACGTCCCGCAGCTCGCCGAACACACGGCCGGCGCCGGGGTGCGGGTCGACGTGACCTGGCGGGGCGAGCAGCGTCCCCTGCCGCCGGAGATCGAACTGTCGGCGTTCCGGATCATCCAGGAGTCGCTGACGAACGTGGTGCGGCATTCCGGGGCGCGGACGTGCCGGGTCGCGGTCGGGTACGAGCCGGAGGGCGTGACGATCGAGGTGGTGGACGACGGGGACGACGGCCTCGGCGCGCCGGGCCGTCCCCAGCCCGGCGAGCGCGGCTTCGGCCTGCTGGGCATGCGCGAGCGGGTGACGTTGCTGTCCGGCCAGTTCAGCGCCGGCCGGCGTCCGAAGGGCGGCTTCCGGGTGGCGGCGAGGCTTCCGGCGTGAGCGTGCGGGTGCTGCTGGCCGACGACCAGCCGCTGATGCTGGTCGGGCTCGCGATCCTGCTCGGCGACACCGACGACCTGGAGGTGGTCGGCGAGGCCGGCGACGGCCGCGAGGCGATGCGTCTGGTGCGTGAGCTGCGGCCGGACGTGGTGGTGATGGACATCCGGATGCCGGGCATGGACGGGATCGAGGCCACCCGGCAGGCGACCGCCGAGCCGGACCCGCCCAAGGTCCTGGTACTGACCACCTTCGACGACGACGAGTACGTCTACGGCGCACTGCGCGCCGGAGCCAGCGGATTCCTGCTCAAAAGCATGGCCCTGAACGCGATCCTGGACGCGATCCGCGTGGTGGCGGCCGGCGACGCGTTGATCGCGCCCAGCGTGACCCGGCGGCTGATCGCGGACTTCGCCGGAGTCCCCGCGGCCCCCCGATCGGATACCGAGCCCGCCGCGGACTCAGGTCTCCTCGCGGAGATCACCGACCGCGAGCGCGAGGTGCTGGCACTGGTCGGCCAGGGTCTGTCGAACACCGAGATAGCCGAGCGGCTGGTGATCAGCACCGCGACGGCGAAGACTCATGTGGCGCGCCTGTTCGCCAAGCTCGAGGCTCGGGACCGGGTCCACCTGGCGATCATCGCCTTCGAGGCCGGACTCGTGCCGCGCAGACGGTAGGCAGAACGATCGACGGCCACGAGTTTCGCCGCGTTCTCCGGATGTGCCGGCTCATCCACTGCTTCGGGCCGTCGCGCTCGAGCCTGGCCGGAGCGCTCGGATGTCAGTGGCGCCGATCGCGGGTGGCTTCGCCCTTGCGGCGGCGCGGCGCTGCCGAGCGCGGCGGCGCCGAGCGCATGTGGTCGCGCACCGGTGCCAGCAGGCCGGCCAGGGTCTTGACGTCGTCGTGGGAGAGCGGCTCGAAGAGCAGGCCGCCGACCACCTCGACGTGCCCGGGCAGCACTTGCGCGAGCCGCTCGCGTCCGGCGTCGGTGATGGTCACCGTGGTGCTCCGCTCGTCGTCCGCGGAAGGGACGCGCACGACCAAGCCCGCCTTCTCGAGCAGGCCCGCCTGGTAGGTCAAGCCGCTGCGGCTGTAGACGACGCCGTCGGCCAGGTCGGTCATGCGGTGGCTGCCTGTCGGGGCGTCGCCGAGGCGGGCCAGCAGCTGGAACTGCACGTAGCTGAGGTCGCCGGCCTCGCGCAGCTGCTGCTCGACCGCGTGCCGCAGCAGGCTGGTCACCTCGATGAGGTCGAAGTAGGCGCCGAGCTGCACGGGGTCGAGCGACGGCGGTGCGTCAGACATGCCCCGAGTGTACTGCTTCGAATTCGAAGAGATCGATCGGGCAGCGGCGGGCCAGGGTGAGCGGTGTCACTTGCTTCGAATTTGAAGCACGAGTACGGTCGTCCTCAGTTGCTTCAACTTCGAAGCACACGACCTGAAAGCGAGAAGTCTGATGAAGGCAGTGCGTTTCCACGAGTACGGTGCCCCCGGCGTCCTGCGTTACGAGGACGTCGAGCTGCCCGTCCCCGGAGCCGGGCAGGTCCGGGTCCGGGTCGCCGCGACGTCGTTCAACTCCGTCGACGGCAACATCCGCGGCGGGTTCATGCAGGGGCCGATCCCGGTGGTGCTGCCGCACACGCCCGGCATCGACGTCGCCGGCACGGTCGAC
>NZ_PPHF01000022.1 GCF_002904335.1 Amycolatopsis sp. CA-126428 | reverse complement strand
CGCCGGGTCAAGGCACGCTTTCCCGCCTTGACGCGGCGTGACGGCCGTTGAACAATCCGGCGTTCGGGTCGGCGGAACGAGAATCCGCATGATGCCTCCCGGCTCACGGGAGATGCCCCGCTAATCACACAGCCGAGCAGCAACTCGCGTGGTCGAGCGCGGGTTTCGCGTGACTGAGGAGGGCTCTTGTGGGATTGCGCGTGGGTCTCGCCTGGCTGAGGACGGCTCTCGTGAGATTGCGCGCGGGTTTCGCTGACTGGCCGCGGGTTTCGCGTGACTACGCACAGACCTCCCGCGCCAGACCACAGATCCGCCACACACCCGCACACCAAAAACCCTCACCCACCAGCGATCGGCCCAAGAAACGTCCCGCCCGAAACATCCAAGGTCTGCCCAGTAACCCACCGCCCCCCGGCCCCGGCCAAAAACCCCACCACCTCAGCCACATCCTCCGGCTCCCCAACCCTCCCCAGCGCCGCAATCGCGGCAAGCCCGGCCGCCGCCTCCGGAACCGACAGCATCGGCTCCGTCATATCCGTCCGGATCGGCCCCGGCGCCACCGTATTGACCGTGATCCCCCGAGAACCCAGCTCATTCGCCAACGTCGGCGTCAACGCCGCGACCGCCGCTTTGCTCACCGTGTAACCGATCTGCGACGACACCGCGATCCGCGTCGCCATCGAACCGACCGTCACGATCCGCCCGCCGTCGTTGAGCACCGGCAGCAGCCGCTGGATCAGCAGCATCGGCGTCTTCACGTTCACCGCGAGAAGCCGGTCGAGTTCCTCCTCGGTCAAGTCGCCAATCGGGCTGTGCGAGCTGATGCCCGCATTGTTGACGAGGATGTCCAAACCGCCGCCGAACGCCGAGGTGACCGCCTCGGCCAGCCGGTCGATCGCCCCCGGCTCACCGAACCGCGCCGCCACCGGGAAGGCGTGGCCGCCCGCGTTCTCGATCAGGGACACCGTTTCCTTGGCCGCCACCTCGTTGCCGCCGTGGTGCACCGCGACCACCGCCCCGTCCGCGGCCAGCCGCAGCGCCACCGCGCGGCCGATGCCCCGCGAAGCCCCCGTCACCAAAGCGTTCTTCGTCATTTCCGGCTCCCGAAGGTCGGTGCCGGACCGTCGTGGCCCGGCGCTGACCCGAAGGTTTCCGCCCGCCGCTGACCGGACGTGCACCACGCGCGCACCGGCCGGCGGGCTGACGGTCAGCGGCCGGCCACGGCAACCGGCGCCGGAGTCGCCGCCACCGGGGACCGCCGCGGCAGGAACGCGGCCACGGCCAGCGCGATCAGCGCCGCCGCCGAGCCCATGCCCAGCACCAGCCGGAACCCGTTCTGGGACGGCAGGGTCGCCGGTCCGAACGAAATCGTCAGCCGGGCGAGGATCAGCCCGGCGGTGGCGCTGGAAACCGACGTGCCGATCGAGCGCATCAGCGTGTTGAGGCTGTTGGCCGCCGCGGTTTCCGACACCGGCACCGCGCCCATGACGAGCGCCGGCATGGCGCCGTAGGCGAGCCCGATGCCCGCGCCGATGATGCTCGAGACCAGCACCAGGTGCCAGGCCGCGCTCATCAGGACGATCCCGAGCGCGTACCCGGCGGCGACGACCACCGCGCCGAGCATCAGCGTCGTCTTCGGGCCGCGCGTGGCGGAAATGCGCGCGGACACCGGGGCCAGCGCCATCATCACCAGCCCGGACGGCGCCATCACCAGGCCCACCGCCAGCATCGACTTCCCGAGGCCGTACCCGGTGGCCGCCGGCAGCTGCAGCAGCTGCGGCAGCACCAGGGACATCGCGAACATCGCGAAGCCGAACACCGCCGAGGCGATGTTGGTCAGCAGCACCTGGCGCCGCGCGGTCGTCCGCAGGTCGACCAGCGGCCGCGCCGTCCGCAGCTCCCAGCGGCCCCACAGCAGCAGGACGACGACGGCGACCGCGAACAGGCCCAGCGTCGCCGCGCTGCCCCAGCCCCAGTCGGCCCCCTTGGAGATGGCCAGCAGCAGGCACACCAGCGCGATCGACAACCCGGCCGCGCCGGGCACGTCGAACCGGCCCCCGGTCCGGACCGGCGACTCCGGCACGAGCGCGACGACCAGCGCCGTGACGACCACGCCCAGGCCGGCCGCGGTCCAGAAGAGCGCGTGCCAGTCGGCGTTCTCGGCCAGCAGTGCCGCGGCGGGCAGGCCCAGGGCGCCGCCGACGCCGAGTGACGCGCTCATCAGCGCCGTGGCGGAGCCGAGCCGTTCGGCGGGCAGCTCGTCGCGCATGATGCTGATCCCGAGCGGGATGACGCCGGCGGCGAGGCCCTGCAGGGCCCGGCCGGCGACCATCGGCACCAGGCTGTCGGACAGGGCGCCGATCGTGGAGCCGGCGACCAGCGCGCCGAGGCTGATCAGCAGCATCCGCCGTTTCCCGTACATGTCGCCGAGCCGGCCCATGGTCGGCGTCGCCACCGCGCCCGCGAGCAGGGTGGCGGTGATGGCCCAGGTGGCGTCGGCCGCGGAGGCGTGCAGCAGCCCGGGCAGCGCGGGGATCAGCGGGATGACCAGCGTCTGCATCAGCGAGACGGTGATGCCCGCGAGCGCGAGGACCGCGACGACGAGGTTCGCGCGCGGCGAGGCCTCCCGGGCGGACGTGGATGGGTCGGGCACGAGCGGTCCTCCGGGGAAGTGGGGTGACGCGGCCGATTTAAATCAGTCGCTTGACTTAGCGTAGCAGTCTTCGGTTGACTGATCACGAACCGACGGCCACCGCGGAGGACCGATGACGAGCACCGCCGAGATCCCCGAGTTCCCGATGACCCGGGCCGCGGGCTGCCCGTTCGACCCGCCGCCCGCCGCCCGCGCGCTGCAGGAAGAGACCCCGCTCGCGCGGGTCCGGCTGTGGGACGGCAGCACGCCGTGGCTGGTGACCCGCTACGCCGACCAGCGCGCGCTGCTGGCGGACCCCCGCGTCAGCGCCGACATCACGCGGCCGGGGTACCCGAGCCCGGCGCCGCTGCCGAAGGGCGGCACCGGCATCGGCTTCATCCTGATGGACAACCCCGAGCACGCGCGGCTGCGCAAGATGGTGACGGCGCCGTTCACGATCCGCCGCGTCGCCGCGATGCGCCCGGCCGTCCAGAAGATCGTCGACGACCTGATCGACGAGCTGCTGGCCGGCCCGAAGCCGGTCGACCTCGTCGAGGCGTTCGCGCTGCCGGTGCCGTCACTGGTGATCTGCGAGCTGCTGGGCGTCCCGTACGCCGACCACGGCTTCTTCCAGGAGAGCAGCAAGGTCATCATCCGCCGCGACGCCCGGCCCGAGGAGCGGGCCGCCGGGCACCAGGCGCTGATCGGCTACCTCGACCGGCTGGTGGGGGAGAAGCTCGAACACCCCACCGGCGACCTGCTCTCGGGGCTCGCCGGCCGCGTCGCGGCGGGGGAGCTGACCCGGGTCGAAGCGGCGCAGATGGGGGTCCTGCTGCTCATCGCCGGCCACGAGACGACGGCGAACATGATCGCGCTGGGCACGCTCGCCCTGCTGGAGCACCCGGACCAGCTGGCGCTGCTGCGCGAGAGCGACGACCCGGCCCTGGTCGCGTCGGCGGTCGAGGAACTGCTGCGCTACCTGAACATCACGCACAACGGGCGCCGCCGGGTCGCGCTGGAGGACATCGAGATCGCCGGGGAGACCGTCCGCGCGGGCGACGGCCTGATCATGGCCAACGACATCGCCAACCGCGATCCGGACGTCTTCCCCGACGGCGACCGGCTGGACCTGACCCGCGACGCGCACCGCCACGTGGCCTTCGGCTTCGGCGTCCACCAGTGCCTCGGCCAGCCGCTGGCCCGGCTGGAGCTGCAGGTCGTCTACAGCACGCTGTACCGGCGGATCCCGGCGCTGGCCTTGGCCACCGAGCCCGGGAAGATCCCGTTCAAGCACGACGGGTCGGTGTACGGCGTGTACGAGCTGCCGGTCACCTGGTGAGTCAGACGCTGCGCAGCACCGACACGACCGTGCCGAGGATGACCGCGCGGTCGCCGTCGATGACGTCGTAGGCCGGGTTGCGGGGCTCGAGGTACACGTGGCCGTTGCGGCGGCGGTAGACCTTGACCGTCGCCTCTTCGTCGATCATCGCCGCCACGATCTGCCCCGAATGGGCCTCGGACTGCTGCTTGACCACCACGATGTCGCCGTCGCAGATGGCCGCGTCGATCATCGAGTCGCCGCGGACGCGCAGGCCGAACACCGTGCCGCGGCCGGTGAGGTCGCGGGGCAGCTTGAGGACGTCGTCGGTGTGCTCGACCGCCGAGATCGGGGTGCCGGCCGCGATGTCGCCGACCACGGGCACCGGCACCGAATCGCCGTCTTCGGCGGCGGCCGGGCCGTTCAGGAACGCGCGCACGTCGATCGGGCGCGACACCGTGGCGCCGCGGCGCAGGTAACCCTTGTCTTCGAGGCTGGCCAGGTGCTTCGACACCGACGACGTCGACTGCAGGCCGACGGCCTCGCCGAGCTCGCGGGTGCTGGGGGAGTAGCCGTACTGGACCACCCAGTCCCGGATCGCGACCAGGATCCGCTGCTGCCGCTCCGGCAGGGCCGAGGGGTCGAGGTGCTCGAACGTGTCGTCGTAGGTGGTCACCGGCGTGATCCTAGAGGCACGCGTCCCGCGCCTCGCCGCCGGTCCGGCCGGTGCGGTCCCGCTCAACGGAACACCGGGTGACAGTTGGCGCCTTACCAACATCGATCGGGACTTTGCCAGCCGTTGACCTGGGTCACGAATCGACGTATGGTCTAGACCACAATTTTCCTTCGCTCGTAACCCTTCCCGTCGCGGCGGACCTCCCAGCGAGGCCGGGGCCGCGGTTTCGCCGTGCCCGGCGGCGGGAGGCGAGCCTGTCCGGAGAAGGAGCTGGTATGAACCGCAAACTGGTCGCGGCCGCGGCGGGTGTCCTCCTGGCCCCCGTCCTGGTGGTGCTCAACCCCGCCGGGATCGCGAGCGCGCACGGCTACGTCAGCTCGCCGGCCAGCCGGCAGGCGCAGTGTGCCCAGCACGTCGTGGCGTGCGGGCAGATCCAGTACGAGCCCCAGAGCGTGGAAGGCCCCAAGGGCCTGCGGTCCTGCAACGGAGGCGTGGCCCAGTTCGCCGAGCTCAACGACAACGGCAAGGGCTGGCGCGCCGCGAGCGTCGGCCGCACGGTGACCTTCAACTGGACCTTCACCGCCCGCCACCGCACGTCGAACTACCAGTACTTCATCGGCGGCCAGAAGATCGCGGAAGTGAGCGGCAACAACCAGCAGCCGCCGTCGACCGTCGCCCACCAGGTGAACCTGGGCAGCCACACGGGCCGCCAGACGGTCTTGGCGGTGTGGAACATCGCCGACACGGCGAACGCGTTCTACGCCTGCATCGACCTCCAGGTGAGCTGACCCCGGTTCGCGGTCCGGCCGCAGCGTCCACTGTGGCCGGACCGCGAGCCGCCGGGACCCGAGCGAGCGCTTCGCGGCCGAGGGGTGCACGAGCCTGCTCGTCGGATCGCCGGGCGGACCGGCGATCCCGGACCTGGGGTTCGTCCGCGACCTCCCGCGGCGGAGAGCGTGGCGCTGGAGCGCGGGGCGCCCCACTGCCGCCACCGGCCCGCCGAGGTCCGGAAACAGCCGTGACGGGCGGCCTCGGGCGCCTCGCCCGAGCTGTCCACATAGGAAGAACCAGCGCGGTGACGGACCGCTGGTAAACCTGGTGCCATGGCTCTGCACGATCTCGGCGCCGCGGTGCGCCGGCTGCGCGAAAGCACCGACCCGGCCGTGGCCGGGCTGCCGGGCGGGCGGCGGCGGACCCGCGGGCTGCGGCGGGAGGAACTCGCCGAGCTGGCGGGGGTGTCCGCGGACTACGTGCGGCGGTTGGAGCAGGGGCGCCGCCACCCCTCGGCCGGGGTGGTGACCGCCATCGCCGGGGCGTTGCGCCTCGGGCGGGCGGACTACGAACGGCTCTGCGCACTGGCCGGGTACGCCGCGGTGGACGGGCAGGTGCCGCGCGAGGCCGGGGCGGCGGCGCTGCGGCTGCTGGAACGGTTCGGCGGCACCCCCGCCTTCCTGACCGACGCGGCGTGGAACGCGGTCGCCGTCAACGGTGCGTGGTTCGCGCTGCAGGCCGGCGGCCCGACCGGGCACGACCGGGACTGGAACGTCGCCTGGCGCACGTTCCGCAACGCACCCCGCGGGATCAGCCGGACCGACGAGCGCGCGGCCGGCTTCCGGGCGATGCTCGCCGCCCGGCTGCGGGACACCGCCCTGCGCCACCCCGCGGACGCGGCGCTCGCCGGGCTCGTCGACGAGCTGCGGACCACGAGCCGATCGTTCGACACCTTGTGGCGCGCCCCGGAACCGGTGGCCGCGTACGAGAACCGCGCGGTGTTCAAGCATCCGGACGGCACGGACATCACGCTCGACGGCCACCTCCTGGAAGTGCCGGGGGACGACCTGATGGCGGTGATCCTCACCGCGGCACCGGGTTCGGCCGACGCGGCCCGGCTGGGCGAGGTCGTCGGCGCCGCGGCCCGGCCGTCCGTCGTCAAGGTGGGCCAAGCCGGCCCAGGCTGATCCGGCCCGCGGCCGCGATCCTGGGGGCGAAGTGGATCACGGACGAAAGCGAGCAGCTCGATGAAGGCAGTGCGGTTCCACGAGTACGGCGATCCCGGCGTCCTGCGTTACGAGGACGTCGAGCTGCCCGTCCCGGCCGCCGGGCAGGTCCGGATCCGGGTCGCCGCGACGTCGTTCAACTCCGTCGACGGCAACATCCGCGGTGGGTTCATGCAGGGGCCGATCCCGGTGGTGCTGCCGCACACGCCCGGCATCGACGTCGCCGGCACGGTCGAC